>NC_002678.2:5610714-7036071 GCF_000009625.1 Mesorhizobium japonicum MAFF 303099
AGCTTGGCTTTGCGGCGCTCGGCTTCGAGCAGCAGGCATCGGCCGAATTGGCCAAGGCCACGATCCGGTTTCGCGACAGCGCAAAGCTGTTCGCCGACCTGCCGCGGTCGAGAAGCACTGTCGGGCCGCCCGAAGACAAGCAGGCGCCGTTCGAATCCGTGTCCGAACTGCAGGAGTTTTCAGCACTGTCGTCGATACCGCTGCATACCCTGAATGGCGTTTTCACGGTCAACTCGAAGCGTGGCACGATCAGCGCTGATCGCGCGCCAGGCCGGCTTCGCGCCGCCCTTGCAAGCGGCTCCAGCGCTTCGGTCGTTCAGGCGGTGGCCGATGCATCTGCCTACACGGTCGACGTGGCGGCGAGGCGGGACGGCTCCGGGATCGCGGGCGAGGCCGGGTTCATCATCGAGAAATCTCCGACGGGCGCGGCATTTTCCCGCGTCGCCCGAAGCCCGGCCGCCGAAGCCGGCGTATTGCCGCCAGTTGCCGGCACCGCCGACTGCGAGATGCTTTTCGGCACCGAGGCGGCACAGATCCTTAGGGGTTGGAGCTCATGAACGCTTCCGCCCAGACGAAGGGGATCGAGGCGTTTCTCGCCTTTCTCGAGGGCGAGAAAGTGCTGACCGCGCATGCCGCTCAACGCGCCTTGGGAGCATCGCGAACATCGGGGCACCCGTTTGATACGGTGATGACCGAACTCGGGCTGATCGGCGAGCAGGAGCTGGCCAGCAGCCTCAGCCGCTATCTCGAAGCACCGATGCCGGTCGAGATCCCCGAACAGGTCAGCCCTGAAATGCTGGCAAGCGTACCGCTGGCCTATCTCAGGGAAAACGCCATCCTGCCGCTGCAGATGGACGCCGAGCGGCTGGTCGTCGCGGTGGCCGATCCTTTCTCTTCGGCCACCATCGATGCATTGGCCTTCCACTATGAGCGCACCCTGGCGCTGCGCATCTTGCCAAGGCGCATGATCGCCGAATGCATCGACCGCATCGAGCAATCGGCCCTTGCCGCCGTTTCGAATGGCGGCGGCAGTGGTGAAATCCTGGATTTCGGCCCTGACGACCTCGAGCGCTTGAAGGATTTCGCCCGTGAGGCGCCGATCGTGCGCTTCGTCGCCGAGACCATCCACAAGGCGGTCGATGCAAGAGCCACCGACATTCACATCGAGCCGCTCGAAGACCATGTCCGTATCCGCTTCAGGCATGACGGCATGCTGTCCACCGTCGACACCGCGTCGATCGCGATGCTGTCCGGCATCTCGACCCGCATCAAGATCCTGTCGCGGCTCAACATCGCCGAACGGCGCCTGCCGCAGGACGGTCGCATGCGCATTGCCGTGCGCGGCCGCGACGTCGACCTGCGCGTCTCGGTCATTCCGTCCATTCACGGCGAGGCCATCGTGCTGCGCATTCTCGATCGCGCCGGCGTCGAACTGAAGCTGGAGAAGCTTGGCTTCGACGGCGCCGCGCAGGCCAAGATCCGCAACATGTCGCAATCGGCCAATGGCATCGTGCTGATCACCGGTCCGACCGGCAGCGGCAAGACGACGACGCTGTACTCGATCCTTGCCGAGCGTTCGCGGCCGGACGTCAAGATCTTCACCGTCGAGGATCCGGTCGAGTACCGCATGGCCGGCATCACCCAGCTCCAGGTCAATCCTGCGATCGACCTCGACTTCGCCGCCGCCTTGCGCTCGATCCTGCGCCAGGATCCCGACATCATCCTGCTCGGGGAAATCCGCGACCGCGAGACGGCGCAGGTCGCGGTCCAGGCGGCGCTGACCGGCCATCTGGTGTTCTCCACACTGCACACCAACAGCGCCGCCGGCGCGCTGACGCGGCTGCGCGACATGGGCATCGACGGCTATCTGCTCGGCGCGACGATCCGCGGCGTCATCGCGCAGCGGCTGTTGCGCCGTGTCTGCCCGACCTGCCGGGGCGCGGAGCAGACCGGTCCGGCCTGCCGCACCTGCAACGGCTCCGGCTACAGCGGCCGCACGGTGACCTATGAAATGCTGCAAGTGTCGCCGCGCATCGCCGAACTCATCGACCAGGGCGCCGGCGAAATGGAGATCGGCCGCATTGCCGCCGAGGACGACCTGGTGCCGATGTCGGTCCACGCAACCGCCCTTGCCCGATCGCAGGTCACCACAATGGACGAGGTCCGCCGTGTCATCGATCTGGCGGGAGCTGACTGATGCCGGCCTTCGCCTATCGCGCCTACCTGGCCGACGGCTCGACGGAGGCCGGCGTTCTCGATGCGTCGACCAAACAGGACGCCGCCCGAAAACTGGCGCAGCAGGGTCGCCGGTCCTACCATCTTGCACCCGTGAACAGCGAAAGGCCGCAGCTTCGCCTGCCGGGCCGCAGCGCGCTGACGCTGACCCGCAGGGTCGACCTCAGCCGCTTGTTCTCCGAGCTTTCGGTTCTCCTGAACGCCGGCTTCACGGTCGACCGCGCCCTGGGCGCGGTCATTTCGGGCGAAGCCAACCGGCAGCGGCGCCAGCAACTGCAATCGGTGCTCGACCTGACGACCGGCGGCCGGCCGATCGCCGAAGCCTTTGCCGCACTGCCGGGCATCACGCCGGACGTTGCCGCCTTGCTTGCCAGCGGCGAGCGCAGCGGCAAGATGGCCTTTATCTGCCAGCGGCTGGCGGACACGTTCGAGGCGACGGCCAAGCGCCGCGCCGCGATCATCGAGGCGTTGGCCTATCCGGCCTTCCTGCTCCTGGTCATGAGCGGGGCACTCGTCATTCTGGCGACGGTCCTGGTGCCGGCGCTGGAGCCGATCTTCGAGGGCTCGTCGGCCCCCAAGCCCTTCACCATGACCATGCTTTCCGCCTTCGGCACGGTGTTCCGCGACTACCCCTTCGTTTTCCCGCTGGCGGCGGTGCTCGGCCTGCTTTGCTATCTCCTGCTGTCCCGTTCCGCCGGCGCCAGAAGACGGCTTTCGCACTGGCTGCTGCGGATCCCGCTGATCGGCGCGCTGGTCAGGGACGCGGTGATCGCGCGCTATCTCGAAACGCTTGCGCTGCTGCTCGGCAACGGCGTGGCGATGACCGAGGCGCTTGGCCTTGCCGCCAATGTTTCCAGGCAGAGTTCGTTGGCGACAAGCTTCGCATCGATCGAAGACAATGTCGCCAATGGCGCCCGCCTGCACGGCGCGATCGTCAAGGCAGGGATTTTCGACCACGCGACAATGTCGCTGGTCTCCCTTGGCGAAGAGGCCAATGCACTTCCCGTGGTGCTGGATCGCGCCGCTAAAATGCTTCAGCTGACGCTGACGCGGCGGATCGACACCGTGCTGAAGCTGCTGACGCCAGCGCTGACGATCTCGCTCGGTTTTCTCGTCGGCAGCCTGGTCATTTCGGTTATGACGACGATCCTCTCCATCAACGATCTGGCGCTGCAATGACCGCCGCTCCCGCAGCCGACACGCAGGCACACGCGACGGCGGGGTTCACCCTGGTCGAGATGCTGGTGGTGCTGGCGATCATGGCGCTTGTCGCCGCCATCGCTGCACCGGGGCTGGTCAGCCACTATCGCACCAAGAGCCTGGAGACGGTGGCCGGCGAGATCACCATGCGGTTGCGCCTGTCGCGCACATCGGCCATCGCCACCGCCCGGCCGAAGCAGGTCCTTGTCGACCTGGGTAGCCGTGTTATCCGCTTCGGCGAACGAGACAGCCTGGCCTTGCCGGACGATGTCAAAATGACCGTCATCACCGGCCAGGAGACCGTCGTCGCCGACCGGCAGACGGTGCTCACCTTCCTTCCCGACGGCCGCGCTTCCGGCATGGACATGGCGCTGCAGCGGAAAGGACGGACCGCGCGTATCGCGGTCAACTGGCTGACAGGGCTTCCGACATGGCGAACCCTGCCATGACTGGGCCATTGCCCCAATCCTCATCCGAAGATGGATTCTCGATCCTGGAGATGATCGTCGCCATGACGATCCTGGCGCTCGTGCTGGGCATCGCCAGCCAGTCGATCGTGCTGGCCAGCCGCAGCATTGCCGCGGCCAAGCGCCAGGTCGAAGCGGCCAGAACGGTTCGCATGATGCTGGCCGACTACGAGGCCCGGGCACAAACCACGGCACAACCGGGCTGGACCCTGAAGACCCGCACGATAGACGTCGCGAAGGCGAAAGTGACCGCCGTTCTCATCGAGAAGCAGGGCGGCGCGTTTCCAAGCGGGCCGTTTCTGACCTTTGTGCCGGCGCGAGGCCCGGCTGCGCCATGAGCTGGATGTTCTCCCGCGCTCGGGCGAAGGCCCGCGCCGTTCGCCGCCATCTTGCAGGTGCTGCTTCATCAAGCGTCAATGCGCATCCGCAATCCTCGGGGCCGGTGGCGGGTTTCGCGCTCATCGATGTGTTGGTGGGGCTGGCGCTGATCGGCGTCATCACGTCGCTGATGATGGTCTTTCTCGGCCAGGCTCGAACGATGATGCGCATCGAAAAGGCAACCGAGTTCCAGATGGAGGTCGACGCCGCATCGCGGTTTCTCGAGACGGCGATCAGCCATGCCGAGGCCTTGCCCCTGTCGAAATCGTCGCCGGACCAAGTGCTCTATCTCAGCGGCGATGGTGCCTGGGTCGAGTTCAATGCCGTTCAGGCGATCGGCTTCAAATCCTCCGCATTGCGCGAAATCACCGTTTCGCTTGCCGACGGGGGCCAGACGGGGGCGGCGCTGGCCATCGTCCAGAAAACGCGGCGCGGCAGCAAACCTGGTGCAGCGGTGTCGAGCGAACCGGTGCGGCTGATCGGCGGCGTGAGTGCCATGAAATTCGAATATCTAGACAACGCGCTGGCGCCGCCATCGTGGCTGCCGGGCTGGAATGCGCCGCGGCAACTGCCCGCCGCCGTGCGCTTCACCCTCTCGGTGGTGCGCGATGGCGCGGCCTATTCGTCGCGCGGGTTTGCCCGCCTCGATCTTGCCGGCACCCCTCGCACGAATTGAGCGCTCTCTCCGGTCGCCGTCAGTTGGTGACGTCCTGGTCCTCGCCGGTTCCGTCGGGCTTGCCGTCCTTGCCAAGGCTGCGGATGACCACGCCGCTGGCATCGGCCTTCACTTCGTAGGAGTAGGGCCTGCCCCATGGATCCTTCAGGCCGGTACTTCCCTTGAGATAAGGCCCGTTCCAGCGCGTTTCACCGGCAGGCTGCGCGACCAGGGCGTTGAGGCCCTCTTCGTTGGTCGGATATTTCGCATTGTCGACATAGTAGAGTTCGAGCGCGCTTTCGATGTTGCGGATCTGCGCCTTGGCCGCATTGGTCCTGGCCGCGCCGAGATAGCGCAGCACCTGTGGCGCCGCCAGCGTGGCGATCAGTGCGATGATGGCAAGCACGACCAGAAGCTCGACCAGGGTGAAACCGCCTTCGCGATCGTCGCGAGCGCGGCCCGTTTTTTCGGAGGATTGAAGTCTTTCGGAGGGTTGAAGAAAGCGCATCATCAGAGCAGTCCCATGTCTAGACCTGCAAATTGCTCCAGCGCCCAGCTTGCGCCGAGGCCGATGGCGATGAACGGACCGAAGGCGACGCGGGCCCGCGCCGCCGCCGGCCCCGTCGCGACCACCTGGCCGCCGACGAACAGCAAAGCGCTGGCGCTGGCGATGAACAGCAGCACCGGCAACAGCAGCGGGCTGATCCAGCATGAAGCGGCCGCCAGCATCTTGACGTCGCCGAGGCCGAGGCCGATGCGTCCGGTCATGAGGAAATGGCCGCGCCTCAGCAGCCAGGCGGCGGCGAAGGTCGCGGCGGCGAAGAGCAGGCGCTGCGGCATTGCGTCGGCGTCGGCCGCCAGCTGATAGGAAAGGCCGATCCCGGCGAGCGCCAGGTTGAGCCCGTCCGGGATGATCTGCCGGCGGAAATCGGCGATCGAAATGGCGCCAAGCACAACCGCCAGGGCGATCGTCGCGGCAAGCACGAGAGAGGGGTGCGTCACCATCGTCAATACGCCAGCCTCTTCAAATCCTGCTGCAGCTTGGTGCCGCCGCGCCGCTTCTGGATCGGCGTCTGCAGGCTGATCTTGCCGCGGAATTCGTCGGTCACCTCGCGGGCTTCGTTGATATCACGCACGACATGTGGCCGGATGAAGATAATCAATTCGGTCCGTCTGATCGTGTCGTCCTTTTGCTTGAACGCATTGCCGAGTATAGGGATGTCGCCGAGGATCGGCACCTGGCTGCGGTCGACACTGTTGTTCTGCTGGATGAGGCCGCCCAGCGCCAGGCTCTCGCCGTCATTGACCAGCACGCGCGTCTGGACCTTGCGCTGCTGGATGGTTGGCGAGTCGATATCGGAACTGTCCGTCTTGGTGACGTTGCTGACCTCCTGCTGGATGTCGAGCATGACCCTGCCGGCATTGTTGATGCGCGGCGTCACCGTCAGGATGACGCCGGTATCCTTCATCTGGACCGAGTTGATGATCGGCGCGCTGCCGTTGCCGGTGTCCTGCGATTGCTGGGTCAGGATCGGCACCTGGTCGCCGACCTGCAGGATCGCCTTCTGGTTGTTGAGCGCCATGATGGTGGGCGCCGAAATGACGTTGACGTCGGTGATCTTGGAAAGCGCGTTCAGCGTCACCTGGATGTTGTCGGTTGCATAGCTCCAGTTGAAGCCGGGCAGGGTGGCCGCCGCGGCGGCCTTGGCCACGTCGGTCACGGAGACCTTGGTACCGCCATTCTCGAAGAACCAGCGCAGGCCGTATTTCAAATCGTCGTTGAGCGTGACTTCGGCGATCACCGCTTCCAGCATGACTTGCGTCGGCAGCACGTCGACCTTGGACAGGATCTGCTCGATGCGCTGGTAGTCGCGCGCCGTGGTCTGGATCAGCAGCGCATTGTTCTCGACATCGGCGACGACAGTGGCATGGGCGGGCGCCTGATTGTCCTGCTGAGGCAGCGAGGGCGAAGGCCCGGTCAGCGGCGCCGGTGTGACGCCGTCCGACTGCATGGCGATCGGCGTCTGGTCGGGCGCCACGTTCGAGCCGCCCGATTGGCCTTCGGTCTTCACCGTGGTGCCGAGAACCGAACTCAGCACCGATGCCAGTTCCTTGGCCGGCCGGTTCTGGATCTGGTAGACGAAGAGCTGGCTTTCATTGGTCTCGGCCAGCCTGTCGAGCTTGTTGATCCAGGTTGCCGCGCGCGCCAGATAGGCCGGGCGCGAGGTGATCACCAGCACCGAATTCAGCCTGTCGTTGGGGATGAACTGGATGAGCTTGGCGCCTGGCCCTTCCTTGGTGCCGAAGATCGAATCGAGTTCGGCGGCGACCGCTTCCGGCTTGGAGGTCTTCAAGGGGTGCAGCGCCACCGACATGCCGCGCATCCAGTCGACATCGAACACCGAGACCGCTTCGCGGATGGCATTGAGGTCGCTGTCGCTGCCGGCGACGGTGATGATGTTGCGGGTGGAATCGACGCGCAGCACCGAGCCCTGGCGGGTGATCGGTTCCAGAATGGTCTTCATCTCGTCGGCGGCGATGAATTGCAGCTGCAGCACCTGCACCTTGACGCCGGGACCGGACGGTGAGGTCGACGGCACGCTGACCGGCGGAGTGCTGGCCATGATCTCCGACAGCGGCACGATCTGGTAGGTGCCGGCGCGGCTGGTGATGCCGGCGGCGTTCACCGCCAGCGCCGATTGCAGGATGTCGACCAGCGCGTCCTGCGACACCGGCTGCGAGGTCTGCAGCGTCACCGTGCCCTGCACGCGCGGGTCGACGATGTAGTTGAGGTGCAGCGCGTCGCCCAGCACCGCCTTGGCCGCGTCGGCGATCGGCGCGTTGACCAGGTTGAGCTCGAACTTGCCGGAGCCGTCGCTCGTCACCTTGGTGACCGGGGCGCCCGACGAGACGAACTGGCCAGTGCCCTGATATTGCGCGCCGTTGAAGCGCTGTGCCGCGCTCGACGCCGAAGTGACGGCGGCAGGCCCGCTATAGCCCGCCCGCAGCGGCGAGTTCTTGGCGTGCAGGCTGTCGATGGTCTCGGTGAAGAAGTCCTTGCCCGGCGCGGAGGTGCAGCCGGCAACAGCCAGCAGCGTGAACAACACGACGCAATGACTCGGCTTGCTCGACATCCACCCGATTCCCCAAGAGCCTCAGTCTAGGGCTTCTTGCAAGCCGATGTCGGGAATGATGGCGGTGTTTGGGGTCTATCCACAGGGTAGGTGGGTTGTGGGCTGCTGGGGTAGGGTGGGAGCGTCAGCGATCGGGATATCGATTGAGGACGCTTGAATTCCGGCAGAGCAGATTGGTCTCGTCCGGCACTGCTTTGGACTACAGAGGCGGCGTGGCTTTAGCGGCTCAGGTGGTCGAGACGGTCTGGCAATAAATGCACTGTCACCGTAATTCGCGGTGCACCTTGGCGAGTGCGCGGCGCAGGCCGCCGGGATCGGCCGGCGTCAGGATCAAATGCACATGGTTCGGCATCAGGCACCATGCCCAGATGCCGACATTGGCGGCACGGCAATGCTCGGCCAGCAGGGTCTTGTAGAGCGCGTAGTCCTCGGGCGTGAAGAACACCTTGGCCCGCCTGTTGCCGCGTTGCGTCACGTGATGCGGCAGACCGGGAACGACGATGCGGGCAAGGCGAGCCATGCGGTCGATCTACGCGCGGCGATAGCCAGACGAACAGGGTAAAAAGTGCACTGTCACCGTAATTTCCGCATTCAAATAGTGCACTCTCGTCGTAATTTATTCTCCAATTAGCCACCAATGGTAGGTAATTTCTGGGGTGAAGGTAATTAAGGCTTCAGAGACGACGTCATGAATATTAAATACGACACGCAGGCCACTTTCCCCGTTCTGACCTTGAGTTATTTCAATGAGATTTACCTTCTCGGATGATATAGTGCCAAATATATTGCCTGCTATGCGAGTGGAAATCTGAAAAGATTTTGAAACATCGCTAAAAGAAACCTCCGCTTCCAACGGGCCAGTATTCGATCGAAAAACATATCGCACATATGATGTGCTTGGGTCTTCATCCTCTGGCTCGAGACCAAATGCAGCTAGAAATTCCAACTTGTCGGGAAATTTCATTCCGTTGTCCTCTTGCCCATATGGGTAATCATCGTCGAAAACTGTCGAGTCCCGTCGTCCATGACACGAAATGTTGACTCTGCCTTTGCAGCCTTTCCCGATGGTCCCATAATGAATTACGGTGACAGTGCACTAATTTTGCCCCGCCGCCCCCCGCTTTCCTGGTTTTAAGGCTCTTCCAGTTTGCCCGGCAATCTGACCAAGAAACACCTCGTCGCCCACCGGTCGGCCGATGCTCTCGGCCTGGCGCAGCGCGTCGAAGGCCGCGACATCCGTCTCGACCAGGTCGAACAGCCCGCTCGATGATGGCAGACGGTCCCGCATTGGCTGCAGATCGGTGACGCCATCGGGCTCGCCCGTCAGATGCGCCTGGGCGCTTGACCAGGGCCAATCGGTCGCCTGTTTCGCCAGCCCTGCGCGCACCGGATTCAGTCCGACATAGCGCACCGCCGACAGGAGGTGGTCCTCGTCCATCGCGACGGCGCCGAAGCGACCTTGCCAGAAATGTCCGGTTTTCTTCTGCCGCGCATGGATGATGCCGGCATAGGCGCGATGCAGCTTGGCGAGCGCGCGCCGCAGGCCGTCAAGATCGGCCGGCGTCAGGATCAGGTGCACTTGGTTCGGCATAAGGCACCATGCCCAGATGCCGACATTGGCGGCGCGGCAATGCTCGACCAACAGGTTGTTGTAGAGCGCGTAGTCCTCGGGCGTGAAAAACACTTTGGCCCGCCCGTTGCCGCGTTGCGTCACGTGATGCGGCAGACCGGGAACGACAATGCGAGCAAGGCGAGCCATGCGGTTAATCTACGCACGGCGACAGCTGAGTGAATAGGTAAAAGTGCACTGTCACCGTAATTCCCGCTAAGAGTTTAGCTGTCAAAAAGTGAATTTATATCCAATTCCTGGAAAAAACTCCATATGCTTATAATGCTTAATTCCGAATCGTCAGTACTATGCATAGTTAGAATGATATTCGTTCCATTTTTCGATTTTAACATGGTGTAGATGAGACGACCTCCGTCTTCTAGCAATGTCATCTTGATAGATTTATTCAAGCTTTCTCTGGACTGTCGAATCCACTTGGAAGAATATTGAAATTGTTCGAGCATAGACTTTTCATTTGAAAACGGTTCATCTGACAGACGTTTGAAGTCATCCCAAGATTTTGAAATCGATGCAAGAATTACCTTGTCAATTCTCTTTTTTTCCGTTGAACTGACTTCAAGATTATTCATTCATTTTCGCTCCAGCTTTTTTGCCCTGGTTTTTGGTAGGCCACGCGGACATGCACTGAAGCTTCAATACGACGAATTACGGTGACAGTGCACTAATTTTGCCCCGCCGGCCCCGCTTCCCTGGTTTTTGCGGCTCTTCCGGTTTGCCCGGCAATCCGGCTAAGAAACGCCTCGCCGCCCACCGGTCGGCCGATGCTCTCAGCCTTGCGTAGAGCCTCGAAGGCCACGGCATCCGTCTCGACCAGATCGAACAGCCCGCTCGATGATGGCAGACGGTCCCTCATTGGCTGCGGATCAGTAACGCCATCGGGCTCACCTGTCAGATGCGCCCGGCCAATCGGCCGCCTGTTTCACCAGCCCTGCGCGCACCGGATTCAGTCCGACATAGCGCACCGCCGACAGGAGGTGGTCCTCATCCATCGCGACGGCGCCGAAGCGGCCTTGCCAGAAATGACCGGTTTTCTTCTGTCGCGCATGGATGATGCCGGCATAGGCGCGGTGCAGCTTGGCGAGCGCGCGGCGCAGGCCGTCGGGATCGGTCGGCGTCAGGATCAAGTGCACATGGTTCGGCATAAGGCACCAAGCCCAGATGCCGACATTGGCGGCGCGGCAATGCTCGACCAACAGGTTGTTGTAGAGCGCGTAGTCCTCGGGCGTGAGAAACACCTTGGCCCGCCCGTTGCCGCGTTGCGTCACGTGGTGCGGCAGATCGGGAGCGACGATGCGGGAAGGCGAGCCATGCGGTCAATTTACACGCAGAGATAGAGGCGAACAGGGTAAAAGTGTACTGTCACTGTAATTACTAAAATCTCCAAGTTCTTATTTCGTTCAATACCGATCCTGCGACGGATAAATAATTATAAAGGTTGATAAAATTATGTTTTTGCGTGCCGCAATACTCAAAACTACAATCAAAATTCAGCTCGACTACTGCATATATAATTTTTCCAAAAATCTCCCAGTCGCTTACGTTACAAAGTAGCATTCCATCCTTTGAGAAAATTCCGATATTAAATCGCATTCTCCAGTCATATTTATTCCTAATATCGAAAGTCATCCTCATGCTTATTTTGTCGAGGAATTCGCTGCCTCGCCAAGTTAGATATCCGCTCCCCTTCGTTGGGGATATGTCTTTTAATCCTAATTCTGAAAAGTAACCGTTGACTATATTGTTGATAAACTTGGCGTCGGTGCTATCTGGCGTCTCGCGCTTGGAAGAATTTGCGTCATGGTGATAGAGATAGCCGGTTCGCTCTTTCCATAGGCCTATGTCTCGAATGACGGCGTTGAGTGAACTTTCCTCAGCGGGGCCTATGCTGGCGGATAGGGGCATCGCCTGCTGGAGCCGCCGCGCCATGAATGCGGCGATAACCTGAGACTTATCTGAGCTAATTTCCTTCATTGCAGGCTCATGGAAAATACCTTGCAAGCCATTGTAGCTAAGCTCAGAAAAGATGCCCTGATGATTGTTGACGGTGCGAAGCAATACCTCCAAGTTCCGTTTAATTAGATTTCCCATATTGAAATCTATCATAGTTTTACCCTTCAAAGCGCTAGTGCTGCTAGTCCAGCCATGGTTGCAAGCGCGCCCATCAATCCAATTGCATTTCGAGTAGATTGTCTTGATCAGAAACACTCGGTTTTGTGGAATCATCTGTAACGTGCGCAGAAGACGTAGCCTCATTTGTCCTTTTCGACGAATTACGGTGACAGTGCACTAATTTTGCCCCGCCGGCCCCGCTTCCCTGGATTTTGCGGCTCTTCCGGTTTGCCCGGCAATCCGACTAAGAAACGCCTCGCCGCCCGCCGGTCGGCCAATGCTCTCGGCTTTGCGTAGAGCGTCGAAGGCCGCGACATCCGTCTCGATCAGGTCGAACAGCCCGCTCGATGATGGCAGACGGTCCCGCATTGGCTGCGGATCGGCAACGCCATCGGGCTCGCCCGTCAGATGCGCCCGAGCGCTTGACCAGGGCCAATCGGCCGCCTGCTTCACCAGCTCTGCACGCACCGGATTCAGTCCGACATAACGCACCGCCGACAGGAGGTGGTCCTCGTCCATTGCGACGGCGCCGAAGCGGCCTTGCCAGAAATGTCCGGTTTTCTTTTGCCGCGCATGGATGATGCCGGCATAGGCGCGGTGCACCTTGGCGAGCGCGCGGCGCAGGCCATCGGCGTCGGCCGGCGTCAAGATCGGGTGCACATGGTTCGGCATAAGGCACCACGCCCAGATGCCGACATTGGCAGCGCGGCAATGCTCGACCAGCAGGATCTTGTAGAGCGCGTAGTCCTCGGTCGTGAAAAACACCTTGGCGCGCCCGTTACCGCGCTGTGTCACGTGGTGAGGCAGACCAGGGACGACGATACGAGCAAGGCCGGGCCATGCGGTCAGTCTACTCGCGGCGATAGCCAAGCAAACAGGGTAAAAAGTGCACTGTCACCGTAGGTCGCTGTCAGGGCAATCGACAAATATTTGATCTCAGATACTCTACTTGAGCAGCTAAGAATTCGGGCCAATTTGTGGAATCTATGGTCCGGACCCACGAACAAGCAGTTTCACGACCATGAACCTGTTCAGCCAAGCAAAAATATGCAGCGTTTCGCCAAGCGCCACAAAGGTCGCCATTATCCTCCATCGTAGCTAGCGCTGATGACCAGGTGAACCATCTTGCAATCCATTGACCGACTTTCCCATTAAGGTCGGCTAGACATTGTGTGATGAACATCTCCAGGTCTTCTTCGTTACTTACCAAGAACGCCCCCCGACTTCTGGCAGAAAAATCGCCTTCAATTGCACTGAAAGATGCCCCCAGAAAGATTTTTAAAGGCTGTGCAGATTCCAAGTAGGCATCATTATACCAAGAGACAAGGCCCTCGTAAAACTTAGAAAATTTCTTCCATTTTATAATGACAATTGCCGAGCAATCGAAATGTCCATATCGCCGATCAGCATTGATGTCGATGTCAATGGTAAAATCAGTCATATTTTTTTCGCTCGCAACAGTTAATTTATCACGACCTAAATCGAATAGTCGTAATCCGACCCGATCTCGAATCGCTTTAGCAGCAGTTTTTTTAATGAATTTTGATTCCATTTTATTATATTCGCTCACGGATATGGCGTAGTGTTTATTTTACCTGACCCCGTATCTACGCTCGTTTTAGTCGTGGTGATACTGTCGGCCTGTTTACCTACAGCGATGCCGGGCTGGAAGCCCGCCTCTTCAATAGCTTTTTTGCCGAAGGGAATAGCTGTCCCATCTTTTATCGCCGCCATCACCGCTTTCTGCCTGCTATTCAATTCTCCCATATTGGCCTTAGCTTCGTCGACGCTCAAGACACGATTTTTTGCATCGAATACTACCGCGTCTATCTTCGCCCAGGCCTTGGTTTTGGGGTCGCGGAATGAAACTTGTGTCACTGGCGTCTTGCCAGTTCGATCTGCAAGCGCCTGCGACGCTATCTTTTCAGCCCTCCAGGCGTTCACTCGATTTGTCGCTAGGGTCTGCCGCTTCGCAGTAAGCCTTTGCTGCTCAGCTATATCCCTTGCGATGAATGCACTGCCGATTGCCATCGCTAATGGATTTGGGTTTATCTGGTATACCTGGATATTGCTCCGGTCTTGGTAGAAATCACCGACGACTCCGAAGTACCCATGGGGCTGGCCAACTTGCAGCTCAACGTGAGTGCCTTCGTCGTCGAGCGGAGGTCCGCCATTGCTTGGCCACTCGTCGCCATGCCCATTCTGATCACTGTTGTTGACCGGATCGTTCTGCGCATACGCGTACCGGTTGGTCCCAACACCAGGCAGCGTCGGATCCCAATCGTCCGGCGAAATAAACCGCCCCAACACCGGATCCATGTACCGAGCATTGAGATACAGCAGTCCGGTCTCGGCATCGAAGCGTTCGCCGATGTAGCCCTTCTGCGTCTGGAAGCCGGTGTTGAGCTGCTCGCCGTAGGTGGCGTAGGTGGTTCCCTCAACCACGGCGCCAGACATGTCGGTGACCAGCCGCACCGAGGCCAGATGCTCGCGGTGCAGGAAGTATTTGGTCGTGCCGACCACCTTGATGTCGGGATGAGGGTAGCGCGTGTAGATCTCCGCACCCGGCGTCGCCGGATTGATCTCGACATCGGCGTCGGGATAGAGCGTCGTGGCGAAGCTTGAGGTCTTCTTCGCGCGTGATCCGTCCGGTCCATAGGCAAGGTTGACGGTGTTGGAGGCAAGGCTGACCGTCTTCAGCCGGTTGGCCTCGTCCCAGGACAGCGTGCGGCTGCCGTCCGAGGTGAGATTGCCATTGGCATCATAGGCCATCGCATTGGCGCCGACGCTGATGGGCGCGTGCGGACGAGCTGCGCTCGCCGAGGGATAGACATAGCTGCCGGGGACACGCGTGCGCGAGAGCATGTTGTCGTTGGCGGCATAGATGAAGCTCTCGCTCAAGCTGGTGTTGCCCAGATTGGTGCTCGAGGTCAGCCGGTCGGCATTGTCATAGACATAGGTCCAGCTGTCGGAGGCGGTAAGCCCCGTGGTGCCGGTGATGCGGCCAAGATTGTCACGCGCATATTGCTCGTCGAGGAGAACGGTCGCGCCCTTCGAGGTGGTGATGCGCGTCACCCAGCGGCGGGTCGGCGAATAGGTGAAGGACGTCTTCACCCCATTGGCGTAGGTGATCTCCTTGGTCTGGCCATCGGCCTCGTAAATGGTCGAGGTGATGTAGCCGGGAGCCGAGTAGAGCTTGTTGCCGGCGGTGTATTGCAAGGGGTTGGTCCAGGTGCCGAACCACAGATCGCCCGGCTGGTAATTCTTCAGGATGGTCTGGCCGGACCTGTCGTGGATATCGACCGTGGTGTGCGTCAGGCCGGCAATGGTCATGTCATGCCGGCCAAGCTTGCCAAGCCCGTCATAATTGTAGCTGTGCGTCGCCGTCGCATTGGTCGAGGTGGTGAGCTGGCCGATGTTGTACCAATAGCTTGGAGCCGCCTGGTCATAGGTGTTCTGGGTGAGCACAACCGGGCTGCCGCCAGGAGCGGTTGCGGTCTTCAGCGTCAGCCGGTCCATCTGGTCGTAGCTGAGATTGGTGACCGTGCCCCTGGCGTCGGTCTGGCTGACCAGCCGGTTGCCGGCATCGTAGGTGTAGGTCCAGGTGCCGAGATCGGGATCCGACGCCGACAGCCGGTTGCCCACCATGTCGTAGGTGTAGGTCCAGGTCGAGCCGCTGGTGTCGGTAAGGCCGACCAGCCGGCCCAGCACGTCGAAGGTGCGGGTTTGCGCAAGCTGAAGACCGGCGAAGTCACGAACCACGCCCGCGACATCGCCACGCGTCGACCATGCCGTCCGGGTCTGATGGCCGAGCTCGTCGGTCATTGTCGTGCCATGCAGTCGCGGAGTGGTGGTGGGCGCGGTGGCGAGATCGTTGAGATAGCTGCGTTGGCTGCCATCCGGATTGACGGTCTTGGTCAGCCGGTCGGCCCAGTCGTAGCTGTTGGTGGTCCACTGCGCGGTCTCGCCGACGAAGCGGGTGAAATCCGTGCGCAAGACATTGCCGCGCGGATCATAGTCGGTGTCGGCAATGCGCCTTGGCCCGGCCGCTGTCTCTCCGGGCGTTTCCACGTGGTAGACCCGGCCAAGCCCGTCATACCAAGAGATGGTAAAATCCTCCCCCGCGCCATTGGGGAGCGGCGTGTATCTGATCAGCGCTTGCGCCCCGGGATTGCCCTCGCTGACAAACTGGTTCCTGACATAGGCGCCGGTGACGCTCTGCGAGGCCTGGTAGAGACGGCAGAACGGATCGTAGGCAAAGGTCTTCACCAGGCCGTTGATGTCGGTCCTCGTCGCCGGCAGGCCGCAGACTGGATTGTAGGTGGCCGTCGAAACGAAGCGCGTGTCGGCGGTCTGGCCGCCGGTGGCAAAATACTTCGGCACCCGCTCGGTTACGGGGTAGAGATGATAGGTGGCGTCATAATCCCATTCGGTCCTGTGGCCGAGGCCGTTGATGGCCGAGATCTTGTTGCCGTAGCTGTCATAGGTAAAATACTGGCTGATCGTCTTGGTCAGGGCGGGGTCGGTAAAGATCTGCACCCAGGTCAGATTGCCCTTGACCGGCACCCCCCAGACGGCGGTGCTGCCGTCATAGTAAGTGTATTTGTAGCCGACATAAGGATCCGTGGCAGCGAGACCGGCATGGGTGCGCTCGGCAATCGGGGCCGAGACGATGTAGGCCGAGGTGTTGGGCGAGAAGAAGCGCTCGGTCCAGGTCTCGTCGCCGCTGGCGTCAGTGCGGCCATAATCCTTGAGGCTGACGACATTGTTGTAGGCATCGAAGCCGCGCTCGACCCGGAGCGTGCGCGTGACGTTCTCGGTCAGCGTCGTATCGGTTGCCGTGTTCTGCACCGTGTAAGGCTTGCTCGCCGTGTTGACGGCATAGGTCTCGGCGACCTGCTTGTGCACGACACCCGCGCCATCCTTCCACACCGTCAGCGACGGCAGGCCATAGCTGGCCAGATCCTGGCGATAGGTGGTCGTCACCGTCGAGGGCGCCGTCTCGCCATTGGCCATCGGCCTGGTCTCGACGATCGAGGCAAAACCCAAAAACTTGCGCGCCGCCGGGTCGTATTTGCCGCCGGCATACTGATAGGTGCTCACCGCCGTCTGGCCACGGCCGTCGCTCACCGACAGCTTCGTCACCGCATGCACCACTTGCGGCAGGTAGTTGTTCGTCCAGGTCGACGACGGCAAGTACTCCACCGCGACCGTGCCGCCGAGCTCCGTGGTGATCTGCTTCAACAGGTTCGGATTGCCCGTGCCCGCGTTCGAGATAAGGTTCGGGAAGTCTGGCAGGCCATCGCCATTGAAGTCGCCGATGGTTGTTCCTGAACTTATTGAAGTAGGCAACGTGAACTCTATTGGCGTCATCGTGGTCGAGGACGGTCGCAGAGAGAATATCTTCACAGGGCCGGATGTCGGCGGCGAACCGATCCCGCCACCGGTGATGGTGACGACGTCGGCCTTGCCATCGTTGTCGAAGTCTCGAAGGACTCCGGTTGTTCCCGAAAGAGACGACACGGAAAGGCTTTTGAAGCCGATACCGGTCGAGAGCCATACTCCGGCACTGAGATTCAATCCGTCGTAGCGGACGATATCTGTTGCCCCGTCGCCGTTGACGTCCGCTAGAACGCAAGTCCCAGAGCCCGAATATTGGGTCGAAGGGCATGTGATAGAAAATGACGCACCGCTACTTTGCCAAACACCACCGGAAAATATTCCTTTCGTTACGGTTCCCCCGCTACCCCGAATGAGAGGCTGCTGTCGGCCGTTGCCGAGGAAATCTCCGACGCCGATCCCGCTGGCGCCGACCGTATCCACTCCGTCACCATTCGGATCTGCGACAAAAGCCGGGGCTGATGGAGAAGTGCTTAAATTGGTACCAGCCGGAAACGCGCTACAGATAGTCTGATAGCTGCTTGGCGGCGTCGATGCACAGCTGGACGCGGTCATGGCCAGCTGTAAATCCGTCACAAGAATATAGGCTGATGGAGAATACCGTATTATCGGATTACCGTCGCGGGTGGTGCCGATCGATTGCCTGCCGTCACTATAGTATGCAAAATCCATAGTGTTTTTGTCCGAGATAAAACTCCCGGGGACTGTCAGATAGTAGGGTGGTGTCTCTGGGTTTTGTGCCGCAGAAGTTATCTCGGATTTTGTTCTAATAAATATCGACTTGGTATCAATCCGTATGCCGTTCAAGTTAAATTTTATAATCTGATTATACGTTCTTGTAGTTGTTGTCGTTTCTCCTTCGCGTCCACCGGACCTCTGGTCCGTAGCCTCTGAATAGTCGCCAAAAATCTCGTCTCGTCCGTCAAAGTCGAGATCGCCAACCTCTCTCGGTGCTTCAGTTTTTCGCTGGCCCCAAATGAGAGGCTGGCCGCCTATATCCGATGCAACCGTCGAATACACCCCATCGGTGTTCTGATAGGTCATCTGACCGAGCACCTTCGATGTCCCGCCGGTGATGGTGCCGTCGGCGGTGCCGGTGGCGTCGGTACCGTAGCGGGTGACCTGGGTGAGGCGTGAGGCGTTGGAGAACGGCGCCTGGTCGTAGGTGAGCTTGTAGGCGCTGCGCACTGCGCCATTGACAATGACGCCGATCGTCTTGATGCGCCGGCTGGTCTCGGAGATGTCGCGGCCATTGCCCATCAGGATCATGTCCGGACGGGTCTCCAGATAGAATTTTACCACCGTGCCGTTATAGCTGACACTGTCAGGGTAGCAGACCGGGCTTGCGGGGCAGGTATAGTTGTAGTTGACCGTGTTGCCGTTGGTGTCGGTGACGGAGGTGAGCAGCCAGCGGTAGCTGTAGGCCAGATCATAGGCGGGCGTGCCGGCCGCCGGAGTGAGGTTGGCAACGGCCGCCACCGAGCGGAAGGTCGACACGGTGCCGTCCCTGTCCGTCACCTTCCATTCATTGGTGGCGCTGTTCAGCGCGATGCGGCGGTAGCTCTCATTCTCCGTCGCATACGTGCCGCCGGTCGCGCAGGAGGGCGACGCCATGCCGGCAAACGCAGGCCACCATCGCCTGGCCATCGAGCAGATAGATGTCGTTGGCGTCATAGGCCGGCATGCCATAGCCCGGTGTTGCCCGTTCGATGACGTCAAAACCATCGAGACCCCAAGCATAGCCCAGCCAGCCCTGATAGAGGCCGCCGAGCTTGGTCTTGCGCGACGAATTGTAGTTGAGCGCGATCTGCGGCTCGATGCCGTGGAAGGCGGGCACGTCGATGCCGATCGAATAGCCGAGATTGCCATTGCCGGCTGCCTTGGGCAGGTCCACCTTCGGCGTGCCGATCGCTTCGGGGTCGCCGCTGTCTGTCGTCGCGGCTGCTGCCGCCATTGCCTGCGCCGCCGGCTCCTCGGGTGCGGCCTCTGCGTCAGTGGTCTTGGCCGCCTTGCCGGCTGCCTTCGTGGTCTTGGTGTCGGCGGCCTTGGTGCCGTCGGTGGTGCTGGTGTCGTCGGCGGCCTTGGCGTCGGCCGGGTTGGCGCCGACCTTGGCCGCCGCATCGGGACTGCCGGATGAACCATCTCCGGTTGTCTGTACTGACGATGAACTCGATGGGCTGCCCGCGGCCTGTCCGCCGGCTCCCAGCGCTGCTCCGCCATTGCCGTAGCCGGCAGCAGAATTTCCGGCGGTCATGGGAGAGCTTTGGCTCTCCTGTGCAAGTGCTGCCATTCCTGCACTTCGGCTAATATAAGAGACAGCAGAAATATCCGCGCCGACGACACTTGCGGCAAGCACTGCCGCGCCAACAAGCAACCGTTTCATGAGACCCCCGAGCCAAGTTGCTTATCGTTACGCACCTTTCATTTGGCCGATACGACACGCCCTAGTCACAAGGCCAATATCCACAGACTTATTTTCGGAACAGAAAAAAGAACACTGTGCAGACTCAGTGAATGTTCGACGGATCGAGCATCCTTCGAATGATGCGATCCATCGCGCTGCATAGCCGGCATAGAAAGGCGGCGGAGAATTCATGGTGGCGGGCGCTGCATTTGTCATCCGCCAAGGGTGGGCACGGACAACTCTTCGCCAGCTCTATCGCCTTCGACGGCAATGATCCATGCGCGCGCCTGTCGTGCGCTTCGTCGGTTCGTGTAAGCTCCGGCTGGCGATCGAGCCCGGCAGCCTACACCGGCTCAGCCTCGTCCATCATCTGCTTCACCGCATCCGCCGACCTGCGCATGCTCGCTTCGTCCGTGGCCCAGCCGGCGAAGCGTTCCAGCAGGCGAGCGAACGTCACCAGCTCCTGCTCGTCCCATTGCGCCAGGGACTCGGCGAAAATCCGCCATTTGGTCTGGCGCACCGCCGTCACCAGGCGCTCGCCCCTGGCGGTGAGCCTGAGGCAAATGCGGCGGGCATCGAGTTGCGATGCGACGCGCAAGGCGTAGCCGCGCTCGACGATATCGGCCGAGATGCGGCTGGCACGGGACGGGTCGATCCCGAGGCGCTCGGCGATGTTGCCGACCGTCACCTCGTCCTGCGGCGTGTCGCCGACGGCCGGATTGTGCGCAATGGCGATGATCACATCGAGATGGCTCACTTCCAGCGAAGGGTCGATACGGGCCAGGATCAAACGACCGAAGTCCCGTCGCTGGATGGAGCGGCGCACCTTGTTCAACACAGCATCGATGGCGGCGACGGCATCGGCCGCTGCTTCGGACAGGCCATTGCTGCGCGCCAGATCGGCGAGATCCTGATCGCCATGCGTCTTGGACAGGGGGGAAAATCGGTCGGGCTTGTCCGGCCTGGTATCGTCGCTGCTCATGTCACAGCGCGCTAGCAAAAATATATGTCGGTGTCAATTGCATGCTGATAGCATATATTTGATATTGACATATATCTGCTGCGGGCACATAAACCGCCCCCGAACGTCGGAGACACCCATGAGCATTGACTCGACCCTCCCGGATGCGCCGCCCGCAGAGTCCGGGGCCAAGCCCGACATCACGACGCTGGTCGTCTATTCCGGCGCGCTGATCGCCATGTTCATGGCCACCATCGACATGCAGATCGTCGTCACCGCCTTGCCGACCATTGCCGGCGAACTCGGCAATTTGCATCTGTTCGGCTGGGTCGGCGCCGCCTATCTGCTGTCGACCGCCGCCGTCGCGCCGTTCTACGGCAAACTTGGCGACATGTATGGCCGCAAGAATGTGGTGCTGACGGCGATCGCCTTGTTCCTGCTGGGCTCGCTGGTCTGCGGCATGGCCTGGTCGATGGAAAGCCTGATCGCGGCGCGTGTCCTGCAAGGCATCGGCGGCGGCGGCCTGATGGTCTCGGCCTTTGCCATGATCGGCGAACTGTTCGGGCCGCGCGACCGCGCCAAATACCAGGGCTACAGCTCGGCGGTGTTCGCGCTGTCGTCGGTCCTCGGCCCGTTGGCCGGCGGCTATATCACCAGCCTGTTCGGCTGGCGCTGGGTGTTTTTGGTCAACCTGCCGATTGGCATCGTCGTGCTGGCGATCCTGGCGTTCGCCATGCGCAGCCGGTTCAACGAGAAGAGGCACAGCATCGACTATCTGGGCGGCTTGCTGCTGGCCATCGGCACCACCGCAATCGTCTATTGGGGCTATCATCTGCTCGACCCCGCCGGACCGGACCTGCTCACCTTCGCGCTGCCGGTCGTCGCGCTGGCGGCAATCGCCTCGTTCATCCTGGTCGAGCGGCGGGCCGAAGAGCCGATCGTGCCCTTGCGGCTGTTCGGCTCCTCGACGGTGCGCATCGTCTCGGGCGTGTCGGTGGTCGCCGGGTCTGTGACGCTTGGCATGTTCTTCTATTTCGCGCTCTACATGCAGACGTTGACCGGGCTCAGTCCGGCCGAAGTCGGCTTCCTGTTCCTGCCGGCTTCCTTGACCTCGATGGTCATCTCGATCGTGGCCGGGCGGGTGATTGCCGCGACCGGCCGCTACAAATGGATGCCGGTGGTGGCGATGGGTATTGGCGGGCTGTTGATGATAGGTTTTGTCTTCATCAATTCGCACACGCCGATCTGGGTTCTGGCGGTGATGATGGGCCTGTTCGGCATCAGCATGGGCCTGCAGTTCCAGGTGCTGATCGTGGCGATCCAGGCCGCAGCACCCCTGCAGGACATCGGCGCGGTGACGTCGCTGATCACCCAGGCGCGCACGATCGGCGCATCGCTGGGGCTGGCGCTGAACGGCGCGGTGATGACCTGGGCCCTGAACCGGCAGACTTCGGAGCTTCCCGCCGATGCCGCCGCCCTGCTGCCGGATGGCCTGACCGGGCTGAACCCGCATCTGGCGTCAAGCCTGCCGGCCGCGATCCGCGACGTGGTGCTCGCCCACTATTCGAGTGGTTTCAACGTGATGTTCATCTGGGTGGCGGCGCTTTACTTCGTTGCCATGGCGCTGACGCTTCTGCTGGAGGATATCCAGATCCCGAAGCGGGGCTGAGCCGAGCATCCCCGGTGGTGACTTTACCGTCTCCAACCATGCGGTCGCAGTTGGTGAATCCGACGAAGACCTTTGCATTCAGACGACAGTATAAGGGGTCGACGCCGCACGAGAATCCCGGCCTTTTAGCGCCACCGGTTCTTCGCGTGGAACGTTGTTCGAAGGGAGCAGCCAATGTCGACTGAGACGAACATTCGCATCGTGCTTGCGGCGCGACCGCAAGGCCGGCCGAAGCCGAGCGATTTCCGCATCGAGTCCGTTGGGATCGCCGAACCGGGCGAAGGCGAACTGTTGCTGCAGATCCTCTATCTGTCGCTAGACCCCTATATGCGCGGCCGCATGAACGCCACCAAATCCTATGCCAAGCCGGTCGAGATCGACGGCGTGATGGAGGGCGGCACCGTTGCGCGCGTCGTCAAATCCCGCCATGCCGGCTTCGCCGAGGGCGATATCGTGCTGTCGCACTCGGGATGGCAGGGCTTCGCCCTGTCCGACGGTGTCGGGTTGCGCAAGCTCGATCCCGCGGCGGCACCCGTCACCACCGCACTCGGCGTGCTGGGCATGCCGGGCTTTACCGCCTATGCCGGCCTGCTCACAATCGGGCAGCCAAAGGCCGGCGAGACGGTGGTCGTGGCGGCGGCCAGCGGGGCGGTCGGCTCGGCTGTCGGCCAGATCGCACGCATCAAGGGCGCGCGCGCCGTTGGCATCGCTGGCGGCGCCGACAAATGCGCCTTCGTGCGGCGGGAGCTCGGTTTCGATGCGGTCGTCGACCACCGGGCCGACAATTTCGCCGAGCAGTTAAAGGCGGCCTGTCCCGATGGCATCGACGTCTATTTCGAGAATGTCGGCGGTCCTGTCTGGGATGCGGTGTTTCCGCTGCTCAACGAGTTCGCGCGTGTGCCTGTCTGCGGGCTGATCGCACAATACAACACCGTCGCGGCTTCCGCCGACGACCGGCTGCCGACGCTGATGCAACAAGTGCTCCACCGCAGCCTGACGATCAGGGGCTTCATCCAGCGCGAATTTGTCGACCAGCGCCCCGCCTTTTATCGTGACATGGCCGGGTGGATCGCGTCCGGCCAGGTCCGCTACAGGGAAGATATAGTGGATGGTCTGGAGAACGCGCCGCAGGCTTTCATGGGCCTTCTCGAAGGCAAGAACTTCGGCAAACTCATCGTGCGGGTGGCGCAATAACTGCGTCTCGCCACCACCCGCAATCGCGAACTGGACGGATCAGTCGGGCTGACGGTCCGCGGCCGGACGGCGCCCGTCGATCCACAGGGCAAGCAACGTGCAGGCAGCGCCCGACAGCAGATAGGCGCCGGCGGCGATGAGGCCGAAATTGCCGGCGAGCAGCAGAGCTGCGAGTGGCGCGAAGCCGGCGCCGAACATCCACGCCAGATCCGAGGTGATCGCCGAGCCGGTATAGCGATACTGCCGCGAAAAGCTCGAGGCGACGACGCCCGACGATTGCCCGAAGCTCAGCCCCAGCAGGATGAAGCCCAGCACCATGAACAGTGCCTCGCCGACGGCGCCGCCATCCAGAAGCTGCGGGGCGAAGCCGCTGAAGGTCGCGATGGCGATCGCCGAACCGCCGAGCAGCGCGCGGCGTCCGACGCGATCGGCCAGTGGCCCCGATGCGACGATGGCCGCAATGCCGAACAACGCGCTCACCGCCTCGATCATCAGGAAGCGTGCCGGCCCTTCATTGGTGAACAGGAACACCCAGGAAAGCGGAAACACCGTCACCATGTGGAACAGCGCGAAACTCGCCAGCGGCGCGAAAGCGCCGATGACGACGTTGTGGCCCTCGGCCCGGATCGTGTCCCTGATGCGCGTCGGCTGCAGGTCGCCGCTCTCGTACAATTTCGAGAATTCAGGCGTGACGACAATGCGCAGTCTGGCGAACAGGGCCACGACATTGATGGCGAAGGCAACGAAGAAGGGATAGCGCCAGCCCCAGGAGAAGAAGTCGTCGGCCGATAGATTGGCGACGAAGAAGGCGAAGAGGGAGCTTGCCACGATGAGGCCGATCGGCGCGCCCAGCTGCGGGATCATGGCATAGAAGCCGCGCCGGTTCTGCGGCGCATTCAGCGCCAGCAGCGAAGGCAGTCCGTCCCATGTTCCGCCGAGCGCCAGCCCCTGGCCGATGCGGGCAAGCGCCAAAAGCCAAACCGCGACCGCGCCGATGTCGCCATAGGCCGGCAGAAATGCGATGGCGACGGTCGATGTGCCGAGCAGGAACAGCGCGATCGTCAGTTTCGCGCCGCGGCCATAGGCGCGGTCGATCGCCATGAACAGCACGGAGCCGAACGGGCGCGCGACGAAGGCCAGCGCGAAGATGCAGAAGGAATACAGCGTTCCAACAAGCGGATCGTGCGTCGGAAACACCAGCTTGGGAAACACGATGACGGAGGCGATCGCATAGACGAAGAAGTCGAAGAATTCCGACGTCCTGCCCACGATCACGCCGACCGCGATATCGCCCGCGCTGACCTGGCCATGATGCGAGCCGATCAGCTCGCTGTTCGTTTCGGCAGTCGAAGTCTGAGCCATCTTATCCGTCGCCACCGCGTGGAATGAACTGTCCGGAACCCAACTCTGGGGATTCCCCAAGTGTTCCATTGTGCGGTGCACACTGCGCCAAAGCCATGCCGACTGGGCATTGGACAAATTGTCCAATGTTGCCGCAGCGCCGCGAGCAGTAGCCCTTGGATCGATACCGCACTGCAACATGAACAGTTGCGGCGGTCCTTCGAGGGCAGCGTTTGATGAAACGATTTGGAGCCTTGCTTCTGTTCCCCCTGGCCGGGTTGTTGAGCGGCTGCGATCTGGTCGTGCTCGCGCCCGCCGGCGATGTCGCGGCCCAGCAGCGCGACCTGCTCGTGGTCTCGACCTTGCTGATGCTGGTCATCATCGTGCCGGTCATGGCGCTGACGGTCTTCTTCGCTTGGCGCTATCGGCAATCCAACACCGCGGCGACCTATGCGCCGGACTGGGATCATTCGACGAAGCTGGAGCTGGTGATCTGGGCGGCGCCCCTGCTCATCATCATCTGCCTTGGCGCGCTGACCTGGCTCGGCACGCATTTGCTCGACCCATACCGCCGGATCGACCGCATCGAGCCCGGCCAGCCGGTCACTGAAGCGCACAAGCCGCTCCGGGTCGAGGTCGTGGCGCTCGACTGGAAATGGCTCTTCATCTATCCCGACTATGGCATCGCCTCCGTCAACGAGCTGGCGGCGCCGGTCAACCAGCCGATCGACTTCCGCATCACCTCGTCGGCGGTGATGAATTCCTTCTACATTCCAGCCCTGGCCGGGCAGATCTATGCCATGCCGGCGATGGAGACCAAGCTGCACGCCGTCATCAACCTGCCGGGCACCTATAGCGGCTTCTCGGCCAATTACAGCGGCGCCGGTTTTTCGGGGATGCGCTTTGCCTTCCACGGCCTGTCCGACCAGGCTTTCGACCAGTGGGTGGCGCAGGCCAGGACCGCGCCGGGGGCGCTCAGCCGAGAAAACTATCTCGAACTTGAAAAGCCGAGCGAGAACGAGCCGGTCCGCCACTTCGCCTCCGTCGATCCCGACCTTTTTGGCGCCATCCTCAATCTGTGCGTCGAGCGCGGCAAGATGTGCATGAACGAGATGATGTCGATCGACGCCAAGGGCGGCCTCGGTCTTGCGGGTGTGCGCAACACGCTGCCGCTGCAATACGACAAGCTCGCCCGGCGCGGCGCGGTGTTCGGCAATGATCCGTCCTATGTCGCCAGCATTTGCACGGCGGAGGAAGCGGCTGCCGCAGCGCGCGCGGCCAGCGATGCCACGTCAAAGGATTGGCCGGCCAGAAATCTTTCCCCGCTGCGCGGGGCGGGGCTGCTGAGGCCCGGGACCGAGAGCCGTCGCGCCGCGGCGGATACGCCGTCGCTCGGCCTGCTGCGGCGCGAATTGTGAGAGACAGCCGATGCCCGATACGCTGACCAAATTCATTTTCGGCCGTCTTACCTGGGACTCGCTGCCGCTGCACGAGCCGATCGTGGTGGCAACCTTCGTCGCGGTGGCGCTCGGCGGCATCGCGCTTCTCGGCGTCGTCACCTATTTCAAGCTCTGGACCTACCTGTGGCGCGAGTGGTTCACCAGCGTCGACCACAAGAAGATCGGCATCATGTACATGGTGCTCGGCCTGGTCATGCTGCTGCGCGGCTTCTCCGATGCCATCATGATGCGCCTGCAGCAGGCCATGGCGTTCAACGGTTCCGAGGGCTACCTCAATTCGCATCACTACGACCAGATCTTCACCGCGCACGGCGTGATCATGATCTTCTTCGTGGCGATGCCTTTCGTCACCGGGCTGATGAATTTCGTCGTGCCGCTGCAGATCGGCGCGCGCGATGTCTCCTTCCCGTTCCTCAACAATTTCAGCTTCTGGATGACGGTCGGCGGCGCCATCCTGGTCATGGCGTCGCTGTTCGTCGGCGAATTCGCCCGCACCGGCTGGCTCGCCTATCCGCCACTCTCCGGCATCGGCTACAGTCCGGATGTCGGCGTCGATTATTACATCTGGGCGCTGCAGGTGGCGGGCGTCGGCACCACACTGTCGGGCATCAACCTGATCTGCACGATCATCAAGATGCGCGCGCCCGGCATGACCATGATGCGCATGCCTGTCTTCACCTGGACGTCGCTCTGCACCAACGTGCTGATCGTGGCGTCCTTCCCGGTGCTGACGGCGGTGCTCTCGCTCTTGGCGCTCGACCGCTATGTCGGCACCAATTTCTTCACCAACGACTTCGGCGGCAACCCGATGATGTACGTGAACCTCATCTGGATATGGGGTCACCCGGAAGTCTACATCCTCATCCTGCCGCTTTTCGGCGTCTTTTCCGAGGTCACTTCCACCTTCTCCGGCAAGCGCCTGTTCGGCTACACCTCGATGGTCTATGCCACGGTGGTCATCACCATCCTGTCGTACCTGGTCTGGCTGCACCACTTCTTCACCATGGGCTCCGGCGCCAGCGTCAATTCCTTCTTCGGCATCACCACGATGATCATCTCGATCCCGACCGGAGCGAAGATCTTCAACTGGCTGTTCACCATGTATCGCGGCCGCATCCGCTTCGAACTCCCGATGATGTGGACGATGGCCTTCATGCTCACCTTCGTCGTCGGCGGCATGACCGGCGTGCTGCTCGCCGTGCCGCCGGCGGACTTCGTGCTGCACAACAGCCTGTTCCTGATCGCGCACTTCCACAACGTCATCATCGGCGGCGTGCTGTTCGGCCTGTTTGCCGGCATCGCCTACTGGTGGCCCAAGGCCTTCGGCTTCAAGCTCGATCCGTTCTGGGGCAAGGTGTCGTTCTGGTGCTGGGTGGTCGGCTTCTGGTTCGCCTTCATGCCGCTCTACATACTCGGCCTGATGGGCGTGACGCGCCGCATGCGTGTCTTCGACGATCCCTCGCTGCAGATATGGTTCGTCATCGCCGCCTTCGGCGCGGTGCTGATCGCCTTCGGCATCGCCGCCTTCCTGATCCAGATCTTCGTCTCCATTCGCAAGCGCGAGGCTCTGACCGATCCGACCGGCGATCCTTGGGACGGCCGCACGCTCGAATGGTCGACCTCTTCGCCGCCGCCGGCCTATAATTTCGCCTTCACGCCGGTCGTACGCGACAACGACGCCTGGTGGGACATGAAGAAGGCCGGCTACACCAGGCCGCTCTCAGGTTTCAAGCCGATCCATATGCCCAGCAATACCGGCACCGGCGTCATCCTGGCCGCCTTCAGCGTGGCGCTCGGCTTCGGCCTGATCTGGTACATCTGGTGGCTGGCGGCGTTGAGCTTCGTCTGCCTGATCGCCACCGCGATCGGCCACACTTTCAACTATCACCGCGACTTCCACATTCCGGCTGCCGAGGTCACACAAACGGAGGTGGCGAGGACGACGCTCCTTGCCGCCCAGGGCTAGGGTTTAAGCATGGATTCGATAGCGACCACGGCCGGCACCGAACCGGTCTTCCACCTGGAAGAAGAGCATGTGCATGCCGAAGGCAGCAGCACCATGCTCGGCTTCTGGCTCTACCTGATGAGCGACTGCCTGATCTTCGCCATGCTCTTCGCGGCCTATGGCGTGCTTGGCGCCAACTACGCTGCGGGACCCGCGCCGAAGGACCTGTTCGATCTCGATCTGGTGGCGGTCAACACCACCATGCTGCTCCTCTCCTCGATCACCTATGGCTTTGCCATGCTGACCATGGACAAGGGCCGCGTCGCGGCGACGCAAGCCTGGCTTGCCGTGACCGGCTTGTTCGGCCTGGCCTTCCTGTCGATCGAGCTCTACGAATTCGCGCACATGATCCACGAAGGCGCGACACCACAGCGCAGCGCCTTCCTGTCGTCCTTCTTCACGCTGGTCGGCACGCACGGCCTGCACGTCACCTTCGGCATCGTCTGGCTGGTGACGCTGATGACGCAGGTCGCCCGGTTCGGCCTCATCGAGGCCAATCGCCGCCGGGTGATGTGCCTCTCGATGTTCTGGCATTTCCTCGACGTCGTCTGGATCGGCGTCTTCACCTTCGTCTACCTGATGGGGATGTTGCGATGAGCGCTCCTGATCACGCCGAAGGCCATGGCCACGCCCATGGCGGCGCCGCGCATGGATCGTTCAAGGGCTATCTGATCGGCTTCGTCCTGTCGGTGATCCTGACCGCCATCCCGTTCTGGCTTGTCATGAGCGGTGCCATCGACAACAAGCAGGCCACGGCCATCGTCATCATGGCCTTCGCGGTGGTGCAGATCGTCGTCCACATGGTCTTCTTCCTGCATATGAAGACCGCCTCGGAAGGCGGATGGTCGATGCTGGCGCTGATCTTCACGCTGATCCTGGTCGTGATCGTGCTGACTGGCTCGCTCTGGGTGATGTACCACCTCAATGCCAACATGATGCCGGGGCTTCACGATATGCGCGAGATGCCATGAGCCCGGCGCCGGGCGCGGGGAGAACCACTGCCGAAGCACGGATCGGGCAGGCGGACATCAGCTTGCCCGCCGTGCCAGGAAAGGGCGCCGGCAGATCGGCCGCGTCTCGGCTTTTTCTCCTGCTGCTCGGGCTTCTCGGCTTGCTGGTGTTTATTGGGCTTGGCGTCTGGCAGCTGGAAAGGCGGGTCTGGAAGCTCGACCTGATCGCCCGCGTCGACCAGCGCATCCACGCTCCGGTTGCCGATGCGCCTGGCCCGGCGAGCTGGGCCAGCGTGACCGCGGCCGGCGACGAGTATAGCCATGTGCGATTGGCCGGACGGTTTCTGGACGGCAAGAACACGCTCGTGCAGGCGGTGACGGAGCTTGGCGGCGGCTATTGGGTGCTGACGCCGATGCGGACCGAGGGTGGCTTCATCGTGCTGGTCAACCGCGGCTTCATCCCCCAGGGGCGCAAGGCCGAGTTCGAACAAGAGAGCGGCGGCCTTGGTTCGTCGACCGTCATCGGCGGCCTGTTGCGCATGAGCGAGCCGGGCGGCGGCTTCCTGCGCAGCAACGATGCGGCCGGCAATCGCTGGTATTCGCGCGACGTCGCCGCCATCGCAGCCGCTCGCGGCCTGACGAACGACGTCGCCCCTTATTTCGTCGATGCGGAAGCATCCGGCGGCTGGCCGCGCGGCGGCCTGACGGTCGTGACTTTCCGCAACAGCCACCTCGTCTATGCTTTGACCTGGTTCACGCTCGCTGCGATGCTCGCTGCGGCCCTGGCCGCGCCGATGATCGGCGCCCGCTGGCGGCGAGGACCGGCACGATGAGCGCCCCGACGCAAACGCTTCGCAACGACAAATCATTCGCGGCCGCATCGCTTGCGGGCAAGAACGGCGCGGCCCCCGATCCCGACGCGGCGAACAGGAAGAACCTGCTCCTGCTTATCCAGCTGCGCTGGCTGGCGGTGGCGGGTCAGGTGCTCACCATCCTGGTGACGCAATACTGGTTCGACATCCCGCTGCCGCTGGGGGAGATGGCCGGGGTGGTGGTTTTCCTGGTCGGGCTGAACATCTTCAGCCTGCTCGCTTTGCGCGGCCAGCGGCCGATCAGCAACGCGCAGCTGTTCGTCGCGCTCATCTTCGACATGGCGGCACTGACGACGCAGCTTTACCTCAGCGGCGGTGCCTCGAACCCGTTCGTGTCGCTTTATCTCTTGCAGATCACCCTTGGCGCCGCGCTTTTGACACCCTGGTCCACCTGGAGCCTGGTGGCCGCCGCTTCCGCGTGCTTCGTCTTCCTCACCTTCCAGTTCCAGCCGATCGCGATTCCGCATCACGGCGGCAGCGACCTGTTGGCCCTGCATATCAGGGGCATGTTCATCTGCTTCGTGCTGGCGGCCGGCCTGATCGTCATCTTCATGACGCGCATCAACCGTAATCTTCGTGAGCGCGACGCCTATCTCGCCGATCTGCGCCAGCACTCGGCCGAGGAGGACCACATCGTGCGCATGGGCTTGCTCGCCTCCGGAGCCGCGCATGAACTGGGCACGCCGCTGTCGACCATCTCCGTCATCCTCTCCGACTGGCGCCAGATCCGCAGCGTCACCCGCAACCGCGAATTGGCCGGGGACGTCGCCGAAATGCAGGCGCAGATCGAACGCTGCAAAAGCATCGTCTCGGGCATCCTGATGTCGTCGGGGCAGGCACGGGGCGAGGGCACGATCCGCACCAGCATCCGCCATTTCCTCGGCGATCTGGTCCAGGAATGGCGGGTCAGCCGCCAGCCGCTCAATCTGGAGTACAAGAACGATTTCGAACCTGACGAGCAGATCGTCTCCGACACGGCGCTGAAGCAGGTCATCTTCAATGTGTTCGACAATGCTCTGGAGGCATCGCAGGATTGGGTCGGCGTCGCCGCCGGGCGGCAGGGCGAGAAACTGGTGATTTCGGTGCGTGACCGCGGGCCGGGCTTTGACGAGGGTATTCTGGCCGCGCTCGGCCAGCCCTATATGTCGAGCAAGGGACGACCCGGCGGCGGCCTTGGCCTTTTCCTCGTCGTCAACGTGGTCCGAAAGCTGGGAGGCGACTTTTCGGCGCGCAACATGGAGCAGGGGGCCTGTGTTACGCTTTCGCTGCCGCTCGCGGCGCTGACTGATGGAGATGATCATGAGGCCTGATCGATCCCTGTTTATCGTCGAGGACGACGCCACTTTCGCGAAGACGCTGAAGCGCTCCTTCGAAAAGCGCGACTACGACGTCGTGGTCTGCCACGGCAGGGAAGATCTGCTCGGCGCCCTCGAAACGGCGGTTCCGGCCTACGCCGTCGTCGATCTCAAGCTTGGCGCCCGCGGCTCCGGGCTGGAATGCGTCAAGCTGCTCAGCGCCCGCGACACGTCGATGAGGATCGTCGTGCTGACCGGCTTTGCCAGCATCGCCACGGCGGTCGAGGCGATCAAGCTTGGCGCATGTCATTACCTGGCCAAGCCCGCCAACACCGATGACATCGAAGCCGCCTTCGGCCGGGCCGAGGGCGATGTTTCGGTCTCGCTGAGCAGCCGTCCCACCTCGATCAAGAACCTCGAATGGGAGCGTATCCACGAGACGCTCGTCGAGACCGGCTTCAACATCTCCGAAACGGCGCGCCGGCTCGGCCTGCATCGGCGCACTTTGGCTCGCAAGCTCGAGAAACGCGTGGTGAGGTAGGCTCAACCGTCGTTCTTCAGTGTCGTGGTGCGGCAGGTCTATTCCGCAGCAAACCCAGATAAGCCGCTGGCTTGATCCATAATTGTAGTGGGGCTGTAACGAGGCCGGATCGTCGAACGTGCCGACATGCATCGCTACCTTGGTTGGGCGATGCATAGTAGGTCGGGCTGAGCGGCGATCCACAGGCTGAACGCGTCGACCAATCGCGTTGGTTGCCGCCGGTCCACCAGGAACGAGTCCTGGCTTATGGCGTTCCCGTGTCCTGGGCAGCAATGGGAGAAGTCCATGAGAAGACACCACCAGCCGGATATTCTTTGATGTCGGTGCCGGGCTTGGCATATGGGCCGTTGGGTCACGGCTGCATGCATGTCTGCGTGGATATGCAGCGGCTGTTCGCGGAACCGTCGCCGTGGGCGACGCCCTGGATCACGCGTGTCCTCCCTCAGATTAAGAGGCTCGTTGAAAGACGGGCAGAACAGACGGTCTTCACGCGCTTCCTTCCCGCGCAGAGGGCGGGGCAGGGTGTCGGGGCATGGAAGCGCTACTATGAGCGCTGGTCTTCGATGGCGATCGACAATATCGGCCCGGAAATGGTCGAGCTGTTGCCGTCATTGGCTGCTTGCTGTCCGCCGGCGGCGGTCATCGACAAGCATATTTATTCGCCCTGGTTTGAAGGCCGTCTGCGAGCCTTTCTGATGGAACACGAGATCGATACGCTGGTCATCACCGGCGGTGAAACCGACGTGTGCGTACTGGCCACGGTGCTCGGCGCCATCGATTTCGGCTACCGTGTCGTTCTCGTCACGGACGCGCTGTGCAGTTCTTCCGATGCAACGCATGACGCCCTGCTCACTGTCTATCACCAACGTTTCGCGCAGCAGGTCGAGACGGTCGAGATGGAGACGGTTCTTTCGAACTGGACTTGAATGTCACCAGGCGTCGAGGAGGCAGAAGCATCAGGTGCTTCTTCGCGCGGGCTGGGATACCTATCTGTCGAGATAAGACAGAGATCGGAACAGGCAACGGAATTGGCGCAACGATCGGGCAGTGCTGATCTTCCACTTCACGGCGGACGCGTGCCGAAGTGGCTCGGCGACCGCATGACGCGCCTTGGCGCCGTGATGTGCGAGGCGATCATCCATCATTATGGTCGCAACGAGCTGCTGCGGCGTCTGGCGCATCCCTTCTGGTTCCAGTCTTTCGGTGCCGTTATGGGCATGGACTGGCACTCGTCCGGCATCACGACCAGCGTCGTCGGCGCCTTGAAACGCGGTCTGACGCCGCTGTCGGGCGAACTCGGCATTCATGTCTGCGGGGGCCGTGGCGCCCACTCGCGCAAAACCCCGCATGAGTTGGCCGCCATCGGCGAGCGCATCGGCTTCGACGGAACCCGCCTGGCAAGCGTCAGCCGGCTTGTCGCCAAGGTGGACAGTGCCGCCGTCCAGGATGGGTTCGACCTCTATCTGCACGGCTTCATCGTCACCGATGACGGCGACTGGGTGGTGGTGCAGCAAGGCATGAATGGCGACAGCAAGGTGGCGCGTCGCTACCATTGGCTGTCCGAAGGTTTGAAGAGTTTCGTCGATCAGCCGCACGCCGCCATCGAGGGCGCCAACCAGGGCGAGATCGTCAACCTGACCGACCATCGTGCCGAGGCCTCGCGCCAGGGACAGCTGGACCTGCTCCAGGATCTCGGCCCGGACCGCATCCTGCGCGAATTCGCTGCCCTGGATGCCGGCACAGCGGCGGCTCCCGAACAGCCGATGCTGCCGCATCTGATCATGCCGGCTCACCATGATGTGCGCGAAAGCGATATCGTCATGCGCCGCCTGCATGGAAACATGGCCGCCGCCGCCGAACGCGGCCCGGCGGATTTCTCTGAACTTCTTCTGGTTCCTGGCGTGGGCGCGCGCACGGTGCGCGCGCTGGCGCTGGTCGCCGAAGTGGTGCATGGCGCGCCGTGCCGGTTTTCGGATCCGGGCCGGTTTTCAATCGCCCATGGCGGCAAGGACAGGCACCCGTTCCCCGTTCCGCTCAAGGTCTATGATGAGACGATCGGCGTGCTGAAGTCGGCTGTGCAGAAAGCCAGGCTTGGCCGCGAGGAGGAAATCGGCGCGTTGAAGCGGCTCGACGATCAGTCGCGGCAGGTCGAACGATATGTCACCGGCCCCAGCCTGAAGGAAATCGTTGCCGGCGAATTCGACCAGTCGCACCTGCTTGGCGGCCGCAGTGTCTTTGGCTGGGAGCCGCCGCCGGACAAGGCACCGACGAAGTTGGACAAGAAGGCATGACAGGGGCAGGCTGAACTCCGCAGTCGGGCTCGAAATCAACCGTCCAGATCGATCAACGCAACGCCCAATTCCGGACGCCTGGTACGGCGCAGATGGCCGGGCGCCTCCACCAGAGTCACTTCCAGCGTCGGTCGCACCATGGCCTGAAGCAGGTGTCCACCCCGGGTCGTGCCGTCGCTCAATCCCAACACCGTATGAACGTGGAGGCTGGGCTTGCCGTCATCGCCCAGCGCCACATCGCCGATGGCGCTCAGAACTTCGCATTGTTCGTCGATCGGGATTTTGCGGTAGGTCTTCGCATTGGGGTCGAACCAGCCCACGATCGCTCTTTCAAAGGCGCCCGCTCCAGCGCGGCAAGAGTCTTCTTCGAGACGATCCCGTCATGCGCAAGCGTGCCGTCGTAGTCCGTCGCCAATGCGATGAAATACATTGCACGGACCTCAGTAGCCGCCGACCACGGGCAATATCTCGCCGGTGATGTAGCTCGAGCAATGCGGCGAGGCGAGAAACACATAGGCCGGTGCGAGTTCTTCCGGCTGCGCCGGCCGCTTCATCGGTGTATCCGCGCCGAACTTCGAAACGTCACCGGCTTCCTTGTCCGAAGGGTTGAGCGGGGTCCATACCGGACCCGGTGCAACCGCGTTCACCCGGATGCCCTTGCCGAGAAGATTGCCGGAGAGGGCGCGGGTGAAGGCATGGATGCCTCCCTTGGTCATGGAGTAGTCGACCAGCGCCTTCGACCCGTCTATGCCGGTGACCGAACCTGTGTTGATGATGGCCGAGCCCGGCTTCATATGCGGCACGGCTTCCTGTGCCATATGGAAATAGCCGTAGAGGTTGGTCTTCAGCGTCGTGTCGAAATGCTCTTCGGTCAGTTCGGCGAACTCGCTTGAATGAATCTGGAATGCCGCATTGTTGACCAGCACGTCGATGCGGCCGAATGCCTTGACCGTTTGCGCCACCGCGTTGCGGCATTGGTCGCGTTCGCTGACGTCTGCCTTCACCAGGATACAGCGCCGTCCTTCCGCTTCGACGGCGGATTTTGTCGCCTTGGCATCCCTGTCCTCGGCCAGATAGACAATCGCAATGTCAGCTCCCTCGCGGGCGAACAGAACCGCCACCGAACGGCCGATGCCGGAATCGCCGCCGGTGATGAGAGCGACTTTGTCTTCGAGTTTTTTCGATCCGAGATAGAAGGGCGCATCGTAGAGCGGCGCCGGGTCGATCGCCCATTCATCCCCCGGCTTGGGATGATGTTGCTCGGGAAAGGGTGGCTCCGGATATTTTCGGGCGCCGGCCTGCATGGCGTGCTGGCCCTTGCCGTTGCCTTTCGATTTGTCCCTGGCATCGATGCCACGCTGGATGCGACGGTGCTTGGCGGCTTCGCTGGTTGTCTTGCTCTGCATGGCTGTCTCCTCGGCTTCGAGGAAGAACAACGCGCGTCGGACGAAAAGGTTTGCGCAAAAGACGATCTTGCCGCCAGCGTCATGCCACGCGACGGTAGCTGTAGTGATCCCTGATGAATTCATTGAAGAAGCGGCCTTTCGAGGCAGCCTTTCTGAAAGCGGCATAGGTTGCCGGGGCAACGTCCGCATAGTCGTAGCGATGGCCGCTCGGCACGAACCAGACGGAGAGGATTCTGGTCGCGGGATCGTATTGTGTGCTCCGGATCGCGGTCGACGGCATGTTGGCAACCTGACTGCTCAGCCAGATAAATCCGCCAGAAATGGTCCGGTTCCCTGCCTTTTGCCACAGCACTATCTGTCGCGCACGCAAGAGCGACCCGATATTGCTCTGCGGCTCGGCCCTCACCATCTAGGCGGGATGTCGTCACTCAAATCGAAAGCCACCGGCCGCACTCCGGCATTCCAGCATGATCTCTTTGGTACCGCGCAGGATCTGCCCGAAGGTTTTGCCTACCAGCCGGGATTGATCACGCCGCAGGAAGAGACAGAGCTTGCCCGGCATCTCGAGGGACTGCCGTTCCAGGCGTTCGATTTCCATGGCCATCTGGCAAACCGGCGTGTCGTCGGGTTTGGCCTGCGCTACGATTATGACCGGCGCGAAGTCGTCGAGGCGCTGCCGATCCCCGACTTCCTGCTGCCTGTGCGCGAGAGGGGTCGCGGCCCTTGCGCGCCGGCCCGTCGAGGCTTTCGCGCAGGTGCTGATCAATGAATACCGGCCTGGCGCCGGTATCGGCTGGCATCGCGACAAGCCGCATTTCGAGGATGTCGCCGGCATCTCGCTGCTGGCGCCCTGCAGCTTCCGGCTTCGGCGAAAGAGCGGTGACCGGTGGGAGCGCCGGACCATCGTCGTCGAGCCAAGATCGGCCTATCTCATGACGGGACCTTCGCGCACGGAGTGGGAGCACAGCATCCCGCCGCTTGCCGAGCATCGCTACTCGATCACCTTGCGGACATTGCGCTCCCAAAACCCCTGAGGGTCAAGCCGATCGCCGCGGCTCTACCTCACGCCGATGCCGGCGGTCAGGCCGCCGTCGATCTTGTAGTCGGCGCCGGTGCAGAAGCTGGCTTTTGACGAGCACAGGAAAGCGATGAACTCAGCCACTTCCTCCGGCTCGCCGATGCGGCCAAGCGGATGGGCCGCGCCGAAGCGCTTGTAAGCTTCCTCGACATCGGCGTCGCTGCCGTGGTCGCCGCGCGCGGCCTTCTCGAGGATCGGCGTGCGGATCGAGCCCGGGCTCACCGAATTCACCCTTATGCCTGCTGCCGCGTAGTCGAGCGCCAGCGAGCGTGTCAGCGTATGGATGGCGCCCTTGGTCGTGGCATAGGCGGCGACGTTCTGCTGGCAGGCGAAGCCTTGTACCGAGGCGACGTTGACGATGGCGCCGCCGCCGCGCTTGATCATTTCCGGAATGCCGAAGTGGGCGGTCAGGTAGATCGATCCGACATTGACCGACATCGCCCGGTTCCAGGTTTCCCAATCGGTCGTCGTCGCGGTTCCGTAGGGATGGACCGCGGCGGAATTGACGATGACGTCGATGCCGCCGAATTTCGCGACGCCGGCCACGACCGCGTCGCGCACCTGATCGGAAATCGACACGTCGACTGTTTGCACCAGCGCATCCGCTCCGGCCTTGGCGAGGCTCTCCTGCATGGCGGCATTGGCTGCCCGGTCGATGCCGCAGGCGATGATCGCGGCACCTCCTTGCGCCAGCCGTCTTGCGGTGGCGAGCGCGATGCCGGTCGTGCCTGTGATCAACGCGACCTTATTTTCAAAGTCAGACATTGTGCAAATCCTTGGAAGAAGTCGGGCCCGGCACTGCCGGCAAGGTCCGTGCGTTTTCGAGGTCGTCGGGAAGGAAGCGCAGCCCGAAATCGAGATGCCGGCTCATCAAATAGCTGTAGGCAATGCGGTCGCGCGCGCGAAGCGCGGCGATGATCTCGCCATGGGCGTGGCGTGTTTCGCTCAACACCGGCCGAATCGATTTGCCGACTGTCATGATGTGCAGGATGACCGGCGACAGGAACTGGTAGGTCTGCACCAGCATGCGGTTGTCGGCGAGCTTCATCAGCGCCATGTGGAAATCGAAATCGCGCTGTGCGGCTTCCTGGACATCCTTGCTGGTCTCGATCAGTCCGTTGACCTCGTCCAGGGCGTCGAGTTCGGCGGCGCTGGCATTGAGAATGATGTGGTCGCCGACGCTCACTTCAATGATGCGGCGAAACCCCTGTATGTCGTGAAAGGAGGTTCTCGAAATATCCATCTGGGCGGCGAAGAAGTTCTGGATCGCGATATCATGGCGATCGGCCAGCACCGCGCCGACGCGCGGCTTGGGGTCGATCAGACCATAGGTGCGAATGGTGCGCAGCGCTTCGCGTATCGTGTTGCGGCTGGCGCCGAACAGTTCGCCAAGCTCGCGTTCGGTGGGCAGGACGTCGCCGAGGGACATGGCGCGATTTCGAATGAGGTCGAGGATTTGCCGCACGGTCTGGTCGACGGCTGAACTGCTGACTCCCGCATCTTCCGCCACGTCTTGCTCCAAGGGCTGTCTCCTTTCTATTTGTTGGACCAAGGATAGTGTCGATCGAATAGGAAATCAATTGGTGGGTCGTAAAAGGCCAGAATGCAGCCGATCTTAGCTTATTGACAGGCTCTTGGTCCAACAATATGGTCGCCGCCTAACATTGAGGAGGCTTCATGGAACAGTGCTGGCGCTGGTATGGTCCGGATGATCCGGTGACACTCGATCATGTCAGGCAGGCCGGCGCCACCGGCGTTGTTTCGGCGCTTCACCACATCTATGATGGCAGGGCCTGGCCTGAGGCCGATGTGCTCGAGCGCAAACGGATCATCGAGGCCGCCGGCCTGACATGGTCGGTAGTCGAGAGCATCCCGGTCCACAATTCCTTCAAGATCGGCGCGCCGGAACGCGAGCGCTACGCCGGCTACTATCGCGACAGCATCCGCACGCTTGCCACGGCCGGCATCAAAACAATCTGCTACAATTTCATGCCGGTGGTGGACTGGACGCGCACCGACCTCATGTATCGCCTGCCGACGACCGGCTATGCCTTGCGTTTCGACGCCGTCGATTTTGCCGCCTATGATCTTTTCGTGCTGCAGCGCAAGGATGGCGCGGCCAGCTATACGCCGGCGCGGATCGCCGAAGCCGAGAAGCGGCTGAAGGCGTTGACGTCGGAGCAGGTCGATCAGATCGAGCGCAACCTCATCGCCGGCCTGCCGGCAACCGAGCGCAAATATGACCGCGACAGTTTCCGCGAGGCGTTGGCGGAGTATGACGGAATCGGGCCGAAGGAGCTGCGCGACAACCTCGCCTGGTTCCTGCGCGAGATCATTCCGGTCGCAGAAGAGGAGGGGGTGCGCATGTGCATCCATCCCGACGATCCGCCCTTTTCGCTCTATGGCCTGCCCCGCGTCGTTTCGACCGCGCAGGATGCGCGCTTCATCCTCAACGCCGTCGACAGCCCGGCCAATGGGCTGACCTTCTGCACCGGCTCCTACGGCACGCGCGCCGACAACGACATCGTCGCCATGGTCAAGGAATTCGCCGACCGCATCCATTTCGTCCACCTGCGCAACATCACCATCGAGGAGGACGGCTCGTTCTATGAAGCCGAGCATCTCGAGGGCGGCACCGACATGGCGCATGTCATCCTGGCTCTGATGCAGGAGGAGGCACGCCGCCGCAAGGAGGGCCGCGCCGACTGGCGCATTCCGATGCGGCCGGACCATGGCCATCTGCTCGCCGATGACATCGGCAAGAAGAAGATCAATCCCGGCTACTCGTTGATCGGCCGGCTGAAAGGCCTCGCCGAACTGCGTGGCATCATGCGCGCCGTGGAGAAGTTCGGGCTGGCCTGATTAAATCTGTTGCCCAAGGTGTGTTGAGATTCAGGTCAGGCCGAGCCGAAAATGGTTGCTTTCGAGAACCGGAGCGGAGCGGACATTCGGGTCCGTGAGCACCGGAAGCGCAGAAAGCCGCCGTTTGCAGGCCGGCATCACCTGAATATCAACATACCTCAATGCAGGTGCCTGAGCTTGTCGGGGTTTCGCACGACATAGATCGCCGCGATCTTCCCATCCTCGATGTCGAGTGCGGTGGTCTGGAACTCGCCATCGGCTTCCAGGGAGACGAAACCCGGCAATCCGTTGATGAAACCGATGCGGACCAGCTTCGAGCCATGCGTGCGCAGCCAGGCCGCGACCTGTTCATACTGTCTCATCACGGCATCGAAGCCCAGGGCCGGCAGCGTGGCCGCCGGACGCTTGCCGCCACCGTCGGCATGCGCGATGACATCGGTCGCCAGCATGGCGCCTAGCGCCTTCATGTCGCCGCTGCGCGAGGCCGTGAAGAAAGCCTCGGCAAGCGCCAGGCCGCGTTGCCTTTCCACCGTGAAGCGGGGCCGCGCCTCGCGGACATGGCCGCGTGCCCGGGCCGCGAGCTGGCGGCAGGCCGCCGGGTCGCGCTCGATGGCGGCCGCGACCTCGTCGAACCCGAGCCCGAACACGTCGTGCAGCATGAAGGCCGCCCGCTCGAGCGGAGACAGGCGCTCGAGCACCAGCATCAGCGGCAAGGTCACATCCTCCACCTCGTCCTCTTCCACAACGGGATCGGGAAGCCAGGGGCCGACATAGGTCTCGCGTTTGTGCCGCGCGGATTTGAGCTGGTCGAGACACAGCCGTGTCACCGTGCGGCGCAGGAACGCCTCGGGCTCGCGAACAGCACTGCGGTCGGCCTTCATCCAGCGGATGAAGGCCTCCTGCACGGCATCCTCGGCGTCCGCCACCGAACCCAGCATGCGGTAGGCGACGCGCATGAGCTTCGGCCGCAGCGGGGCGAAGCCCGCTGCGGCATCGTCCGGCGCTGAGCTTGTCAACATGGCTGACCCGCCGGATTTCGGATCGAGCCGCTACAGCCCCGGAACTCGGTCAAGACCGCCGTCCGACCGAGGTGAAGCCAGAGGGACACAGTCCACTTCACAGTCTGGACGCTGCCGGTTCAGCGCCAGTCCTGTTCTTTTGGCGATAACATCGGCGCAGCCTCATCAACTGTTAGGTCGTACCCTGGCCGCCGATTTGTCGGCAAAGGCCGCAAGACGGGCGCGGGCGTCAGGCTGGGTGTTCACCACGCCCGCCACCACCGCCTCGGCATAGGCTGCATCCAGCGCCGACATGTTCTGCATATGGCTGACGGCTGAGCAGATGGCAAAGTTCGAAAGGGGCAAGTTCTGAGCCGCCTTGCGAGCCAGTTCCATCGCCCTTTCAAGGCTGGAGCTTTCGGTGATGTATTGCGCAAGTCCCAGATTGACTGCCTCCTGCCCCTGATAGACACGGCCTGTCAGCATCATGTCGATCACGCGCGACTTGCCGACGAGGTCGGCGACGCGGATCGTCGCACCGCCGCCCGTGAATAGTCCGCGTTGACCCTCGGGCAGCGCAAAATACGTCGTCTGGTCCATCACCCGGATATGGGCAGCACTTGCAAGCTCCAGACCGCCGCCGACGACGGCGCCCTTCAGTGCGGCGATGACGGGGACGCCGCCGTACTCCATCTTGTTGAATGCCTCATGCCAACGCATGCAAAGATGCATGAACTCGGCCGGGCTGCGGTCAGCCTGATGATGCTCGACCATTGGAAGTTGCCTACGCCACAGACTATGGGAGATAGTGACTTGGCGCGATCTGAATCCCATGGCTTTCATGCGCGTCTCAATTGCCTCCGCAGCCTTCTGGCGGGGGAGGATGAGCCAGGTGTTCAAGAGCCGACTTCTTGCTTCCGGCCTCAATCAAGCTGACAGTTGGGCGCACCGGGAACGACGGCTTCGGAAAGCCCTCCCTCACTTCGGAACAACAGAGAGAGGTCGTACGTGAACGGCAGCTTACCTCAAATCCTGAGCTGACGGTCCGGTAACGGCCCTTAATGGCCCTTCCGCGCCTCGATTATCGCTCGCCTTTTAATTAGCCACAATGTTAGCACGGCTGATCCGCCGGGCTGCTGATTACGAGGTCAGTTTCGGTACTGCTAGGGTCGGATTCGCCCTTAGGGACATGCGGCGTCCAGGGTGATGACGGACGCCGCAATTCTCCCTCGCAGCGCGGATGCTAGCTCCGGAAAAAGGCCAGCAGATCGGCGTTGATAGTGTCCGCATGCGTCGTCGGCATTCCGTGCGGAAGGCCGGGATAGGATTTCAACGAGCCATGTTTGAGGAGCTTCCAGGACACCGCACCGGTCGTCGGGAACGGGCAAATCTGATCGTCTTCGCCATGCATGACCAGGACGGGGCATTCAATGACGGCAAGATCATCGTAGAACTCTGTCTCGGATAGCACACGAACGCACTCCCAATGGGCAATGGCGGCGCCCATCATACCTTGCCGCCACCAGTTCTGGCGGATGCCTTCAGAGACCACCGCCCCAGGGCGGTTGAAGCCGTAAAAAGGAATGGTGATATCCTGGTAAAACTGCGAGCGGTGATAGGCGGTGCCATCACGAATGCTGTCGACTACCGCCTTTGGCACGCCGTTGGGGTTGCGATCCGACTGCATGAAAGTGGGTGGAATGGCGCTGATCAAGACCGCTTTGGAGACCTTGCCCTTGCCGTATCTTGCGACATAGCGTGCCACCTCACCGCCACCGGTGGAGTGACCGATATGGATAGCGTCCTTCAGGCCGAGCGCCTGCACGACCGCTTCGGCATCCGCAGCATAGGTATCCATGTCGTGACCGTCCGCCGTCTGTGTTGAGCGGCCATGGCCACGGCGATCATGGGCAATTACCCGGAAGCCCTGAGCCAGGAAGAACATCATCTGCGAGTCCCAGTCGTCCGCCGACAGAGGCCAGCCATGGTGGAAGAACAGGGCTTGGCCTTTGCCCCAGTCCTTGTAAAAGATTTCGGTTCCGTCCTTGGTGGTAACGAAAGACATGATGATCTCCTTTGGGTTCGATCTGGTTGGGCAATCATCTGCCCGGGATGACGCTAGGCGGTTCCCAGTTCCGGCGACACTTAAACGCCGCTAAAGCGCGCTAAATCGCGCTTTGCCACGGGTTGGGCCGCAATCCGTGCTAAACCCTGGGAGTGTTGAAGGGAGCGCAGGCTGAAATGGACGGCCAGATATTTCGCTTCGGCCCTTTTGAGATGCACCGCGAGCAGCGCCGCCTCTATCGGGACGGCAAGCTGTTGCAGTTGGGTAGCCGCGCCTTTGACATTCTCCAAATCCTGGTCATGAGAGCTGGCGAGGTTGTCAGACACGAAGAGTTGATCGCGATGGTATGGCCCGACACCTTCGTCGCCGAGAATAATCTGCGCGTGAATATGACGGCCTTGCGAAGGGCGCTTGGGCCCGAGGGCTCGCTAACCAATGGCCTGATCGCCAACGTGCCAGGTCGCGGCTACAGCTTCACAGCTCCAGTAGCGCATCAGACGGTTGAACATGCGCCAGACCGCCACGACAACAGCGAGGGATTGCGGACCCTGCCAAGGCCACTAGGCGCAGTATTCGGGCGCGACACTGCGCTGGCCACGCTTGCCGGACAGGTGCCCAGCAGGCGGCTCGTTACGATAACTGGAGCCGGTGGCATAGGTAAGACCACATTGGTCTTGGCCGCTTCTCATCATCTGAGGAACGCATACCCAGACGGCGTCATTTTGGTCGATCTAGCCCCGATCAGTGATCCACAGTTGGTGGCGAGCGCAGTTGCGACCGCCCTTGGTCAGGCATTCCGCAACGAGAGCGTGGTATCCGAGCTCACCGCCGTTATTGCTGACCGCCGTATTCTGATAATTCTGGATAGCTGTGAGCACGTTGTCGATCCTGCGGCACTTCTGTCCGAGCAACTCCTACAATCAACTTCGCGGCTGGGAATCATAGCCACGAGCCGGGAAGCGTTGCGCGCAGAGGGCGAGTGGGTCTTGCCGCTCTCACCGCTTGAACTCCCGGAAGACGACGCCAATGTTTCTGCTAAGTCGGCTCTTTCGTTCTCCGCAATCCAACTCTTTGTGAACCGGGCCTCAGCTGTCGGCGGCAGCTTCGTTTTTGACGATGCGAACGCGCCCTACATCGCCAACATATGCCGGCAGCTCGATGGCATCCCTCTAGCGCTCGAACTGGCGGCGAGCCGTGTTCAAACCCTTGGACCGAAAGTACTGGCCGCCTCACTCAACGACCGCTTTCACGTTCTGACCCGAGGCCGGCGCACCGCAGTGCCGCGTCATCAAACGCTGCGTGCCACGCTCGACTGGAGCTATCGGCTTTTAACCGCGTCGGAGCAGCATGTGCTATGCCGCCTCTCAACGCTGGTTGGCCGTTTCACTTCGAAGGCTGCGACGACGGTTGCAGCCGATAGTGCCATTTCTGATTTTGAAATCGAAGAGGCCTTGGCTAATTTGGTTGCCAAGTCCTTGATTTCAGTCGACGCCAGCTATGATCACACGATCTTCCGGCTCGCAGATACAACGCGGGCCTACGCCGTTGAAAAGCTGGCGGAATCTGGAGAGCTTCGAAGGGTACAAAGAGCGCATGCGCGCTTCTTCCTGGAAGCTTTCGGAGAGGCTGAAGGGGACTTTGAGAACCTTCCTGCCATCGATTGGCTAAGGCTCTATGGTTGGCAGATTGACGATTTGCGGGCGGCTCTTGATTGGGCGTTCGCACCCGGTGGAGACGATGCGTTGGGCGTCGAGCTTACCGCCATCGCAATCCCGCTCTGGCACCAATTGTCCTTGCTGGACGAATGCCTCGGTCGCGTCGCGCAGGCGTTGAGCGCTCACTCGAAGGAAAGTCGTGACAAGCGTCGTATGCAGTTGCAAGCGGCACTGGGCTGGCCGCAGATGGTTGCTGTTTCAGATTTCCCGAGCGGCGCGGACGCTTGGAAGGAGACGCTAGCGTTGGCGGAAACCCTCGGGGACATTGACTATCAGCTTCGATCGCTTTGGGCACTTTGGGTCGATCGCACCAATAGCGCACAGCCCCGTGAAGCGATGGTCTTTGCTGACCGGTTCCGGAAACTTACCGAATCTTCAAGAGGACGGAGTGACGACGCGGTCGCCGACCGCATGCAGGGCGCTACCTTTCACCTCTTGGGCCAGCAACCTCAGGCGCAGGCGTTGCTGGAGAAAATGCTGGCCAGTTATGACGAGCAATCGCACAGAAGGCACATCATTCGCTTCCAGTATGATCAGCGACTTTTGGCCGAGCTCGCTCTGTCCCGTGTCCTCTGGCTACGGGGGGAATCGGAAGAATCTCTTTTCCTTGTCGAGAAACTCATAGACCGAGCCAAGGTACTCAATCACGGCCCGACCTATGCGAATATTCTGGCCGAGGCAGCTTGCCCGATAGCCCTCATGGCAAACGATTTTTCGCTAGCTCAGAGGTTCATAGCATTGTTGCGTACCGAAACCCGGGCACGGTCAATGGATGTTTGGCGGACCTATGCCGACGCTTTCGAAGGCGAATTGCTCATCCGGCGCGGTGAGCCAAAGCTCGGCCTCGCCATGATGTATCCAGCATTGACCAAGCTCCGCGCCACAGGCTTTGTCCTTTACGATATGGCGTTCCGGGGGGTCGTCGCGGCCGGGCTAATGGCCGTTGGCGACAACGTCGAGGCCGCTACAGAGCTAGATCTAGCCGTGGCCCAGTGCGCCAAAACTGGCGAAGCATGGTGTTTGCCGGAACTCCAACGTATTCGGGCGGAGCTCCACGCTGCTGTCAAGGAACAGCAGGCTGCAAAGAACCTTCTTCGGTCGGCCTCGGCATTGGCCTCTGCGCAAGGATCCGAGTTTTGGCTGGCTAGGATTGAAGCATCGCCAGCGTGGTAATTCCCGACAATTCAATCAATCACGGGCGCGAAGGGAAGCGTATACCGCTGATCGCCAGCGCAAACCACGCGCGTACCTAGGACGATCGTCGTCCGTCGAAAGCGACAGCACTGGGCAAACGATGAACAGCGGCAAGTGGCCTTACCGTACGCTTCGATAGGCGATCATGGCGCGCCGTTTAATTAGCCACACCATCAGCACGTTGTGGCCACCCGGGCGGCCTTCACGGCAGCCGGATCGGCATAGAGGCCAAAACCGACGGCGATACGGTTCCAGGCGTTGATGATGTTGATCGTCAAGGTGAGCTTGATCTGCTCCTCCTCGGTGAAATGCGCCTTCAACTCTTCATAGGCGCCTGCGCGGCCGGTGTCTTCCGAAAGTCGGGTCAGCGCCTCGGTCCAGCCGAGTGCGGCGCGTTCGCGGTCGCTGTAGCAGGGCGCCTCGCGCCAGGCCGGCAAAAGGTAGATGCGCTGCTCGGTTTCCCCGTTCTCGCGCGCCTCGCTGGCGTGAAGATTGATGCAGTTGGCGCAGCCATTGATCTGCGAGCCACGCAGCTTCACCAGTTCGGTGAGGCTGTGCTCGAGGCTGGCGGCGGCGGAGAGCTCGATCGAGGAACGCTGCCATTTCTTCATCAGCGAAGGGGCGGCGGCGAAGAGGTCGATTTTTGCAGTCATGGTGGGCTTGCTTCTGTTGGTGCCGACCACATGACGAGGCAGCATCTGCCAGTGTGACATGCCCGCCAGGACTTTTTTGTCCGCCATGCATCGTTCCCGTCAGTTGCTCCGGAATGCTTCGTGGCGTCGGCCAAGCCAGCTTCGACTGGTCACCGCCGTTGATGCGCACCAAGCGGCGGCCCACCGTCAGGCGTAACTTGCGCGGTGTCTAATATAAGAGCAGAATTGAAGGCGTTTGAAGGAGATCGGCTCATAAGCAAATCGGGAGGAAACCATGAAAAGCATGAGCCTCACCACGCTTGATCGCGGCAAGACGACGGTCGACGCCGCAACCATCGAAACGCTTTCGGCACAATTGCGCGGCACACTGCTTCAGCAGGGAGATGCTGCCTACAACGAAGCCCGCACCGTGTGGAATGCCACGGTCGACCGGCGGCCCGGGCTGATCGTGTGTTGCGTCGGCGCCTCCGACGTCATTCGTGCCGTGAATTTCGCCAGGGAAAACAGGCTTCTCGTCTCCGTGCGCGGCGGCGGCCATAACATTGCCGGCAGCGCCGTCTGCGATGGCGGTCTGATGATCGATCTGTCGCCGATGAAGTCGGTGCGGGTCGATCCCGTCGCACGGCGGGCATGGGTTGGACCCGGCGCAACGCTCGCCGATGTCGACCGCGAAACGCAGGCCTTCGGGCTGGCGGTGCCGACCGGCATCAATTCGACCACCGGCATATCAGGGCTGACCCTGGGCGGTGGCTTTGGCTGGATCACCCGCAAATTCGGCCTGACCATCGACAATCTTGTCTCCGCCGATGTGGTCACCGCCGACGGCAAGTTGCTGCGCGCCAGCCAGACGGAAAATCCGGACCTGTTCTGGGCACTGCGTGGCGGCGGCGGCAATTTCGGCATTGTCACGGCATTCGAGTTTCAGCTCCACCAGATGGGTCCGCAGGTTCTGTCGGGGCTTGTCGTCCATCCCTTCGCCGATGCCGAGAAGGTGCTGGAGGAGTATCGCAACGCGCTCGAAACAGCGCCCGACGAGCTGACCTGCTGGGTGGTCATGCGGCAAGCGCCGCCACTGCCCTTCCTGCCGGCCGAGTGGCATGGCAAGGATGTTCTGGTGCTGGCCATGTGCTATTGCGGCGATCTCCAGGCAGGTGAAAAGGCGACGAAGAAGCTTCGCGCCATCGGCTCGCCAATTGCCGATGTCGTCGGCCCCAACCCGTTCACCGGCTGGCAGCAGGCATTCGACCCATTGCTCGCACCCGGCGCCCGCAACTACTGGAAGAGCCATGACTTCACCGAGCTTTCCGACAGGGCAGCCGAGATCGTCACCGAAGCGATACGTGAGCTTCCTGGCCCGGAATGCGAGATATTCATCGGCCATGTTGGCGGTGCGGCGGGCCGTGTGGCACAGAACGCGACGGCGTTTCCGCAACGCAGCTCGCACTTCGTCATGAATGTCCATGCCCGCTGGCGCGATCCGGCAATGGACAGGGCCTGCATCGGTTGGGCGCGCGGCCTCTATGAGGCGGCCAAGCCCTATGCCGCCGGCACAGCCTATGTGAACTTCATGCCTGAGGACGAGGTCGACCGGGTGGAAGCGGCCTATGGCGGCAATTACCAGAGGCTTCTGGAAATCAAGCAGCGCTATGACCCGCTGAACCTGTTCCGCATGAACCAGAATTTGCGGCCGAAACAAAGCCAGCGGGCCGCCTGAGCCGCCCGCGTGACAGTAACGAAAGCCCGCGCCTCCCACCACAGGCGCGGGCTTTCGCTTGGCCATGGGGCATGGCTGTTCCGTGGCTCAGTTCACATGGGCCGCCAGCGCGTCAGGCGCTGGTCCTCACGAAACCGTCTCCGTCTCATGCGCGGGCAGCGCCGCCGCCAGCCGGTTCGCCCACTCCTCGGTGCCGGACCGGTTCGCCAGCAAATCCTGCCGGATCTCGACGAGAACGGCGGGGATCCCTCGAAAAAGTCTCTCGACCGACCTATCGCGCCTCTTGGCGAAAGTCCGCCCGCCCCGCGAGCACACAGGATGCAATCGCCGAGCGGCGACCGATATTCAGCTTCGCGAAAATCCGCCTGATATGCTCGCGTACGGTGTAGCCGCTGATGCCGAGCTGCCTTGCGATCTCCTTGTCGACTTTTCCGTCACTGATCAACAGGGCTATCTGCAGCTCACGCCGGGTCAATATCTCGGCGACCGAGAGTGGAAGATCGGCGGTGGTGCCCGGCATGTAGACGGCATCATAGATCAGGTATTGCGTGCCGGCGCAGACGATGCGTCCTACTGGCCGGCGCTGATCTGCATGACTATTTGGATCACCGTGATCGTCCGCGTAACGGATGGCGACCAGCGAATGGCCATTCACGACAAAGCTCGAAGTATCCGTTTCCGGGTCGCACTTCTTTCGTGACGCAGAAATCTCATCAGCGAAGTCGGAAAGTCTCTGCAAGTTCTCGGCACGTGCAACCATGGCCGAACGCCCCAGTTGGCAGGAAACTCAGTACAATCACAAGCCCCTGGCGTCCCAACAAAACTGCCACGCCGCCGAACCCCGGGGTGGCCAGTATGAATGCTGCATAGATAGCTTCGACTATAGCACTTTTCGAAATATTAGCATTGCAAAAATCATCGTTGGGTCGTCAATTTTTCACCGTTCAGCGCCTGAATCCGGCGCGAATCGAACGCAAGAGATCGGGGGTCAGCCTGACGCCTCGGTTGAACAGGCCCGCTGGGGCCAGCGGCACGCCGGGCCGGCATCCCCAGGCCCCACCCGAATGTGGACGTGGACCGGCGGTGTGAACCGCGATCACCACGGGTGGGCCAGCCTGTTGGCGATGGATCCAGACTGGAGCGCCGCTGTGTCCCGGACAGGTATCGACGCTATAGAAAAGCTGCCGTTCGGTGATCCGGTCCAGGCGCTCGGAATGCTCCCATTGCGTCCCGTCCGGCTTGTCGGCCGGATAACCCGAAATGTGCAGCAGACGCGTGTTGCGAAGCCGCTCGAGGTCCTGACGGTTCGGCGACCAGAGCTGGAAGTGCCCGGGCGATGGCGAAAACGGCCGCTCGAGCTCGATCAACCCGACATCGTGCAGGCCTGACGGACGGCGGCGGTAAGGCGGGTTGACGTGCCATTGCTTGGCCCACTGCCAGCCAAAGGGCCGCGCGTCACGCGAGGCCCGACCCGGCGTGACACGAATGCGCACGGCGAGATTGGGCAGGCCAAGCCGCTGCCGGATCGGGCTGGTGATGCAGTGCGCCGCGGTCAACAGTCGCGTCGGCGAAATCAGGAAGGCGGTACAGCCGGTCATCCTGCCGTCGCCGAAATCGCGCTCGATGTGGCAGACCGCACTGTGCGGAAAGCGGTTGGTGTGGGTGACCCTGGCGCGCCCGTCCGTCGGCCCAACCACCGCATAGTCGGCTTCGTCCGCCAGCCGGTCGAGTTCGAAGGGCGCGGGCGAGAACAGCATCATGTCTCTTGCTCGTGTTCGGCCCCCGGTGAGGCGGCATCCGCGGGCATGACACCCTGTTGCGGTACATCATCGATCCCACCTTCATGCGCGGGCTCTTGCAACGCCTCGGCCTGATCCGTGGCAGCACTTGCAGTGAGGCCAAGCAGGCTTCGCAGGCGCTCCATCAGAATATGAGCCTCGTCGCCGCGGCCTTCGAGATAGGCCGCCGCGCGATCCATGAATTCCTCGTCGGAGCCGAAGGGTATTTCAGCTGGGCGCGGCGATGCGGCGCGCAGCGCTTTGACCTCCTGAAGAACGATGGCGTCGAGGTCGGCCCATACCGACCTTGCATGAGTTGCGGCTTGCCCGTGCATGGGAATCTCCCTTGGTTCAATTGTTGCGCATCAGCGGCATTTCATCGAATGTGGTGCTGTTGGGGTCGTACAGCAGCGGGCGCTCCCGGTCCTGCAGCCAGCCTTCGTAGTTCCTGGCCCGCCTTGGATGCATCGCCTGGCGGGTGAGCCGGGCTGCCTGGACCAGGATCTGGCCCGGCTGCAGATTGCGGATTGCGGTGTTTACCCTGGGGTCGGCCCGGCTCGGTTGCCGGTAGTGTTCGATAATTCTCTGGGCGATCGAATTGTTGCCTTTGGTCATGCCGATGCTGAGCGGCCGGTCGCGGTCGATGCCGGCGCGGGTGATGCGATAGACCTGCGGTCCCGGCGCCAGGAACGGCCGCAGCAAAGCGTCGACGTGTCCGCCGCGGCTCGCGGCAGTGCGTGCCGCGTCGATTGCCGCCAGCGAGACCGGCGGCGTCCAGCCGCGCCAGCCCGGCAGTTGTGACCCGCGCGCCCGCACCGAGGTCTGGCCACGCGCCGGCCTTGGGGTACGCCCGCGCCGTATGGCCGTCTCATCGAAGGAAGCGAGGTCTCCGCAACTGCCGCAGCCGCAACTCGGAAAATGCCGGCGCCTGACCTCGACGGCGCGAAAGCCTTGCTGCCGGCGACAGCGCGCGCAGCCGCATGGCGGACGGTGAGCGACTGTTTGCGCGGCCGCGTTGACCAGCGCGTCGAGTTGTTCGTCGAGATATGACATGCCGATCCCTTTCTCGTAACTCGTTTCTCCGCTCGGGCTCGGATCTAGCCGGGTCCGGCCACCATGCTTGCGTCCGATGCCGTCGCCCGCCGGCGCAGCCTTGCCACGGTTCGTTCCCTTTGCTCGACGGTCGGCAAGGGAAAGGACGGCCGTGCCGGTCGGGGTGGGCGAATGTCCAGGTAGCGCGCGATGTTGGCGTCCGGGCTGAGCTCCAGCTGGAGAATGGAGGCCGGCGCTGAAAGCAGCGAGACAACGCCCGGGCCGTGACCCGCGACAGTGGAGTCGCTGTGCACGATGACGCCAACCGACACATGTCCTCCCAACCGCGACCGGCCATAACGGTTGTCGGCATCCATGATGCCGACAATGTCGCCGAAGCGCAGCGATCCAAGCTTGTAGCGCCGCACCATGCCAGGATCGGACATCTGGATGTCGTAGTCGCCGCGCAGCACATTATTGCGGCCGAGACCCGAGCCCATGACGCGGGCAGGGATGCGGTGCGTCACCTTGACGTGGATCCTGCCGTTGCGCTCGACCGGGCGCCAGCGCGCCAGCAGCCTTGGCGAACAGTTCCAGATCGCGACGTCAGGATAGTCGGTCAGGCGCAGGCCAAGCCCGTAGGCCCAGACCTGGATGCGGTCGCCGATCGCCATCTGCCGCATCGCCGGCAGCGGAAAGTCGATCAGCACGGTGTCGACGCCGCCATGCTTGCCGGTCACCACGCCGCGTGCGCCGGCCGCGCGTCCTGACGTGACGATGGCGTGGTTGCCGACGCAGGAATAGCTCTGCAGCGCCTGGTTGGCGGCGTCGGGGTTGCCGCCGGCGGCGCGCGCTTCATTGCGGATCGACACCGCCGGTTCGACATGGTCCCCGGCCAGCCCGACACAGGGGTCGCCGACGCGGTGGTTGAGCACGATGCCGCCGGTGCCTGGCAGAGAGCGCGGCCTGCCATCGTAACCGATGCGCCATGGAGTGCCCCTCTCCGTCGGCGATGCCACTTGTCCTGCGACGCTGATCATCACCAGGTCGCGCGCATTCGTCCGCAGCCCGTGCACCGGGTGAATGCGGGGCGGTTTCATGCCGCGGCCTCCGCCGGGACCACATCGTACCAGAGCGCGCAGGCATTGCGCCAGGGATCGTCCGGCGTCCCGTCATCGTGGTCGGCCGGATCTTCCAGCGCCCAGTCGGTCTCGCTCCATCCGTCGGGCAGCGCCAGGATGACCGGGGCGACAACCTGGACGATCGCGGCATTTCGGCCGCTCGCGGCGATTGGAGCCGCAGCGGGCCACAGCGCCGGGCCGGACCATCCGGGGATTGCTCCAGGATGGCGTTTGGTGGGAAATGCCAGCCGCTCGAGATAGTCGCACAATGGCGGCCTGGCGCCGTCATTGCCGGCGATGGTGAGAATATAGGTGCTGTCGGGCTGAAGCGCGGCGGAAAGCGCGATCACGTCGCGCGCGCATTCGTCGAGTGGAGCGGCGGTGCCTGCCACATCGCCAAGACGTGTTTCAAGCGCGGCGCAGCAGCCTTCGAAGCGCGGCAACAGGGCTGTTTCCTCACGCTCGGGCAGCGCGCTTTCATACTGGGCGTCGCCGATCCAGTGCACCCGGGATGACAGGCGGCCATTCTGCCACGCCCGGCGCCATGGTTCGAGCTCCAGAGTCAGTTCCTTGAGGATGGCATCGCGCGTGCCGGGGGCGAGCCAACCGCCTCCCATCTGATCGGGCCGGCGCCGATAGTATTCGTCATTGTCGAGCAAGGTGTAGAAGCCGCGCGGCAGCCACACCCGCGCTGATAGCGAAAGCGTTACCGTCACCAGCAGCCCCATCGGCGACAGTGCCAGCGGGGCGTCGATGACGATGTTCGGCGGCTTGGCCGCGAAACGCCCCGCAAGAGCAAGTTGGTGGTCCATCGCAGACACCCTTCAGTCCCGGCGAACGGTTCAGGCGGCTATTCGCGACGCGGTGTTGCGGTTCAGCCCATATGACCAGTGCACACGATCGCCATCGAGGCCGGGGAAGCGCCGCCCTTCGCGTGTCAGCCGGTAGGCCGCCAGCCATGCGTCGGCCTGCGCGCCCATCTTCTTGGCGTCCGCGTCGAACTCCGCCGGCGTGATCGTCGTGCGGAAATCGTTTTCGGCGATGTATTGCAGGATTCTGCGCCCCGCATCGGCCATCTTGGCCCGTTCCGACATCTCGGTAGCGCCGCCCAGATGACGGTTGGCGACGGCTTCGATAACGTCCCATTTGGTGTTGGCGTCGAAGGATTTCTTGATGTCCGGCGCGTCGAACAGCTCGAAGATCTGCTGTACGTACTGTCCGGTTTCACGGGTCAGGGCCAGGATGTTGCCATAGCTCGAACGGTCGAGGTGATAGCGCAGGTCGGTGCCGACGCGCTGCACCGTGGCCAGCGCCGCGAAAGGCCGGTCGTTGATGGTGGAGCTGCCGCGAATAACCTGACCGATGGTCAGATCCTGGAAATATTGCGACATCGCATTCATGAAGGCGACCAGCTGGAAGTGGAAGCTGCGGTTGACGATGGCTCCGGCGGGCACCGGAGCGCGACCGTAGTTGAAGACGCGTCGATAGGCGATCAGCCGGTCACGGCGCTTGTAGCGGATTGGGCGCCATTTCTCGAGTATGTAGAGCCCGCGCGCGCCGGGGCCGCGCTGGATGCGGATCTGGCCGTTCTGGAACAGCCGGCGCAGCACATCGACCACCTGGAACAGCTTCATGCGGTCCATTTGGTAGATGTAGTAAAGCTCGGCCGACGCCTGCAGCTGCGGTGGTATGATCGATTCGTCGAAATCGTTGCGCAGCAGCGGCATCTGCAGCGAATCGAACGGCTTGATCGGTCCGTCGCCAAAGCCGACCAGATCGGCGAAACTGGTGGTCGTGGCACTGGACGAGCGATCAAGCAATTCCCCGTAACGACCCTCGAATTCGCTCTCGAAAGCGGCGCGGTCGGCCGGCGACAAACCCGCCAGCTCGTCCCTGAAGAAGCGCTGGAACAGCCGTTGGATGACCTGGTTGGATTCACTAGCCATAATCAGACCTCATCTTGCTCGAATTGGCTGCTCGTAGTTCTCAGGCACTTGGTTTCTCAAGCACTTGGGATCTCAGGCACTTGGGATCTCAGGCACTTGGCGGCTGTTGGCCGCCGGACACTGCGTCCTGGCTGGCGGCAATCGCGTTCATCACGGCTGGCGCGAGGTCGAAGAAGCGCACCAGTTCGCTATCGGTGACGACCGACGGCAGGCCGCCGCTGAACGTGTTGGCATCGCGCAGGCGCTTCACGAACTCGTTGCGGCGATTTTCCTGCGGCTTGCCCTTCTGGAACGCCACGATGTCCTGCAACGACGCGAATTTCGCCTGGTTGAACCAGCGCCCGGCGATTGTCCGGCCGACAATGTCGCCCGACGTGTCGACAGCGGCGGCATAGAGCGCCGTGACATTGTCCTTGTCGCGCAGACCAAGCGACTGCACCGTTTCATCCAGCCTGTTGATCGCCGTGGTGATCTCGCCGAGCTTCTTGTCGATGGCGTCGCCATCGGGCAGTCCAGTCGCGATGGTTTCGATCGCGGCTATCAGCCGGTCGAAAATCTGCTTCGACCGTTTTCCATCGGGGAACTCCCTGATTGCGCTGGCAACGTCGCCGATGGCGGTCTTGGTCCTGTCGCCGCTGGTGACGACCTTGTCGGTCAGACGATCGATCGATTGCGGTGTCTCGGCCTCGACCTCGAAGCGGGCCTTGACCCCGGCGTGGAACTTGTTGGCCGGGTGGTAGGGAAACGGAATCTTCGCAGCCATTGTCGTGCTCCTCTCCTGCCAGCTCAGGCTGACCAGTAGTCGGGACGGTTCTGACCCATGCTCGCCATGGAACTGGCGATCGGCGACGGCATCTGGACCGGGCTCGGCAGATTGGTGCCAAGGCCGAACATATCCTGGAGGATCGCACTTATCATCCAGCGGATCAGCGACTGATTGTTGGGGAAATTGAAGACGTTGAAGTCGCATTGCGGCGTCAGCGAACGCACCAGGCGTTCCGTCTGGTCCTCAGCCTGGTAGGCGATACGCAGCTCACGCACCATCAGCGACTTCAGGCCCGGGTCCCAGGCCGCAGGAGCGCCGAATGGGTCGAGCAACTCATCACGGATGACACTGAGCTTGTTTTTCAGCTTGTCGCTGAATTCACACAGAAGCACGCCCGGATTCTTCAACTGGTCGGTCAGGTCCAGCGCCGCGCCGATGGCGAGGCCAACGGCGGTAGCCCGCCTTTCCTGTTCGCCGAGGCCGTCCGGATCCGTGCCGACCGCATAGAGGTCGATCGCCCTGTCGAGCAGGAACAGCAGGTAATCGAGCAGCACCTGGCAGGAGATATCGTCGTCATCGCAGCCGCAGCCGGCGAAGCAGTCGACCTGCTCGAGCAGGAAACCGCGCGCGATGGTCAGGTTCATCAGCCGGATGGCGCCCTGGTCCGGTCCGCCGGCGCCGTAAAGGCCATAGACGATGATCGGCGGGCGCGCGACGTAGAGCAGCCGCGAGCTGCCTTTCGAGACGAAGGCGTCGACGAACAGCTGCAGGCTGGAGACGAATGCCACCAGCGGCGGCGATTCCGGCGGGCCCGAAGTGATCGGCACATCGATCGGAACCGGGATGCTCTGGCCGAACTGGATCAGGCGCTGGAAGCGGTGAACCAGCATTGCCGACGCGGTCGACAGCTCGCGCAAGCCTTCGACGCTTGCCCCGGTCGAGAGGTCGACAAGGTCGTCCATCGCTTGCGACAGTGCGTTCTCTTCCAGCAGCGCGCGCAGATCCGCCTGGCCGCCGGCCTCCAGCTGCTGCACCAGATTTCGGTAGGCCTCGATGCCGCGCGGCCAGTCCTCCTGGCCAAGCGTGCTTTCAACCGAACCGGTCAGGCTGCGCAGCGCCATGATGACGGCGTTGCGGCGTGCCTGCAGTTCTCCGGCCGCCGAACGCACGATCGAGGTGCTGCGGGTGATGCCGTTGGACGCCAGCCCCTCGCCGATGGCGACAAGAATGAGCCCGGCCAGCACATCGCAGCTCTGGGCAAACCGCCTGAACAGGATGGCGCTGCCGTCGGTGAGCGTGCCGACATAGCGCGCCAGGCGCGAATACTCGCCGAGCTGGCGGCGCGCCGACATCGCACGGTCGTGATTGACCGAATCGAGAGCGAGCCTGGCGGCAGCCAGTCCATCATTGGCGAGCTGCCGGATCGAGCGGCCCCAGCCGATCATCTCGATGCGGATGTCCTTCAGCGGCGAGGAGGTCGAAAGCGTCTGCAGGTCGCGCTCGAGATCGTCCTGCGCCTGTGCCATCTCGACGGAGGAGGGGCCCGTGTTGCGGGCTTGCGGCACATAGTCGGGCACGCTCGAATAAGGCAGGCCGGCTTGTTCGCGTCGATCCCTGTCTGCCTCCTCCGGATAGAAGTTCAAGAGAGCGTTGGCGATCTGGTCGGGATCGCGCGGGTCACTCACGCGCAGCGTCTTGCGCAGCAGATTGTCCACGGCAACCGTGGCAGGAGACCGAAATTTCGAGACCGGGCTGGCGGCGGCTGTAAATACGTCGACCATGACATCTCACCTCATGCAACGAGTGCGGCTGGGGACGGTTGCGCAGTAGGCCGTCGGTTTGCCTGACGCTGGGCCAGGTTTCTGATGACAAGCTTTGCAATGGCGTCCGGTTCGGCGCCGGCTTCCAGCGCGAACCGGCTGGCCGACACAAGAAAACGTGGCGGCAGGTCGGGTACTTGCCCCGCCGCGATCTGGATTCCGCCACGACGGATGCGGGCTTCGTCGGCGCGCGTGAAAGGGATGGCGTCGGCCAGCGCGTGCTGCCCAAGACCCCGGCGCGGCTGATAGGCGATCTCATCGACCACCGCCGGAATGACGCGAGGAGCCGAAGCAAGCAGGACCGGCGGCAGCCTGTGGCCGCGCGCCGGATTGTAAAGGCCACGCCAGACGCGTTCGGCGCGCGCCGCCTCGGCGGCAAAGCCCATGCGACGCAGCATTTCGGTCAAGATCAGAACCCGGATCCAGCCGGTTGGATGCGCCCCCCCGGGGCGATAGGTGAGGGCACGCGCGCCTGGATGGGCGAGGAATTCCATCATGCCCCAGACCGACGCGGTGCCGCCGAGCAGCAGTGCGGCGAGGTCGGCGAAGATTTCCTTGTGCCAGCGGCGCAGGATCGTCACCACCAACGGGTCGAAACGCATCGAGGCCAGGCGGTTGGCGACCGCTTGCGCGTTCTCCTGCCACAGGCCCATGTCGGCCTGCAAATTGTGGGCGACTTCGTGCAGGAACACGGACTGCCAGGGATTGTCGCGATCCCAGGGAATGCGGATCACCGGGAACGGATTGCTGTCGCCGAGCAAGCGGGCGAGGGCTACGCCTCGGCGCTGCGTGGCCGGCGAATAGCCGTGTTCCATGTAGGTCAGCGGCTTGAGCAGCGGGCCACCAAAGACGCCCGGCAAGGCCGCGCGGACGACCGTGTAGCAGTCGAGCGCGATCGCGTCATGGGCGGCGAGCGCCGGCGCGAAGCCTGAGCCGCGCTGCGACATCACCTCGAAGAACATGCCGAAGGTCCGGCGCAGCCGATCGATCCTGCGGTCGAGCATCGCCATCTGGGTGAGCGCGGCCTGGGCCGTCGCGGGCGGCCAGGCGCGTTCGATCTCGGCGATATGCCGGTTGATGGCATTGCCGATGGTCGCCAGCCGCTTGTTGGCGGCATGGAAGTGAGCCCGCGACGGCGCATAGGGCAGGTCTTCGGGACGAAGTCCGATGCGCCTCGGTGTCAGGCGGTTGAGGCGTTGTGCGCGAGCTTTCAAAGCCCGCAGCTTGGTGTCCAGGAACCGCCTGGTCGAAGAACCCGTGCGCATCGCCACGATCCTTCTTGTTGCACCGACTGGGTTTAATTGGGCCGGATGGTGATGCTGACCGGACCGCGGATCACGATACGCCGCCGGCGCCCTTGATTTGGGCCATATCCGCCAGTCCAACCGCCTGGCCAACCGCCGGCAGCCCGCCCCAAGGCCCGTCCGGCGATACGCGCCAGGTTGCGTCCTGGGGCCATGCCGGCGCGAACCGCCGCCGCGGTGCGGCGCACGATCTGGCGCCCTCTCTGCAGGGGTCGCGTCAACTGCCGGCGCAGACCCTGCCCGCGTGCCGCGACGCGACGCGCGGTTCGTGCCAGAACCAGTGGCCGGACCGATGCCGGGGTGCGGCGCGTGACGGCGGTGCGGCGGACGCTGTTGGCGATGCGCGGCAGAGCGCGGATCGCGGTCGGACCGCCACGGTTGACGAGCTGGGTGGCGGCACGGCGCACGGTGCGAACCGCCTGGGTGCGTGCGGCCGCGGGCATGCGCACCGCCACCGGGCCAAGCACTCGCCTCGTCGCAAGCGCGGCCACAACGGGAATGGCGGCACGATTGCGCACCGCGAGCTCGGCGAAGGCGTCAAGCGCCTCGTCCTCGGAGGCTTCGTCCGCCATCAACTGGCCGACGACATTGGCGATGCCACCAATCGCGGTGCCGTAGCCGGGAATAAGGCTGGCGACCGGCGCAACGGCGCGAGCGATGCGGCCGATTGTGGGAGCGGCACGTCGGACCGTGCGCACGACGCCGCGCACGCCGCGGGCGATGCGGCGGAAGAACTCGTCGCTGTCTTCAGCCGCAAGCGCGTAGCTCATGGCCTGATCCCAGGCATCGTCGTCGGACTCATCGCCTTCATCGAAACCGTCGCCTTCGTCGAACTCGTCACCGGCATCGAATTCGTCGCCAGCGTCCATCTCGTCGAAGCCCGAGGCCTCGAATTCGTCGCCTTCGTCGAACTCGTCGCCTTCGTCGGCCTCATCGAAGCCGTCGCCCTCGTCCATTTCGTCGAATTCGTCGTAGCTGTCGGCGGGGCCTTCCGCTTCATCAAAGGCAAGGTCGTCGAACATCGATTCGTCATACCCGTCCATCTCGAGATCTCCTCTTGAGCGATCGGCCCCTCAGGGGAGCGGGACCAAAGCGATTAACGCCGGTCTGGATAGTCGCGCTCGAGACAATAGCTCTCAAGTCGACAGGAACGGGTAGTTGAAAGGTGGTCGCCAATATCAGCGACTGTTCAGTCGAGTGGTTTTGTGCGTAATCATAATTACAATGTAGATATTATTTTATCTTTATTTTCATAGAGGTTGATGAGAGGACGGATTGACGTGACTCAATCAAATCGCGGGCGACCAGCAAGATTTCGCCCTTCGGCCTTGTACTTGCGGGCTGAACGGACGGTGCTATCGAAGCGGCCGCTGGCGAGGCAGAGCGGCCTTCGCTCCGCCTGAATTCCCTTGGATCGTGATCATCATCCACTTGCCCCCTGTGAATGGAAAAATTGTTCGTCAAGGCCACCCCGAAGGGCCGATCGTTCCTTTCCCGGCCATCCGAAGTCGATAAGACTAGCGCGCATTGATCGCGGCTATGGTCGCTCAAAAGTGCCTGCATGTTCAATCGGCTGGGTTTTTCGGACGGAAATTTCAAGCAACATCCGGAAAGCACTGGGAAAGGAGCTTGATATGCCCAGAATAGTGCCTGTGCTCGATCTGAGCCGTCTTGAACAGGGCGCGTCGGAACGCCGGACATTTCTAGCGGATCTTCGTTCCGCCTCGCGCGACATCGGCTTTTTCTATCTTGCCGGACATGGCATCTCCTGGGCGGAGATCAGCGAGGTGCTCACCGCATCGCGCCAGTTCTTTGCCTTGCCGGAGGCCGACAAGCTGGCGATCGAGATGGTCAAGTCCTCGCAGTTTCGCGGCTATACGCGCGCCGGCGGCGAACTGACTAAGGGCAGAGAGGACTGGCGCGAACAGCTTGACATCGGCGTCGAGCGCCAGGCAATCGCGCAAGGGCCGGGAACTCCCGCCTGGACCCGGCTGCAAGGACCGAACCAGTGGCCCGCGGCGCTGCCGGATCTCAAACCCGCGCTGCTTGCCTGGCAGAGCAAGGTGACAGCCGTGGCGATCCGGCTGCTGAAGGCCTTCGCGCAATCGCTCGATCAGCCCGAGGATGCGTTCGATCCGATCTACAGCAGCGAGCCCAACCATCGCATGAAGATCGTGCGCTACCCCGGCCGTGACACAACCGGCGGCGACCAGGGTGTCGGCGCGCACAAGGATGGTGGTTTCCTCACCCTGCTGCTTCAGGATGACAATAAGGGGCTGCAGGTCGACTATGACGGCAGCTGGGTGGATGTGGACCCCATTCCCGGCACGCTCGTCGTCAACATCGGCGAATTGCTCGAACTGGCCTCCAACGGCTACTTGCGCGCGACCGTGCATCGTGTCGTGACGCCGCCCGCCGGCGTCGAGCGCATTTCGGTGCCGTTCTTCTTCAGCGCCAGGCTCGATGCGACGATACCGCTGCTTGGGCTTTCCGAGGAACTGGCGGCGCAGGCGCGCGGGCCGGCAAGCGATCCGGACAATCCGCTGTTTCGCGATGTCGGAACCAATGTGCTCAAAAGCCGCCTGCGCTCGCATCCCGACGTCGCGCGGCGCCATTACGCGGATCTGCTCAAAGGGGAAAGCCGGGTCGGTTGAGCTTTCCTGGCGAACAAAGGACAGGATTTTCGCCAGTCTGGCCGATTTTTAGAAAACAGTTCGTCGTATCCGGTCGCGAATCGGTTCAAAAGAGAAAAATCCGTTTGGTGTTTTCCTCCCATTTCGCCGAGCGGTGTTCCCCTCTGAAGGTTATGACCTTCTTTTTGGCCGGGCCGGTTTCGCGCCCGGCCTTTTTCTAGCCGCCGTGCGCATTGCCGTCGCCGCGCTGATCCGGCAAGTTTCAACACAGCTCATTCGCCAGCCATCGACCGCAGTCCCCTGGAAAGAAGGAGAGGTTCATGACATCCAATGTCGCAATTATCGCCGGTGCGGGTTCCGGCTTGAGCGCCTCGCTGGCGCGCCTGCTCGCGAAGGAAGGGTTCAGCGTCGTTCTGGCCGCCCGCAACATTGAGAAGCTCGGTGCCTTGCAGGCTGAGACCGGCGCGCAGGCCGTGGCAACGGATGTTTCCGATGCCGCGTCTGTGGAGCATCTGTTCGATATCGCCGACAAGGCCGGTCCGCTCTCGCTGGTGATTTTCAACGCCAGCGGACGCGCCCGCGGTCCGATAGCGGAGCTCGATCCCGAAGCGGTCCGGCAGGCTTTGCTGGTTGGCGCCTATGGCGGGTTCCTGGTCGGCCAGCAGGCCGCTCGCCGGCTGGTGGCTCTAGGTTCGGGTTCGATCCTCTTCACCGGCGCCACGGCCAGCGTGAAAGGGTTCGCCGGCTCCGCCGGCTTTGCGATGCCAAAATTCGGCTTGCGCGGCCTGGCGCAGTCCATGGCTCGTGAACTGGCGCCGAAGAACATCCACGTCGCGCATTTCATCATCGATGGCGCCATTGCCTCGGCCGCGTCCGGACAGGAGGCCGGGCAGCAGGATCGCCGGCTGTCCCCGGACGCCATCGCCGAGGCTTATCTCTCCATCCATCGCCAGCACCGCAGCGCCTGGACCTGGGAAATGGAACTCAGGCCCTGGGTTGAAACCTTCTGATGGAGCTGGCGAGGTGCGACGTTCCGGGAGTCGACATTGCATGGGGATATCACTATATAGCGGCGGCTTCGACCGGCGCGCCTAGCGCAGCCCTCCGGAGCGGCTGTAAAAATATGTTACGCATTGCGCCATCATTTGTGACGAAAAATCGGCTGGAAAACCGGAAAAGCAAATAGAAACAGTGGCGCGAAGCTGGATTGATCCAGCTCACGGAAGCAACCCTCCAGAATCAGAAATGTGCTTGAACCCTCGATTTCCTTCGGCTCTGTGGACCCAGGACGGCATTGACTTGCCGGCTGGCCGCGACTCGGCTGGAATGGGAGGATGCATCCTTAGCGGGATGCCGACGTTTATGATTACCAACCGGCTTTGCCGCCAGGGAACAGCAGTATGAGTGAACACGCGATCGAGTTCTTGCGGGGATGGATCGGCGAAAAGGTCCATTGCCAGTCCCAGGCCAGGATCGACAAGCAGGCCGAGACCTTGGCCAGGGAATGCGCCGCCAAGGCCGCCGAGGTCGGCATCCCGCTGGAGGATATCCAGGAAGAAGTCGGCGACATCCAAGAACTCATCGCGTCCCGGCTCGAGGAAGCGGCCGAGGCCGACGAGCACCAGCATGCGGCCAGCAAGGCCGCGGAATAGATCTTACCGGGAACTCTCTGTTTGTCTGAATGCGCGGGCCCTTTGGCCCGCGTTTTCGTCTCAGCCCAATTTCTCTTTCAGCCCAAACTTTTCTTTCAGCCAAGCCTTCGGCAGCGCCGGCACGAAATTGCCGTTGCGACCGGTCATGTCGTCATTGGCGGCCAGGGCGTTGAGGATCGATTCCTCCACCGTCTGGATCACGGCATCGAAAAACGGATCGATGTCTGTATCGGGAATAAAATCGGCCTTGGCGATACGGCCCGACGGCGCAAGTGCGGCGGCAGGATTGGCTGTCGAGAAGGCGAGAAAGATGTCACCTGAGCTGTGATAGCCGAAGCCGCCGGTCATCGCGACGCCCAGCGGCACCCGGCGTGCCAGCCGCTTCATCTGGTGCGGCAGGAACGGCGCATCGGTGGCGACAACGGCGATGATCGAACCCTTTTCGGCGCGTGGCGTGCCTTCGCGGATCGCGGGCTCCGTGAGTTCGGATCCGGCGCGCAGGCCACGAAGGGTAAAATTGCGCCGTTTGCCGAAATTCGACTGCACGAAGGCCCCGACCGTGTAGGAATTTCCCTGCCACCCAACGATGCGCGACGCCGTGCCCGAGCCGGCCTTGAAGCCGAAAGTGATCATGCCGGTGCCGCCGCCGACGCTGCCTTCCTCGATCGGGCCGCCGGTTGCGTCATCGAGTGCCTGGGCAACGTGATCGAAGGTTAAATGGTGGCCATTGATGTCGTTGAGAAACCCGTCATAGGTCTCCGCCGCCACCGGCAGGCCCCAGGCGCTGTCGACCGCGGTGGGCAGTACGCGTTGCATCCATCGCAGCGTGCCGTCACGCGAAACACCGCAGGAGTGCGTATTGGTGATGGTGATCGGGAAGTTGAAAGCGCCGGTTTCCTCGATGATGTGCGAGCCGGTCAGCTCGCCATTGCCGTTCTGGCTGAAAATACCGGCGAAGACCGGTATGGCCAAGTCGGCGAGCGGTCTTGGCAGGATCGCCGTGACGCCGGTGCGTACCGGCCCCTTGCCGACGATGAGCGGCCCGTCGCCTGAAATCAGCGTCGCATAGCCGACCGCGACGCCGGGTAGGTCGGTGATTGCGTTGAACGGCCCGGGCGTTCCGTCGAAGCCGATGCCGAAGCTTCGCGCGCGCGGTTTGCCGCTGGGCGTCGCCAGATGGTGCGGATTGTCGGTCATGGTCAGAACAGCGATCCCTGATTGCCGGGTTCTTTGGCCTTTGTTGATGGCTTGGCTGCCGGCTTTGGCCGCGCCGCACCGCTGGTCGCCACCGCATCCGCCGTGCCGTCGGCGAACTCCAGCGTAAGCGCCATCCCCGATACCACGTCGGCCGCCTGCTTGATGACGGCGCCGTCGGCATTCTTCACCAGCGCGAAGCCGCGCGCGAGCACGGCCTTGTGCGACAGCGTGGTCAGCAGGCGCTCGGCCTGGCTCAACTGGCCGCGCAGGCGTTCGAGCCGCAGCGAGATGACCCGATCTTGCCGCCTGGCGAGCGCCGCCAGCGTGTCGGCCTGCAGTTTCTGCCGGCGTGCGATCGGCGCCGGCGACAGCCGCGTCGCGGTACGCGCGAAGCGTGCGCGCCGTTCGCGCACAATGGCAAAGAACGCCGCCTGCGCGCGGGCGAGGTCACGCCCGGTCAGCGTGCGCGCCTCGTTGATGCGTCGCGACAGCGTAGCCGGCGTCAGCCTCTGGCCCTGGAGACGCGCCCGCTTGCGATCGACGCTGACGGACAGGCCACGACCGAGCCTGGATGTCGCCTCGTCGAGGCGTCGGCGCGGCAGCGCCAGCAATTGATCGGGTGAGGGCAGGGCGCGCGCCGCCGCGCGGGCGGCCTGCCGCTTGCGTTCGAAATTGCGCAACACCGCCGCCTTGAGCCGCGCGCCAAGGCTGGCCAGCGTCGCTTCGAGGTCAGCCTTCACCGGCACCGCGATTTCGGCGGCGCCCGTCGGGGTCGGCGCCCGCACATCCGCGACGAGGTCGATCAGCGTCCAGTCGGTCTCGTGGCCGACAGCGGAAATCACCGGAATGCCGGAGGCCGCAACGGCGCGGGCCAGCGCCTCGTCGTTGAAGCCCCACAGATCCTCCAGGCTGCCGCCGCCGCGCGCCACGATCAGGAGATCGGGGCGCTGGATGGAGCCATCCCAGGCCAGCGCGTTGAAGCCGGTGACGGCATTGGTCACTTCCGCACTCGCAGTATCGCCCTGCACGCGCACCGGCCAGACCAGCACATGCAGCGGAAAGCGGTCCTTGATGCGGTGGATGATGTCGCGGATGACCGACCCGGTCGGCGAGGTGACGACGCCGATTGTGCGCGGCATGAACGGCAACCGGCGTTTGCGGCCGGCATCGAAAAGCCCCTCCGCCTGCAGCCGGCGCTTGCGCTCTTCCAGCAGCGCCATCAGCGCGCCTGCGCCGGCAGGCTCCAGATTGTCGATGACGATCTGGTAGTTGGACTTGCCGGGGTAGGTGGTGAGCTTGCCGGTGGCGATCACCTCCATCCCTTCCTCGGGGCGGAATTTCAGCCGGCTCATCGTGCCCTTCCACACCACGGCATCGAGCCGTGCGCGGTCGTCCTTCAGTGCGAAATAGGCATGGCCGGAGGAATGCGGGCCGCGATAGCCCGAGATTTCGCCGCGCACCCGCACATTGCCGAAGACGTCCTCGACCGTGCGCTTCAGCGCGCCGGAAATCTCGCTCACCGTGTATTCGGTGGCGTTGGTGCGTGATTCGGATGCTGCTTCGCTCATCGGCCGATTGGGGGCTGGTTGGCGCCCCGCGTCAAGGCGCCACGATCCTTCCTACCAGCCCGGCAGGATCTGGTTCGCCTTGGTCCGCCTGATCTTGGCGTAGGCAAGTGCCGCGAAATCGAACGTCCCGGCCTCTTCGACGAGCGGCACCGAGATGTTGTCCAGGCTCTCCGAGATGTGGCGGGCGAGCGCATCGACGATCTCCGGCCGCGAGGTCTGGCCGCGCATGATGCCGATGCGGCAGTCGGGCAGGGCGCCGAAGCCGTCGGCTTCGCCCAGCACCCGCATGCCGGGCCTGAGCGCGCATTCCGGCAGCACCGAGATCGCCAGGCCTGACAGAACCGCGGCGGTGATGACGGTCGCCGAGAAGCTGGTGAACAGGATGCGATAGTCGCGGTTCTGCTGGTCCAGCACATCGACCGCGGCGCGCCGCCAGATGCAGTTCGGCCGGCCAAAGGCCATCGGCAGCGTCTCCTCTTCATGCGTCGCATGATTGGCCGAGGTGACCCACAGCAGCGGCTCGCGCCGCACCACTTCCGACTGGCCGCGCACATCATTGTGCGTCACCAGCGCCAGGTCGAGATTGCCGCGCTTGATGTGCTCGACCAGCCCCGGTGTCGGCTCGCAGATGACGGTCAGCTCGACGCGCGGATTGGAGCGGGTGAAGCGCGCCATGATCTCGGGCAGGAAGCGGTCGGCATAGTCGTCGGGTGTGCCGATGCGGATCGTGCCTTCAAGCCGCTGGTCGTCGAAGGCGGCGAGTGTTTCGCGGTTGAGGTAGAGCAGCCGTCTTGCGTAGGAGAGCAGCTTGTCGCCTTCCTCCGTCAGCCTGTTGCTGCGCCCCTCCTTCTCGAACAACGGCTTGCCTATCCGCTCCTCCAGCCGACGCATCTGCATCGACACCGCCGACTGGGTCCGGTGCACCTCTTCGGCTGCCCGCGTGAAGCTGCCGGTATCGGCAATCGAAATGAAGGTTTGCAACTGATCGAGATCGAGCGGCGCTTTCATCGGCATGATCCATCACTGGTGTTGATGGTAAAGATTAAAAACATTCGTTGGATTAATCAATCGTCCGATGGCAAATTGCTGACATCCACATGAAGGCATGTGAATCGAAGCCGAAACGGCCGCTGTCGCCAGCGCCTGTTGCTTGGTTTCGTCCGCTCGACTCCGAAGGAGACAGACATGACCACGATCGATTTCGCCACCGAGACCTCGCGCATCACCTCGCGTCCGGCCGTTGCGATGCGCGTGGCCAACACCGTCTTCAATTTCTACCGCGCCTGGAAAAACCGTCGCGCCTTCTACCGCCTTGGCGAGATGTCGGACGCCGAACTCGCCGATATAGGCCTGACGCGCGCCGACCTGCATGTCGCCATCGACGTGCCGTTCGGCCGCGACCCGACGGCGATCCTGCGCGAAATCGCCAGCGATCGCGTCGAAACGATCGAGGACATCGCCCGCAAGGTGGCCTGATCGGCTGATTTTCGGCCGCATTGAACCTTTTCAGATTCAGCGCGACCAAGGATTATGCAGGCTCACCACTCCCTGCCGGTTCCCCGCCGGCCTGCCTGCACGTTGCCCGGTCCTCCCAAGGACCGGGCTCTTCTTTTCTGGCCTGCTCAGAAAGGGCCGTAGGTTTGGCACCTACCGCCGGTCCATGTCCCGCTTGAACTGGTCGAAGATCGTTTCTACGCCCTTCTGGTAGTCGTCACGCTGCTGGGCGCCGGTCTCGAACATCTTGCCGAACAGATCGTCGAACGGGTTTCTTGGCCGGCCGCTCGGATTGGTCTGCGGCTGCGGCGCCTGGCGCTGCTGTGGAGCTTGCGGCTGCGGCACCGGCTGCCCCCCAGGCATGCCGAAGCCACCTCCACCACCTCCGCGCAGCATCTCTTCGAAGATTTTCCCGAGCGGGTTGTCGCCATAGGGGCTTTGCGTCTGCTGCGGCTGCGCCCGGCCTTGCGGCTGCGGGGTACCGCCACCGAACATGTCCTGCAGCACCTTCCCCAATGGATTGTCGCCATAGGGATTGGGTGCCGGCTGCGGCTGCGGTTGCGGTGCGCCGCCGCCGAACATGTCCTGCAAGACCTTGCCGAGCGGGTTGTCCATCGGGTTCTGGGGCTGAGGTGCCTGGCGCTGCTGTGGCGCCTGCGCCTGCATGCCGCCTTGGCGCATCATCTGCTCGATGATCTCGCCGAGCGGATTGTTGCCGCCGCCGAAACCGCCTGCGGCCTGCATCTGACTTGTCGTTTGCTTGAACAGTCCGCCCATCACCATCGAGGCGATCGCCGGCAGCATCTGCTGCAGGATCTGCTGGCTGACGCCGCTCGCCTGCGCCGCCTGGCTGGCGACGGCGCGCGACAGGTCCTTCGAGCCGAACAGATGCCCGAGAATGCCATTGCCTTCGTCGACGCCTTGCGGCGAGAAGGCGCGCGTCGCGTCCTCGAAATATTTGGCGTGCTGGCCGCTTGCCATCGCCGTCATGAAGGCGCCGAGCCCGTAAGGATCGGCGGTGTTGCGTTGCAACCCCTGCGAAAAGGCCGGCAGCAGGGCGGCGACCGCGGCCTGTGTCTGCTGCATCGAAAGCCCATATTGCTGGGCAAGCGCCTGCATGCCATTGCCGTTTTGGGCCTGCGCCAGCATGTCGAACAAGGTAGGCATCGGCTTCTCCTCCTGAATTCCTCGGAAGGGAGCCTAATTCGTTTCAACGGTCGATTGAAGCGGCTTTTGCCGCTCCCTAACGCGCCAGCTTAGTAGGCGTATTCCATGAACACCGGTTCGATCGAGCCGCCCCAGCGCGTGTGGTAGGCCGAAAGCATCTCCTCGGCGCTGGTCGTGCCGCGCGCGACCACCTCGTCCAATGTGTTGAGGAACGAGGTTTCGTCGTAGCCGTCGCGGTTTTTCTTGCCGCGGTTCTTCAGCCCGGTGCGCGAAATGGCCAGCACGTCACGCGCCATCTCGCGCAGCGTGGCGTTGCGGAAGGGCGCGGCAATGCCGAGTTCGGGCACGGCGTTGCGCATCGCCAGCACTTCCTTGTAGGTCCAGCTCGCGGTCAACGCCTCGGCCGCATCAAGTGCGGCCTCGTCGTAGAGCAGCCCGACCCAGAAGGCCGGCAGCGCGCAGATGCGCCGCCACGGGCCGCCATCGGCGCCGCGCATTTCGAGGAAACGCTTCAGCCGCACGTCGGGGAACAGCGTCGACAGGTGGTTCGCCCAGTCGCCCATGGTCGGCAGGCCGTCCGGCACTTCGTTGCGCGCGGCACCGGCCATGAACTGGCGGAAGGTGATGTGCGTCATGTCGTGATAGTGGCCGTCGCGGATGACGAAATACATCGGTACGTCGAGCGCCCATTCGACATAGTCGGCGAAACCGAAATCGGGCGAGAAGCAGAATTCGAGCAGGCCCGAGCGCTGGTTGTCGGTGTCGCGCCAGATGTCGCCGCGCCAGCTCTGCAGGCCGTTCGGCCGGCTTTCGGTGAAGGGCGAGTTGGCGAACAGCGCCGTCGACAGCGGCTGCAGCTTCAGCGACACCTGCATCTTGCGGCGCATGTCAGCCTCGCTCTCGAAGTCGAGATTCACCTGGATCGTGCAGGTGCGGTACATCATGTCGAGGCCCTTGGTGCCGACCTTGGGCATGTAGCGCGTCATGATCTCATAGCGCGACTTCGGCATTTTCGGCGTTTCGGCCAGCGACCATTTCGGGCTGCCGCCCAGCCCGAGGAAGCGGATGCCCATCGGCTCGGCGATCTCGCGCACCTGCGCCAGGTGCGCATTGCCCTCGCGGCAGGTCTGATGGATGGTCTCCAGCGGCGCACCGGAAAGCTCGAACTGGCCGCCCGGTTCCAGTGAAATCGCGCCCTGGCCGGTCGGTTCGACCAGGCCGATGATGCGGCCGTCGTCGATGATCGGGTCCCAGCCGAGCTTCGACTGCATGCCTTCGAGGATGGCGCGGATGCCGCGCTCGCCGCCATAGGGCACGGGCGCGTTGCCGTCGACATAGAAGGGGAACTTCTCGTGCTCGGTGCCGATGCGCCATTTGTCGCGCGGCTTGTTGCCCTCGGCCAGGTGGTCGACGAGTTCGTCGACGCCTTCGATCGGCCGGAAATCGGTTGTGTCGCGCGCCATGATCAAGCCCTCCGCACATGACCCGGAAAATCGACCTTTCGATTTTCGGGAAGGATCATGTGCCCAATCAAAGTGCGGTCGAGTGACCGCCGGCGGTAAATGGACGAAATGTCAGTAGCCGATCAAGCGAAAAATCCTGAGCCACAGGTCAAGAGGAATTGAAGGCCACGATCCGGGCGGCCTCTTGCAAGACATGACGTCCTACCAGTCTCCGACGGTTGCCTGCATCACTGCAAGGGCGGCCACCGCCGCCGTGTCGGCGCGCAGGATGCGTGGGCCGAGCGGAATGGCGGTCACGAAGGGCAGGGCGCGCAGCATCTTGCGCTCGTCATCGGAAAAGCCGCCCTCCGGCCCGACCAGCAGCGCGAGCTTCTTCTCCTTCACTGCCCGCAAGGCTGGCAGCGGATTGTTGGTCGACGCGTCCTCGTCGCAGAAGACCAGCCGCCTTTCCTTGTCCCAGCCGGCCAGCAGGCGTTCGAATTTTTCTGCTTCTCGCACTTCCGGAACCGCCAGTATGCCGCATTGTTCGGCGGCCTCGACGACATTGGCGCGCAGCCGATCGATGGAAGGCTTGGCCACTTGCGTGTGCTGCGTGATAACGGGCTGCAAAATGCCCGCGCCCATTTCGACCGCCTTCTGCACGAGATAATCGAGCCTCCCCTGCTTCAGCGGCGCGAAACAATAGATGAGATCGGGGAGAGGTGGCTGCGGCCGCTGCAGGGTCTGTACCCTAAGCCTCACCGCTTTCTTAGATTTCGCCGCGATGGCCGCCGACCATTCACCGTCGCGGCCATTGAACAGCAGGATTTCGGCACCTTCGCCAAGCCGCAGCACATGAATGAGATAGTGGCTCTGCTGCTGGTCGGCGTCGAACTCGGCATCCGGCCCGAGATCGTCAGGCACGAACAGACGTTGCATCTTGTAATTGGCGCGCATGGCCGAGGAATGAGCGAGCCGGCCGCTGGCGTCAAGCCTTGGCGGATGGATGCCACACCGGCCGAAAACCGTGCCGCAGGACGGCTAGTGTCGTCCCCGGGGTCAGCAGCATAAGCGCCTTTTCGCCGAGTGAACCGAAATCGGCGGGTGGGCCGTACCCGGCGAACGACCAGCGCAGCACCTTGCCGCCGCGCAGTGCATAGGCTTTGCCCCCATCCGCAACCATGGCGCCATCTGGCAGGCCGCGAAGGTCTTCAGCGACAACGACAGGTGGCTTGCCACCCGACGCCAGCCGCTCCTTGTGCAGGCGCTTGTCGACCATCGGCGCGCGCGGCTCGGCAATGCCGAAGGCTTCGCCGAAGCGGCCGACAAAATCCTTGGCCCGTTCGCGCTGGCAAAAGAAGCACGGCCGATGACCGGCGGCCAGCGCCGTCATTTCGTCTAGGAAGAAAAGCTCGGTCCATCCGGCCTTGCCTCCCGGCCTGTTACGGCCCATCGGCTCGCGCCGCACATTGCGAAACTGGCACACGCAGATGATCCAGGCCTGAAGCGCCCAGCGCTTCTTCAACAACGTCTTGGTCGCGGGGTCGTGGATGATGCCGCGATTGCCGGTGAACAGCCCGCGCTCGGGCACGGTGTGGATGGCGCCGAACGCATCGACCCGGTTCTGCAGTGGCATAGTTCTCTCCTGGAATACGCATCTTGGCTGCAATGCGGGCGGCATGATATCGCTCGTGGCATCATTTTCATGTCAGCAGGGTTTTGCGATGCGGGTGCTGGTGGTCCAGAACTACGACAATACCGGCCTCGGCCAGGTCGGTGCCGCACTTGCGGAAGCCGGCGCCGATCTCGACGTGCGCCTCCCCTACAAAGGCGATCCCCTTCCTGAAGATGCGACCGGGCACGATGCCATGGTGGTGCTCGGCGGTGGCCAGAATGCGCTGGCCGATGATGAGTACCCCTATTTCCCCGCGCTGCTCGAACTCACCCGCGATTTCGCCGGCAAGGACCGCGCCGTGCTCGGCATCTGCCTTGGCAGCCAGCTCGTCGCCCGCGCCTTCGGCGGCGAGAACCGCATCGGCGGCGCCAATGAATTCGGCTGGCGCGGCGTGTCGCTCACGCCGGACGCCAAGGCCGATCCGGTGCTGGGCGCCCTGCCGGAAAAATTCCCGATCTTCCAGTGGCACGACGACACGTTCGATCTGCCGCAAAACGCCGTGCGGCTGGCCGCCAACGAAGTCGCCGAAAACCAGGCGTTCCGTGTCGGACGCGCCATCTATGGCTTCCAGTTCCATTTCGAGGCCGACCGGCCGATGGTGAAGGACTGGAGTACCTCCTTCGCGTCGACCATCGCTTCGCGGCATCCCGATTGGGCCGACAAGCTCGATGGCGAAATGGCCCTTAACGGACCCGACGCCGATGCCGCCGGTATGGCGATTGCCCGCGCCTGGGTAGCCACGATCTAAGCGCCTGCCCCTCGCGCTCCGCGTGACATAATTGGCACGCAACCGTGAAACCGGCTGGGGAAAACTGCTTTCATCCTTGGCTTGTGTCCGGCCGCCATCCTAGAAGGCGCGCGCTCTGCATCGGCTGTGCAACCGAAATGAACCTTTTGTGTGACCCGTGCGACACACCTCCGATACAGAACGCGCTTAGAAGCGCGAAATCGTCGAAACTTTGAAGCGAATTCTCCGTTTCAACGCATTGGTAACCGCCTGGTGCACAGATGCAGGAAGCTCAACAAGAGATGACGTCCGTGAAAGCAGCGCTTCTGTCCTTTGCCATGTTGTCCGCCATCGTGCTGTGCGGTCTCGGCATCTATTCTGCCGATGCCGCCAACAACCACAACGCCGTCGACGGCTACGGCGTCACCGCCTCGCTTCGCTAAGAAAGCCGGCCCCCTCGCGACGCATTCCCTGCGACGCGGCTGGGCTCAAGCTCCCTTTATAGCCATTTCCAGGATGCGTTTGTCCGCACCGTCGACGACGAACGCGGTCAGCATGCCTGACTGCCAGGCAAGCGTGTCGACATTGACGCGGTTGGCCATCACTTCGGCCTCGGGGACAGGTGTGTGGCCGTGCACCACAATCTTCGGGAACAGGCCGGTGTGATCGTGGAAAACGTCGCGGATCCAGATCAGGTCCTGCGGATTCTGTTTGTCCAGCGGAATGCCCGGCCTGATGCCGGCATGGCAGAAGAAGAAGTCTCCGAACGTTAGCGAGAACGGCAGCGATCGCAGGAAATCGACATGGCCCGGCGGCATCGCCTCGAGCAGGGCCTGATGTCCGCGTCTCATCGTCTCCATCTTGCCGAACCAGCTGGCGTCAGCAGTCAGCGACACGCCATAGGACAGCGCCGTCTGGACGCCGCCATAGCGCATGAAAAGCCCTTCCGGCTCGGGGGTTCTGAGAAAATCGAGAAAGCCGATGTCGTGGTTGCCGGCGAGCATGAGATGGCGCGGATCGCGTTCCCGCGCCGCGATCAGAAAATCGATGACGCCCTTGGAGTCCGGTCCGCGGTCGACATAGTCGCCGAGGTGGATCACCCGCCAGTCGCGAACCGGTTTCCACTCCAACTCGCTCTCGATCCGCTGGTGCATGGCGGCCAGCAGGTCGAGCCGGCCATGTACGTCGCCGATTGCGTAAAGACGCACACCCTCCGGCCCATGAGCGTCGAGAAAATGGATGCCGGGTTCCGCCAACGCGTCGTGGTCTCCGTGGTCAGGCTGTCACCGGACCCTAGCGCCGGAGCTGGTCCTTGCCCATGTCGGTGACTAGACGCTTTCCGCACAGAGCCAGCGTGATGTCCATCTCCTTGCGGATGATTTCCAACGCTTTGGTAACCCCTTCCTTGCCGAGCGCACCGAGGCCGTAAAGGAACGGCCGGCCGATATAGGTGCCCTTGGCGCCGAGGCAGAGCGCCTTCAGGACGTCCTGGCCGGAGCGGATGCCGCCGTCCATATGCACCTCTATTCTGTCGCCGACCGTGTCCGCGATTTCTTCGAGCACCATGATCGAGGACGATGCGCCATCGAGCTGGCGCCCGCCATGGTTGGAAACCACGATCGCGTCGGCGCCGGTCTTGGCCGCCATCAGCGCGTCCTCCTTGTCGAGGATGCCTTTCAGGATCAGCTTGCCGCCCCAGCGTTCCTTGATCCAGGCGACATCCTTCCACGACAGCTGCGGGTCGAACTGCTCGTTTGTCCAGGACGACAGCGAAGACACGTCGCCGACACCCTTGGCGTGGCCGACGATGTTGCGGAAGGTACGGCGCTTGGTGCCGGCGATACCCAGGCACCAGCGTGGCTTGCTGGCCAGGTCGATGATGTTGGCCAGCGTCATCTTGGGCGGCGCCGAAAGCCCGTTGCGCACATCCTTGTGGCGCTGGCCAAGGATCTGCAGATCGAGCGTCAGGACCAGCGCCGAGCATTTCGCCGCCTTGGCGCGGTCGATCAAATCGAGCACGAAATCCTTGTCGCGCAGCACATAGAGCTGGAACCAGAACGGTTTCGTCGTCGCCGAGGCGACATCCTCGATCGAGCAGATGCTCATCGTCGACAGGGTGAAAGGCACGCCGAATTCCTCCGCCGCCTTCGCCGCCAGCATCTCGCCATCGGCGTGCTGCATGCCGGTCAGGCCGGTCGGCGCCAGCGCCACCGGCATCGACACTTTCTGGCCGATCATGGTCGATTCCAGCGACCGGTTGCTCATGTCGACCATCACGCGCTGGCGGAACTTGATCTTCTGGAAATCTTCCTCGTTGGCCCGATAGGTGCTCTCGGTCCAGGCGCCTGAATCGGCATAGTCGAAAAACATCTTGGGCACGCGCCGGCGGGCGAGATCCTTGAGGTCCGCGATGGTGAGAATGTCGCTCATGATGGTTCCCGCTTGATCGTACTACTAGGAGCGTCTGCGCGCCGGTTCGGTGTCGCCGGCTTCCGAACGCTGCCGCAGCCGCAGCCGTGACACGCGTTGCCAGTCGCCGCTGCGCTCGGCTTCGGCCATCGACCGCTCGACATAGGTCATGTGGTCCATTGCCGCGTGCCGGGCAGCGTTGGGATCGCCGGCCTTGACCGCGGCGTGGATTGCCTTGTGCTGCGCCAGCAGTGCCTCGCGCGCCCCGGGCACGGTGAAGACCAGCAGCCGGTTCTGGAAGACGCCTTCCGACAAAAGCCGGTAGCAGGAGCGCAGCGTGTGCAAAAGCAGGATGTTGTGCGCGCATTCGCAGATCGCTTGATGGAACTCGACGTCGATCTCGGCCTCGTCGTCGAAATCGCCGGTGCGGTGCGCCTCGTCCATGCGCGCCATAATGCGGTCGAGCAGGGCGAGATCCTCCGGGGTGGCGCGCCGCGCGGCATATTCGGCGGCTATGCCTTCGATCTCGCGGCGATATTCCAGATAATCGGTCACCGCCTTGCGATGCATCGAGATCAGGTCGGCCACCGGCTTGGTGAACAGCTGGCCGATGATGTCGGCGACATGAGTGCCGCCGCCGGCCTTGGTCGTCAGCAGCCCACGCCCTTCCAGCGCCTTCAGCGCGTCGCGCAGGATCGGCCGCGATACGTCGAACTGGCGTGCCAGCTCGCGCTCGCCCGGCAACCGGTCGCCGGTGCGCAGCACGCCTTCGAGGATGAGGCTCTCGATCTGCTGCACCACCTCGTCGGCGGTGCGCGAATGCTCGATCCTGGAAAAAATATCGCTCAACAGCTGTGCCTGGGAATTGGACCGGTGTCGCGCAGGATAAAGCCTGCGTCGCCAACTGGTCAAATTATTTATCCAATTGGTCGAAACGTGTCGGTTTCGCCGTCCGGCGCAATATCATCTTCGGCTAAACTTTGTTGTTTGCGTCGTCAGCCTATTGGCTCTAGAGGACGCGACTGCAAGAGGGTCTAGAGAACCCCGGGGGACAAGCCGTGTCAGACGACCCGTCCAATCTCGAATTCCAGCCGCGCGCCAAGGGCAGCGTCATGGGTTTCCCCGCGCATGAGGGCCGGCCCGGTGCGCTGGGCGAGGTCCATGCCAGGCCGCATCCGCTCATCGAAAAGCCGCGGGTCCTGGTGCAACTCGCCTTCATGACCGAGGGCGGTTCCGGCGTCGACCATGCCGTGCTTTCCGAACTGTCGCGGCGTCTCGGCATCGCCGCGCCTGACCGTCAGGCCCGCCATCACGCCATGAAATGGGGCAAGGGCTCGCTGCGCTGGGAACGGCATACGGAGTTCTCGACCTATCTCTGGGAAGGCCCGCTTTCCGAAAGCGGCAGGGCGCAGGAGGATACGCCCTTCGGCAACGGCTTTTCGCCGCCCGGCACCGTCATTTCGGGCATTCGGCTGGAGATCCGCAAATGGACGCAGACGAGCGAGCGGCTGATCGCCGCTTTTGACCCGACCAGCCTTTGCTACTCGCTGGTCGAGCGCGGCAATGCGGCCATCGTCACGGATTTCCGCCAGGATGGCGACGGCATGACCCGCATATTGGTGCTCGACCGTGGCCTGACGCCGGCGCGCACCGGGGCGCTCTCGCAACGACTGATCGACATCGAAACCTACCGCACGCTCGCCATGCTCGGCTTGCCGCTGGCGCTGACCTTGTCGGGCCGCGCCCGCCGCATCGAGGACAGGCTGGCCCAGACCACGCTGGAAATGAAGGTTGCTGAGACCCGTGACAGCCAGACCTTGCTCGCCGACCTGACCGAGCTTGCCGCCGAACTGGAGGCCGACGCTGCCTCCAGTCTCTACCGCTTTGGCGCCAGCCGCGCCTATGACGGCATCGTCGTCGAGCGGCTGGAGGCGCTCGAGGAAGAGGCCGTGCCCGGCTATGATACTTGGGGCGGGTTCCTGCAGCGCCGCGTTGCGCCGGCCATGCGCACCTGTCGCTCGGTCGAGGAGCGGCAAGCCAATCTGTCGCGCAAACTGACCCGCGCCACGACGCTGCTGCGCACCTGGGTCGATGTCGAGGTCGAGAAGCAGAACCGCGACCTGCTTGCCTCGATGAACAACCGCGCCCGACTGCAACTGCGCCTGCAGCAGACCGTCGAAGGCCTCTCGGTTGCCGCTGTCTCCTATTATGTCGTCGGTCTCATAGGCTACGTCGCCAAGGGCGCCTCGATCTTCGGCCATGCTTTCGCGCCCGAGGTGGTCACCGCCGCCTCGGTGCCGGTCGCCATCCTGCTGGTCTGGTGGGGCGTGCGCCGCGTGCGCCGGATGCATTCCGAGCCGGCCAAACACCCGGGCGAATAGCGGCAGATTGCCGCTGCGGAAGCCTGTCCCGGCCTGACGCGGGAGCCTCTCGCCACAGCGGCATTTGCAACCAGCGCGCTTCACTGGTAAAAGATTTTGACCAGTGAAGCGAAACGAGGCTGCTGATGTCCGGCCTGGCCATGCCGAAACCAGACGACGCCACGATGCGCCGGCGCGGCGAGATCGTCGCCGACATGCGCATCATCGTGCCGGGCGAGGGCGTGGTCGACGCGGCCAATGCCATGCGCGCCTTCGAGAGCGACGGCCTGACCGCCTATCGGCAATTGCCGCTGGTCGTCGTTCTGCCCGAGACCGTGGCGCAGGTCTCCCGCGTGCTGAAATACTGCAACGACCGCAACATCCGCGTCGTGCCGCGCGGTTCCGGTACCTCGCTGTCCGGCGGTGCGCTGCCGCTCGAGGACGCGGTGCTTCTGGTGATGAGCCGTTTCAACCGCATCCTGGCGATCGATTTTCCCAACCGCATCGTCGTCGCCCAGCCGGGCGTCACCAATCTAGGCATCACCACCGCCGTCGAGCAGGAGGGCTTTTATTACGCCCCCGATCCATCCTCCCAGATCGCCTGCTCGATCGGCGGCAATGTCGCGGAGAATTCCGGCGGCGTGCATTGCCTGAAATACGGCCTCACCGCCAACAATGTGCTCGGCATCGAGATGGTGCTGATGAATGGCGAGGTGGTGCGGCTCGGCGGCAGCCATCTCGATGCCGAAGGCTACGATCTGCTTGGCGTCATGACCGGTTCGGAAGGTCTGCTCGGCGTCGTCACCGAGGTTACGGTCCGCATCTTGAAGAAGCCGGAGACGGCACGCGCCCTGCTGATCGGCTTTCCGACCAGCGAGCAGGGCGGCCAGTGCGTCGCCGACATCATCGGCGCCGGCATCATCCCCGGCGGCATGGAAATGATGGACCGGCCGGCGATCCACGCTGCGGAGGATTTCGTCCATGCCGGCTATCCCCTCGATGTCGAGGCGTTGCTGATCGTCGAGCTCGACGGGCCGGGAGTCGAGGTCGATCACCTCATCACCGCGGTCGAGGCGATCGCCATAAGCAACGGCTCGACCACCTGCCGCATCTCGCAATCCGAGGCGGAGCGGCTGAGCTTCTGGGCCGGCCGCAAGGCGGCATTCCCGGCGGTCGGCCGCATTTCGCCCGACTATTACTGCATGGACGGCACCATCCCCCGCAAGGAACTGCCGCGCGTGCTCGCCGGCATGCGCGAACTGTCGGAGAAATACGGTCTCGGCGTCGCCAATGTCTTTCACGCCGGCGACGGCAATCTGCATCCGCTGATCCTCTACGATGCCAATGTTCCCGGCGAACTCGACAAGGCCGAAAGTTTTGGCGCCGACATATTGCGCCTTTGTGTCAAGGTCGGCGGCGTGCTGACGGGCGAACATGGGGTTGGGGTCGAGAAGCGCGATCTGATGCCGGAAATGTTCAACCAGGTCGATCTCGACCAGCAGATGCGCATCAAATGCGCCTTCGACCCCAACCACCTGCTCAACCCGGGAAAAGTCTTCCCGCAACTGCGCCGCTGCGCCGAGCTTGGGCGCATGCATGTGCACCGGGGTCAGGTGGCATTTCCGGACATTCCGAGGTTTTGAGGGGATGCTGTTCCGGGACCAGACCCTTGCGGCCATTGCGTCGGGCGAAGTGACGCTTGCCTTTCGCCGCCGGAAGCGGCCGACGGTTAAGGCTGGCGGGCGGGTGAGGACGGCGTCGGGCGTCGTGCTGATCGGCGATATCGCGATTGTTGACATCTCCGCATTGTCGGAAAGCGATGCGAGCTCTGCCGGCTTTCCGACCCTCGAAGCCCTTCGGGAGATGCTGGGGCCTGACGACGGCACCCCGGTCTACCGCATTGAGCTCACCGGTCTTGAACCCGACGAACGGGTTGGCTTGCGCGGCGAGGCCTCGCTGTCCGATGCGGATTGGCACGCCCTGACCCTGCGTTTTGCCCGCTGGGACAAGACGGCGCCCGGCTATTTCCCGTCGATCCTGCAGGCAATCGGCGCCCATCCAGAGGTGCGGGCGGCTGACCTGGCGGCCAAGGCCGGCGTCGAGACGCCAAAATTCAAGCAGGATGTCCGCAAGCTCAAGGAACTCGGCCTGACCGAGAGCCTGGAGATCGGTTACCGGCTGTCGCCCAGGGGCGAAGCCGTGCTCGAAAAGCTCAGGGAGCACAGGCTTTGACGACTTTCACCCCGACGACGTCAGACGAAGTCTTGTCGACTATCACCTGGGCGGTGGCGGAAGGCTCGCCGCTCGAAATCCTTGGTCATGGTTCCAAGCGCGGCATTGGCCGGCCGCTGCAGACGGAGCACACGCTCGATTTGTCGAAACTCACCGGCGTCACGCTTTACGAGCCCGCCGAACTGGTGCTGTCGGCGAAGGCCGGCACGCCGCTGGCCGAGATCGAGAAGCTGCTGGCGGAAAACGGCCAGCAACTTGCCTTCGAGCCGATGGACTACGGCCCGCTGCTCGGCGGCGAGCCGGGCAAAGGCACGATCGGCGGCGTGCTTGGCGTGAACCTGTCCGGTCCGCGCCGGCTGAAGGCGGGCGCGGCGCGCGATCATATCCTCGGCATCAATGTCGTGTCCGGCCGGGGCGAAGCTTTCAAGTCCGGCGGCCGCGTGGTCAAGAATGTCACCGGCTATGACATGTCGAAGCTGATGGCCAACAGCTGGGGCACATTGGCCGTGTTCACCGACGTCACCTTCAAGGTGCTGCCATCAGCCGAGACCGAGGTGACGCTCGCGGTCCGTGGGCTGCTCGACGATGCCGCGGCAAGCGCCATGGCGCTGGCGCTCGGCTCCAGCGCCGAAGTGTCGAGCGCTGCCCATCTGCCGGAGCGCATCGCCGCGCGCGTCGCCGGCGGCGCGCTCGGCAGTGAAGCAGCCACGCTGCTTAGGGTCGAGGGCTTTGGCCCTTCCGTCGTCTATCGCATTGCCACGCTGAAGACGCTGCTCGGCAAGGCCGGGCCGCTGGAGGAGATTGCCGGCGAGGCTTCGCATCTGATCTGGCGCGATGTGCGCGATATCAGGCCTTTCGCCGATGGCAGCGAGAAACCAGTCTGGCGCGTGTCGATGGCACCCTTTCACGCGCATCAGATGGTTCTGACCCTGCGCATGCAGGCCGCCGTCAGCGCCTTCTACGACTGGCAGGGCGGGCTGGTGTGGCTGCGCATGGAAGAGGGCGACCCGGAAGCCTCCCTGCTGCGCGGCCTGTTGCGCAAACATGGCGGTGGCCATGCGACGCTGGTCCGTGCCACCCCCGCCCATCGCGCCGCGCTGCCGGTGTTCGAGCCGCAGCCGCCGGCGCTGGCGGCGCTCAGCCAGCGGCTGAAGCAGGAATTCGACCCGAAGAACATCCTCAATCCCGGCCGCATGGCCTAGGACATCAGCGATGCAGACGAATTTCTCATCCGACCAACTCGCCGACCCGCATGTCGCGGAATCGGAAAAGATCCTGCGCAAATGCGTGCATTGCGGCTTCTGCACCGCCACTTGCCCGACCTATGTGACGCTCGGCAACGAGCTCGATTCACCGCGCGGGCGCATCTATCTGATCAAGGACATGCTGGAGAACGGCCGTCCGGCCGACAAGGAGATCGTCACCCATATCGACCGCTGCCTGTCGTGCCTTGCCTGCATGACCACATGCCCCTCGGGCGTGAACTACATGCACCTGGTCGATCACGCCCGCGCCCACATCCAGGAGACCTATAACAGGCCGCTGCTCGACCGCCTGACGCGCGCCATGCTGGCCTTCGTGCTGCCCTATCCCCGGCGTTTTCGCGCCGCGCTCAAACTGGCGAAACTCGGCAAGCCCTTCATCGGCCTGTTCGAGAAGGTCCCGGCGCTAAAACCGCTTGGCGCGATGCTCAAGCTCGCGCCGGCCTCGATCCCGGCAGCCTCGCCGATGGCCTCGCCGGGCGTCCATGCCGGGCAGGGGGCCAAAAAGGGCCGCGTCGCCATCCTCACCGGCTGCGCGCAATCGGTGCTTGATCCCGCCATCAACGACACGACGATTTCGCTGCTGACGCGGCTTGGCGTCGAGGTCGTGGTGCCGCCGGGCGAGGGCTGCTGCGGCGCCCTGGTGCACCATATGGGGCGGGAAGAGGCCGCACTCGCCTCGGCGAGACAGAATGTCGACGCCTGGACACGCTCGATTGAGCAGGGCGGGCTCGATGCCATCATCATCACCGCGTCCGGCTGCGGCACGACGATCAAGGACTATGGCTTCATGCTGCGGCTCGACCCGGCCTATGCCGACAAGGCCGCACGCGTCTCGGCGCTGGCCAAGGACATCACCGAATATCTGGCAAGCCTCGACTTGCCCGAGCCGGTGCGCAGGCCGGGCACGGTCGTCGCCTATCACTCCGCCTGTTTGATGCAGCACGGCCAGAAGATCGTCCGCCAGCCGAAGGAGTTGCTGGCCAAAGCCGGTTTCATCGTTCGGGAGCCGCGCGAGGGCCATCTGTGCTGCGGCTCGGCCGGCACCTACAACATCCTGCAGTCCGAGATTTCGGCAAAACTGCGCGACCGCAAGGTGAAAAACATCGAGGCGACGGGCGCCTCGATCGTCGCCACCGGCAACATAGGCTGCATTACGCAGATCGCGTCAGCCGCCAGCATGCCAGTGGTGCACACCATCAAGCTGCTCGACTGGGCTTATGGCGGACCGAAGCCGGAGGGTGTCCGAGACGAGAGCCTGATCGCTGCGGAGTAGGGATCGGCGCTTACTCCGCCGCGAGCCTGTCCGCCGTGCCGTAGGTTGCCTCGTAAAGCGCGCGCTGCCGGCTGAGCGCCACCATCGTGTTACGCAGCAGGATCGCCACCGTGATCGGGCCGACGCCGCCCGGCACCGGCGTGATCCAGGAGGCCACGTCTTTCACACTGTCGGTGTCGACGTCGCCGACGATACGGCTCGTCCCATCGGGCCCGATCTCGGAATTGATGCCGATATCGATGACGGCAGCCCCTGGCTTGACCATGTCGGCCTTGATCAGCCGCGGCTTGCCCACGGCGACGAACAGCGCATCGGCGCGGCGCGCATGCGCGGCGACCGATCGCGTCAAGTGGTGGCAGACCGTGACCGTCGCGCCTTCGCTCATCAGCAAGAAAGCGATCGGCTTGCCGACGATTTCCGAATGGCCGACGACGACCACTTCCAGCCCCTTGAGGTCGAGGCCGGTCTCCTTGAGCAGTTCGACGGAGGCAGCCGCCGTGCAGGGCGCCAGATCAAGCTGGTTGTAGACGATGTTGCCGATCGAGGCCGGGTGCATGCCTTCGACATCCTTGAGCGGATGCACTGCCGCCTGCAGCGTCTTGACCGAAATATGCGCGGGCACCGGCCGCTGGATGATGATGCCGGTGACACGCGGATCGGCGTTCAGCCCGTGGATGGCCGCTTCCAATTCGCCCGAGGTGATGGTGGCGGGAAAACGCCGTTCCTCGAAATCGATGCCGGCAAGCTGCGCCTTGGCGCGCTGGTTGCGCACATAGACATCCACGGCATCGGTATCGCCGACGGTGATCGAGATCAGCTTGGGCGGAAAACCCTCGGCCTTGGCAATCGCCGCGTCCTCGCGCACGGCGGCGATGATGCGCTGGGCAACCGGGCCGCCCTTGAGATAGCGGCTGTCGTCGGGCAGGGACATGGAGGTGGACTCTTTTCTCGCGTTGGCGCCGACATAACAAAAGACCGCCGAAAATGGCAGCATGAAAGCGAAGCGCCATGCCTTCTGCGCGACGCAACGACGCGGACTTTGTCGCAGGCATGGGACGCCGATCAAAAAAGAAGGGCAGCGCGGTTTCCCCGTGCTGCCCTTCCTGACCGACCGCATCCCCATACGGCCCGTCCCCCGTTATTCCTTCCGACCTCAGGAAATGATGTGTTTCCTGATCAAGTGATTCGCTGAAGCTATTATATCACCTCGACCGTGGTTCCGACATTGACCCGCTCATAGAGGTCGACAACGTCCTCGTTGCGCATCCGGATGCAACCCGACGACACCGCGCCGCCGATCGTCCATGGCTGGTTGGTGCCGTGGATGCGGTATTCGGTGGTGCCGAGATAGAGCGCGCGGGCGCCGAGCGGATTCTCGATACCGCCGGCCAGATAGGTCGGCAGATAGCGGCCCTTGGCGGCTTCGCGCTTGATCATCTGCGCTGGCGGGCGCCAGTCCGGCCACTCGCGCTTGTTGGTGATCTTGTGCGTGCCCGACCATTCGAAGCCTGGCTTGCCGGTGCCGACGCCGTAGCGCCGCGCCTTGCCGTTCTTCTCGACCAGATAGAGGAAATTCTGCGTCGTATCGATGACGATGGTGCCCGGCTTCTGCGGGCCGTCATAGGCGACTTCCTGCGGCAGGTAGATCGGATTGATCTGCGGGCGCATGACCATGCGTTTCGCCGGCGCCTGCACGGCGGCCGTCTGCACCCGGTCGGGCTGCGCGGTCCGCAGGCGCGGCTGCTGCACGATTTGGCGGTTCTGCCGCACGATGCCGGGCGCATTGCCGAGCTGCAGCACCCAGGGGGCGGAAAGGTCGGGGCTCACCATCACTGGCGGCCTGTCGGCATAGCGGTCGCCAGCGGCCGAGGGTGTGACGCCGGCAAACACAGCCGCGGCGCCGAGCACGGAAAACACAACTCTCTTCATCGGGAACGCACCTTAGATCGTCTGATATACCGGGTGGAAACGCTCCCCGGTTCAGCGATCATTGGCGCCCAAGCAGCAACCGAAACATGAATCGGAATGCGTAAAATGCGGTTCTGTCAGTAAACCTTTTGGTGTGGTTACCGCCGGGTTCAGGAATCTGGTAAAGCCACGGTAAAAGCAGCGCTAGAGCGCATTAACGGATGGATTTTTCGCAATGAGCAATGAAAACACCGGCCTGCTTGCCGGTCCCGATGGTGTCGCGCGCTGCTTCTGGCACGGCAACCTGCCCGACTATCTGCACTACCATGATCATGAATGGGGCCGGCCGGTGGCAGACGACCGCAGGCTTTTCGAAAAGATCTGCCTTGAAGGTTTTCAGTCGGGCCTGTCGTGGCTGACCATCCTGCGCAAACGCGAGAATTTTCGCGAGGCCTTCGCCGGCTTCGATTTCGACAAAATCGCCGCCTTCACCGACAAGGATGTCGAGCGCCTGCTCGGCAATGCCGGCATCATCCGCCATCGCGGCAAGATCGTTTCGACCATCAACAACGCCAAACGCGCCCGCGAAATGGTCGACGAGTTCGGTTCGCTCGCCGCCTGGTTCTGGAAGTTCGAACCCGGCAAGGCGGAGCGGCCCGAAATCGTCGACCTCGCCCATCTGCGCGCCAACCCGACGACGGCGGTCTCGGTGCGGATATCGAAGGAGTTGAAGAAGCGCGGCTGGAGTTTTGTCGGCCCGACCACGGTCTATGCCTTCATGCAGGCCATGGGCCTGGTCAACGACCATCTCGAAGGCTGTGTCTGCCGCAAGCAGGTCGAGAAGGAACGCAAGGCTTTCAAACGGCCGACGTAGCTTCCTTCTCCCCGTTCACGGGAGAAGGTGCCGGCAGGCGGACGAGGGCGGCGCGAACTTGCGCAGGCTGGGCGTTACCCCTCACCCTGCTCCGCCCGGCGGGCTCCGCTTCCCTCTCCCCGTAAACGGGGCGGAGGAGAAGGCGCCTACCTCTCAAACCGTCCCTTGTGCCCGCTGCCGTTGATGTCCCACACCAGGCTGCGGCCGGAAATGGTCAGCACCAGGCCGCCAAAACCGCTGTCGTCGGGCGTGTGGTGCGTCGATGCCGAACTGCGGCCGGCCGGAATGACCTCGACGGTCGATCCCTTTTTCACCCAGCAGCCCTTGCCGTACTGGTCGTTGGCGCCATAGGCGAGCATGAACTCGAAGCTGCCGTCTTTCCTGAGCAGCAGTTCCGAACCGACCTCCATGACGCCGCGCAGATAGTAATGGCCGGCAAGGCCCGCATCGCCGGGCTTGCAGCCCGCGGCGCTGGCCGGGTTGGCCACTCCAAGTAAAAATGCGCAGCCAAGCGCGTATGCGTAGCCCAGTCGCATGCTCAATCCCTCGATCAGAAAATATGGAACCCGACGAAGCGGGCAGGTTCAGGTGCCGTTGACGCTGGCCAGGAACAGCCCGGCAACGATCGCCACCACCGTGGCCACCGTCGGATAGATCACCAGCAGACCCGTCACCAAGGCGTCGCGCAGGGAAGGCCCCTTGCTTGTGTCGGCGGGCACATCGAACGGTCCGGCAACCTGGCCAACCAGTTCCGGCGCAGGGGTGCCGGCCGGGCGCAGGCGCGCTGGCAACGCACTGGCGTCGCCGTTGGCATGGAATTTCGCTGCGCTGGTCATGTCCCGAACCCCTTCATGTCCTGCGCTATATCGGCTCCGATTGTGTCGGCACGATGCCGCGCCCATGGTGGGATTGTTTCATTTTCGGTGCGTTTCTGTTTCAGGGAGGTTCGGGTCTGCCTTGTCCCGGCACGAGAGGGCAGGGCGGCAAACCCTTGCCGCACAAAGCAGCATCGGTTAGGACACGCGCGCTGCGGAAATAGGAAATTTCCTACCGCACATTAGCACGAAACACCGGGTACCCATCTCATGGCCGACAAATCGGAAAAGACGAAAGCGCGGCTGCCACGCGGTTTTGCCGACCGCAGCGCCGAGGACATCCGCGCCGTCGAGAAGATGATGGCGACGATCCGCTCGGTCTATGAGCTCTATGGTTTCGAACCCGCCGACCAGCCGCTGATCGAATACACCGATGCGCTCGGCAAATTCCTGCCAGACCAGGATCGGCCGAACGAAGGCGTGTTCTCCTTCCAGGATGATGACGAGCAGTGGCTGTCGCTGCGCTATGACCTGACCGCGCCGACGGCGCGTTTCGTCGCCGAGAACTACGAGCGCCTGCCCAAACCTTATCGCAGCTATCGCTCCGGCTGGGTGTTCCGCAACGAGAAGCCAGGCCCCGGCCGCTTCCGCCAGTTCATGCAGTTCGACGCCGACACGATCGGTACGCCGGGCGTCGCCGCCGACGCCGAGATGGCGATGATGATGGCCGACGTCATGGAAGCGCTGGGCATCAAGCGCGGCGACTACGTCATCCGCGTCAACAACCGCAAGGTGCTCGACGGCGTGCTGGAGGCGATCGGCCTTGGCGGTGAGGAAAACATCGGCCGCCGGCTGACGGTGCTGCGCGCCATCGACAAGCTGGACAAGCTCGGGCCGGAGGGCGTGAAGCTTCTGCTCGGCCCGGGGCGCTGGGACGGCGGCAAGGAAGGCGAGGGCGACTTCGCCAAGGGCGCCGGCTTGAACAACGGGCAGGCCGAGGCGGTTCTTCAAGCAACAGCGAGAAATGCGCAGGCCGCCCAGGATTCCGTGGTCGATTCCAACGCGACCTATCAGGAAGGCGTCGGCGAACTCGCGACCATCGAGGCCCTGGTCAGGGCGGCTGGATATGGCGAAGACCGCATCGCCATGGACCGCTCGGTGGTGCGCGGCCTCGAATATTACACCGGCCCGGTCTTTGAAGCCGAACTCCTGGCCGAAATCCCCAATGAAGACGGCCAGATCGTGCGCTTTGGTTCGGTCGGCGGCGGTGGGCGCTATGACGGCCTGGTCTCGCGCTTCCGTGGCGAGCCGGTGCCGGCGACCGGCTTTTCCATCGGCGTGTCGCGGCTAATGACGGCGCTGAAGAACCTCGGCAAGCTCGACAACGCCGACGTGATCGCGCCGGTCGTGGTCCTGGTCATGGACAAGGACACCGAAAGCCTCGGCCGCTACCAGAAGATGGTGAGCGAGTTGCGTGCCGCCGGTATTCGCTCCGAAATGTATCTTGGCGGCGCCGGCATGAAGGCGCAGCTCAAATATGCCGACCGGCGCGGCTGCCCGGTCGCCATCATCCAGGGCGGCGACGAGCGCGCCAAGGGGGAGCTGCAGATCAAGGATCTGATCGAAGGCGCACGCATGTCCGCCGAAATCACCGACAACGCCGAATGGCGCGCCGCGCGCCCGGCGCAGGTCACGGTTGCGGAAAGTGAACTGGTCGCAGAGGTGAAGAAGATCCTGGCGGCGCAGGCCGAGGAGCGGGCGCGTGGCAAATAGAGGTCGCGTTCTGTCGCGCCCCCCTCTGTCCTGCCGGACATCTCCCCCACGAGGGGGGAGATCGGATGTCATCTCGGCTTTCGCCAATCACCAACCCCTCAGAAGAAGCGCCGTCGGCGCAACTGCCAATCTCCCCCCTCGTGGGGGAGATGTCCGGCAGGACAGAGGGGGGCGCCGTAGAGCGCCGATCGTTGATCGCCCCCCTGTTCCCAAACCAGAGGGTCGCGCGATGCAAGGGCGCGCCGCATGACCTCTCGCTTCCCCGCCATCGCGGCCAACATCACAAAACTCTTCGCCGCGCGCAACACGCATGCGGTCGAGGTCGCCATCCTGCAGCCGGCGGACCCGTTCCTCGACATGGCCGGGGAGGATTTGCGCCGCCGCATCTTCCTCACCGAGAGTGAGACCGGGCAGACACTGTGCCTGCGGCCGGAATTCACCATTCCGGTCTGTCTTGACCATATAAGCTCGCAGGCCGGCACGCCGCGCCGCTATTCCTATCTCGGGGAGGTGTTTCGCCAGCGCCGCGAAGGCGGCAATGAGTTCTTCCAGGCCGGCATCGAGGATCTCGGCGACCGCGACACGGCGCAAGCCGATGCTCGCTCCGTGGCCGACGCCCATGCGCTGCTGTCGCTGGTGCTGCCCGGCCGGTCGCTGGCGGTCACACTGGGCGACCAGGGCATCTTCGAAGCGGTGCTGGCGGCGCTCGGCCTGCCGCGCGGCTGGCGTATGCGGCTGGCCCGTGCCTTCGGCTCGGCGCCGATGCTGCAGGCGGCACTTGCCGATCTCGCCAACCCGCCGCGCAATGGCCAGCTTTCCGGCGAAGTCGCTGCCCTTGTCCTCGACGGGGATCTTGACGGTCTTTCCACGCACATCGCCGGCGGCATGGAACAGGCCGGCCTGTCGGCATCGGCCGGGCGCTCGCCCACAGACATTGCGCGGCGGCTGATCGAGAAGGCCGAATTGCGCAGCGTGCGGCTGTCGAACGAGGCCTTCGCGGCATTGAAGAATTTTCTGGCGATCCATGTGCCGCTCGATGGTGCGGCGCGGGCGTTGGAGACCTTTGCCGCCGGGGCCGGGCTGTCGCTGGGTGCCGCACTGGAGAAATTCGCCGCCCGGGCCAAGGCGATCGAGGCGCATGGCTTGCCGGCGGAAAAAATCCGCTACGATGCCGCCTTCGGCCGTCCACTCGATTATTACACTGGTGTGGTCTTCGAAATCGCGGCGCAAGGCGGCGAGCGTCCCCTGGCCGGCGGCGGCCGCTACGACCGGCTGCTGACCCTGCTTGGCGCCAAGACGGCGATCCCCGGCGTCGGCTTTTCCGTCTGGCTCGACCGCATCGAGGCGTTGCGGGAGGCGGCACCATGATCACGTTGGCCATTCCCTCGAAAGGCCGGCTCAAGGAACAGGCGCTGGAGGTGCTGGCCAAGGCCGGCCTCGCCATCAGCCTGCCCGGCGACGAGCGCAAATATCATGCCCGTGTCGAGGGCCTGGACAATGTCGAGATCGCTTTCCTGTCGGCTTCCGAGATTGCAGGCGAAATCGGTCAGGGCGCCGTCGACCTTGGCATCACCGGCGAGGATCTGGTGCGGGAAAATCTCGCCGATTGGGAAGCCCGCGCCGAGATCGCCGCCCGTCTCGGCTTCGGCCATGCCGATGTCGTGGTTGCGGTGCCCGAAATCTGGCTCGATGTCGACACCATGGCCGATCTCGACGACGTTGCCGCCGATTTCCGCCAGCGCCACGGCCGGCGGCTGCGCATCGCCACCAAATACTGGCGGCTGACGCAGCAGTTCTTTTCGCAAAAACACGGTATCCAGGTCTATCGCATCGTCGAGAGCCTGGGTGCCACCGAAGGCGCGCCGGCGGCTGGACTGGCCGATGTCATCGTCGACATCACCACGACAGGCTCGACGCTGCGCGCCAACCATCTAAAAGTGCTGGGCGACGGCGTGGTGCTGAAGTCGCAGGCCTGTCTGGTGGCATCGAAAAAGGCGCGTACCGCGGGCGACGAAGCCACCTTGCGCGACATCGTCACGAAGATGGCGGCGGCGGTGGGATAGCCATGCCCGCCCCCTCCGAGGGACCAGAACTCCACGACCATCGACAGGATTTCCACTGCCCCGCCGGGCTGATAGACTCGACGCGGCCTGGGAGGAAACAGCGATGCCGGTCAATCTCGACGAGCTGAAGAACGCCACCAATCTGCGCGGCCGCGCTGCGCGCGCCGGCAGCGTCTTTATCGCACCCGTCGACGGCAGGGCGCATGTCTCGGGCGACCGCAAGGTGCCGCTGCTCGACAAGACCATTCCGGCGCTTTTCTCCGACACGGCCAGCAAATACGCCACGCAGGATGCCGCCGTCTTCGTCGGCCAGGATAAGCGCTTCACCTGGAGCGAACTGTCGGACACGGTGGATGCGCTGGCCGCCGGCTTCCTGGCGCTGGGCCTCGAAAAGGGCGACCGCGTCGGCATCTGGTCGCCCAACCGCTGGGAATGGCTGGTGACGCAGTTCGCCACCGCCCGCATCGGCTTGATCCTGGTCAACATCAACCCGGCCTACCGGCTGACCGAACTGGAATATGCGCTGAACAAGGTCGGCTGCAAGGCGCTGGTGACGGCCGCCAGTTTCAAGACCTCGGACTATCTCGGCATGATCGAGACGCTGGCGCCGGAGATCGCGAAGGCCACGCCGGGCAAGCTGAAGGCGCAAAAATTGCCGGCGCTGAAGATCGTCATCCGCATGGGCGAGGACAATTCGCCGGGCATGTTCAATTTCGCCGACGTGTTGGCCATGGCCGGCCGCGACGAGCATGACAGCCTCGACCGCATTTCCGAGGGGCTGAAGCCAGGCGATGCCATCAACATCCAGTTCACCTCAGGCACGACAGGCGCGCCCAAGGGCGCGACGCTGACGCACCACAACATCGTAAACAACGGCAATTTCGTCACCTCGGCGATCAAACTCACCGTCGACGACCGGCTCTGCATCCCTGTACCGCTCTACCATTGCTTCGGCATGTCGATGGGCACGATGGGCTGCGTCACCAAGGGCGCGACCATGGTGTTTCCGGGCGAGGGCTTCGACCCCGGCGCAACGCTGAAGGCGGTGGCGCAGGAACGCTGCACCGGCCTCTACGGCGTGCCGACCATGTTCGTCGGCATGCTCGACCATGCGGATTTCGCGACCTTCGACCTCTCCAGCCTGCGCACCGGCATCATGGCCGGCTCGCCATGCCCGATCGAGGTGATGAAGAAGGTGGTGTCGCTGATGCATATGTCCGAGGTCACCATCGCCTACGGCATGACCGAGACCAGCCCGGTGTCCTTCCAGAGCGGCGTCGACGATCCGCTTGAAAAGCGCGTCTCGACAGTCGGGCGCATCCACCCTCATGTCGAGGTCAAGGCCATCGACGCCGACGGCGCCACCGTTGCGGTCGGCGCGCCGGGCGAGCTCTGCACGCGCGGCTATTCCGTGATGAAGGGCTATTGGGACGACGCCGAAAAGACCCGCGAGGCGATCGACAGCGACGGCTGGATGCATACCGGCGACCTCGCCACCATCGATGCCGAGGGCTATTGCAACATCGTCGGCCGGGTCAAGGACATGGTCATCCGCGGTGGCGAGAACGTCTATCCCCGAGAGGTCGAGGAATTCCTCTATCGCCATCCCAAAGTCAGAGAAGTGCAGGTCTTCGGTATTCCCGACGCCAAATACGGCGAGGAGCTGTGCGCCTGGATCGTGCTCAAGCCTGGCCAGATCGCCACTGAGCAGGAGATCAAAACCTTCTGCGCCGGCCAGATCGCCCACTACAAAATCCCGCGCCACATCCGCTTCCGCACCGAATTGCCGATGACGGTGACCGGCAAGCCGCAAAAATTCCTGATGCGTCAGGCGATGGTCGAGGAATTGGGGCTTGTGGCGCAGAAGACGGCGTGAACGGGTGAACGCTTCGATCTGTCGGTGCGCGAATGCAGCCAAGGTTCGCAGAAGCGCACGGGGGCTTGGATGAGCGGTTTCGGACGATCGGTGACTTCCTATGCGATGCCGCTGGCCGCCCTGGTGATGGCTGTTGCGGTCAGATCCAGCGGGCTGTCGGTGGACCAGGGTTCGCTGAACGCCAGGATCCTTGTCGGTGCGCTGTCGAGTGCGATCATGTTCGTCACCATTTTCGTGGTGCTCGACCACGCCGAGGCGGTGGCTCGGCGGGTAGGGGAGCCGTACGGCACGCTGGTGCTGACCTTTGCCGTGACGGCAATCGAAGTGTCGATCATCGTTTCCATGATGCTGCATGGAGAGAACAACCCGACGCTGGCACGGGAGTCCGTCTTCTCGACGGTGATGATCACATCCACCGGCGTTGTCGGCATGTGTCTCGCGCTTGGCGGCTGGCGTCATCGCAAGCAGGCCATCGTACGGCAAGGGACCAGTGCCTATCTGGCGGTTCTGATCGCGCTGACCGTCATGACGCTTATTCTGCCGACCTATACCCAGGCCACGGATCCCGGCACGTTTTCGGCAGCCCAACTTGGTTTCGTCAGCGTCCTTTCAGTGCTGCTCTATGCAAGCTTCGTGTTCGCGCAGACCGTCCGGCACCGGGAAGACTTTATCCAGGGACAACCACACGACGTTTCGGTGCGCGCTGCCCCTCACGGGAACATCTCTGCCAGTGCTCTGCTGCTGATGGCCGGGCTGATCGGAATTGTCATGCTCGCCGAGCAGGTCGCGGCAAGCGTCGAAGATACGCTCGTTGCCTATCGGGTGACCCAGACTGACAGCATTGTGGGGGCAATGATCGCGGGGCTGGTGTTGATGCCGGAGGCCATTTCGGCGGTGCGCGCTTCACTCAACAACGAGCTGCAGCGCGGCTTGAATGTCGCGATGGGTTCGGCTTGCGCCACGATCGGCCTGACCATACCGGGAGTCGCAGCCGCCAGCCTGCTGACGGGGAGAGGACTGACCCTGGGGCTGCCGGCTGCCGATGCGGTCCTCTTGGTCTTGGCGCTTTTCATATGCAATGTAAGCTTCAGCACTGAAAGAACGACGTTCTTGACCGGAATGGTCCATCTTGTAGTGTTTTTTACTTATATATTTCTGATATTTATACCATGAAATCCCTTAGATAAGCGTGCGATCAGATGCGGGCATCCGTTGATCAGGAAGCCGTTATCGACCGGGTAATCGAGAGAGCAATCATTCCCTTCCGCACCGAATTGCCGATGACGGTGGCCGGCAAGTCGCAGAAGTTCCTGATGCATCAGGCGATGGTGGAAGAGCTGGGCTGGTGGCGCAGAAGACGGCGTAGCCGGGGAAGCGCCAAGGCGGCGGCACCCCTCAGATCGCGGATTTGAGGTGGTCGATGAAGGCGCGCAGCTTCGGCAGGATCTGGCGCTTGCCGGGGTGATAGAGGAAGACGCCCGGCGTCGTCGCCGCGATGGTGTCCAGCACGGGTTCGAGTTTTCCCTGTTCTATCGGACCCTCGGCGACCGGTCGTGGGATCTGCGCCAGCCCAATCCCCCGCATCGCGGCCCCGAGCAACGTCGGATAGTCGTGCGCGATCAGCGGGCCTGAGACCATGGCCTCGATCGCCTCGTTGCCGTCGACGAACGTCCATGGCGCGATGGCGCCGTTCGAACGGCGCAGGCGCAGGCAGGCGTGGTTGCGCAAATCGTCGATACGCTCAGGGCGGCCATGGCGATCGAGATAGTCGGGACTGCCGACGACCACGAACCGGAAGGACGGGGTCAGCCGCACCGCCACCATGTCGGTGGCAATGAACTGGCCGAGGCGGATGCCGGCATCGAACCCGCCGGTCGCCAGATCGACCATCTCGTCGCTCGCGGCGATCTCCAGTTCGACTTCGGGATAGGCCTGGCAGAACGACGCAATCACCGGCTCAAGGATTAACGGCACGACGGCGCGCGGCACCGACAGGCGTAGCAGGCCGGTCGGTCGCTGGCCTATGTCACGCGCGGCCTCGCCTGCGGCGACGATCTCCTCGAAGCCAGGGCCGGCACGGTCGAGGAAGCGCTGACCGGCCTCGGTCAGGCCGACACTGCGCGTCGTGCGGACAAACAGCGCCGCGCCGATGCGGGCTTCCAGCGCACGCACCGCCTGGCTCACGGCCGACGGCGTCACCCCGAGATCGGCGGCGGCGCGGCGGAAGTTGCGGTGTCTGGCGACAGCCAGGAACACCTCGACGCCCTCCAGCGCCCCGTGCCGGATTGTGTAGTTCTGCTTCATGGGTTGTTGTTATTACAGCGGATAGTCGAACGATGGAAGCGGGTTTAGGTAAGAGCTTGAGACAGGAGCATCTTGCCATGACCGATGAACTTGATGGAGTGCGCGACCACTATCGCGCGACCGGCCTGACTGAACGGTTGAGGGCGGTACTGGCTGCCTTCGGCCCTGAGGATCGGCTTCTCACGCCGCAGCAACTGGGCACCCTCGACCAGTTTCACACCCGTGGGCTTGCCGCCACCGCCGAGCTTGCCCAATTGGCTGACATCACCGCTGGCATGTCGGTTCTGGACGTCGGCTCGGGCGTCGGCGGGCCGGCGCGCTTCCTGGCCGCGACTTATGGCTGCCGGGTTACCGGTGTGGATCTCAGCGAGCCTTTCGTGGATGCCGCGCGCTATCTGACCGAGCGCACGGGGCAGGGCGGGCAATTGTCGTTCCAGACCGTCAGCGCCCTTGAGCTTCCGTTCGAGGACGGCCACTTCGACATTGCGCTGCTGCAGCATGTGGCAATGAACATCTTCGACCGGGGGCGGCTCTATCGCGAGATTCGGCGCGTACTGAAATCAGGCGGCAGGTTTGCCACCTTCGACGTGGTGCTGCGCGACGGCCAGCCGCACTATCCGCTTCCCTGGGCGCGAACGCCGGCGACGAGCTTCCTCCTGACAGTCGACGCGACGCGTGAGGCGATCGAGCCGGCCGGCTTCCGTATGCTGGCATGGCAAGACGACACTGAGACCGCCAAGGCCTGGTTCGCACAGTTGCGGGCGTCGGGTCCGCCGCCTTCGCCAAATCTCGGCGTTGTGATGGGGCCGGACTTCGCCGAGCTTACCGCCAATTTGGGACGAAATCTCATGCAAGGCCGGCTCGGCATCCTGACCGCGGTGTTCGAGGCCGCATCGACCAACAGCTGACAGGAGACCGCAATGTCGACGGAACCCCTTTTTCAGACCCATCTCGTTCTCGGCTATGTCGCGTGGCTGCTTTGCTTCAGTGCGTACATCTGGCCCTGGCTGAGCTCGATGGACGGGGTTGCGGCGCAGCGCGCCATTGCCACCCTGCACAGTTTCCGCTTCTTTGGGCTCGTCTTCATCCTTCCGGGCGTCGTCAGCCCTGACCTGCCCGCCAACTTCGCCGCCTTTGCAGCTTATGGCGACTTCGCAACAGGGGTGCTGGCCATGCTGGCGCTGTTTACCGTGAGGATACGCCCGCTTTTCTGGCTCTTCGTCGTCGCCTTCAATATCGTTGGGACAGTCGACCTCATCGTCGACTATTACCTCGCTATCCAGGCCGACCTTCCTGCCCATGCAGGATTGTTTGGCGCCACCTACGCCATCCCGGTCATCTATGTGCCGCTGCTGATGATCACGCACGCCGCCGCGTTCTATTTTCTGGCACGTCCGCGCCAGAGGGCGCCCCGTGCGATCAAGGACGAGGCCACCGCTTCCTAGGTCATCATCTGGGAGTGTGCGGTGATCGCAAACTCGTAATCGCAGTGGACCTGTCGGTCCCGGACTCTGTGACGCCTGGCTGGTCGCTTCTCACGCGGCCAACACCGCCGCGCCGAGGCTGCGAATGATCTTGGCGAGTTCGACACATTCGCCGTGCCTTGCATTGTTGCGCCGCCAGGCGAGGCAGATCATGCGCTGCGGCATCGGCTCCTGGAACGGTACGATCTTGAGGTCGGGGATGGTGCCGGCGGGGCCGGTCGCCATTTCGGGGATCAGCGTGACCCCGAGCCCGTGCGCCACCATCTGCAACAGCGTGGTCAGGCTGGTGGCGCCATAACTGGCCATCGCTACCGGCCGCACATTGCCGCAGACGGCGAGCGCCTGTTCGCGCAGGCAATGGCCTTCTTCCAGCAGCATAAGCCTTTCCAGCGCCGGGCTTTCGGGCGGGACCGGCGGCGAGGCGAAGGCCGGGTCGCCAGCCGGCACGGCAAGGAAGAACCGGTCCGAAAACAACGCCTCGGCGATCAGGCCTGGATGATCGAGCGGAAGCGCGGCGATAAAGGCGTCGAGCTTGCGCGAGGCTATGTCATCGACCAGCGAGGTAGTGACCGCCTCGCGCAATTCGAGCAGCAGGGCCGGGAAATGCTTTTTCAGTTCGGGCAAAGCGCGTGGCAGGAGATACGGCGCGACGGTCGGAATGATGCCCAGCCGGAAGCGTCCCTCCATCGCTGTGCGGCCGCGCCTGGCCGTCGTTTCGACGTCGCGTATGTCGGCGAGGATGCGTTCGATGCGCGGCAAAAGCGCGATCGCCTCGTCAGTCATGCGCACCGACTTGCCGCCGCGTTCGAAGAGCCGGCAGTTCAGCCGTTGCTCCATCTCCGCGATCTGCGAGGACAGTGCCGGCTGGCTGACGCCGGCCAGTTTTGCCGCACGGCCGAAATGCAGCGTCTGCGCCAGCGCGTCGAAATAATGCATCTGGCGAACTGTCAATCCGATCATAAGAAAATCCTATCGAAATGAACAGGAAAGGCAATTTGTTTTTATCAGCAATGCGGCCTAGTCTGGAATCGTTCCAGATTGGTGCGGTCGCCGGTCGGCCCCAAAATCTTGGCAAAAAATCAAATCAAACCTCGGCAAAATCGGAGCAGTGATATGGACGCGAAAACCGACGACAACAGCGCGGGCAAATGCCCTGTGGCGCATGGATCCGCCGGTCGGACCAACCGTGATTGGTGGCCGAACCAGCTGAACGTCCAGATCCTGCATCAGCAGTCCTCTCTGTCCGACCCGATGGGTGAGGCGTTCGACTATGCCGAGGAATTCAAGAGCCTCGACCTCGACGCCGTCATCAAGGACCTGCACGCGCTGATGACGGATTCGCAGGAGTGGTGGCCGGCCGATTTCGGCCACTACGGCCCGCTGTTCATCCGGATGGCCTGGCACAGCGCAGGCACCTACCGCATTGCCGACGGCCGCGGCGGCGCCGGGGCTGGCCAGCAGCGTTTCGCGCCGCTCAACAGCTGGCCGGACAATGTCAACCTCGACAAGGCCCGCCGGCTTTTGTGGCCGATCAAGCAGAAATATGGCCGCAAGATCTCCTGGGCCGACCTTCTGATCCTCACCGGCAACGTCGCGCTGGAATCGATGGGCTTCAAGACCTTTGGCTTTGCCGGCGGCCGCGCCGACGTCTGGGAGCCTGAGCAGGACGTTTACTGGGGTCCCGAAGGCAAGTGGCTGGCCGACGAGCGCTACAGCGGCGACCGTGACCTGCAGAACCCGCTCGGCGCCGTGCAGATGGGGCTGATCTACGTCAATCCGGAGGGACCGAACGGCAATCCGGATCCGCTGGCCGCGGCGCGCGATATCAGGGACACATTCGCGCGTATGGCGATGAACGACGAGGAAACCGTAGCACTCATCGCCGGCGGCCATACGTTCGGCAAGACCCATGGTGCGGGTGACGCGAGCCTGGTGGGTGTCGAGCCGGAAGGCGCTGATATCGAGCAGCAGGGCCTTGGCTGGGCGAGCAAATTCGGCACCGGCAAGGGCGGTGACGCCATCGGCAGCGGTCTGGAAGTCATTTGGACGACGACGCCGACCAAATGGAGCAACAACTTCTTCGACAATCTGTTCGGCTTCGACTGGGAACTGACCAAGAGCCCGGCAGGCGCGCATCAATGGACGCCGAAGGGTGGCGCCGGTGCCGGCACGGTGCCGGACGCACACAACTCGGCCAAGCGTCACGCACCCTCCATGCTGACCACCGACCTCGCGCTGCGTTTCGATCCGTCCTACGCAACGATCTCGAAGCGCTTCCATGAGAATCCGGATCAGTTCGCCGACGCCTTCGCCCGCGCCTGGTACAAGCTGACCCACCGCGACATGGGCCCGGTCGCCCGTTATCTCGGCCCGTTGGTTCCGAAGGAAGAGCTGCCCTGGCAGGACGTCATCCCGGTGGTCGATCATGTGCTGATCGACGAGCAGGATGCCGAAGCGCTCAAGGCTGAGATTCTGGCCTCCGGCCTGTCCGTGTCGCAGCTGGTTTCGACGGCGTGGGCGTCGGCCTCCACCTTCCGCGGTTCTGACAAGCGTGGCGGTGCCAATGGCGCGCGCATCCGCCTCAGCCCGCAGAAGGACTGGGCCGTCAACCAGCCGGCCGAGCTCGCCAAGGTGCTCGACAAGCTCCAGGCGATCGCCAAGGACTTCAATGCCGCACAGACCGGCAGCAAGAAGGTCTCGCTTGCCGATCTGATCGTTCTCGGCGGCAACGCCGGCATCGAGAAGGCCGCGAAGGCCGCCGGCCACAGCGTCGACGTTCCGTTCTGGCCGGGGCGCATGGACGCCTCGCAGGAGCAGACCGACATTCACTCCTTCGCGCCGCTGGAGCCGACTGTTGACGGCTTCCGCAACTATGTCAGCGGCAAGCAGCGGCTGACCGTCGAAGAGGCGCTGGTCGACCGGGCGCAGTTGCTGACGCTGACCGCGCCTGAGCTGACGGTTCTCGTCGGTGGCCTGCGCGTTCTCGGCGCCAATGCCGGACAGTCGAAGCATGGCGTGTTCACCAAACAGCCGGAAACGCTGAGCAACGACTTCTTCGTCAACCTGCTCGACATGGGCACGGAGTGGAAGGCGACATCGGATGCCAAGGACGTGTTCGAAGGCCGCGACCGCAAGACCGGTGAAGTGAAGTGGACGGGCACCCGCGCCGACCTGATCTTCGGTTCGCACTCGCAGTTGCGCGCGCTTGCCGAAGTCTATGCGACGGCGGACGCCAAGGCGAAGTTCGCCAAGGACTTCGTCGTGGCCTGGACCAAGGTGATGAACGCCGACCGTTTCGACATCGCCGGCTGATCCAGACAAAGCTCTATCCAACAAAAAAGGCGCGGGCCGTGACCCGCGCCTTTTGCATTCAGGCGTTCGATCAATCCTTCTCGAAGATGCGTGCCTTGGCGACGACGCCGGCGATGGCGCCGCCGATCAGCGGGGCGACGATGAACAGCCAGAGCTGGCTGAGCGCGGCACCGCCGGTGAACAGAGCCGGGCCGATGGAGCGGGCCGGATTGACCGAGGTGCCGGTGACCGGGATCATGGCGAAGTGAATGCCGGCCAGCGTCAGGCCGATGACCAGGCCGGCAAACGCCGTCGAGTGCTTTTCAGCGGTAACGCCGAGGATCACCGTGACGAAGGTGAAGGTGCCGATCAGTTCCCACAGGAAGGCCGAGCTCATGCCCCATTTCGTCTCGTCCCAGCCATTGGCGCCGAAACCGCCGGTGTGGCCGCCGGCCTGGCCGGAAACAATGATCCACAGCGCCAGCGAAGCCAGGATGGCGCCAATGATCTGCGCGATCCAGTAGGGGATGACGTCCTTGGCCGGCAGCCGGCCGGCGAGGAAGACGCCGAGTGTCACCGCCGGATTGAGATGTGCGCCCGAAATCGGGCCGATCGCATAGGCCGCGGCGATGAGGCCGATGCCGAATGCCAGACCGATACCTTCCTGGCCGAGCGGCAGCGCGCCGCCGAAGCCGCCCGTCACCACCGACGCCGTGCCGATGAACACCAACAGAAATGTGCCTAGAACTTCAGCCAGATAAGTTTTCATTGCCCTCTCCTCGTAGCGATCCGCCGGTCCGCGTTTTCCGCGCCGCGAATCATGGCGTTAAGAGTATTCCCAACGGAAAAACTTGGAAAGCAGAGCGGTTGCGCCACAAACCGTGCTTGCGGTTGCCAGTCGTGAACATTAGAGACCTTGCATCTATTGATCGATCTGCTGTTGCCGGCCCGCGATATTTATCGATCGGACAGATTTCAGGCGGCCTCTTCGTCGCGTGACGGAGCGGGGTTCAATCCGGACGCGAAAGGCTCTAAGAGCAGGCGATAAATCTCGATTTGATGGAATGATCAATGCGACTGGGCGGACGGCTGGCAGCGGCCATCGAAGTGCTGGAGGACATTGGCCGGCGTCACCGGCCGGTGGCCGATGCGCTGAAGGATTGGGGCCTGTCACACCGCTTCGCCGGCGGCGGTGATCGCGCGGCGATCGGCAACATCGTCTACGACGCGCTGCGCCACAAACGCTCCGCCGGATGGCTGCTCGGCGAAGACACGCCGCGCGCCGTCGGCTTCGGCGCATTGCTGCTCGAATGGGGCCACACGGCGCAGTCGCTCAACGACGCGCTCGACGGCGACAAGTTCGCGCCGCCGCTGCTCAGCGCCACCGAGCTGCAGACGATCGCCGGTCGCGGGCTTGCCGACGCGCCGCTCGCGGTGCGCGCCGATATACCCGATTGGTGTGAACCGCTTTTCGAACGGGCTTTTGGCGAGGCATGGGTCGGGGAGGGCGCGGCGCTGGCGACGCGCCCGCCGCTCGACATAAGGGTCAACACGCTGCAAGCCGATCGCGCCAGGGTGCTCAAGGAACTGGCCGATACAGGGGCGCAAGCCGCGCGGATCGCGCCGCTCGGCATCCGCATTCCGCCCATCGATGGCGACGGCAGACACCCGAACGTGCAAGCCGAGCCCGCCTTCCAGAAGGGCTGGTTCGAGGTCCAGGACGAGGGCTCGCAAATAGCGGCGACACTTGCCGGTGCCGAGGCCGGCATGCAGGTGCTCGACTTTTGCGCCGGCGCCGGCGGCAAGACGCTGGCACTGTCGGCTGCGATGGACAATCGCGGCCAGATATTTGCCCATGATGCCGAAAAGGCGCGGCTGGCGCCAATCTTCGACCGCATCCGCCGCTCGGAAAACCGCAACGTCCAGGTCGTCACCAAGCCGGCCGAACTCGCTCCGCTCTCCAATCACATGGACATCGTGCTGGTCGACGCGCCTTGCACCGGCAGCGGCACCTGGCGGCGCCGTCCCGATGCCAAATGGCGGCTGACGCAAAGGCAGCTCGATGCCCGCAAGGGCGAGCAGTCGGCGATCCTCGATGCGGCACAAGCCTATGTCAAACCCGGCGGCCTGCTGGTCTACATCACCTGCTCGGTATTCTCCGAGGAGAATGGCGAGCAGATCGCCACGTTCCGCGACCGCGACAGCCGTTTTGTTCCAGTCGACCACCGTGCACTGTGGGACAGCCATTTTCCGGGCCACGAGGCGGCCGCGCGGATCGGTTCTGCCGGCGATATCTCGCTGTCGCCATTGCTGAGCGGAACGGACGGGTTTTATTTCTGCGCGCTGCGCCGGGCCAACTGAGCCGGCCGGATCGCCAATGTCTCCACATGGCGGCCGACGGGCGAATTGTTGCAGTGCAGCAATTGCGATTGCCTGCCGCCCATCCCTCTGCAATAAGCTTTGCCAGACAAACGAAGGCAATTGCGATGGCAGCAAAGATCGTACCGGCTCCCGATTATGAGGATCGCGTCAGGGCGTCCTTCGCGCGCCAGCAGGCGATGGCGACGATCGGCGCCGAGCTGACACTGGTGACGCCCGGCATCATCGAGATCGAGATGCCCTATTCGGCGGCGCTCACCCAGCAGCATGGCTTCCTGCATGCCGGCGTCATCTCGACGGCGCTGGACTCGGCCTGCGGCTACGCGGCCTTTTCGCTGATGCCGGAAAATTCCGGCGTGCTGACCATCGAATTCAAGGTCAACCTTCTGGCGCCGGGCAGGGGCGAACGGTTCCTATTCCGAGGCTCGGTGACCAAGCCCGGCCGCACCATCATCGTCGCCGATGGCCAGGCCTACGCCTTCGCCGCCGACGGCGAGGCCAAGCTCATCGCCACCATGACGGGAACGATGATGACGGTGGTTGGGCGGGATGGGATAGCGGGGTGATGGCCAACATTACAAGAATTGGCGGCAAGGACGTCCTCTTCGTCATGGCGGCGCAGGCCGAATATGGCCCGCATCTGCAAAAACTGTTCACGCCGCTGATGACGGGCGTCGGTCCGGTCGAGGCAGCCGTCCGGGTCGGCGCGGAACTGTCCTGGCTGAAGTCGCAGCAGGCGTTGCCGGACCTTGTCGTCTCGCTCGGCTCAGCCGGTAGCCGGACCCTGGAACAGACGGAAATCTATCAGGCCGTCTCCGTCAGCTATCGCGACATCGATGCCTCGCCCTTGGGTTTCGAAAGGGGCGCGACCCCTTTTCTTGACCTGCCGGTCACCGCGCCGCTGCCGTTTCGTATTCCCGAAATCAAGCAGGCCACGCTGTCGACCGGCGGCGCCATCATCACCGGCGCTGCCTATGATGCAATCGCGGCCGACATGGTCGACATGGAAACCTTCGCCTGCCTGCGCGCCTGCCAGCTGTTCGATGTGCCCCTGATCGGTCTGCGCGGCATTTCCGACGGCGCGGCCGATCTCAGGCATGTCGGCGACTGGACCGAATATCTCCATGTTATCGACGAAAAGCTGGCCGACGCCGTCATGCGGCTCGAACAGGCGATCGGCTCAGGCCTGCTCGGCATCTGAGCGCAACCAGGTCAAGCCGCGAAGGCTCTCCGGGTCGCCGAAATCGATGCGCAAGATGCGCCCGCGCACAATGCCGGCCGCATCGACATAGTCGATAGCTCCCGGTGTGTGATCGAGTTTCCAGGAGCCGGTTGGGCCGTCCTGCCATTCGACCTTGTAGCCATCGTCCTGCAGCGTCCAAAGTCCGTGGAAACGGGTGCCGTCCGGCAACAGCAAATGCGCCCGGTCCGTGGTTTCGTAGTGGATGAAGGCGCTCTTGCCGCCCATGTCGACCACATGCGTGGTGCCGATCATGATAATGGCCAGCGTGTCCTTGTTCAGAATTGTCATTATCCCTATCCAAAGGTTTGAGTTCGAAAGCGCTCGACGCGAGCAAGGTCGTCAAGTATCTTGACTATATGGAGTCGCGACAAAGTGGTCAAGGAGCTTGACGAAAAAACCGAAGCGCTTCCCGATCACGTCGGCTGGCGCCTGTGGCAGGCAAGCCGTGCCTGGCAGGCCGAATTCGCTGCCGCGATGCGCACAGCCGGCCACGGCTGGTTCACCGAAGCGCGCGCAGGGCTGCTGGGACATATCCCACGCGGCGGCATTCGTCAGGCGGCGCTGATCGAGCGCTCGGCAATCTCCAAGCAGGCGGTCCAACAATTGCTCGACGGGCTGGAGGCGGAGGGCGTGGTGCAGCGTCTCCCCGACCCGCGGGACGGGCGCGGCAAGCTTGTCGGCTACACGCGCAAAGGTCTGGATGCCTTGCGTGACGGCGACCGCATCAAGCTCCAGATCGAGCATGGCTACATCGAGCGCATCGGCCAGCAGCGGTTCGCGGCGCTGATGGATGCATTGCGGACACTCGATGCCGGGCAGGCGGACGCCGGCGATAAAAAGGCCGGCGTTCAGTGAACAGCGCGGCTTTGTAACCCATTGCGTCGACTCATTTCTTTCTCTAAACGCTCGCCATGAAAACAGCCAATCATCCCGACACCGTCCTGATTGTCGATTTCGGCAGCCAGTTTACGCAGCTCATCGCCCGCCGCATCCGCGAGGCCGGCGTGTTTTCCGAGATCGTGCCGTTCCAATCGGCCGAAGCCGCGTTCAAGCGCATCAATCCCAAAGCCGTCATCCTGTCCGGCGGCCCGGCTTCGACGTCCGATATCGGCAGCCCGCGTGCGCCGCAGATCGTCTTCGATGCCGGGGTGCCGGTGCTTGGCATCTGCTATGGCCAGATGGCCATGTGCGTGCAGATGGGCGGTGTCGCCGAAAGCTCCAACCATCGCGAGTTCGGCCGCGCTTTCGTCGAAATCGAGAAGGACAGCCCGCTGTTCGAGGGCCTGTGGGCCACCGGCCAGCGCCATCAGGTGTGGATGAGCCATGGCGACCGGGTCATCGCCTTGCCTCCGGGTTTTCAGGTTTTCGGCAAGTCGGAAAGCTCGCCCTTCGCCATTTTCGGCAATGTCGAGCGCAAGATGTACGGCATCATGTTCCATCCGGAAGTGGTGCACACGCCCGACGGCGCCCGGCTGCTCAGGAACTTCGTCCACAACATCGCCGGCATCGAGGGCGACTGGACGATGCGCGCCTACCGCGAACACGCGGTCGAGGCGATCCGCAAGCAGGTCGGCAAGGGCAAGGTCATCTGCGCGCTGTCGGGCGGTGTGGATTCCTCGGTCGCGGCGCTTTTGATCCACGAGGCGGTTGGCGACCAGCTCACCTGCATCCTCGTCGACCATGGCCTGATGCGCAAGGACGAGGCGGCGGGCGTGGTGGCGATGTTCCGCCAGCACTACAACCTGCCGCTGATCCTGGTCGATGCTTCGGAAAAATTCATCTCGGCGCTGGAAGGCGAGGTTGACCCCGAGAAGAAGCGCAAGACCATCGGCCGGCTGTTCATCGAAGTGTTCGAGGAGGAAGCCAAAAAGCTCGGCGGCGCCGACTTCCTGGCGCAAGGCACGCTCTATCCCGACGTCATCGAAAGTGTCTCCTTCACCGGCGGCCCGTCGGTGACCATCAAGTCGCACCACAATGTGGGCGGCCTGCCCGAGCGCATGAACATGCAATTGGTCGAGCCGCTGCGCGAACTGTTCAAGGACGAGGTGAGGGCGCTCGGCAAGGAGCTCGGCCTGCCCGAAAGCTTCATCGGTCGCCATCCGTTCCCAGGTCCAGGCCTTGCCATACGCTGCCCGGGCGGCATCACGCGCGAGAAGTTGGAGATTCTGCGCGAGGCCGACGCCATCTATCTCGACGAGATCCGCAAGGCCGGCCTCTACGACGCCATCTGGCAGGCCTTCGCCGTGCTCTTGCCGGTGCAGACCGTCGGCGTGATGGGCGACGGCCGCACCTACGAATTCGTCTGCGCGCTGCGCGCCGTCACCTCGGTCGACGGCATGACGGCGGATTTCTACCACTACGACATGGCCTTCCTGGGTGCCGCCGCCACACGCATCATCAACGAGGTCCGTGGCATCAACCGCGTCGTCTACGACGTCACGTCGAAGCCGCCTGGCACGATCGAGTGGGAATGATTCAGACCCACTCAAACGCCGCCGAAAATACGCCAATCTGCGACGTAACGCACTGAATACAAATATAAATCCTTTCAGGGACAATCAGCGACAATCGGCACGCAGCGATTGCCTTCGACGGACCGCTTGACGGACCTTCCGCATATTGCCCACCCGAATTTTTCAAAGTACCGTCAGAGCCAATGAGGCTCGTGACGGTACTTTTTTGTGCCTTAAGGCATTGAAGAAAAAAGGAATTTCCTGCCACCGGCCCTCGAAATTGTACTGACGGTACTTTTCAGGAGGCAATGGGTATGTTGACGGACGTCGCCCTTAAGGCACTGAAACCGAAAGAAAAAATCTACAAGATCGCTGACCGTGACGGCATATACGTTCGCGTTATGCCCAGTGGCGCGATCTCGTTTCGGCTGGATTACAGGCTCAATGGACGCCGTGAGACGATCTATCTAGGCAGATATGGCAGAGACGGGATCTCGCTCGCTTTGGCCCGAGAGAAGTGCCTCGACGCGAAGCGCGCCATTGGCGAGGGGCGATCGCCGGCGATCGAGAAGCAGCGTGACAAGCGTCGCCTGAAAGAGGCTAAGAGTTTTGGCGAGTTCGGGGAGAAGTGGCTCACCGCGGCGCCGATGGCCGACAGCACGCGCGCCATGCGGCGCGCCATCTTCGAGCGGGAGCTTCTTCCGGTCTGGCGCAATCGCCTGCTGACGGAGATTACGCCGGATGACCTGCGGACCCATTGCGGCGCTATTGTTGAGCGTGGCGCTCCGGCTACCGCCATCCACGTTCGAGACATCCTGAAGCAAATCTACGGCTTCGCGATTTTGCACGGGGAAAAGGTGGCCAATCCGGCTGATGAAGTTGGGCCCGCGTCAATTGCTACTTTCGTGCCGAAGGACCGCTCGCTTTCGCCCTCAGAAATTCGCGTGATGCTGAAGCAACTGGAGCACGTTGCCACAATTCCCACTATCCGTTTGGGAATGCGGCTTTATCTGCTCACCATGGTGCGCAAGAGCGAGCTGCAGGACGCGGTGTGGGACGAGGTCGATTTCGAGAATGCTGTCTGGACGATCCCGAAGGAGCGCATGAAGCGATCAAAGGCGCACAACGTCTACCTGTCACGCCAAGCGCTCGACATCATGATTGCCCTGAAGACCTGTGCGGGAAATTCCAGATACCTTCTACCATCGCGGTACGATGCGGACGCCCCGATGTCGCGCGCCACGTTTAATCGGATCACCTACGCAGTCGTTGAACGGGCGAAGGCGAACGGGCTGCCTCTGGAGCCGTTTACGGTTCATGACCTGCGGCGAACGGGCTCGACCCTGTTGAATGAGCTCGGCTTCAACAGCGATTGGATCGAGAAATGTCTGGCGCACGAGGACGGGCGCTCGTCGCGAGGTGTCTACAATAAGGCTGAGTATGAAGTTCAACGCCGCCACATGATGCAGGAATGGTCGGATATCGTCGACGCCTGGGTCGGTGGCAAGAAACATGTGCCGACACTCATTCCGCCGTCGATGCCGATCCTGGCGCCCGATCCGGCGCTTTAACTGGGCGAGCCCATGCTGGCGGAATGCTAGGAGAATTGGCCTGAGCGAGGGCTGGAAGGCCGCGGTGGGTTATAGAGCAGTCAAAACAGCTCGAATATTGGCTATTATGCTAAATTATCGCTGAAATGGCTGATATTTTAGTCGTTTCTCGCTGATGTTGCGTCTAAAGCCTCCATCAGGTGGATCGTCTTTCCCTCGCTAAGGGAGCCCACTCCAGCCTGCCATTCCCTAAGCATCTTTTCGCCGACCTCAGGGAAGCTGGATTCTTCAAAATAGGCCTTCACCCTTCCCGAAACGTCTGAGAGCGCGTCGCAGGTCTGCTCTACGATCTCCGCTACGCGTCCCGGTCGGAGGTTCGCGCGGGTAACGCCCAAACGGTCAAGCTTCTTTCGGTCGGGCCAGGCGGTGGAGCCGTCGAGGGTGAGCGCCATTGCGTCGTTCTTGATGTAGGCCCTTGTCGTGATGAGATCATACACGGGTGCCAGCCGTACCGGGCTTTCCGCGTCCTTGTAAACGACGCCGAAATTCTTCAGGTGTGCATCGCCATTGCGGATACCGCAATTAATCACAAACAGACGGAAAGCGACTTCCAATGACCCAACGGCATTTTCGGGAGAAACGAACTCTTTGATCCGCTTGAAGAGTTTTGTTTCGTACCCTCCGTTGTACTTGTCCTTGCTGGTTACGCCGTTCAGCGCACAGAAGTCCTCATATCCGGAGTACGAGCCGTCCGTTAGGTCGAATCTCTCGACCACGAGAGCCAGACCATCCTCGGATAGCCGGAAGTCCGGCACCTCGAGACCAACTTGTTGAGCTGCCATAAGGCAGAAGAACTCGTTTGCGGCCAATTCGGGATACTCGTCGGGATCCCACATTTTGACGATGTGGGTAGCGCCGCGCACGCTCAGCGACTGGCGTCCGTCCGACGGATCATCTTCCCTGGCTCGCACCAGGACCTTCGGCTGCACTCCAGCGACCCCTGAATGGACTGCATATGTTTCGAGGAGGTCGTTATAGAGATCACCCGCCCGACGGGCGCGCAGCAGGTCGTCAATGCTTCGGAACGGGACATCCTCCACCAGTTCCTCGTCCATGCCAGTGAAGCGGATACGGCCGATCTGCGACCGGCCGACAACGGCCAGCAGGTCTAGGTCGTCGAAGTGACCTAATGCCTTCGCGAAGGCCGTCCTGATCTTCCCTTCAAGTGCCCCCTCAGGGAGGTTCATGTCGAAAATGGGAAGGAGCCCGAACTCCGAATTCCAGGATTCGGTCCGCTTGGGCATCGTGAGCGACACGGCGTCACGGTCGTCGGCCTTCACATCGTACACGAAAGTCGAACCACGCCTGCCGGATCTGTCCAGGACGCCGACCGGCTTGCTACCGACCCAAACGCGCAGCATCGTCTTCCTCCATGATGTCTTCGAGTGTCGGACGCTTGTTGTTGAAGGTCGTCAGTCGGAAATCGAGCCCTACAATGTTCATGAGCGTGAGCACGCCTTTGAAACCCATGTCGGATACCCTGCCGTTCTCAAGCGCCTCGATCCTCGCCCGACTGAGCCCCGAAAGTTCGGCCAGCTTTTCCCGTGTCAGCTTGCGCTGCTTTCTGGCATTCTTGATCTCATTGCCAAGATCGTTCAGATCGATCATTTTTCGCCTCACAAATTAGCTTTTTCGAGCTTTTGTGAGGAAAATAGCTTATATAGTAGCTGTTTTCAAGGGTGTGATGACCGAAAATGTCTATGACAGTCCCACGGGTCGCTCGCTGCTGATCCCGCAAGGTACGCGTGTCATTGGCCAGTACGACAATGGGGTCGGCTTCGGCCAGCGTCGCGTGCTGCTCGTCTGGAGCAGGCTGGTCTTTCCCAACGGACGCTCCATTGTTCTTGAACGCCAGCCTGGCACTGACGCCCAAGGCTATGCCGGCCTTGAGGACGGCGTGGACTACCATTGGGGTGAACTGTTCAACGCGGCCGCACTCACCACCATCCTCAGCGTTGGCGCGGAGGCCGGCTCGTCCGGCCAGGAAAGTGACATCGTGCGCGCCTTACGCGGCGGCGCCTCCGACAGCCTCAGCCAGGTGGGCCAGCAGATCGTCCAGCGCCAACTCAACATCGCACCGACGCTGACGATACGGCCGGGCGTCAATGTGCGTGTCGTCGTTACGCGCGATCTCATGCTCGAACCCTACGGAGGCTGAAAATGGCCAAGCTGAAACTCGGTCCGATTGCAGACGACAAGCCGGTTAAGGTCACAGTGGAACTGCCGGCGCCGCTGCACCGCGATCTGTCCAGATATGCTGAGATCCTTGCCGCGACGCGGGTCAGCCGCCAACTGATCCTGTGCGCCTGATTGTGCCCATGCTTGAGCGATTTATCGCGACGGATCGGGGCTTCGCCAGAGCCAAGCAGGAGCGGAAGGGTTGAGGGTCACCTCGCCGCAAGGCAGAACGAGCAATGCCAAAAGGCAGCACGGTTCACTGCTTTGGACGGCAGTGATGAGTTTCTTGAGATCCATCAGTTCCTCCCATCAGCCCTCCAAAGTTCAAGTTACGCTTGGCGAGAAAAACCCGCATTCTAATTTGATAGACGCAATGCGGGTTTCGACCTGCGCCGAGGCTGAGAAGTATCTGGGCACTCCTACCGGCTGAGTTTCCCGTTCGCCACCAGCCACTCGACGGACTCATACACTGCCTGGAGCGACGAATACCGCGGGTCGTAGCCCAGGAGGTTCCGCGCCTTGGCGATCGAATGGCTCGGGCTGCGTGCAATGTGCTCCCAGGTGGCGCGCCAATTTTCTTCGGTCTGCTTGCCCTTCCACGTATCGAACGGCTCGTAGCTCAGCCGCGGGGCGTGGCCGAACCAGTTGTACAGGGCCTCGGCGTAGCCGCGCAGATTGATCGCCTGAGGCGAGACGGTGTTGAAGGCCTCGCCCACCGCGTTGCTCCAACTCACAATGGCGCGCATCACCATCTGTGCTACGTCGTCGGCATGCACGTGGTGCACTGTCTCGTTGCCAAGATTGGGCAGCACCAGCGGCTCGCCACGGGCGATCTGGGAGAACACACCGACGTCGAAGTGCCCCGCCGGATTGAGCGGCTCCCAGCCAGGCCCCACGATATGGCCGGGACGAAACACCGTGGCTGGAAAACCGTTCCGCCTGGCTTCGTTGAGCAGCCAGCTCTCGATCTCGGCCTTTTGCGTGCCATAGCTGCCGAACGGATTCTTCGGCTGGTCCTCTGTCGCGGGGATTGCGGTATTGTGCCCATAGACCCAGATGGTGCCGCAATGGAGGAAGTGCTGCACCTCGCCTCGCAGCGCACCAACGATCTGCTTGGTGCTGTCGAGGGTGAAGGAAATCATGTCCACCACGATATCGGCCTTCAGCGCGCGGACCTTCTCGCCGAATGTGCCAGCCTTCTCCTCCGTGTCGCGGTCGATCACTACGGGCTCGACCGATTTCCACGCCGCATTCAGCGTATAGGCTGCGCGCTGGCCGCGGCTGACATTGACCACTTCATATCCGGCCTCGACCAGCCGCGGCACTAGGTACGTGCCGACATGCCCGCTGCCGCCGATGATCACTACGCGTGTCATTTTCGCCTCGCCGATTGCTGGCGGATTGTGCCACTGGGAGTTGGCGAACGCCACTCGATTCCGCCGCGGGTCAACGCCCAGACCTGCCGATGCGCACAGAAGTGATCGACGCCATCGTTCTGAAACCGGGCGCGCGGTCGCCATCGGCACCGGGGAGGTAGCGAGAGACTCGGGGGGCGGTGACACGGCCGCATCTGTCTCTCCAATACGGCTTGCGGATTCGTGGTCCGCATTAGTCGGGCTCCTTCTTCGGTTCGCCAGACCATACGAGAGAATACAAAGGAAACGGCTTGGCGAACCATCCGCTAACATATTGATTTTGTGTAGAAAGCGCTGACCCTCAGCGACTAACATAATCGTTATCCGCCAATGGGTTACGAAGCGGTTCGCCCAAATTGATTCAAGAAGCTGATCCAGCCACCCACTGAGCGCATTTATCTTCTATCGAATGGCGCTTTGCGCCTCAATTCTGCCATCCAGCACAGCGTCTGCCGGTCTCAAAGCTGACGCGTAGCCGGAGCCGAGCTCTCAGGGCGCATCAGGATCACGGCTCCAACCATAATCGGCATAACACGCTTACCGGCCATTCTCGCTGCATTCGACTCCAGGCATCCCGGTGTCATTCTGGAGGTCAACCTTACCAATCGGCGTGTCGATCTCATTGCGGAAGGGTTCGACGCCGCCGTCCGGATTGGCGAACTGCCGGATTCCGGTCTGGTTGCTCGGCGTCTGGGGACCTATGGTTTCGCCTGCTGCGCACCTCCAGACTTTGTCCGACGCTACGGCAAGCTCATCCATCCCAGTCAGCTGTCGCAGGCGCGTTGCTTGCTCAATCTCAATTTTGTGCCGCGCAACCGATGGCCCTTTATTGGGCCAAGTGGGGAAGAACTCACGGTCACTGTAGGGGGCGGGATCGAGGTCGACCTTGATGAAGCTCAGCGCAAGCTCGCCATCGATGGTGCCGGTATTGCTTGTTTGCCGCTAGATCTAGTGAAAGGCGATCTTGCTGAAGGGCGCCTGGTGTCGATGTTTTCAGACTGGACCATGCCAACGATGCCCATACACACCGTTCAGCCCTCCCGCCGCTTTGTTCCCCAAAGGGTAAGGGAGTTTCTGACAGTTTTGGCAGCCAGTTTCAGTGACGATCCCATCTGACATTAAGCGAGCACCTAGGCCAAAGCCAGCAAGCGGAATGTCCCGCTCGCGCAAAGCTCCTGTAGGGTGGCCCCGGCAACTTACGGCGAGAGCAGGGCGCTAAACAAATTTGACCGCGACGGACAATCGTTTGGCATTCGTCTGCGTCGACGTGAAAGTCCGCAATTCAGCGCACGGTGATGCGACGCCGCACGCAATGGTCGCGTCATCTTGGCTACCGGAGGGCCAGGGGAAGGACCTGGTTCGTCATTGGCGGCATGCCAGTCTATCAGTGCTCAATGGCAGTGCCAGGACAATGCCAATCGCCAAGGACAGGTTTGTGCGAGATGATCGCTTGGCAACCAGAAAAAGGCGGATGCCTACTTTATAGGCGTTGTCGCACTGTCCAGTGGCTAGAGCGAAAAGGGGTTCCATGCTTCCTACAGCCTAGGTCGTGAACTCATAAACGCTGGATGATTGAGACGCTGGAAAGCAATCACCCGTCGGCTTACAGTCTGACTATGCCGTTTGCCCGCAAATTAATTCTTCACGTTCCGGTATCGGATGAGACCTTGCTCGATGGCTTTGTTGAGCAATGTCTGAATGACGGTGTATCGCTCGTGGCCGTGGTCGGACCAGGCTGCGCGAGGGTTGAAGACATTATCGACGAGATCGTCGTCGGTGACGGAAGCGACGAGACACGCTTTATATCCACGACTTCTCACCCCGATGAGCCATTTGAGGATGTGTTGAACATGGCTAGGGCGTGGGAATTCGAGCGCGGCGATCCCGTCGAAGAGGTCCGGCTGTAAGAGTCGTTGACCGCCCGCAATTTAGGCTTCCATACCACGCCGTTTTCTGATTCAGGCTCCACATGAGCCGATATGACCTGACTGACTTCGAATGGCGCGCGATCGAGCCGCTGTTGCCCAACAAGCCGCGAGGAGTGCCGCGCGTTGACGACCGCAGGGTGCTGAACGGCATCTTCTGGGTGCTGCGATCGGGTGCGCCATGGCGCGATCTGCCGGAGCGATACGGCCCGCGCACCACCTGCTACAATCGCTTCGTCCGATGGCGGAAAGCAGGTGTGTGGGACCGCCTCATGGATGCCATCACCAAAGCCCATGACGGCACGGTGCAGATGATCGACACCTCCATTGTTCGCGTCCATCAGCAGGGCGCGACGGCAAAAAGGGGGATCGAGATCATTGTCTCGGTCGTTCCCGAGGCGGGCTGACAACCAAAATCCATGCTCTTGTCGACGCCCAAGGCAGGCCGATTAAGCTGACGCTCACGGCAGGCCAGAAGAGCGACATCGCCTCCGCAGCGGACTTGATCAAGGAATTGCCGGAGGGTGCCATGCTACTCGCCGACAAGGGCTATGATGCCAACGCCTTGCGCAATGCTGTCACCGAGCGAAAGGCATGGGCCAACATTCCGCCCAAGGCCAACCGCAAGGACGCGATCTGCTTCAGTCCCTTCCTCTACAAGGCGCGCAACCTCGTCGAACGCTTCTTCAACAAGGCCAAGCAATTCCGTCGTATCGCAACCCGATACGACAAGCTGGCTGAGAACTATCTTGCCGCCCTCAAACTCGTCGCAATCCGCATCTGGCTACGCGGTAATGAGTCTACGTCCTAGTCTTTAGATCGTGAGGATTATTATGGTTGAACCTGCTCTCTCGCTAAATGAAACCGGCGCCCCCACCAATGAGCGGTTTCATCTGATTCAGGCCGCCCCTCTGGCCGGCAGTATCGGTGCGGAAGCTCGCGAACTCATCACATCCTCGGAAGATATTTTCGTCACCGATCAGAGCGGAAGAAAACTGATCGACGGACCGGCAGGCATGTGGTGCATCAACGTGGGACATCGCAACCAAGCGCTGGCCGATACATTGCGCGACCAGGCAATGTCGATGACCTATTCAACGCCGTGGTATACAAGCAATGCTCCCGCGGAGAAGCTTGCGCAGATGCTCGCGGAGCGCGCGCCGGGTGACCTCAACCATGTCTTCTTGACGACTGGCGGTTCATCCGCGGTCGAAACAGCAATACGGCTCGTGCAATTCTACAACAACGTCCGCGGACTGCCGCAGAAGAAGTTGTTGATCTCACGCCAAGGAAGCTACCACGGCTCGACATACCTGACCGCGTCGCTGAACGGCCGCCCGCGTGATCACGACTGGATGGATGGCGCAGGCGATCTCGTCAGAAAGCTGACTTGCCCCAATCCCTTCCACCGACCGGCAAACTTGTCGCTGGAGGCGTTCGAAGATTTCCTCGTCAATGAGTTTCGCGCGCTCATCGAGCACGAGGGCGCCCAGCAGATCGCGGCTTTTATCGCCGAACCGATCCAGGCGAGCGGCGGGGTGTTGATGTCGCCGCCGAACTATCTCAAGCGCATGCGAGCGCTCTGCACGGAAAATGACATTCTGTTTATCACTGACGAGGTCGTCACCGCTTTCGGGCGGCTCGGCCATATCTTCGCATCGCAGGACGTGTTCGGAATTCAGCCGGATATGATCACTTTCGCTAAAGGTGTCACGTCAGGGTATTTTCCCCTTGGTGGCGTCATGGTGTCGGATCGCTTGCTCAGCGAACTTCGCCGTCTGAACCATCCCAAAGCAAACTTCGTGCATGGTCTGACCTATTCCAGTCATCCCATCGGCTGCGCGGTGGCAATCCGCAATATCGAACTGCTGGAAGATGGTCTCCTCCATCACGCGCGTGAAATAGGTCCCTACTTTCAAGAGCAGTTACGGACGCTCGAGGAACTACCCCTCGTAGGCGAGGTGCGCGGGGCCGGACTGATGGCGGGGATTGAATGTGTTGCCGATGCCAAGACGGAGGATCGTCTTGATCTCGACCTGACCGTCGGTAAGCGCATCGATTTTCATTGCCAGGAGAATGGATTGCTTGTCCGGCCCCTGATCAATATGTGCGTGATGTCGCCGCCGCTGACAATCAGCCGTTCGCAAATCGACATGATGACCGATGCTCTTCGCAAGGGGATTGAAGCCACCGCGGATGACCTGATCCGTGAGGGACTTTGGAAGCCGGCATGATCCGGCCGCCTGCCTTCCTTTTAGGCAGGGCAGATGGCTAGACGACAACCAACCAGCCTGAACATTTTTGAAGCCGGGCCTGAAGCTCCATCGGATGCCCTTCAGGTGCTGAAGCGTTGGAACACCGGACTATCGAGCCAGAAACCAAGCGAGAGCCAAATGAAACTCACCGCAACGTCCGCCGCGTTAATTCTGGGCCTGAGCACCACCGTCGCCCTGGCTGAAGGCAATCTCAACATCTACAATTGGGGCGAGTACACCAGCCCCGAATTGATCGACAAATTCTCAAAGACCTACAACATCCATGTGACGCAGACGGATTTCGATTCCAACGACACCGCACTTGCCAAGGTGCGTCAGGGTTCCTCCGGGTTCGACGTCGTGGTTCCCTCGCAGAGCTTCATCCCCACCTATATTCAAGAAGGGCTGCTTGCCGAGACAAATCCGGGGCAGATGGAAAATGCCAAGAACCTCGAAGAGAGGTGGCGGAATCCCGCTTTCGACCCAGGACGAAAATATTCCGTGCCGTGGCTTTGGTATACCAGCGGCGTAAGCGTCAATACGTCCGTCTTCAAAGGCGACATAAATACCTGGAAGGTGATTCTGGATCCGCCGGCTGAATTGAAGGGAAAGATCAATATCGTTCCCGAGATGAACGATATCATGTTCGCCGCGATCAAGTTCGAAGGCGGAACATGGTGCACAAGCGATAAGGCCTTGCTCACCAAGGTCCGCGACCGTCTCCTGGAGGCCAAGAAGAGCTGGCTGTCGATCGACTATTCCGGAACACTGAAAATGGCCTCCGGAGATGTTTCGGCTTCGCTTGACTGGAGTGGTTCCGCGTTGAAGCGCCGTACTCAAAATCACAGCATCGCCTATGGCCTTCCCAAAGAGGGCTTCACCTACGGCTCTGACAATGTGGTGGTTCTGAAGGATGCTCCAAATCTGGAGAACGCCAAGCTTTTTCAAAACTTCATTATGGCGCCCGAAAACGCGGCATTGAATTCGACCTTTGCCAAATATGGCGCGGCTATCATCGGTGCTGAAAAATACTACTCGGACGATATGAAGGGTGCGCCGGAGCTGACCATTCCCGACGATATGAAATCAAAGGGTGAGCTTCTGACGCTTTGCGACCCGAAGATCACGCAGCTCTACAGCCGTATCTGGCAGGACGTCCAGAAGTAGCTGCTTCTATCGGTCCGCTGGCGATGTTTGCGCTGCATTCGACGACAGCGTTTCCTATCGGCGGCATAACTCCTGAGTGATTCATTTTGGGGACACTATGAAAGATGAATCTACGCCGGGCGTAGCCATCCGCTTGAACCAGGTTACCAAGACCTACGGTTCGGGAAACGCCGTCGTCACCGCGGTCAAAAGCACGACGCTGGACATCTTCAACAATGAGTTTTTCACATTGCTTGGGCCATCGGGCTGCGGAAAAACCACTCTATTGCGCCTGATAGGCGGTTTCGAATATCCGACGGCCGGCACCATCCTTCTCGGTGGCGAGGACATTGCATCGGTCCCTCCGTTCCAACGGCCCATCAACACCGTCTTCCAGAACTATGCTCTTTTCCCGCACATGACGGTTGCGCAGAACATCGGCTTTGGGCTGCGGATGCTCAAACGGCCCCGCCACGAAATCGCTGCCCGTGTCGATGAGATGTTGAAACTCGTGCGACTGGAGAATCTGTCCGATCGGCGAACAAGTCAGATATCGGGCGGCCAACAGCAGCGGGTCGCGCTGGCGCGCGCGCTCGCATCCGAGCCGAAGGTCTTGCTTCTCGACGAGTCACTTTCAGCGCTGGACTACAAACTCCGCAAGGAAATGCAGATGGAGCTCAAGTCACTCCAGGCTGCGACGGGGATCACTTTCATTTTCGTGACGCATGACCAGGAGGAGGCTTTGACGATGTCCGATCGCGTCGCTGTGCTGTCTTCAGGCGAGATCATGCAAGTCGGAACCCCGCACGAAGTCTACATCAAGCCTGCAAATCACTTCGTCGCGAACTTCGTCGGTGAGACGAATTTCCTGCACGGGCGGGGGCTCAACTCGGATGACCGCGGGGCTGTGATCGATGTTCGAGGGGTCGGCGCCGTCGCTATCCCGACGAAGGACAGGGTTGCGCCCGGCCAACTGGTGAACATCGTCGTGCGGCCCGAGCATTTGCGAATTCTACCGTTGGCCCAGGAGCCGGCCGGCCAACTTACCGGTTCTGTGAAAGCGGTAAGCTTCTGCGGTGCCGAAACGCAGTACACAGTCGAATTGAGCCGAGGCGCCGCTGTTGTCACGGTCCGTAAGTATAATACGCCGGAGGAAAATCTCCCCATCGTGATCGGCGACGAGGTCTCGGTGAATTTCACACCGAACTCAGCCCAGATCCTGCCCGGTTGAGAGGTGTAGAGATGGCAAGTCTTGAAGCAGTCCGGTCAAAATCAGCAAGCCGAACGCGATGGCTTTTGATCAGCCCCGCGGTTCTGGTCGTCATAATCGGTGCGATCGCACCCCTTCTGGTTATTGTGACGTATTCATTCTTGACCCCTGGTCCGACCGGCGGCGTGAACTACACTCTATCTTTCGATGCTTGGACGCGCGTCCTTTTTGACCGCGATGTCTTCGACGACACGCTGACGCTGTCAGGGACGAACCTCGAGATTTTGCTGCGCTCGCTTCTCCTGTCGCTGGCAACCACGGTTCTGTGCCTGCTCGTGGGATTTCCCACCGCCTATTTCATCGCGACCCGCAATCCGCTCAACCGGGAAGTATGGCTTTTGCTCGTCACCGTTCCGTTCTGGACAAATCTCCTGATCCGCACGTTCGCCATACAGGATCTGATCCGCAACGAAGGGATCATCAATACACTTCTGATCAAGGCTGGTTTTATTTCCGAACCAATACAAATGCTGTTTACGAATTTCGCGATTTGTCTCGGACTTGTCTACGTCTACCTGCCTCTCATGATCCTGCCTGTCTACGCAAGTCTGGAAAGGCAGGACCGAAGCCTGCTCGAGGCGGCGTCCGACCTGTACGCTCGTCCAGTCAATGTGCTTCGCGAAATCATCGTACCACTTGCCAAGCCCGGCATCATCGCCGGCTCCATTCTTGTGTTCATCCCTGCAATCGGAACCTATGTCACTCCTATCCTGCTCGGTGGCGGCAGAAATCTTATGATTGGCAACTACATCGAATTTCAGTTCGGCCAAGGTCGCGATTGGCCCTTCGGCTCCGCGCTTTCGCTGGCCCTGATGGCCATCGTGATGGTGGCGCTTCTCGTCTACATCCGGCATGGCGACAGCCACGGACACGAACATGGCTAAAGCGTTCCCGGTAACCCACCAGCGCGGCTTCGGCACTGTCGCCATCACAACGTTCATTTTCCTCTACGCACCATTGGCAGTCGCGCTCGTTTTTGCGTTCAATGCCGGGACCAGTCCTGCGAAATGGGGAGGATTTTCGCTTCGATGGTTTCAAAGCGCCGCAAACAATCAGCAAGTGATCAGCGCCTCTATTCTGTCGCTGAAACTTGCCGCCATATCGGCCACCTTGTCGACAGCGTTGGCGACGCTGGCCGCATTGGCCATGAGCCGGACCCCAAGGTTTCGAGGGTGGACATTAGCCTATAGTGCAATCTCGGTTCCGCTGATGGTGCCTGAGATCGTTACCGCCGTCGCGCTGCTGATTGTAACCGCTACAATTCGCGGCTGGACCGGCTATTCTGGTCTCGGATACCTGATCCTGGCGCACACGGCGTTCTGCGTGCCGTTCGCCTATCTCCCGATCCGTGCCCGCCTCCAGACGATGGACATAAGCCTGGAACGTGCTGCCGGCGACCTGTACGCATCGCCATGGAACGCGTTTCGCTTCGTCACGATGCCTTTGCTTTTCCCAGGCATTCTGGCGGGCTTCATCCTCGCCTTTGTCACGTCGCTGGACGACGTCGTGATCACCGAATTTGTAAAGACGGCCGGCCAGGACACCCTGCCTACTTATATGCTTGGCCAGGTGCGTCGCACGATTACTCCTGAGGTCAACGCAATAGCGGCCGTTTTCTTGCTGATCTCCGTGGCGCTTGTCATTTGCATCTACGTCGTCAACCAGCGAACGAAGATCAATTGAGTTCTCACTTTCTCACATCCTGTCTTGTTACCTGCAACGTGGGCAATGCTTTATGAAAACGATTTTCTCGCCGATACAGCTGAAACACCAGGGTCAATTTGAATTTTACAATGGCGCTGTTGTCGAGGGTTACGAGAACACATCGCGCGCAACGTTCATAACAAGCCGGATCGAGGAGGTGCGTCTCGGACCCGTTCTTAACCCACGGCCGCAGTCCCTGGATACCGCCAAACGGATTCACTCACCTACCTATCTCGACTTCATAGCGTCAGCGTGGAGGCTTTGGCGGGACGCTGGACGGACGGGTACGGCTCTTCCCTACGCTTGGCCGGCGAGAGGCCGATACAAGGATGTAGCGCCAGACTCTATCGATGCCCAGCTGGGACAATATTCCATCGATGCCAGCACAGGGTTTGTTGAAGGCACCTGGGAAGCCGTCAAGGCTTCGCACGACAGCGCCCTGACCGCGGCAGATTTGATCATCGAGGGCGAACAGGCTTGTTTTGCCCTTTGCCGTCCGCCCGGCCATCATGCCGGAACCGATTTCAATGGCGGATACTGTTTCGTCAACAATGCTGCCGTCGCCGCGCAACGGCTGCTGGACGGTGGCGCTTCGCGCGTGACCATTCTGGACATCGACTATCACCATGGCAACGGCACACAAGAGATATTCTACGCCCGCGGTGACGTTCAGGTTGTCAGCCTGCACGCCGATCCCCGCAATGATTATCCGTTTTTTGCCGGCTATGCGGATGAACGAGGCTCCGGCAGCGGAGAGGGGTTCAACATCAACATACCGCTTCCGCATGGCACCGATTGGGCGCAATGGGAGGGCGCACTTGACTTCGCGCTTGGCAGCGTCCGGCAGTTTGGCCCTGACGTAGTCGTCATCTCCCATGGCGTTGACACCTTCGAGGGCGATCCGATTAGTCGCTTCCGACTTTCCCACGACCATTTTCCGCTTATCGGCGCCCGCCTGGCAGGCCTTCAGACGAAAACCCTGTTCGTTCTGGAAGGCGGCTATGCCGTCGAAGACGTCGGCATCAATGTTGTCGGGGTTCTTTCTGGCTATGAAGATGCCATCCGCCGCTGAGCCAATGGCAAGAACGAACAACAATCTTACTGGAGCAAGCATGCAGTCCGACAACGCGTCGAAATTCTATATCGATGGACAATGGGTCATGCCAGGCGGTGCTGGCCGAATGGACGTGGTCAATCCCGCGACCGAACAATCGTTCATGCAGATTGCGATCGGCACCACCGAAGATGCGGATTTGGCCGTGCAAGCTGCTTTCGAGGCTTTCCCGACTTTTTCACAAACGAGCAGGACCGAGCGAGTGGAACTCCTGCGCAATGTCCTACGATGCTACAATGATCGCTACGACGATATTGCGCGAGCCGTCAGCACGGAACTCGGTGCACCCTTGAAATTTGCCCGGGAGGCCCAAGCATGGGCAGGGCAGATTCATTTGGAATCGACAATCGCCGCTCTCGAAGCATTCAGCTTCGACGAGCTCCACGGAAGCTCGATGATCACCTGGGAGCCTATCGGCGTTTGCGCGCTCATCACGCCGTGGAATTGGCCCCTGAACCAGATTGTCTGCAAGGTCGCGCCGGCTCTTGCCGCGGGCTGTACAGTCGTTCTGAAGCCGTCCGAGTTGGCGCCCCTCAGTGCGATCATCTTCGCGGAAGTGCTCGAAGAAGCCGCAATACCCAAGGGTGTCTTCAACCTGATCAATGGGACAGGACCTGAGGTCGGACAGTATCTCGCAGGTCATCCTCGCGTCGATATGGTGTCCTTCACGGGATCCACGCGCGCGGGCATCATGGTCGCCAAAACTGCCGCTGAAACTGTCAAGCGCGTGGCTCAGGAGTTGGGCGGAAAATCGGCCAATATCGTGCTGGCCGACGCTGACCTGGAGAATGCGGTCGTCAAGGGTGTCGAGGCGTGTTTCAGCAATTCGGGCCAATCTTGCGACGCGCCGACGCGCCTTTTGATCCCGGCCGATCGCCATGCCGAGGCGCTCGACATCGCGAGGCGGGTCGCCGCCGCCACCCGCGTCGGAGATCCTTCAAGTGAAGATACCGATATGGGACCTGTGATCAGCCAGCAGCAATTCGACAAGATCCAGCGGATGATTGGTCTTGGCATCGAGGAAGGCGCCACTTTGGTTGCAGGCGGACCAGGCAAACCTGAGGGTCTCGATGTTGGCTTCTACGTCAAGCCAACGATCTTCGGTGGCGTTACGCCGGAGATGACCATTGCCCGCGAGGAAATTTTTGGTCCGGTCCTTTCGATTATTCCCTACGATACCGAGGCGGACGCCATACGGATCGCGAACGACTCGATCTACGGCCTGGCCGCCTACGTGCAAGGCGGCAGTCTGGAAGGAGCAAGAGCGGTCGCACGCAAACTGCAAGCCGGCTCAGTCTACGTCAACTATGCGCCGTGGGATACGCATGCACCGTTCGGCGGTTACAAACAGTCCGGGAATGGCCGCGAGTACAGCCATTGGGGAATACGCGACTTTATGGAGGTCAAGGGGATTGTAGGTTGGGGGGCGTGACGGTCGTCCCCCGACACCTCAAAACCGCCGCAAGAGGACGTCTGAAGCCAGTGAACGCGGAGGATACGGAGCAACTGCGGTGACGATGCGGGACGCCCCTCGGGAACGCTAACCCTTCAGGGTCTGAGAGGGTGTTTCGCCGAAAAGCGACTTGTAGCGCAGCGCAAAGCGGCTCCAGTGAAAAAAGCCCCAATCCATTGCTATGTCGGATACCTTCCGCGGCGAACAACGAGCGTGCAGCAAGTCGCGGCGGGCGCCGTTCAAGCGAAGCATCATCAGGATTCTGTCGAGAGGGATCTGCGTGAAACTTTGGCAGGATGCCCTGAGGTTGAAGGCCGATACACCAAGATCTCGCGACAGCGACTTCACCGAATGGGGCATATCAGGCGCATCGAAAATTCGATCGCGGATCTTTCTATAGATTTGTTCTGTCTGCGCTATGTGCGGCGTTTGGCGAACGAGGCTTTTCTGGAAAAGCAGCTCGAAACGATCTGTAATGACGTCCGCGAGCACGCCGTCGAATTTTCCCCAGGCGCACGGATGCGATTGTTGGCGAGCGCCTCCAAGCAACGACAGCAGCCAGTCTGCAAGAAAAGCCGCATTCTCTAGAGGGGGTTCGACAAGCTCCGCTATTCTGCTGCGGTCCTCGTCCGCAACAGCATCGCGCCTTAGGACGAGCATCAGCAGGTCGCTATCGGCGTCCATGAACCCGATGCGATTGGTCCAGTTTAAGGCGAAACCTGAAACGCCGGTCGCTTTTTCGCCGCGGACCAATTCACTTCGATCGCGTTTAGGGTAGTAATAGAAAATCATGCTGCCTTCCGGCGCCGAGAACATTTGTTCCGTGCCGACACTGATGGTCTCGCGCAAAATCTCCACGCCTGGGAGCAGGATAGCCATGGTTCGACCGTCATAGCCGCCGGTCGAAACCTGTCGGTATTCCTGCCGCCAACCTGGCAAGGACGCTTCCTGCTCCGTTGCGTCATGGAAGGTGGTCTCAAAAAACACGTCGCGCGCACCTCCTGCACTACTCTGAAGAAATTAGCGCCGAGCCCTGGGTTGGAGAAAATTCAGGACAAGACATCACTCGTTGGCCTGTCTGCTATCCTAGCGCGGGACGTCGCTCGTCGCTACCTTACCACGCTCCGATTTCAGCCTGACCTGCGATCGTACTATCACCGGATCATTGACCTCTATCCTTCCCGTTTCGGGTCAGTGCCCACTTATTGGGCATTTTGTATCGTTTCGGAGTCCATCGCGTCGGATGGCCCTCGCCGTTGGCGGGGGGCCACCACCTGATGCGGCTGCAGAAGCTGATGGTCATCGCCGCGAGCGCTGCCTCATGGACGTTCAGCTTGCGTGCTTGTTGGCGTTTTCCGACTTCTGTACGGCGGACAGCAGCCATTCGACAAACAACGGGGCATCTGGATGGCGGCTGCTGCCTGCTGGTTGGATCAGATGAAACGCTTCATCGATAGGCACCGCGAGAGGAAACGGCGCTATCAATCGGCCGGAGGCCAGGGCATGTCCGGCAAGGGAACTGCGGCCCAGTGCTACGCCTGCACAGTCCGCCGCCAACTCAAACGCCGTCAAGGAGGAGTCGAGATGCAACCCTGAACCGGCATCGACCTGCTGGGCTCCAGCCGCCTTTAGCCAGATGCCCCAGCCTTCATGATAGCCCAGCACGTGCAGCAAACGATGATGACGCAGGTCTTGCGGACTGTTCAGAGGATTGCGGCCAGGCAATTCGGGTGCGCAAAGGGGCGTGATGGTTTCCCACGTCAGGCGATGGCTGTTGAACCCAGGCCAGTGTCCGGTGCCGTATTGGATGTCGAGATCGAAGTCCTGCGCGTCAAAGGCGTCATTCCAGACGCTTGAAAGCAAGCGGATATTCTTGCCCGGATAACGGTCGAGATATTCGGGCAAGCGCTGAGCCAGCCAATTGACGGCGAAGGAAATGGCGCATCGCACAGTCAGCGAACTGGTTCGGCGCTGGCCAAACACCTCACGCGTGCCGATAGCCAGCCGTTCCATCGCATCCTGCACCTTGGGCAGATAGGCGGCGCCAGATTTGGTGAGCTCCAGACCGCGCGGGCGGCGGATGAACAGCACATGATGCAGATGGTGCTCCAACGATTTCACATGTTTGGACACCGCGGCTTGCGTGATGTGCAATTCGGAGGCGGCATGGGTGAAACTGAGCGTACGGGCCGAAGCTTCGAATGCGCGTAGCCATGTCAGAGGCGGGAGGTAACGGTTCATAAGCGCGCTCCAAAACACAGCCATAACTTTTTGTATAGGTATGCCCCCCTAATACGTCCTTTGACGAAACCGCGCCAGCCTGATCATTGGGTGTCGACCATAGGGGAGGGGCCGATGTTTTCAGTTTTCCCAACGGCGCGATTGCGGCCGTCACCGTTTTATGCCTCGGCCGTCGCTGAAGGTATGACCGCGGCCAGCATCTATAACCGGATGATCATGCCCACGTCTTATGGTGATCCCGAGGCGGAATACTGGCGACTGATCAACGGCGTCTCTCAATGGGATGTCGGCGTGGAGCGCCAGGTGCAACTGAAAGGGCCGGATGCGGGCCGCCTGGCGCAGATCCTGTCACCGCGCGATCTGTCCAACTGCAAAGTCGGTCAGGGCAAATATGTGCCGCTATGCAACCATAGAGGCACGATCATCAATGATCCGATTCTGCTGAAGCTGGCGGATGACCTTTATTGGCTATCGATTGCCGATAGCGACATCTGGTTTTGGGCCAGCGCTATTGCTGCCGAACGCGGCATGACCGTCGAGGTCAGCGAGCCTGACGTCTCCCCCATGGCGCTGCAAGGGCCAAAAGCCGAGGATGTCGTGGCCCATGTATTGGGCGATTGGGTTCGACAGCTGAAGTATTTCTGGTTCAAGGAAACCGAAATCGAAGGCATTCCGGTGGCCGTTCAGCGCTCTGGGTGGTCCAAGCAAGGCGGGTTCGAAATCTATCTGAAAGACGGGACTCGCGGCACTCAGCTTTGGAATATTTTCAAGGAGGCGGGCCAGCCCTGGGGCATTGGCCCAGGCGCTCCTGCCACGGCGGAGCGCACCGAAAGCGGCCTTGTCGGTCGGCGGTGATACCGACGACGCGACCAATCCGTTCGAGGTGCGTCTGGGCAAGTACGTTGATCTTCATGTCGCCGATGACGTCGTGGGCATCCAAGCGCTGCGCCGGATCGAGGCGGAAGGTGTGAAACGCCATCAGCTCGGTCTGGTGCTTGAAGGCCATGCCCCTGCTCCCCTAGGCTTTCGCCGCCAAGACATCATCCGCAATGGCCAGCGCATCGGCATGATGACCAATTGCGTCTGGTCACCGCGCCTGAAAGCCAACATCGGCTATGCGCTGATCGACGCAGGCGTGCCCGCGGGCGAAACAGTGCAGGTGATGCGCGATCAAGGGGCGGTTTCCGCCAAACTCGTAGAGCTGCCTTTTCTGTAACGCCGGGACCTTGGCCATAGGATCAGAGCATGAGACAGCACTACGAAGCCGCCCTGCGCGATGACGCCAACTGTGTGGCCCTGTCTCCACTGTCGTTCCTGAAAAGGGCCGAGTTGGTCTACGGCGCGCGCTCTGCGGTGACGTATGGCGACGTAAGGCGCACATGGGCACAGACGGGCGCTCGCTGCCGTTCGGTCGCGGCGGGGCTGGCGGCTTTGGGCGTGGGGCCGGGGGACACGGTTTCGGTGCTGTCGCCAAACATTCCCGAGCTCTTCGAACTGCACTATGCCGTGCCCTTGCTGGGGGCTGTGTTGAACACCATCAACACCCGCCTGGAGCCGGAAACCGTCGCCTATATCCTGGCGCATTCGGACTCGACGCTGGTGATTGCCGATACGGCCTTCGCACCCTTGCTGCGAGAAGCCTTTCGATTGAACGGCAACACGCTCCCGGTTGTCGATGTCGTCGATGCGCAGGCGCAGGCTTCTGCCGAGTTCGGCGAACGCAGCTATGAGGATCTGGCGGCTCATCCTCCCATGGGGTGGGAACTGCCCAAGGATGAGTGGCAGGCGCTGGCGCTGAACTATACTTCCGGCACTTCGGGGCGGCCGAAGGGCGTGATTTATCACCATCGCGGCGCCTATCTGATGGCGATGGGGACGATTGCCGCATGGGCCTTGCCGCAGCACCCGACTTACCTGTCGGTCGTGCCCATGTTCCACTGCAACGGCTGGACCCATCCCTGGTCGATGGCGATCGTCGGAGCCAACATGGTTTTCACCCGCGATGCGTCGCCGGGCAAACTGCTGGAGGCCATGGCGGCGCACCGCGTCACCCATATGGGAGCTGCGCCAATCGTGCTGCAAATGCTCTGCGACGGCCGCGGTGCTTCCGCGCAACCCTTCAATCCCCAGATCAGGGTCATGACCGCTGGTGCGCCGCCCCCGCCCGCGGTTCTTGAAAAGGCCGCGCAAATGGGTCTCGATGTGATGCAAGTGTACGGTCTGACCGAAACCTACGGTCATATTTCCCAATGTCTTTGGCAGGACGAATGGGAAGCCCTGTCTGTTTCTGCAAGAGCTGAAAAACAGGCGATGCAGGGCGTCGCCTTTCCGATGGTCGAGGACATCCGCGTTGTCGACCGCGACACCGGCACGGATGTACCGCGCGATGGGCTGACACAAGGTGAGATCGCCATTCGCGGCAATACGGTGATGAAGGGATATTACAAGGACGCGACCTCCACCGCGGCGGCCTTCGAGTCTGGCTGGTTCTGGTCCGGTGATGCCGCGGTGGTCCATCCTGACGGGTATATTCAGATCCGGGACCGGCTGAAGGATGTGATCATCTCAGGCGGGGAAAACATCTCGTCCGTCGAGGTCGAGTCCGTTCTATACCGACACCCTGCGATCAGCGTTGCGGCCGTGGTGGCCCGCCCGCATCCGAAATGGGGCGAGAGCCCATGCGCCTTTGTCGAACTGCGCGAGGGCGCGAGCGCGACCGAAGCGGAAATCATTGCCTTCTGTCGCGCCAATATCGCGCATTTCAAAGCGCCGAAAACGGTGGTGTTCGGCCCTTTGCCAAAAACCGCGACAGGCAAGATTCAGAAGTTCATTCTGCGGGCGGCAGCCCGTGACCTGGGGCCTCAGGCATGACTTTTGAAGCACCATTAAAGGACTTGATGTTCAATATCACCCACATCGCGCCATGGTCCGGCGATGCGATGGGTGATCTCGAGACGGCCGCAGCTGTCCTGGACGAGTTCGGCCGCTTTTGTGCCGAGGAAATCGCGCCGCTGAATGCCGCGGGCGACCGCATCGGCTCGCACTGGGACGGAGGTCTCGTCCAAACGCCGCCCGGATTCCGTGAGGCCTATGCCAAGTTCATGGACATGGGCTGGCAGGGGTTGCGTCATCCTTCGGAATTTGGCGGGCATGATATGCCCCGCGCTGTCGCCGCTGCGGCGACCGAAATCATCAACGCGGCCAATATGAGTTTTGCGCTATGTCCTCTTTTGACCGATGGCGCGATCGAGGCGCTTCTGCGTTTCGGGTCGCCTGAAATCCAACAGACCTATCTGCACAAGCTGGTTTCCGGCAAATGGACCGGCACGATGAATCTGACCGAGTCGCAGGCGGGCAGCGATCTGGCCCTGATACGGACAAGAGCCGAACGCCAGGCGAATGGCACCTATCAGATCTCCGGAACAAAGATCTTCATCACCTATGGCGAGCATGATCTGGCCGAGAATATCATTCACCTCGTCCTTGCTCGAACGCCTGGCGCGCCCGACGGCGTCAAGGGCATCAGCCTCTTTCTCGTGCCGAAACTTCTGGTGGGCGAAAGTGGCGAACCCGGCGCGCAAAATTCGCTCCGCTGCCAAAGCATCGAACACAAGCTTGGCGTCAGGGCGAGCCCGACCTGCATGCTGGAATTCGAAGGCGCCACCGGCTTTCTGATTGGCCGCGAAAACGCCGGGCTGGAGATCATGTTCACGATGATGAACGCGGCACGCTTCGCCGTGGGCGTTCAAGGGGTTGCGATAGCAGAGCGTGCCTATCAGATGGCTCTATCCTACGCAAAGACCCGTATGCAGGGCCGTCCAGTCGATGGCAGCGCTTTCGAGGCAGTTCCCATTATCCGTCACCCGGATGTCCGCCGCATGCTGGCGCACATGCGCGCCACGACCGAAGGGGGCCGTGCCCTTGCCGCCGCTGCCGCGGGATGGCAGGACCGTGCGCAGTTTGCCGCCACGCCGGAACTGAGAGCGGAGGCCCTGGCGATAGGTGAATTTCTTGTGCCGTTGGTCAAGGGCTTCTGCACCGAGATGAGCCTTCAGACAGCTTCAACTGGGGTCCAGATTTTTGGTGGCATGGGGTTTATCGAAGAAACCGGCGTTGCCCAGTACTACCGTGACGCCCGAATCTTGCCGATCTACGAGGGCACGACGGCCATCCAGGCCAATGATCTGCTGGGGCGCAAGACGCTTCGAGACGGTGGATCAACGGCGAGACGCCTCGCTGCAATGATAACTCAGACAGAAACTGCGCTACGGCAAGGCTCGCCCTTGGCGCAGGAGATCGCGGCGCAGCTGTCCTGCGCGCGGCAAGCATTCGAGACGGTCGTTGCCCATCTGGTTGCGGTCAAGCCAGCGGATTTGAACGCCGCTTATGCAGGCGCCGTGCCCTACCTGATGCTGGCTGGCAACCTTGTCGCGGGCTGGCAGCTGGCACGCTCGGTCCTTATCGCCGAAGCGGGGCTGGAGGACGGCCAAGATCCCGATTTCATGACCGCCAAGATCGCCACGGCACGGTTCTACGCCCAACACATTCTCGGGGAGACCGACCTTCAGCGAGCCCGGGTCATGGACGGCGCCGCAAGCCTGTTGGACATCGAATTCTGAATAGAACAATCAACCCTCTTCAACTCGGGAACAGGACCGTACCATGGCCATCCAAATCGACATCACCCGATACGAGAACCTTGCCGTCGAGGCTCATGACGAGGGGGTTTGGGTCGTAACCCTGAACCGTCCCACCAAACGCAATGCGCTGGATGCAAATACGATCGAAGAACTGGTCGACTTTTTTTCCACCGCTCCTCGCGCGGGTGTCCGCGCGATTGTGTTGGCCGGGTCGGGTGACCATTTTTGCGCCGGACTAGACTTGATTGAGCATCATCAAGCTGACCGCAGCCCGGCGGATTTCATGCATATTTGCCTGCGCTGGCACGAGGCCTTCAACAAGATGGAATATGGCGGCGTGCCGATCATCGCAGCCCTGCAGGGTGCGGTTGTGGGCGGTGGGCTGGAGCTGGCCAGCGCCGCCCATATCCGGGTAATGGACAAGACGACCTATTTTGCGCTGCCTGAAGGCCAACGTGGACTTTTCACGGGCGGCGGCGCCACGATCCGCGTCACCGATCTGGTGGGCAAGTCGCGCACGATCGACATGATGCTGACGGGCCGGGTGTATCAGGGACAAGAAGCGGTCGATCTGGGGCTCGCGCAGTACATCGTCGAAGGATCAAGTTTCGAGAAGGCCCTGGAACTCGCCCACAAAACAGCGCAGAACCTGCCCCTGTCCAACTTTGCGATCTGTTCCGCTGTGAGCCACATGCAGAATATGTCCGCGCTGGATGCCGCTTATGCCGAGGCTGTCGTCGCCGGTGTGGTGAACACTCAGCCCGAGGCCCGGGCTCGACTCGCCGCTTTCGCCGACAAGAGCGCGGCACGGGTGCGGGCCAACTATTGAGACTGATTCCAGAATTTGTCCCTGGCGGAATTGTGATTTGTAGAGTCGGCAGCGACAGCGCCGCCCAACTCCAGCCATTTGCGAAAACCGTCGATGCGGAAGGCGAGCACCTCAGAAGCCTTTTTCAATCCGACGACGGAGATTAGTTCCAGAACCGAGCAGGCGGGCCTTTCTTGGTTCCACCATCGATCCCAGTTTCGGACCCAGCGTGTGCGCAGAATACTGCGCTCTCCCTCCTTGGCTCGGAGGGGAGCGGTTGTGAACAAGCTCTCGGTTGCCGTTGAAGATCCTCACACAGGCCGTTCGGAAGCGCTCGGCCGCCACTTGATGAAGTGCTTCTCGGCGACATCCAGGATGCTGTCGATAATCAGTACAAATATCGCGAGGATCAAGATCCCTGCGAAGACACCGACCGCATCGAAATTGCCTTCCGCCTGAGCGATCAGATAGCCAAGCCCGGCGGAGGAGCCGAGATACTCGCCGATAATCGCCCCCACGACGGCAAACCCGACCGAAGTGCGCAATGAAGACAGGATCCAGCTTGCCGCTGCCGGGAAGTAGACGTGGCGAAGCAGGTCAGACCGCTTGGCCCCCAGGATGCGGGTGTTCGACAGCACGACCGGGTTCACTTCACGCACGCCCTGCATGGCGTTGAAGAAGGTGACGAAGAACACCAGCGTGACGGCGAGCGCCACCTTGGACCAGAGACCGAGGCCGAGCCAGAGTACGAATATCGGCGCAAGCACGACGCGCGGTATCGCGTTCAAACCCTTGATGAAAGGATCCAGAATTCGCGCTGTAGAACGACTGAGGCCGAGCCAGACGCCTGCTGCCACGCCGAGTGCCGTTCCGACAAGATAGCCGAGTACAGTTTCCGTCAAGGTGATGGCCACATGCTTATAGAAGCTGGTGTCCATTACCCAGGACGCCACCTGCTTGAGGATGTCGAGAGGAGCCGGGAAGAAGAACACGTCGATAATGCCCGCCGCGACACCGAGCTGCCAGCCGCCGACAATTGCCACCAGCAGTGCGAGTTGGATGAGGCGTTCAGTCGTGGCGTTCATAGCTTTTCTCCACTTCGCTACGCAGCGATGACCAGATGTTGCGATAAAGATCCATGAAACGTGGATCGAGCTTGATTTCAGCGACATCGCGCGGGCGTTGGAGATCAACGGGGAAGCTGTCGATCACGCGCGAGCGCGGTCCGGCGGCAAGCACCACGACCCGATCCCCGAGAGCAATTGCCTCCTCAAGGTCGTGCGTGATCATCACCACGGCCCGCCGTTCCTCCTGCCAAAGGCGCAACAGCTCGTTCTGCATCAGGTGGCGGGTGTGGATGTCGAGTGCCGAAAAGGGCTCGTCCATCAGGATGACCTTGGGACCAGTAATCAGTGCCTGCGCCATCTGCACGCGCTTGCGCTGTCCGCCGGAAAGCTGATGCGGGTAGCGATGCTCGAAGCCCTTGAGCCCTACTTTCGCCAGCCACCTCATCGACTGCTCGCGACGATCGGCAGCGCCGACACCCTTGAACATGGGACCGAGTTCCACGTTCTCGATCGCTGTCTTCCACGGAAGCAATGCATCCTGCTGGAAGAGATAGCCGATCTCGTTCTGGATCCCGCGCACCGGCTGACCGTCGATCGATACGGTGCCACTCGCTGGTTTCAGCAGGCCGGCAACCGCATTGAGTATGGTGCTCTTGCCGCAGCCGGTTGGGCCAACGATGGCGAGGAACTCGCCATCGGAGACCTTCAGATTCACATCCTGCACCGCCACATAGCCACCGAAGGCCATGGTGACCGCGTCCAGGGAAACCATCGACTTTGCTTGATCAGACTTGCCCGCCGGGAAGGCGGTTTTTACTACGGCCAATGCCATGACCTCCTCCTGTCAGTTGGCGGGGACGTTGGGGACCGCGGCGACAAACTCGTTCGTGTAGGTTTTCGCAAGATCGATTTCAGCCGCGGCGACTTTTTCGTTGAAGCTCTTCAGGACGGCAAGTGGCGTCTTGATGTCGTCCTCGTTGATGCGCCCGTCCTTTGAGAAGATCGCTTTCGCGTTCTCGACCGCCTTGACGTAGGTGTCACGATCGCCGGAAATAAACTCCTTAGGCAGTTTTTCGACGATCTCTTCAGCCGAGTGGCTGTTCATCCATTCAAGCGCTTTGACAGTCGCATTGGTGACTTTCTGGATGGTTTGCGGATTGGCTTCGATAAAGCTCTGCGTGGCGTAGAGGACCGAGGTCGGGTAGATTCCGCCGTAGATCGCTTTGGCGCCCTCGTCGCTGCGCCCGTCGATCAGGATCTTGCCGACACCCTTGGCTTCGATGAACGTCGCCGCCGGATCGTAGTTGACGAGCAGGTCGACCTTTCCTTGTTCGAGCGCCGCAACGGCGGCGGAGCCGGAGCCAACGCCGATCAGCGAAATGTCATCCGCCGACAGTCCGTGGCGCTGCAAATAGTAGCGAACGAAAAAGTCCGAAGACGAGCCCGGTGAAGTGATGCCGATTTTCGCCCCCTTGATCGTTTCAGGATTTGCAGGGTCAAACGTGCTCTTGCTGCCGCCTGCCAGCACGAGACCGGAATTGCGCGCGAGCATCACGAAGGCGACGACAGCCTTCTTCTGGGCCTGCATCTGGATCGTGTGGTCATAGAAGCCGACGGCGATGTCCGTCGAGCCGGCAACAAGCGCCTGAAGTGTCTTCGACCCGCCCGATGCGAAATTTTCGACGGTCACCTCCAGGCCTTCCTTTTCATAAAGGCCGAGCCCCTGGGCAACCGGAAAGGGAAGGTTGTTGAGATTGTAAGAGCCGACGCTGATGCGGACCGGTTCGGCGAATGCGGAACCGGCAAACGCGACGGTTGCCGCGAGGGCGAGCATGAGCTTTCGCATGGGTATTCTCCTCCTGTTGGTGGCGCCCTCCCGGCGGCCACGGTTATTATGCCGCGCAACCCAGTTGCGTGACAGGTTTTGCGAACACATGTCCTTCGAACAGCCGGCGGGCGGTGCGGAGGATTCCGGCGACGACCTTGCCGTCTCTTTCATACAGCTTGACGTCCAGATGGCCGCTTGGGTGCTCGATGGACAGCACGACTGGCGGCGCACGCAGGCCGATCAGCAGCGAAGCAACCGTACCCTGGCTGATACAGGCTGTCGCGATACCCACGGCACCCGTGGTTGCGAGCGAGGGATGACATTGATGAGGCATGAAATACCGAACGCTGATATCGCCTCCAGACGTCGGCCGGGAAATGAGCACCGGCTTCGGCGTTACCTGGTCGCGAACGTCTCCAAGACCCATCCGTTCGCCGGCGGCGATGCGCAGCTTTTCCAGACGTCCCAGTAATTCCTTGTCAGCATTCAGTTCCGCAGCTGATTCGAAACCCGTTGCGCCGACCGAGTCGGCCTCGATCAATATCATCGGCATTGCGCAGTCGATGCAGGTGACAGCCACACCATCGATCGTGTCGACTGGATTGCCGGTGGGAAAAAGCTGTCCGGTACGGGCACCGGCTGCATCCATGAAGGTCAATGCGATCGGAGCCCCGCGGCCGGGCACGCCGTCAATCGCAGCTTCACCGAGATAGGAGACGCTGCCGTTTGGAGTGGGAACTTCGGCCTCGATCAGCTTGCTGGTGTTGACGTTGTGGATCCGCACCAGCGTCGTTTCTCCACGAACCGGCACAAGTCCAGCTTCAATGGCAAACGGGCCGACCGCGGCCAGCATGTTGCCGCAATTCGGGGAGGTGTCGACAATCTGCTGGTCGACCCGCACCTGCGCAAACAGATAATCCACGTCGGCGCCTGGAATGCTGGCAGGGCCGACGATGGCGACCTTGCTCGTGACCGGATTGCCGCCACCGATGCCGTCTATCTGCAACGGATGACCCGAGCCCATGACGGAGAGCAGGATCTTGTCCCGCTCTATAGCGTCCGCGGGAAGATCGTTTGCCAGGAAGAACGGACCTTTTGAGGTGCCGCCCCTCATCAGAACGCAAGGGATCGCCAGGAGGTCATTCATCGCTTGTGCTTGCATCGGAATTATGTCACCGCCGTATCAATTGGCGCTGTTTGATCCAATTATCGGAAGAAGCTTTTATTTGTGAAATGCTAAGAATCGGGGGATTGATGCAAGATGAGCATTAATTGCGAAATCCTTGACCTTCGAGCCTTCCTAAGCGTCGTAGAGTTGGAGAGCTTTCATCGCGCGGCCGAAGCCCTGCATCTGTCACAACCCGCGTTGAGCCGCCGCATTCAAAAATTGGAGCAGGCTATCGGAGCTCCCATTTTGGAACGGACAACCCGGCACGTATCCGCGACGGCTCTCGGCATAGAACTCGTGCCGCTCGTGCGACGCATGCTGGAGGAGTTCGACGGCTCTCTGTTTGCCGTGCGTGACGTTGGAACCAACCGAGGTGGATTGGTAACGATCGCGTGCCTCCCCACCGCGGCATTCTACTTCCTGCCGACCGTCATCCGACAGTTCAATGAGGAGTATCCGAACATCCGCTTTCGCATCCTCGACTTGCCGGCGACCGACGGTCTTCAAGCCGTGGCGCGCGGTGAGGTGGAGTTCGGCATAAACATCATGGGCACGTCGGATCCGGACCTGACTTTTGATCGGCTCGCGGAAGACCCGTTTGTGCTTGCAGCGCGGAGGGATCACCCTCTGGCTGCCAAACCATCGGTCGGCTGGGCGGACCTAGAGCCCTATCATCTGATCACGGTTCATCGATCAAGCGGCAACAGAACGCTGCTCGACGCGGCGCTGGCAAAATCGAACATAAAGCTTCGTTGGTTCTACGAGGTAACCCATCTGTCCACCTCCCTCGGTTTGGTGGAGGCAGGCCTCGGGATTTCCGTCCTGCCACGAATGGCGACGCCGGGAGGAGACCATCCGTTTCTGATCACCCGACCCATCCGTGATCCCGAAATATCACGCACGATTGGCGTGGTTCGCCGTCGCGGCGGCACCTTGTCGCCTGCAGCGGAGCGATTCCTTAAGATGCTGATAGGTGTCTGGGCAAGTGATTGAAAAGCAGTCAGAAAATCGACAGGCGTAGAACCAGAAGCCGTAGCCGGCCGCTTGTCGAAAAACCAGTCATTAAAGCGGAGATGGTGGAGCGTTGAATTCATCGCTGCCTTTATGCTGAGATGACGCTTGCCGTCTCAGGAATAGCAGCCTCGCTCCACCGCGAGCCGCCGCACCAGCGCCAGCACCGCATCTATGGTCGGCGTCGGCTTGTCCACCAGCCGGCCAAGCTCCTGCACCGCGCTCACCAGCGCGTCGATCTCCATCGGCCGGCCGCGTTCCAGGTCCTGCAGCATCGAGGTCTTGTGCTCGCCGACATCGCCGGCGCCCTTGATGCGGCGGTCGACCCCGATCGGAAAGCGCACGCCGAGGCTTTCGCCGATCGCTTGCGCCTCGAGCATCATCGTGCGGGCGAGCGCGCGGGTGCCTTCGTCGGCGACGATGGCGGCCAGCGTCGAGCCGGTCAGCGCCGAGATCGGGTTGAAGGAAAGGTTGCCCCACAGCTTCACCCAGATTTCGCTGCGGATGTCATCGCGCACCGGCGCCTGCAGGCCGGCCTTGACCATCTCCTCCGCCAGAAGCGTGACCCGTTCGCTGCGCTCGCCCGAGGGCTCGCCGAGCGAGAAGCGCTTGCCCTCGACATGGCGGATGAGGCCGGGCGCGTCGACCTCGACGGCGGGATAGACCACCGAGCCGATGACGCGCTGCGGCCCGATCCGCTGCCAGATCGCGCCACCGGGATCGACCGCGTTCAGCCTTGTGCCTTCGAGCGGCCCGCCCACTCCATGGAAATACCACCACGGCACGCCGTTCTGCATGGTGACGACGGATGTGTGGTCCCCGAGCAGCGGCGCGATCTGGTCAAGTGCGGGGGTCAGCGAATGGGCCTTCAGCGCCAGCACCACATAATCCTGGGCGCCAAGTTCCTCGGCCTTGGCGGCGGCCCGGACGGGCGCCATCGATTCCTCGCCGTCCTCGATCAGGCGCAGGCCGTTTGCCTGGATCGCTTCCAGATGCGCGCCGCGCGCGACGATCGACAGGTCGGTGCGGCCGGCGATCGCCAGCTTGGCGGCGAGATAGCCGCCGATCGCGCCGGCGCCGAAAATGGTGATCTTCATCGTCAAAGCCCGAGTTTGGCGGCGAGCCCGATGCGCTGCAGCTTGCCGGTCGCGCCCTTGGGGATCTCGTCCAGGATCAGGATCTTGCGCGGCACCTTGAAGTCGGCGAGCCGCGTCGCGGCATGGCTGCGGATGTCGCTTTCGGTGGCGATCATGCCTTCGCGCAGCACCACGGCGGCCGCCACCTCCTCGCCGAGCTTGTCATGCGGCATCGCGAAGGTGACGACCTGCGCCACCGCCGGATGGTCCATCAGCACGTCGTCGACCTCGAGCGGCGAGATCTTTTCGCCACCGCGGTTGATGATCTCCTTGAGCCGGCCGGTGACGCGCAGATAGCCGTCCTCGTCAAGCACGCCCTGGTCGCCGGTGTGGAACCAGCCATGCGCGAAGGCCGTGGCGTTGGCGTCTGGGTTCTTCTCATAACCCGCCGTGACATTGGGTCCGCGAATGACGATCTCGCCGGTCTCGCCGGTCGTGAGCAGCCGCCCGTCGGGCGCCATCACCGCCACCTCCGGTCCGGCGCCGGCACCGACGCTGCCCGGCTTACGCAGGCCCGGCGGCAGCCGGTTCGACGCCATCTGGTGGGCGGCCTCGGTCATCCCGTAGGATTCGATCACCGGGCATCCGAAGGTCGCTTCCAGTTCCCCCATCACTTGCGCCGGCAGCGATGCCGAGGACGAGCGGATGAAGCGCAGGCGTGCCGCCGCTAGAATCTCTTCGTTGCGCGCCGCCCGCGGCAGGATCGCCTGGTGCATGGTCGGCACCGCCGTGTACCAACTTGGCTTGGCATCGCCCAGCCACTGGAAGAAGCGCAAAGCGTTGAAGCCCGGCGTGCAGTAGATGCTGCCGCCCGCCGCCAGCGACGACAGCACCGCCGCGATCAACCCATGGATGTGGAACAGCGGCATGATGTTGAGGCAGCGGTCGTCGGCGCTCAGGCCGAGCGTGGCGCCGATATGGGCTGCCGAGGCGGCGATATTGGCATGGCTGAGCGGAACGAGTTTTGGCCGCGATGTCGTGCCCGACGTGTGCAGCAAAAGCGCGATGTCGCCATCCCCTGCCATGTCGGGCGCAGCCTGCGGGCCGATCGCCACGCCCTCGATGGTGAAGGAGCCGGCAGGCGTGTCCGGTTGCACGACAAGCCGCAGCACGCCGATACCGAGCCGTTCGGCCACTGCCACCGCCGGACCGGTCTCGTTCTCCGCGACCAGGATCGCCTTGGCGCCGATATCGGTGAGGTAGAAATCGAGTTCGTCGGCGCGATAGGCGGGATTGAGAGGCGCCGTCGACGCGGCGGCCGCCACCGCGACGAAGGCGGTGGCCATCTCCGGCCCGTTAGGCAGCACGATCGCCACCCGGTCGCCCCGGCCGATGCCGAGCGCGTGCAGCCGCTCCGCCGTGGCCGCGATCAGGCGGCGCAGCCCGCCATGGGTCAGCGTCGCCCTGTCGGGCGCCAGGATCGCCGGAGCGTCGTCCGCGCCGGCGGCGAGACGGCGGGAAAGGTCTTTTGAATTCGTGCTCATGGTCACCGACTATGTTTTAAACGGCTGCTTCTAGAAAGCCCTGGGAATGGTTCCGACCCCGGACAATTGTCCACAACCGGAAGCCGGTTCTCCAATCCCCGAATCACCTCAATACCCCAGCGCCATCCCATCTTTGCGCGGGTCGGAGGCGCCGGTGAGCGTGCCTTTCTCCCAGTCGATCAGCACCGCCTGCCCGCCGCCAAGCGGATGCTGCGGCTCGACGACGCGATGGCCGCGCTTGCGCAGGCCTTCGATCGCCTCGGCGGGAACGTTGCGCTCGGCCTCCACGGTATCGTCATTGTAGAACACGCGCGGCGCATCCAGCGCCAGCTGCGGATCCATGCCGAAGTCGATCATGTTGGTCAGGAGATGGACATGGCCGAAAGGCTGGTAGCCGCCGCCCATGACGCCGAACGGCATCACCACGCGGCCGTTTTTCGTCGCCATGCCGGGCATGATCGTGTGCATCGGCCGCTTGCCGGGAGCGATCGCGTTCGGGTGCGCCGGGTCGAGGCGGAAGCTCGATCCGCGATTCTGCAGCACGACGCCGCTCTTCGGGCCGACGACGCCGCTGCCGAAGGAATAATAGGTCGAGTTGATGAAGGAGACCGCGTTGCGGTCGCGGTCGACGATCGAGATATAGACCGTGTCGCTGCCGGGCAGCTCCAGGCGCGGCAGATGCATCATGGCGCGGTCGCGGTGGATCTCGGCGCGCAGCCTGTCGGCATAGGCGCCGGACAGAAGCTGTTTTATCGGCACATGAACCTGGTCCTGGTCGCCGACGTAGCGGTCGCGATCCTGATAGGCCAGGCGTCCGGCCTCGATCTCCAGGTGCAGGCGCTCGGCGCCATTGGGGTCGAGGCCGCCGAGCTTGAAGCCTGAAAGAACGTTCAGCATCAGCAACGCCGTCAGCCCCTGATTGTTCGGCGGCATCTGGTGGATGTCATAGCCGCCATAGGTGGTGCTGACCGGCGCCACATAGTCGCCTTTGGTCGCGGCGAAATCCTCTTGGCTATGCAGCCCGCCCAGTTCATTGAGCCGGCGCACCATGTCGTCGGCAACGGCGCCTTCGTAAAAACCGGCGCGGCCATGCTTTGCGATTATCCGCAAGGTGGCGGCGAGTTCCGGCTGGCGGTGGATGTCGCCGGCCTTCGGCGCCTGGCCGGCCGGCAGGAAGATGCGCGCGGCATGTTCGTCGGCCGACAGGTCGATCTCCGGGTCCGCCCAGTCGAAGGCGACGCGGTCATGCACGACATAGCCGTTCTCGGCGTAGTGGATGGCCGGCGCCAGAACCTCGGCAAGGTCCTTGCTGCCATGGTCCTGAAGCAGCCGGCACCATGCGTCGATGGCGCCCGGCACGGTCACCGCGTGCGGCCCCTGTTTCGGAAGCTCGCTGAAACCCCTGTCCAGATACCAGTCCACGGTCGCTGCCGCCGGCGCTCGGCCCGAGCCGTTGAAGGCCAGCACGTCGCCTTGTCCCTTCGGGCAGTAGAGGACAAAGCAATCGCCACCAATGCCGGTCGACTGCGGCTCGACGACGCCCTGCACGGCGGCGGCGCAGACGGCGGCGTCCATGGCGTTGCCGCCGGCACGCAGCATCTCGATCGCCGCCAGCGTCGACAGCGGGTGCGATGTCGCCGCGACCGCTTGCGTGGCACGAACCGGCGAGCGGCCGGGAAACTGGAAATCACGCATTCTGTTTTTCAATCCCTTGGTCTGCTGGATGCGACGTTACCGCCATCGCTTGACACGACACGGCAGCGCGTCGCTCGGCTTTTCGACAGCGGCGCATGCCGCCAGATCTCCTCGTCATGACACCGGCACTTTTCATGCGCGGACCCGGTAGGGCGTCAGCCGAGTTTCCAGCGCGTTCAGCGCCGAGATGATTGCGAAGTTGAGGGTCAGATAGATCGCACCGGCAGCCACGAAAACCTCCACGGCGCGATAGGTCTGCGAAATGAGCCCTTGCGCGATACCGGTGATCTCCATGAGGGTAATGATGGATGCAAGCGACGTGCCCTTGACCATCAGGATGATCTCGTTGGTGTAATTCGGGATCGCATTGCGAAGGGCCAGCGGCAGCACGATTAGCCGCAGCGTGAGCAGCTTCGACATGCCGGAGGCTGTAGCGGCCTCGGTCAATCCTCGCGGCACGGCCTTGATTGCGCCGCGCAGGATTTCGCTTCCATAAGCTGCTTCATTGAGACTGAGCGCCACGATGGCGCACCAGTACGGCTCCCGGAAGAGCCACCAGATTCCGATCGCCTGGAGCGACGGGCGAAACTGGCCGAGACCATAGTAGATGAGGAAGATCTGTACCAGCAGGGGGGTGCCGCGAAAGACTGCAACGAAGGCACGGATGGGCCATATCACGATGCGGCGATTTCCCTGTTGGGCGAGCGCCAGCAGCAATGCCAAAAAGAAGCCGATGACCATCGAGGCTGTTGTAAGCAGCAGTGTCAATGGCAGGCCAGCAAGCAGGACGGGAATGATCTCGAGAAAGAAGGCGAAGTCGATCACGCGTGAACCATGCCTCTCCAGGCCCGTGCCTCACTAAAACGGAAGACGGAAGCGGTCACGACGGCGATGACGAAGTAGAGCGCGGCAGCGGCAACATAGAAGATGAAAGGTTCTCGTGTCGAACCCGCTCCGATCTGCGCCTGGCGCATCAGTTCGACGAGGCCAATGACGGAGATCAGCGCCGAGTCCTTCAGCACCAACTGCCAGACATTGCCGAGGCCCGGCAGCGCGTGGCGCATCAGTTGCGGCACGATGACAAGGCGCAACGATTGATATCGAGACAGGCCAAGCGCCTTGCAAGCCTCGAACTGGCCGCGATCCACGGCCTGGTAGGCGCCGCGATAGACTTCCCCCTGATAAGCCCCCGATATGATGCCGATCGCCAGGACACCGGTTGCAAACGTCGGCAGCCCGACGAAGCCATCGCTGCCAAACAATGTGCCGATCTGCGTCAGGGCGATGCTGCCGCCATAGTAGAGGAGGTAGATCGTCAGCAAGTCTGGCACACCGCGAAATACAGTGCCGTAGACATGGGCGAGCCAGGCAGGGACGCGGCGGGAAGACAGGCGACCGGCCGCGGCCGTGGCGCCGAGGGCCGCACCGAGGATAAAGCCGAGAACGGACAGTGCAAGCGTAACACTGGATGCGGCGAGCAGAGCTGCTCCCCAGCCGCCCTGCTGAAAACCCAAAATATGCATAATATTGGTCATGTAAGTCATAGCCTTTCAGCGCGCTGCCCGACGCGGACGGCTCGCTCCGCCGCGCCGGGCAGGTTCGCCCGCACCTACTTCATCGGCGTCACATCGGTTTTCACCCATTTCTCCGAGATACGCTTGATGGTGCCGTCGGCTATAGCTCCGTCGATTGCCGCATTCAGCATCTCCTTGAGCTTAGTGTCTTCCTTGCGCAGCCCCGCACCGGTTCCACGACCGAAAAGGCCGCCCACAAAGCCCGGTCCGGCAAGGGTGTAATGGGCAAATTCAGGTTTTGAGAGTGTCGCGGCGAGCGCCGTCCGCTGCGCGAAAAGAGCGTCGACGCGGCCGGCGGCGAGGTCGAGATCATGTTGTTCGGTGGTCTTGTACTCGCGGATTTCCACCGTGTCGCCGAAGTACTTCTTGACGAAATCGAGCATCATCGTGGCCGCCTGGACGCCGACCACCTTGCCTTTCAGCAGCGGCTTCAATTTCTCGATCGCGGCCTTGGAAGCAGCCTCGTCGTCCAGATTGAACTTCTCCGCGGAAACACCGAGCTTGCCAAGCTCGCTGTCCTTGGCAACGGCGAATCCACCTGGATCGACCGCATAAGGCTGGGTGAAATCTATGGTTTCGAGCCGCTTCGGAGTGATGAACATGCCGGCCATGATCACATCGAACTTGCCGACCTTCAGCGACGGAATAAGACCGTCCCAGTCCTGAGCGATGATGGTGCATTTGACCTTCATCCGTTCGCAAAGATTGTTAGCGAGCTCGATCTCCAGTCCGTCGAGCTTGCCGTCCGCGTTGGTGAAGTTCCACGGAGCGTAGGCGCCCTCAGTGGCGATGGTTATGGACTTGGGCGCATCTTCGGCAAACGCTGTGTGCATGAAGCCGAACATGCTGAGTGCGGCCGCGGCTACGGCCAAACGATTGAATTTCATTTGGTTCCCCTTTTTTTGATAGGCTGATTGAACTCTTCCCGCGCCCGGCCGCATTGCCGGTTCGAGGCCACTCCTGCCCGGCCGGCTTTCGTCACCGGCTGGGACTCACGAACTCGGCCAGCAGCGGCGCCGTGCCGAGAACATGTTCCTGCATCACCTGTTCCGCGTGATGTGCGTCGCCCGAGCGCAAGGCAGCGATTACGGCGGCATGCTCCTCGCGCGCGGAAAGCGGTTTGTTACAATCGTCGAACCAGATGCGCATGTAAGGCTCGATGACCACATGCAGCGCCGATATCTGGTGGATCAGCTTGGGCCTCTGGCTCAACGCACAGATGCGGCCATGGAATTCCTGGTGGCGGACGACCCAGTCGCCGCCGCCGCTCTGGCCCGCACGCTCCATGCGCTCGAGCAGGCGGTCGAGCTCCTCGAACTCCTCGTCGTCGATCCGGGGCACCGCCAGCCTGACGGCGAGTCCCTCCAGAACCGAGCGAATCTCGAAAATCTCGAAAAGCTCATCGACAGTGAGGCCCGCGACCACGCATCCCCGATTAGGACGAAGGACCACCAGCCCGTCGGAGGCCAGGCGCCGAAAGGCTTCCCGCACCGGCATGCGGCTCATGCCGATCTCGGCGGCAATTTCCTCGGGAATGAGCCTGTCGCCCGGTTTGTAGCGGCCGAGGCGAAGGGCTCTCTGAACGTGATTGTACGCCTCTACTTCCGCAGTGGCGGACATCTCTGGAAAGTTCGTCGGCATGGGACCTCAAAAAGTATTTTTGTATCCACGTATCATCAAAGCCGCATTTTGATGCATCGTCAATACCCCGTGACGCACCGCAGCGGCCCGGAGATCCGATGGGCTGGTTCGGACGTGAGGAAGGAACTGCAAGAACCCGGGCGACGTCTCGATCGGTCGCTTCCGGCTTCCGGAATCAAGGCCGTCCTCAATACGGGAAGCCACAGTATGTCTGCCGAATTGCCTTCCCACTCGTTTGGTGCAATCTGCCTTCATGAAGATATCGGGGTCCGATCTCCATCTGTTTCGCGTCTTTGAAAGCGTGGTCCGCAATGGCGGCATGACCGCAGCTCAGATGGAGCTGTCGCTTAGCCAACCTACGGTCTCCAACCATCTGACCGCGCTTGAACAGCGGCTCGGCGTGAAGTTGTGCGAACGGGGGCGTCGCGGGTTTTCGCTGACGGAGGAAGGGCGGCGGGTTTACGAAATAAGTATGGAAATCACCGGGATGCTGGACGCCGGTTCGGCCCGGCTTTCGCGTGTCAGAAGCGCTTTGGCGGGAAAGGTCGGCGTCGGCATTGTCGACTGCCTGGCGACCGACCCAAGTTTCCGGCTTGCCGACGCAATTGCCGAGCTTTCCAAAGCTGCACCGGAAATCGAGCTAGATCTCAAGATCATGCGCCCCAACGACATAACGAAGGCGGTGGCGGAAAACGAAATAGACATTGGGATAGGTGGCTCCGACATCAAGGTCGCAAGCGTGCAATACCAGATCCTCTACCACGAGGAGCACGCGGTATTTTGCGGTTCGTCGCATCCCTTGTTTCGCCGAAATGACGAGACGATTACGAGTGCGGAATGCTACGGCCATCCATGGGTAGAGAGAGGCTATTGGTATGGTATTCGGCGTCACCGGTTCGACACCGCAGCCTCGAACCGGGTAACCTTCGATATTGAGGCGCAGCTTCTGATGGTCCTGTCGGGCGCCTACCTCGGGGTCCTGCCGATACACTTTGCCCGCGTGTTCGAACAGCAGGGGCGTCTTCGCCGACTTCCCCTAGCCGACGAGGCTTATTCCGCTGACATCGATGTCGCCACGCGAACAGGCGAGCAGGCCGCCAACGTCGCCTATGTCCGCGACGCGATCATCAGGGCGCATCGGATGCATTTGTAAAAACCAATATATCGGTTCTCTGAATGATATTCTTGCTACGCCGATGGAGGTCTAGCCTCTGGCACGGCTGGCGAACCGCTGCGCAAAAATGCGCACCTGCGGACTTCTCTGCCAAACGTGCAACTTCGAATTGGTTGCCACGTCGGGTGTCGATATTTGGCCTTAAGGTATGGAATGAGCACGGACGCTCTGCTGTTTCGCAACCTTCCTAGTTTTTCGCCGGAAGCGGTCAGGCGCCTCGTGGCCACCCGGTACGGGATCGACGGGACGTACAGGCAACTGGCTTCCGAGCGCGATCTGTCGTGGCGGATCGACGGCACCGATGGCCGCGACGTCGTCGTCAAGATATCCAACATAGGCGAACCTGAAGGCGTCGTGGATATGCAGGTCAAAGCCCTGAACCATATTTTCGAGCGCGATCCGTCTCTGCCGGTGCCTCGCGTCGTTCCCTCCCTCGCCGGCGCGCCATATGAGTGGATCGAGGACGAGCGCGGCTCCCGGCACATGTTGCGTGTGCTTACCTTCCTTCCGGGAAAGGTCATGGAGCAGGTTGAGGAAGCCTTTTCCACCGCCACTCGGTTCAACATAGGAGCGATGGTAGGACGGCTGGCCTATGCGCTGCGCGATTTTTTTCATCCGTACGCCGGCAGCAATGCGCACCTCTGGGACATTTCACGTGCCCTGGCCTTGCGCCCGCAGACAGCAAAGGTCTCCGACCGCAGGCTTCGGCAATTGTGCGAGGAAATCTTCGAGCGCGCCGAGCGCTTTACCCTTCCGCAATTGTCGAAGACACGTCGCCAAGTCGTGCATCAGGATTCGCATGGCGGCAATGTCCTGGTCGATCCCAAGGACAGTACATCGCCGGTGGGCATCATCGATTTTGGCGATATGGGCCACAATTCCATTGTCGCGGACATTGTGACCGCTTCCGAGACTTTCGCGGACTTCGATGACGATCCGATCGTCTACCTTTGCGACGTGACATCTGGTTTCGATTCGACATACCCGCTTGAAGAGAACGAGGTCAATCTCCTTTTCGATGCGCTGCTTCTGCGCCTCGCCATGGCTACCGTGATTGTCGAGGCGAGGGAGGCCACCAGTGAATCCGGCATCCCGCATATCGAAAACGCCGGCCAATATCCTCGAATGATGGAGTTGCTGAACCGGCAAGGCCGCGCAGAGGCGGTGCGCCGGCTTCGCCAGGCATGCCGGTTTCCGGTGTACGGCGCCTTGAGCAAGGATGGCGAGCATCTCACATATGACTATGACGTGCTCAGGCACGAGCGCGAAGCTCACCTGGGACCAATATGGCATTTCTACGCCAAGCCATTGCACATTACCCGCGCCCGCGGAGCCTGGATGTATGCCGCCGATGGCACTGCCTATCTGGATGTCTACAACAACGTCCCCCAGATCGGTCATTGTCATCCGCATGTGGCGAAGGCGATCTACCGCCAGGCCAGCGCGCTGAACACCAATACCCGGTATATGTGCGACGTAGCCGTCGAGTACGCGGCGCGCCTGACCGCCGACCTGCCTGATCACCTCGACACCTGCATCTTCGTCAATTCGGGCAGCGAAGCCAACGACCTGGCGATGCAGATAGCCATGTCACTTAGCAGGCAGGATGGGGGTCTGATAATTGACCAAGCTTACCATGGATGCACGGAGCTGACGACGGCCCTGTCCAATGAAAGCTGGCGTCATCTTCCCGCTGACGAGCACCCCAAACGCATTGAGACCCTGACGGCCCCGGATATGTATAGGGGCCCTTTTTCCCGCGACCGCCAAGCAGCAGCCAAATATGCTGCCGACGCCGACAGGGCGATAGCCGCCTTGCGCGAAAGAGGCCACAGGCCGGCAGCATTCATGGTCGACACTGCCCTATGTTCGAGCGGGGTGCTGCGGGCGCCTGAAAACTACTTCAATCTTGTCGCGGAAAAGGTCCGGGCGACGGGCGGATTCGTCATCGCGGACGAGGTGCAGGCAGGTTGTGGCCGCATGGGAGCTTTTTGGGGTTTCCGGGCAAACGGGCTCAAGGACGAAAACATCGATTTCATAACAATGGGCAAGCCGGTTGGAAACGGCCACCCCCTTGGCGTCGTCATTCTCAGCTCGGAACTGATGAAGCGGTTCCTCAATGGCACCTACCCGCTGTTGTTCAGCACATTCGGCGGCAACACCGTCGCGTGCGCGGCCGGGATGGCTGTGCTGGACGTCCTTGAGCGAGAGGACCTGATCAAGCGGGGCGCCGCCATCGGGGAGTATCTACGCCAGGAGCTTGGGCGCCTGGCCGAACAGCACCCCGCGATCGGCGACGTACGCGGGCTTGGAATGATGGCTGGCGTGGAATTGGTGACGGATCGCCTGACGAAGGAGCCGGCCATCACACTGACCGAGCGACTCATTGCCGACATGCTTGCCCGCAACATCCTCATCGGGAAAGGCACGCCCAACACGCTCAAGCTACGCCCCCCGCTGATTTGGTCGCGCGACGAAGTCGACATCTTCGTCGACGCTTTCGATGACAGCTTGAGAAAGCACCAATGAGGCCGCCAATGCCTTTGCTGGAGAATGGGTGACAGTCTCGCAGACAATCGGGAGGGAAGGGCAACGCCACTCTCCTTGCCTTCGAGAATGGAGCAACGGCCTGCCACCAGAATGGCGGGCGCCACAACAGGAGAATCTTCATGAAGAAGGAGCTACTCGGACTGGCTGTCACGATGACGGCCGTCCTGTTTTCCGCAGGCGTCTCGTTGGCGCAGGACAAGGTCGTCAACGTCTACAACTGGTCTGATTATATCGACAGTTCCATCCTTGATGATTTCACCAAGGAGACCGGCATCAAGGTCGTCTATGATACGTTCGATTCAAACGAAATTCTTGAAACCAAGTTGCTTGCCGGCGGCTCCGGCTATGACGTGGTTGTCACGACCGGACCGTTCCTGGCCCGCCAGATTCAGGCCGGCGTGTTCCAGAAGCTCGACAAGTCCAAGCTGCCGAACCTCAAGAACATGTGGCCCGACGTGATGGCTCGCCTGGCCAAGTATGACCCGGGCAACGAATATGCCGTCAACTATATGTGGGGCACCACCGGCATCGGCTATAATGTCGACAAGGTGAAGGCAGCGCTCGGCGACGTGCAGATCGACAGCTGGGACGTGCTCTTCAAGCCAGAGAATGCGGCCAAACTAAAGGACTGCGGTATCAATATCGTCGATGCTCCGGAGGAGACCGTGGCCGTTGCCATGAACTATCTCGGCAAGGACGGCGACAGCAAGAAGAAAGAGGACCTCGAAGCCGGCGGTGACATCTACACGAAAATCCGGTCCTACGTCCGCACCTTCAACTCTTCTTCCTACATCAACGATCTGGCGAATGGCGATAAATGCATCAGCATCGGCTGGTCGGGCGACGTGCTGCAGGCCAAGAACCGCGCCAAGGAAGCCAAGAACGGGGTCAACGTCGAATACCTGATCCCCAGGGAAGGCACCTATATGTGGTTCGATAACCTGGCGATCCCCGCCGACGCCAAGCATGTCGATGAGGCACACGCCTTCATCAACTACCTGATGCGGCCGGAAGTCATTGCCAAGTCAACCAACTATGTCCAGACGGCCAACGGCAATCTCGCCTCGCAGAAATTCATCGACGAAGCGGTGTTGAAGAACCCGTCGGTTTATCCGCCGCAGGAAACGCTGAAGAAGCTCTTCACGATTTCTCCGTACGGATCCAAGGAGCAGCGCGTCCTCACCCGCCTCTGGACGCAGATCAAGACGGGCAGCTAAACGGGCTATGGATGGGGCGGTCGCCGCCCCATTTTCCAGCGGCGCCCCCGAGGTGCGGGTCTGTCGCCACACTGATAGGCATGCGCAGAAGAATGGCGGGGACATGCCGGAATCTCTTGGCGGGTAACGCGCAGATTGACACCCGCGGGCGGATCCGAATGCGGAGCCATCCATATCAAATCGCCGACTTTGCTTCGAATTAAAATTGGGAGGAACAATGCCGTTCCCGGATCTGATCCAGCCCGAACTGGGCGCTTATGTCAGCAGTGTCGGCATGCCGGACGACTTTGCCCAATTCTGGACGTCGACCATCGCCGAGGCTCGCCAGGCCGGCGGTGAGGTCAGTATCGTGCAGGCGCAGACGACACTGAAGGCGGTCCAGTCCTTCGATGTCACGTTTCCAGGATACGGCGGTCATCCAATCAAAGGATGGCTGATCTTGCCGACGCACCACAAGGGGCGGCTTCCCCTCGTCGTGCAGTATATCGGCTATGGCGGCGGCCGCGGCTTGGCGCATGAGCAACTGCATTGGGCGGCGTCAGGCTTTGCCTATTTCCGAATGGATACACGCGGGCAGGGAAGCGACTGGAGCGTCGGTGAGACCGCCGATCCCGTCGGCTCGACCTCGTCCATTCCCGGCTTTATGACGCGTGGCGTGCTGGACAAGAATGACTACTATTACCGGCGCCTGTTCACCGATGCCGTGAGGGCGATAGATGCTCTGCTCGGACTGGACTTCGTCGATCCCGAACGCATCGCGGTTTGCGGTGACAGTCAGGGAGGCGGTATTTCGCTCGCCGTTGGCGGCATCGACCCGCGCGTCAAGGCCGTAATGCCCGACGTTCCATTTCTGTGCGACTTTCCGCGCGCTGTGCAGACTGCCGTGCGCGATCCCTATTTGGAAATCGTTCGCTTTCTGGCCCAGCATCGCGAAAAGAAGGCGGCAGTCTTTGAAACGCTCAACTATTTCGACTGCGTCAACTTCGCCCGGCGGTCCAAGGCGCCGGCGCTGTTTTCGGTGGCCCTGATGGACGAAGTCTGCCCGCCCTCTACCGTGTATGGCGCATTCAATGCCTATGCAGGCGAAAAGACCATCACAGAGTACGAATTCAACAATCATGAAGGCGGGCAAGGCTATCAAGAGCGCCAACAGATGACGTGGCTCAGCAGGCTGTTCGGTGTCGGCTGATGTTGGCTGCCCAGCACGTTTCGCGGCATCGCAGGCTCGCGCCGGCCATTTGTATTGAGCGGCGTTGACGTCAGGTGGGTCGTGCCGCTTAAGGAGGCTATGCGGACGAGGCGGCGTAGAACGCCGCCTCTGCCCCTGATCAGACATGCCTTGGTGAAGCTCTGCCGCTCCCGAAAGGCATTGGTTCATCCTCCACAAGGATGTCCTTCTTGCGGGCAAAGGCGACGAAAATGCCTCTTGCCGTTTCACTATCGACATCACCCGCCAAGGCGGCCTTGCAAGCGCGAATTGCTGCTTTCTGTTCCGGGCTGTTGCCGCACCAATCGACGGCGAACTGGTAGGCGTCGGCGACAGTGTTCAGTTGACGGGGAAAGCCCAGTCCGACCCAGACGCGGACCGGCTTTTCGAAGGAGCTGGACAGCATGGCGACCTCCCTCAGGCAACTTAAGCAACCACTCCGCCACCTTGGCCGCGATTGCCGCGGACCATCCAAGGCAAGGCAGTGGTCACTTCCTCATGGATATTGGCCGAATTTGCGAAGCCACAGAAGGCCTCCCTGGCGGTCGTCAGCGGATAGTCGCTGTCGAAGGTTCGCTGGCAGGCGCGCAGCGCGGTTTCATAAATGGTGCCGCGTCTGCTTTTGGGCCACTCGTAGAGAAATTCCAGGGCGTCCTCGATACAAGCGATTTCCTGGACGAGACGGTTCCCATTCTTCACGAAAACCGAGCTGTCGAATATCCGATCGTTCATAGGATCCTCCAAGTCGAACGAACAACTGAATTTTTAATGGGCCGGGACCGACAGCGGCCCGCCCGGCGAGCGATATGGGTTTGTGGATTTTGATCGTCAAGGGCTCAGACGGGGTCTCCAACAGAATGGCCCGCCCGTACGAGCGAACCCGAGTCGCGAAGCCGTGTTGGGTATGTGGCTTTTTATACGTGCACGAACGCTGGCCGGGCGCCGAACTGTCCTCAGCTTCACGCTGGACAGACACCGAGGTGAGGACCAGCCTTCCGGCACAGGTCAGCGCAACTCAGAAACTCCGCGCGCGTCGTGCCGGTTTGTATAGGAAGCGTGCTCGCAGATCGCCAGTACTGGTGACTTGCCTGCCCGCCGCTCGATCGCGCGAGTGGAACATTAGATGATCGTACTCACTTCGCGCATCCTTCTTTAAACGTATTGTCCAGGAACCGCGGACGGTTGGCGACGACCTTACCCGGGTTCATGATCCCGTGAGGATCAAGTGCTGTCTTGATCGCCCTCATGACTTTCATCTTCCCGGGATCGCCATAGCGGTCTAACAGGTCCAGCTTAGAGCGCCCGATACCGTATTCCGCGCTGAACGTTCCCCCCAATGCGCGAAGCACCTCCGCGATGAGCCGCACCCTGTCGCGGCTCAGGGAGGCGCTCGGCGATCCGGTCTTGGTGCCTGCACAGGCGCGGCGGCAACCGGCTGGGCCTCGGTCAGGAAAGACAGCACGGCCGGGGGTAGTGTTGCGGAATTGGGCGCATAGATGCCGCAACGCGATATAAGACTCCTCTTGTTGACGCGTTTCCCCAGATAGTGCCAGACGGTGCGGGTGGCGTAGGGCAGATTGTTGGCTCGCCACGATATGCCCATAGTAATGCCCCGCAGGTAACGCCGCTGGTACGTTTCGAACGGCATGAGGATCGTCTGTCCAAAGGTAGGGGCCTCGCCGCGCGTCAGTTCCGTCAGGAAGATGCGCTCGTGGCGATACGCCGCGAGCCCGACGTACCGTGAACGCTGCACGATGCCGTTTTCGGTATCTTCGATGCGCTCAAGCGTGGAAACCAGAACTTGTCCGCCATTTTCGCGCAAGTGAGCGCAGGCGCAGACGATCCGGTCAGGCCAAGACAGCGATGTGTGCCACGCCTGGTAGAATCCGAGATAGGGTTCGAGTGCATGCAGGTCGCCCGGAAAGGCATCCGCTAGCGGGCCTGTAAGGTCGGCGTGTCGGCGCCGCTCGCCCAATTTGCTGCGGAACACGCCCGGAGGAAGGTCGAAATCGACTGGTTCGAGGCCGAAGGCTGCCGCGATCGTCAGGAGATTATGGGCGGAAGGAAGGGTTCCTCCATTGAGATAGCGGTTGAACTGCTGCCGGTTGATACCGATGGTGCGGCATAGATCGGATACCGATCTGTGGGTGCTGCAGGCAAGCCTCAGGTTGTTGCTGAAATTGGCCCATGGCTTGCTCATGGAGCCAGTATAAACTCGCTTAAAAACGCTTCAAGCGACGAAATTGCGCTGACCCGGGCTCGGCCTAGTATCGGCCACAAGGCTTCACTCCAAGGGGAACCCAATGAGCGCTTCCAGCATGTTATCGAGTCTCTCACGCCGTGATCTTCTTCAAGCGGGTGTGGCTCTAGGCCTTGTCGCAGCCGCAGGCCCGCTGGCGTCACCGGCCGCGGCGCAAACGCCAGTGCGCGGCGGACAGTTGCGGCTGGGGCTCGATGGCGGCGCTTCCGCCGACACGCTCGACCCGGCCCTGGCGTCCGCCAGCGTCAATTTTGTGATCGCGCATTGCTGGGGCGATACGCTGGTTGAATCCGATCCCAAAACGGGCGCGGCGGTTCCCTCGCTGGCCGAATCCTGGTCTCCATCGGCCGACGCCAAGGAATGGACCTTCAAGATACGCAAAGACATTCGTTTCCACGATGGCAAGGCATTAACTGTTAGCGATGCAGTCGAGACCTTGCGCCGCCACGCGGGAAAGAAATCGCAATCGGGCGCACTCGGCCTGCTGTCCGGGATAGACCGCATCGAGGAACGCTCGGGCGACATGGTGGTGACGCTGAAGGAAGCCAATGCTGACCTGCCGCTGATATTTACGGATTATCATCTTCAGATACAGCCGGGCGGCGGCGTGGAAAAACCTGCGGCAGCGATCGGCACCGGTCCCTACAAGCTGGCTGCATTCGAGCCGGGCATTCGCGCCGCTTTCGAAAAAAACGAGGACGACTGGCGCCAGGACCGGGGCTACGTCGACAGCGTACTTATTACCGTGATGAACGACCTGACCGCGCGGACCAGCGCCTTGCGGTCCGGTCAGGTCGATTTCATCAGCACCGTCGAACCCAAGGTCGTGCCGCTGCTGAAGCGGGTTCCGGGCGTCGAGATCCTGCGCACCTCCGGCAAGGGGTTCTATTCCTTCCTGATGCATTGCGACACCGCGCCCTTCGACAACAATGATCTGCGTCTGGCGCTCAAATATGCGATAGACCGCGAGGCTATCCTCAAGGGGGTTCTGGGCGGGTTCGGCACCATTGGCAATGATTACCCGATCAACGCCAACTATGCGCTCGCGCCTGCCGACATAGAGCAGCGCAATTACGATCCCGACAAGGCTGCATTCCACTTCAAGAAGTCCGGCCTTCAAGATCCAATCCTGCTGCGCACCTCGGAAGCGGCGTTCCCCGGCGCAGTCGATGCGGCCCAGCTTTTCCAATTGAGCGCGGAAAAGGCCGGTATCAAGATCAATGTGCAGCGCGAGCCGAGTGACGGCTACTGGTCGGAAGTCTGGAACGTCAAGCCGTTCTGCACCTCCTTTTGGGGTGGTCGTCCGACGCAGGATGCGCGCTATTCCACGTCCTACGTTTCCAACGCGGAGTGGAACGACACCCGCTTCAAGCGGCCCGACTTCGACAAGATGGTGGTTCAGGCGCGCGGTGAACTGGATGAGACCAAGCGGCGCGTACTCTACCGTGACATGGCGCTGATGGTGCGAGATGAGGGCGGCCTGATACTGCCGGTGTTCAACGACTTCATCAACGCCTGCACGAGCCATCTCAAGGGTTTTGTTCCCGATATTGGCAATGACTTTTCCAATGGCCGCATCGCCAGCCGGGTCTGGCTGGAGGCTTGAACCGGGAAATGATCGTGCCTTTCCGGCGGCGGGATAGTGTGCTTGCCACCGCGTGGAGGTTTTGTGGTTGATCGCATGACGAACAGGAATGTCCGTGTCATTGAAAATGAGTGGATCGTCCTGAAAGACGGCACCCGGCTCGCCGCGCGCATCTGGATGCCCGAAACGGGTCCTGGCGGGGTGCCGGCTGTGCTCGAATTCCTGCCTTATCGCAAACGCAACGGCACCGCCGCGCGTGACGAGTCCACCTATCCGGTCTTCGCCGCGGCCGGCATCGCGGGCGTGCGTGTCGACATTCGCGGTTGCGGAGAATCCGACGGCGTGATCGATGGCGAATATACCGCGCGCGAGCTAGCCGACGCCGTCGAGGTTATCGAATGGATCGCTGCGCAGGACTGGTCGAACGGCAATGTCGGCATGATGGGAATTTCCTGGGGCGGGTTCAACGCGCTTCAGGTCGCGGCTCTCAAACCACCTGCTCTCAAGGCCGTGATTTCACTGTCGTCCACCGTCGACCGCTACAATGACGACATCCACTACAAGAATGGCGCGCACCTGTCGGCGCAACTGTCATGGGCGGCGACGATGACTGCGTTGCAGTCGCGGTCCCCCGATCCCGATCTCGTCGGAGAACGCTGGCGCGACATGTGGCTCGAGCGCCTGGAAGGCGAGCCGTTCTTCATGGAGGAGTGGCTGTCCCACCAACGCCGCGACGACTTCTGGCGTCACGGTTCGATCTGCGAGGACTTTGACGGTTTTTCCGTTCCCGCACTGGTGATTGCCGGATGGGCCGACGGCTACCGTAACACGCCCTTGAAGGCGGTCGCCGGGATGCCGGAAATGGCCTGGGGCCTGATCGGTCCATGGGTTCACAAATATCCGCATTTTGCTGATCCGAAGCCCCGCGTCGATTTTCATGCCGAGGCAATTTCATGGTGGCGGCATTGGCTGTGCGCAGAAGACAACAAGGTGGAGCATGCGCCGAGGCTGCGTGCCTATATCCTGGACGGGCCGCGACCCGGCCGCCGGCGCGAGACCGACCCGGGCTATTGGGTTGCCATGGACAGATGGGACGTCCCCGACACACTCGCCTTTACCTTGGACGCTTCGGGCAGGCTCGCCCGGAGCACTTCATCGCATGCTGAAGGGAAAGCTCTCCTGCACTCTCCTCAGGATACGGGCACCGCTGCGGGAGAGTTCTTCCCGCGCAGGCCGGATTCCGAAACGGCCGGCGACCAGCGTGTCGACGATGCTGGCTCGCTCACCTTCGACAGCGCCGTCCTTGCCGAGGAATGCGTCGTGTTTGGCCAGCCGCTCGCAAAACTGTCGCTTTCCAGTGATGCCAACTTCGCCAACCTCGCCGTCAGGCTCGTCGACGTCCATCCCGACGGTGCGGCGACGCGCGTCAGCTACGGTGTGCTCAACCTGGCGCATCGAAACGGCAATGCCGAACCACAGCCTCTGAAGCCGGGCGAGACGGTCGAAATCGAGTTGGTGCTCGATGCGTGCGGCTACCGTTTTGCGCCCGGCCACCGTCTGCGTCTGTCCTTGTCGAGCGCCTATTGGCCGACGATCCTGCCCCAGCCCTGCGACGCGACGTTGACGATCGATCTTGCCACGCTCCGATTGGAACTGCCGCTGCTTGGCGAGCATCGCAGGGTCGAAATCCCGCAGCCATCCAATCCCGATCCTCTGCCCCGTTACGAAGTCCTGACAGACGGATCGTCGGACCGCTCTGTTGAACGCGATCTGCAAAATGGCGTGACGCGCTATCGGGTGCATGAGGACACAGGTCTTAGCCGCCATCCGGGCAACGGCTTGTGCACGCGCGACATCCGGCAGGAGGTATGGTCGATAGCGCCCGATAACCCGCTATCGCTGACGGCAGAGATCCGCTGGACGTGCTGTGCCGAGCGGGAAGGCTGGCGAACGCAGAGCCATTGCACCATGCATCTCTCCTGCACGGCGACCGAATGGGTGGTTACGGAGCGGGTTGAAGCACTGGAGGCCGGCCGCAAGGTGTTTGAGCGCGAGCGCAATTCCCGCATACCGCGTGACCTCATGTAATAGATCGCCTATCGCTGCGGCTGCGGCAATGCCGGGCATTTCAGCCGGGTGTTTCGCCGGCACACCGGCATCACCCCAACCGAGTAAGGCATCCGAATCGATGCGCAAGCGGCTCTACCAACGCGTGAACTAATGGTGACGTGAGTTCGTAATCGGATGGAGCTGCTCCAACTCCGATTTCTGCTCGATACTCCCGAAATCCGAGATGCCGCTATATCCCCAAGCCCGGAATTAATCTCGTTCATCGTCCTTAGGTTCGCTAGCCCATACGAGAGAATACGAGGGGTTGGCGAACCATCCGCTACGTATTGACTTCTTGTCGAAAACGATGACCCTCCGGGCCCACCATAACCATTTATCTTGCAGCGAAAAAATGTCACTATCTGAAGCAGGATGACGGTACTTTTCGAGGCGACGAACACACCTCGTCGAAAGCCGAAAAGTGCAAAAATCGCCCGAATGGTCTCGATTGTTGGTGAAACCTCAGAATATTTTATGCAGCGATTTTCGCTTTAAAATCAACAGCGTGATTTTGTGACGGTTCTGGTGTCGGACTTGCACACTGCTAAAGGTCATTTGACAGTAATTTCAACGAGTTATACGCTGTTTGAACAATTGAGTGGGAGTGATTCAGACCCACTCAACGCCACCGAAAACACGCAAATCTGCGACGTAACATCCTGAAATAGATCCTTCCAGGAACAATCAGCGACAATCGGTACGCAGAGATTGGCTTTGACGGAGCTCTTGACGGACTTTCCGCCTATTGCCCGCCGCAAAGCCGCATACCCACTGGTCGGGATCGTGTTCGGGTTCGAGACGGCGGAGATGTGCGGAAAGCTCACGGCCGATAAAGTATCGTTGAGTCTGGCAAGGTCCCTGTCGAGTTCTCCACAAGGCGCCGCAGCCATCTATCAAGATCCGTTCCTAAACTGGAACGCTCGGATTTCGTCGATGCCCTGGCCAAACATCCTGCTCTTCATCTCATCATACCAGTTGACATGATGATGGTTCCCGCTAAGGTTCGGCGGATGCGGATACACGGTCAAGGGAGGAGACTATGCAAACATCGAGGAAACTTCGGCGCGTAGCGCTTTTGGGCGCCATCGCCACGGTGGTCGCTGGCGCGGCGTCGGCGCAAGAGGTCAAGGTCTGGACCCTGACCTTCGCCAATGATTCCGCCAACAAGGCATGGGCTGACATCGTCAAGGAATTCGAGGCTGCCAATCCTGGTGTCACCATCAAGGTGGAAGGCCGCGGCACCGATGAACACAAGTCGGCGCTACGGGTCGCCTCGGGTTCCGACCAGGGACCGGACATCTATTTCATGTGGGGCGGCCTTGGCCTTGGCGGCGAATTCGTCAAGGCGGGACTCAGCCTGCCGCTCGACAAATACTACGCCGAATACAAATGGGACGATGAACTGCTCTCACCGGCGCTTTCCTTCTCTAAGCAGTATGAGGGTGGCAGGCACGGCGTGCCCTACACATTCCACGGCGAGGCGCTCTATTACAACAAGGCGCTGTTCGAGAAGGCCGGTATTACCACGGCCCCCGCGACCTATGATGAACTTGTCGCGGACGCCGAGAAGCTGAAGGCCGCCGGCATCCCGGCAATCACCTTTGGCGGAACCGTCAACTGGCACGTCATGCGTCTCATGGACATGATCCTGGAAACCAAATGCGGGGTCGACAAGCATGACCGTCTGATGAGCATGAAAGTGAGCTGGGCCGAGGAGGCCTGCGCCACGGCCTCCTTCGAGGAGTTCCACAAATGGACATCGAATTACACGCTGAAGCCGTTCATGGGGATCGATCAGGCGCAATCGTTCAATCTCTTCCTAGGCAATCGAGCCGCCATGATGCTTGAAGGCGACTGGCTGGTGGGGCAGCTCAAGGGTGAAAACCGCACCGCGGATTTCGGCCTTTTCCCGTTCCCGACCGGTACTGACCGCCTCTACGGCTTCGCCGAGTACAACTACATTTCGAGCAAGAGCAAAGTTCCCGACATCGCCGCCAAATTCCTGAACTATCTCGAATCCACCGACGTGCAGCAAAAGCACCTTGGCGATTTCGGTTCGATCTCGGTCAACAAGAACGTCAAGTACACGAGCACCGAACCGCTCGACCAGAAATGGATCGAGATCTTCGGCAAATTCCCGTCGACGTTCGTCAATGGCGACCAGGCCTTCCCGCTCGACGTCACCACCGAATACTTCCGGGTGATCAACGAGGTCGCCAGCGACAATCTCGATCCCAAGGCTGCGGCGGCCGAGCTGCAGAAATTCATCGGCAATCGCAGCTGATATTGAACCTCGTGATGGCCGGCCCCGACAAGCCACAGGCCGGGGCCGGCCAGCCGATTCTCTTGCACCGCTCCTGGGATGATACATGGCTGTGAACATTTCCGCCGCCGATCGCCATGCGCGAATGCCAGCCCGGTCAGGCCAGCTTGGCCGGAAACTGCAGGATCCGACCCTGCAGGGACTGATGCTGTTGGCGCCCGCGGTGCTGGCCTACGCAGTCTTTGCCTTCTATCCGATGATCGACGTCATCCAGCTCAGCTTCATGAAATGGAATGGACTGAACGCCGACAAGCATTGGGTGGGGCTCGACAACTATCGCTACGTGCTGCACGACGATCCGGTGTTCTGGGTCGCCTTGAAGAACACGCTGATCTGGACGTTCCTGTCGGTCATCTTCCCGCCGCTGATCGGCTTTGGGTTGGCGCTCGGCCTGAACCAGAACATCCCTGGCCGCTCGCCGCTGCGCGCCCTGTTCTACATGCCTGTGATCATCGCCCCGATCGCGGTGGCAACCATGTGGCGCTGGATGTTCGACCCTTTCTTCGGGTTGTTCAACAGTTTGCTCTCCGCAGCCGGATGGCCCAACCTGATCCAGGATTGGCTGGGCGACCGCAACGTCGCGCTCTATTCGGTCTTCATAGCCTATGTCTGGGAGGTCGCGGGCTTCTCGATGGTGTTGTTCCTGGCCGGGCTGCAAGGGGTTTCGCAGACGCTGGTCGAAGCCGCCCGCATCGATGGCGCAGGACGCCTCCAGCTGTTCCGCTACGTGACGCTGCCGGCGCTGAGGCCCACCATAACCATCGTCCTGATCCTGTCGCTGATCAACTCGCTGAAAGCCTTCGACATCGTCTACGGGATGACCGGCGGCGGGCCGGCGCAATCGACGCAGATGCTCGCCATGTGGGCCTATACGCAAGCCATGCAACTCGGTGACTTCGGCCGTGGCAGCGCCATCTCCGTCGTGCTCTTGCTCATCACCGTTGCCATCGTCATCCCCTATTTGCGCTGGACGCTCAAGCGGCAGGAGGCCTATCAATGAGCGGCGTGGCCAGCCCCTTTCGCCAGGCCGGCGCGGAGCGGGTGGATCCGCTGCTGGTGGCATTGTGGATCGCGCTGATCATCGTCGCCGTGGTCTGGATCGCTCCGTTCATCTTCATCATCTTCACGTCGCTGAAATCGAACGCCACGGTGATGGGGACCGGCGCATTCTCGCCGCCCACCAGCCTCGCCTGGGAGAATTTCACCAATGCCTGGCGGCGCGGCGATTTCGGCACAACGGTCGTCAACAGCACCATCATCACCATCATCAAGGTGCCGCTCGGGCTGATGATATCGGCCATGGCCGCCTATTCGCTGAGCCGCATCCAGATCTGGGGACACAAGGTGGTCTTCCTTGCCATCGTGTTTGGCACGATGATCCCGTTCCAGGTGATGCTGGCGCCGATCTTCAAGCAGGTGAACAGCTTCGGGCTGATCAACACCTATGTCGGCATCATCCTGCCCTATCTCGCCTTCGGCGTCCCTTACCAGGTCTTCATCCTGCATGGCTTCTTCAAGGAAGTGCCTAAGGAGCTCAGCGAGGCGGCGCTTATCGACGGTGCGTCGCATTTCACCGTGTTCCGGCGCATTTTCCTGCCGGTGTCGCTGCCGGTGCTTGCGGCGCTGCTGATCCTCGACTTCGTCGCCACCTGGAACGAGTTCGCCATGGCGCTGGTCATCTTGCAGGATCCGGACCGCTGGACGTTGCCGCTCGGCCTGATGTCGTTCCAGAGCCAGTTCGCCCGCGACTACGGCCAACTCAACGCGGCGATCGTCATGACGGTGCTGCCGGCGGCGATCGTCTACCTCATCTTCCAGCGCTACTTCGTCTCGGGGCTGACTTCAGGCGCGGTCAAGGAATAGCAACGCAAGGAACCACGCATGGCCGACGGCACGACAGTCGAGAAATGGGACATATTCGAGATCGCACTGAAGGGGCCCGCGGACGGCAATCCCTTCGTCGAGATCGAGTTGTCCGCCAGCTTTTCGCAAGCGAACCGCAGCGTCGCGGTTTCAGGCTTTTACGATGGCGACGGCACCTACCGAATCCGTTTCATGCCAGACAATGAAGGCAGCTGGAGCTATGTCACGCACTCCAACATCCCGTCGCTGGCGGGCAAGAGCGGTGCCTTCGAGGCGACGGCACCATCGGCGGGCAACCACGGTCCGGTGCGCGTGCGCAACAAGTTCCATTTCGCCTACGCCGACGGCACGCCCTACTTCCCATTCGGCACCACTTGCTATGCCTGGACGCACCAGCCGCTCGACATGCAGGCCGAGACGCTGGCGACCTTGAAGAAAGCGCGCTTCAACAAGCTGCGCATGGGTGTCTTCCCCAAGGACTATCCCTTCAACACCAATGCGGCGCTGCACGCGATCTTCGAGACAGGGGCGGACGGCAAGGAAGATTTCGACCGGCCGAACCCCGTCGCGTTCCGCCATTTCGAGGCGCAGGTCGGCGCGTTGCGTGATCTCGGCATCGAAGCCGACATCATCATCTTCCATCCCTATGACCGTTGGGGCTACGCCAACATGAGCGCGGCCCAGGATTTCCGCTATGTCGCCTACCTCGCCGCACGGCTTGCCGCCTACCGCAACGTCTGGTGGTCGCTGGCCAACGAGTACGATTTCCTGCTCGACACCAAGCCGATGGCGCAGTGGGACCGCTACTTCCATATCCTCGAGGAAAACGACCCCTACCAACATCTGAAATCGATCCACAATGGCGAGCAGTCGATGAATTTCGACCACCGCAAGCCATGGGTCAGCCATGTCTGCATCCAGAACTGGGATGTGAAACGCACGCCCGAATGGCGCGACGCCTACGGCAAGCCGGTCGTCAACGATGAACCCGAATATGAAGGCAACATCGTCTTCCCATGGGGCAACATCAGCGCCGAAGAACTGGTGCACCGCTTCTGGCTCACCGTCATGCGCGGCGGCTATGCCGGGCATGGCGAAACCTACATGCACCCCCAGGATCTGATCTGGTGGGCCAAGGGCGGCCGGCTTCACGGCGAGGCGTGGAAGCGGATCGGCTTCCTGCGCGACCTCATCGAAGAGGACGTCAGCAATGGGTTGGAGCCGATGGGCCACAACAGTGCCTGGCCGTGGAGCCGGGTCTCCGGCGCCAGCGATGGCGATCTTCGCTACATCTATCTCGGCGAGCATCAGCCGGTCATCTGGTCTACCGGCCTACCGCTCGAAGATGGCGACTACGACGTCGATGTGATCGATGCCTGGAAGATGACCGTGACGCCCGCCACGAAAGTGGCGGCGCCAATTCCGCATCCAACACGCCATGGCTCGGTCGTGCGCGGGGGCAAGGCGGACGCTGCTTTCGGGGTCGAGTTACCCGGCAAGCCCTACCAAGCCATCCGCGTCAGGCCACGGCGCTAGTAAACGGGGTTACAAGATGTCTTCTGTCCAGATTGTCGACGTGAAGAAGTCCTATGGTGCGACCCCCGTGATCCATGGGGTCAGCGTCGACATCGAGGACGGTGAATTTGTCATTCTGGTCGGCCCTTCGGGCTGTGGAAAATCGACGCTGCTGCGCATGATCGCCGGGCTCGAAACCATCTCGGGCGGAGAGATCTCGATCGGCGAGCGGGTGGTCAACCATCTCCAGCCAAAGGAACGGGACATCGCCATGGTGTTCCAGAACTATGCGCTCTATCCGCAGATGACCGTCGCGCAGAATATGGGTTTCGCCCTCGAGCTCGCCGGCGCCAAGAAGGCCGAGATCAAGGAAAAGGTAGATACGGCGGCATCGATCCTGGGGCTGCAGCCGCTGCTCGCGCGTTATCCGCGCCAGTTGTCCGGCGGCCAGCGCCAACGGGTCGCCATGGGCCGCGCCATCGTGCGCGATCCCAAGGTGTTCCTGTTCGACGAACCGCTGTCCAACCTCGACGCCAAGCTGCGCGTGCAGATGCGCACCGAGATCAAGGCGCTGCACCAGCGGCTCAAATCTACCATCGTGTATGTCACCCACGACCAGATCGAGGCGATGACGATGGCCGACAAGATCGTGGTGCTCAACGGCGGCAGGATCGAGCAGGTTGGAAGCCCGCTCCAACTCTATGACCGGCCGGTCAACATGTTCGTCGCCGGCTTCCTTGGATCGCCGGCGATGAATTTCATCGAAGGAACAGTGCGCGACGATCCGCATCCCGGCCTCGAACTGGACAACGGATCAATCATCCCGCTGTCAGCCATTCCCGCCGGCGCCGCAGGGCGGCGCCTCGTGCTGGGCGTGCGTCCGGAGGACATTCATATCGACAGCGAAACCGGCGCCGCGGCGAAGGTGATCGTCGTCGAGCCGACGGGCGCCGAGACGCATCTTTCGGTCGAAATGGCGGGCCATGAACTCGTCTGCGTGCTGCGCGAACGCGTCACTTTGAAGCCGGATGAGACTGTCATGCTTTCCGTACGAAAGTCGGCAGTGCATTTCTTCGATCCGGCGTCGGGAAGCCGTATCGGATGATGTTTGCGATGGGCCCGTCCGGGATGTTCGAGGCGTGGTTTTGCCAGCCACGCGGCAGCGTGTTCATCGTCGCGACCGGGGGTTCGTCGCGGGCTGCTGGGATGAGGTGCTGACAGTTGCCGTCGAGGTCGCCGGCGTTGCCGGGCTAGTGATCAACCGCGGCGTGCGCGACATCGCGGCGCTGACCACACGGCGTTTTCCCGTCTTTTGCCCCGGAACGGCGCGAGCCGCAGTGGCGTTATTTGCCGCTAGGCAATCCCGTCAATCTCCGAGGCCGTCGCGAATGGCGCCAAAATAGCGATCGGTTCCGACCTGGCCGCCCTTCAGCGCGATTTCGAGGCCGTCGACCTCGCCGCCGCCATGGGCAAGGCAGAGCGGCGAACCCGGTGATTGCGGCAGTGGCATGCGCACGGTCAGTGCGTCGATGGACAATTGTCCCAGCGCATGGCTGGAGGTGTCTCCGCCGGCGATGACCGCGCGCCGGAGTTTCTGGTCGACGACCAGCCGGCGCAGAATGTCGCCGAGCGCCCGGCCGAGCCGGTTTCGCGCACCTTCAATATGCTCGATCTCGGCACTGCGATCGGCCTGGGGACCAAGGGCGGTGTAGAGGATGACGCTGCGCCCTGCCGTGAGACTCGCCAGGCCGCTCGCTACGGCACGTTCGATTGCCTCGCCGGCGCTGTCCGAAACCAGCTGCATGGTATCGATCTGGACGCCGTCGAACCCATGGGCGAGCGCGAAGCGGATCTGCTTCTCGGTGGTCGGCGACACACTGCCCGAGACCACCGCGAGCCGGTCCACCGGACCGGGCGGCGCGAAGGACGCGTGCCCCGCGGCGATGCCTTTGCCGGCCCATTCGGCGAGCAGCGCATATTCGACGCCCGAGGATCCGACGACGAAACCATTGCCTTGTTCGCAAATCCGCCAGATCTGTTCGCCGACGCGCCTCTGCGTCTGGTGGCTTTCGACGTCGAACAGGACGATTTCCTTGTCCTGCAAGGCCTGGTCGACCGTCTGGGAAAGGTCATTCGCCTGCAGCGCTGCCAGGTCGACAAGGCCAGAACCGAGATCGGTCTGGCGATGGAGGTGGATGAGGAGATCAGCCTCCTTCATAGGTGTCACCGGATGCCGGCTCATGACCGGATGCCGGTCGATACGGAAATAGGTGCCGCGAAACGCCGCGAAGAGGTTGCCAAATGCCGTGTAGCGTTTGAGCTGAGGCGCCCCGACAACCACCGGCACGCTCTTCTGGTCGAAGACGCGCCGGCCGATCTCGATGGCGCGGCCAATGCTGCCGATTGCCGGGCTGGAATCGAAGGTCGAGCAGATCTTGTAATGGCAAACCGTCGCTTTGAGGCTTCTTAGCCATCTAAAGGCAGGCGCCAGATTTTCGTCCATCCATTGCGGCGTCTCGCTGCGGCTCGTGCCAGCCAGTCCCACGGCGCGGCAATGCGCAAACCGCGCTAGCAGCTGCTGGTCGGGTTGACGCATGAACAGCACGGTCGGCACGCCGCCAAGCTCGAGCGCTTCCATGACGTCGGTCGAGCCAGTGAGGTCGTCGCCATAGTAGCTAAGCATCAGGTTCTGCATCACTTCGCTCACGCCGCCTTGCCGTCGCCGAACTTTTCGATCGAGCGCGCGAGCTCGGCATGGCTGCGGGCATATTTCGCCAGCGGGATGCCATCGACCGCCGCTTGCCAGGCTTGCCGCACGGCGCGCACGCCGGCGCCTGGCCCGTCCGGATGGCTGACGATGCCACCGCCGCAGAGATAAAGCAGATCCACCGTGCGGCCGGTTCGTTGGTAGGTCTCGGGCGCCTGCCCGCCCCACTGGCCGGAACCTGCGACCGGCAGCGCGCAATCGTCAGGCGAAAAGATCGGCGTCGTCACTGCCTTGAAGGATTCGATGAAGGATGCATCCGGCTCCCAATATTTTGAGGCGATGCCGTTGATCTGGAACTGGTCGACGCCGAGCAATCGCCAGAACTGTTGCCAGACCTTGAAATCCATGCCGAGGCCGGGGTGGCGGGTGAGGATGTCCCAGCCGTTGCGATGGGCGTGCAGCACCAGGCCCGATCGCTTCCGAAGGTAAGCCATGCCGCCGAAGCCGATGGAGTTGATGTTGATGACCGCGCAATTGCCGCCGGCCTTGAGCACCAGATCATGGTTGCGCATCATCTCGTCCGGGTCGGCATGCGAGATGCCGAAGGCATACATCACCTTCTTGCCGGTCTTCTGCTCGTGGTCGCGGACCAGCGGCATGATCGCCTTCACCCGCTCGGCCAGCGGCGAATAGGCCGGGCTCATCAACTTCTCGTCGTCCTTGATGAAATCGACTCCGGCGGCGATCAATTCGCCGACCATCTCGGCTGTCTCGTACGGCCGCAGCCCCAGTGCCGGCTTGACGATGGTGCCGATGATCGGGCGGCCCTCGACGCCGGTCAGTTTGCGGCTGCCGGCAACGCCGAACTGCGGGCCGGGATGGGCGCCGCGATAGTCATCAGGAAGCTTCATGTCGACGATGCGGATGCCCGACAGGCCCTTGATCGAATAGGTGCCGCCGATGGCGATGGTCATCAGCGCTGACAGGTCTGTGCCGATAGCGTCGAAGGGAAAGGCGATGTCGACATCGGCGCGCTTGAACGGGCCATTACTGGCTTCCGGAATGGAGGGCTGCACGGCGTCGGGTAGATGCCGGATCGCCAGGACGCGCGCCGCCACCCGGGCCTTCAGTTCCTCGGTTTCGCCAGGCAGCGCGACGAAGGTGCCAGTCGACTGGTCGCTGGCGATCTTGGCCGCCAGGGCCTCGATGCTTTCAGACGTTTCGATGCGATAGGTGAGGGTGATCATGGTCTGCTATCTCAAGCCCAGGCGTTCGAAAAAGTTTCACCGGCGTCCGAAATCTGGTATAATGAGTACATAAGTATTGCAAGACATATCCCGCTGGAAGTTTTGCGAGGTCGAAGCCCGCATTTCCGCGAATTGTGGCGGCGGTGTTAGATAGGGCCGGGTCAAGGGAGTGATTCGCGACGATGAACCGTTCGGAACCAATTGTCCGGCGCAAGCTTTCCGACGAGGTCTTCTTGCGGCTGAAGCGCCTGATCACCAGCGGCGAGTTGCAGCCGGGCGACGACATGCCGTCAGAGCGCGAATTGATGGAGCGCTTCGAGGTTGGCCGGCCGGCCATCCGCGAGGCGATGCAGGCGCTGAGCAATATGGGCCTCGTCGCCATCTCGCATGGCGAGCGGGCCAAGGTGCTGCAGCTCACCGCCAAGTCGATCATCAAACAGGTCGATGGCGCGGCCAAGATCATCCTGTCGTCGTCGAAGGACACGCTCGAGCACCTCAAGACCGCGCGCATCTTCTTCGAGCGTGGCATGGTCAGGGAAGCCGCCGAGAAGGCCACCGTCGAGGATGTGCAGCGGCTCAAGGCAACCGTCGCCGAGCAGCGTGCCGCGCGAGGTGATTCCGAAGCTTTCATTTCCGCCGACATGAAATTCCACACCCAGATCGCGGCGATATCGGGCAACCCGATCTATGTCGCCGTCAGCGAGGCGATGCTGGGCTGGCTGAAGGAGTATCATACTGAAATGCTGATCTGGACCGGCAAGGAACAGTTCACGCTGACCGAGCACGAAGAGATCATCGGCCGCATCGAGAAGAAAGATGCCGATGGCGCCGAGAAGGCGATGATCAAGCATCTGGAGCGCTCGCGCGCCCTCTATGTGATGAATTCTGAAAAGTAATCTGATTCAGCCGATCCGCGCGATCGCGTAGGGTGCCATAACAAGATGGCCTCGGCCAAACTCCGAAAGGTCGACCGCCACGTCGCTTGCCGTCAGGTTCGTCAGCCACACGACCGTCTCGCCCGAGGATGAGCGACCGGCCAACGCCAATACCCGGGTCTCATCGCTCGTTTTGGCCGTGACATGTTTAAGGCCAGCCAGTTCGCAAAGCCCCTTGATAGTCTGGAAGACCGGCCGGAATGAGCCTTCCGCAACGGGTTCCCCGGATGCAGCCAGCACGCCGAATTGCCCGGTGAAGCCGGACAGCGTCAGCATCTCCAGGCCGGCCGGCGCGACACGCGCGGCATAGCCGATGGTCCAGGCGGCGGCGAACTGGCCATTCTGGCGCGGGTCGCGGTTCGCCATGGCGATGCGCTCTCCCCGCGGATTGTCCTTGGTGGCACCGCCATAAGGGTTCTGCCGCATGGCAATGGTCGAAGGTCCGATCCGGTAGGGCTTGTCGCCGAAGATCGTCCGCGCCGACCGCGTGATGAACGGCAACGCCTCGAGCGACTGCATGACGCTGAGATCGTCGGCGGCGTGTACGATCGGGCAGGTGCAATGCGTGATGAAATCGAGCGGCCCGGCCGGAACGCGCTTGCGGTTGAGCTCGGTGAAATAACTGAACATGCCGCCGCCGAGACGGATGTCGGGAAAGGCGCGGCGTGCCGCGGCATAGACATCTTCCAGCGGCGGGCAGGGCGGCCAGGCACTCCCCGGCGGTGTCGACTGCCGGTCAACCGAAGGCGAAACCGCGATGGCGTCGAGCCGCAGATTTGCCCGGCGCACCATGTCGGCGACCTCTGCGAGTTCAGCATCGAGATCGCCGCGGCAGGCGACCACGCATTCGAGCGTTGTGCGGGCGGGATAAGCGGCGGCGAGCCGGGCGAAAGCGCGCAAGGCATCGAGCCCATGGCCGCCCGTCGGATCGTAATGAAGCAGCAGTTGCTGCGGGCCGAGCGCCGACAGTGTTGGGAGGTTCGCCAGCGCCGTCTCGACATCGTCGGGATAGATGATCACGCCGACATCCGGCAGCGCCGGACCGGGCTCGCCGAGCGTCACACGGATCGCGCCGGATGCCTCGGTGGAGGCCGGTGTGTTGTCGTCACTGGCAATGCGCAGGCTGATCGTCTGGCGGTTGGTCTCGCCGGCCGGCAGCACATAGGGCCACGGCAGCGCCAACGGCCGCACATAGGTCTTGTAGGAGGCGTCGGACCAGTTGCGCTGGTCTTCCATTTCGAAAACGTCGCCTTCCATGCGGCACTCGGCGGTGACGCCGGGCCGCACTTCATGCGTGATGGCGCGCAAATCCCTAAAAGGCTGCCACGGGTCGATCAGGTCAGGCAGTGTCGTCGCCACCACGCTGCCATCGGTGTGCTCCACCGTCACCTGGCTGCCGGCGAGGCCGGCAATCGGATGCAGGATGCAGAAGCCGCAGCGGTTGGTCTCGAAATCACTTTCGGGCAGCGCGTTGACGTCGAACACCAGCTGCCCATCAGAGGAGCCTTTGATGGTGGCGTGGAAGGCGAGCCGGCTTCCGCCCGGCCCGGCGCAGCTTGCCGCATAGCTGACGGAGAAAGCATCGGCACCCTGATCGATGGTCAGGTTCGTCAGCGCGGGTTCGTAGGTGCCCCAGTCGCGGTCGCGCACGATATAGGCGATGGCGCGCAGCACCTCGGTGCCGCCATGGCGGATTGTGCGCAGATTGCCGTTGACGAATTCGGCGCTGAGCGGGCCGGCGATCAACCGGACCGGTTCGGTCTCCGCCGCGTGCGTGCCGCAAAGGAGGAAGCGATCCGTGGTCATTTCAGCAGGTCGTCGATCTGCACCGGTTGCCGGCTTGCGGCGCCGATATAGGCAGCCTCGACCAGCGCGAATGTCTTGAGGTTGTCGGCGCCGGACGTCGCCGGCTCCTTGCCTGATGCAAGGCAGTCGACCCAGTGCCGCTGGATCGCCAGCACGCTTTCCTGGATGTTGTGCCATGGCCGTGAGGCCCAGGGCAGTAGCGGCGGTGAGATATCCCTGACCGTTGTGCCGCTCTTGCCGGTGACGGTCAGCTGGTATCCCTGCGCCAGCCGGAGTGTGCCGTCGCTGCCGTCGATCTCGATCAACGTTTCGGGAAACGGCTCGACGGCAAGCCTGGTCGCATAGCTGCAATCGACCACCGAAGTGGCGCCGCTCTTGTGATCCATCAGCATGGTAGCGACATCCTCGCCGGCGATGGCCGGGTTGACCCGCGCGGTGCGGGCGGTGAGGCTCGATACGTCACCCAGCAGGAAACGCGCGATGTCGAGGATGTGGATGCCGAGATCCTCGATGATGAAGCGTTTGCCCGTCGCCAGATAGGGCTGGCCGGAAAACACGTCATAGGCGGAGCGAAAGGAGATACGCCCGAAGAAAGGCGTGCCGATCTCGCCGCTGTCGAGCACCGCGCGCACCCCCTGGATCGGCGACTGCCAGCGAAAGTTCTCATGCACCATCAGCGGCACGCCGGCTTTGGCGCAGGCCGCGACCATCACCTTTGCGTCGGCGAGCGTCGGCGCGAAGGGTTTCTGGCAGATCACCGGGATACGATGGGCGGCGGCCATTTCGACCAGCGGCCGATGGCTGGCCACGGTGGTGGCGATGTCGACGAAGTCGAGTGTCTCGGGCGCGAACAGCGCCGCTGCGTCGGTGTAGCGCTTCGCCACGCCGAACTGGTCGCCGACGATCCTGAGCCGCTCCGGATCGCGGTCGCAGATGGCGACGATCGAGGCGCCCGCTATGTCGCGCCAGGCATGCATCTGGTTGACGGCGAAGAAGCCGCAGCCGATTAGCGCTCCGTTCAAATTCGCCATGATCAACCCGCCTTTGCCATCTGCATCAGGGTGACACGCTGCTGAAGCCGGCGCTGTGCCTGGTCGACGACGACGGCGACGATGATGACGAGGCCTTTGATCACCATCTGCCAGAAGGAGCTCACGCCCATCATCACCAGCCCATCCGACAGGATGCCGATGACGAAGGCGCCGACGATGGTGCCGCCGATCGTGCCGCGGCCGCCCGACATCGAGGTGCCTCCAAGCACCGCCGCAGCGATGGCATTCAGTTCGAAGCTCTCGCCTGTTGCAGGATGCGAGGCCATCAGCTCCGACGAGATGATCAGGCCGACGATCGCCGCGCAGAAGCCGGAGAACATGTAGACGAACATCTTGACCATGTTGACGCGTACGCCCGAAATGCGCGCCGCGCGCTCGTTTCCACCGACGGCGAAGATGTGGCGGCCGAGCGGCGTGTACCGGGCGAGATACGCCGCGCCCAGCGCCACCACGATCAGGATCCAGATCGAGACGGGCAAGCCGACGAGCCGGCCTGCGCCGAGGAAGCCGAAGCCGGTGGTGCCGAGTTCCGGCTTGCCGACCAGATTGGGGAAGGTGCGGCCGTCAGACGACAGCAGCGCCAGGCCGCGCGCCACATAGAGGACGCCGAGCGTGGCGATGAAGGGTGCGACGTTGAGCCGGGTGATCAGCAGTCCGTTGACGGCGCCGATCAAAATGCCGACCGCCAGGGTGATCAATGCGATCTCCACCACGTTGAAGTAGATGGTGTAGCCGAATTGCAGGTCGATGCCGTTGAGCACGAGATAGCCGGCCACCATGCCGCACAGGCCGACGATCGAGCCGACCGAAAGGTCGATGCCGCCGGTGATGATGACGAAGGTCATGCCCATGGCGAGGAAGGCGTTGAGCGCCACATGCTTGGCCATCAGGATCAGATTGGCGGCGGACAGGAAGTTCGGGGCGGCGATGGAGAAGAACACCAGCACGGCAATCAGCGCGATGAAGGTCCTGAGCTTCATCAGCGTCAGCAACGCCGAGCCGCTGGAGGCCGATGCGTGAGCCGCCCTGGCCGGAATGTCAGTCATCAGCGTTGCTCTCCAAATTCTGGGGCAAGATGTGCGGGGCGGGTCCATGGCCGAGCGCCGATGCGGCGACAATCGCGGCTTCGCTCGCCTCGGCGCGATCGAACATGCCGGTCAGTTTGCCATTGCTCATGACCGCGATGCGGTCAGATAGCGCCATCACCTCGTCGAGATCGGAAGTGGCGAAGAGGATGCCGAGCCCATCGCGCGACAACTTGCGCATGGTGCGGAAGACATCCGCCTTGGCGCCGACATCGATCCCGCGGCTCGGCTCGTCCATCAACAGCACCTTCGGCCCGGTGAGGAGCGCCTTGCCGATTACCACCTTCTGCTGGTTGCCGCCGGAAAGCGACGAGACTTCCTGCGTCGGATCCGCGACCTTGATCGAAAGCTCCCGCACCATCTGCGTGACCGCCTGACGCTCTGCGCCGCCACGGATATGGAAGACGCGCACGAAACGCGACAGGCTGGCCAGCGTCAGGTTGCTGGCGACCGAGAGGATCGACACCAGGCCCTCGCGTTGGCGGTCTTCCGGAATCAGCGCCAGCCCGCGCCGTATGCGCCGCGTCGTATCGCGTTCCCTGATATGCTTTCCGTCGATGAAGATCTTGCCGCTGGCATGGCCGTGGCGGCCCATGATGCAGTCGAACAGCTCGCTGCGGCCGGCGCCCATCAGTCCGTAGATGCCCAGAATCTCGCCGGCGCGCAGCGACAGCGAGACATGGTCGACCGCCAGTCCGCCGGTGACGCGCGGCAGGCAGATGTCTTCGGCGCGGAAGATCTCCTCGCCGGGAACATGGCCGTCGGCCTTGGCGAAATCCTTGGCGTCCGAGCCGATCATCTGCCGCACGATCCACTGCGTGTCGACGTTCTTCACCTCCTCCTGGCCGGTGATGCGGCCGTCGCGCAGCACGGTGATGTAGTCGCCGATGCGGATCAGTTCCTCCAGCCGGTGCGAGATGTAGACGATCGCCACGCCGCGCGCCTTGAGGTCGGCGATCACCTTGAACAGGATCTCGACTTCCGCCGCACTGAGCGCCGAGGTCGGCTCATCCATGATCAGGATGCGCGCGTCGAGCGAGACAGCCTTGGCGATCTCGACCAGTTGCTGCTGGCCGATGCGCAGGTCCTCGACCAGCATGTCCGGCCGGATGCCGGCTTCGAGCCGATCGAGGAATTCACCGGCCCGCCGCTCCTGCTTCTTGCGGTCGATCTTGCGAAACCGGTTGGTGATCTCGCGCGTGGCAAAAATATTCTCGGCAACGGTCATGTTGCCGAACAGGTTTAGCTCCTGGAACACCATACCGATGCCGCGGGTCACCGCATCACCTGAGGAGGAGAAGGAAACCTCGTTGCCGTCGAGCAGGATGCGCCCGGCCGTCGGCTGCTCGACGCCGGCGATGATCTTCATCAGCGTCGATTTGCCGGCGCCGTTTTCGCCAACGAGCACATTGACCGCACCCTTGCGCACCTCGAAATTGGCCTGCTTGACCGCGACGGTGCCGGCATAGACTTTGGAGACGTCTTCCAGCTTCAGGATGACGTCATGATCAAGCGCCGTGGTCATGGCTTTGGCCCGATCTCGGCCTCCGCCGGGGTCACCAATGGCAGGTCCTGGCCGCCTTCAATCGTGTAGGCGCCAAGCACCTTGGCGGTGCGGCCCTCCAGCGCCTCGCGCGGCAGCTTGGACAGCACGGTCTTGTCGGCGAAGGCGTTGAACGCCTTGCCGAACTGGGCGAAGTCGATCTGGTTGGTGAAATCGTTGAATTGCACGAAATCGAGGCTGTCTCGCAGTGCGGTTCCGCGCATTGCCGGGCCGATCTGGATGCGGGCATCCGCCTTGCCGTCGCCGTCGACGTCGATATCCATCGTCCCCGCGCGCGACTGCGTGTTGGCGGCGACGATCTTGCCCTCGACGCGGACCGCGAAAGTCCATGGCGAATTCGCCTGCTTCTTGGGGTTGCCGTATTTGGCGCCGGCCGCCGCCTGATCGGTCTTCGCCAGCGCCTGGACTTCGGCGAACGGCCCGGCCCTTTCTTGCAGATACGGGATGACCTTCGCAGCCCATATATCCTCAACCATCTTGTCCGGGTTGAAACCGGACGCGTTGCCTGCGCCGCCTTGCGCCGATGGCGTCGGTAGGATCTTGCAGGCGCTGAGGCCGATGCCGGCGGCCAGCGCAAGGATCGGCCAAGTCGCCTTAATCGGCCAGATCGGCTTGTTGAGCATGAAGGTCAAAGTATCCTGGTGAAATGGAGGCGAGGGACGAACCCCTGGTTCGCCCCCCGCTGTTCGAGTTTCGCCGGTTCAGTTCTTCAGCGCGAAGGTTTCCAGCTTGGCGGCATTGCCGCCATTGACGAGCACGCAGTCCATCAGCTGCTTTTCCTTCTCTGGCGATTTCTTGTTCTTGATGAAGTTGTTGGCCTGCTCGACCGCCATCTGCGCCTGGGCGTAGGCGGGCTGCAGCACCGTCGCCTTGATGCCGCCTGATGTGATGGAATCGCGCACGTCGTTGGAGCCGTCGAAGCCGACGACGATGACATCCTTGCGGTTCGCCGCGGCGAGCGCCGCATAGGCGCCCATCGCCATCGTGTCGTTGCCGGAGATCACGCCCTTGATGTCGGGGTTGGCCTGAAGAATCGATTCCATCTTGGAATAGGCCTCGGTCTGGCTCCAGTTGGCCGACTGCTGCGCCACCTTCTTCAGGTCTGGATAGTCGTCGATTACGTCGTGATAGCCCTTGGAGCGGATGCCGGCATTGGTGTCGGATTCCTTGCCGACCAACTCGACATAATTGCCCTTCTCGCCCATCAGCTTGACGAATTCCTGCGCGCCGAGCTGGGCGCCCTGGTAGTTGTTGGAGACGATTTGCGCCACGGCGACGCCGGTGGCGTTTATCTCGCGGTCGATCAGGAAGGAGGGGATGCCGGCGTCCTTGGCCTTCTGCACCGCAGCGACGGTGGCGTCGGCGCCGGCATTGTCGAGGATGATGGCCTTGGCGCCGCGGCCGATCGCGGTGTCGATCAGTTGCGACTGCTTGTTGGCGTCGTCGTCATGCACCAGCACCAGCGCCTCGTAGCCGAGCTCCTTGGCCTTTGCCTCGGCGCCGACGGCTTCCGCCTTGAAGAACGGATTGTCGTGTGAGGGGGTGATGATCGCGATCAGGTCGGCCGCGAAGGCCGGCGCCGCCGTGCCGAGTGCCAATACGCTGGCGAAAGCCGCAAGCGTCATTCTGCGAGTAAGTTTCATGAAGTCCTCCCATTGAAAAATCTCGTGCCTCGACCAGCCGAGGCCGCTGTCTCCATTTGAATTCGTTAGGCAGTGCGGCGGCGCGCCGCTCCGATCAGCAAAGCCGCTTGCCGGCTTTTCGACCGAACCGATTTTCGCGCCCGTCCCCGCCATCCTCCGCTCGTCCGATACCTTCTCCCAGCGGAGAATGATCAATCCAAGTGCGTGAATAGCTTAGCTAACTGGTATGATGAGTCAATCACTAATTCAGATGATCTGTATCTAACCGTGCACCTTTGTGCAGCAGAAGGAAGGCGCGCCTCATGTGATGCGCTGGATGCTGGCGGCGATTTCTTCCGGCTCGAAGACGCGCTTCCAGTCGTCGCGCATCAGCACCGGCTTGCCGAATTCGATGGCCTTGTTGCAGGCATCGGAAAACACGCCCTTGGTCTCGCCGAAGATAACGGCGCCGAGCACGTTCATGTGACCGAGCAGGAAATCGAGTGCGGCCTGCCGGTCGACGCCGCGCGCCACGACCTCATCGAGCGCTTCCTTCATGACGACGAGCAGCGAAGCGCACACCGTCTCCGAAAGGCCAGGCTCCAGCAGCGCCATGTGCTCGACCGTGACGCGGTGCGAGCGCATCACCGGTGCCCAGATGATCTGGGCGATCTTCTCACCCTTGGCGTAGTCTTCCTCCGGCCCTTGCATCAGGGCGCTAACGAAGTGCTGTCTGGCCTTAACCCCGCCGAAGAAGTCCTTCTTGGCGGCCATGTCGGTCTCGTCGTTGAAGATCGGCGGATGGCAGGGATGGGTCACGAAGTAGGTAAGGTCCGGACGATTGGGCAGATGGCCGGCGAAGGGTGCCGCCGCATCGAGCACGATCACCATCGTGCCGGACACAAGCTTGCTTTCGATGCTGGCGGCGACCTTGCCGATATGAGTATCCGGCACCGCCAGGATCACGACTTCGGCGTCCTTGAGCGCCTCATCGACGCCGACCGCATCAAAGCCGAGTCCGGTTTTCAGCCGCTCCTTGCCGGCCTCGCTGATCTCGACATGGCGGATCGTGTAGTCCGATCCGCGAAAATTGGTCGACAGGCGGTAGCCCATTTTCCCGCCCGCACCAAAAAGCGCAATCGTTGTCATCTGGCTTTGCTCCTTGAACCCTAGGCGATCGTCGGCGATCGTCATCTTATATACTGGTATGATCACTCTACCATAATTTGGCAAGTGGAATTGTCGGCCTGGCTGTCACTCCGGCAACGACGCGGCCGCCTTTGCCTTCGGCGTCGCTCCATCTGCGGGCTCGGCAGTGGTGCGCCGCGCCAATACCTGTCGACCGGCAAGCGCCAGGACAAAGATGACGACGATGCCCTGGACGATGTCCTGGGCGCCTGGCGGCAGCCCGATAATCTGCATGGTCGTCACGATCAGGATGAGCAGGATGCTGGCGAACAGGGTGCCGAGCGCGGTCGCCGAGCCGCCGAAGATCAGCGTGCCGCCGAGCACCACGGCGGCGATCGACTGCAACAGATAGGGCTGGCCCATTTCGAGGAAGGCGCCGCCGATATAGGCGCCGAGCAGCAGGCCATCGATCGAGGCCAGCACCGACGAGATGATGAAGGCCGCCGCGATCACCCGGCCATTCCTGATGGCGGCGAGCCGGGCGGCCGCGCGGTTCTGGCCGACCGCCGACAGGAGCTGCCCGAACACGGTGTAGCGCAGCACAAAGGAAGCCGCCGCTACGCCGAGGATGGCGATGATGGCCATGATCGGAACGCCCGAGATGCGGCCCGTCGCCAGATCCTTGAGCGCCGGGCTGACGGCAAAGCCGGGGATTGCCTTGTTCGACAGCAGCGTCGCGGTCGCCAGCACATAGCCGGTGGCGAGCGTCGCGATAATCGCCGGAATGCCGAGGCCGACGACAAGCAGCGAATTGAGCAGCCCGACCGCGAGACCGAGCAGGACGGCAGCCGTGACGCCAATGGCAAGATTGGCATCCTGGCCCTTGATGGTGAGCAGCGCGACGAAGGCGCTGAGCGTGATCACCGAGGCGACGGAAAGATCGATGTTGCCGCGCCCTGTGGTGACGACGAACATCTGACCGATGCCGACGACGGTCAGGAACGAGGCCGACAGCACGATGCCTGACAGGCTGGACAGGCTGAACCGGTTGGTGACCACGGAGAGCACGAGCCAGAGCAGGAGCACGCCGATCGATGCCCAGACCCAGCGGTTGTTCTGGGCCCAAAGAGTGAAGGCGGACAACGCGTTCATTGTTCGCTCTCGCGGTCCGCGGTCAGGCCGCGCAACGTCAGGAGCGCGATCAGGATCAGCCCTTGCGTCGCGGCGTTGAAGTCGCTGCTGACATTGAGCGTGCCAAGCAGTGCGCCGATCAGTGACAGCGTCACCGCGCCGGCGATGGCGCCGACCGGCGAGACGATACCGCCAAGCAGCGAGCAGCCGCCCATCACCACGGCGGCGACGCTGAGCAGCGTGAACGAATTGCCCGAGTTGATGTCGCTCGCCGTGTTGATCGCCGTCAGTGACAGGCCGGCGGCCGCGGCGAACAGCCCGGCGATGAGATAGCGCACCAGCGCGTAGCGTGTTGGCGACCAGCCCGAGCGGACCATTGCCGTCGGATTGTTGCCGAAGCCGCGCAGCACCACGCCAAGTGGCAACCGGTCGATCGTCAAGACCACCAGGGCGACCGCCGCGATGAGGATGATAGATGTCGGCAAGAAGTCGAGCGACCAGCCGAATAGCGCCATAAGCCATTCAGGGCTGGCGCCGCCTGGCGTCGGCTGCAGCGCATAGCCCAGCCCCACCCAGATGAAGGAGGCGCCGAGCGTGACGACGATCGCCGGGATCTTTCGTGCCTGGATTAGCCCGCCGAGACCAGCATAGGCGGCCACCGCCACAAAAAGCGCTAGCGCGCCGAGCCATGGCTGATCGTAGAGCAGCGTGGCGCTGAGCACGCTGATCAGCCCGGCGAACGCGCCGACGCCGAGATCGATTTCGCTGCCGCCGACGATGAACATCTGCGCCGCCGTTACCAGCACCAGTGACAGCGCCGGCATCAAGAGCAGGTCGAGGCCGAAGACCGAGGCGACCGCCGGATTGGCCGAGACCATCACCGCCAGCACGGCGGCGAGGCCGATGAAGGGGGCTGCGTTCACCAGCCCGCGGACAAGCCCGGCCGCGCCGGCCTTGCCGTGCGCGGCGTCGATGCGCTTGTCCGTCGGCTGGACGAAAGACGCCCCGACGATCGCCGCTTCGGTGATCGCCTCGCCGGTCAGTTCCTTGACGATCCGGCCGCCGGCAAAGACCAGCACGCGGTCGCAAGCCAGCAATTCGGCGTCCTCGGTCGTATGCCAGACGAGTGTCCGCCCGCTGCGTGCGATGTCGTTGCAGAGCCGGTAGAAATCCTGCTTGGTGGCGATGTCGACGCCGCGCGTCGGATCGTCGAGCAGGATGATCGGCGTATCGGCGACCAGCGCACGGGCAACCAGCGCCTTTTGCTGGTTGCCGCCGCTCAGCTCCAGAATGTTGGACCCGAAGCGGTTTTCGTCGAGCCGCAGCCGGCCGGCGGCGTCGGCCGCGGCCTCGCGATTGACCCGGTTCGAGACCAGGCCCAGCGACGGGCGGCGCGCAAGGCTGCCGATGGAGATGTTGCCCAGCACGCTCCACAGCGGGAATACGCCTTCCTTTTGGCGGTCGCCTGCAATGAAGCCGGCTTCGCCGGACCGGGTGACGGCGGCATCCTTCGCCGGATTGGGCTTGAAGATGGCGTGCAGCAGCTCCTTCTGGCCGCTGCCCTCGAGCCCCGCCAGTCCGACGATCTCACCGCGCGCGATCTCGATGTCGCGGCCGAGTTCGGATGTCAGCGCCCCGGACAGCCGCACCAATGCGCCTCCGGTGCTGGCGACGGTGGCGCCATGCTGGTGGATCGAGTTTGCGTCGCCGCCCATGAGCTGCACCAGCTTGCTTATCGAGGTGTCCGCCACGTCGCCGCGCCAGGCGATGCGTCCGTTGCGCAGCACGACAACCTGCGCGGCGATGTCGATGATTTCCTGCAGCTTGTGGCTGATGAAGATGAAGGCGAGCCCGGCCTCGGCCCGCTCGCGGATGAAGGCCCGCAACTGCTTGGAGCGATCGAGATCGAGCGACGAGGTCGGCTCATCGAGAACGATCAGCCTGACGCCGGGTGTGGCGGCGGCACGCGCGATCTCGACCATCTGCCGCTCGGCGATGGACAGCTGGCCGACTTCCGCATTCACATCGATGCCGTTGCCGGGAAAGACGGCATCAAGCGCCGAGCGCGCGCGGCCTCTGAAAAGCATCCGCCAGCCGGGCCGGCTGGCCGCGTCCTGCGGCGTCTCCAGAAAGAAGTTCTCTGCCACGGACAGATTGGCGCACAGCGACAGTTCCTGATGCACCATGCGGATGCCGCGCCGTTGCGCTTCCATCGTGTTGTAGTCGGCGAAGCTGAGCATCTGGCCCGCGAACGAGATCGAGCCGAGGGTCGGCCACATCGTGCCGCAAAGAATGCGCATCAGCGTCGATTTGCCGGCGCCGTTGCCGCCGACGAGTCCGATGATCTCGCCGGCCGAAACGGCGAGGTCGATCTCGGCGTTCGCCAGCGTCGGCCCGAAGCTCTTGGTGATCTGTGAAAGCGAGACGATTTCCTGCCGGATCGAAAAGGCGGGCGCCCTGGCGGCTGCACCCTTCTGATCGGCAACGGCAAGGTGGGACATTCGTCCTCCGTTCTTCACGGTCAGGGATCGGGCGCTTTCGGCGGTCCGATCCCTTGTGCTTGTCGCGTTACTTGCTCAGCAAATTCTGCTTGACCCAGTCGAGCGAATAGCTTGGGCTGATGATCTGGCCGCCCGGCAGCTTGGCGTATTCCTTGAGGTTGCTGGCATCGACTGTTGCGACCGGCATGATCATCATCTTGGGCGCCTTGGCGCCTTTGAGCAGGGACAGGCCGAGCCAGAAAGCAGCGCCGCCAATGCCCGGCGTCGTGTTCATGGAGACGGTCTGGTAGCTGTTCTTGGCGTTCTCGTCGGCCCACCATTTGACGAAGTCGGTACCGCCGCCGCCCTCGATGATCGGCATCTTGTCCTTGTACTCGCCGCCATACTGGACGAAGGCTTGGGCAATGCCGACATCGTCGCTGCCGCCCTGGCCGAGCACCGCATCGACATGCGGCAGCGAGGGCAGGACATTGGCGATGGCCGCCTGCGCCACCGAGGCGGTCGCCTGGCCATAGACGGTGGCGACAACCTTGATGTCGGGATATTTCGCCAGCACCGATTGCTGCGCGTTGAACATGTCGTTGTCCGGGGCCGAGCCCTTGACGCCGCGCACCTGGATGACGTTGCCCTTGCCGCCGAGCATCTTGAACACAGCTTCCGCCTGGGTCGCCTTGTAGCCCTTGAAGTCGAAATTGAGCTGGTAGTTGCAGGACGCAGACGCGACAGAATCGAAGGAGACGACGATGATGCCGGCCTTGCAGGCTTTCTCGATGATGCCGTTGACCGCGGTTTCCGAGGCGGCGTCGACGGCGAGCACGTCGACCTTCTTGAGGATCAGTTCGGCGATCTGGCTGTTCTGCTGCGCCACCGAACCATCGCCATTCATGACGATGTAATCGGCGATCTGCCCAGCCGCCTTCGCTTCCTTGGCCGACGCTTCGAAAGCCTCCACCATCTGATGCCGCCAGGTGTTGCCGTAATAGGCGTTAGTGAGCGCGATGACCGGCGCGTCCGAAGATGCCATTGCCGGCATCACAGCAACGCCCATCATCGCAGCGCTGGCGAGCGCCGCCACGATTGTAAATTTCATGGTATTTCCTCCCAAAAACACGATCGGCTTGGCTTGCCACATGGGCACAGCGGAACCCTTGGGGACACGCTATGTCAGGTACATATTATACCAGCATACCAAATAGACAAGGGCTTTGCTGCCTGCGCGGGGTCGCTGGGTGAAAAGCGCCGGCCAAGCAATCAAGCAATCCCGTTGAATTGGCATGTCGTCTGGTCAGACAAGCCCGGATCCCGAGGGTCAGGTCGAGCCTTCCTTAACGAAACGCCCCCAATGCGGTCATTCCAGAATGGTTCGGAACGGGCCGCTCTTGTTGCGAAGGCGGCATTGAAGGCCAGCTAAGGTCACCTGTGCACACAAGAGTTGCGGTACGATACGGGATGACGCGAAAGAACTCTGATGTTGGACCGAAAGACCCTGCAACGATGCGTGCGGTAATCGGCGGCAATGGCGTACGACTAGGTCGGCTCTGATTTCGGCCGCGCACGTCTCCGGTGCCAGGGTTGGTGGCTAAGGTCGTTAAGGAAATTTTCGTCCCTTACAGCGTCACCTCTTCGCCTGAGATCGTCATGCCCTAAGGCGCATGCGAGAGTAACCATCCCGCCTTTCGCGGCCAAGAGAACCATCGTGGCGCGGATGTCGTCAGTTGCTCGATCAGGCTGCGCGGCCGAAGCGATCAACCCTGAAATCGTCGAGCGGTGTTTCGCAACGGCCGGTCATGATGAGTTCGGCCATGGCGTCGCCCACGCCCGGACCAAGCTGGAAGCCATGTCCGCTGAAGCCGAAGGCGTGGAACAGGCCCGGCGTTGTCGCCGAGCGTCCCATGACCGGCAGCATGTCGCGCACATAACCCTCGCAGCCGGACCAGGTGCGGATGACCGCGACCTGCGCGATTGCCGGCAGCAGTCGCGCGACCGCGCGCAATTGCAGCGGAAGGCGCGTGGGATCGGCGACCGCATGACCTGGATCGAGGTCCACCGGTACCCTTTCGGCCGCGCCGCCGAAGACGATGTTGCCCCGCTCGACCTGACGCAGATAGGCGCCATGGTCCTTGTCGCGCGTCCAGATGCCCACCACCGGCAGAATCCGATGCGGCAGTGGCTCGGTCACGCCCATCTGCGGACCGCAGGCGTCGAGCGGAACCTCTTCGCCGAACTGCGCGGCGATGCGCGCGCCCCAGGCTCCGACGGTATTGAGCAGACACTCGGCGGCGAATGTACCTTTGGAACATACGACAACGAACCCGGACCCCGAGCGCCTGATCGTGTCGATTTCGGCATCCTCGACGATCGCCACGCCGAGCTTGCGGGCGGCTTCGGCGAAGGCCGGCGCGATCAGTCGGGGATTACCGCTGCCGTCATGCGGCGAGAACGACGCGGCGATCGCGTCGGGGCCGAGGCCGGGAAAGCGGGAGGAGATTTCGCGCTGTCCGAGTTCCTCCAGTTCAAGCCCCCAAGGTCGCGCCGCCTCGGCATAAGCCCGCATGTCGGCAAGACTACCTTCATCAAAGATCAGCCGGATATGACCGGTGGCGCGGAATTCCACGTCACGGCCCAGCATCCGATCGGCCTCTCGCCACAGCTCAAGCGAGCGGTGGGCCAGCGGAAGCTGGGACAGATGACGCCCCGTGCGCCGGATGTTGCCGAAGGAAGCGACGGTCGCTCCGGTGCCGACCCGGCTGCGCTCGATCAGCGTCACGCGCGCACCGCGCCGGGCGAGGAAATAGGCCGAAGCCGTTCCCATCAATCCACCGCCCAGCACGATCACATCCATGGTTGTTCCTGCGCGGAGCGAATGATCCTGAAGTCGCCGATCTTGTCGGCTCCGCAGGATTGCGTCAAAGATGGGTTTGGACAACAGCCATAAGCTTGACCTATGGAGTGGCAATGCGGGCCCGTCAGCTCGAAGTGTTCATCGCCGTCATGCGCGCGGGTACCGTGACCGCCGCGGCGCGGATGCTGAACATCTCCCAACCCGCACTCAGCCAGATCCTGCTCCACACCGAGGACGAACTCGGCTTCACGTTGTTCGAGCGCATCAAGGGCCGGCTGCGGCCAACCCCGGAGGCGCTCGAGATATTCGCCGATGCCGAGCGTCTATCGGCGGGGTTGGAGGGCTTGCGCCGCAAGACCACTGATCTGCGTCTGGGTCGGACGGGGCTGGTCCGGGTCGCGGCCTCGCCGCCGCCAGCCCTGGCGATCTTGCCGCGCGCTTTCACCAGCTTCCGGGCGCGGCATCCCGATATTTTGCTGCGCTCCCACATGGCGCCGATCGCAGCGATCGTCGACATGCTGCGCGCCGGCGATGCCAGCCTTGGCGTGGCCTTGGACGACCGCCTGCCTCCCGACATCGAGGCGGAGGTGCTCGGTAGCGTCGGCTTCGCCTGCCTGCTGCCCACCGGGCATGCGTTGGCCGTGAAAACCGAGCTCACGCTCGCCGATCTCGCCGGCGAGGAATTGATATCCTATCGCGGAAACACCCGCCCCGCCGACGAACTGGCCCATGCCGCGCGCGCGCAAGGTGTGGCGCTTTCGCCGTCGCTCGAGATCGATGTCTCCATCTCGGCGGTCGGCTTCGTCCAGGCCGGTCTGGGTATCGCCCTCGTCGATGCGCTGCTGCCCTGGCACCAGTTTGCCGGGCTTGCCGTCCGGCCTCTCGCGAATGGGCCGGAATTCCCGATCGCGCTGCTCACCTCGCGCACACGGGCTCTTTCGCGGGCCGATGAAATGATGCGCGACCAGATCCGCGCGGCCTGTTCAGTCGTGCTGGGCAGTGACGGGACAGGGGCATAAGCAAGACTTATATTGTTCCTCGTCATACGTCTTGGACCCCGGCCATCCTGTCGTGTCAGCTTTGGTTGGCAGACAGGAAGGGACGTATCATGGATGGTGCCATCGCGGCGGACGAGGCGCGGAACCAAGCTGACTGGAAGGTCGGCGTTGATATCGGCGGCACATTCATCGATTTCTGTGCGCTCGAAGCAAATTCCGGGCGCGTTGCCTCGCTGAAAGTGCTGACGACGCCGGAGGATCCGGGCGCCGAGCTGATGACGGGCCTCAGGCTGCTTGCTGAGCGCGAAGGCTTTGACCCCACCCGCATGACGCGCTTCGTGCACGGAACGACCGTCGGCATCAACACCATCATCCAGCGCAAGGGCGCGCCGCTGGCGCTGTTCACCAATGCCGGCTTCGAGGACGTGATCGAACTTGCGCGGCTGCGCATGCCGGATATGTATTCGCTGTTCTGCTCGCGGCCGGACCCGCTGATCTCGCGCGACATGGTGTTCGGCATCCCGACCCGCATGCGTGCCGATGGGAGCGAATCCCAGGCGCCTGATATGGTGGCGGTGGAGAAGGCGGTGGCCGCGGCGAAAGCGAACGGCGCCCTAGGCATCATCGTCTGTTTTCTCCATGCCTGGCGCAACGCCGCGCAGGAAGCCTCGGTCAAAGCGGCCATCGCTCGTCTTGCGCCTGATCTCTTCGTCTTCTCTTCGGCCGAGGTGTGGCCGGTCATCCGCGAATATGAGCGCAGTTCGACCGCCATCCTCAACGGCTATGTCCATCCGCGCGTCTCATCCTACCTGACGGCGCTGGAAGCGCGGCTGAAGGACCGCGGCGTGCCTGCCCGCCCGATGCTGACCAAGTCGAATGGCGGGCTGATGAACGCGGCCGAAGGCAAGCGCGCCTGCGTGAACATGCTTTTGTCGGGAACGGCCTCCGGCGTCATCGGCGCCTCGTGGCTGGCGCGCCAGGCTGGTGAAAACAGGATCCTTACCCTGGACATTGGAGGGACCTCGGCCGACTTCGCGCTCATCATCGACGGCGAGCCGCAGTTCGGGACAGGTGAGCTTATCGGCGAATTCCCGCTCCATATCCCGTCCGTGTCGGTCAGCTCGATCGGTGTCGGCGGCGGCTCGATCGCCAGCGTCGATGCTCAAACGGTGCTGCGGGTCGGGCCGGAGTCGGCCGGTTCGACACCTGGGCCAGCCTGCTATGGCCGTGGCGGCGAACGTGCGACGGTGACGGACGCCATGGTGGTGTGCGGATGGCTCGGCCACAGCGAGATGGCCTATGGCCAGCTCAGGATCGATACCCAACTGGCGCATCGCGCGGTTGGCGACCTTGCCGCCCGGCTCGGCCGCACGGTCGAGCAGACGGCGCAGGCGATCCTCGATATCGCGGTGTCGGAAATGTTCGTCGAGGTCGAGAAGCTCGCTTCGCGCGCCGGCGTCGACTTGCGCGATTTCACGCTGATGCCCTTTGGTGGCGGCGGCCCGATGCTCGGCGCCTTTCTTGCCCGCGAGCTCGGGATGAAGCGCGTCATGGCGCCCCGCCGCCCCGGCGTGGTGTCGGCGCTGGGCGGGCTGGTGGCGAATCTGCGAAGCGACTTCATCCGCACCGTCTTCACCCCGCTGTCGGGCGCTACGCTCCCGGCAATTCGCGAGGCCTTCGAGGCGCTCGCGCATGAGGGGCGCGGCTGGCTTGCGGCGCAGGGGCACGACGCGGCGGCGGAACTCACTCTGTCCTGCGACATGCGCTACTTCGGCCAAAGCTATGAGATCGAGGTCGTCCTTTCGCCGGAATGGCTGACGGACGACGACGTAGCGCCTATCGAGCAGGCCTTCCATCTTACCCATCAGAGGCTTTACGATTTCCACGACCCGGATGGCGAGGTCGAGCTTGTGGATATCAGGCTGTCCGCCATAGGCGCCGGGCCGAAACTCTCCCTCCCGGAGACCGAAGAAGTGGACGTTGCTGCCATCCCGGCGCGCCGGCTCCCTGTCTATACGGGCCTCCGCGTCGAAACCGTCGACCTCCACGACCGGCAGGCCCTCGTCCCGGGCAGCACGTTCCACGGGCCTGCCGTGGTCGTTCAGGAAGACACCACCTTCGCCATTCCCGCCGGAGCGCAGGCACGGGTAGACCGCCATCTCAACCTTCTGCTGACCTTCGCGGAGTGACGCCATGTTTGACCGCACAAACCTCCAGGTTCTGGCCAACCATGCCCGCGCGGCCGCCGAGAACATGGCCCATACGCTGCATCGCACCGCGCACTCCGCCTTCGTCAAGGAGACGCAGGATTTTACGGTGATGCTGATGGATCGGTCGGGAGCGACCTTCGCCGTGCCGATGGAGCTTGGCGCCACCTGGTATCCGGGGCTTTCCTATCACCGCGCTATCGCGATGGTCGGCGACTACCGGCCAGGCGACGTTGCCTTCACCAACGATCCTTATTCCGGCCACGTCGCCACGCACGCGCCCGACACGCACCTGTGGAAGCCGGTCTTCGTCGACGGCGAGATCGTCGCCTGGGCCGGAGGGCATATCCACAACACCGACATGGGCGGGGCGGTGCCGGCTTCGCTCAGCCGGGCGCTCACCGAAATCCATCAGGAAGGCATCCGCTTTCCGCCGATGAAGCTGGTGCGGGAAGGTGTCTTCGATGAGTCGATCCTGCGGATCATGAGTACCAATGTGCGCAAGCCCGACCTCAACATCGGCGACATCAAGGCGCTGGTTGGGGCGCTCAACACCGGCGAGCGCAAGATTCAGGCGATGGTGCGGAAGTTCGGCAAGGCCGGTTTCATCGAAGGCGTTTCGGCGCTTCTCGACCACGCGGAGGCGCAAGCGCGCGACGTGCTGCGCGCCATGCCCGACGGCACCTGGGAATTCGCCGACTACGCCGACGAGGATTCGGTCGAGGCCAATCCATGCCGGCTGAAGCTGAGGCTGACGATCAGGGGCGACGAGGCGATGCTCGACTTCACCGGCTCCGATCCGCAACTCGGTTCCTCGCTCAACGTGCCTTCGGGCGGCGATCCGCGCCACACCATGCTTTTGGTGGGCGTCTACTACGTGCTCTATACGCTGAACCCGAAGATCCTGCTCAACACAGGCCTCACCCGGCCGTTCACCTGCATCGCACCCACGGGGTCGGTGCTGAATCCGGTCCATCCCGCCGCGGTCGGCATGCGCTCGCTCACCTGCGCCCGGCTGCGGTCGGTCATCTTCGGCGCCTTCTCGCAAGCGGTGCCGGAGCGCCTGCCCGCGGCTCCGGCTGGCAACAACTGCATCGTCAACGTCATGACCACGGACGAGCGCACCAGCCGGACCGTCATCGCGGCGGTGAATCCGGTCGTGGGCGGCGGCGGCGCGATGCCGCATCGCGACGGGACCAACGGCTCTGGCGCGGATGCCGCCTATCTCAAGAACACGCCGATCGAGATCACCGAGACCGAGACCCCCGTCGAATTCGTGAGATACGGGCTCGCCAGGGACAGTGGTGGCGCGGGCCGCTGGCGCGGCGGGCTGGCGACCGAGATGGCCTTTCGCGTCTTTGCCCCCGACTCCAGGATCACGGCGCGCAACCGCGACCGCAGTTTCTTCCGTCCTTGGGGTGTGCTGGGCGGCAAGGCCGCCGGCCTCTCGGACATGGTCGTCAATCCGGGGACCGGGCACGAGCGGCGGCTGGGCAATATCGACACCGCGGTCCTGCAGCCCGGCGACGTGCTCGAGATCCGCTCCGCCGGAGGCGGTGGGCGCGGCGATCCATATGAACGCGAGCCCTGGCGGGTCGCGCAGGATGTGCGGCGCGGCTATCTTTCGCCGGGTGCGGCCGAACGCGACTATGGCGTCGTAGTCCGTGGCGACGAGGTTGACGAGCAGGCAACGGGGCAATTGCGCGCGCATCACGAGCCGGCCAGCAGCCATTTCCATTTCGGTCCGGAGCGCGAAGGCTACGAGGCGCAGTGGACGCCGGCAGCCTATGACCGGCTCACCGCCATACTGGGGGACTTGCCGATCCACTGGCGGTTCTTCGCCAAGACGGAGATCTTCCGCCGCATGAAGGGACGCTCCGGGGCGGAGGGTGTCCAGGCGGCTTTCGATGCCGTCTGCGAACGCTTCCCCGAACTGCCGCGTCCCCACCCCGTGCGCGAGGCCGCGGAATGATCACGGCCGGCCGTATCGTCCGGCTGGCCGAGCGCGACCGGGCGGGGGTGCATTTCTTTTTCGACGGGCAGATCCGTAGGGCGCTCGAGGGCGACACTGTGCTGACGGCGATGCTGGCGTCAGGGCATGCCTTGCGAATGTCCGAGTTCGGACCTGAGCCGCGCGCCGGCTTCTGCCTGATGGGGGCCTGCCAGGACTGCTGGTTGTGGCAGGAGGAGGGACCGCGCCTGCGGGCGTGCACAACCCTGATCGCCGAAGGCATGCGGTTGCGCACCACGCCGCCGGAGAATTGGCCGTGAGTGAGGCTCCGTCGCCGCGGGTCGTGATCGTCGGCGCTGGTCCCGCCGGCATAAGGGCGGCGGCGGCGCTGGCCGATGCGGGGCTCCATCCGGTTGTGATCGACGAAGGCAATCGCGCCGGCGGCCAGATCTATCGTCGCCCGCCTGACGGGTTCGTCCGCACGCCGGGGCAGCTCTACGGGTCGGAGGCGGCGAAAGCGCGCGCACTGCATGCGGTCTTCGACCGGTTGACGGCCGACGGGCGACTCACCCATTGCGCGGGAAGCTCGGTCATCGCCGTGCAAACGGGGCGGCTGCACGTGCTGGGCGAGGGCGGCGTGCAGGTGATCTTCTATGACCGTCTGATCCTTGCGACCGGCGCGTCCGATCGTGTCGCTCCAGTCCCGGGCTGGCAGAGTGCCGGTGTCTATAGCCTTGGCGCGGCGCAGATCGCGCTCAAGGCGCAGGGCGTGGCGCTCGGGCGGCGGATCGTCCTGATGGGGTCGGGGCCTTTGCTGACGCTGGTCGGTGCCCAACTCATCAAGGCTGGAGCGGATGTGGCGGCGGTGCTCGACACCTCTCCCTGGCGTCAGCAGATGCGGGGGCTCTGGAAGCTAGCGGCCCGGCCGCTCGTCGCACTGCGCGGCCTCGCCCTGCGGGCAAGGCTCGGCGGTCGCTATCACGCAGGCGTCAGCCTCGAAAAGATCGAGGCCGACGGGCAAGGTGTCACGGCGATGCGCTGGCGCGACGCCGGCGGAAGGCAGCGCCTCACTCCATGTGACACGATAGGAATGGGCTGGCACCTGCGGGCGGAGACGCATCTGGCCGACCTGGCAGGATGCGCCTTCACCTATGATGAGCAGTGGCGGCAATGGCTGCCAAAGACCGACCGGATGGGTCGCGCCGGCAACGGAGTCTATCTTGCGGGCGATGGGGTTCGTCTTCTGGGAGCGGACGGCGCGGAGATCGCTGGGCGTCTTGCGGCGGCGGCATGCCTTGCCGATCTTGGATTTCCAGCGCCCACCAACGCGGCCGATCTGCGTGAGCTTACGCGGCTAGAGCGCTTTGCCCACGGCCTGGTCTGCGCTTTTCCCTGGCCGGCAGCGATGGTGCGGGCGCTCCCCGACGCCGCGATCGTCTGCCGCTGCGAGAACGTAACTGCCGGAGCCGTACGCGACAGTGTCGATTTGGGCGGTGGCGAGGCCAACAGGGTAAAATCGTTGTCACGCCTTGGCATGGGGCGATGCCAAGGGAGGTATTGTCACTTGGCCGCCGTTGAACTCGCAGCGGCGCAATCCGGCTGCACGCCCGACGCCGTCGGCCGGTTTCGCGGGCAGGCCCCTGCGCGGCCTGCGCCTATCGGCGCCTTTCTCCCGGAAGGCTGATGCCATTGCGAAAACCGCGCCTCGGTATCGGTCACCTCTTAGAAATCGGCGACCCGCCCCCAGGCCGAAGCATCGAAGCGCCGTGGATCGTAGGATTTCGGATCGACGATCGGCTGCGACCCGGCCACCAGATCGGCAACAAGATGACCGGCGCCGGGTCCGATGCCGAAGCCGTGTCCCGAAAATCCGGCAGCCAGGAAGAAACCCGGAACGCTTTGGATCTCGCCGATGGCGGGCACACCGTCCGGCGTGCTGTCGATATAGCCGGCCCAGGCCGCGCTGATCGAGGTCTTTCGAAGGCCGGGCAGAAGTTCGAGCGCCCGGGCATGGGTCAGGCGGATGGTTGCCTGGTCCGGGATCGGATCGAGAATGCGCATCCGCTCCATCGGCGTCTGCTGGTCGAGCCGCCAGTGCCGGAGCGTCTCGTGACCCGAGCGTACGCCCTGCAGCCCGCCGGGCGCGAGGCTGCGCCACCGCTTCAGGAACATGGGCAGGAACTGCGAGGAGAAGCGCAATTGCTGCGGCGTCACGTCCACGCGGCCGCGTCCACTTATGGCGAGCGTATAGCCGCCGTCGCCGCGTCGCGTGGCCGAGATCCTTGCCGTGTGCAGCGCATCCGGCAGACCCTCCGCGCCAGGCGAGACGGACAGGATGGAGGAGCGGATCGACGCTTGTGGAAAGCGGAAGCCAAACTGCCGGCAAAAGGACGAGGCCCAGGCGCCGCCGGCCAGCACCGCCACCTTCGTCCTGATCGTTCCGCTTTCGGTGACCACCCCGCTCAGGCGCCCGCCTTCGGTCTCGATACCGCGCGCGGCGCAATTCTGATGCACGGTGCTCCCGAGCTTGAGGATGGCCCGGGCGACCGAGGGTGCTGCTCGCGACGGGTCGGCGGTGCCGTCGGTCGGTGAGAAGACACCGCCCTTCCAGGCCCGGCCCGTGGCGCGGCCCCGCTCGCTGGCCTCGGCGCCGTCGAGCATATGCGTGGTGACGCCGGCCGTTTTGGCGAAGTCACGCCAGCGTGCCCAGCCGGCCAGTTCCGCCTCGTCATTGCTGAGATAAAGCAGGCCGCAGCGGCGAAAGCCGGTGTCTTCGCCGGTTTCCGTCGCAAAGCTATCCCACAAATCGAGGCTGCGGGTCGCCATCGGCAACTCGCGCGCGTCGCGATTCTGCTGGCGGCACCACCCCCAGTTCCTGGAGGACTGCTCGGCGCCGATGCGCCCTTTTTCGACAAGCGCGACCCGCATGCCACGCCTGGCCAGATAATAGGCCGCGAAGACACCGACGATGCCGCCGCCGATCACCACCGCGTCCGCGGATCGCGGCAGTTCGCCAGATGTCTCGATTTGCTGTAGCGGCGCGCGCATGGTCTCTCTGCCTTGACGCGCCAATCTACCGTGTTGCGCAGGCAGCCGCTGCCGCAGTTGAGGCCGAAGCAGAATTTTATTCCGGCAGCCCGGTCGAAATCGGGAGCCTCTGCGTTTCAAAGCGCGGTCCGCTTGGATGGACAGGCCAAAGGGCTGTGGTAGTGTTTATGTCCATGGGCAAGGCAGCATTTTGTGCTGTGGCATGCGTTCTGCGGAGACGACCGTGAAACTGGATCGGATCGACATCAAGATTCTGTACGAATTGCAGAAGAACGGCCGCATCACCAATGTGGAACTGGCTGAACTGGTGCATCTGTCGCCGAGCCCGTGCCTTATGCGGGTCAAGAGACTGCAATCGGAGGGCTACATCGAGGGCTATTCCGCGCAGATCAACATCGGCAAGCTTGGCCAGACGCTGACCGTGTTCACCGAAATCACCTTGAAGAACCATCGCCAGGTCGACTTCGCCCGCTTTCTCGCCGTCGTCGAGAAGATCGACCAGGTCATCGAATGCCACCTCGTGTCGGGCGGCTACGACTATTTGATGAAATTCGTGACCGCCGGCATAGCCGAGTACCAGACGATCATGGAGCGGCTGACCGACATGGATATCGGCATCGACAAGTATTTCAGCTTCGTGGTGCTGAAGTCGCCAATCGTCAAGGCGCACATGCCGCTGCCCAGCCTGTTTCCGAGGTGAGCCTCTGCCGTTTTGTCAGCGATGGCCGTACTGGCTGACCAACTCGGGATCGCGGACGAGGCCGTCGAGCCACGTCGGGTCAAGCTTCGGGACGGAGGAGAACAGAAGCTTGGAATAAGGGTGGGTGGGCGCCTTCAGTTTGTCGGGCGTGATCTGCTCGACCCGCTCGCCATTGTACATGACCATGATCTCGTCGCAGATCGCTTCGACGACTGAAAGGTCGTGGCTGATGAAAATGTAGGAAAGGCCCAGCTCGCGCTGCAGCTCCTTGAGCAGTTCGATCACGGCGGCCGCCACCACCGTGTCGAGCGCCGAGGTGATTTCGTCGCAGATGATGAGCTTAGGGCCGGCCGCCAGGGCGCGTGCGAAGTTCACGCGCTGCTTCTGGCCGCCCGAGAGCTCCGACGGGCGACGGTAGCGCAGCGTCCTGGGCAGGCGAACCATGTCGAGCAGTTCGTCGACGCGCTTCGAGCGCGCCTGCCTGTCGAGCCCGTGATAGAAGGCCAGTGGCCGGGAGATGATATCCTCCACCGGCTTGGCCGGATTGAGCGCGGTATCGGCATACTGGAACACGATCTGCATCTCGCGCAGCTGGTCCTGGCTGCGCCTCCCTGCGGCTCGCTGCAGTTCTTTGCCATCGAATATGATGTCGCCGGCCGCCGCCGGATGGATGCCGGCGATGACGCGCGCCAGTGTCGATTTTCCGCAGCCGGATTCGCCGATAATGCCGAGATTTCGTCCCTTCTCGACGACCAGGCTGACGGAATCGACGGCCCGGATGAGTGGCAGCCCGTTATCTCGCACCGCGCCATAGCCGGCGGTCACATTGTCGATACGCAGCAACGGCTTCGCGCCGGCATCCGCGTCGGCATGCGCCTGCCGCGGCTTCGGCTCGAAGGCAGCAAGCAGTTCGCGCGTATAGGGGTGCCGGGCGGCCGAAAGAATCTCAGCCGTGGTGCCGGTCTCCTGCACTTCGCCGCCTTTCAGCACCACGATGCAGTCGGCGATCTGGGCGACGACGGCGAGGTCGTGCGAAACATAGACCCCCGCTATCCCGCCAGCCCGCATGACCGACTTGAATGCCTTCAGCACGTCGATCTGTGTCGTTACGTCGAGTGCCGTGGTCGGCTCGTCGAAGATCATCAGCTTGGGATCGCCGATCAGCGCCATGGCCGCCGACAGCCGCTGCAATTGCCCGCCCGAAACCTGGTGCGGATAACGCGCGCCAATTCCTTCCGGGTCCGGCAGCGACAAGGCCCTGAACAGCTCGACCGCGCGCTTTCGCGCCTGCTCGGGCGGCATCAGCCCGTGGATTCGCGTAACCTCGATCACCTGCTCCATGATGGTGGACGAGGGGTTGAACGAGGCGGCGGCACTTTGCGGAACATAGGCAATGTCGGTGCCGCGCAATTTGGCGCGCTGCTTTTCGGACAGTGCGGCCATGTTCTTGCCGTTTACATTGATCTCGCCGCCGATGATCCGGCAGCCGGGCCGCGCATAGCCCATGAGCGAGAGCGCCACCGTCGTCTTGCCGGAGCCGCTCTCGCCGATCAGGGCGACGATCTCGCCGTCGGCGATGTCGAGGCTGACGCCCTTGATGATTTCAACGACACGTCCGGCGTCGGTCGTCGCCTCGATCCTCAGATTCCTGACCTCGACGAGATTGGTCATGCGTCGCGGTCCCTGATCTTCTGCGGCAAATTGTCGATCAGCAGGTTGACGCTGATGGTGAGGCTGGCGATCGCCAGCGAGGGAATGATGACGGCGGGCGCCGCAAAGGGCAGGCCCCCTATGTTCTCGCGCACCAGCGCGCCCCAGTCGGCGAGCGGCGGCTGCAGGCCGAGCCCGAGGAAGGACAGGCCGGAGAGCAAGAGCACGATGAAGACGAAGCGCAGACCGAAATCGGCCAGCACCGGGCGGATGATGTTGGGCAGGATTTCGGATCCGATGAGATAGGCGGTGCTTTCGCCGCGGACCCGAGCGACGGTCATGAAGTCCATGCTGTTGATGTTGACGGCGAGCGCCCGCGCGAAGCGGTAGGCGCCCGGTATATAGATGACGGCAAGCGTCAGGATCAGCGCTGGTATCGACGAGCCGACCGCGGCGACGACCACAAGGCCGAACAGCTTGCTGGGGATGGAATTCATGGCATCCAGGAAGCGGCTGAGGCAGGTGTCTACCCAGCCGCCGATGACGGCCGCGGTCATCCCCAGCACCACGCCCGAGAAGCAGGCGATGGCGACGGCGGCGAGCGATATGCCGACCGTGTAGCGCGCGCCCATCAGCACCCGCGAGAGCATGTCGCGCCCCAGATAATCCGAGCCGAGCCATAGTCCCTGACGCATCGGGCCGAAATAATCGTCGTCGACGATGTCGCCGATGGAATGGGGAATGATGGTGGGCGCGAAGATGGCGATCAGCGTCCACGCCAGGATGACCAGCGAGGCCACGATGCCCACGAGATTGTAGCTATGGCCAAGGAAGGACCGTCCGGAAGCTGCCACGCGCGCCATCGTCATCTGATCCTCGGGTTGGACATGATGGCGATGATGTCGGCGACCGTGATGAGCAAGAGGTAGCCGAGGCAGAAGATCATCGCGCAACTCTGGATCAGCGGCAGGTCGCGGGTCGCTACCGCATCGACCATCAGCTTGGCGATGCCGGGATAGTTGAAGATCGTCTCCACGATGATAACGCCGCCGACCAGATAGGACAAAGATAGGGCGACCGCGTTGACAATCGGCCCGAGCGCATTGGGAAGCGCGTGCTTGAGCACCATGCGGCTGCGTGAGGCGCCTTTGAGAAGCGCCATCTCGACATAAGGCGTGGAGAGCGTTTCGATCACCGCGGCACGGGTCATGCGGATCATCTGTGCGGAGATGACGAAGGTGAGCGTGATCACGGGCATTGCATAGATGCGCGCGAGATCGGTCAGCGTGTGCGCTTCATTGACCGAGGATAGTGCCGGCAACCATTTGAGGTAAACGGCGAAAAGCAGCACCGCGAGGGTCGCGACCATGAATTCCGGCACCGAGATCACGCCGATCGAAAGGATGGTGACGGTTCGGTCGTAGAGGGAGCCGCGCAGCATGGCGGCGGTGATGCCCAGCGTCAGCGCGAGGGGCACCGAGAGCAGCGTGGTGATGCCGGCGAGTTCCATGGTGTTCACGAAGCGTCCGCCGATCAGCGCCGCGACCGGCATCTCATTGGCATAGGAGGTGCCGAGATCGCCGTGGAGAAGGCCGAAAAGCCAGCGCAGGAAGCGAAGGATTGCCGGATCGTTGAGATGCATGGCTTCGCGCAGGCCCGCGACGGCTTCCGGAGTCGCCGCCTGGCCGAGCAGAATCGACGCGGTATCGCCAGGCAGCATGCTGGTGGCGAAAAACACCGCGAATAGAACGATCATAAGCGTGACGACCGCGATCGCGAGTCGCTTCAGCACGAGGTTTAGAACCCCAGACGTCATGGAAGCGCTCCTGCGGTTGCGTTCGGCCAAGCCATATTGCGCAATAGGTGCCAGGGGCCGGCTGCCCGGTCCCTGGCAGGCGCCTCTCAGGCTTCGAGCCAGAGATATTCCGCCATTGCGTAGCCCATCATGCCACCGAGCGGGTTCGCCTCCAAACCCTTCACCTTGCTGGAGAGGGCATCCACGTTGGAAATGTAGGCCGGGATGATGGTTCCGGCCTCCTCGGAGACCATGACCTGCATCTGGTTGTAGATTTCCTTGCGCTTGGCCTGATCGAGCGAGCCGCGCGCCTCGATAAGCAGCTTGTCGAACTTCTCGGACTTGTACTGGCTTTCGTTCCACGGCGCGTTGGAAGCGTAGAGGAGCGAGAACAGGATATCCGGCGTCGGGCGTGGATTGATGTTGCCGAAATGGATTGGCGCCTTGAGCCAGTAATTGTCCCAATAGCCGTCGGACGGGACACGCTGGACGTCCAGCTTCATGCCGATATCGGCGCCCGCGGCCTGGATGATCACCGCCATGTCGATCGAGGAGGTCGCGGCATCGGATGCGATCACCGGAATGGACTGGCCGAGCAAGCCTGACTTCTGGAAGTGGAACTTCGCCTTGTCCGGGTCGAAAGCCTTCGGCTTGATGTCGGGATTGTGGAAGATGTTTGCCGGGGAGACAGGCTGGTCGTTGCCAATCTCGCCAAGTCCGCGCAACGCCGATTTGACGATCTGCTCGCGGTTGACGAGATATTTCATGCCAGCCACGAAGTCGGCCTTGTTGCCCGGATCCATGTCGAGCCGGATGTTGAGGTCGGTGTAGTTGCCCGAGGTCGTCTTTGACAACTCGAAGCCCTGCTGCCCGCCGATGAGCTTCATGGCGCGCGGATTGATCGAAGCCGCAAAATTGATGTCGCCGGAAAGCAGGGCGTTGACGCGGGCGCTGTCGTCGCTGATGGCGATGAACTCGAAGGAGTCGAGATAGGGCTTGCCCGATTTCCAGTAGTTCTTGTTCTTGGTGACGACTGACCGCACGCCCGGCTCGAACGTTTGCAGCACGAAGGCGCCGGTGCCGTTGCCCTTGGAGAAGTCCGTGGTGCCGTCCTGGACGATCATGAAATGGTGCAGCGCCAGGATGGTCGGAAGGTCGGCATTAGGGTCGGCGAGCGTAATCTCCACGGTCGACTTGTCGACCGCCTTGAAGCCGGTCATCTGCGCAGCGATCTTGGCGACCTTGGAACCAACCGATTTGTCGAGATGGCGCTTCAGCGAGTAGACGACGTCGTCGGCGGTGAGGTCCTTGCCGTCGTGGAAGGTGACGCCCTTGCGTAGCTTCACGGTCCAGGTCTTGGCGTCCTTGCTGTCGAAGCTTTCAGCCAGTTCCATCTGCGTGACGCCATCCTTGTCTAGGAAAGTCAGGCGGTTGTAGAGCGAGCAGCAGCGGACATAGTCGGTCGACAGCGACGCCTTTGCCGGATCGAGCGTGTCGGCGGTCGAGGACGACCAGCCGGCGGCCTTGAACGTTCCGCCGGAAACCGGCGTGGCGGCGACGGCATTGGTGGCACGGCCAAGCACTATGCTGCCCGCCGCAACCGCAGCGCCGCCCGCCAGCAGCATCTTGAGGAGTTCGCGGCGGCTCGCGCCCCGCCGGATGGCATTTTCGACCATGGCATCGTCTGCGCTGGTCCAGTTCGTGATCTTGTCGGTCATATCATTCCCCTTTCTGTTTGTTTCTCCGGGATGCTCGTCTTGCTGCGGCTTTCCGGGCTTGGGCTCAGGTTCGTTCCTTCAGGCTTTCCCGCACGGCCGCCGCCAATGCGGCCATTGAGGTGAAGTGGTAGTCCGGCACGGTGAAACGCTCGGGCTCGATCGTGCCGCCATAGCCCTTCTGGGCGTGCCGGCGCTCGATCCAGCAATTGGTCATGCCAAGTGCCCGGGATATGCCGATGTCGTGGTACTGGCTTTGCGCGACATGCAGGATGTCGTCCTTGCTGTCGCCTCGGGAGGCCACGAAGTCGAAGACCTTCTGAAAGAAGGCCGGGTCCGGTTTCTCGGTGTCGGTATCGTCGACGGTGAAGGTGGCGAAAAAGGGCGATCCGAGCTGCTTTTCGAAATGATCGAGCGCCCAGCGCCGGGCATTGGTCATGGCGATCAGCCTGTGGGATTTCGCAAGCTCGGCCAGTGCCGCCGCGCTGTCGGGGAAGCCTCGCCAGAGGCTGGCCGAATCCCGCAGGCGGACGCCGTATTTTTCCTCAGCCGGCAGGCCGAGCCGCGGCGCGATGACTGTGTAGACACGCACAAGATCGTCGGGGAACAGGCCGGCATCGGGCATGTAGCGGGCCTGCCGGTAGAGGCTCAGCGCTTCTTCGCCATCGATCGAAACGCCGGCCTCCGCGGCAATTTCCGCCAGGCAGGTCGTGATGCCATCTTCGAAGTCGATCAGCGTGCCGACGACATCGAAGGTCAAGTATTTGAATTCACTAAAGCCCCTGGCCAAGACTGGCTCTCCTCTGCGCGCGGCCGATTTGCATGTGTTGAACAGAACAAAATTCCGTGCTGTCCGGGGCGTCGGCCCTTTTCGAAGGCCCGGAAATCCGGGCCTTCTGGCCTTGTCTTAACTGCAGTCTGGCACTTCCCCCGCGCTGGATTCGCCGAAAAGGCGTGAGGAGGCGGCACAAAATTGCGAAATCGTCCGCCCCGGCGATATTTCGAGACACGACATATTTCGCCGCCGTCATGCCAGAGCCTGGCGGACATCGGGATCCGCCAGCGTCTGGTCGAGCGTCCGGCGTGTGCGCTCGATGATCGCATCGATGTCGGCGTCGGTGCAGCAGAGCGGGGGAGCATAACCAAGAACCCCATTGGCAAAAGCGCGGATGATCAGGCCGTTGTCCCACGCCCGGTCGAAGATGCGCCGTGCCGGCATCGCCGACGCCGGAAGCGGCGTCTTCTTCTCCTTGTCGACCACGAGCTCGATGGCGGCTAGCATGCCGCGGCCGCGCACGTCCCCGACCAGCGGATGATCGCTCAGGCCGGACAACCCTGCCATCAGGCGGGCGCCGGCCTTGATGCCATTCTCCAACAGGCCGTCTTCGTAGAGCTTCAACACCTCGAGCGCGACGGCAGCGCTGACGGGGTGCGCGGAATAGGTGTAGCCGTGGCCGACGGACGAAGCGCCCGCGCCATCGGCAATGACGTCGTAGACATGATCGGCCATGAACACGGCGCCCATGGGAACATAGCCCGAGGTCAGCCCTTTCGCGGTCGTCATGAAATCGGGAACGATCTCCTCGTCCGTGCAGGCGAACAGCGGCCCCGTGCGACCGAAGCCAGTGATCACCTCGTCGGCGATGAACAGGATGCCGTACTCCCGGCAGAGTTCGCGCATGGCCTTGATCCAGCCTTTCGGCGGGACGATGACGCCGCCCGAGCCCTGGATCGGCTCGGCATAGAAGGCGGCGACCCGCTCCGGTCCGAGCTCTTCGATCTTGGCCTTCAGCGCGGCGAGCGATGCGGCAATGATCGCGTTGGCGTCCTCGCCGACCGGGTTGCGATAGGGGTAGGGGGACGGGATCTTGTGCTGCCATTCGAAAGGAATGCCGAAACCGGCGTGAAAGGCGGGCAGGGCAGTCAGGCCCGCGCCGACCACCGACGACCCATGATAGCCCTGTTCGATGGAAATGAACTGGTCGCGTTTCGGCGCGCCCCTGGCATTCCAGTAGTAGCGAACGAAACGGACCGTGCTGTCGACCGCGTCGGATCCGCCAAGCGTGAAAAAGACATGATTGAGATCCCCGGGCGCGCGCTCGGCCAGCTCCGAAGCGAGCCGGATGGCCGGCTCCGCGCCGAGGTCGAAATAGGCGGTGGCGTAGGGAAGCTCGCGCATCTGCCGGGCGGCCGCCTCGACGATGCTGTCGTGGCCGTAACCGGCGTTGACGCACCACAGTCCCGCGAAGCCGTCGACGAGTTGCCGGCCGGACGCTTCGGTCACGGTCGCGCCCTTGGCCGATTTCAGCACACGCACGCCGAGCGCCTCATGGCCGCGATATGAGGAGACCGGATGAATGAGATGGGCGCGGTCGAGTTCGATCAGGGAATTGGCGAGCATTGTTATCCTCCGGACTAGCCGAGCGCCTGGTTGGCGAGTGCGTAAACTTTCGGCCTGGCCTGTTCCGCGCTCTTCCCGGGCGGACGGTCCATGGTCACGCCGCCGCCGACATGGACGAGGCCGATTTCCTCGAGCCAGCCGGCGATACCCGTTCTGCTGTCGGTATCCACCCGCAGGAAAGCGCCGGGGCGCGAACCGGCGAAGAAACGGATCAGGGTCCTGGCATCCTCGGCATTTCCGGCGATGACGGGGCCGATCACCTCGCCGCGTCCGAACGGACGGATCGCGGCATAGGCCTGGAGGGCACCGTTGCGGCGGATGACGGCGAACTGGCCCCGCTCCGCCAGCGCATCGATCAGGGCCTCCCGGTCGGCGCCATAGGCATCGCGGTCCAGCGCCTTGATTTCGGGCAGATTGCGGGTGTCTGCGGCTTCCACGCCGCCGGGTGCGTCAAGCGCCGCAACCTGGCCTTGATGCTGCAGGATCGTACCGGAGGGGACAAAGCCAAGTTTCTCATAGAGAGGCATCCCGTCCAGCGTCGCGACAAGCCGCAACGGACGGTTTCCAGCCAAGGCGAAGGCCCGATCCATAAGCCGGCGCCCAAGCCCCTTGCCGCGCGCGTTCCTGTCGACGATCACCATGTTGATCATTGCGCAATCCATGCCGTAGGGCGTGACCAGGATGGTTCCGGCGACGCGCCCCTGGTCGTCGAGCGCGACCGAGCCGCTCGAAAGCTGCAGCGCCATCTGCCAGTCCTGTGGGCGATGCGGCCAGTTCTCCTGGCGGGAAAGCACAACCGCTCCCTCGATATGGTCAGGTTCGAAGGCCCGAAGTTCTATCTCGTCCTGCTGCATGAGGCATCCTTCCGTCTGCCATAAGTCTCGACCATCGGCGCGCCGCAGATCGTCTGAAGGCGCCGGTCTGGGCGGTATCTTTCGCCGTAGCGCGACAGCCGCGCCGCATCTTGTGCTGGCATTGGCAGCGGCGGATGCGTTTCAGGTCGCGGAAGGCGCCCTCATTGGCCACCCGGATGCTACAGCGTGCCAAACCGTATGGCGGATACGGAACTTTCTGCTTTCCGGAGGGCGATTTCGGTCAGGTGGGTCGCTGCCTGCCGTCCTATGATGAAATACATCCCAATGCGGATGTGCTTCCACCGGAGATCGACGGACATGGCTTCCTTCAGGCCCAAATACATCACCTTCGACTGCTACGGCACGTTGACCCATTTCCAGATGGCGGAAGCGGCGCGCGACCTCTACGGCAGCCGGCTCGACGAACCGCGCATGCAGGAGTTCATCAAGAACTTCGCGGCCTATCGGCTTGACGAGATCATGGGCGACTGGAAGCCCTATGCCGACGTCGTCCACAACGCACTCGAGCGCTCCTGCAAGCGCAACGGCGTCGCCTTCAGCGCCGACGACGCCAGGATGGTCTATGAGCGCGTCCCGACCTGGGGGCCTCACGCGGACGTTCCGGCCGGCCTGGCGAAGGTGGCCAAGGAGATTCCGCTGGTCATCCTGTCCAACGCCATGAACGCGCAGATCATGTCCAATGTCGAGAAACTCGGCGCGCCGTTCCATGCCGTCTACACGGCCGAGCAGGCGCAGGCCTACAAGCCCCGCTTCCAGGCTTTCGAATACATGTTCGATAGGCTGGGCTGCGGTCCCGAAGATATTCTTCACTGCTCGTCTTCGTTCCGCTACGACCTGATGTCGGCGCACGATCTCGGCATCAAGAACAAGGTCTGGGTCAATCGCGGGCACGAACCGGCCAATCCGTATTACGGCTATGTCGAGATCGCTGATATTTCCGGTCTCGCGGGCGTGGTTGGACTCTGAAACAGGCGGATTGCCGATGAAGCTGGTCTCCTACTGGCACGACACCGCCCCGGCGTTTTCCGGCGGGGCGCAAGGCCCGGTCGAGGGGCACTACGATGCCGCCATCATCGGTGGCGGCTTCACCGGTCTCGCCGCCGCGCGTCAGCTGGCGAAGGCCGGTGCCAAGGTGGCGGTGCTGGAGGCGCAGCGTGTGGGCTGGGGCGCATCCGGCCGCAATGGCGGCCACCTCAACAACGGCCTCGCCCACAGCTACCTCTCGGCCAAGTCCGAGCTCGGCAAGGACCGCGCAATCGCGCTTTACCGGGCGCTCGACAGTTCCGTCGATACCATCGAGGCGCTGGTCGCCGAAGAAGGCATCGATTGCGATTTCCGCCGCGCCGGCAAGCTGAAGCTCGCCTCCAAGCCTCGGCATTTCGAAGCGATCGCCCGCAACTTCGAAGCCGTCCACGCAGAGGTGGATCCGGACACGGCGCTGTTGTCGGCGGCCGACCTCCAATCCGAGATCGGCTCGCCCTTCTATGGCGCGATGTTGTCGAAGAAGAGCGCCATGATGCATATGGGCCGTTATGTGGCGGGTCTCGCCACCGCCGCCACCCGTCATGGCGCCGTCATCCATGAGAACACGGTGGTAACGGAACGCAAGCAGGTCGGCGGCAGGCATGAGCTGACCACTTCGCGCGGCCGCGTCAGCGCCGACAATGTGCTGGTGGCGACCGGCGCCTACACCACGCCGAATTTCGATTATTTCCGCCGGAGGATCATCGCCGTCGGCAGCTTCATCATCGCCACGCGGCCGCTGAGCGACACCGAGGTCGCAGCGACCATGCCCGGCAACCGGACATGCGTGACCTCGATGAACATCGGCAATTACTTCCGGCTGTCGCCTGATAACCGGCTGATTTTCGGCGGCCGCGCACGCTTCTCGGCGACATCGGACCAGCGCTCCGACGCCAGGAGCGGGCAGATCTTGCGGGCAGGCCTCGCGGCGATCTTCCCGCAACTCGCCAAGGTCGGGATCGACTATTGCTGGGGCGGGCTGGTCGACATGACCAAGGACCGCTTTCCGCGCGCCGGTTACCATGAGGGTGTCTGGTACGCGATGGGCTATTCCGGCCACGGCGCGCAGCTTTCCACCCATCTCGGCATGATCCTGGCCGACGCCATGCTAGGCCGCGAGGATCGCAATCCGCTGAAGGGGCTCGAGTGGCCCGCTATTCCCGGCTATTCCGGCAAGCCCTGGTTCCTGCCGATGGTCGGGCTCTACTACAAGGCGCTCGACCGGATTCAGTGATCTCCGATCCGGCGCGGGAGGGCTTCGGCCAACCGCTTCAGCCCAGCCCACCGATATGGAAGCTCTTCATCTCGAGATATTCCTCGATGCCGGCCTGCGCGCCCTCGCGACCTAGGCCGGACTGTTTGATGCCGCCGAAAGGGGCCACTTCCATCGAGACCGAGCCGGTGTTCAAACCCACCATGCCGAACTCCAATGCCTCGCCGACGCGCCAGGCACGTTTCAAATTCTCGGTGTAGAAGTAGGAAGCAAGCCCGTAGGGCGTGCCATTGGCCAGCGCGATCGCCTCCTCTTCCGTCTCGAACCGGAAAAGCGGCGCCACCGGGCCGAACGTCTCTTCACCGGCGAGCTGCATGTCCTTGGTGGCGCCGCTCAGCACCAGCGGCGCGACATATTGAGGACCCTCCGGCAACGCCGGCTTCTCGGTGATGATTGCAGCACCCTTGGCCAGCGCGTCCTCGACATGGCGGTTGATCTTCTCGACCGCCGCCATGTTGATCATCGGACCGATGGCGACGCCGGGCTGCGTGCCCGGCCCCACCGTCATGGCGTTGACGCGGGCCGAAAGCTTCGCAGCGAAGGCTTCGTAGACTCCCGCCTGGACGAGGATGCGGTTGGCGCAGACGCAGGTCTGGCCGCCATTGCGGAACTTCGAGACCAGCGCGCCCTCGACGGCAAGGTCGAGGTCGGCGTCGTCGAAGACGATGAAGGGCGCGTTGCCGCCGAGTTCGAGGCTGAGCCGTTTCACGCTGTCGGCCGCACCGCGCATCAGCAGCGAGCCGACGCGCGTCGAACCGGTAAAGGAAATCTTGCGGACGGTCTCGTTCGCCATGATCTCGTTGCCGATCTCGGCCGGCATGCCGGTGACGATGTTGATGACGCCGGCCGGGATGCCCGCCCGTTCGGCAAGCACGCCGAGCGCCAGCGCCGAATAGGGCGTGAATTCGGACGGCTTGATCACCACAGTGCAGCCGGCGGCCAACGCCGGCGCGACCTTGCGGGTGATCATCGCATTGGGAAAATTCCACGGCGTGATGATGCCGCAAACGCCTACCGGTTCTTTCAGCACGATGATGCGGCGGTCTTGCGTCGGCGAGGGGATGGTGTGGCCGTTGATGCGGCGTGCTTCCTCGGCGAACCATTTGACGAAGGACGCGCCATAGCGGATCTCGCCTTTGGCTTCGTCCAGCGGCTTGCCCTGTTCAGTCGTCAGGATCAGCGCGAGATCGTCCAGATGCGCCAGCATCAGGCCGTGCCAGGCTTCGAGGAGGTCGGCGCGCTCGGCGTTGGTTTTCTTCTTCCAGTCGCCATAGGCGGACGCCGCGGCGTCTATGGCCGCGCGGGTGTCGGAGCCAGCCATGTCCGGTACGGTGCCGATGGCAGCCTGCGTCGCCGGATCGATGACATCGACGGTCTTGCCGGAGCCGGCAGCGACCCACTCACCGCCGATCAGGCCGGCTTCGCGGAAGAGATTTTTGTCTTTCAGGGTTTTCATCGAAAATGACCTTGCAATTAGGTGAGCGCCGCGACGACGGCGGCGGTGATGGCCTCTGTGCGATCCTTGGCGGGAATGGTGCCTATGCCTCTGGCGGTTGCGACCTCGACCGCCTTCATGACGCGGTCGGCAGCAGGCTTTTCGCCGAGATGATCGAGCATCATGGCGCCGGACCAGATGGTGGCGATCGGATTGGCGATGCCCAGATGTGCGATGTCGGGTGCCGAGCCGTGCACCGGCTCGAACATGGACGGCGCCGAGTGGTCGGGATTGATGTTGGCTGAGGCAGCGTAGCCGAGCCCGCCCTGGATTGCCGCGCCGATGTCGGTGAGGATATCGCCGAACAGGTTGGAGGCGACGACCACGTCGAGGCTCTCCGGCGCCATGATCATGCGCGCGGCGAGCGCATCGACATGATAGCTGGTCACAGCGACGTCGGAATACTCCGCGGCCAGCTTGCGGGTGATCTCGTCCCAGAACACCATCGAGTATTTCTGCGCGTTGGACTTGGTGACGGAAGCCAGCTTGCCGTTCCGTGTCCGCGCCTGCTCGAAGCCGAAGCGCAGGATGCGCTCGACGCCGGCACGGGTGAAGATCGAGGTCTCAACCGCAACCTCGTCCAGCGTGCCCTGATGCACGCGACCGCCGGCGCCCGAATATTCGCCTTCGGTGTTCTCGCGGATGCACAATATGTCGAAACCTTCCGCCCGCAGCGGCCCTGTCACGCCCGGCAGCAGGCGGTGCGGCCGGATGTTGGCGTACTGCACGAATGCCTTGCGGATCGGCAGCAGCAGGCCGTGCAGCGAAACGGAATCCGGCACCTCCGCCGGCCAGCCGACTGCGCCGAGAAGGATGGCGTCGAAGCCGCGCAAGGTCTCTATGCCGTCCTCGGGCATCATGCGGCCGGTATCCTTGTAGAATTTGCAGGACCAGGGGAACTCGGTTCCGGTCAAGGCAAAGCCCGCGTGTTTTGCCGCGGCCTCCAGCACCGTCCATGCGGCGGCGGTCACGTCCCGGCCAATGCCGTCACCGGGGATCATAGCGATCGAATAAGACTTCATCGGCATCTCTCTAGAGGCTGATCAGGACGCTCTTGCTCCTGCGGTTGGCGAGATAGGCCTCGCGGCCGAGGTCCTTGCCGATGCCGGAGCGCTTGTAGCCGCCGGTCGGCAGGATATGGTCGCGCGAGCGGCTGTAGCGGTTGACCCAGACGGTGCCCGCTTCGAGCTTGCGCGCGAAGCGGATGGTGCGGGACAGGTCGGCGGTGAACAGGCCGGAAGCCAGTCCGTAGGTTGGATGGGTGGACAACGCCAGCGCCTCCTCCTCGGTCTCGAAGGTCTGGACGGTCAGGACCGGGCCGAAGATTTCTTCGACGATCGCCGGATTGGCTTGGTCGACATCGGTGATCAGCGTCGGCTCGTAGAAATAGCCTGGGCCGTCCATGGTGTGGCCACCGGTCAGGCATTCGCCGCCGGCTTCGACCGCGGCCCGCACGATGCCGTCGACACGCGCCCGCTGCCGCTCCGAGATGATTGGCGAATATTGGGTCGCGTCGTCCCAGGTCGGGCCGGGCCGCGCCGCCTTCATCTTCTCCAGGATCGTGGCCGTCAGCCTGTCGGCCACGCTCTTCTCGGCGATCAGGCGCGTGCCGGCCACACAGGCCTGGCCGGCATTGAAGGTGACGCTACCGGCGATCGCCGTCGCTGCCTTGTCCAGGTCGGCATCGGCAAAGACGATCTGCGGGCTCTTGCCGCCGAGTTCCAGCGTCATCGGCTTGACGCCGGTGCGAGCGACGTTTTCCATGATGGCCGAACCGGCGCGGGTTGAGCCGGTGAAGCTGACCTTGGCGATCTCGGAATGGCCGGTCAGCGCCGTTCCAGTCGTCGGGCCGTCTCCCAGGACCACGTTTACAAGCCCTGCCGGCAAGCCTGCCCTCAAGGCGAGTTGTGCCATGTAGACTGCGGAAAAGGGGGTCATTTCCGACGGCTTCAGCACGACCGCATTGCCCGCGGCCAGTGCCGGTCCGAGCTTCCAGCCAGCCATCGAGATAGGGAAGTTCCACGGCGTGATCGCACCGACCACGCCATAAGGCTCGCTCATGATCATGCCGAGACTGGAGTCGTCGGTCGGCACCAGCTCGCTGCCTTCCTTGTCGGCGAATTCGGCAAAGAAGCGGATTTGCTCCGCGGTTATGGCGATGTCGCCGGCTACGAGCTGGCCAACGGGCCGGGTGGAGCACAGCGCCTCGATTTTTGCCAGCGCTTCGGCTTCCGCCTCGATCAGGTCGGCCCAGGCCTGGAGTGCCTTGGTGCGCTCGCGCGGCCGAACGCCCCCCCAGTTGCTGGCCTTCAGCGCCGCCTTGGCGCTTGCCACGGCGCGGTCGACCATATCAACGTCCGCCACCGGGCTGGCGGCGTATGCCTTGCCATCCGACGGTCGGCGCATCTCGATCGCACCCTCGGCCGCGATGAGCTCTCCGCCAATGAAATGGCCGACGGGAAGGGAGACAGTATCCGGGTCGAAGCTCAGGCCCATGGGCGCCTACTTTCAGCTATTCTGGACGAACCTAGCGCGGCCAGGAGCGCAGCATGCGCCGTTCGCCGATCGGTCGCGGATGATTGTTGCGTGCTGGCAATCGGGGACGGCAAAATCTGTTGCGGAGGCCAGCGCCTCGAGCGGAGCCTCTTATCCTACCGTGACGTAGATCTTGCGCACCGTTTCGATGGTTTTCCAGACACCGGTGAAGCCGGGCTTCATCACGAAACTGTCGCCGGCGCGGTAGGTCACCGCCTCGCCGCCATCGGGCGTGATCTCGATCACGCCGGTGAGGATATGGCAGAACTCGAAAGTCTCCCCCTTGATCGAGCGCGTCTCGCCGGGCGTCGCTTCCCAGACGCCGGTATGGACGAGATCGCCCTTGGCCGTGTCCTGCGCCCAGGTCTTGAAGGCGGGGTTGCCGGCAATCAGCCGTTCGGGCAGCGCCTGGGATTCACGCGGCGGGAAGGCGGGGCTGGTGTCGACGGTCTTGAGCAGGGACAAAGGATGGCCTTTCAGGTTGGATTTCAATAGCCGCGCGACCGGTCAACGAGCCCGATGGGGTCGAGGCCGGCGCGGTGGCGGCGGATGTTTTCGATGACGGCCCGCGCGGCTGTCACGGGCTGGGTGACGCTGGCGACATGCGGGGTCAGGATGATCTTCGGATGCCGCCAGAAAGGATGACTGGTCGGCAGCGGTTCGGGATCGGTCACGTCGATCATCGCCGCCGAAAGGTGGCCGTGGTCGAGAGCCGCGACAAGCGCCTCGTGATCGAGCTGCGGCCCCCGGCCCGTGTGGACGAGGGCGGCGCCCCTGGGTAGCTTCGCAAACAGGCCGGCATTGAGGAAACCGCGCGTATCCTCGGTCAATGGCAGCAGGCAGATCACGATGTCGCTGACCGCGAGCATCCCCTCCAACCCTGGCTCGCCATGATGGCAGGTCACGCCTTCGATCCGCCGCGGCGATCTGCTCCATCCTGCGAGCGGGAAGCCGAAGGGCTTCAGCCGGCCGAGGACGGCCTGGCCGAGCTGCCCGAGGCCGAGCACGCCGATCCGGCGCGACCCGGCCTGCAACTGCGGGATATCGCGCCATTCGCCTGCGCGCTGCTGCGCCAGATAGGCCGGCAGGTTGCGATGCAGCGCGAGCACGGCAAGCGCCGCATATTCCTGCATCATGCGCACGATGCCTTCCTCGATCGTACGCACAATCTTCACCCGCTCCGGTACGCCATCGAGGCGGAACTGGTCGACGCCGGCGCCAATGGAAAACAGGATCTCCAGGTTCCTGTAGCGCGCGAGGTTATCTGGTGCGGTCCAGGTAATGAGATACCGCACGGCGTCGGGGTCGACCTTTGCGGCATCCATCGTGAAGGGGACCTCCGGCAGTTCTCTCGCGAACGCCTCGGCGAAGATCGCCCCGCGGCGCGCATCGGAATTGAACAGGAATGTCATTCCGCTCCCTTCAAGCCGCGCAACGGGCGCCCAGCAACTCGATCAAGCGCTGGCAGGCGGTGAGTTCGCTGGCAAGGATGTATTCGTTCGGCTTGTGGGCGCGATCGATGTCGCCGGGGCCGCAAATGATCGCATCGAGCCCGGCGGCCTGGTAGAGCCCGGCCTCCGTGCCGTAGCTGACGGCGGCGAGCGACGCTTCACCGGTCAGTTCGGTCAACAGTGCCGCCAGTGCCGCATCGCGCCGCAGCGACAGCGCCGGATAGGCGCTCATCGGCGTCCACTCGACACGAAAGCCGTCGTCCGCAAGAGCCTCGGCCCGAGCCTTGACCGGCGCGAGCAGGCCTGCCGGGTCGACACCGGGTATGGCGCGCGCCTCGAGGTCCAGAGTGCAGGTTTCGGGAATGATGTTGACCTGATGTCCGCCGGCCACGACGCCTGCTTGCAGCGAGGAATAGGGTGGCTCGAAGGCAGCATCGAATGGACCGTGCGTCAGCCGTGCGGCTTCGCTTACCGCCGCGCTGAGCGCACCAGACATAGCGTGGATCGCGTTGAGCCCGAGATCGGGTCGCGAGGAATGGCCGGAGCGCCCGTTGATCGTCACGCGGGCGGCTGCCTTGCCCTTATGGCCGCGCACGGCGCGCATGCCGCTCGGCTCGCCGACGATCACGCCGAGCGGCTTCGCGCAAAGGTCGGGAAGGCGGGCGATCAAATGCGGCACGCCGCGACATCCCACCTCCTCGTCATAGGAAAAGGCGAGATGGATCGGCCTGGCGAGGGGCAGTCCCGCCAATGTGGGCACGGCCGCAAGCACCGCGGCAAGAAACCCCTTCATGTCCGTGGTGCCGCGTCCGTAGAGCTGCTCGCCCTCCCGGCGCAGCGCGAAAGGGGCCGAACTCCATTGCGGCTCCCCAGCGGGGACGACGTCCGTGTGACCGGATAGGATGTAGCCCGGAATATCGGCAGGCCCGATTGTGGCGAAAAGATTGGAACGGTCGCCTTCTGGCCCTGGAAGCACTCTGACCTGAGTTCCGTGTTCCGCGAGATAGGCCGCGATCCAGCCGGCGATATCGCCATTCGGCTTGCCGGCCACCGATGGAAAGGCGACGAGACGGTCGAGGATGTCGAAGACGTCCATTCCAGCCCTCAAGGCAGTTGGGGATTTGGCATTCCGGGTTCGCCGGACCGGTAACGTCGAGGATGGAGGCGTTCATTCGCGATTGCGTGCCGAAAGCGGAAATGTTTCAGTTGAATCTTGCGTTGGCGCGCTGCATTCGAACAGATCATCTTGCTGTGACTGTTTAGCGTCGGCAGGGCCAGGGGGCCTTGGGTGTCCCTCCGCCACGGAAATCGTTCAGGGGCATGAAATTGAAGCAGTCCGAAAGCTTTAAAATGGATGCCTTCTCGATGCGGGTAGGCGACATTGAAGGCGTCGAGCTGGACCGGTTGCACGCGCTCTCCCTGTCGGTGGGTTGGCCGCATCGAGCCGAAGATTGGCAATTCCTACGCAACGTGGGACGAGGCGTCGTGGTGCTCGACGAGATTGGACGGGTTCAAGGTTCGGCAATGTGGTTTGAGCATGGCGCCGATTTCGCGACCGTGGGGATGGTCATCACCTCGCCGCGCCTGCAGACGCTGGGGGCGGCGCAATGGCTGATGAAGCGGATATTCGATAAGGTTGGCGGGCGCGATCTGCGCCTCAATGCAACCCGGGCGGCAAGGCGGCTCTATCTTTCGCTGGATTTTCTGCCCGAGAAAACCGTCTATCAATGCCAGGGCATTGCCCGCCTGGAGACGACAGGTGGCCCGACAGACTTGCGCGATGTAAGGGCCTTGGACCCAAGTGATATTCCCGCAGCGATCGCGCTCGACGCGGCAGGATTTGGCGTGAGGCGGGCGGCACTCGTCGAAAAGCTATTCGTGCACTCGGCCGGATACGGTCTCTTCAAGCATGACAAGCTGAACGCGTTCGCGCTCTGTCGGCCATTCGGGCGGGGCCACGTCGTGGGCCCGGTCGTGGCGGAAAGCGACGCCGATGCCGTCGCTGTCGTCCGGCCGCACGTGGCCGACAATTCGGGGTCATTCCTTAGGATCGACACCCATATGGCCAATGGCGATTTTGCAGCGTTTCTGTCGCACAGCGGAATGACTGTTTTCGACACGGTGCTCACCATGTCGATGGGCAAACGCCTCGCCGATTTTGCCGTCAACGGCACAGTTGCACCGGTGACCTATGCCCTCGCCAGTCAAACTCTCGGGTAATTGAGTCCAGGTCGCGGCAGGCTCCGGTCCATGCCTCGCCGGCACCCTTGCGGCGCCATCTCGGAGAACCCACAAACGGTGCAAGCCGAGAGATCTCGCCGTCTTGGGATCAGCCCACGGCCTGCAGCTTGTTGCGAGAGGGGACTGGCAACGGTGGCCGCTGGGCCTAGCCGACTTGGGGCTTCCTGCGGGGCAAGCCAGCTATTGCTTTCGTCGGCCCACGCTCATCGTCTGGGGCGGCGTCGGCTCCACAGGGGAGTAGGGTGCTGATCGGCCGTGTTGCATGGCATCACGTTTTAAACCCTGCGCGGCTTTGATCACGGCCTTGCGGCTGTTGCCGTGTTTTAGGATTAACTCCCAGACCAGGTCCGCAGTCAAACCGTTCTCCGAAGCGAAACATTCGACCTGATGGTCGTGAATAGCATCATGCCGAGGCTTGTAGCTGCCCATTTGGGCCTCCGCTCTAGGCGCCGCATGGCAAAGATATGCGCTTTTGCGAATATAGCGAAGCATGCGAACGAAGGACGTAAGGCTCTTGCGATGTCTGATAAGCCCCTCACGACGTACATCGGCAGCGTCTTCGACAAGCCGCACTGGCGCACCATCCTGAGCACAAACGATGAAGGTGAACCCCAGGCGATGCTTCAGGATGGCGACAAGGTGCGGGTTTACGAGATCACGCCGAAGCCGAAGAAGCGGTAGGCGAGCCGAGAAGACGGCCGGCGCCCTCGCGGGAGGTTGCCTGAACGGCGCCGGCCAGACGGTCCTCTTCAGGTCCGCCGCGCCTCAGACATAGCTGAGTCTTGAGGTGGCGTCATGCGGTAGGCGAGCGCTGCTGGTGATGGCGGCATTCGCACAAAACTGACTTGCCTGGACAGCTGACGTCGCCCAGCACGGCCAGTAAAACACGATGCCTCTGCCGTGACAGTGCGGGCAGTCACTGGCCGCATATTCGGCCGCCTTCTTTGCGTGGTACTCAGCTATCGCCGCAGCTTCTTTGGATTGTCGGTGCCCTGGATCTAGCTCGATCACATTCTCCCCAGCGGCCCGACAGTCGGGAATGGCGTCCAAAAGCTCGCGTTGGCGAGGGTCGCTCCGTTCCTTCCGACCCTAGGTGTCATATTAGCAACAGGTAATGTTAATCTGCAATCCGGTCTTGCGTCCTTGGCAGAGGTGTTCCGTAATGGGTCACTGTGTCTGGCAGCGCTATTGCACTGTCAGCAATGCCGGGCACATCTCTTACCCAGCAATCGGGGGGCAGATGGGGGGCCCCGCCGCTTCGCAAATGGAGCGGCGGGCAATCGTTAACGGGGGGCAACCATGTATTTTCCGCAATTTTTGGTGGGAATGTTCACCACGTCGGCCATAGTGGCGATCTGGGCCGACATAGAAACCGGATCTGTCGGCAAGGCGCTCGCTTGGACCGTCCTCACGCTGACGATTCTGCAAAGCGGATATCTCCTGCTGGCTTTCGGGCATTTCTATAAGCGCTCGACGAAAAGCACCGACGCAAACCCGGATCCTGCTCATCAGCCCATTCGATAATGTGGGCGCGCTGCGCGATGCTTGCCTGGTCGTGAAGGCCTGATTTGGACCGGACGGCGGTTCTCCGCGTGCGAATGGCAGCAATGCGTCTCTTTTCGGCCATGGTGTCGGCTGTGCTGCTGCCTGAAACCAGACATCGTCGGGCACCCACAATGCCGTTCGCGTTCGCGCTCTTAACCGCTCAGAAGCAACGGGCGACAAACATCAGCTGACCATAGGCCTAAATGCTGAAGCAGGACGTGCCGTGCTCAAACACGCGGAGTCAGGTTCTCTGACCGTCCTATTCCTTGGAAGTCACGGTCATAGTTTTTCGCTACGCGACCGATCAGATCGTCTATCCTCGAAAGGAACAGTTTTAGCGTCGGTGATGCATTGGCTTTATTGTAGCCGATCACCAGATCAATCGTCGGCGTATCGCCACTTATGGGACGGCTGATCACGGACCAGGGCATGAAGCTCTTTGCGTAGGCTGGCAAGAAGGCTACGCCTCGCGTCGAGGCGACCAGAGACATTGCCATTGCGAGATTGTCGACCTCGTGATCTGGCCGGATACCAAGATTGGACCGTTCGAGATACTCCTCAATGACAACCCGTAGTGTGGGCGCGGTATTCGAGACGCTGATAAACGTTTCGCCCACAATGTCTTGCGGGTCTATGGAATCGCGCTCAGCAAGTCGGTGATCGCTCGGCAAAACGGCGACAAGCGGCTCCTTCGTGATCAGTCTGTAGGTTAGATCAGCACTTTGCGCCTCCGGTCGCATGAAGGCGACGTCGAGTTTTCCCCTCGTGAGTGCGTTGGCGAGTTGCGGTGAAAACTGGCTGGAGACGATGACCTCCAAATTGGGAAGTTCATCGTGAAGAATGCGCATAGCCTCGGGCAGCCAGTCAATCTCCTGTCCAGTCAGAAAGCCAAGGGCGAAGGAAAGCTTGCCTGGTTCCGCGGCACGGCGGGCCGCTTCACCGGCAGCCTCGACCTGAGCGAGCACTAATCTGGCATGATCGAGGAAGATCCGGCCGGCGGGGGTCAGCTCGATACCCCGCGCGCTGCGGACCATGAGCTGGGCACCCACTTGGTGCTCTAGATCCCGGATCTGACGGCTGAGCGAAGGTTGCGCAGTGTGCAGACGGCGCTCGGCCGCGACTGTCACGCTCCCCTCCTCGGCGACAGCGATGAAATATCGAAGGTGTCTCAGCTCCATGCGTCGCTCATGCCTGTGAGGTATGACTTCAAGCCTACAAAGTCTTTTCCTGCAATGCCAGAAGAACCTACGTTGCTTCCAAGGCAAGCGTCCTGGTTCGTCTTTTCCCACCTGGAGATCTACCAGACCCATTTCTCGTTCACGGAGCTCCGAGGGATTTGGCCCTTGAGCTGTCGTGGGCGGTCATACTTTCGAGGACTACAATCATGAGCACTCCCGTTGTTTTGATTACCGGCGCGTTGACCGGCATCGGCCGCGAGACAGCAATCGCCTTCGCAAAAGAAGGCTCTCGCCTCGTCATCGCGGGTCGCCACGAAGAGGCTGGACGGAAACTCGCAACCGAGCTGCAATCGTTTGGCGCGGAGGTGGAATTCATCCGGGCTGATGTCCGGCACGACGACGAGGTGCGCGATCTCATCGATCGGGCGGTTGCCCGCTTCGGGCGCCTCGACGTCGCCGTTAACAATGCCGGCACTGAAGGCAAGCCGGGCCCAGTAACCGAGCAGACGGCCGAAACCTACGCGGCGACCTTCGACACCAACGTGCTGGGGACGCTGCTTAGTCTGAAACATGAGCTTCGGATCATGCTGACCCAGGGCGGCGGCAGCATTGTCAACATCTCCTCGACCTACGGCCATGAGGGCGCGAAGGGCGCTTCGATCTACGCGGCAAGCAAGCATGCCGTCGAAGGCTTAACCAAGTCCGCTGCCCTTGAAGCAGCGGCCTCGGGTGTTCGCGTGAACGCAGTCGCCCCCGGACCAACGAACACCGGCATGCTCGATCGCTTCACCGGTACTTCCGAAGTGAAGGCCTCCCTGGCCTTGACTGTGCCAATGGGACGCGTTGGCCAGCCAAGCGAACTTGCCCGCGCAATCGTCTTTCTGGCCTCTAAAGAGGCATCGTTCATCACTGGGCACGTTCTGACGGTGGACGGCGGAAAGACTGCGGGTTGATTGCGACTGCGAGCGTTCTCGCGGCGTTTCGCGAACCATTCCTACGAATCGACAGAGGAGATGCGATCATGAGCGAGCACTTAAGCAGCAAGGCCGTTGTAGACGCCTACTATCAGGCCGGCGTGCAGGGTCGCCTCACAGACTTCGGGCCTTATCTGCAACCCGATTTCACGACGACAGCGCCCAATTACCTCCCTTGGGGAGGAGTACATCGGGGAGTGACGTTCTTCCGCGACGAAGTGCTGCCGAACCTGCCCGATGTCCTCGACTTCGGACGGTTCAGCTACGACAGCTTTTTCGCCGAGGACGATCGCGTTGTGGCGCTGGTCAATTTCGGAGTCACTGGACGGGACGCGATGATCAAGATCTCCGAGCACTGGACCGTCAAGGATGGAAAGGCCGCGTCGATCTGGGTGGCTTATTTCGAGCCGCAGGCCCTGCTGGAAAAGCTTGGCATTGCGCATGGGCTTCGCAGCTAGAACCCGCTCGGCGGCGATACCGAACCTATCCGCTAATCATCGTCCCCAACGCCGGTAGGGCGAATTCGCCGCCACGCGCTACCCCATACAACAGCTTCCGATCAAGGAGATAAGACCATGACTAAGCTTTCAGGAAAGACCGCTCTCGTCACAGGTGCCTCGCGTGGGATGGGGCGGTCCGCCGCGTTGGCGCTGGCACGAATGGGCGCGCAGGTATTGATTCACTACAGCACCGGGTTGAAAGAGGCCGAAGCCGTCGTCGCCGAGATTCGCGAGGCCGGCGGACGTGCAGACTCGCTTGCCGCAGATCTGTCCGCGCCGGATGGGGCGCACAAGCTCGCGAAGCAGGTTCGATCTGTGATCGGCGACAGACTGGACATCCTTGTAGCCAACGCCGGAACCTCGAAGTCGGCGACCATTGAGCAAACTACGGTCGAGGATTTCGACAGGCTCTTCGCGGTCAACGTCCGCGCTCCGTTCTTCCTCGTCCAGCAGTTGCTGCCTATCATGGGCAAGGACAGCAGCATCGTGCTGATCTCTTCGCTGGCAGCCCATGCGGCGGTAGGAACGCTCCCAGCCTATGCGGCGACCAAAGGTGCGATCGACACATTGGTGAAGCACTTCGCTGCAGTGCTCGGCGAACGCGGCATTCGTGTCAATGCTGTGGCGCCGGGTGTCGTCGGGACCGACATGTCAAGCTTCACCAAGACGGACGCAGGGCGTGACTTCACACTCGGCATTCAGGCGCTGAAACGTCTTGCCCAGCCGGACGATATCGGCGGTGTCGTCGCCTTCCTCGCCACTGACGACGCGCGCTGGATTAGCGGCGACATCGTCCGGGTCGACGGCGGCTCGAAGCTCTGATGCCGGCATTGGGAGTAAACTTGGATCGGCGCAGAGATAAACCTGAAGGAGCACACCATGAAACTTTGCCATTCAACGTCCTCGCCCAATTCGCGCCGCGTCCGGATGTTCATTGCGGAGAAGGGCATCTCCACCCCGCTGCACCCGGTGAATTTGGGTGAAAAAGAACAATTCTCGGATTGGTTCAAGGCGGTCAACCCACGCCAGCAAGTGCCTGTGCTCGTGCTCGACGACGACACCAAGATTGCGGAAGTGCCGGCGATCTGGCGCTACCTCGAAGAGACCCACCCTGAGCGACCGTGGCTTGGGAGTGACGCCCGAAGCAAGGCGCTTGTCGCTATGTGGGAGCGTCGCGTCGAACTTGATGGCTTCGCGCCGACAATGGAGGGTGTTCGTAACGCAGTCGCGGGGCTCAAGGGCCGCGCGCTATCCGGCCCGCATGACTACGAACAGATCCCTGAGTTGGTCGAACGAAGCAAGCGACGCGTCGCAAACTTCTACACGGATTTCGACGCACGTCTCAAGGAAAGCCCCTTTGCATCTGGAGCTGAATTCTCGGCGGCTGATATTACCGCTCTTGTGACGGTCGATTTTGCGACCGCAGGGCTAAAGATGCCAATCCCCGACCAGGCCCACGCTTTGCAGCACTGGTACGAAAAGGTGGCAGATCGTCCCAGTGCTAAGGCGTAGATGCTGGGCCTGCCGATCTCCCGGCCCGCCGAGCACCGGGACGTGCCTCAGGACGAGGCGACCGATGCTGTGTCGAAAACTCCTGCGCTGCTTGCACAATTCGGCTTATTCTTGGCATGGGCCTATCGGTACAGCATCAATAGGTTCAAAAGAGGAACGGCAGCTTGCTGGCCAGTTTGTCCCAAAACCGAACCGTCTGCTCTCGGCCCCATTTCGGTCATTCAGCAGGAGGAAGTTCCCGGCGACCCGCTGCCACAGCGTCGATATATCGGAGCCCGCAATTGGTCGCGTTCATCGTACTTAGGTTCGCCAGACCATACGAGAGAATACGATGGAAATGGGTTGGCGAATCATCCGCTAACATATTGATTTCCTGTAGGAAACACCAACCCTCCGGACCCACCATTGTCGTTATTTATCAACGCTTTAGAGGTGCTTCCGACCCAGTGTTCCGATGTTCCGTCGGGCGACGCCGGAGTGGCTTATGCCGCCGCGTCCAGCGTATTGAAGGCGGCCCGGTGCGACGTGACGAAGTCCTGAACGGTCATCGGCGGCGCGCGCGTCACTTCGGCGATGATCTTGTCGGCGCCCGAGAAGATGCCGTTCTGGTAATCGAGGGCGATCGCACAGAAATGCTGGATCAAAAATTCCGGCAGGCCGAACTTTTCCAGGCGATCGCGATAGGCGGGGATGGTCAGCGGCTGATAGCCGATCTTGCGGCCGAGCACCTCGCTGAGGGCTGAGGCGATGCCCGGCTGATCAAGCTCGGTCGGCCCATGAAGCGTGTAGGTCTTGCCGACATGGGCGGCCGGATCGGCCAGCAGCGCTGCGATCAGGCGGGCCTGGTCCTCGGCAGCGATGGGAGCATGACGGCCAGCGCCATAGGGCAAGTCGATGACGCTCTGTTCGACGATCGTCTTGCGTGCAAACGGGTAGAGCAGCCATTGCGAGAAGAAGGTCAGCCGCAGATGGATGGTGGGAACGCCCAACCAGTCGAAGATCCGCTCGGCGATCCAGTGATCGCGCGCCGCATGACTCTTGGAGTCCTCGCGCGCAGAGATCTGCGACATGTTGGACGATCCGGGCCTACCGAGCGACAGGTCTTTTTCCGTAACGGTCGATGCGCCAACCATGCGGAACGATACGGGAAGATTTCTGATTTTGGTCCGCGAAAAACCCAATAAAATCAACAACCTTAATGCGTTCTCCGGATCTGCCATGACCATTGGTTTTGCAGCGAAAAAATGCCCTAGTTCGATCGATGACGGTACTTTTCGAGACGGCTGGGGCGCGCCGTCGAACGCTACAAGGTGCAAAAAAATCGCCGATTGGTCTCGATAGTTGGTGAAACCTCAAAATATTTCTTGCTACGACAGTACCGCCGGTCGCCCGGTGTCGCCGCGAATATGAAAATGACGTTGTCGGGCCGTTGGGCTCCCCCGGAGGCGACATCATCTGCGGACATTCGGGCTGTCCGGAAATTTTCAGGCCACGTCCCGCCGAGTTGGCTTGCGATCATCCGCCGCGAACACCGCGCTCGCCTCGCTGACGATAGAGACATGGTCCCTGGCGGCCTTGCCCGCAGCCACGCTGTCTCCGCGCATGATTGCGGTGACGATTAGGTCGTGTTCCTGCCAGGATTTGGCCAGCCGTCCGGGCAGCCTGAACTGGGCGCGGCGGAAGGGGGCCAGCCGGCTGCGCGTCGTCGCGGTCAGCTCCTGGATGTGCGTGCTGTGGGCGCCGCGATAGAGCCGGCTATGGAACTCGGTGTTGAAATACTCATAGTCCTCCTCGGCGCCCAGCTGCACCATTCGCCCCGAGGCTTGGTGCTCGATCTCGAGCCCACGACGCTCGCTGCTGGTCATCCGCTCGGCCGAGAAGCGCGCGCAGATCGATTCCAGTTCGGCCATGCTCTCGAACATCGAGGCGAGGTGTTCCTGCGTCACGACGGCAACGATAGCACCCCTGTTGGGCCGCCGCTCGACCAGGCCCATGGCGCTGAGCTGGCCGAGCGCCTCACGCACCGGCGTGCGTGAAACCTCGAAGCGGGCGGCAAGCGAGACCTCGTCGAGTTTTTCGCCCGGACGCAGCGCGCCGGTGACGATGCGGTCGCCGATCGCCCTCACCATCTGATCGACGGTCGTGCCCGACCGGATCAAGCTGCGCTTTCCCGACAAATCTGCTTCGCCTCCCGTGTCTCGGACCTCAGGTCTCAGTGGCCGACCGGGAACGATCCCGACTCAGGCCATACCCTCTATGCCTATATTTTAATCTGCCTGTCAAATTGGCTGCTTTCAAGGCAAAAAGTGTATGCAATTGCCTTTCGCTTGTGCATGGCGTGGTGAAACCATCATTGAATTTATTGGCTAAATTTATCAATTCGAACTGGCACAGCGATTGCATGCACTTTCTTGAGAAGGCGTTAACCGACCCGGAAAGGGCCTACAGGGGAGCATAAGAGATGACCGACCGATTCATGCTTAGCCGCCGCCAGTTGCTCAAGACCTCCGCCGCCGGGGCGGCATTCGGGCTTGCCTCCGCGGCCTTTCCCATCTCGCGGGCCTTTGCCGCCACCGCCACCGTCGGCTTCATCTATGTCGGCCCGAAGGACGACTACGGCTACAATCAGGCGCATGCAGAGGGGGCGGCGTCGCTGAAGGGCATCGAAGGCATCACCGTCGTCGAGGAGGAAAACGTTCCCGAGACGGTCGACGTCCAGAAGACCATGGAATCGATGATCAATCTCGACGGAGCCTCGCTTATCTTCCCGACCTCCTTCGGCTATTTCGATCCGCACATGCTGGCCATGTGCGCGAAATTCCCCGACGTGCAGTTCCGCCATTGCGGCGGCATGTGGGACAAGGCCAAGCATCCGATGAATGCCGGCTCCTATTTCGGCTATATCGGCATGGGCCAGTACCTAAACGGCGTCGTCGCCAGCCACACCTCGAAGAGCAAGAAGCTCGGTTTCGTCGCCGCCAAGCCCATTCCGCAGGTGCTGCTCAACATCAACTCCTTCCTGCTCGGCGCGCGTTCGGTCGATCCGGCCATCACCTGCCAGGTCATCTTCACCGGCGAATGGTCGCTGGCGGTGAAGGAAGCGGAAGCCACCAACGCGCTGGTCGACCAGGGCGCGGACGTCATCACCTGCCATGTCGACAGCCCGAAAGTGGTGGTCGAGACGGCTGCGGGCCGCGGCGCCTTCATCTGCGGCTACCACGCCAACCAGAGCCCGCTGGCGCCGGAAAAATACCTCACCGGGGCCGAGTGGAACTGGGCGAAGGTCTACAAGATGTTCGTCGATGACCTCGTCGCCGGCACGCCGCTGCCCAATTTCACCCGCGGCGGACTGGCTGACGGTTTCGTCAAGATGAGCCCGCTCGGTCCCGCCGTCGGCGAGGCAGCCCGCAAGCAATTCGACGCCACGCTGGCCGAAATGATGAAGGGCGGCTTCTCCGTCATCAAGGGCCCGCTAAAGAGCAACAAGGGCGCCGTCGTGGCGACGGAAGGCCAGGCCTTCGTTGAGACCGCCATTGAGCTCGAAAGCATGGACTATCTCGTCGAGGGCGTCGTCGGCTCGACCGCCTGATCTGAGGGGAGCGGGGCGATGACGGATACGGTGACAGGAGCCGGCGTGCCGGCACTATTCGGCGCCAAGGGCTATCCGGCGGCGCTGGAATGGATTGCGCGGCGAGCGGAGTCTTTCGTCATTCCTCTGGCGGCGCTGATCGTCGGCATGGCCTTGTTCAGCCTGTTCATTGCGCTGGTCGGCAAGTCGCCGATCCTGCTCTACGAGACGATGTGGCGAGGCGGTTTCGGCTCGTGGTTCTCCGTCCAGAACTCGCTGTCGCGGGGAGCCCCTTTACTGCTCGCGGCGCTCTGCGTGGCGCTGCCGGCGCGGCTTGGCCTCGTCGTCATCGGCGGCGAGGGCGCCATCGTTCTCGGCGGCGTCGCTGCCGCTGCCATCGGCGCGGCGCTGAGCGGCGCGCCTTCCCCAATCGTCATTCTTGCCATGGGCGTGGGGGGCCTGGCCGCCGGCGGTACCTGGATAGGTGCCGTCGGCGCGCTCCGCCACTACCGGGCCGTTAACGAAACCATCTCCAGTCTGCTGATGGCTTACATCGCCATCGCGCTGATGAACCAGCTGGTCGAAGGGCCGCTGCGCGACCCTGCCTCGCTCAACAAGCCATCGACCCAGCCGCTGGCCGATATCTACCGCATCGGCAACATTCCGGGCATGGAGGTGCATTGGGGGCTTGCCGTCGGCGTCGTCTCCTGTGTGCTCTCCTGGGTGCTGATCGAAAAGACCCGCTGGGGCTTTGCCGCCCGCATCGCCGGTGGCAATGTCAGGGCAGCGCAGGTGCAGGGGCTGGCTGTCGGACCGCTCATCGTCGGCTTCACGGCATTGGCCGGCGGCTTCGCCGGGCTTGCCGGCATGCTGGAAGTCGCCGCCGTGCAAGGCAGCGCCAATGCCTCGCTCGCCGCCGGTTATGGCTATACCGGCATCCTCGTCGCCTTCCTCGCCCGCCACAATCCGCTGGCCATCATCCCGGTCGCCATCCTGCTTGGCGGCATCGACGCCTCTGGCGGGCTGATCCAGCGCCGCCTGGACCTGCCCGACGCCACCGTGCTGGTGCTGCAAGGCATGCTGTTCATCGTCATCCTGTTCAGCGAAACCTTGTACGGCCGCTTCAAGGCCTTCAATCCCGATTTGTGGCAGAGGGCCTCGTGATGGATGCGACAGAGATCGGCCTCTGGGGCGTGCCACTCGCCATTCTCGGCGGTGCCATACGCGTGTCGACCCCCTTCATCTTCGTCTCGCTGGGCGAGGCCATCACCGAGCGCTCCGGCCGCATCAATCTGGGGCTCGAAGGCACGCTCGTCTTCGGCGCCATGACCGCATATGCGGTCGCGGTGATGACCAACTCGCCCTGGATCGGCCTGCTCGCCGCGGCCTTCGCCGGCCTTTGCTTCGGCTTGTTCCATGGCTGGATCTGCAAATTCCCGAAAGTCAACGACATCGCCATCGGCATCGCGCTGATGCTGTTCGGCTCGGGGCTCGCCTTCTTCTTCGGCAAGCCGTTCATCAAGCCGAAGGCGCCCAATCTGCCGGCCATTCCCTTCGGCGGCTGGTCCGACATTCCGCAGGTGCAGGCAGCACTCGACGTCAATGTGTTGTTCCTGATCGGGGCGGTGCTGTCGGTCATCCTGTGGTGGGCGTTCCGCAACACCCGCGCTGGGCTGATCGTGCGCGTGGTCGGCGACAGTTCGGACGCGGCCCGCGCCATGGGCCTCAACCCCGACACGGTGCGGCTGCTCGCCACCGGCGTCGGCGGCGCGCTGGCCGGCATCGGCGGCGCCTATCTGTCGCTCTACTATCCCGGCAGCTGGACTGAGCGCATCTCGTCGGGCCAGGGCCTGATGGCGGTGGCACTGGTCATCTTCGCGCGCTGGAATCCGCTCGGCTGCTTTGCCGCCGCCCTTCTGTTCGGCGGCGCCGGCGCGCTCGGACCGGCGCTGCAGTCGGTGGGTGTCACGCAAGGCTACTATTTGTTCTACGCCGCCCCCTACATTCTCACCCTCATCATCATGATCGCCACCTCGTCGCCGACCCGTTCGCTTGCCGGTGCGCCGGGCGAATTGTCGATCACCAAATAACTGGAGTTTTTGCCATGAACGCCAGAGCCGAAATCACCCAGCGCTATATCGACGCCGACCCGTATCCATGGCCCTACAATGGCGAGCTTCGCCCCGACAACACGGCGCTGATCATCATCGACATGCAGACCGATTTCTGCGGACCGGGCGGCTATGTCGACCATATGGGCTACGACCTGTCGCTGGTGCGCGCGCCGATCGAGCCAATCAAGTCGGTGCTCTCGGCCATGCGCGCGAAAGGCTACACCGTCATCCACACCCGCGAGGGCCACCGGCCCGACCTTGCCGACCTGCCCGCCAACAAGCGCTGGCGCTCGCGCCGCATCAATGCCGGCATTGGCGACCCAGGCCCCTGCGGGCGCATCCTGGTGCGCGGCGAGCCGGGCTGGGACATTATCCCCGATCTCTACCCGATCGAGGGTGAGCCGATCATCGACAAGCCCGGCAAGGGCTCGTTCTGCGCCACCGATCTGGAGCTGATCCTCAACCAGCGCGGCATCGAGAACATCGTGCTCACCGGCATCACCACGGATGTGTGCGTCCACACCACCATGCGCGAGGCCAACGACCGCGGCTATGAATGCATGATGCTGGAGGATTGCTGCGGGGCGACCGACTTCGGCAACCATCTCGCCGCGATCAAGATGATCAAGATGCAGGGCGGCGTCTTCGGCGCAGTGTCGAATTCGAAGGCGCTCGTCGCGCAACTGCCGTGAGGAGGCCGCGATGAGTGACAGGAAAGCGGTCGGCGTCGAAACCATCGGCATGACGATGCGCTTCGGCGGCTTCACGGCGCTGGACGCCGTGTCGGTGAAGGTGCCGGCAGGGTCGTTCCACGCGCTGCTCGGCGAGAACGGCGCCGGCAAGTCGACGCTGGTCAAATGCATGATGGGTTTTTATCGCCCGACATCAGGCAACATGCTGGTCGACGGCCGCGAGGTGGCGATCGCCAGCCCCAGGGACGCATCGGCGCTCGGCCTCGGTATGGTCTACCAACATTTCACGCTAGTGCCGTCGCTGACCGGTGCGGAGAACCTGGTCATCTCGCGCGAAAAAGTGCCCGGCGTGATCGACTGGCGCAAGGAGCGTGGCGAGCTTGCCGTGTTCATGGATCGCATGCCGTTCAAGCTGCCGCTCGACGTCAAGGTGGCGGAGCTCGCCGCTGGCGAGAAACAGAAGCTGGAGATCATCAAGCAGCTTTATCTCGGCCGCTCCTTCCTGGTGCTGGACGAGCCGACCTCCGTGCTCACTCCGGGCGAGGCACAGGAAGTGCTGGGGCTGGTGCGCGACATGACCAGAGCGGGCGACCTCACCGTGCTGATGATCTCGCACAAATTCCATGAGGTCACCGCCTTCGCCGACGATGTCAGCGTGCTGCGCAAGGGCAAGCTGACGGGGACCGGCCGCGTCGCCGATCTCGACCACAAGGCGATGGCGGCGATGATGATCGGCGACCAGCCGATTGCCGCACTCGACAGCCGTGCCGCGCCAAGGCCGGACGCCGAGATCGTGCTCAAGGTCAAATCGCTGAAGGCGCCGGACCGCACCGGGCTGAAGTCGATCAGCATCGCGGATCTCGGCGTGCGTTCGGGCGAGATCGTCGGCATTGCCGGCATTTCCGGCAACGGCCAGAAGGAATTTCTGGAGGTTCTGGCCGGCCAGCGCCCCCGCGATGTCGGCGAAGTCATCGTGCGCGGCACCGCCTATGCGGCAACGCGGGCCGAGGCGCGTGCGCTCAATGTTCGCCTCATTCCTGAGGAGCCGCTGAAAAACGCCTGCGCGCCGAAGATGACCGTGGCCGAGAACATTTCTTTCCGCACCTTCGACATCGACAGCAGCGGCAAACCGGTGAGCTGGATCAGTGCCAGCGCCATCAGGGCATTCAGCGCCAGGCTGGTCGAGCAGTTCAAGGTCAAGACCGCCTCGCTATCGTCACCCATCGCCTCGCTGTCGGGCGGCAATGTGCAGCGTGCCGTGCTTGCCCGCGAACTAACCGGCGAGGTCGACCTGCTGATCGTCTCCAACCCGTGCTTCGGCCTCGACTTCTCGGCCGTCGCGGAAATCCGCGCCCGCATCATGAAGGCGCGCAATGCGGGTGCCGCAGTGCTTCTGATGTCGGAGGATCTCGACGAACTGCTCGAGCTCTCGGATCGCATCTTCGTCATGTCTGACGGCGCGCTGGTCTACGAAACGCCGATCGCGCAGGCCAGCGTCCAGACTATCGGCGAGCACATGGCGGGACATCACTGATGGCGGAAATCGCAGCGCAGCCATTTCCGTTCGCGTTCAAGCCGCGGACCATGGCGCTGGTCGTCATCGACATGCAGCGCGACTTCGCCGAGCCGGGCGGTTTCGGCGCCAGCCTCGGCAATGATGTCAGCCGTGTCGCGGCGATCGTGCCGACGGTGAAGAGATTGATCGAGGGCTTTCGCGCTGCCGGCCTGCCGGTGATCCATACGATGGAGTGCCACAAACCCGATCTCTCCGACCTGCCGCCGGCCAAGCGCAATCGCGGCAATCCGTCGATCCGAATCGGCGACGCCGGGCCGATGGGCCGCGTGCTGATCGCCGGCGAACCGGGCACGGCGATCCTCGATGAACTCGTGCCGCTGCCCGGCGAGATCGTCATCGAGAAGCCCGGCAAGGGCGCCTTCTATGCCACCTCTTTCGGCGACGAGCTGAAAAGGCTTGGCGCCGAGCAGCTGGTCTTTGCCGGCGTCACCACCGAGGTCTGCGTGCAGACCACGATGCGCGAGGCCAACGATCGCGGCTATGAGTGCCTGCTCGCCGAGGACGCAACGGAAAGCTACTTTCCCGAGTTCAAGACGGCGGCGATCGCCATGATCAGGGCGCAGGGCGCCATCGTCGGCTGGACGGCGACGACCGACCAGGTGCTTGAGGGAATTGCCAATGCCTAATCTTGCCTTTGCCGGCCTGCTCGACGGCGGCTGGCGCGATCTGGCGTTCGAGCATTTCCGCGACGGCATCGGCGTGCACTGGTTGCTGAAGGGCGGGGCGGTCGAGCCGTCGGTCGCGGTCCTGAAATACCGGCCCGGCGCCAGCGTGCCGCGCCACCGCCATGTCGGGCTGGAGACCATCGTCGTGCTGGAAGGCACCCAGAGCGACGAGAACGGTGACTATCCTGCCGGCAGCGTGATCCTCAATCCGGTCGGGACCGAGCATTCGGTGTGGACGAAGGACGGCTGCGTCGTGCTGATCCAGTGGGACCTGCCGGTTATCATTCTGGGGGAGACGAAATGAGTGATGTCCACTTCGACATAGCGAGCCTGCACGCGGCCTATCGGGACGGCGTCGGCGTTGGCGATGTGATTGCGACGATTTATGCCCGCATCGAGGCAGCCGATGATCCGGGCATATTCATCCATCTCGTCAGCAAGGCGAACCTCCTTACCGCGGCCGAGGCGCTCGGCCCGTTCGACCCGGCGGCAAAACCACTGTGGGGTATTCCCTTCGCCGTCAAGGACAACATCGACGTCGCAGGCATGCCGACGACGGCGGCCTGCGCCGAATACACCTACTGGCCCGACGAGGACGCCACCGTGGTGGCGCGGCTGAAGGCCGCCGGGGCGCTGGTGGTCGGCAAGACCAATCTCGACCAGTTCGCCACCGGCCTTGTCGGCGTGCGCACGCCCTATCCGATCCCGCGCAACGCCATCGACGCGGAGCTGGTGCCGGGCGGCTCCTCCTCGGGGTCGGCGGTGGCCACGGCGCGTGGCATCGTTTCCTTCGCGCTCGGCACCGACACCGCCGGCTCCGGCCGCATTCCCGCCGGCCTCAACAACATCGTCGGGCTGAAGCCAACCGTCGGTGCATTGTCGACGGGCGGCGTCGTGCCGGCCTGCCGCACGCTCGACTGCGTGTCGGTGTTCGCGCTGACCGTCGACGACGCCTATGCAGTGTTCTCCGTCGCAGCAGCGCGCGATGCGGCCGATCCCTATTCGCGCGACATCGCCGTCCAGCCGCTCGCCGCGCGCCCGCCGGTGCTGAGCGTCGGTATCCCGGCAAAAGCCGACCTGAAGTTCTTCGGCGATGTGGCGATGCAGGCCGGCTTCGAGGCCTCGCTCGCTATGCTGTCGCGGCTCGGCTGCCGGCTGGTCGAAATCCCGTTCGGCGATTTCTACGCCACCGCCAACCTGCTCTATGAGGGCGCCTGGGTGGCCGAACGCTATGCCGCGATCCGCGATTTCATGGAAGCCAACGAAGCCGCCATGCATCCGGTGACGCGCAAGATCATCGGCGGCGCTAGGAAGCTGTCAGCGGCGGACGCCTTCCGCGGCCTCTATGCCTTGCAGGCCTACCGGGCCAAGCTCGCCGCGGTCATCGCCTCGGTTGACCTGTTCTGCGTGCCGACCGCGCCGACGCATTACACCGCCGCCGCCGTGCTCGCCGATCCGGTCGAGACCAACAGCCGGCTCGGCACCTACACCAATTTCGTCAACCTGCTCGACATGTGCGGCATCGCCGTTCCCACAGGCAAGCGCGACGACGGGCTGCCGATGAGCGTGACCTTGCTGGCACCGGCCGGCCGCGACGTGCTGACGGCGATGCTTGCCCGCGACTTACATGTGCAGAGCGGCCTTTCGCTCGGCGCCACGGGCTGGCCGCAGCCCAACCTGCAGCCGGTGGCCGCGCCGCCCTGCGACGGCATGATCGATCTGGTGGTGGTCGGCGCGCATTTGTCGGGCATGCCGCTCAACGGCCAGCTCAACCAGCTCGGAGCGCAATTCCTGCGTGCTACAAAGACGGCCGCCGCCTATAGACTCTATGCTCTGGCTGGCCAGTCCGTGCCCAAGCCTGGCTTGATCCGCGTTGCCGATGGCGGCACGCGGATCGACGTCGAGATCTGGCGGCTCGAGCCGGAGGCCTTCGGACGTTTCGTTGCCGCTATTCCCGCACCGCTCGGCATCGGCACGGTCGAACTCGACGACGGCACCCCGGCCAAAGGCTTTCTAGTCGAAACCGCTGGCTTGGACGGTGCCTCTGATATCTCCTCATTAGGCGGCTGGCGCCGCTTTGTCGCACGTAATAGGGACATGGCCGACCAAATTGATCAGCAGCGCAATTCTCCCGACACCGGTGGGCACGTTGCGCTATGACCAGCAGGGTGTGCGTGAGAGCGCCGTGTTTGAATATGATTCAGGCTGGCTGCGCAGGCAACTCATTCGCCGGATTTTGCAGTAAACATCCATACTGGAAATCAGAGGCGACCATTTCCGCGGCGAATGTGCCGAAAATCTGAAGAACAAAGTTCAGAGGTCGCCATGTTGGAAGAGTTCGCCACGGACGTTTCCGGCGGCTCCATCGTGGATTGCGCTCATTGGCTGCCCGAGGAGCGTCCGGTCGAGACGGCGGATACGGTGCTGAAGTTTTTGGCCAGCTGAAGCGTCGGCACCCTTCCGCAACAAGATGATGATAAAGGCTGGGTGTTTTAGAAGCTCCCATGGCTCAATGCGGCTTCCGGCCCCTAACGCGATCGGACCGGCTGCCACGCAGCTGCCATGGGAAACGCTCCGCCGGGCCGCTTGAGTAGGGCGGCGCATTCATGCGGGTCAATTTAGTGGCGTTGTTGACGTTCCCTGATTCCACTTCTCAAGCTTCCCCAGGAAGCCCCACGCTGCAAGGCCAAGAAATAACGGCATTGCGAAAGGGCTTAACCCCGTGGCTGGCGTGATATTCGACAGTGCAGTGCCTACCGCAGTCAGATCACCCGACACACCAGACGAAGTCGCCAATTTGGAAAGCAACTGCGTAATGATCGCCCCCCCAATACCAATCGCCGATTTCTTTCCGTCGAGCAGATTCCCGATCGTCTGACCGAGCGCACCGTTCACTGGGCCTAACGGCGCGTCCTTGGCCTGGCCGGGGAGCAAGATGGCCGAGACGAGATCAATTGCCCTTCGCAAGCGATCTTGCTGACTACCGCCCTGATTAACTGGCGGGACGTTGTTCGCCACGCGCTGAACGGCACCCCCCAACGCGCTGACAATGTCCGCGAGGTCGCTGTTCACGCCAGCCGTATTTACATTGGCAGGTGAAGGCACCTTGTCCGATCTATCGGTCAACGCGCGAATGGCGGCCTGCAAAGATTCGAGCTTCTCGCGAATATCACTTGCGGCCCCATCTGGGCTGGGCTGCAGCTGCCGGTCAATCGCCGCAATCGTAAGGGGATCCGCCAACCCGGTATCGTTCAGTCCGTTTAGTTGCTGAAAGCGCGACAGAGCTGTCCTGGTTAAAGGTCCGCTCTTCCCGTCTTCGACCAATTGCGGGTTTGCTCCGAGAGCGTTCAATGAATGCTGAAGCCAGACAACATCCTTCGCCATCTCATCGTCTGGTTCCAAGCTCGTCGAACCGTCGTTTGAATCGGTGCTGATTGTTAGGTCAAGGCTGAGGAGAGCCTTCAAGATCACTGCCGTCCCGAGCTGCGTATCCACAAAATTAGGGTCGAAAACATGGTCTCTGACATACTTGCCGCCTCGCGCCTCGGGCGGCCCGTACAAGGTTGAGCCACCGTAAAGGTACGGAGAATTCACACCTTTTCCGTGGTAGCCATAACCATTGAACCCCTCGAGCCTGAACAGAGTTCGCGCAATCCCCCAGTCGCTGGCGCCGACAAAGCCCTCCAGCCGCAAAGCGTCCAAGGCTCCGTCGACAAAAGCGTTCGGCCCGGTGAATGGCCCACGGCCCTTGGGAACAATCGTGGTACGCTGGCCAAGAGGCTGGCCATTGCCAAGATAAGTGCCGAAATTTAACGAAGACTCACGGTAATGACAGAGGCCGACAAACCACCATGGAACACCTGTCCGACTTTCGATCTGAGTATAAATCGGCTTGCCATCCAGAATGCGCTTGGCTTCCTTTTTGACGACGCTGGCTCGGTTGGATCGGATTTCCAACTTCTCCCAGTTGCGCTCATACCCCTCTTTATATTCATCAAAGAGTCCCATTGCCCATATCCTCTTCGAGTAGTGATTGACCAAATTCGACTGCGCTAAATCTCCGCCAAACTGGAAAGCCGTACACCTTTGTCAGGCGCTGACAGGGGCGGGCATCTCAACAATCTCCGACCTGCTTCGGGACGAGCCGCCCCGCCGGATTGTCGAAGATTGTCACGACATATCCGGTCGTCCCCTGACTTCACCCGCTGCCAGGTACTGGTTGTCACCGGTAGTGAAGCGACGGCCCCATGCCGAGCCCGTAGGAGACCAGATCCTTCAGCCTGAAGCCTGCCCCGCTCACAGGCTTCCACAAAGGATCGAGCGACAGGTAAGACCTGCCGTCGCCAAACAGCAATCCGAGGAACACCTCCGCCACAATACGACCGCCCACGGGTCCAAGCTGCGGCGTGGAACGAGTGCCGCCACCCGTTATCGGGATGGGCATGTCTGTCTTGTTTGCTGCCGCTTCGGCAAGGACATAGGTCCAAAGTGGACAATTGTCGGCAAAGGCATTGCCGTCGCCACCTTTGGCTGTGACGGCATCGATGATAGGCCCCACGACGTCGCCAGCACCCGGGGGAGGGTCCACAGCCTTGCCGATTATGATGTCCGCATCGGTTAGGGGCTCGATGCCCATGGCCCGGGCAACGCTCTGGCCGGATGGCAGGCCGAGGAGCCAGCCCCGCAAGAGGTTGCGCTCGCCCAGTGAGGCCGGCGGGTCGCCCGCCACGGCTTTCGGCAGATCGTGCAGGAAGCCGACGAGGGATGTGTCGATCCTGTAGGCAAACTGCAGCCGACGCTCGTTCGCCGGATCCCCGGTGTCGGGATCCGATCCACCGGCGCGTTCGTCAATGTCGATAAATCGACCCCAGTCCAGAGCGCGACCCGGCTTCATCGTCTGGAAGCCAGTAAGCGCGTCCTCATGCGGCTTGCCGGCGCGTGGGAAGATCGGCAGCAGCTTGTCGTCGTTCAGGCGATAGCCGGGCCTGACCATCGAATGGCCAAGTCTGTAGGCGGCGACCGAAAACTCAACTGGCATGAACGGCAGGTTGCGCCAGTGATAGTACCGCAATCGCTTTTGATCGAAGCGGCCGTCCGTCTTGAGTGCGTCAAGGATTGGTTGCGAAACGATCCGGGAGAGGAAGTCATTCACGACAACATACTGGTAGTGGAAGCGGACGAGCTGCTGGATGGCTTCAAAATCCAGGCCCGGATTATCATCGGCCATCCGGTTGTGCACGTTGAGCATCAGCCCTTGCAGCTGCGACACCAGACTGTTTTCGTCGTTGCGGGGGTCGCCGATGATTGCTCGTCCGGCGAAGCGCGGCAGATCGTGTCCGGGCTGGGCGCCCGTTCCTGTCATTGCATCGCCGTGGCGGAATCGCCCCTCTTTTGTGTACATGTAGGGCTGGTCGGCCGGACCCCGGCCATAGACATTGTCCAAGTTGAAGCTCGGCGTGCGGAAATCCACCAACCCATCGGGATCCAGCGATTTGCGCAACGTGCTGACGGGATCGAAGGTGATGTCATGGTCGACGAACTGGCCAAAATAGGTGTAGAGCGCGGGAATCCCGCTTTCCTCGGCGTCGGTTCCATCTTTAGGCTCGTCGATTCCAGCAGACATGGCCGAACCGAGCGCCTTGAGGTTGCGTCGGTTGTCATGGTCGTTTGCCCCGAACGTTGCGGGCGCCAGATTTCGGAACATGCGACCGAAGCGGCCTTCGAACAACGGCGATCGTGTCGCATCAATGCCACGGGGCGGGGTGCCATGCGTTCCCATTTTTGATCTCCCTGTCTTGTCAAATTTCTTGATTGCAGGATGGATGGCCGTGTGTCGAAGAAGCCGCTTAGCCCATCCCGGTGGGCCGCGAGGCACAGGACCGGCCCCATCCGGTCATGGCCCCGCGGCGCCGCTCCCGGGAGGAAACGAATTGGCGCCGATCTTCAATCGTCTCGATGGGCCCGGTTCGGGTCGTTCAGCGCCGGGGCAATCGAGATGACATCTCGGAAACAACCATTAGACCAGCTAGCGTGAAATCAGCGTGAGATGACGACCATCTTTAGCTCCGTGTCTTTGCCGAGCTTGGGTCGCCTCGCACGCAACGTTTTGTTGACCCGATCAAAATCGTAGGGCGAAAGTGGCAGACAACAGGGAAAGGGTTTCTCCAACAGCGAGGATTGTGGATTGACCGCCGCAAACGCGTTCGAACTGGCAGCGCGATTTTGTTCACAGCCGCAAGATTTAGCGCCTGAACAGGCTGCAATGGCCCGCGGGTTGCTCGGCGCGCTCGGCTACCTTGACACCAGCGACACAGATCCCGGCTTGATGGCGACAAATAACCGCCAAGGACTACTCTCAGCAGCGGCAAATTTTGGCAATCTGTTCCGCTTGCACGCCCGCCACGCACCGGGGCTGTACTTCTTTGGCGCGCAGGTAAACCGCAACTGGGGAGATTCGGTTTCAGCCATTTCTGCCAGCTTCAGTGGCGTCGGCCTCACACCGGGGCGCGCATTCGAGGCCTGCATCGGCGAGGGCATCGAATATCATAGCGAATGGCAACAGCCGCACGGGACGATGAACCGCACGACAGTAGATGGTGTAGGTCATTGGCAGGACGTTCGCCTGGCTGAACACCTGGACGATTTCCGGGTGCAATCCGGTTTCGGTGAAAGTGACCGGTGGGTGCCCGTGCGCCGGCTGGACGACGGTAGACAGGGCTATTTGCCCGAGACGCTTTTCATTCGCAGCGCAAACCGAAGCGCCTGGGTAACCAGTTGCGGATGCGCCGCAGGGATAACCCACGAGGCTGCCCTGACCTCGGCGCTGCTGGAAGCAATCGAGCGCGATGCGGCTGCCGGCTGGTGGCGCAGCAGGCGCGGCGGCCGGTTGATCGGACTGGAAGCGCTTGCTGGCGCGGGTGTGCTCGATCTGCTTGCGCGGATAAGGCAGGAGAAGCTCGGCAGGTGCACCCAGTTTCTCGACATATCGGGTGAGTTTCCCGCGCCTGTAATCGCGGCGCTATCCTTCGACGCGGATGGTCGCGGCCTGGCAGTCGGGCTGGCTTGCAGGCTGGACGCCGGCAACGCCCTGAGGGCGGCGCTGCTGGAAATGTGCCAGATGGAATTGGCTCTCGATCTGGCGGCAATGAAACGCGCAGAACAGGGAGTTGAGAGGCTCGACGAGGTCGACCGCCTGCAGGCGGAGCGCGCCGAGACCCCTGGCGCAATCGACACGGACCTCGTCTCACACCTGTCCAGTGGCGTGCTGATGCACAAAAATGATGAAAAGGACTTGAATTTCGTATCCTTGGTTGGCGAAATGCTCAAAAAGCAATACCGCATATACGCAGCAGATCTGACCACGCCGATGTTTGACATTCCCGTCGCCAAAGTCTTCGTCCCAGGGCTGCAGCCATTTCCGTCGCCGTTCCAGTCGCGTCGGCTTCGTTCCCTGATTGACCAGGCCGGCCCGAGCGGCCGCGCCGATCTTATGTAGACGGAGGCAGTTGCGGGACAACGATGATCGGGCACAACTCCCCAACGAGGACTGCGCCGCTGATCAGCGTCACGACGCTTGACAAGGTAGCGCTGAGCCGACTTGGGCGAGACGTCGCCGTGAGAAACCGCAAGTCGCGCGCCGTCCTTGCCTATCTTGCACTGAGCCCACATGGTTTTGAAACCCGCGAGCGCATCTGCGGCTTGCTCTGGAGTGAATCGGACGAGGCACGAGCGAGGGCCTCGCTCAGGCAAACGGTAGTCGATCTCAAGGCCTGTCTGGCTGAAATCGAAGGAGTTTTCTCCGGAGACCGGCTCAACGTGACGCTGAAGCCGTCGCTGGTCACGGTGGATGTGGGCGAGATCAGACACGAACTGAAAGCTGGCCGGATCCCCCCCATCCTTCTGGAGAGGCAGCGTGTCGCCGAAAGCTTTCTCAATGGCCTGGACGACATCGACCCTTCGTTTCGGAACTGGGTCCTCGTCCAGCGGCAATGCCTTCAGGACGAATTTATCTCATGTCTGGAAGCGATGGCCAAGGCCGCGGCAGACTGGCCAGCCCTAAAGCGGGCCGGACAAGCCCTGCTCAATCTCGATCCGACCAACGAGATCGGGTGCCGAGCTGTCATGGAAGCGTCGGCTCGGATGGGCGACCAAGCAACGGCCTTGAGGGCCTATAAGGGGCTTTGGGACCTGCTTGAAACAGAATTCGACAGCGAACCTTCAGCCGCCACGCAGGCACTGGTCAGTGACATCAAGCTCGGTACGATCGGGGCCACGGACAGGGGGGCGGTGACCGCAATCGCCGCCGAGGCGTTCGGGTCCCAGGCGCAACGGCTGCAAGAGCCCGCCGCCGGCGTGCTGCTGTTCGTGCGGGAGTTCGAATTGGTGAGCGGTTCCGTCCGCGCGCGGAACGCCGTGCAAATCTTCCGCAGTGAACTGGTTGCGTCCCTGGTGCGATTCCGCGACTGGGCGGTAATGGAATGGGAAGGGCATCCCCCCCGCTTCACCGAGAATGCCTATTGCATCGAGGCGACCGGATTTATCGACGGGCCGACATTGCGTCTCAGCATGACGCTTAAGCAGCTTGCATCGGGGCGCTACATCTGGAGCGAGCAGTTTGTCATCGAAAACAGCCAGTGGTACCAGACCCAGCAGAGGCTCATCCGCCGCATCGCCGTCGCGCTGGGCGTCAGCATGTCGTCCGAACGGCTGGTTCAGATCGCCAGCATCCCGGACCTGTCGCTGGAGCAGTTCGACCGCTGGCTGAGGGCGCAGGAACTGATCTTTCAGTGGCGCCCGGAGTCAGAGGAGCGGGCCGAGGCTCTGTTCAGATCAATCATCGCAGAGTCACCACGCTTCGCTGCCGCCTACGCCGGGTTGGCCGGCATCATCAATTCACGGCATCTGATCTTCCCCGGCATCGGCCGGCGACGCGAACGCCACGCCGAAGCGCTGACGTTTGCCAAGCAGGCGACCCAGATCGATCCAATCGATTCGCGAAGCCAACTGCATCTGGCGTGGTCCTACGCCATGAACGGCATCCCGCAGCAGGCAGCCATCAGCTTCCTTCTAGCCTGCGAACTCAATGGCAACGACCCCTGGACCTTGGTCTCCGCTTCTCTCGGGCTTGCTTATTGCGATGATCGCGAGAACGCGCGGCGTATCGCCACTCTGGCGTTGCAGACCGGACTCGGCGTTTCACGCCTGCAATGGAGCTATCAGGCGGGCGTGCGGTTCCTGCTTGGCGACTATGCCGGTTGCGTCGAAGCGGCCGAGCGCGCCGCCGATAGTGTGTCGTACATCGGCGGCTGGAAGGCTGCGGCGCTCGCCTTGCTCGGCAATGAGAAAGCAGCGCATGAAGAGGCCGACCGATTTTTAGCGCAGCTGAAGACGACGTGGTTTGGAAATGAGTCACCGGAGCCGGGCAACGTCGGCACATGGCTCATGGATAGCTTTCCGATCTACAGTCCAGAGGCCGTCGAGGCACTGCGCCGAGGGCTAGCCGGGGCCGGCATTGTCGTCAGCCATATGCCTTTGCCAGAGCCCGTTCTATCGGCAGCCCCGGATGGTGTAGTCCGCGATGCGTGAGTAGAAGAAACTGTCGCGGTTGAACGGCACCTTTTCGAGAATGGCATCGAAATAGAATTCCGGAATGCCATAGTCGGCCATGCCACCTTGTTCGGTCTGGAGCTTCTTTTGCGATTGCGTCACTTGATTGTTGGGCGGTAACCGCAGGAAGAAGACGTGGTCGTATCCCTGAACGATCTGGATTTCCTTATAGCGGTCCGGCACGACGACGAGTCCATCGAGTTGGGCCTTGAACTCGGCCAAGTCGCGCGGACGCGTGCTGGGATCCTGTGCCCATTGCACCACCTTGCGGCCGGTCGCCTCGAAGTTAAGGGTTTGGATCGGTTCGGGAAAGGCGTCCAAATTATCGACGGGGTCAGCCATGTTTAAGCTCCAGGAGTTGTAGGCGGGGTGATAAACCGGGGCCAGGCGTCGCCCAGATTGAGCGCGCTGGCGACGAAAAGGATCAGGTCGGCCATCGTTCGCGGGATGCCAGTGGGAAACAATCTGGCGACGAGGTCTTGCGTAATTGGGTCGTCTTCGATCATGGCGCGCGAGGCCGCGAATCTTGCCATGAAGACATCCCCTACAATCACCGATCCGATGGTACCGAAACACAGCCCGTCCTGTTCGATCGCGGCCTCCAACAACAACCAGAACAACAACGGCGGATTTTCTGCCAGCTCGGCCGACTCGGCCGCGGTGAAAGCGACGGTCGAATCTTGAAGCCAGGATCGAATAGCCTGGTGCCGTTTCTCGGCGTCGCCCAGCAGTGGCGCGGCCGTGAGAGCGGCCTGCGGCAGTTGTTCGATCAAGGCATCGAGCCTGAGCAGGCCGCCAATGGTCCCTCGCACCAAATCGCTGAACAAAAGTCCCGACGCATTCGGATCGGGGAGTGCAGCCCTGTCTGCTTCGCTCAACAGACCCGCTGCGGCGGGCTCGAGTGGCTTTGAATCGGGGCCGACGCAAAGGATCGGCATGGTGTAGGCACTCAGCAGCACTTCGTTGACCGTTGGTCCGATACGCCGACTGAACTGCGGCGTCGAGCCGGCGATCTGGAAGAAATGCGACCAATCGGCGATCCAGTGTTCGGAGACCGGGAATCTATGCGGGCGTGACGAGGAGCGGTTAAGCAACACGTTCTCCAGCCCTTCGCCGTCCGGATGCTGGTCATTGAAGACATAGGAAAGCCTGACCATGGAATGGCCCAGGCGGTATGCCGCGTGGGAAAACTCAATCGGGACGCCTTCCGGCATGTCGACCAGGGGCCTGAACCCGTTCGCGTTGTAGAGGTCCCATATCGGCTTGGCGATGAGGCGCGGCAGCAAGTCGTTTTGCAGCACATTCCGGTAAATCGCTGTCGTAACGCGGCGTGTCCGGTCGAAAAGATACGCACCTGCCGGCAGTTCGGCGTCCTTTTTGGGTATTCCGCTTTTGCCAAGTGCATTGGCCACGGCATTGTGCAGGTGCAGGAAAAGCGCCGTCATTTGCGCAATGTTGGCGTTGTCGTCGCTGCGCTGGTCTGCGGCCAGGACGTCCGTCCGACCAGCTTCGAACCCATCGCTCAGATCGGCCTGTTGGAAGCGTGGCAAGTCGCGCTTGGCAAAGGGACAGGCGCCCGCGGGCATCGCCATGGCGTTCAGTGACGGCGGTGCCATCGGGCCGGTGCGCATGAGCGACCTGACAACTTCACCAGGCTTGGCCACAACATACAAACCAGGGTTAGAGAACGGTCCTCCGCCGTAAAGCACGTCGAGCAGGAGCGCCTCCTCGCGTTCGTTGCGGCGCTCTGCCTCGTGGGCCGCCAACAAGGGACTGAGCGAGGAATTGCGGATAATGTCGTGTGCGGCGAACTGAGCAAGATAGGTGTACCCTGCCGGAATCCGCTCATTGGTTTTATTGCCACCTCCGGCGGATGCCACACTCATCCTGCGCAGCAGCTTGGCAAACAGGCACTGAGTGGCCCAAGGCGTCTCCAGGCCATGATAGAGCTTGGCTTCGTCCGCGCCGCCCTCGTAGCCAAAATTGCGGAACTGGACCTGGCGCGGATCGACAGCGGCGGCAGTGCTTTGAGCTCCGTCTTTCAGAGCCGGCCCAGTCGCACTGGTCCCGCGATGAGCGTTCATGCCGGTTCTCCCCGTCCCTTCGTCCCTATCCCATATGTTTCGTGAAACCAGCGTGAAATGCTGCTAATTTCGCGGCGCGCGAGGAAGCCTCGCTGCTGTCATCGTTCCGGGCTGTCACAGAGATGCGACGCCACAGCTGGTCTCCAATCCGATCCAGAAACCGATAGCGCGTTTCATTGCTTCGGTTGTGAAGGCCGACAGCCTGATCACCCAATGCGGTATGAGCGGCGAGGCCCTGTATCTCATTTTGCAGATCGCCTCTTGTCGGCTGTGAGGTGATTTGAACGGCTGTCATGAGAGCCCAGGCCGAGGCAACTACTCCGATCACAACCCTCGGTATTGTGCCCGGCGGCCTATTGGTCGGTATTCTGTTGGTTTCCTCCTCCCCCCGTTTCCGGGGCGGCTCTGCGACCGTTGTCATGTGAATTCCCCCAAATGATGATAACCGACTATAACAGAGTTACCGCTGCTAATTTAGCAGATTCTTGCTCTCAACTGCGCTTGGGTCATGCTTCCAAGCAATGGGAAGTAACAGCGGCAATGCAGCAGGCAGGCGTGCTGATGGATTCCCGTCGGGACCCGGCCAATCCGGGAACTTGGCTGCCCGTACCATCGGACATAGTGCGCGACGGTCCGCTGGGTCCGGTCGTGTCAGCAGATCGCAGCCACGCCTTCCGAGGCGCGCCTGCTTTTGGATTTGCTGGTCAGTTGGTCGCCCCACATGACAGCGAAGCTGCAACCGGCGGCCAGGCTCTCGCCATGGCCAAGCACCGGCAATCCGTTCCACTTGTCGACCGAACCGCGGTTGTGGGCATCTGCGACATGACTGACCGGCTCGAAACAAACGAAGTTGCTCACCGCCGCCCGAGATGCGATTTGACAATGGCAGAAGCAGGTTGGAGGCGAGATCGACTGGGTTCGTGCTGCCGTCGTCAGGCCATGGCCTGAACAGCGGCGGCCACGGTCGAACCGCGCCAGACCAGCGCCAAGCGACGGAACGATTTCGGCGGACAGGTGGCCATTTCGAATTTCAATGGTCCGGGTCGTCAAACTCAGATGGGATCGGCACTGGCAGTAGGGACCGGCTGTTGGTGGCGGCCCTTGCGAGCGACGGCGAGAAGGTCGTTCGAGGCGATGCCGATCAGCGCTTTCATCTGGTCGTGAGCATCGTCGACTCTACGCATGCGGATCGCTTCCAGCACATCGCCATGGGCGCTGAGCGTCTGCTGATAGTTGGCGGTGGCCGATGTGGTCAGTCGGAAAGAGAAGCTAAGCGCGGCTGCCAGCATATTGCCGAGATTGGCGAAAACCGGGTTGCGGCTGGCGCGCAGGATGGCGGTATGAAAGCGGACATCGGCATCGAGACAGGCCGCGAGGTCGTCCTCCGGCGCAATGCGCATGGCCTCATAGGCGGCTTCGATCACCGCGAGATCGCCCGAGGTCGCCATCTTGGCCGCAAGCTGGGCGGCAGCCGGCTCGATGACCAGCCGTGCCTCGATCAAGCCGCGGACGAAATCGAGATCAGGCTCGATATCGCGCATCCATTCGAGAACCTGCGCATCAAGCCTGTTCCATTCGCTCGACACGCGCACGCGCGTGCCAGCCCGCTTGCGTGCCTCGATCAGTCCCTTGGCCGAAAGTGTCAGCAGCGCATCGCGTAGCGCCGTGCGGCTGGCGCCGTAGATGACGCACAGTTCAGCCTCCGTCGGCAGGACCGCGTGCTGCGCGTAGATGCCGGCGAGAATGCGCTGTCCAAGATCGCGTGCGATGCGATCCTTCAGGGACAGTGTGGCGCCATCTCCGGCAGGAAGGTCCTGCTTGCCTTGATCGCTCACAGCGGTCGCCGCGTCCATCGTCATGTCCTGTTCAAGTGGTACTCGGCAATGACCACAGCAAGGATCAGCAGTGAGCCTTTTGCCAGCAATTGATAGAAGGTTGGCACGGACGTCAGTATCATTCCGTTGTTGAGCACGCCAATGATGGCGACACCGAGCAGCGCGCCGACAATCGTGCCCTTGCCGCCCTGCAGGGCACAGCCACCCAGCACGGCCGCCGTTATCGCCTCGAGTTCCAGGCCCTGGGACCCGGATACGGGCTGACCCGAACCGGTACGGGCGGCCAGCAGGATCCCGGCCAATCCGGCGGCAACACCACTCATGATGTAGATGCCGACGCGGTAGCGGTTGATGTTGATGCCCGAGAAGCGGGCGACAACGGGATTGCCGCCCAGTGCATAGATGTTGCGGCCGACGATCGAACGCGCGAGGAAGAGGTGGAATGCGATCGCGGTCAGCACCAAAATCCAGACCAGCAACGGCAGGCCGAGGATGCGTCCAATGCCGATGAACCGGAACGTATCGCTGAAGATGGCGATTGACTGGCCGTCGGACATGATGAAGGCGATGCCGCGAAAGATCGCCATGGTGCCGAGCGTGGCAATGACCGCGTTGACGCGCCCGTAGGTGATGATGAGGCCGTTGACGAGACCGGCAAGACCACCAAGCACCAGGCCGGCAACGATGCCGGCCGCCGGCGACCCGGTCGCCTGGATGGCCATTGCCGTCGAGACTGTGGTTAGACCGACAGTGGCGCCGACAGCGATATCGAGACCGCCGGCGACGATGACCACGGTCTGGCTCATCGCCAGCACGCCGAGAATGGTGACGCCAAGGCCGATGTTGAGCAGGTTTCGGCTCGAGAAGAACACGTCGCCGCGCAACGAGCCGAAGATGATGATGAGAATGGCGAGCGCGACCAGAAGGCTGATGTTGTGAACGCCAAGGCGCTCCACAAGGCGCGTGGAAGCGCCCCTGGCGTCGGTCTGCGCTTTCGATGCGCGAAGCTCGAGGCTGTTCATTGAATGTAGTCTCCAGGCGATGATGCGGATTGCGGCATGGCGTGTTTGAGGATCGTCGCTTCGTCGATGTCGGGGCGGGCAAGCTCGGCCGTGATGCGGCCTCCTGCCATGACAAGAACCCTGTCGGCGAGACCGATCAGTTCCGGCATTTCCGAGGAAATCAGGATGATACCAATGCCGCTTGCCGCGAGTTCATCGATCAGCCGATAGATTTCCGCCTTGGCGCCGATGTCGATGCCGCGCGTCGGTTCGTCGAGGATGAGCAGCATCGGCTGCCGGGCAAGCCAGCGCGCCAGAACGACCTTCTGCTGATTGCCACCCGACAGTTTCGAAACCTGCTCGTCGAGGTTGGGTGCCTTGATCGACATCTTGGCAGCCAGCGGCGAGACAATCTCCATTGCCTTGCGCCGGTTGAAGAAGCCGAAGCTCGATGTCTTGTCGGGCACGCAAAGTGCTGCGTTGTCGAGAATGCTTCTGAACAGCAGCAACGCCTCGTGCTTGCGGTCTTCGGGAGCAAAACCGATGCCCGCGACGATCGCCGCATGCGGACTGTTGGGGAGAACGGGCACGCCGTTCATGGCTATGGTGCCGGCGATGCGCCGGTCATATCCGACAATCGCCTTTGCCAGTTCGGAGCGGCCCGCACCCATGAGGCCGGCGATGCCGAGCACCTCACCGCGACGAACCCTGAGGCTGACATCGTTGACGCGGTCGGTGGTCAATCCCGCCACATCAAGCAATTGTTCCCCGGACCGCCAGGTCTCGCGAGTGAAAAGATCGTCGATGTTGCGGCCGACCATGAGCTTGGCGATGGTCTGCTCGCTGGCGCCGGCCGCCGGCGAATCGTCGACCAGCCTGCCGTCGCGCAAAACGACAATGCGGTCGGCCAGATCGATGATCTCGTTCAGCCGGTGCGAGATGTAGATGATCGACGTGCCCTTCTCGCGCAGCCTGCGGACGACGGAAAACAGGCGACGCGCTTCATCATCGGTCAGCGACGAGGTCGGCTCATCGAAGGCGATCAGCCGGCCGCCGGCGCGGATGGCGCGCATGATCTCAATCATCTGGCGTTGCGCCGGGCCGAGCGTGCCGCAGAGTTGGCGTGGCCGCATGTCCTGCTGCATGCCGAAGGTCGCAAGGACCCGGTCGGTCTGCTCCTCCAGCTTGCGCCAGTCGAGCAGGACGCCTGCCAGGCGCGGCAATTCGCCGACGAAAATGTTCTCGGCCACCGTCAGGTTCGGAACGATCTCCGGCTCCTGATGGATGACGCGGATCCCGGCCCGGTGGCTGTCGCGCGGTTCGCCGAAAACGATCGGCGTGGAACCATGCCGCACGGTGCCGGTGTCCGGTCCGGACACGCCCTCGAGAATGCGCATCATCGTTGATTTGCCGGCGCCATTCTCGCCGACCAAAGCGAGCACCTCGCCTGGCCGGAAAGCAATCGAGACGTTGTCGAGCGCCTGGACGACGCCGAAGCGTTTCGATATGCCGTCGAGCGAGAAGAAGTCCGATTGCGTCAAAGCTCACTCCCAAGGATCGATCCGAGCAGTTGAAGAGCGTCATGCGCCCTGGAGGCGCATGACGCAGGTCCGGCTCAGTGGCAGAGCTTGGCCTTGTAGTCCGATGCAAAATTGCCGGCGGTGATGTATTCCGGGTCCGTGAAGGACTGAACGGGCAGCTTCGTTCCGTCCTTGATCGAGGCCAGCAGGATCTTCACCGCCAGCGCGCCATGGTTTGCCGAATTGAGCCACATCGTACCACGGAATGCCGAGGGCTTTCCTGATCCGAAGGCCTCGCAAGCGCGGCTGCCGTCAATGCCGATGCCCATGCCCTGGTCCGCGGCATAGCCGGCGTTTTCCAGCGCGCGCGCCGCACCCAACACGCCGTCATCGTTGCAGGAATAGAAGATCCAGTTGGTGACGCCGGGATTGGCCGTCAATGTGGTGGTCATGACGTCGATGGCGTTGACCATCGTGTTGTCATAGGGGACGCGAAGGATGTTTGCCGGCTTGAAATCGGGCACTGCCTTCAGGAACGCTTCCTCGGCACCCTTGTTGCGCTGCATGCAGGTGTCGGCCTTGCGGTCCTCGATCGAGGCGATACGCACCTCCTTGCCGGCCCAGCCATCGGCCTTGTAGAGCTTGGCCAGTTCTTCGCCCACCCGCGCACCGATATTATAGGCATTCATGCCGACATAGGGAACCTGGGTGCCGTCCTGGTAGTAGATATCGTCATCGACCGCCACCAGGGGGATTTTCGCCGCCTTGGCCTTCTCGGCGATGACCGGTCCCAGCGCCTTGTCGGGAACGACGATTGCGATGCCCTTGACGCCGTCACCGACCATCGTGTCGAAGGTGGTGATCGTCAGATTGGAGTCGAACTGGACGTCTTGCGACACGAAGGTGGCGCCGGCCGCCTCGGCCGCTTTCTTGGCGCCGCCGACTTCGGCGACGAACCATGGATGCTCGCCCATCTTGTTGATGTAGCCGATCTTGATGTCGTCGGCGCTTGCCGCGCCAGCCATCAGTCCGGCGGCCAATATCGCCACTGTTGCCAGAGCCTTTGTCGTCGTTTTCATGTGGATCCTCCCTGCTTGGTTGTCAGTCATGGTAGAGAACCGAGCGTCCACCATCGATGGTGATCGTCTCGGCATTGATGAACGGCGCTTCGTCCGAAGCGAGGAAAACCGCCGTCATTGCAACTTCGTCCGGCCGGCCAATGCGCTTGGGCGGATGAAGGTCGTAGGCCCGCCGCTTCTCCTCGGCCGGGTCCGGAAACGTGTTCCAATAGGCTTCCGCGATCGGCGTCTCGATGTAGCCGGGGGCGATCGCATTCACGCGGATGCCGCGCGCCGCATATTCGATGCCGAGCGAGCGGGTCAGGCCGACAAGCGCATGCTTGGCGACCGGATAGGGAAATGTGTGGGGAATGATCTTGAAGGCGTGGCAGCTGGCTATGTTGACGATCGATCCCGAACCGTTCGCCAGCATCGTCGGCAACACCGCCTTGGCACAGGACCACGCGGCCTGGAGGTCGAGCCTGAGGCAACGGTCCCATTCCGCGTCCGGCATAGACAAGGGCTCGTAAAAGACGTTGGCGCCTGCATTGTTGACGAGCACGTTGACGCCGCCATAGGCCGCGATCGTCTTCGCCACCATGTCGGCCACTGCCGCTGTGTCGGTGACATCGGTTTCGACGAAAAGGGCGTCGGCGCCGTTGGCACGCAATTCGTCGGCGGCCGCCTTGCCGGTTGCCGCATTGAGCTCGGCAATCACGGTCTTTGCTCCCTGCATCGCAAAGGCCCGGGCAGTGGCTGCACCAATGCCCTGGCCGGCGCCGGTGACGATTGCGATCTTCCCCTGAAGCCTGCCTGTCATGGCGCTCACCAATCGACCACGGTGCCGTCGGGCATGACGGCGTTGCGGGCATGCAGGACTTCCTGCTTGAAGGGGTGGCGCGCGATGACATCTTCATTCACGGTGACGCCAAGGCCCGGCAGATCGGGCACGTCCCAGCGGCCGGGCTTGCGATCGATCGGCCAGGTGACGACGTCGTCGTACCAGGCGACCGCGCCCGACATCTCCTCCTGGATGATGACGTTCGGTGTCGATATGCCGAAGTGAAGCGCTGCGACGCCGGCGATCGGGCCGAGCGGGTTGTGCGGCGCAAGGCCGATGCCGGCGGTTTCGGCCAGAGCCGCGATCTTCTTGGTCTCGAGCAGACCGCCAGTATGGCAGATATCGGGCTGGGCAATGTTAAAGGCGCGCGCCGCAACCGATTGCGTGAATTCGCGGCGCCCGATCAGCCGCTCGCCGGACGCGATGGGGATCGCCGATCGCGCGGTGATATGCGCCAGGCCGGCGACATCTTCCGGCGGTACCGGCTCTTCGGCGAACATGATGCGGGCCGGTTCGATCGCCTTGAGATAGTCCATTGCCGCGTTGACGGAGGCCGGGCGTCCGTGAAAGTCGACCATGATGTCGATATCGGGACCGACGGCCTCGCGCAGCGCGCCAACCATGTCGGCAACGGAATCGACCGCCTTCGCCGGCGAGACATAGTGGGTGTAGGGAATGCAGACGACCTTGACGGCGTCGTAGCCGGCCTGCGTGACGATGCGCCCGCGTTCGACGATCGTGTCCGCCGACCCGCTCTCATAGACCGCCTTCATGTCGCCGAGGCCGAGATGCGTATAGGTGCGCAGATAGTCGCGGACCTGGCCGCCGAGAAGCCGCCAGACGGGGACACCCAGCGACTTGCCCAGAATGTCCCAGAGCGCGATCTCGATGCCGCTGACGGCCGACATTCCCTCGACCCCGAGACGCCAGAAGCCGTGGCGGGTAAGGATCTGGTAGCACTGCTCCACATTGCGCGGGTCCTGCCCGATGAGCAATGCCTCAAGATCCTGAAGCGCGCCAACGACGGCACGCGTCTTCCATTCCAGCGTTGCCTCGCCCCAGCCAAACAGACCGGGCTCATCGGTTTCGACCCGAACAAAAACCCAGTTGCGCATTTCCGCGTTGCAGACGAGCGCCTTGATGGCCGTAATTTTCATAGGTGCTCCCAGATGTGTCGTCTTTTTTACCGTTATTATGTATGATTTATTATGAATAATATGAGCAAGTCAAGCGCGGCATAGGGCTGCCCCGGCTTCGCGTCGATCGGCGTTGACGGTTGGCCAGAGCGAGGACGGTCGAAATGCGGATTTGGCTGCGTTCCGGCGGCAAGATCATGCCGACTGGGCGCAGAAGAGATCAGTGAGGACGAGGCGACCCTCACGAGAGGCGACATCAACAAAGCGCCGCGTACCCCGATGGTGACCTTGCCTCAAATCTGAGCTTGGCTAGAGTTCGCGGCATGCTGAACGCCATTCACCACGTCGCGCTGATCTGCACCGACTACGACCGGTCGCGACGGTTCTACGTCGAACTCCTCGGCCTCGATCTGATCCGGGAGGTCTATCGGCAGGAGCGGCAGTCATGGAAGGCGGATCTGCGGATCGGATCCGTCCAGCTGGAATTGTTCTCCTTCCCCGCTCCGGCGATGCGGCCATCCCATCCAGAGGCGACGGGCCTGAGGCATCTGGCGTTTGCCGTGGCGGATCTTGATCCCGTAATTACGCGCCTGGAAGCCGCCGGCGTTGCGGTCGAGCCAATCCGGATCGACCCATATACAGACCAACGGTTTACCTTTTTCCGCGACCCGGATGGATTGCCGCTCGAACTCTACGAAACTCCATAAAGAACTCGAGAGGTTCAGCGCGAGCTATGCCGTGATGGCGGTTATCCTGAGCGCATCGGTGTCGTGTCCGAAATTCGGCTGAAACACGAAGGTGTCAATCCCGACGTGTTTCACCCTCGCAGCCACCGCCCAGAACCTCCGGAAACTCGCAAAGCTCATCCCGGTGCCGGAACCAAAGCCAGCCTGACCGCAGTCGTGCGCCCGCAAGCCTGCGTCACCCCTGATGCGGCTCCCGCTAAAGGTCAGGTTTGGCCGGGAACATCCGAAGCCGCACGTCTCACAGGCTCGACCGCTCCGCCTGCGGTGAGCAACGAGGTAAACATGTGCGCATAGTTCTCCGCCTGGACGCGCCAATCCCACCCTCGGATCGTCTCGATCATGCGGGCGGCCATCCGCGATCTGAGCGATGGCGTGTCCCGCAACAGGGCGAGCTTGTCCGCAAGCCCTTCCGCGGTTCCATCGAAGAACAGCCCGTTGTCGCCATCTTGAACCAGCTCGGGCATGTTTCCCACACGGGTCGTCACCAAGGGGATACCGCACGCCGCCGCCTCCAAGCAAGGATTGGGGGTGCCTTCGCTGCGACTGGCGCAGACATAAACGTCGAGATCCCGGTAGAAGTCGAGCATTTCGTCATGGTTGCGCCAGTGTTGCTCCCGAATCGCAGTCAGTAGCCGTGCGCCCGGCACGGCAGCGACCGCGGGCTCGATGACGTCGTGGAAGCCGCGATGTGCCGGACCATGGTTGCCGAGACTTCCTGCCCATCCGACGCGGAGCTCGCCAGAATAGGGTTGTGGCTCTGGTGGGCGGCAAAAGAATGTCGTGTCGACTCCATTAGGCGTGTAGTGGACCGGAATACGCAGTAGAGGAGCGTATTCATGCTCGAGCTTCCGGTTGTTGACAAAGACAGCGCGCGCCAGCCGATGCAGGGTAGCGAGCCCGGGCTCGCGGAATTCGCCTTCCAGCTCTCTGTGGCTGCAGATCCCGATGACCAGCCTGTCAGACCGCCGGGCGAGGACCGATTCCGGCAGGGGCAGCTTCGCGATCTGGAACCAATAGAAGATGAGCACGATATCCGCGGCGTTCACGTCGGACTCGGTCACATCATGCTGAAATCGTTGGACGATCTCGAACCTTCTTTCCAGCACGCGCCGAAGATTCTGGGTTTTTCTATCGATCGCCCAGCCGGGTCGGTCCGCGATCGCCAGGATGCGGGGGAGGTGTACGTCGCTCACGAGGCGTACCGCGCAAGCCAGTGCGCCAGCCATGGATTGGCCTCGTCCAGATCATCGTCTGTCGCAGTGGTGCGCACCTGGGTAATGTCCGGCAGTTGGATATCCTCTGGCCGCAAGCGGGGTCGCCATCCGTGCCAACCACGACCATCGACCTCCTCGCTCAGGAACCGGCGGCCACCATACTTGCGCGCGGCGTGCTCTGCGCTCAGGAACAGATAATGCTTCATGCGAAAACGCTCGGGGGAGAGCCTCACCGGTCCCTCGAAGCGTACGCGATGGCCCCCTGACCACGCAATCTCAATGGGGCCGTCCTGTTTCTTGTACGCACGAACGCAGTGCGGGGAGAACGGCCGGAAGGGGTAGTAGGTGCGCAGCGTGTGTTGATAATCGGGATTGTCGTGATCGGGGGCTTCCCTGGTGGGAATGAACGTGAACTCGGAAGACTCGATCGCATTGAAGCCGAGTGCGTCAGCTGCTGCAATGGCGGAGACCAACGATGAGTATGAAGTCGGCGGAAGGTGGATCTCGTCAGCGTCAAGATGCATGAGCCAGTCAGCTTCGAGCGACTGAAATAGTTCCTCTTTGCGACGAAGAAGCTGCTCCCAGCAATACCAGCCGTTGTGCGGGATGCTTTCGAATCCTATCAATCCGGCCCCGCGGTAGCGCTGGGCAATCTCAAGCGTTCTGTCCGTCGACTGATTGTCGCAAATGTAGACCTGTACGCCTTGATGAAAGAGGTTCTCGAGACATCCGGCGACGAACCGTTCTTCGTTCCGTGTTGTAAGCACCGCGACGACTCGCGGGGAGTTCCGCTCACGCGCAGCATGCGCAATGTGGGTGTTGAGTTCGACCAAGTTCCTCAATCCTTCGTTGTATGCTTCCGGATGCCATGCTGGCCGCTCAACTAATATGGCGCAATTACTGAACTTGGCCGAAATGACAAGTCTAATGAGCGAGGGCGGCCATGCCAACGCGCCGCATTTCGTACTTACTCCCCCCTGCAGGTCGAGGTGTTCGCCCGCGATCAACGCCATTCCATGGCAGGAAAAGGCGCCCAGTCGGGGCCGCCCCGCTGCGTTTCACCCGGTTCTTCGCTCTACGCTATCGGATCAACGACCTGTCGAGGCCCTGAGGCGCTCTCCGCTCTGAGCGCATGGATGGCAGACGTTTTTGGATCGTACTTCTCGGGCCAAATCACACGGAAGCGCGTGCGGCTCTTCACCGAGTTTGTGTCCCGCAGGCTCGCCGCCTGCGCGCCGGTTCTCGCGGGGTTGTCCCTGTCGCGCAACTGACTCCCAGTAGGTCGCCGGCAACGCTCGCCGTGATCCGGCCGGAAGCCGAGCTGCGATCGCTTGAAGCGGCGTCGCGGTCAATCCCTCGCGCTGCTGACGGTAGTCTTCGGCTATAGCCTCTCAACTACTTCGCGGGAAGGCGTGGATTTTCCGGCGCGGCGCCAAGCTCCGACCGTGCCAGGCGCCTTGGCCTGCTCCATTCGCCCCGCGCTTTTTCCGACAGGACCAATCCATGGCCCGGCCGATCGGGCGCATAGGCGTAGCCGTCCCGGATTTCGATAGGCTGTTCGACCAGATGATCGAAGTTCTGAAATGAATATTCCAGCCATTCGACCTCGGGAAGCGCAACCGCCATGTGCACGCCAGCCTCCAGGAACGTGTTGCCGATGCTGATTGGTATCCCGAGTTCGGCGGCCAGCCAGCCGATGCGCATGACATCCGTCACCTGGCCGTGGACATTCAGGATATCGGCCGCATGGGCTTCCAGGAGCAGCCGTTTGCCCTGGAGATCCAGATACTCGCCGCTGTTGATCTGGGTCCATGTGACGGCATGCCTGAGTGTTCTCAGCCCGTCATGGTCGTGACGCAGGATCGGATCCTCGACCCACAGAAGATCGTGGCCGGCCTCGCGGATCGCCACCAATTTCGTCAGCGCCTCCTTCGAGGTCCAGGCCTCGTTCGGATCGATCATGACTTTGGACCCGGCCGGGACACAGGTCTTCAACAATTCCAGGCGCCGCAGATCGCGGTCGAAATCCCGGTGGCCGACCTTGATCTTGAAAGCCGAGTAGCCAATCGACGCTGCGTGGGAGAACAACGAGACGAAGGCATCGTCGTCGAGGTGAAAATCGAGGCCGCTGGCATAGGCTTTCACCCGGTTGCGGCGACTGCCGAGCAAGACATGTAGGGGCAGGCCAGCTTCTTTCGCTGCAAGATCCCAAAGCGCCACTTGAACCGCTTCGTGAAAGGGCAGGGAGTAAGCCCGTTGATTGCCGCCACGCGGGCGGTTCACGCGGTGAACCAGGGCGATCGCTCTGTTTCCCTTCAAGCTAGGCCAAACCTCATGTTCGAAAACGCTCTCGATCTCCTGTTGATCAGGCAGTGGATTGAAGAGCGTCTGGATGAATCCCAGCCCCACTTCGCCACTTTCGGAAACGAGTTCCAGCGCAGCGACGTTGACATCGTCCGCCCGAACCTGACTGTCCCCGATTACCCGGTCGCGGGCGAACTGAAATCGGGTTATACGAAAATGCGAAAGGCTCATCACAGGGGCTTTCTGATCGGTTACGATATCCAACTGATCTATCAGATGGTATCTAACTACCGGACCAATGGAGGGGCCGCAAGTGGCGGGCAAAGCAAAAACTGACTCCTCTCCCCTCGTGGCGGCCGCCCGCATGAGCGATATCGCCTATGAACGGATCCTGGAGGGCTTGTTCGACCGACGCGTTCCGGCCGGGGCATTCATCTCGCAAAACGAGTTGTCCGCGATCGTCGACGTGCCTGTCGCCCCGCTTCGCGACGCCCTGCGTGTTCTTGAAGCGGAAGGGATCCTGACCATCCACCCGCGCTCCGGCATCCAGTTCGTCAGGCCCGGACTGGAGCTTACGCGTGCCACCTACCAGTTCCGTTCCATCGTTGAGCGCGCCGCGGTCCGTGTCTTTGCGGAACAGGGCGATGAAGCCGTCATGAATGCCTTGGAAATCCGGCATTCCAGGCTGCTTCGACGCGTCGAGCGCGATGGTCTCGGAAAGGAACAACTGGAGGAGATGGACGCGCTGGAGGGAGAGTTGCACGGCGCGGTCATCGCCGCGCTGCGCAATCCCCTGATCGACAGCACCTACCGGCGCATGCACAATTATCTGCGTCTGCTGCGGCTCGACAGGAAGATCACGACGCCGATCATGGTCCGGACACTCAAGGAGCATCTCGACATCCTCGAGGCTTGCGGCACAAGGAATGCCGACGCCGCCGAGGCAAAACTGCAGGCGCATTTCCAGGCGGCGATGCAGCGAAGCCTGGGTCTCGTCTGACAGGTCAATGGTAATCCGTCGTTTTGCCCAGTTGCGCGCCGGTGCGGTTGCATGGCGTGGGAAAGGATGCTACCCAAACTTCAACTGATCGATCAGATTGATGATCTGATATCTTGGAGGAGATCGCATGCAGTTGAACAAGAGGCAGTTTCTCATGGGTTCGGCGGCCCTGGCGATGGCAGGGCATATTCGCGGTGCCCGCGCGGCGAGTGCCATCAGTTACTGGCACCATTTCACCAGCCAGTCGGAAATGGCCAGCCTGCTGAAGATCATCGGATTGTTTCAGGCGGCGAATGCCGATGTGGTGGTGACGCAGGAGAACATCCCGAACTCCGAATATATGGCGAAGGTCTCTTCGGCCGTGCTGGCCGGTGGCCGTCCGGATACCGCCATGGTGATCGCCGAGCGTTTCGCTGATCTTACCGCGATGGAGGGGTTGATCGATCTTACCGATCGGGTGAACGGGTGGAAGGGCAAGGCCAATTTCCCCGAGAATCGCTGGACCGGGCTTTCCAGCAACGGCGCGATCTATGCGGTTCCCGCCTTCGCCTTCGTCGATTGGATGTACTACCGCGCAGACTATTTCGAGGAGGCCGGGCTGGCCGGGCCGCCCCGGAATTTCGACGAATTCCTGAGCGCCTGCCGCAAGCTGACCGATCCGTCGAAGGGTAGATATGCCTTCGGCATGCGCGCCGGCGCCGGCGGTTTCAAATATGTTATCGATGTCATGGAGGCGTTCGGCTCGCCGATCGTCAAGGATGGGCAGCCAGCCATCGACAGGGCCGCGGCGATCGAGGCCATAACATTCTATTCCGATCTCTTCCTGAAGGAAAAGGTCGTGCCGCCGAGCGCGCCCAACGACAGTTACCGCCAGATCATGGAGGGCTTCCGCACCGGGCAGACGGCAATGGTGTGGCACCACACCGGTTCGCTGAATGAAATCTCGGCCGCCATGAAGCAGGGCAAACAGTTCTCGACCGCACCCATGCCGGCCGGTCCGAAGGCGCATGTCGCTCGCGTTGCCTACGCCGGCAATGGCATCATGAAGGAAGACAATATAGAGGCCGCCTGGCGCTGGGTGAGTTTCTGGGGCCAGACCGATGCTGCCCTGACCTTGCTCGAAGGCACGGGCTATTTCCCGGCCTCCGCCGCTGCCCTGCAAGATCCGCGGATCACCGGCAATCCAATCTATCACGCGGCGGTCGAAACGCTGGAGTTCGGACGTCTGCCGAACAATTTCGTGGGCGCGGCGGGCTGGTCCGAAAATGTCGTCAACCCCGCTTTCCAAGCGGTGCTCACTGGCCAGTCGACACCGGAGCAGGCCGTGGACCGTATGATCCAGGGCCTCGAGGCCGCCCTTCGCTGATACATCCCTGCCCGGCCTCCTCCGGCCTGCGGCCATGCTTTGAACGCAACGGGACGATGCTTTCGCATCGCGGATCCATGACACCAAGCTCGAGCGGATATCGGCCCTTGCGGGCTCTCGGCGAACTGTCCGAGACCCGCTATTGGATGTATTTGCTGCTCCTTCCCAGCCTCGTCATGATCCTCCTGGTGATCGCCTATCCGACGCTTTACGGCATGGCCATCAGTTTTCGCGAGATGCGTCTGACGCGTCCCGGGCTGGGTGGCTGGGTCGGCTTCAAACATTATGCGGCAATGTGGTCCGACCCTGTCTTCTGGATCGCCCTGAAGAACACGGTCGTGTGGGTCACCGCGGCCGTCGTGCTGGAACTGGCGCTCGGCCTTCTCGCCGCGACAGCCCTCAACAGGGATTTGCCGGGCACGAAGATCTTTGCCGTGCTGATCCTGCTTCCCTATTTCCTGCCCAACGTCGTGGCGGGTCATATGTGGGCCCTGCTGCTCGATCCGAGGCTTGGGGTCATCAACGATCTTCTCGTCCGCGCGGGCGTCCTGCAGACCTACAAGGCATGGTTCGCGGATCCCAATACCGCGCTTGCGGCGACCGTCCTTGTCGAGGCGTGGCACGGATTTCCATTCTTCGCGCTGCTGTTGCTCGCCGGCCTGAAGAGTATTCCCGAAGATCTCTACAAGGCAGCGGCGGTCGACGGCGCGGGCGTCTCGGCGCAGCTCAGGCTGATCACCTTGCCGATGCTCAAGACCGTGATAGCGGCTGCGGTGATCCTGCGCGTCATCGGTCTGGTCAATTCGCCCGATCTGCTCCTCATTCTCACCGGCGGCGGACCAGGAGATGCCACGCAGGTCCTGTCGCTATACGCCTTCCAGACCGCCTACAAGGAATTCAATTTCGGCTACGCATCCGCCCTGTCGGTGGTGATGTTCGTGATCCTGATGATCTTCGCGACGGCATATATCCGCCTGTCCAGGATCACCAAGGGAGACGGCGATGATTGAAAGCAAGCGCCGCCGGCGGGTGATAGCCAACATCGCCACCTACTTCGTCCTCGCGACCCTGTCGATGTTCTGCATCGGTCCGATGATCTGGATGTTTCTGACATCGCTCAAATATGAGGCCGACATCGTCACCCAGACCATGCAGTACATACCGAGACGCGTCACCTTCGATAATTATGTGGCGATCTGGACGCAGTCCGGCTTTCCGCGGCTGATCGCCAACAGCTTGGTCGTCACCTTCCTGACGGTGACGATCTGCGTCGCCACGGGTACGCTTGCCGCCTATGCATTTTCACGCTTCGCATTTCGCGGCCGAACGCAGCTCATGCTCGGTTATCTCATCGTGCGCATGTTCCCCGCGGTGATGATGATCATTCCCCTTTATGTCGTCATGCGCGGCGTCGGTCTCGTCGACAGCCGTTTCGGACTTGCGCTTGCCTATACGAGTTTCCTTTTGCCGCTATTCGTGTGGATGCTCAAAGGTTTCTTTGATTCCGCACCCAAGGAACTCGAGAGCGCGGCACGCATCGACGGCTCGACAAGGCTTGGCGCCATGGTCCGTATCGTCATGCCGCTCGCGCGCAACGGCCTGGTGGCAAGTTCGGTGTTCATTGCCATCGCAGCCTGGAACGAGTTCCTGTTCGCCCTGATGCTGACGACAGGGCAGGGATCCCGCACGTGGCCCGTGGGCCTGCAGTTGATGGTCGGCGAATTCCAGCTTCCATGGGGTGTCCTGGCGGCAGGCGGCATTCTTAGCATCCTGCCTGTCATCGTCCTCTTCGCCATCGTCCAGCGAACCATGGTTCAGGGTCTCACTGCGGGCGCCATCAAAGGTTAGGAGTATTCGCATGGCGACACTTTCCATCAAGGATGTGCGCAAGTCCTATGGCTCCGTGCAGGTCCTTCACGGGGTCGATATCGAGCTCGAGGACGGAGGCTTTCTGGTTCTGCTCGGGCCGTCGGGATGCGGCAAGTCGACCCTGCTCAACATAATTGCGGGCCTCGACGACACGTCGGGCGGCGACATCCTGATCGGCGGACGCTCGGTCGTGGATCTCGCGCCCAAGGACCGCAATATCGCGATGGTGTTCCAGTCCTACGCACTTTACCCCACCATGTCCGTGGAGCGAAATATCGGCTTCGGATTGGAAATGCGTGGCGTGGACGCCGACCAGCGTAAGCGTGCCGTCGACGATGCCGCGCGGCTGCTGCAGATTTCGCATCTGCTTGACCGACGCCCCGCCAATCTTTCGGGAGGACAGCGGCAGCGCGTCGCGATGGGGCGCGCGATCGTGCGCGACCCGGAGCTGTTCCTCTTTGACGAGCCGCTTTCCAATCTCGATGCAAAGCTTCGTGTGGAAATGCGCACGGAGATCAAGCGCCTGCACGAGCGTCTCGGCACCAGCATCGTCTATGTGACGCACGATCAGATCGAGGCGATGACGCTGGCCACCAAGGTGGCGGTGATGAAGGGCGGCCACATCCAACAGTTTGCCGATCCTCGCACCATCTATGAACGGCCCGCCAACGTGTTCGTCGCAAGTTTCATCGGATCGCCCGCAATGAACTTCCTGCCCGGGCGCCTGGTCTCGGACGCAACTGGCGTGCGTTTCGCAGCGAGCGGCGTGTCGGTCGCATTGCAGGCCGGCAAGCGGACGGTTGATTCCGAGCGCCCGGTGATCCTGGGTATAAGGCCTGAAGAACTGAAGGTGGCCGGGCGCGATGAAGCGTCGGTCACCGGGGTGATCGACGTCGTGGAGCCTACAGGGCCTGAAACCATGGTGACGGTACAGGTTGGCGACCAGTCGATCATCGCCCGCCTGCCGCCGAGGTTTGCAGGCCGGCGAAACGAGCCGATATTCCTCGCCGTCGATCCGGCCAGCGTCAACCTGTTCGACCCCGGCAGCGAGCACCGCATCGATATCTAGGGGATGGACGCCAAGGCGCTTCTGGCGCAACGCGGTTTCGGTCATCGGCCAATGCATAGCCGAAGCCGGCATCGATGCCGGCGAGATCGTCGCCATCGGCTGCAGCGGCTATGGGCGGCGGTTGCCGAGGCTTACGCGGGAGGGTATCGCCTGTATGGCGAGATCAACCAGGCGATGATTCCTATGTGGGGGCGCATCGCCGCACGGCAGGCACGCACGTGAGCGAAACTTCCCCTTTCGGCGATTACGACTACGTCATCGTCGGTGCCGGCTCCGCCGGCTGCGTGCTCGCCAACCGGCTCTCGGCCGATCCGCGCAACCGGGTGCTGCTCCTCGAAGCCGGCGGCAGCGACCGCTATCACTGGGTCGATATCCCGATCGGCTACCTCTTCTGCATGGGCAATCCGCGCACCGACTGGATGATGAAGACCGAGCCGGAAGCCGGTCTCAACGGACGCAGCCTCAACTATCCGCGTGGCAAGGTGCTTGGCGGCTGTTCGTCGGTCAACGGCATGATCTACATGCGCGGCCAGGCAGCCGACTATGACGGCTGGCGACAGGCCGGCAATGTCGGCTGGAGCTGGGACGATGTGCTGCCGTATTTCCGCAAGTCGGAAGACTATCACGGTGGCAAGAGCGCCATGCACGGCAGCGGCGGCGAGTGGCGGGTCGAACGCCAGCGCCTGTCCTGGCCGATCCTCGACGCGTTCCGGGACGCCGCCGAGGAACTCGGCATTCCCCGCACAGGGGATTTCAACACCGGCACCAATGAAGGCTCGGGCTATTTCGAGGTCAACCAGCGGCTGGGCGTGCGCTGGAACACATCGAAGGCGTTTTTGCGCGGCATTGCGGCGCGTCAGAATCTCCGCGTGGTGACGGGGGCAGAGACGGAACGGCTCGAATTCGACGGCCGGCGCGTCACCGGACTCCTCTTTCGCCAGGGCGACCGCCTGCACAGGGTCAGCGCCGGACAGACGATCCTTGCGGCCGGTGCCATCAACTCGCCGAAGATCCTCGAACTGTCGGGGGTGGGGCGACCCGACCTGCTTTCGAGCATTGGCGTGGATGTTCGACACGCCTTGCCCGGCGTTGGCGAAAACCTGCAGGACCATCTGCAGATACGCACGGTTTTCAAGGTCGCCAATGCCGCGACGCTCAACGAGCGCTATCACAATCTGATCAGCCGCGCGGCGATGGGTGTGGAATACGCGCTCAAACGCAGCGGGCCGCTGTCAATGGCGCCGAGCCAGCTCGGCATCTTCGCCAGAAGCGATGCTCGGCTGGCAACACCTGATCTGGAATACCACGTGCAACCGCTGAGCACCGACCGTCTGGGCGAGCCGCTGCATCGCTTTCCCGCGGTCACCGTGTCGGTCTGCAATCTGCGCCCGGAAAGTCGGGGCACCGTGCATATGGCATCGTCCGATCCGCGCGAGGCGACGAAGATCCGGCCGAACTATCTCTCCACCGCGGGAGACCGCAGCGTCGCGGTCGCATCGCTGCGCCATGTCCGCAGCCTGATGAAGGCGCGGGCCGTGGCGCGCTTTGCGCCCGAAGAGATGCTGCCCGGCACGCAGTATGACAGCGACGAAGACCTCATCCGCAAGGCCGGCGATATCGGCACGACGATCTTCCACCCCGTCGGCACCTGCAAGATGGGTTCGGACTCGATGGCGGTGGTCGACGACCGGCTACGCGTTCACGGGCTTGCCGGACTGCGCGTGGTCGATGCCTCGATCATGCCGACAATCGTCTCGGGCAACACCAACTCTCCGGTCGTCATGATCGCCGAGAAGGCAGCGGAGATGATCCTGCTTGATCCGCGCCGATAATGTCGTGGCGATATGGGGCGTCGTCGGATGCCGAAGCCCCCGCCATCGTTTCGCGCGCGAGCTGGACGATCACGATATCGGTGATGCACGGCCGTTCCGGCGGGAAGTGACGGCCCTGGCGGCGAAATAGGCCGGCTCGGGAATCATGGTCCAATCCATCAGGGTTGCCGCGGTCCTGGCCCGTGCCGTAGACAGGCGGCCGTGAAGGGCGTTTGCCGATGGCGGAGCAGAAGAACATGTCGGATCTGATGAAGACCATCTCCTCGGCCAGGTCGCATGGCGGCGTGCAGGGCGTCTACTCTCACGCGTCGGATGCCTGCGCCTGTGACATGGTTTTCGCCGTCTTCGTGCCGCCGCAGGCCCGTGAGAAACCTTGCCCGGTCGTCTGGTACCTCTCCGGCCTCACCTGCACACATGCCAATGTCATGGACAAGGGTGAGTACAGGCGCATGGCCGCGGAGCTTGGCCTGATCGTCGTCTGTCCCGACACCAGCCCGCGCGGCGGCGATATTCCCGACGAGAAGGACAATTGGCAGTTCGGCAGCGGCGCCGGCTTCTACCTCGACGCCACGCAAGCGCCTTACGCCACGAACTACCGCATGTATTCCTATGTCACCGAGGAATTGCCGGCGTTGATCGCCAAGGTATTTCCGGCCGATATGACGCGCCAGGCGATCTTCGGTCACTCGATGGGCGGGCATGGTGCGCTGACGATCGCGCTCAAAAATCCCGAGCGCTTCAAAAGCTGCTCGGCCTTCGCGCCGATCGTGCAGCCGAGCACCGCTGGCTGGTCACGGCCGGCCCTCGAAAAGTACCTTGGCGCGGACGAGGCATCGTGGCGGAGCTACGATGCCACCTTGCTGATCGAGGATGGCCACCGTTTCCCCGAGCTTTTCGTCGACCAGGGAACGTCGGACGGCTTTCTCAGGGACGGGCTGAGGCCCTGGCTGCTGGAAGCAGCCTGCACCAGGGCCGGCATTGCGCTGACCCTGCGCATGCAGGATGGCTACGACCACTCGTATTTCTTCATCTCGACATTCATGGACGACCATCTGAGATGGCACGCCGAAAGATTGTCCGGCCCGGTTCGTGGCACCGGGTCACGCTGAAGCAACGGCATATCCCCCAGCGGGCTAATCCCGCAACAGGTCGAACATCAGCTTGAAGAAGCGGTCGGCATCGACTTCGTGAGCGATGCGCGCATTGTCCATCTCGCCGCGCTCGCCCCAGAAATCGGCAACCGTCGCGCCGAAAGCATAGGTGCCGGACAGATCGACGCCGACGGCGATTTCAAGTGCAGCGTCCAGCATTTCGCCGACCGCATCCCGTTGCGCCGCATCGGCCAGCCGGACGATGTCGCGGCCGCCGTGGCGTTCCTCGCCTCGGACGAGGCAAGGCACGTCACCGGCGTCGACTGGCTGATCGACGGCGGCCAGACATTGCAGAGCTGGGCCAACGCGCCGGCGGGGGTTGCGTTTCCGCAGTATCGCTAGTTAGGAGCAGCTTTTCCAACCTCACGAGCCGTCAGGTCGGTCGAACGCTTTGCATCAAAGGCCGAAGCGATCCTTCAACCGCCCCGACAGGATCGCCGCCTTCACTCCGAGCGGCCAGAAGCGGTGAAACCGGATTGGCTTGAGCGGCGATATTGGCATGGGAAACGGCGAGGTCTCGCGGCCTTGCAACCGCTGCGCCAGGGCAGCACCCATCGCCGAGGCCATGGCGACGCCACGGCCATTGTAGCCTAGGCAGATCAGCACGCCGTCCTCCGGCTCGTGAATGTGCAGAAGATGGTCCTTGGTGATCGCGACCCGGCCGTTCCAGCCATGTGTCCAGCGTACTCCGGCGAGTGCCGGCCACAGCCGCAACGCATAGTCGGTGAGGTAGCGGATGGCGGAAGCATCACCGATCGGCTTCATCGGTCCGCGGCCGCCCATGAGAAGGCGGTTCTGCGCGTCGATGCGATAGTAGACGGTGATGTTGCCGGCTTCGTAGAGGACAGGCCTGTCGGGGAGAATTTGAGCCGCGGCCGCCGGCGCAAGCGGCTCGGTCGCGGCGATCGCGCTGAACACCGGAACCAGGGATTGCTCCAGGCCCGGCCACAGGGCTCCGGTATAGCCATTGGTCGCGACAAGCACCTTCTCGGCGCTGACCGAGCCGTTGGCGGTTTTGAGGACCCATCGTCCAGCCTCTCTCTTCAGCGAAAGCACTTCGCTGCCACCGAAAATCCGCGCGCTGGCGTTCCGCGCGGCGGCTGCCAGGCCAATCGTGTATTTCAGGGGATGGAGGTCGCCGCCGCGGGCGTCGAACATGCCGGCTATGTATCTGCCGGTACCGGTTCGTGTCGCCATCGCCTGTGCATCCACCATGCTGACCGGCATGCCCCGCCGCTGGCATTGCGCGGCCGTGGTCCGCACCGCGGCTTGCGGCTTCGGCCGGATGGCCGCGCGTATGGTGCCGTTCTGCCGGGCATCGCAGGCGATCGACAGGCGCTTGATGAGGCCGAAGGTGAAATCCGGCGCGCCGTAGGAAAAATCGATCATCCGCGGCCCAAGCTCTGGGCCGAACATCGCCTCGATCGTGTCGGGATCGTATTTGAGGCCGGGATTGACCTGGCCGCCATTCCTGCCCGACGCACCCCAGCCCGGCTGTTGGGCCTCGAGCACGGCGACGTCGTCGCCGGCCTCCGCCAGATGCAAGGCGGTGGAAAGCCCCGTGAAGCCGCCGCCGACAATGGCGACCCTTGCCCGCTGCGCGCCGGCAAGGGCGCAGTAATCGCCGATGCCGCCGGCCGTTTCGCGATAGAGGCTTTTCGGAGGGTTGCTCTCAAGCATACTGGGCATCGTCAAAGTGACCGGGGAGAAACACACAGGCCCGAGAGGCTGGACGGGAGCCGTTGGGCGAAAGGGGATGCGCCACCTGCGAAAACTCCATATTGGGAACGGCAGACCGTCCAATATCGTGCCCGGTGCGCTTCAGGCAATTCAGCATGGCTTTCGGGAAATCACAACAGCTGCGACAGCGCGGCCATGAAGTGGTCGTTCTCCGCTGGCGAGCCGATGCTGACACGCACATAGCTGTCAAAACCTTCCTGCTTCCAGGGTTTGACGATGACGCCTTCGCGCAGCAGGCCCTCGGCGAAGGCGGAGGCATTTTGCCGGCAGTTGAAAAACAGGAAATTGCCGCGGGAAGGGGCGACGTCGAAGCCCATGTTCCTGAGGAGACTCTCGACCTGCGTTCTTTCCGCCTTGGCCAGCGCGACGACCTTCGCGAGGTGTTCCTCATCCGCGAGTGCCGCCAGTGCGGCCGCCTGCGCCATGCCATTGGCGTTGAACGGTGTGCGCACCCTGTCGAGCAGGGCGCGCAATTCCGGGTCGCCGACAATGCCGAAGCCGATCCGCAACCCGGCAAGCCCGAACGCTTTGGAAAATGTCCGCAGCACAATCCAGGGCTGGTCGCGTTCGCAGAGGTCAGGCAGCGACGAGGCATAGTCGTCGCCTTCCGCATATTCGGCATAGGCTTCGTCGACGACGATCAGCGTCTCGTCGCTGACCGCATCCAGAACCTTCGACAGGTCGCCGGCGGACAGCCAGCTGCCGACCGGGTTCATCGGGTTGGAGAACAGCAGCATGCGGGGCCGCTCGCGCACCGCGTCGATCAGGGCGTCGGCATTGATGGTGAGGTCGTCGTTGACGGTCACTCGTTTGACGCTCGCGCCCATCAGCGTCGCGTAGTCCTCGTGCAGCGGGAATGATGGATAGAGCGTGACGACGGAATCGCCGGGCCTTAACACGGCACGGCTGATGACGGAGAGAAGGTCCTCCGAGCCATTGCCGAGGATGATTTGGTCCTCACCGAATCCATATTTGGCGGCGATCGCCTGGCGCAGTTCGCGCCCGGCCGGATCCGGATAGAGCCGGAACATCTCGGCGCCGGCCTGCAGCATCGTGGCCAGCGTCGGGCTCGGGCCGAGCGGGTTTTCATTCGAGCCCAGCTTGGCGATCCTGGCCGGAGCATATCGTTGCATGACCTCGGTGATGGTCAGCCCGGAATTGTAAGGCGACGGGCGCGTGACTTCGGTTCGGACCATGTCTGAAGCTTTCGACACGAGCGGGCTCCTCTGCGGTCGGCCGACGGACTCCCGTCGACGGGTTCTCAATCACTGGGTTTCGCTGCATCGTTCCCGGGGTGAGTCAGGTCATTGACAGGCGCACTGGTGCAGCGAATTTTGTTAGGAGTAGCGTAGCCGAAACCGTTTGTATATGCTTGTATATGTAACTTGATCTGGTAGTCTCTCTATGCGAACGGAAGCGCGACACCGGCAAGGAGGATCACATGCGCAATGCTTCTCTGTTCGATCTCGCCGGCAGGAAAGCGCTTGTCACCGGCGCCAGCCGCGGAATCGGCCGCAGCATCGCCGAGGCGTTGAGCGCTGCCGGCGCCGACGTCGCGGTCACCGCGCGCAGCCTGGCGTCCCTCGACGGGACCACGGCGGCGATCCGTGCGGCCGGCGGGGTTGCGCATGCCGTCGCTCTCGACGTCACCGATGTCAACCGCTGCCGGACCGCCACCGCCGAGGCTGCGGGCCTGCTCGGCGGTCTCGACATCCTCGTCAACAATGCCGGAATGGAAGAGGTCAGGCCTTCGCTCGACGTCGACGAGGCGCTGTGGGACCGGATCGTCGACACCAATCTCAAGGGGGCGTTCTTCTGCGCCCAGGCGGCCGCGCGGCAGATGCGGGATGCCGGGCATGGCGGCGCCATCATCAATCTCTGCTCGCTGACGTCAGAAGTCGGCATTCCTACCGCGGTGCCCTATGGCTCTTCGAAGTCGGGCCTGCTCGGCATGACCAGGGCGCTGGCGGCGGAGTGGGCGGGTCTCGGCATTAGGGTCAACGCCATCGCCCCGGGTTACTTCCGGACGGCGATGACCGATGTGTTCTACAGCAACGAGGCATGGCAGCAGTCTATGCTCGCCAAGATCCCGCAGCACCGTTTCGGCGATCTCGGCGACCTGCACGGCGTTGCCGTCTTCCTTGCCTCGGATGCGGCGGCCTACATAACCGGCCAGTCCATTCCGGTGGATGGCGGCTTCCTGGCATCGATTTGAGGCAGCGCTAAAGGTTCGAAATCAACGTCTTGCGCAACGTAACCGGCCGGCGCGTTGCGTTCCAACAAAGAGGAACATCCATGTCCGACGTCAGCTTCCACGATCTGTCATCGCTCGACGCCACCCAGCGGTCCAGCCTGCTGAAGCGCGCCGAGGCCGATCTGTCGGTCTTCGTCGAAAAGGTCCGCCCGATCATCCAGGCCGTCAAGGACGAGGGTGACGCCGCGCTGATCCGCTTCGCCAGGGAGCTCGACAAGGCCAATGTCGCCGAAGGCGGACTACAGGTGTCGGAAGCCGAGTTCGACGCGGCCTTCGACAAGGTCGAGAAGGATGTCGTGGAAAGCATCGGCTTCGGCATAGACAATATCAGGCGTTTCCATGAGGAGCAGAAGCCGGAAACGATGTGGCTCAAGGAAGTCCGGCCGGGCGCCTATGCCGGCGACCGCTATACGCCGATCGCGTCCGTCGCGCTCTACGTGCCGCGCGGCAAGGGCGCCTTTCCGTCGGTGACGATGATGACCTCGGTTCCGGCAGTCATTGCCGGCGTGCCGCAGATCGCCATCGTGACGCCGCCGACATCGGACGGTTCGGTGGATGCGGCGACCCTTGTCGCCGCCCGCCTCGCTGGCGTGCACACCGTTTACAAATGCGGTGGCGCCCAGGCCGTCGCCGCCGTCGCCTACGGCACTGAAACGGTGAAGCCCGCGCTCAAGATCGTCGGCCCCGGCAGCCCATGGGTGGTTGCGGCAAAAAGCGAGCTGTCGTCGATCATCAACACGGGTCTTCCGGCCGGCCCGTCGGAAGCCATCATCTTTGCCGATGACAGCGTCGACGGCGGCCTTGCCGCGCTCGATCTACTGATCGAGGCCGAGCACGGACCGGATTCTTCGGCCTATCTGGTGACGCACAGCCGCAAGGTCGCCGAGGCCGCACTTGCCGCACTCCCGCAACACTGGTCGCGGATGACCGAACAGCGTGTGGAGTTCTCGCGCGCGGTGCTGACCGGCAAGCGTGGCGGCATCGTGCTGACCGCGTCGCTGGAAGACAGCTATCGCTTCATCAACGACTATGCGCCCGAACATCTGGAAATCCTGTCGAAGGAGCCGTTCGCGCACCTCGGGCATATCACCGAGGCAGCCGAAATCCTCATGGGCCCGCACACGCCGGTGACCCTTGCCAACTTCGTCCTTGGGCCTAATGCCGTGCTGCCGACCAGCCGCTGGGCGCGCACCTATGGGCCGCTCTCGGTGACCGATTTCGTCAAGCGCTCATCTGTCGGCTACGTCACCTCCGCCGCTTATCCGGAATTGGCGAAGCATGCCCGCAGGCTTGCCCGCTACGAGGGCTTCAGCTCACACGAAAACGCGGTCTCGGAAATCCGCGACCGCTACCTCGCCGGCTGAACGGAGACGATCGCGATGAAGGCCGCACGGCTTTATGGACCCGGCGATCTGCGGGTGGAGGACGTTGCCCCGCCAGGCATTCCGGATCCCGGCTGGGTGAAGCTCAGGGTCGATGCCGCCGGCATTTGCGGTTCGGACCTGCACAATTTCCGCACCGGCCAATGGATAAGCCGCTCGCCTTCGACGGCCGGCCATGAGCTGACCGGCACGGTGACCGCGCTCGGCGAGGGCGTCGACACCGTCGCCGTCGGCGACAGGGTGGTTGCCGATTCCCGCTTCTGGTGCGAGGAATGCGTGCAATGCCGTGCCGGCAGGCGCCATCTCTGCGCTTCGCTGGGCTTCGTCGGCGAAGTCTGCGACGGCGGCTTCGCCGAACAGGTCGTTCTACCCGCGCGGCTGCTGCATGTTGTCGATGCAGCACTGGACGAGCGGGTCGCCGCGATGGCCGAGCCGCTCGCTGTGGCGCTGCACGCGGTGCGGCGTCTGCCGAAGACGGCAGGCTCCGTGCTTGTCGTCGGCTGCGGGCCGATCGGCGGTCTCGCCGCACTGCTGCTTTCGCGGAGCTTTGCCGGCACGGTGCTTGTCGCCGACCGCAACCAAGCCCGCTGCGCCCGCGTGGCGCGGGTGACCGGCGCAACAATCGTCGACCTTGACCGTGATGCGATTGCCGCAGCGACTGGCTACGCCCCCTTGCTGGCGGCCGTCGAGGCGACCGGCAGCATCGCCGCATTCAACCAGTTGCTCGGCGTTCTCGATTCCGGCAGCGCTGTGGCGATGGTCGGCATCTTCCATGGCCGTCTCGACATCGACCCCAACCTTCTGGTCGAACGCGAGATCGCGCTGCTGGGGTGCCATGCCTTCGCCGACGAGTTGCCCGACGCCGTGCGGATGCTGGGTGAATTGAGCGAACCTTTGCTCGCCCTGATCGATCGCGAGATCGGTCTCGACGATATTCCGGCCGCCTATGAGCGGCTGTTGGCGGGGCAAAGCGACGGCTTGAAAACAATCATTCGCATGCGGCAACCTGTTGAGCCGGCGTGACTTCCGATAAATTGCCGGAAAGGATTTTGAAATGATCGATTTGCCCGATACGGCGAGCCCTCTTTACGAGAAGGTGAAGGACTACATCCTGGCCAACATCGGAACGGGCCGGTGGGGCAAGGATCGCAAGCTGCCGTCCGAGAATGAGCTGGTGGCTTCGCTTGGTGTCTCGCGCATGACGGTCCACCGGGCCTTGCGGGAACTGACCGCGGCGGGGTTCCTGATCCGGCTGCAAGGCGTCGGCACCTTCATCGCGCCACCCCGGCCGCAATCGACGCTGATCGAGATCAACAACATCGCGGCCGAGATCGTCGAGCGCGGCAACAGGCATCGTTCCGAAGTCCTCGTGCTTGAAACCATCATGCCGACCAAGGAACTTGCGCTGTCCTTCGAGTTCCCAAAGCGCGTCGCGATCTATCACTCGGTCGTCGTCAATTTCGAGAACGATTTGCCGGTGCAGCTCGAAGAGCGCTTCGTCAATCCGAGCCTGATCCCCGACTACGACAAGCAGGATTTTTCGAAGACGGCGACCTACGATTACCTTATGCAGAAGACCCCGGTGACCGAGGTCGAGCATATTATCTCGGCGATCCCGGCCGACGCCGAGACTGCGCGGCATCTCAATATCGATGTCGGTAGCTGCTGTCTGTTTCTGCACCGTCGCACATGGACGGGTGCGATCGTCGCCACCATCAGCAAGCTAACTTATGCCGGCAGCCGCTACTCGCTCGGCAGCCGCTATTCCCCCTCCAAGACCAACTGACGCCGAAAGCCAATGCAGGTCACGGAATCTTCGACGCAGATGTATGTACATGTACTGATAAGAGCAGTTTCGCGCCTTGCAGACGGATTGGCTGGAAGGGGCGACCGATGATGCAGAGCCGCACGGCAAGGATCCGCGCCCTCGCGCAGCACGACGTCGGCGAAGCGCAACGCGCGCTGGCGGCCTTGCTGGGCGATCTGTTCGCAATGGCCCCCGGCAATGTCCGCATCAATGTCGACAAATACAGCCTCAATTCGTTGAACGGCTTCTTCGACAGCGAGGGCCAGGCCTATTTCTTCAAGTTCCATCAGGAGGAACGCGAGGAGGGCATGACCGGCGAATACTACCGGGCCGAGATCCTGTCGCGTGCCGGCCTGCCGGTGGATCAGCCTGTCCATATGTCCGCTCAGCCTGGCGAGCAGATCCTTGTCTATCGCCGCCGCACGGATCCGAGATTCTCGGATGTGCTGTTTGCGCTGGATACTGAGGACGATGCCGGCAAGCGGCGCGAGGCGGTCCGTGCCGAGCGCAACCTGTCCGCCAGGCTGCTCGAGGTCTATCTCGAGACGCTGCACCCTGTGACTGTCGCAGAGGTCTCGGCGGAGCCGATCCACCGGCTGTTCTATGAGCGGCTGATCGACGCCGATACGCGCTTATCGCCGGGCGGCCGCCTGGCGGATTTCTATGTCGGCAAACCGTTTGTCTTTCCCGGCATGGAACTCGACTGGGATCGGTTCTCCCGGCTGAAATTCGTCATCAACGGCCAGCTGTATAAAAGCAGCATCGGCGAGCTTTTCGATGCCGCGGCGGCGCGCTTGCGGCCGGACCGGCTGGCCGATGCCGGCGGCGTGGTCGCGCATGGCGACGCCCACAATGCCAATGTCTGGTACACGGAAGAAGCGGGGAGGGCGGAGCTGTCCTTCTTCGATCCTGCGTTTGCCGGCTCGCATATCCCGACGCTGCTGGCCGAGGTGAAGGCGACGTTCCACAACATCTTCGCCCATCCGTTCTGGCTCTACGATCCGGCCATCGCGACGGAGACTTTCCGCGCGCAGGCGCGGCTGGAAGGAAACCTGCTCCATGTCGACACCGACTGGGATTTGAGCCCGGTTCGCCGCGACCTGTTGGAGGTCAAGGCCACCGCTTTGTGGCGGCCTTTGCTGCTCGAGCTCAAGCGGCGCGGCATGCTGCCGGCGGATTGGCGGGCGGTGCTGCGCTCGGGGCTTTTCCTGTCGCCGACCCTGGTCATGAACCTGCGCGCCGGCGCGCGCAGCCACACGCCGGCCTCTTCCCTCATAGCCTTTTCAGTCGCGATCATGGTTGGCAGCGAGCCCGATGGCGGGGCCGATCGGGTGACCGATTTCCTCGACTTGATCGATCCTGAGAGCGCGAGCGGATGAGACATGCCAACTTGTATATGCATGTATGTATTTTAGCCTTGACATCCGCTCCCGCTGACGCTGAAATATCGCTGCACTTCACCGTGAAGTGGTGGGCAAGACGCCGAGGCACAGTGCCGCAAGAGCAGAAACCCACAGTCTCACCAGACCGGATGCTTGGGTAAAAAAGCGGTCTGATCATCAAGGGGAACTTGAGATGATGCGTAACCTAGCAGGACAATTTCGCGCGCTCATGATGGCCGCCGCCATCGGGCTCGCCGCCGCGCCAGCAGCCCATGCGGCCGATGCAGCCATTCCCACGACGCCCGAGGCAGGACCGTTCAAGATCGGCATCGAGCCGTGGCTTGGCTACGGCCAGTGGCATGTCGCCGACGCCAAAGGCCTGTTCAAGGCAAATGGCCTGTCGGACGTCCAGATCGTCAATTTCGCCGAGGACAAGGACATCAACGCCGCTTTGGCCAGCGGCCAGCTCGACGCCGCCAACATCGCCACCCATACGGCGATGGGCATGGTGGCCGCCGGCCTCCCGGTGAAGATCGTGCTGCTGCTCGATGTCTCGATGACGGCCGACGCCATCATCGCCGGCAAGGACGTCACCTCCATCGCCGACCTCAAGGGCAAGCAGGTTGCTTTCGAGGAAGGCACGACCAGCGACATCCTGCTCAAATACGCGCTCGCCAGGAATGGCATGTCGATTGCCGACGTTCAGCCGGTTCCTATGCCTGCCTCCGATGCCGGCGGCGCCTTGATCGCCGGCCGCGTGCCGGTCGCGGTCACCTACGAGCCCTACCTCACCGTCGCCATGGCGCAGAACAAGGACGTCAAGCTGCTGTTTTCCGCTGGCGAGGATCCCGGCCTTATCAGCGACGTGCTGGTGGTGCGCGACGAGGTCATCAAGTCGCGGCCCGGCCAGGTGCTGGCCATGATCAAGAGCTGGGACGCCGCACTCAAGGACTATAACGCCGATACGCCCGGTGGCCGCGCCATCATCGCCAAGGCGGTCGGGTCCGACGTCAAGGACCTCAACACCGCTTTCGACGGCGTGCGCTATTACTCGCTGGCCGAAAACAAGACGGCGCTCACCGGCGATTTCACCACCAAGACGTTCGCAGATGTCGAAGCAGCCGCCAAGAACGCCAAGCTGCTGCAGGCCGATGTGACGCCGGAACAGATGATCGACCCGTCCTTCGTCAAGGCAGCGCAATGATAGAGGCCGGATCGCGGTGGTAGCACAGATGTCCGCCGAGCCCCCCGCGAAAACCGGCCCGGCGCGCTCGGCGCCAAAGGCGGCCACGAAACGGGCGAGGCGCCGCCGATCCTCCGGGATCGGCGCGCCCATCGCCAGGTCGCGTTTCCTGATGATCGCGGTGGCCGTCTTTGTCGGGCTTGGCCTCGCCTGGTGGGCGGCGACCGGGCTGGAATGGGTAAAACCCATCTTCCTGCCGTCGCCCGGCAGCGTCGCGACCCAGATAGCCAAGCTCGCTGCTGACGGCACGCTGTGGCTGGACCTCACGGCCTCGGCGTATCGCATTTCCATCGGCTTCCTCATCGCTTCGGCACTGTCGATCCCGATCGGCGTGCTGATCGGCAGCTTCCGCTCCTGGGAGGCTGGTATCGAGCCGCTGGTGGATTTCATCCGCTACATGCCGGTCGTCGCTTTCGTGCCGCTCTCCATTCTGTGGGCCGGCACCGGCGACACGCAGAAATTCCTGATCATCTTCATCGGCACTTTCTTCCAGCAGGTGCTGATGGTCATGGACAATGTGAAACGGGTTCCCGCCGATTTCATCGGCCTTGGCCGCACGCTCGGCCTGCCGGACCGCAAGATCCTGACGCGCATCGTCGTGCCCAGCGCCCTGCCGGGCATCTGGGATACGCTGCGCATCAGCCTCGGCTGGGCATGGACCTGGCTGGTGCTGGCAGAACTTGTCGCGGCGACCTCCGGGCTTGGCTATCGCATCACCGTGTCGCAGCGCTATTTCCAGACAAACACCATCATCGGTTACATCCTGCTGCTCGGCGTGCTCGGTCTCATCACCGACCAGGTCATGAAGGCGCTGGAGAAGGTGCTGTTCCGGCAGGATGGCCATTCGCAATGAGGAACCGCCGATGACTGTTCCCAAATTGCACATCGCTGGCCTAGACAAGAGCTTCGGCACGGGCGAGCGGCGCACGGAAGTGCTGCGCGACATCAATCTCGATCTTGCCGACAATGAGTTCGTCTCGCTCGTCGGCACGTCGGGCTGCGGCAAGAGCACGCTGCTGTCGATCGTTGCCGGATTGCAGGACTTCGACGCCGGTGAACTCAGCATCGATGGCGCGCCGATCCTGCAGCCGGGTCTCGACCGCGGCGTCGTCTTCCAGTCCTACACGCTGCTGCCCTGGCTGACGGCGCGGCAGAACATCGAGTTCGCCCTCAAGGCCGCCGGCTACGATCGCACCGCCTGCCGCGAGATCGCGCTCGAGCATCTCGACCTCGTCAAGCTGTCGCAAAGCGCCGACCGCTTTCCGTCCGAACTGTCGGGCGGCATGAAGCAGCGTGTCGCCATTGCGCGCGCGCTTTCCTATCGACCCAAGATGCTGCTGATGGACGAACCGTTCGGCGCGCTCGATGCCTTGACCCGGCATCAGATGCAGGAATTGCTGACCCAGATCTGGGAGGAACACAGGCTGACCGTGCTGTTCGTCACGCATGATGTGGAGGAGGCAGTCTATCTGTCGGACCGCATCGTCGTCATGGGCATCGGCCCGGGACGCATCATGCAGACCTTCAATGTCGACATCGAACGCCCGCGCCGGGAAGAGGTGATGGAAACCCCGGCCTTCATGGATCTGCAGCGCGGCGTGCACAAGGCGATCCGCGAAGCATCAAGACGTCCCGAAATGGTGTAGTCCCAGCGAGGCCTCCTCTGCATTGCGCGGAATGACGAAGCAGCCGTCCCGGAATATCCGGGCCCGGCTGTCCCTGCTCACATCAGGAGGCCTCGCAAGCAGGTTTCGTCAGGAGGGGCGATCGGATCGGTTCGCACACTCACGTCGCTTTGCCGAGCGCCGCGTCCATTCCCATCTCTTCCTCGGAAATGTCGTCGAACGAAGCGTAGTTCATGTTGTAGAGGCGGGCGTAGAGGCCCTTCCTCTGCATCAGCTGTTCGTGGTTGCCGCTCTCGACGATCTCACCGTTCTGCAGCACGATGATGCGGTCGGCGCCGCGGATGGTGGCAAGCCGATGGGCAATGACCAGCCCGGTGCGGCCTTCCAACAGTTTGATCAGCGCCTTCTGGATCAGCATCTCGGTGTAGGAATCGATGCTGGCCGTGGCCTCGTCGAGCACGAGGATCTTGGCGTCGGCCACCAGCGCCCGCGCGAAACTGATGAGCTGGCGCTGGCCGAGCGAGAGGTTGCCGCCGCGTTGCTCTAGCTGGGTATCGTAGCCATCGGGCAGTTGTTCGATGAAGTCGTGCGCGCCGACGGCCTGCGCCGCGCGCACCACTTCGTCGCGGCTGGCGCCGGTTTTGTGGTAGCGGATGTTCTCCAGCACCGTGCCGGAGAACAGGAACGGTTCCTGCAGCACCATGGCCACCTGGTCGCCGAGCGAATCCTGCGTCAGGTCACGCACATCATGGCCGCCGACCAGGACCTGACCCGACCAGACGTCGTAGAAGCGGTGCACCAGCGCCATCGAGCTCGACTTGCCCGATCCGGTCGGACCGACAAGCGCGACGGTCTCGCCCGGATTGACGCGGAAAGAGATGTTCTTCAGCACCGGCTGGTTCGGCCGATAGCCGAAGGTGACGTTCCTGAACTCGACCGAGCCGTCCGTTTCGCGCGACAAGGCCACCGCATTGTCCTTGTCGCTGACATCCACCGGCACGTCGAGCACTTCGGAGATGCGCTGGCCGGAGGCCATGGCGCGCTGCATGACGCTATACTGCATGGTGAGCGAGCGGATTGGGTCGAAGAAGCGCTGGATGTAGAACAGGAACGCCACCATGACGCCGACATCGAGGCTGTGCGAGAGCACCATCGAACCGCCGACGACGATGACCGTCGCCATGGCCATGCCGGTAAGCGTGTCGACGATCGGCACCATCACCTGGGCATATCTAGCTGACCGCAGATGGGCATTGAGGTTGGCCAGCACCTTCTCGTCATAGAGGTCGAAATTGACGTGCTGGCGCTCCAGGCTCTGCACGGTGCGCACGCCATGGATGCCTTCGGCGAGCGCCCCGTTGGCGATGGAATTGGTTTCGTGCGCCGCCATGAAGGCGACCTTGGCGCGCGGCAGCCAGAACAGCCGCACGATGAACAGCATTGGCATGGTCGACAATGTCAACAGTCCGAGCCGGAAATCGAGCCAGAGCAGGACGGTGACGATACCGAACAGCAGCACGATGTCGCCCACCGACATCACCGATGTCTCGAGGAATTCCTGCATCGAATTGACGTCGCCCTGCAGGCGCGACATCAGCCGGCCGACCTCGGTCTTGTCCATGAAGCTGAGCGACACAAGCTGCAGATGGCTGAACATGGCGCGGCGCAGATCGGACAACACGTTCTCGGCCACCTTGCCGACGACGCTTTCCTGCACATAACTGGCGGCATAGTTGATCAGGATGATCACGGTGAAAGTGATAATCGCGGAGATCATCACCGAGCGGTCGAGCCGGCCCGGAGCCATGCCGTGGTCGATGGCGTAGCGGATGACCAGCGGGATCGCCAACTGCGTCAGCGTGAACACCAGCACTGCCGCCACAGAGATGAAGATCCGGCCTTGATAGGGCCTCACGAAGCTCCAGATGCGCCTGATGATGCGCGGATCATAGGCCTTGCCGAAAACCTCTTCCTCGTCGCGATGCGAGCCGACGACGGCCTTGGTCGGCCGCCCGCTCTTGTCGTCCTTCTCGTCATCGTCCCGCGTCGACATCATGCGGCTCCCTCGAGCCGGTCGTCATCCGGCCGCAGCTGCAAGTCGTAAAGCGCGCGATAGCGACCGCCCAGCGCCAGCAATTCCTCATGCGTGCCGCGCTCGACGATGCGGCCGCCCTCGACGAACAGGATCTGGTCGGCATGCATCAGCGAACTCAGCCGATGCGAGATGATCAGCGTCACGCGATCCTTGGCGAAACGCTTCATTGCCGCGCGGATACGCTGCTCGGTGCCGGCATCGATTGCCGCGGTGGAATCGTCGAAGACCAGAACCGATGGCCGCAACATCAGGCTGCGGGCGATGGTCAGGCGTTGGCGCTGGCCGCCGGAAAGCGATGCGCCGCGCTCGCCGACGACCGTGGTGTAGCCGGCCGGAAGTCCGATGATATAGTTGTGTAACTGCGCATATTCGGCGGCCTGTCCGATGCGGGTTTCACGCGCCCAGGGGTTGCCATAGGCGATGTTGTTCTCGATCGAGGTGGTGAACAGGAACGCGTCCTGCTGCACCACGCCGACCACCTTGCGCAGCGATTGCAGCGTGACCTTGCTTATGTCCTGGCCGTCGATGGTGATCGCGCCCGAGGTCACGTCGTAGAAGCGCGGGATCAGATGCGCGATGGTCGACTTGCCGCTGCCGGGCGGTCCGACGATCCCTATCGTCTCGCCGGACCTGGCCTCGAAAGAGATGCCGGACAGCGTCGGACGATCGCCCGCGCCTTCATAGCGGAAGCCGACATTGTCGAAGCGCAGCACGCCCTCGGTGATGACGAGCTCCCTGGCGTCGGGCGCATCCTCGATGTCGAGTTCGGTGTCGAGCAGTTCGAACAGCCGCGTGCCGCAGGTCGAGGCGCGCGCGAACGAGTTGACCATCAGGCCGAGCTGGCGCACCGGCATCTGCAGGATGGTCATGAAGGTGAGGAACTGCGCGAGCGTACCGACGCTGATCTGGCCCGCGATCACCTTCTGGCCGCCGAACCACAGCACCAGCCCCATGGCGGCCAGGAAGGAAAAGTTCATGGCACTGGTGTTGGAGACGCGGATGTCGACGCGCTGATTGGCCAACTCCAGCGCGTCCTGCTTGGCGCGGTCGAATTTCTTGAGCTCATGGCGCTGCGCCGCAAAGGCGCGCACGACGCGGATGCCGCCGAGATTTTCATCCATCACTCTGCTCAACACCGACAGCCGCTCCTGCAGCGTCAGCCAGGTGCTGCGCAATCTGAGCTGTGTCACGGAGGAGCGCCAGGCGACGAAAGGCACGAAGCTGAGGCTGAGCAGCCCGAGCACGAAATCGGTGCTGATCAGGAGATAGGCGCCGACGCCGATCAGCACGCCGAGCAGCACCACGCGCAGGATGCCGGTGGAAAAGAACATGCGCACGCCGTCGAGATCGAGCAGACCGAGCGTGATCAGGTCCCCGGTATGGACCTTGTCGTGGAAGGAGAAGCTCAGGCGCTGGATCTTCTCGTAGAAGGCGAGACGCAATTCATAGCCGGTTTGATGGCCGACGGCCTCGCCATAATAGTTCTGCGCCATGGTGAAGAGACCGCGCAGGATGCTGACGAAGAGCAGTGTCAGCGCCGTGTGCCACAGCGCCTGTTCCGCCACGGCACCGCCACTGGCGGCGATCACGCCTTGCGCCTGATCGATGGCGCGTCCCAGCAGGCGTGGGATGAAAAGCTGCAGCGTCGCGGCGATGAAGGTCGAGACGAGGGTGATGGCGACCTGCCAGGGATGGCGCAGCGTCATGCGCACGATGCGCAGCAAGGTGCTGAGGCCCTTGCCCCAGGAGGCTTCCGCCACATGGGCAAACGATTTGCCGCGCTTCGCCGCGCCGCTGGCTGCATCCGTAGGCAAGGAAAATATCCAATCCAATCCGGACATTAGCCCGGACGAATGAAGCAGACTCAGTTCTGATGGCGTGATGTTACGCGTGTCCGACTTGACCCTTCAAGAGGCCAATAGCGGCATCGCACTGTGCCTGACGACAGTGCCGACATCGGTCGTCGACAGGCGCTTGCGGCCTTGTCGCCCAAAGTTCCTGAAATGGGTGTCGAGGCGACTTTCGCTGGCATAAACAATTCATAGCATTGACGCGCAGATTCTCCAGCTCGACCTAGTCTTGACGGACTATCAGTTCTGCGTCGCCGACACGGACCAGCCAGGTCCGGCAGCGAGGGCCGACGCCGCCGTCAATAGCAAGAAGGGCAGTCTTCCTTGACAAGTTTTCCCTTTACCGAAGCCATGCCGATCCAGTTTCAAGCACCGTTGCCGAAGGCTTCGGAGGTTGTGGTCATCGGCGGCGGCGTCATCGGCGTGACCACGGCTTTGTTCCTGGCGCGGCGCAACATTTCGGTGACATTGCTGGAAAAGGGCCGCATCGCCGGTGAGCAATCGTCGCGGAACTGGGGCTGGATCCGCCAGCAGGGCCGTGATGCCGACGAACTCCCTGTTGTCATCGAAGCGCAGCGCCTCTGGCGTCAACTGGCCGAGGAATGCGGCGAGGACATCGGGCTGAGGCAGACAGGCGTCACCTATCTTGCGCGAACCGACAAAGAGATGGCCGGCTTCGCGAAGTTCCTGAAGATCGCCCAGATACACGGCGTCGACACGCGTCTCCTCGACCAGGGCGAGACGGCCAAGCTGATCCCGGCCATGTCGCGCTCTTTCAAGGGTGCGATGACCACCCCATCGGACATGCGCGCCGAGCCATGGGTCGCGGTTCCCGCGCTTGCCCGCCTGGCCGCCCGGGAGGGCGTCACCGTCATCGAGAATTGTGCAGCGCGCAAGCTCGACATATCGGCTGGACGCGTTAGCGGGGTCTGGACCGAACTGGGCCGTATCGCCACCTCGAGCGCGGTCGTCGCGAGCGGTGCGTGGACGTCGCTCTTCCTGCGCACCCACGGCGTCTCCATTCCGCAGCTCAGCGTCAGGGCGACCGTCGCCGCGACCGGACCCATGCCCGAAATCCATTCTGGTGCCGTGGCCGACGACCATATCGCATTCCGGCGTAGGCAGGATGGCGGCTACACGCTGGCATCGGGAGGCACCAGCCAGTTGTATGTCGGGCCTGACGCCTTTCGTCACGCGACCAAATTTGTTCCTGCCCTGGTGGCGAATCCTTTTGGCACCTCCTACCTGCCGGCGGCGCCGCGCGGCTATCCGGACGGCTGGTCAACCCCACGCCGATGGAACGCGGACGAGGAAAGCCCCTTCGAACGGATGCGCATCCTCAACCCCGCCCCCAAAGCCTCGGCGTTGCGCGATATCGAGCGCGAATTCACGGCACTTTTCCCACAGTTCAAGACGGTGCCGATCAAGGCGAGCTGGGCGGGCATGATCGATGCGATGCCGGATGTGGTGCCGGTCGTTGATCGCGCCGCCGAAATTCCGGGTCTCGTTGTTGCCACCGGGATGAGCGGTCACGGCTTCGGCATCGGACCCGGAATGGGCCGCGTCGTGTCCGACCTCGTCCAGGGAAACGAGATCGGGCATGATCTTCACAGGTTCCGTCAATCCCGCTTCAGCGACGGCAGCCCGATCAAGCTGGGACCCAGCCTTTAGATCGGGCGTCGGACGTCACGGGCCTCATCGGCGGCGCCGTCATCGGCAAGATCGTGTCGCAACTCGCCGCCGGTTTGCCGCCAGTGATCGATCTGACGCCTTTCCGGCTGAGTAGGTTCTGAGAGCGTGCTGCTGTATCGGCAGGCCTTTCCGTTCTTGCATGGGGGAAACGACGTGACCGCAAACACCAACACACAGGCCGTTGAGCCGATCGATCCGCAGGGGATGTACACCGTGCTGATCTGCGATTTGGTCGGCCTGCGCTTCGGACCTGACGGCAAGCCTGATCCCAGCGAAGTGCGCGCCTATATCGAAGCCAAGGGCGGCCGCTTCCACCTGTCCGCGCTTGGCGACAAAGCGGGCCTCGAGCGGGGCCGGGTGCATTTCTTCTACCAGCCGGATCTCAGCACCCGCGAGGAGCTGATCGAAGCCGCCGGCGACGGACGCTATGACGCCGTCATTGCCGCGGCGACCTTCCTGCCCCCCGAAACCGTCTTTGCGCTCGCCGGCGTGCGGATCGGCGCCGGCACCGGCAATATGGGCTCGCGCTCCTGGGGCGGCGGCAGCGGCGAGGGCGGCAGCGCGGTGCTGATGAACACGCCCGGCATCAACAGCCGCGCCACCGCACAGATGGTGATGAAGGCGATCCTGAAAGTCCTGCCGGATCTGCCGGTCGGCTTGCTTCACGACCGGGTGGCGCGCGCCGATTTCGACACCGGCAGGGAGCTGCGCGATTTCCCGACCGAAAAGCTCGAAGGCAAGACCATCGCGATCATCGGCTACGGCAATATCGGCCGTGAGGTCGCTAAGCTCGCTCGCGCCTTCGGCATGCGCGTGGTGATCCATGCACGGCCACGGCACCGCGACTGGATCGAAGCCGAGGGCTTTGCCTTCGCGGCGGATCTCGCCGATGCGGCTGAAGGCGCCGATGTGCTCAGCGTCCATGTCGGCCTCGGCAAGCAGGACGCGCAGACCGGCCGCTACGCCAATGCCGGGCTCATCGGCGCCGAGGTCTTGTCCCGCATGAACAAGGGCGCCGTGCTGGTCAATTACGATCGCGGCGAGCTTGTCGACGTCGCAGCGCTTGGCGACGCCCTCGATACAGGGCAGATGCGCCATGCCGCCATCGATGCGGACCTGTTCAGAGATGCCTCGACCGGGCGCCTTTCCGGCCCGATGCTGCCCTATCTCGACCTCGTCGAGAGGCATGGCGAAAAACTTGAACTTCTGCCGCATGCTGCAGCCGATACGGACCATCCGTCGCGCGTCGCCGGCGCCAAACAGGCCGTCGACCAGCTGTTTGATGTCATCTGTCGCAAATCGGTGACCAATGCCAAAGGCACCGTGCCGCCGGGTTATCTCTCGCTTGGGGCGACAACGCCCCCAGGCATTGGACCGGTGACGGCGGATCATTTTTTGAAATTGACTGCCAGCGACTGCTCAGAACTGGCGGATGTCTGTGATCGGCAAAGCCGGTTGTGGAAGGCTTTGTCGGATGCGCCGCTCACCAAGCGTGGGGCGATTGTCGGCGAACGAGGCGAAGAACTTGTCCGGCTGATCGACCGCTTCTGCCATCTGGCTGAGAAACTCAACCTCAGAGGTCCTTATCAATAACATCACGCTGTCGCCGCGGGTTGTCACGGCAGCAGGTCTGAGCGAGACACTCCGCCGCAATCTTCAATATTTAACCCACCGCAGGCTCGATCCGATATCGGTGTGGAACGCCTGTCGCTGCCCGGTTGCGGATTTTATCGGGCGCTTGACCTGCCAGCACCGCGACTTCATCGTCGCGCACCGGCGTGTAGAGCCGATAATATTGATGGCTATTCATGTTGAGTTCGGCTGGAACAACGGCGCTCACGTCCACCGCACTCACCTTGTCGCTGATGGTTGCCATGTTGTCGGGGCCTCCGGCGCCAAGCCGGGGGCCGTTGAATTCAATTGCAGCGCTCAAGAAGGTCAGCACCCAATCCTCATGGGTGTAGTAGACGGTAACCCCACGCCCGAGGTCGGGCAGCGCCTTCAGTTTGTCCTGCCGGTCGAACGCATCGGAATCCTCGTCGGCGGCGGCGAGAATGATTTGGTTGAAGATGGTCGGAAGATGCGTCGCCGGTACGGCCGGTTGGGCCTCGCCGGGTTTTGTATCTTGCGGTTGCGCCAGCAATGCCTGAACGCCAAAACGCAGCGCAAAGTTTCCCATGCTGTGACAGAGCAGGTGAACGGTCGGACGCGGCGCCGTCGGGGCAAGGCCGGCAAGCTCCGTCGCCAACCTGCGGATCACTCGGGCAAACGCGGGGCCACTCTGTCGTGATGTTGCCCGGTCATGCTGGTAGCCGATCAATGTGCCGGCAGAGGGCCAACTGAAGACGATGATCTCGGCATCTATTCCGTAGAAGCTCAGGATCGTCGCCGCACGTTCGACGCTGTCGGAAAAGGTGTTGAAGAAGCCATGCGCGAACAGGATGATCGTCTTTGCCGCACTGAATGCCGGATGAAGCGCGGCAAACATCTGGTCGCTTCCGCGAATTTGAGCCTTGCCCTTCTCGACAAGTATCTTCTCGTCATACACAAGCAGGGTGCCGGGCACGATCTTGCCCTGCTTGGGAGCTCCGGTGACCGTCACCTGGACCTCTCCATATCGAAGATCGACGCCTTGGGCCTGGCTGGGATTGGGGCCGAAACCGATGATCCGCCCCTGACTGTTCACGATCGGGTTTCGATTGCTGACGAAATGGACCTTGTAGGTGTTGGCCACAGGTTCCTCCGGACAGGATCAGGGGTGTCAGATCAGGCAAACGTTCGGCAATTCACTCCAGGGCGGCACAATCTTGTCTGCGAACCGCATACCCGGGCCCTGGCTCTCTCCGGATACTTTAGCAGTGCTTGCGGTGGCCAAGCGTAGTTCCGTTATTTCACGTCATGAAAGAACGTATTTGTTATTTCTAATATGTTCATGCCGTATCGGCAAGCAATTTTGCGACATCTCTTCTTTCACGTCTTGATGCTTTGCATGCGCCACACATGGCGCCGAACCTGAGTTTTTGCGGCGACCGATCACACCGATGGCCCTGGTAGCGGGCCGCGCGCGTTGGTGCTTGACGCCTAGGTTCGCGCCGGAAAATCCGGATACCGATCCTGGCGGATCGGCCCTCGGCTCAGCAGCGCGGACCCGCCACCATCCGCGCCACCCGCGTCATGTCGGTGCTCATCTCGCGGTCGTCGTCGAGCGGGCTGACGAGCGCGCGCACGGCGGCGAAGGTGCGCTGCGGCCCTTCACCCATGGTGTCGACGACACCGCGCAACTCCACACCCGTCGCCGCGAAGATCAGCTCCATCGCCACGAGATAGCGCATGCGCTCGACGATCTCAGCGGTTTTGGCCACCACCCTGGGCGCCATCGACGACTGATCCTCGATGCCGTCCGACACCGCGAGCGGGCTGAGTGACATCGGGTTGGCCAGATGCCGAATTTCGGCCTCCAGCGCGGACAAGGGTTTTTGCAGTTCCGCATAGCCCTGGCGGCTGCCGCCCCTGGCCGACAGGAAGCGCGGCAGTTCGGCTGTTGTCGGCGACATCAGCTTCATGCAGCGATTGGCGGTGCCGACGGCGCAATGCGCGAGCGCCTGGCCCAGTTGCTCCCAGGCCAGCGTCATCGCCGTCAGGTCGAAATTGCCGTTGGAAATCACCCGTTCGCCCTCGGCCAGGATCACGGGATTATCGCCGGAATGGGTCAGTTCGATCTCGGTCGCTAGCCTTGCCTGTTCGAACGCATTGAGCAGGCCACCCCAGACCTGCGGCACGCAGCGATAGCTGAGCGGATCCTGCAAGCGCCGTGCCGCCTTGTCCTGCCAAAGGCCGCTTCCGGCTAGTTCCGCGCGCAACCGCGCGCCGATCTCGCGCTGGCCGAAGGCCGGCCGCGCGGCAAGCGCCTGTTCGTCGATCGCGGTGAGGGACGAGCGGAACGCCTCGTAGTTGAGCGCCACGGCGGCCAGCGCCCAGTCGATGAGATGGGCGACGTCTTCAAGGTACAGGCACGCCGTTCCGGTCGACAGGCTGTTGGCGACGATGATGGCGTGGCCGTCCTTTTCGCGCAGGTCGAGCGGCTCGAGCCGGGCCAAGGCAAGCGCCTCGGCGGAGGGCATGATCCGGCCCTGGAACTCCGCCTCGCCATCGCCGCGCAGCGACCTCGCCATATGGCCGAGATGAGCAAGATCGGCCGCGCCGATCGAGCCCCAGGTCGGGATCACCGGATGCACGCCGGCATTGAGCGCGGCGACAAGGCCCATCACCACGCGTTCGGAGGTGCCGGTGCCACCGGCGGCCATACCTGAAATGCGCGCGGTCATCAGCGCCCGCACCGCCTCTGTCGGGAGCGCCGGTCCGATGCCCATGCTGTGGCTGAGCGGCACGCTGTGCTGGAAGGCGATCAGGTCGGCCTGCGCGAGCGGCGTGTCGACACAGGCGCCGAGGCCTGTGGTGACGCCGTACATCGGTTTGCCAAGCCCGGTCAGATGTTCGATGAGGGCGCGGCTCGCCCGGATTCGGCGCATCGCTTCTTCGCCCAGCATCAACCGGGCGTTGCGGCGTGCGATCTCGGCGACGTCAGCCACGCCGAGCGGCTTGGCGTCGAGCAGTACTATCCGGGCTGTCATGTCTTGCCTGTATCCTGTGACCAGATGCCCGGACCAGCATTACAACGGGCGTAGCCGTTTGTGACGGCTCGCAGACGCGACTGCAAGCCATTCCCATTGGGGCAGCGGCGAGAAGGTGGCCAGAGCGAGGATCAGGAAACTATGCCTGCCGCTCCGCGATGGCATCGGGGACGACCACCAGCTTGCCGACAAAATCCTTGGCGACGAAATCCGCCTGTGCGCGGTGGAAATCGGAGAGCCTGTAGACACCTCCGACCAGCGGCCGGATCTTTTTCGCCTCGATATAGCCGACGATACGGCGGAAATCCGCGCGCGTGCCCTGGCTCGAGCCATGCAGCTGCAATTGCTTGAGATACATGGTCCTGAGATCGAGCTGCACCACCGGCCCGGCGATTGCACCGGCGGTGGTGTAGCGGCCTTCGGGCCTGAGAATACGCAGCAGGTCGTTGAAGATCGCGCCGCCGACGAGATCGGCGACCACGTCGATCGGCTGGCCGCCGGTCACTTCAGCCACGGCCCGCGGCAGGTCAGCGACGCCGCGGGTGATGACGGCCTCGGCGCCGATGTCGAGCACCGCCTGTTCCTTGCCCTTGCCGACGACGGCATAGGGAATGGCGCCGCGCGCCCGCGCCAGCTGGACGATGCCGGAGCCGACGCCGCCCGAAGCGCCGGTGACCAGCACACGCTCACCGGCCTTCAAGCCGGCGCGTTCCAGCATCTGTTCGCCGGTCAGGTAGGCGCAGCAGAAGGTGGCGAGCTCGACATCGCTCATATCAGTATCGACGACATGGGCGTTCTCGGCAGGCACGGTCTGGTATTCGGCATAACCACCGTCGCGGCCATGACCCATATAGTCGATGTCGGCGAGTGAATCGTCATCGCGGTTGTAGATGGAGAAATCGACCATCACCCGCTCACCGATCCGCTCCGGCGAAACGCCTTCGCCAACGGAAACGATGGTGCCAACCGTGTCGGTGCCCTGGATGCGCGGGAAAACAAGCGTGTTGCCCTGACGCCGCCAGGTCGACACGGCGGCCGCGTCCTCTTCCGTGCCATAGGCGCCCTGGCGCACCCAGACGTCGGTGTTGTTCATCCCGCAGGCGCTGACCTCGACCAGCACTTCACCAGGGTCAGGCGAGGGCACTTTCACGTCGGTGCGGTAGACGAGTTTTTCCGGTCCGCCGTGCCCGGTGAGCAGCACGGCGGCCATGGTGGCAGGGACGGTTGTGGTCATGGCAGTCATCGTCGATCTCAGAGATTGGCAAACACACTCTTCACCGCATCCGCAGTCTTCGAGACGACGATGTCGGCTTGCTCGCGGGTCAGGCAGAGCGGCGGTGCGAAGCCCAGAATGTCGCCCTGCGGCATGGCGCGGCCGATGACGCCGCTGGCGGCCAGCGCTGTCGCCACTTGCGGCCCGATCTTCTGCGAAGCGTCGAAGAATACCCGGTCGTCCTTGTCGGCGACGAACTCGACCGCTGCCAGCATGCCGTCGCCGCGCACCTCGCCGACATTTTTATGGCCACCGACGGCCTTGGCGAGTTCGGCACGGAAATAGGCGCCGGTTTCGCCGGCATTCGTCACCAGATCCATCTCGTCGATCAGTTCGAGATTGGCGACTCCGGCGGCAACGCAGATCGGATGCGCCGAATAGGTCCAGCCATGGCCGAGCGAGCCGAGTTTGTCGGAACCCTGCACCAGCACCTGCCACACCCTGTCGGCGACGATGACGCCCGACAGCGGCGCATAGGCCGAGGTCAGGCCCTTGGCGATGGTGATCAGATCCGGCTTGATGCCGTAATGATCGGAGCCGAACATGGTGCCCAGCCGGCCGAAGCCGGTAACCACTTCGTCGGCGACCAGAAGCACGTCATATTTCTTCAGCACCGCCTGGATCTTTTCCCAGTAACCGGCAGGCGGCGGCACGATGCCACCGGTGCCGAGAATCGGCTCGCCAATGAAGGCGGCGATGGTTTCGGGACCTTCGGCCAAGATCATCTCCTCGAGCTTGTCGGCGCAGTGCTGCGAGAACTGTTCCTCGCTCATCGAGCGGTCGGTGCGGCGGAAATAGTACGGCGCCTCGGTGTGCAGCACCGGCGCGCGCGGGAGGTCGAAGGCGTTATGGAACAGGTCGAGCCCGGTCAGCGATCCGGTCATCACGCCCGAGCCGTGATAGCCGCGCCAACGCGAGATGATCTTCTTCTTCTCCGGCCGGCCCAGCACATTGTTGTAGTACCAGATCAGCTTGATGTTGGTTTCGTTGGCGTCCGAGCCGGAGAGGCCGAAATAGACCCTCGACATCCCCTTCGGCGCGCGGTCGATGATCATCTTGGCCAACGTGATCGAGGCCTCGGTGCCGTGTCCGACATAGGCATGATAGTAGGCGAGGTTCTTCGCCTGTGTGGCGATGGCATCAGCGATCTTCTGGCGGCCATAGCCGACATTGACGCAATAGAGGCCAGCGAAGGCGTCGATGCTCTTCCTGCCATTGTTATCCCAGACGGTGACGCCTTCACCACCGGCCATGATGCGGGTCGGGCTCTCACCGCGTGCGTGCGTGCCCATATGCGTCGAGGGATGGAAGAAGTGGTCGCGATCCCAGGCGTTGAGTTCGTTGGACTGGTTGAGCATTTTTGGTCTCCTTGAGATGTGGCCGGGCGGACTTATGCGACGTCCAGGCAGAGATACTTGAGATCGGTGAACGCTTCGAGCCCGTGGCGCGAGCCCTCGCGGCCGATGCCGGACTGCTTGACACCGCCGAACGGGATCGGAGCGCCGGTGATCTTCACCCGGTTGATGGCGACCATGCCGTAGTCGAGCGCGCGGCCCATGCGCTGCTGGCGGGCACCGTTATCCGTCACGACATAGGCAACCAGGCCATATTCCGTGGCATTGGCGCGCGCGATCACCTCGTCCTCGCTGTCGAAAGGCGTCACCGCGGCGACCGGCCCAAAAGTCTCTTCGCGCATGATCAGCGCCGCGTCGGAAACGTCGGCCAGCAGCGTCGGCTGGTAGAACAGCGGCCCGGCCTGGTGTCGCTTGCCGCCGGCAAGGCAGCGCGCGCCATGGGCGAGCGCATCGGCGACCTGCTCCTCGACTTTCTGGACGGCGCGCTCATGCAGCAGCGGCCCGATGTCGGTCATGTCGTCAAGGCCATTGCCGGTCCGCAGCGCCTCGATCCGCTTGGCGAAGGCAGCGCAGAAGCGATCGTGGATCGGCCGCTGGACGTAGATGCGGTTGGCGGCGAGGCAATCCTGGCCCGATGTGGCGAATTTGGCGTCGATGGCGATGCTCACCGCCTTGTCGAGATCCGCATCGGCAAACACGATGAGCGGAGCGTGGCCGCCAAGCTCCATCACCAGCCGCTTCATCGTCGGCGCGCTCTGCGCGGCAATCAGCCTGCCGATCTCGGTCGAGCCCGTAAAACTCATGGCGCGCACGCGTGTGTCTTCGCACATCCGCCCGACGATCGTCGCGGCCTTGCCGGTGACGATGTTGAAGACACCGGCCGGCAGTCCGGCGCGCTCGCCAAGCTCGGCCAATGCCAGCGCCGACAGCGGCGTTTCCGAGGACGGATGCGCGACAATGGTGCAGCCGGCGGCAAGGGCGGCGGCCGCCTTGCGGGTCAGCATGGCCGAGGGGAAATTCCACGGCGTGACGATGCCGACGACGCCGAGCGGCTCGCGCCGCACCATCATTTCTGCGTTCGCCAGATGGCTGGTGACGCTCTCGGCGTTGAGGCGCTTGGCTTCCTCCGCATACCACTCGACGAAAGAGGCGGCATAGTCGATTTCGCCGAGCGATTCCTGCAAGGGCTTGCCCTGTTCCAGGGTCATCAGCAACGCGAGGTCGTCTTTCGCGGTGATGATCAGCTCGAACCATTTTCGCAGGATTCTTGACCGCTCCTGCGGCAGCAGCGACCGCCAAGCCGGAAAAGCGAGCGCGGCGGCGTCGATTGCTTGTGTCGTTTGCCGTGCATCCAGCGCCGCGACGAAGGCGACCGTGCTTCCCGTCGCCGGATCCGTGACCTCAAAGCTTTCGGCGGCCTCGCTCGCCGTCCAGTGGCCGTCGACATAGGCGAGTTCGCGCAGCAGACGGCGGTCGGCGAGGCGGTCGAGCGCCTCATGGCGATGCGAGCGGGCGAAATGCGCGGACATGGTCGAAGCCTCCCGGTTCGGTCTGATCCTGGGAGACTATCCGTCGTGGGCGGACAGAGAGGCTGTTTGGGTGTCCTGAAGTAGAGAGATTCTCTCTATTGTGCCGCCTCTGCAGACGATTTCTCCAGCACTACGGCGACACCGGCAGCAACTCGGCGATGGGAAGTGCGATCTCTTCTTTCACCGTCTTGGTGACGATGTAGGTGAAGTAGCGGTCGATACCGATCTCGCGGTCGAGCAGGCCGTCGACCAGCCGCTGGTAGGCGTCGATGTCGCGCGCCATCACCTTCAGCACATAGTCGACGCCGCCGCCCACCGACCAGCAGGCGACGATCTCGGGGATATCGCGGATGACGCGCTCGAAGCGGTCGAAATCGGCCTGGCGGTGGCTGGCCAGCGTCACTTCCATCAGCACGGTGGCCACCGGCGCCACGACGCGCATGGCGATCCTCGCGTGATAGCCCGAGACGATGCCGGCCTTCTCCAGCTTACGCAGCCGCATCCAGCATGGGGTCGGAGACAGCCCCACCTGCTCGGCCAGTGCCAGCTTGGTGATGCGCCCGTCGCGCTGGATGGCGTCGAGGATTTTGAGGTCGATGGCGTCGAGTTTCGCGGCAGTCATCAGGGCTCACTTTTTCGTCCACAGTACCATGATGGCGCATTATTTCGATTGTCAATTGCACTGATTTCGATCTCTAATAAGTCATGACATTGTGGCAACCCGACCCCGCGCTCATAAGGCGGCCAGCCTATCAATCGCTTGCCGACCAGTTCGCGCGCGCCATCCATGACGGGCGCCTTGCCAATGGCGCACGCCTGCCGACGCATCGCCGGCTGGCCGACGATCTCAATTTGTCGGTGCAGACCGTCAGCCGCGCCTATGAGGAATTGATCCGGCGCGGCCTGATCTCGGGCGAGATCGGCCGCGGCAGCTTTGTCCAGACGCAGCGTCGCGAGCCGGAGCCGCCCTATCTGCCCGAGCGCCTGGGCGAGGTCATCGATCTCTCCATCCTGAAGCCGGTCTGCGAGCCCATGCATCTGGAGAGGTTGAAGCAGGCACTGGGCTGGCTTGCCGAAAACCTGCCGTCGAGTTCAGCGTTGTCCTTCCGGCCCAACATGGTGTTTCCGCGCCACCGTGCCGTGGCGGTCGAATGGCTGAAATTGTGCGGGCTCGACATTTCAGCCCAGAACATCAGCCTGACCAATGGCGCCACCGCCGGCATGACGGTGGCGCTGATGAGCGTGGCGCCGCCTGGCTCGACCGTTGCCACCGAGGCGATCGGCCACCACACGCTGGTGCCGCTGGCACGCTATCTCGGCTTCAACCTCCAAGGACTGCCGATCGATGATAACGGCCTGATCCCGGAGGCGCTGGACGAGGCCTGCCGTCTTTCCGACATCCGCGCGGTGTTCGTGCAGCCCTCGGTGATCAACCCGACGGCAACGCTCATGGATGCCCAGCGGCGCGAACAAATCGCCGCGGTTGCGCGCAAGCATGACATCGCCATCATCGAGAACGACGTGCTGGGCCCGCTGGTCGAGGATCGGCCGCCGCCGGTCGCCGCCTTTGCCCCGGAGCGCACGCTCTACGTCACCTCTTTCACCAAGATCACCGTGCCCGGCCTGCGCATCGGCTATCTTGCCGCGCCCGACCGCTATGTCGCCGCCGTCGCCAACCGGCATCTGGTGTCGAACTGGATGGCGACGCCGCTGGTTGCCGAGATCGCCACCAAATGGGTGACTGACGGCACGGCGATGGAGCTCGTCCTCTGGCAGCGCGCCGCATTGCGGCGGCGGCAGGATATCGCCGCCGAAGTGTTGGCCCGCATCGACTACCGCGCCCGCCGCGACGGGCTGCATATCTGGCTGCAACTGCCCGACGACCGCGCCGAGGAGGGCTTTGTCGCCCAGGCCCGGCTGCAGGGCGTGGCAATCGCGCCCGGCACATCCTTCCGCATTTCCGACGCGCCCTGGCATCCGGCGGTGCGCATCTCGCTGGGCTCGACCACCGAAGGGGAACTGCGCGCCGGCCTCGGCGTTGTCACCAAGCTGCTGCTTGGCGATCCGGAGCATTTGCTGCTCGCGATCTGAGCATGTCGCCCAAAGTGCGAAGCGGTTTCGGGACGATGGCATGCCCAAAAAACCAGCCACGATTGATCGGAAAATGTGCGCAATCAGAATAATTGTCATGATATTATTTTCCCAATTGACATGATTTGGCGCGTTCCGCATCGTTAAGGGCACAGGCTTCTCCAGCACGGGGAAATTCATTTGTCCGCACCCATCATCAAGGTCGATGCCATTTCGAAGAGCTTCGGTGCCTTCAAGGTGCTGGACGGCTTGTCGATGCAGGTCATGCCGCGCGAAAAGCTGGCGCTGATCGGCCCCTCGGCTCGGGCAAGACGACGATCCTGCGCATCCTGATGACGCTCGAGCGCATCGACGGCGGCCACATTCAGATCGAGGGCGAGCAGCTCTACCACATGGAGCGCAACGGCCAGCTGCTGCCCGCGGACGAGCGGCATCTGGCGCGGATGCGTCAGAAGATCGGCATGGTGTTCCAGCTGTTCAACCTGTTTCCACACAAGAGCGTCATCGACAATGTGACGCTGGCGCCGATGCTGACCAAGGGTATGCCGCGCGCCGCCGCCGAGAAGCGGGCGATGGAACTGCTCGACATGGTCGGCATGGCCGACAAGGCCAAGGCGATGCCGGCGCAACTGTCGGGTGGTCAGAAGCAGCGCGTGGCGATCGCCAGGGCGCTCGCTCTGCAGCCCAAGATCATGCTGTTCGACGAGGTGACGTCGGCGCTTGATCCGGAACTGGTCGAAGAGGTGCTCAACGTTCTGTGGCGGCTTTGCGCCGAGACCGACATGACCATGCTGCTGGTCACCCATGAAATGGGGTTTGCCCACGACTTTGCCGACCGGGTGCTGTTCTTCGATCGCGGCAAGATCGTCGAGGAGGGCAAACCCGACGAGATTTTCCGCAATCCCAAACAGGAGCGCACGCAAGGCTTCCTGAAGAAGATCATCGCGGCCGGACATCGCGTCTGACCGTCATGCCCGAGGCGACAACGCCGTCCTCCAGGGACGGAAAGCCGCCTCGAACAAACCAAGACAAGAAACAGGAGTTGGGAACAATGAAGAAACTTGGCATTCTGGCCGGCGTCGCCGGCTTGGCACTGGCGGCGGTTCTGGCCGCCTCGATCCCGGGCTCGGCCGACGACAGCAAGCTCGAGCAGCTGAAGGCACAGGGCTTCGCCCGTGTCGCCATCGCCAATGAGCCGCCCTACACGGCGGTGGCGGCCGACGGCAAGGTGTCGGGCGCGGCACCCGACGTGGCGCGTGAAATCTTCAAGCGGCTCGGCGTTGGCGACATCGTCGCCTCGATCTCCGAATATGGCGCCATGATCCCCGGCTTGAAGGCCGGCCGCTTCGATGTCGTAACCGCCGGCCTGTTCATGAAGCCGGAGCGTTGCGCCGCGGTCGCCTATTCCGAACCGGTGCTGTGCGACGCCGAGGCGATGCTGGTGAAGAAGGGCAATCCGAAAGGCTTCAAGAGCTACGAGGACGTCGCCAAGGACACATCCGCCACGATCGGCGCGCCCGGTGGCGGCACCGAGGAGAAGCTGGCACTCAACGCAGGCGTGCCGCGCGAACGCGTCATCGTCGTGCCGGATGGCCAGAGCGGCCTGAAAATGGTGCAGGACGGCCGCATCGACGCCTATTCGCTGCCGGTTCTGTCGATCAACGATCTGATGAAGAAGGCCAACGACCCGAACCTCGAAGTCATCGCCCCGGTGCAGGGCGCCCCGGTCTATTGCGACGGCGCCGCCTTCAAGAAGGGCGACGAGGCGCTGCGCGATGCCTATGACGTCGAGCTCGCCAAGATGAAGAAGTCGGGCGAGTTCGCCAAGATCATCGAGCCTTACGGTTTCTCGGCCGCCGCCGCGATGTCGACGACGCGCGACAAGCTCTGCTCGGCGAAGTAGGTGCCTCTTCTTCCTTCTCCCCGTTTACGGGGAGAAGGTGTCACGAAGTGACGGATGAGGGGCGGCGCCATACCTTTATAAGTTCGCGATGCCCCTCATCTGCCTGCCGGCTTTCGTAGCTCGAAAAGCCAAGCAATTGGGTTTTCGCCCGCTACGCGGACCGCTCCTCAACTCCCCGTGAACGGGGAGAAGGGGCTAAAATGAAATGTTGGAACCTAGATGACCCAGTGGTCCGGCTATCTCGGCCTGATATTGCAGGGGGCGCTTGTCACCATCGAGCTGACGCTGATGGGGTCGGTGCTTTCCCTGATCATGGCCTTTCTGGCCGGCATGGGGCGGCTGTCGCGGTTCTTCGCGCTGAGGGCGCTCGCCACCGCCTATATCGAATTCTTCCGCGGCACCTCGATCTTCGTGCAGCTGTTCTTCGCCTATTTCGTGCTGCCGCTGATTGGCCTCGAACTGACTCCACTGCAGGCCGGCGTGCTGGCCTTGGGCCTGAATGTCGGCGCCTATGCCGCCGAGGTGGTGCGCGGCGCCGTGCAGTCGATCGGCCGTGAACAGCATGAGGCCTGCATCGCGCTCAATCTCGGCCGCTGGCAAGGCCTGCGCCATGTCATCCTGCCGCAGGCCTTTCTGGTAATGCTGCCGACCTTCGGCAACAACGCCATCGAACTGCTCAAGGCCACCTCCGTGGTCTCGCTGATCTCGCTCGCCGACCTGACCTTCCAGGCGCAGGTGGTGCGCGCGCAGACCGGCAACACGATGGTGCCGTTCGCCACCATCCTGGTCATCTATTTCGTCCTGGCGCTGCTCATTTCTTGGGGTGTGCGCTCGCTGGAGCGCCGCATGGCGCGCGGCCTTGATGGGGTGCGCGTCTGATGGAGTGGGATTGGGATTTCGTATGGCAGATCATGCCGACGCTGATCCAGGGGGTGAAGATCACCATCCTGGCGACGCTGCTGGGCTCGGTGCTGGCGGCGATCGTCGGGCTGGGCATCGCGCTGGCGCGCCGCTCGCCCAACAAGGCGCTGTCGCGCACCGTCGGCTGGTCGGCCGAATTCATCCGAGGCACGCCGCTTCTGGTGCAGCTCTATTTCATCTTCTACGTGCTGCCCGACATCGGCATCCTGCTGCCGCCACTGGTTGCCGGTGTCATAGGGCTCGGGCTGCATTACGGCACCTACACGGCGGAGGTCTACCGCGCCGGCATCGACAATGTACCGCGTGGCCAATGGGAAGCCGCCAAGGCCTGCAATCTCAGCGCCAGGCAGACCTGGACGCACATCATCATCCCGCAGGCCATTCCGCCGATGATCCCGGCGCTGGCCAATTATTTCATCGCCATGTTCAAGGAGACGCCGTTGCTGTCGGCGATCACCGTGCTGGAACTGATGAACCAGGCCAGAAGCGTCGCCAACACCTACTATCGTTACATCGAGCCGATCACACTGGTCGGCGCCTTCTTCCTCGCCATCAGTCTTTGTTCGGTCGTGCTGCTGCGCTGGCTGGAACGCCGTTACGGCAAGATCGAGAGATAGCCGATGAAACCTTTGCCCGAGATCAAGGTCTATCCAAAACGGCCATCACTCGATGACCGCCCGCTCGACAAGCGCGTCGGCCTGATCATCCTGGCCACGGATCACACCAGTGAGCCGGACTTTCGCCGCATGGTGGCGAGCGAGCGCATCGGTGTCCATGTCGCGCGTATCCCCTATGCCAATCCGACGACGCCGGAAAATCTGCGCAAGATGCAGCCGGCGTTGACGGCGGGGGCTGCGCTGATCCTGCCCGATGAGAAGCTCGACGCCATCTGCTACTCCTGTACGTCGGCCTCGGTGGTGATCGGTGATGCCGAGATCGAGACGGCGATCCAGGCGGCCAAGCCCGGCGTTCCTGTGGTCACTCCGCCAATGGCTGGTGTGCGCGGGCTGAATGCCTTCGGCGTGCGCCGGATCAGCATTCTTACCCCCTACACGGTCGAAACCTCCAGGCCGATGGCGGCCTATTTCGCGGCGCGTGGTTTCGAGATAGCCAGCTTCACCTGTCTCGGTTTCGAGGACGACCGAGAGATGGCGCGCATCCCGCCGGCAGCCCTTGTCGATCTCGCGCGGCAAGTGACCGACCCGCAGGCCGACGCGCTGTTTGTGTCCTGCACGGCGCTGCGCGGCGCGCTTGCGGTCACCGGCATGGAACAGGCAATCGGCCGTCCTGTAGTGACCAGCAACCAAGCGACAGCCTGGAACTGCTTGCGGCTGTGTGGCGACGAGACGCCGCGCCCCGAATTTGGGCAGCTGATGACGCTTCCTCTGCCGCGCGATTGATGATCATGACGACCGTCTCCCTTAACGATATCCGCGCCGCGCGTGAGCGTATTGCCAGCAAGGTCGAGTACACGCCGACTGTTTTATCCTCGAGCCTTTCGGAACGTCTCGGTGTCCCCGTCCATCTCAAGCTCGAGCATCGCCAGACTACCGGCAGCTTCAAGCTCCGCGGCGCCACGAATGCCGTCTCTTCGCTGAGCGCGGAAGAAAAGGCAGGCGGTGTGGTCGCGGCCTCGACCGGCAACCATGGCCGGGCGCTGGCACATGCTGCGAAGCTCGAAGGCATGCGCGCGGTGATCTGCATGTCGCGGCTGGTGCCCCAGAACAAGCTCGACGAAATCCGCCGGCTCGGCGCCGAGGTCCACATCGTCGGCAACAGCCAGGACGATGCCCAGCAGGAGGTTGAGCGGCTGGTGGCGCAGCAGGGGCTGGTGATGCTGCCGCCTTTCGACAATCCCGCCATCATCGCCGGGCAAGGCACGCTCGGGCTGGAGATGATCGAGCAGGTCCCGGATGCCGCTCTGGTGCTTGTGCAACTCTCCGGCGGTGGCCTGGCTTCCGGCGTCGCCACAGCCGTCAAGGGCATCAGGCCCGGGACAGAAGTCATCGGCGTTTCGATGGCGCGGGGTGCTGCGATGAAGGCGAGCCTCGATGCCGGCCGGCCTGTCCTGGTGGAGGAACTGCCGACGTTGGCGGACTCGCTGGGTGGCGGCATCGGCCTCGACAACAGGCTGACCTTCGCCATGTGCCGCGACCTGCTCGACGAAATCATCTTGCTCAGCGAGGACGAGATCGCCGCAGGTATCTGCCATGCCTATGCGCAGGAGCGCGAGATCGTCGAGGGCGCCGGCGCGGTCGGCATCGCAGCGCTTCTCGCCGGCAAGGTCAAGGCGAAAGGGCCGATGGTCGTACTTCTCTCCGGCCGCAACATCGACATGAATGCGCACCGCCGGATCATCTGCGGCGAGGCAATCGGGGAGCGCGCCGCATGAGCCGTATGACGATTCTGACCGAAGCAGAACTGCGCAAGATCGTAACGCTCGATCTCGACGCCGTCGCCTGCGTCGAGAACGCTTTTCGCGCGCTCGCCACTCTGCCCGTGGCGATGCCGCCGATCCTGCGGCTCGACATTCCCGAGCATCGCGGCGAGGTCGACGTGAAGTCCGCTTATGTGCCCGGTATCGATGGCTTCGCCGTGAAGATCAGCTCCGGCTTCTTCGACAATCCAAAGCTCGGCCTGCCGAGCGGTGGCGGCATGATGGTGCTGCTTTCGGCAAGGACCGGTGTGGTAGAGGCGCTGCTGCTCGACAATGGCTACCTCACCGATGTCCGCACCGCTGCGGCTGGTGCGGTTGCGGCGAAGCATCTGTCGCGCGAAGACGCCACCGTGGCAGCAATCTTCGGCGCCGGTTTGCAGGCAGGTCTGCAACTGGAAGCGCTGCGCCTTGTCAGGCCGATCGCCGAAGCCCGCATCTGGGCGCGCGACGCCGCCAAGGCTGAAGCCACCGCTGCCCGCTTGCGCGAAAGACTGGGCATTACCGTGCACGCCGAGCCCGATGCAGCGGAGGCGGTTGCCGGCGCCGATATCATCGTCACCACCACACCGTCGACCGAGCCGCTGATCAAGGCAGGCTTCATTTCGGCCGGCCAGCACATCACCGCCATGGGCTCGGACGCCGAACACAAGAACGAGATCGCGCCGGCCATCCTGCGCATGGCCGATCTCTATGTCGCCGACAGTGCGCGCCAGACGCGGCGTCTGGGCGAACTGCATCATGCCATCGCGGCAGGGGTGATGGCCGCCGATGAAGACGTGACCGAACTCGGCCAGATCATCGCCGGCACCAAACATGGCCGGCGCGCGGCCAGCGATATCACCATCGCCGACCTGACCGGCACCGGCGTGCAGGACACGGCGATCGCCACGCTCGCCCGCAACCGCGCGCGGGCGGCCAATGCCGGAACCATTTTTGAAAGCTGATGCTGGCCGCAAAGCATGATCCGGAAAAGTGGGAACCGGTTTTCCGATCAGATCATGCTCAAGCAAAATTCCTGGAGCCGGGTTCACCGAAGTTGAAACGGACTCCAGGGCCCAACAAACGAGGAAGCAAAAGAATGCAACCAAATCTGAAATTCTCGCGCGGCGAATTTGCGGATCGCCTCGCCAAGACGCGGCGAGCCATGGAGGCCAGGGGCGTCGATCTCCTCATCGTCAGCGACCCCTCCAACATGGCCTGGCTGACCGGTTATGACGGCTGGTCCTTCTACGTGCACCAGGCGGTCATCGTGCCGCCCTCGGGCGAGCCGGTCTGGTACGGCCGCGGCCAGGACGCCAACGGCGCCAAGCGCACCGCCTATCTCGCGCAGAACAACATCGTCGGCTATGCCGATCACTATGTGCAGTCGACGGAACGCCACCCGATGGATTTCTTGTCCAGCGTGCTTTCCGATCGCGGTTGGGGCAAGCTCACCATCGGCGTCGAGATGGACAACTACTGGTTCTCGGCCGCCGCCTTCGCCTCGCTGCAGAAGCATCTGCCCAATGCCCGCTTCGTCGATGCCACCGCGCTGGTCAACTGGCAGCGCGCGGTGAAGAGCCCGACCGAGATCGACTATATGCGCAAGGCCGCCCGCATCGTCGAAGCCATGCACCAGCGCATTTTCGACAGAATAGAGATCGGCATGCGCAAATGCGATCTCGTCGCCGAGATCTACGATGCCGGTACGCGCGGCGTCGACGGTATTGGCGGCGACTATCCGGCGATCGTGCCGCTGCTGCCGTCTGGCGTGGACGCCTCGGCGCCGCATCTGACCTGGGACGACCAGCCGATGAAGCGGGGCGAGGGCACCTTTTTCGAGATCGCCGGCTGCTACAACAGGTACCACTGTCCGCTGTCGCGCACCGTGTTCCTCGGCAAGCCGACGCAGGAATTCCTCGATGCCGAGAAGGCGACACTGGAAGGCATGGAGGCGGGGCTTGCCGCCGCAAAGCCCGGCAACGCCTGCGAGGACATCGCCAATGCCTTCTTCGCCGTCTTGAAGAAATACGGCATCGTCAAGGACAACCGGACCGGCTACTCGATCGGTCTCTCCTATCCGCCGGATTGGGGCGAACGCACGATGAGCCTGCGTCCCGGCGACCACACCGAACTCAAGCCCGGCATGACCTTCCATTTCATGACCGGGCTCTGGCTGGAAACGATGGGGCTGGAGATCACCGAGTCCATCCTGATCACCGAAACCGGTGTAGAGTGCCTGGCCAATGTTCCGCGCAAACTGGTGGTGAAGAATTGAGCCCGATATCCAGCCTCCGCCCGTCGCCGATCGCGCCGACTGTCGATTTCGATCGTGATGGCGTCCAGCACGGTTTCCTGCGCCTGCCCTACAGCCGCGACGACTCGGCCTGGGGCTCGGTGATGATTCCGATCTGCGTCATCCGCAACGGCAAGGGACCGACGGCACTGCTGTCCGGCGGCAACCATGGCGACGAGTATGAAGGGCCGCTGGCGCTCTACGATCTCGCCCGCGCGCTCGATCCCAAGCAAGTCAGCGGCACGGTGATTATCGTGCCGGCGATGAACTATCCGGCCTTCCGCGCCGGCACGCGGACCTCGCCGATCGATAAGGGCAACATGAACCGCAGCTTCCCCGGCCGGCCGGATGGCACGGTGACCGAGAAGATCGCCGACTACTTCCAGCGCGAATTGCTGCCCCGCGCCGACATCGTCTTCGACTTCCACTCCGGGGGAAAGACGCTGGATTTCGTGCCGTTCTGTGCGGCCCATACTCTGCCCGACAAGGTGCTGGAGAAGAAAGCCTTCGATGCGGTGGCGGCATTCTCGGCGCCCTTCTCGATGCGCATGATCGAAATCGACTCGGTCGGCATGTACGACACGGCGGCCGAGGAGATGGGCAAGGTCTTCGTCAGCACCGAGCTTGGCGGCGGCGGCACCTCGCGCGCTCAAACGGTGCGGATTGCACGGCGTGGCATTCTCAATGTGCTGCGTCATGCGGGCATTGTTGCTGGGGCGGTCGAGAAGGGCAGAACGCAATGGTTGGACATGCCGTCGGGCGATTGCTTCTCCTTCGCCGAGGAGGACGGCATGATCGAAACCATGGTCGATCTCGGCGAGCCCGTCGAGAAGGACGCGGTGCTGGCACGAATCCATTCGGTTGGCCGCACCGGCATTGCCCCGCAGGAGATCCGGGCAAAAATGTCGGGCATGCTGGCGGCGCGGCATTTTCCCGGACTGGTCAAGGCTGGCGACTGCGCGGCGGTCGTAGCTGTGGAGGTCGATTGATCGGAGCGGCTGCGTCCCGGCACATGCCGCGCGGTTCCCGGCGGTTGCGGCTGGCCGCGCCGGCCATCAATTTTCTCCATCGAATGGAAGTGTAAATTAACGAGAGGCAGACAAACTAGGCATTGGCAAGCGGACCCTCGCTCTGCTGCCATCGTTGCGGGCATTGGACCGCGCGACATGGCGATGATCGTTGAACGCCCGGACGCCTGGTCTGAATCATGAGATCTTCGACTGGAGAACACTATCCGGCGCTGGACCATGTTCGTGGCCTTGCGGCTTTCCTGGTCTTCACCTGGCATTTCCTTCATCAGTCTCCCGAGGGGCCGGTGCCCTATGATTTCGTGCCCGCCGTGCCCATTTTCAGCCTGCTGGATGAGGGGTTCACCGGCGTTTCATTGTTCATGACGCTCTCCGGCTACCTGTTCGCCAAGCTTCTTGACGGGAAACAGGTCAGCTATCTGCCCTTCTTCGCCAACCGGGCGCTGCGGCTGCTTCCGCTCTTGCTGGCCGTGATAGCCATCGAGGCTTGCCGCGTATCTATGGCGGGCCAGCCCCTGGGCGGCTATTTCACCGACGTCGGTAAGGGGGTGATCTTTCCCACCCTCCCGAACGGCGGTTGGTCGATAACCGTGGAAGCCCACTTCTACATCCTGCTGCCGTTCCTGCTGATGGCGTCCAGACGCTTCCCGTTCGCGCCGTTGCTGTTCATCGCTGCAGCCATTCTGCTGAGGTGGGCGCTTTACGTGCAGCTCGGCGAGGTACAATCGGCGGCGGCCTGGACCATCATTGGCCATGCCGATCAGTTTCTGGCCGGCATCCTTGCCTTCCATCTCCGCGCCCATGTGAAGGACCGGCACTGGCTCGCGCTAGCCGTTCTGCTGGCCTTTTCGGGGTTCTTCTGGTGGTTCGATGCCGCCGGGGGATTTTACCAGCTAGGGCACTATCCCTCGCCGCATTGGATATGGATCATCCTGCCAACGGTGGAGGCGGCGGCCTATTCGTTTGGGATCGCCTACTATGACACCAGCTTTCCAAGGAAGCGAACAGGGCTGCCGTTCAGGATCCTGGAGAAGGCTGGCGCCTACAGCTATTCGATCTATCTCCTGCACCTGTTCTTCGTCATGCAGTTGGCGGCGTTCATAAACACGAACATCATGGGCATAAGCAATTTCTACGTTGCCTGCCTCTGGTCCTTGCTGTGCTTTCTGGCGACGATCCCGATCGGCTATCTCAGCTACACCTGCATCGAAGCGCCATTTCTGCGCCTGCGTAGACGATATGCGGGGCCGGCTGTTGCTGATCCGGTCCTGTTCAAGGATCGGCCGGCCACGGCAGCTTAGGCGCCGCGCCTTCGCTGGGCAGCGCCCTGCAGAAATATCTGACAGAGACCATCGGCTCGGGGCATCTCGCCGTCAACGCTGGCTAGCCTGCAGCGGGCCCGGTGCAGTTCGTACACGAGGATACTCATGTCCAGTTCGGCGGTTTTCCGCTACGCTGGAGTCCGCGTGACTGGGAGCATCGATTGCGTGAATTTGCGGAAGGCCTGATCGAGAGGCCGCAGACGGTTGCCGAGCAGGTCGCCAACGTGCTGCGCGAGGCCATTGCTAGCGGAACGCTGAAGGCCGGCACGGCGCTACGCCAGGACGACCTTGCCGAGCAGTTCGGCTTCAGCCGCATGCCTATTCGTGACGCGCTTCGCCAATTGGAGGCGGAGGGCATTGTCTCCATTCACCCCACCAAGGGCGCGCATGTCGCACGGATGGACGGCGCCGAGATCAGCGAAATCTACGCGGTGCGCGAATTGCTCGAATGCGAAGCGCTTCGCCTCTCCATTCCGGCTTTGTTGGACGGCAAGCTCGATGAGGCCGAACAGGTGCTCGACCAGATCGACGCGGAGCGCAATGTCGGCCGCTGGGGGGCGCTGAACCGGACCTTTCACCTGTCGCTCTACGCTGCCTGCGGCAACCAGCGTCTGCTCGGTCTGATCGAGGCGCACCACAACGCCGCCGATCGCTATGTCCGCATCCTCTTGTCGAACCTCGACTATCGCACCCGCTCACAGGCGGAACATCGCGACCTGCTGGCTGCCTGCCGCCAGCGCGACGGCAAGAAGGCCGTGAGCGTTCTGCGCCAGCACCTTCGCGAAGGCAGCGGCACGCTCGTCAATGCGATAGAGGGCGGCGGCCTGTCGCGAAAATCCTAGTCGCGATGGTCCTGCTGCTCGGGCTGGAGCGCATCACCGCGTGCGCCACCGGTTCGTAAGAACCGCACCGATTTTCAGCTCAGGCCGGCTTGCGTTCGACGATGTAGATGTGGTCGGCGGCGAGCACCACTTCGCCGCGCTGGTTGATCACCTCGCAGCGTTCGATTACCCGTCCTGAGCCCGGCCGCTTGGTATCGTCCTCCTTGGCCGTAATGGTGGTGCGCGTGCGGATCGTGTCGCCGATGAACACCGGCTTGATGAAGCGCAGCCTGTCATAGCCATAGGAGAAGGCGACGGGGTTGATAATGCTCGCCGTCAGCCCGATGCCGACCGAGAACACCAGCGTGCCGTGCGCGATGCGCTGGCCGAACGGCGTCGCCTTCATGTACTCGGCGTCCATGTGGTGCGGGAAGAAATCGCCGGTGTGGCCGGCATGGACGACGAAGTCGGTCTCGGTGATGGTGCGGCCGCTGGTCAGCCGCGAAGAGCCGATTTCATAGTCTTCGAAATAGGTGATCTGTTCCATCAGGGTCTTTCCGCGATCAGCGTCGCCGGCGCCGCGCTCGATTTATAGGCGGCTTCCACCAGCGCCATGGTGCTCCAGGCGTCCTCGACCGAGCTGACCAGTTCGTCGTCTTCTCCTGATGCAAAGCGCTGCACATTGGCCATGCGCCCGACGAATGCGTCGGGGAACCATTCGCCGGCAAGCGGCACCGCGATCCAGTCCGTCCCGCCCTTCGGATGGATTTCCAGAATGTCCGGCTCGCCCCGGGGATAGTCGAGGTTGAGGCCGAGCTTGAGATAGGCGGCGCCCTCGGTGCCGCAGATGCGAAATTCGCAGGCTTGGTGCCGGCGGCCGAATTTGTGGTCATGGTTGATCGACAGCGCGCAGCGCACGGTGTCGCCATAGTCGAGAATGGCGCTGGTGCGCGTCTGCGCCACCTTGTGGTTGGGATGGCCGAGCGTCTTGGCGTGGACGCCCTTGGGATCGCCGAGCAATTGCCGGATGAGGTCGAGATAATGGATCGAGTGCATGGCGATCTCGACGCGCGGCGCCTTGAGCAGGAACTCCCACAACTCCCACGGTGTCGCCAGCGCCAGCCAGGCATCGAAGTCGACGATCTCGCCGAGCCAGCCCTTGGCGATGGCGTCCTTGAGCGCCAGCATCATCGGCGCGAAGCGCAGCTGGAAGTTCACGGCCGCCTTGAGGTTCTTGGCGCGGCAGATTTCGAGGATTTCGGTTGCCTCGCCAAGATAATTGCCCATCGGCTTCTGGATCAACGCGACCGCACCGTCGGGCAGGTCTTTCAGGATCTCGGCATGCCGTCCCGGCGGGGTCGCCAGATCGAAGATCGCATCCTGGACGGCTGCGGCTTCGCCGACCGAACGGAACGCCGTCACGCCCCATTTGTCGGCCAGGGTTGTCGCCTTGGCCTGGTCCGGATCATAGAGGCCGGCAATCGGAAAGCCCGCTTTGCGATAGGCGGGAAAATGCGCGTCGCCGACGATCGATCCGGAACCGAAAGTGACGATCGGGCGAGGCTTCGAGGGTTTTGGCCAGGACTGGACGAGTAGGGCAGGGTCGAAACCACCCTCAGTCATAGTGGAAGGCCTCGTCCATACTGGCCCACCATTCGCCCTCCTTGCGGGTCGCGAGCGGCTCCTGGCATGGTATGCAGACCGCCCACCATTCCTGCGTCTTCGGGTCGGCTGCCATCTTGGCCATGTCGGCCGCATAGTCGGTGCCGTGATATTCGAAATAGGAAAACAGCAGGTTCTCCGGCCGCCTCAGATAGATCGAGTAATTCTTGATGTTGCAGGCCGAGATCATGGTCAGCACGTCGGGCCAGACGGCGGCATGCAGGCGGACATACTCCTCGACCTTTTCCGGCTTCAACCCCAGCACCATGCCCATTCGCTGCATATCCGACTCCTATTTCGTGATCGCCGTGGTGAATTCGGCGATGCTCATGGCCTTGACCGCGTCCCAATCCCAGTCGATGCCGATGCCGGGTTCGTCGGGCGCCAGCGCATGCCCATCCTCGATGCGCATATGCTTGCCGGTCAACTGGTCGAGTTGCGGAATGTACTCGACATACCTGCCGTTCTGAACCGCGCAGGTCAAGCTGACATGCAGCTCCATCAGGAAATGCGGGCAGACCGGAATGTCGAAGGCCTCCGCCGCATGGGCGATCTTGAGCCATGGCGTGATGCCGCCGATGCGGCCGACATCGACCTGCACGATCGAGCAGGCGCCTTTCTGCATGTATTCGCGAAAATGGCGGATCGAATAGAGCGATTCGCCAATGGCAATTGGCGTCGGCGTCGAGTTGGACAACCTGATATGGCCGTCAATGTCGTCGGCCGGCAGCGGCTCCTCGATCCAGGCGAGGTCGAGTTCGCGCAGCCGCGCCGCGCGCCGGATCGCCTCGTCGACCGAAAACCCCTGATTGGCGTCGGTCATGATCTCGTAGCCGTCGCCCACAGCCTTGCGCACCGCCGACAGGCGGGCGAGATCCTCCGACCCGTGCGGCCTGCCGATCTTCACTTTCGAGCCACGAAATCCCTTCGCCTTGGCAGCCAGTGCGTCGTCGACAAGTGCTGCGGTCTCGATGTGCAGCCAGCCGCCCTCGGTGGTGTATAGCGGGCAGCGGTCCTTGGCGCCGCCGGCGAGTTTCCACAGCGGCAGGTTCTGCTTCTTCGCCCTCAGATCCCAGAGCGCCGTATCGATCGCCGCAATGGCGATGGAGGTGATCGCACCGATGGTCGTCGCATGGGTGGCGAATTCGAGATCGTGCCAGATCGCCTCGATCATGTCGGGGTCGCGGCCGATCAGGCGTGGCGCCAGATGGTCGGACAAGAGCCGCATCACCGACGAACCGCCGGTGCCGATCGTGTAGCTGTAACCGGTGCCGATCGCGCCGTCGGAATCGGTGATCGTGACGATGGGTGTTTCCTGGCTGACGAAACTCTGGATGGCATCCGTGCGCCTGACCTTGGGCACAAGGTCCACCATCCGCAGTTCGACTTTCTCGATTCTAGCCATCGGTCAGCTCCGCAATGTCTTTCCGGTCTCGGCGGCAAACAGATGCGCCTGCGACAGGTCGAGGCTCATCGCCACCCGCTCGCCGGAGCGCAACGGGCGCGGGTTCAGCATGCGCGAAACCCAGTCCGTGCCGTTGAACTCGACGAACACAAGCGTCTCGTTGCCGAGCGGCTCGGTGACGGTGATCGGCAGGTCGATCTGATGGACATCGGCCGCCCCGCCGGAGCTGATGCCATGGCCGGTCGGATAGATGTCATCCGGCCGCAACCCGAACACAACCTTGTCGCCGGTCGCGACATTGGCCTTGAACTGGGCGGGCAGCGGCAGCTTTTCGCCGCTGGCGAAAACCAGCTGGCCGTCATCGACCGTCGCCTCGTGCAAATTCATCGGCGGCGAACCGATGAAGCCGGCGACGAAGCGTGTCGCCGGGCGGCGGAACACCTCGTCTGGCGTGCCGACCTGTTCGATATGGCCGTCGCGCATGATGACGATGCGATCGGCCAGCGTCATCGCCTCGACCTGGTCGTGGGTGACGTAGATCACTGTCGACTGCACCTTGGCATGCAGCTTCTTGATCTCGGTGCGCATCTGCGTGCGCAGCTTGGCGTCGAGATTGGAAAGCGGCTCGTCGAACAGGAACACGTCGGGGTCGCGCACGATGGCGCGGCCCATGGCGACGCGCTGGCGCTGGCCGCCGGAGAGCTGCGACGGGCGGCGGTCGAGCAGCGTATCGAGGCCGAGGATGGCCGAGGCCTCGGCGACGCGGCGATCCATGTCCTCTTTGGCCGCACCGGCGATCTTCAGGGAGAAGCCGAGATTCTCGCGCACCGTCATGTGCGGGTAGAGCGCGTAGGACTGGAACACCATCGAGATGTTGCGCGAGCGCGGCGGCAGATCGTTGACGATACGCCCGCCGATCTCGATCGTACCGGCGCTGATTTCTTCGAGCCCGGCAATCATACGTAAAGTCGTTGACTTGCCGCAGCCTGACGGGCCGACCAGCGCGATGAATTCGCGGTCGGCAATATCGAGATCGATGCCATGCACGATCCCGATATTGCCGTAGCGCTTGGTCAGTTTTTTGAGGGAAACCGTTGCCATGGGATCAGCCTTTCACCGCGCCGGAGGTCAGGCCGCCGACAAGGTGTTTCTGGACGATATAGGTGAGGGTGAGTGCGGGAATGATCATCACCACGGCCAGCGCGCACATGCCGCGCCAGTCGATGGTGAACTCGGCCGTGTAGTCGAGCAGGCCGACCGGCAACGTTTTGGCGCTGACCGAGCGGGTCAGTTGCGAAGCCAGCGCGAATTCGTTCCAGCAGGTCAAGAAGGCAAAGATGGCGGCAGACGCAATGCCCGGTCCGGCGAGCGGGAACTCCACCTGCCAGAAAGCCTGCCAGCGCGTGCAGCCATCGATCTGTGCGGCCTCGGCGAGGTCTTTCGGCACCTGGCGGAAGAAGCCGTCGATCAGCCAGATGGTGAACGGCACGTTAAGCGCGACATAGGCCAGGATCAGCCCGAAATGCGTGTCGATGATGCCGAGCCGCACGTAGAGGAAGAACAGCGGCAGCGACAGCGCGATGCCCGGCACGGTGCGCGTCAGCATCAGGCCGAGGAAGACGCTGGATTTGCCGCGGAAGCGGTAGCGCGCGAAGGCATAGCCGCCGGCCATGCCGATGGCGACCGCAATGATCGTCGAGGTCACCGAGATGATCAGCGAATTGCGGAAATATTCGATGACCGGGATGCCGCCTTTGCCGATGCCCGAGAACATTGCGATGTAAGCGTCGAACGAGATCTCCTGCGGGATCCACACCGGCGGCTTGGCCATGATCTCGACGGTTGGCCGCAGCGATGACAGCACGATCCAGAGGCCGGGCAGGCAGATGGTCAGCATCGCCAGGAACAGGCCGATGCGATAGACGATGCCCAGCAGCCGGCGCTTCAGGCGGGCGGAAGAATTCTCGTCCATCACCACTCCGCGCCGATCTGCGTGCGCGCCGCGGCGAGCTTGTTGAAGAAATAGACGGTGAAGGCGATCGACAGCAGGATCGAGAAATAAGCCATGGCGTTGGCCATCCCCATGCGCCCGTCGCTATAAGCGGTGCGCGCCACTAGCGTCCACAACAGCTCGGTGCGGCCCGCCGGTCCGCCATCGGTCATGATCTTGACGATGTCATAGGCGCGCGCCACGTCGAGCGAACGGATGGTCATGGCGATATAGGCGAATGGCATGACGAACGGCCATGTCACATAGCGGAAGGTCTGCCAGGGCGTGCAGCCGTCGACGCGCGCAGCCTCGATCGGCTCCTTGGGCATGGCGAGCAGGCCGGCAAGGATCAGGATGGCGAAGATCGCGGTCGACGACCAGATCTCGGCGATCGAGATCGCGATGAAGGCGAGATGGCCCTCGATCAGCCACGGAATGGCGTCCTGCGTAATGCCGAGCGACTGCAGGGCGTTGTTCACCAGGCCGATATTGTCGTTGAACATGAACTTGAACTGGAAGCCGACGAGGATCGGCGAGAACATCATCGGAAACATCATCAGCGTGCGCAGGATGCGCTGACCGCGCGTCGCCTTCTCGACCAGCATAGCGAGCCCGAGGCCCAGCAGCATTTCGAGATTGAGCGCGATGGTCAGCAGCAGCACTGTGCGCCCGAACGCCCACCAGAAATCGGTGTTGGCCAGGATCGAGAGATAGTTCCGGAAGCCGACGAAGACGAAGAATGTTTCGGGCTTGGTCAGGCGGAACGGTGTGAAGCTGGAATAGAGCGACAGAAGCAGCGGCACGACGACGACCGCGGCCAGCACGATGAAGGCTGGAAGCAGCAGCAGGAATGGCGCCGATGGCTTGAAGCCCTTCATCAGAATCCTGTTGGGTTTTGCATTGCGTGGGCGGGGCGCCGAAAGGTGGTGTGCATCGCGGAGCTTCCGGCGAGACGCGATCGCCTCCCCCATTCCTGATGGGGGAGGCGGCCTTGGAGACGGTTCTAGAGCTTGCCGGCATCCTGCAGGATTTGCGTCGCCTTGGCGGCGGCTTCGTCCAATGCCTGCTTGGCGGTCTTGTCGCCCAGGATCGCCGCCTGAAGTTCGGGATAGACGGCGTTCGAGATTTCGATCCACTCAGGCGTCTGCGGCACGGCGAAGGCGTGCTTGGCTTCTTCCTGGAAGGCGGAGAGAACCTCCTTCTTGTAGGGATCGTTTTCGGCCTGCTTCAGGTCCCAATCCCACACGGCCGTGCGTGTCGGCAGCGGGCCTGCTGCGGCCTCGAGCTTCTGGCTGTCCTCATTGGTCAGCCACCAGACGAGCGATGCGGCGGCGGCCTTGTTCGGGCAGTTCTCGGTCACCGAAAAACCGTGGAACCCGGACCATCCGGTGCGCTTGCCGGAAGACCCCTTCGGCGCGACCTTCACGCCGACATTGCCCGCCACCTTCGACGACTTCGGGTCGTTGAAGAAGCCGGCCCAGCCCGGCCAGTCCAGATTGATGGCGACGGTGCCGGAGGCAAAGCCCTGGCCTAGATCGTCCCAGAGATAGTTGGTGGTTCCGGCTGGCACGGCCTTGGCCTTGTAGAGATGGACGAACCAGTCGAGCGCCCGGATGCCGGCCTCCGAGTTGAAGACCGGCTTGCCGTCCTTGTCGAGATACTCGCCGCCTTCGGCGACCACCATCTCGTAGAAGCGGCCGTTGATAGCCTCTTCCTTGCCGGCAAATTGCGTGCCGTAGAAATTGGGCGGGTTGGCGAAGAATTCGGCCTGATCGGTGACTTCCTTCCAGCTGTCCGGCGGCACCAGGTCATAGCCGTATTTAGCCTTGAACTTAGTCTTGTTGTCGGCGTTCTCGTAGAGGCTCTTCTGGTAGTAGAGCGCCGAGACGTCGAATTGCGCGCGCGGCAGCATCTCCAGCTTGCCGTCGATGGTAGCCGCCTTGATCGTCGACGGCACGAAGGCGTCGATCTCTTCCTTGGGCAGCAATTTGCTGAGGTCAGTGTAGAGGCCGGTATATTGCGGCGCGAAGGACGAATGGTTCCAGCCGACGCACCAGTTGGTGCTGCCAGAGGCGATGTCGGACTTCAACTCCTTGTCGATGTCGAAGCCATTCTTCTTGGTCAGGATGTTGACCTTGGCGCCGGTGGCCTTCTCCCATTCGGGAATGCGCTCATAGAGCTTTTCATATTGCTGGCCGCCGATCAGTTTCACGTCGACGGTGACGCCTTCGAACTTGCCGGGCAGGTCGCCGGCAAGGGCCGTGCCTGCACCGAATGCAAGCACCAATGCGCCGGCGGAGACGCCGGAAAGCAGTCTGTTCATTGGTTTCCTCCCTGGGTGCGCCTTAGCGGCGACCGCAACTTGTCCGCGTGACAAGAAATGCTACATTCATATACAAACAAAACATTCATACATACGTCAAGGCGAAATTTTGTTTCCGCCGGCCGCATTCCTGCGTATATGAAGGGCAGAATTCACTGGAGAAATGCCTCATGGATGACAGCGAAGACGAGCGCTACCGCGCGCCGGCGCTCGACAAGGGGCTCGACATTCTTGAGCTGCTGGCCGGCGTCGACGGCGGCCTGACCCAGGCCGAAATCGCCAAGAAACTCGACCGCAGCCCGAACGAATTCTACCGCATGCTCGACCGGCTGGTGCGGCGCGGCTATGTCACAAGGCTGGATGGCGACCGCTATTCACTGACGTTGAAACTGTTCGGCTTGGCGCAATTGCACGCTCCGGTGCGGCGGCTGGTCTCCTACGCCACGCCGCTGATGCGCGAGCTAGCCGAGACTTCGCAGCAGGCCAACCAACTCGTTGTTTTTGATCGTGGTTCCGCCGTCGTTATTGCCCAACAGGAGGCGCCGAACTACTGGGGCATCTCGATCCGGGTGGGCTCCCACATCAGCCTGTTCGACACGGGTTCTGGCCATGTGCTGCTCGCATTCCGCTCGCAGGAAGAGCGGCAGATGATGATCTCCGAACATGTCCGCAGCACCGACAAGACGGCGCAGTCGGTCGAGTTCTTCACCCGGCTCGACCAGATCCGCGACCGTGGCTACGAGATGATGGCCTCGATGCAGACCGCCGGCGTCTTCAACCTGTCGGCGCCGGTGCGCAGTTCCGACGGCAAGGCCATCGCCGCCCTGTCGATCCCCTACATCACCGTCATCAACACGCCTTCCGCGCCCGACATCACCCGGACCATCGAGTTGTTGCTGGTCACGACCGAGAAGCTGTCGCATCTGGCCGGATCGGCTGTAGGGTCGGCAGCATAAATTCTTATTTGAATGAAGAATTCCTCCGTGAGATTATCTGACCAAAGCCAATTGGGAGGAGCTCCAGTGATCATCGACACCCATCTGCATCTCATCGATCGCTCGGCCTTGCGCTATCCCTGGCTTGCCGGCGTGCCGCAGCTCAACCGCGATTTCTCCTACGAGGACTATGCCACCGAGGCGCAGCGGGTCGGCGTCGAGCGCGTGCTGCACATGGAGGTCGATGTCGATCCCGCTGACATCGAAGTCGAGACTGCACGGGTGGAAGGTCTGTCGCGACAGGCCGGCAGCATGCTGGTCGGGGCGATCGCGTCCTGCCGGCCGGAAGACGCGGATTTTCCGGCCTATCTCGAAAGGCAGCGGACAAATCCTTTCGTCAAGGGTTTCCGCCGTGTGCTCCATGTCGTGCCCGACGATCTGTCGGAAGGCGCGGTGTTTCGCGACAACATCAAGCGGCTTGGCGGCATCGGCCTGACTTTCGATCTCGTCGTGCTGCCGCACCAGATTCCGAAGGCGATAGCGCTGGCCGACCTCGCACCCGACGTCCAGTTCGTTCTCGACCATTGCGGCGTCCCTGACATCAAGGGCGGAGCCGAGCATCCCTGGCGCGCGCATATGAGCGAGATCGCGCGGCGTCCGAACGTCATGGCCAAGATCTCCGGCGTGGTCGCCTATGCCGATCCCGTCAACTGGACGGTCGGGACGCTGCGGCCCTATGTCGAGCACACCATCGCTGCGTTCGGCTGGGACCGTATCGTCTGGGGCAGCGACTGGCCGGTCTGCACGCTTGGTGGCGGCCTGTCGACCTGGGTGGCAGCGACCCACGCGCTGCTTTCCGGTTGCAGCATCGCGGAGCGCGACAGGTTGCTGTCGGGCAATGCCCGCAAGCTCTGGCGGCTGGAATAGTTGGATTTGCCTCTCGCTGAGACGTGGCCCAGACGTTCTCCTCCGTTCGGCTTCGTTCAGGCTCCTCCGCCGGCAGCGCCGGACACCTGCGCCGGGGGACTCTCGCGAAACAGGCTGATGAGATCGGCAACCACCTGGGAGGCTTTGTGGCCGGAAGTCATGCCGGACAGGAGGCGGTCAGACGCTGCCTGCTGGAACGCCATGTAGCCGTCATGGCGCGGCCGCACCCATGCGCCCTCCAGCGTCGCGCGCGTGTCGTGATAGAAATTGCCGGTCGCGGCGTTGACCGTCTGGTCCTCCCAGGCGGCAGCATGGCCTGGTTGGCCACCGGCAGCGGCATAGGCGCTGCGTTGCACGTCGCCGCTGGCAACCCAATAGGCGAAGTCCGTCGCCGCATCCTTCGCCTTGGAAAAGCCTGACACCGCTATGCCCGTGCCGCCGAGCGCCGAACCGACAGGGCCGTTGGCGCCAACGACCGGGATGTCGGTGAAGGCCAGCCGGCGCGCGCGAAACCCTGCTATCGCATAGGAGACATAGCCATAGATCAGCGGAGCGCAGACGATCTTGGAATCCGCCTCCGCCATGCGTTCTGAAACCGCGATCGGATCCATCTCGAAACAGGCCGGTTCGACCAGTGCGGCGATCTCGCGCATCTTCTCGAAGACTTCGCTGCCGGTCTCGCTATCGATGAGATCGAGGGACGGATCAGTCGCGCAAGCGTGCCCGAGATTGCCGGCCAGTGTGTAGAACACCATCAGCACATGCGGCGGGCGCAGCGGCAAAAGCACGCGGCCTTGCCGGGCGAAATCGAGCACCTCGCTCCAGCGCGCCGGCGGCGCGTCGAGCGCATCCGGCCGCCAGGCCTGGACCTGGCTGGCGGCATCGATCGGGAAGGCCCATTGCCGCCCTCGCCAGTTGTAGCTCGGATAGGACTGGCCGACACTCCCCGATGCAAGGGCTGCGCGCTCGGCCTCGCGGCCGGCGACATCCAGCGGTGCGAGGCAGCATTCCGCGGTGATCTGGCCGACATGCGGGTGGTCGATGACGATCAGATCATAGGCGCGCGCCAGTTCCTCGACCGGGAAGGATTCGAAATCCTGCAGCGAGCGCTTGTCCCAGTGGATAGCGACGCCGGTCTTCTGCTGCCAAAGCGAAGAGCAGGCGACCATCGGATCGTAGCCGCGCGGATGGCTCCAGGTCATGCCCTTGAGCGTGGTCACAGGCCGAACTCCTCGCGGATCGCGGCACTGTGCTCGCCGATGCGTGGTGCCGCGCGATCGACCTTGGCCCTGATGCCGTCGACCCTGAGCGGCGAACTGGTGGTGAGGATCGAGACATCGTCCTCGCGCGTCACCGTCTGCAGCATGTCGAGCGACTGAAAACCTTCGCTGGCCAGCATCTCCGGCCAGGTCAGCACCTTGGCGCACCAGATGTCGGCCGGCTCGAGAATGGCGAGCCATTCGTCGATGGTTTTGCTGGCGACCCGCTGTGCGATGATCGCCTTGATGTCGTCGCGCGCGGTGAACCACGACGCCGGTTCGTCGCGATAGGGCGCCAGCTCGTCGAGCGACAGCAGGTCGGCGAGTTTCGGGATCGGCGTCATGGCAATAGCGAGATAGCCGTCCTTGGCCGGGTAGACGCCGTAGGGCGCCGAGAGATAGGCATGCGCGCTGCGGAAGCTGGAGCGCCTGGGCAAGCGGCGGCCGTCATTGAGGTGCGTGGTCAGCACCTCGAACTGGAAATCGACCAGCGCTTCCAGCAGGCTGGTTTCGATATGGCTGCCCTGGCCGGTAATGCCGCGCCGCACCAGCGCCGCCAGAATGCCTTGCGCGCAGGCCGCACCCGCCAGCATGTCACCGATGGCCAGCCCGAACGGCACCGGCCCCTGGTCCTCGTCGCCGTTCAGCCACATCACGCCGGAGCGCGATTGCGCCAGCAGATCCTGGCCCGGCCGCTTGACCCATGGGCCGTGCTCGCCATAGCCGCTGATCGAGGCGTAGACTAAACGCGGATTGATCTTGCGAACGGCCTCATAGTCGAAGCCGAGCCGCTCGATGACGCCGGGCCGGAAATTCTGGATCAGCACATCGGCCTTGGCCAGAAGCCCGCGCAGCGCCTTGAGATCGGCCTCGTTCTTGAGGTCGATGGCAAAGCTTTCCTTGGCGCGGTTGATGGCGTGGAAGATGGTGGAATCGCCGCCGATCTCGGTGTCGCTGAGATAGAGCCGGCGCGACAGGTCGCCGCCATCCGGGCGCTCGATCTTGATGACACGGGCACCGAGATCGAGCAGGCGCAGCGAGCAATAGGGGCCGGACAGGAACTGGCTCATGTCGACGACGGTGAGACCGGCAAGCGGCAATTCGGCGGTTGCCGGCATTCTCATTTCTCCGTCTTGCCGACGAAATCGGCCGGGTTGCGGTACTTCACCGTCTGCAAATGCTCGCAATAGAGGACGAGTTCGCCTTCGCCCTTGAACACTTCATAACTGGCACGGATCAGCCCCATCTCCTTGTAGCGCGGCGTCTTGTCGAGGTTGGAGCGGATCGAATAGATCGTGTCGCCAATGAAGACAGGCTTTATGAAGCGTAGTCTGTCATAGCCGTAGGAAAAGGCGTTGACGCAGTTGGTCGCGACCAGCCCCAGCCCCGCCGAAAAGACGAAGGCGCCGGCGATCAGCCGCTTGCCGAAAATGCCTTCGCTCTCGGCGAACATCTGGTCCTGCACATAGGGATGGATGTCGAGCACCAGCGTGTTGAAGAGGTGGCTGTCGCCTTCCGCCATCGTGCGCCGCAGCGACCGGATTTTCTGGCCGACCGGCCAGTCCTCGTAGAACCAGTTCTCGGCGTTCCATACAGGCAGCGCGGCGTGCTCCTGGGGCATGTTTTTGGGGTAGGTCGAGGCCACGCCGACGGTGGGAGCAAAGTTGTTCATACCTGGCTCCACAGGGCGCGGAGGAGGTCCCACGCAACCATTTCAACTCGCGTCAAGGCGCCAGATCGCATGACGTTTCCTCCCGTCAATCTTCTTTTGTAAATAGTATTTTCACATATGGGGTTACGTTGCAAGCGAGGATAGCGAAATTTTGCCCAATCCCGCGCGCTCAGGCGCAGGCAGGCAGCGGAGGAAATCACGAACAAGGATTGTCTGGTCTTTGTCGGCAGCCTGAACCGGGAGGCGCCTTATTTCAGCGCGCAGGCCTGCTGACGGACATCGGCGCGCCGTCAAGATCGGCGCCGCGCCGATGTGCCTAAGGATCGTGCGCTGAGGCGCCACCGACGCCCCCATACAATGGTCGGACTCAGGCCTGTTGAATTGCCGAGAGCTTCCAGTTCGAGCCATTCTGACGCGTGAATGTCCACAGCTCGGTCGTCTCTGTCGGATGGTCTTCGTCGCCCTCGACGACCTTGCCGCTGCCCCGTTCGCGCATCACGTCGCGGGACTCGTAGCGCAACGCGGCCGTGGCGTAGTCGCGGTCATTCTCGCGCCAGCTTTCGGCGATGTCGGCCTGCAGCAAGGTGATGTCGGAGACCTCGTTCCTGAGACCTTTCTGGGCATTGTCCGCCAGCTCTTCTGAGAGATAGGACACCATCTCAGGCGTTGTCGCCCGGCGCAGGGCGGCATGGTCTTCGCGCCCGAATGCTTCCTGGATGTCAGTCAGCAACTGCTGGAATGCATCGAGGTCAGTTTGTGCGAGCCGGATCTCTTCCGAATCGGCAGCCAGAGAGGCTCCGCCCGAACCATCACCAAAGCCGGGAATTGTGAATGAGCTTGCCGTCTGCTGCTGTGCCGCAGCGCGGTTTTCAAATCGCGACGCCTGGGCATTGCCGGCACCGGCGAGCGCCGGGGCAGGGCCCTGCGCCGACTGCGTGCGGAAGAAGCGGATGGCCAGCATGATGGCGCCGCCGATGAGCAGGGCCTGCAACAGGAAGCCGAACATGCCGGCCAGGCCGCCGAAGCCTTGGCCCAGGAGCAGGCCGATCAGGCCGCCGATCAGCAGGCCGCGCATCATCGTTCCACCGAAGCCGCTCATGAAGCCGGGCCTCTGCGGGCCGGCCTGCGGCTGCCGGGCGGCAGAGTTCACGCCGGTGTTGGGTGTCATCGAACGCTCGACCGGAGCGATCGGCGCTGGCGCGGTCCTGGTCGGCGGCGCCGACTGGAACGTGCGGGTGCCGCGACTGCCGAAACTGCCGCCGCGCCGAGCCTCGGCATGATCGATCGCGACCATGGAGAATGCGAGGAACAGTCCGGCAAACAGGGTTGCAAATCGGCTGGTGCGAGACATCATCGGAGGTGAACCTTTATCGATGTGGTTTTTGGAAGTTTCAGCAGGCGCCGGGCGTCAATCGAACAATTCCTCGAAGAAGGATTTCTTCCGCTTGGGATAGCGGTGGCCCTGCGAGCGCAAATAATCGTCATCGCGGCCGTGTTGCGGCTGGGAGAAGGCTGCCGGCTGCGGCGCGGGCGACGCCTCCCTGCCGGAACGCTCGATGATCTTGTCGAGTTCGCCTCGATCAAGCCAGACGCCACGGCACTGCGGACAATAGTCGATCTCGATACCCTGGCGTTCGCTCATCACGAGCGCGACGCGGCAGGAGGGGCAAACCAAACCAAGGAGGGAAGATGTCATACGGGGCTCCAAACCGAAAGGATTGAGCCCGCTTGACCGAAAAAGGTGGAAACGGGCCCGTTAAAGCGGTCCGACATCACAATCACCAGAAGCGATCGTCAGAGGGGCCCGGCCCGCACCAGACAGTTAGGAATGCGGAGCCGGGCCTTCAAGGGCGATATTGCCGGCAGGAATGATTTGTTCAGCCTTGCCCTTGCTCAGACCGTCACAACGATCTTGCCGAACTGCTCGTTCGATTCGAGGTACCGGTGCGCCTCGACGATCTGGTCGAGCGCAAAGGTCCTGTCGATGATCGGCCTCAGCGTTCCGGTTTCCAGGCCTTCGAGGATAAACGCCTTGGCGGCCTCCAGCTTCTCTGGGTTGCCGGTGATCTCGTGCACGAGATAACCACGCAGCGTCAGCGTCTTTCCCAAGACGGCAGCCAGAGGGAACGGCGTCGGCTCGACGCTCAACCCGCCATATTCGATGAGAATGCCGCCCTTTGACATTGCCGCCGTCAGCGGCTCGAAGATTGGGCCGCCGATTGCATCGAGCACGACGCGCACGGCTTGCGGTCCCGCGATCTCGCTCAGCCGTGCAGCGAGATCCTCCTCGGCCAGGACCACAACATGCGCCGCGCCGGCGTCGAGCAAGGCCTGTTTCTTTACCGACGTTCGCGTCACCGCGATCGCTGTCGCGCCAATTTTGTTGGCGATCTGGATCGCGGCAAGCCCGACGCTGCTTGAGGCCGCGGTGATGACGACAGCGTCTCCGCTGCTCAGTCTGGCGATGTCGATCAGGGCGCCATAGGCGGTGAGATATTGCATCCAGACAGCCGCCGCTGTCTGCCAGTCGAGCGACGATGGGTGCTTGACGATGAGCCCGGCGGGATAGGCGACCACCTCGCCGTAAGCCGGCCAGCACACCATCGATTGCGGCGGGATGACGCTGACAGCGTCGCCCGGGACGAAATCCTTCACGCCTTCGCCGACTGTTTCGACAACCCCCGCCGCCTCGAGACCAAGTCCGGAGGGCAGGGGCGGAGTCTCGATATAGCTGCCCGCGCGCAGCAGCGCCTCGGCGCGATTGAGGCCGAGCGCCTTGACGCGGATTTGAACCTCGCCTGGAGCCGGTGGAGGAAGGTCGATATCCTCGATGCCCAGGACTTCGGGACCGCCATGCTGGTGGAAGCGGACAATACGAGCCATTCGGGTTACTCCAAATTATCTGAACCGAATGAGCTATGCAGCCAAAGGCTTCATGGATAAATGGGCGTAGGGATAAAGCAGTAGAAACCAGAGGTTTCGAATATGGATAGGCTCGAGAGCATGGCCGTGTTCGTCAAGGCGGTCGACCTTGGCTCGTTCGCGGCTGCTGCGGTCGCGCTCGACCTGTCCGGGCCGATGGTTGGCAAGCATGTCCGCTTTCTCGAAGATCGGCTGGGGGTGCGCCTCATCAACCGCACCACGCGCCGCCAGAGCCTGACCGATTTCGGCCGCGCCTATTACGAACGCTGCCGGGTCGTGCTGGCCGAGGCGGAAGCGGCCGAGGCGCTCGCCGCCGACCAGTTCTCGGAACCGAGAGGCAGACTGCGCGTGACCATGCCGGCGCATTTCGGCCGCCACTGCGTCACCCCCGTGCTGCTGAAACTGGCGCGGCACTATCCGATGCTGGAACTCGACCTGTCACTCAGCGACCGCTTCGCCGATCTCGCCGAAGACGGCTTTGACCTCGCCATCCGCACCGGCGACCTGGAGGACAAGGCCGGCGTGATCGCGCGCCGCGTTGCGCGCCAGGGTATGGTCGTCTGCGCCGCGCCCGCCTATCTCAGACGTCACGGTGAGCCACGGCGGATCGAAGACCTCGCCGACCATCAGGCAATCGTCTACCGCCGGCTCGGCCAGGTCGTTCAACCCTGGCTGTTTGCGCGCGAAGGGCAGCCAGCGCAGGAGATCGTCCCCAGCGGTCGCCTGCGGCTCGACGATCTCGATGCCATCGCCGACGCAGCGGTCGACGGCATGGGGTTGGCGTGGCTACCTTATTGGCTGGTTCGCGAACGCATCCAGGCCGGCGCGCTGGTCGCACTGGTGCCGGGCCAGCCGCGCTATCCCTACGACTGCCACGCCCTTTGGCTGCAGACGCCACATTTGCCGCTCAAGGTGCGGCTCGCCGTCGATGCGCTGGCGGCCGCTTTGCCGAAACTGATGGGCTGATCGCAAACAGAGCAGGCTTGCGCTCTTTGCGGCGTCGCCTTCCCTGCCATATTAAGGTGGCTGACTGAATGTGCGCATTGCAGGAGAGGCGGTTCATGACCAAAGGTTCGGATCTGTTCGTCGCGGCCCTCGAGAATGAAGGGGTCGACCGGATCTTCGGCATTCCGGGCGAGGAGAATCTCGACATCGTCGAATCCATCCGTCGCTCGTCGATCCAGTTGATCTTGACCCGCCACGAGCAGGCGGCCGCCTTCATGGCCGCCACCTATGGCAGGCTCACCGGCAAGGCAGGCGTGTGCATCACCACGCTTGGCCCCGGCGCGCTCAATCTGACGACCGGCGCGGCCTATGCGCTGCTCGGCGCGATGCCGATGATCATGATCACCGGTCAGAAGGGCATATTGTCATCGCGGCAGGCGCGTTTCCAGATCGTCGACATCGTCGCGGCGATGAAGCCGCTGACCAAGCTGTCGCGCCAGATCGTCTCGCCGAAGATGATCCCCTCGCTGGTGCGCGAAGCCTTCCGCGTTGCCCAGGAAGAGCGGCCCGGCCCCGTCCATCTGGAACTGCCGGAGGACATTGCGGCGGCCGAATGCGAGCCGGTGGCGCTGGTGCCGACACACCCGGTCGAACTGCCGTTGGCCAGCCCGGGCGCGCTCGATCGCGCCGCCCGCATGATCATGGAGGCCAAACATCCGCTGCTGATGTTCGGCGCGGCGGCGTCGCGGCCGCGCGTGACCCCCGATGTCGCCCAGTTCGTGCTGCGCACGCAAATACCCTATTTCACCACGCAGATGGGCAAGGGCACGGTGCCTGGCGGCACCGAACTCTACATGGGAACAGCGGCGCTGTCGGAGCGCGACTATGTGCACGAGGCCATCGAACAGGCCGATCTGATCATAACGATCGGCCACGACACGGTGGAGAAACCGCCCTTCATCATGGGCGCCAATGGGCCGAAGGTCATCCATGTCGGCTACCACTCGGCCGATGTCGAGCAGGTCTATTTCCCGCAGGCCGAGATCGTCGGCGATCTCGGCCCGTCGCTGGCGCTGCTGGCGGACCGTATCGAAGGCAAGATCCCCAACGCGCAGGCCTTGCTGCCGCTCAGGGAAAACATTCTGAGCCGGATCGCCGCGCGCGCCACCGAAGACCGCTTTACGCCGCAGCGCATCGTGCATGACGTGCGCGCTGTGATGCCGGCGGACGGGATCCTTGCCCTCGACAACGGCATGTACAAGATCTGGTTCGCGCGCAACTACCGCACGCGCATGGCAAACACGCTGCTACTCGACAATGCGCTGGCCACGATGGGCGCCGGCCTGCCGTCGGCGATGATGGCGTCGCTGCTCTTTCCCACGCGCCGCGTGATGGCCATTTGCGGCGACGGTGGGTTCATGATGAACAGCCAGGAACTGGAGACCGCCGTCAGGCTGAAGCTCAACCTCGTCATCCTGCTGCTGGAAGACCATGCCTATGGCATGATCCGCTGGAAGCAGGCGGTCGACGAATTCCCGGATTTCGGCATGACCTTCGGCAATCCGGATTTCGTCAAATACGCCGAGGCTTATGGCGCCAAGGGAACCAGGGTTACGGAGATCGCCGATTTGCGGCCGGCGCTGGAACGGGCCTTCACCGGCGGCGGCGTACATCTCGTCGTCGTGCCCATCGACTATTCCGAAAACACCAGGGTGCTTGTCGACGAATTACGCGAGCGGCTGCCGGCGCCGCGTACGCCCTGACGGCAGCGGCAAAGCCACTGTCAGGACCTCTTGGTTTCATCTGGCGCCGGGCACCCATTCCGTTTGGATCAACGGGATTTGCGGGGCGGCGTTGCGCGGCAGGGTTCCCTTGATCCGGGGATCGTCGGTGATTTCGAAGCCCGCCGCATAGGGCTCAAACCCGCAAGCCCGGTAGAAACCGATGACGCTGTGATGGTCAATGCTGCTGGTGTGCAGCCAGATGCGGCGGGGGCCGAGGCGCCATGCCTTGTCCAGCGCACCGGCCATCAGCCGCCTGCCAAGGCCGCGGCCGGTCAAGGAAGGAAACAGGCCGAAATAGGTGATCTCGATCTCGTTGTCGTCGGCCATGCGGAATTCGACCATGCCGACATGGCCGCCGCCTTCATCATGGCCGTAATAGAGATGCTGGCGCGGGTCGGCGAAATGCGCTGATATTTCAGCATCCGACATTTCGGCGGCGCGGTCCCACAGCCAGGGAGCGCCGATCTTGAGGAAGATCGCGCGGTAGGCGGCGCTGTCGGGCCTGGAGATCCGGGTCATTGCCAGGGGCTGGGCGAGACCTGGTACCGGCGCCCGCGCTTCCATCCATGTCACCGCGTTGACGATCTTGCCGGCCGGCACGCGCCGGTAGCCGGCCGAGAGGTCGGTGACTTCGTCCGGCAATGCGCCTTCGGTGACCAGCATCTGTCCTCTATCTCTGCCAAGCATTTTCGCCGGCATGCAGTAAGCTGATGCCAACTCTGCGCTCGCCTGCCAAGAGCTTCCCGGGTTGGGCCATCGTTTTGGCCCGACCTGTCTCCTTGCCTTTCCACGAAATGGCATATGAGATATGATACACCATTAACGAGAAAGCGGAATATGATGCCTGAGCGAATTGCCGACGAAGCCATTTTGCGCGCAGTCGATGACGGGTTCGCGCGGCAAGTCGCGTTCCTGGCGGACCTCGTGCGCTTTCCTTCCCAGCGCGGCGAGGAACACGCCGCGCAATCCTTCATGGCGGCCGCTTATGAGGCCGATGGCTACGCGGTCGACATGTGGCGCGTCGATGTCGACGCGATCCGTAACCTGCCTGGGTTTTCACCGGTTGCGGTCTCCTATGACGATGCCTTCAATGTCGTTGCCACCCACACGCCGAGAAACGCCACCGGCCGTTCTCTGATCCTCAACGGCCATATCGATGTGGTGCCGACGGGGCCGCTCGACCGCTGGGTGCGCGACCCCTACGATCCGGCCATCGAAGACGGCTGGATGCATGGCCGCGGCGCCGGCGACATGAAGGCCGGCCTGTCGGCCTGTCTCTACGCGCTCGCCGCCTTGCGCCGCCTCGGCTATCAGCCGGCCGCGAATGTTTACCTCCAGTCGGTGGTCGAAGAGGAGTGCACCGGCAATGGCGCGCTGGCCTGCCTGCAACGCGGCTATCGCGCCGACGCCGCCTTCATTCCCGAGCCCTTGGAACCGCGCTTGATGCGGGCGCAGGTCGGGCCGATCTGGTTCAGGGTCGAGGTCGACGGCGATCCGCAGCACGCCTCCGGCGCTTTCTCGGCCGGGGCCAATGCCATCGAAAAGGCCTTTCTCATCATCCAGGCGCTGAAACAGCTCGAAATCGTCTGGAATGCACGCAAGGTCGACGACAAGCATTTCTGCGATCACCCGCACCCGATCCGCTTCAACCTCGGCAAGATCGAAGGCGGTGAATGGACATCGAGCGTTCCGGCGCGCTGTGTCTTCGAGATGCGGGTCGCCACCTATCCCGGGCAGAAGCTCGAGGATGCCAGGGCCGAGCTCGAAACCTGCATCGCCGATGCGGCCCGCGCCGACCCGTTCCTTGCCAATCGCCCGCCCAAGATGAGCTATATCGATTTCATGGCCGAGGGCTATGTTTTGGAGGGTGCCGACGAGATGGAAGCCGTGCTGCGCCGCGGCCATACCGCCGTGTGGGGCGAGCCGCTGACGGAGCATGTCACCTCGGCGACCACGGATGCGCGCTTCTTCGGCCTCTATGCCGACACACCGGCGATCGTCTATGGCCCGATCTGCCGCATGCCGCATGGCTATGACGAGGCCGTCGATCTGGACTCGGTGCGCAAGGTCACCCAGACCATAGCGCTGTTCATCGCCGACTGGTGTGGTCTCGAGCCGATCGATCCGGAGATGAGCTCATGAATGCGGCTGTGCCTGACGCTTTTGGCGAAACGCTGGCCCAGGATGCGCCTGACGTTTCGATCGCCGATGCGCTTGCCATCTTGCGCCGGCACTACGGCCTCACCGGCAGCGCGCGTCCGTTGCCGGGCGAACGCGACCACAATTTCCACATCCATACCGACGGCGAGGGCGAGTTCGTCCTCAAGGTTTCCCATCCGGCGGAGGAGGCCGGCTTCACCGATTTCCAGAACAAGGCGCTCGACCACATCCTTGCTGTCGACCCGACCTTGCCGGTTCCTTCGGTGCGCAAGAGCCTTGAGGGCGACGCGCAGTTCACGGTCAGCGTCGGCGGATCGGCGCCGCGCATCATCCGGCTGGTCACCTATCTGCCCGGCCAGTTGCTGTCGCGCTGCCCCACGTCGGCGGCGCAGGATCGCAATCTCGGCATTTTCCTTGCCCGGCTTGGCCGGGCGCTGCGCGGCTTCTTCCATCCGGCCGCCGGCAGCGACCTGCTCTGGGACATCCGCAAGGTCGCCAAGACGCGGCCGATGCTGGCTTATATCGCCGATTCCCGTCATCGGGCCATGGTCGAACGCGTCATCGAAGCCTTCGAGGCGCGTGCGGCGCCGGTCATTCCCAGCCTGCGCGCCCAGATCGTCCACAACGACATGAACTCCTACAATGTGGTGATGGACGCCGAGCGGCCGGAGGTGGTCAGCGGCATTCTCGATTTCGGCGACATGATCCATTCGCCGCTGATCTGCGACCTCGCCATCGGCGCCGTCTACCGCTGGCCGGCTGAAGGTCATCCGCTGGCGCCGGCCGCGCGCTTCGTCGCCGGCTATCAATCCGTGCAGCCGCTCGAGGCCGAAGAGATCGGCATCCTTTTCGATCTGATCCGTGCTCGTCTCGCGCTCATCGCCAACATCGCCAGCTGGCAGGCGGAACGGTTTCCAGCCAAGCGCGACTATGTGCTGCGCCTCATCGCCGAGGTCTGGACCTCGCTCGAACGGCTCAACGGGCTGTCATCCGATGAGGCCCGCCGTTATTTTCTCGATCATTCCAATCCGGAGTAGATGCACGTGTCCCAGTCTTCGCCATATCAAGCAAATGCCGACTCGACGGCATCCGAGCAGGCCCTGCTCGAACGCCGCGCAAGGCTGCTTGGGCCGACCTATCGCGCCTTCTACCGCAACCCGATCCATCTGGTGCGCGGCAGCGGCGTCTGGCTCTACGATGCGACAGGCCGCAAATTTCTCGACGCCTACAACAACGTCGCCTCGGTCGGGCACTGCCATCCGCGCGTCGTCGAGGCGCTGTCGGGACAGGCCGCTACTCTCAACACCCATACCCGCTATTTGAGCGAGATCATCCTCGATTATGCGGAAAAACTGCTCGGCACGGTTCCCTCCCATCTCGGCCATGCCATGTTCACCTGCACCGGCAGCGAGGCCAACGACCTCGCCATCCGCATCGCCCAGCACTCGAGCGGCGGTACCGGCGTCATCATCACCGATTTCGCCTATCACGGCGCCACGATCGCGACCGCGCAGCTGTCGCCAGCGGCGGTCGGCGCGAAGGGCGTGCCCGTGCACCACCGGACCGTGGCCGCGCCGGACACGTTCCGCGACCACGGTCGCGCCGCGAAGGACTTCGCCAAGAATGTCGCCGCCGCCATCGAGGACATGCGAGCGCAGAATATCCGCCCGGCGGCGCTGCTGCTCGACTCGGCCTTTTCCAGCGACGGCATTTTCTTCCCCGACGCGGCTGTCATGCGCGAGGCGGGGGATCACGTTAGGAAGGCCGGCGGCATCGTCATCGCCGATGAGGTCCAGTCCGGCTTCGGCCGCCTTGGCCAGGGCATGTGGGGTTTTGCCAACTATGGCCTCGAGCCCGACATCGTCACCATGGGCAAGCCGATCGGCGACGGCCATCCGATGGGTGCGGTACTGGTGCGGCCGCGGCTTGTCTCGTCCTTCGGCTCCAACACCGGTTATTTCAACACCTTCGGCGGCAATCCGGTCGCGGCCGCCGTCGGCATCGCGGTGCTGGACGTGATCGAAGGCGAGGGGCTGATCGAGAACGCGCGCAATGTAGGCGCCTATACGGCTGACCTGCTGCGCGCGCTGCAGGGCCGTCATGGCATGGTCGGTGACGTCAGGCACAACGGTCTCTATTTCGGCGTCGAACTGACAGCGGACGGCGGCGAAGCGCTGGCGGCCAGCAAGACGTCTTCCGTCGTCGAAGCGATGCGCGAGGACGGCGTGCTGATCTCGTCCTGCGGTCCGCGCGGCAATGTGTTGAAGATCAGGCCGCCTCTGCCCTTTGCCAGGGACAATGCCGAGCAACTGGCCGAGACGCTCGATCGTGCTTTGTCGAACTGGTGATCGGGACGCATGCTGAAGCTCGAACATCAAACCCTCAACGATCGCGCCTATGGCGCGCTCAAGCAGGAATTGATTTCAGGCGGTTTCAACCCAGGCCAGACCCTGGTCATCCGCAAGCTTGCCGAAACCTTCGGCATCTCGACGACGCCGATCCGTGAGGCGCTGCAAAGGCTGGTGGCAGAGCGGCTGCTCGAGATGCAGAACAATCGCTCGATCATTGTGCCGCTGCTGTCGGCGCCGGCCTTCGAGGAACTGACCCACATCCGCATCGCCGTCGAGGGGTTGGCGGGTGAGATGGCCGCCACGCGGATAAACGAAAGCGGGCTGGTCGAGATACAGGCGACGCTCGCCGGCATGCAGCGCGCCATCGAGGCCGGCGACGCCAGGGCCTATCATGCGCTGAACGAGGCCTTCCACTTCGCAATCTACCAGCACGCCGGTGCGCCGATCCTGCTCAACATGATCCGCGATCTCTGGGGCCGGGTCGGGCCCTATCTCAAGCTGCTGATGCAGGCCGACCGCTATATTCCGCAGTCGAACGACGCGCATCGCAGGATTGTCGCTGCGTTGGAGCAGCGCGATGGCTCTGCTGTCCGGGTCTCCCTCGAGCAGGACATCGCCGTGGCGGCCGCGGTTCTTTCAGAAAATCTTCGCACGACGACCTGATCGACGGCAGGCTGGGTCGGGGCCTATGCCGTCTCGTCCAACCGGTCGCGCAGCATGCTCCAGCCAAGCAGCATGTTGGGCGCGTGCCGCAACAAGGCATGGAACGGGACCGGAGCCGGCGGCGCGAACGGCAGCGGCAAATCTCGGGCTTCGGTTCCGGTGGCCCAGTCGGCCAGCACCTTGCCCATCGCGGTCGTCATGGCGATGCCGCGCCCGTTGCAGGCGCGGCCGGCGATCAGCCCCGGTCCAAGATCCAGGAGGTGCGGCAGGAAATCCGGTTCGACCGCGGCCATTCCTGACCAGCCATAGGCAGGCGGCGGCAGGTCCGGCAGGTCGAGATGCCTGGCCAGCCGCCGCCAGATCGTGTGCGGCACGCGTGTGTCGGCGCCGGCGCTCAGAATATGCATGCCGCCGCTGATCAGCCGATTGTCGGCATCGAAGCGGAAGGTGAAGAGATTGCGCCTGGTGTCGCCCACGCCTTGCCCGCCGGGAAGCAAACGCGTCCGCACGTCGCGCGGCAAAGGCTCTGTCGCGATCTGGAAAATCTTCAGCGGAAAATAGCTTCGTTGCAGCAGCGGATTGAGCGATCCGCCATAGGCGTTGGTGGCGATCAGCACCTTGCCGGCACGCACCGAGCCCGATGGCGTTTTCAGCGACCAGCCATCGACCACGCGATCGACCGAAGTGACCGGCGTGCGCTCGAAGATTTTGGCGCCAGCCTTCTGCGCCGCATCGGCCAGTCCGTTCGCGTAGGCGACCGGATTGAGTACGCCACCCGAGCGGTCCATCCACCCGCCGACATAGCCGCGTGCACCGGTCAGCGCCTCAACGCCTTGCCGATCCAATGTGACCGCAGGCCGGCCACGCCGTGCCCATTGCGCGGCGCGCGATTTGACCTTTTCGAGGGCGGCAGGCGAATGTGCCGGTTGGATCCATCCGTTCTGCACGGCGTCGCAGTCGATGCCGTGCCGTTTGATCAGGCCGAAGACCAGGTCTGCACTGCCGGCGGCAAAGTCGATCAGGCGTTCGCCGCGCTCGGGGCCGAGATGCGCAAGGATGCTGTCCGGGTCCATCTTGGCGAAGTTCGGCACGACGAAACCGGCATTCCGGCCGGTCGCGCCCCAGGCGATGATTTCGGCTTCGAGAACAGCCACGGAGATGCCTTTTTCAGCGGCGTGCAGCGCGGTCGACAGGCCGGCAAACCCGCCGCCGACGATGGCCAGATCGACATCCAGCCCGCCTTGCAGCGCAGGCCGTTCCCGGCGGTTGCGGCTGACGGCGTGCCAGAGCGAAGCGCCATGCGCTTCCTGCCCGATCGCAGCGGTCATGAGCCGGAACTGCTCTTGATCGCTGCCGCTTTTGCTCGTTTGCCGAAGCGTGGGCGACGCGGCCTGTCGCCGAACAGCCCGTTCGGCCGGATCAGCAGGATGACGCAGAGCATCACGCCGATGGCGACGATCTGCAGCGAGGCCGCACGCGCCTGCTGCTCGGGCGCGAAGAGCACGCTGGTCAATGTGCCCGACCCCGCCCAGATTCCCCAGACCAGGATGCTGCCGATGACGGCTCCGAAATTGCTGCCGGAGCCGCCGACGATCAGCATCACCCAGACCTGGAAGGTCAGGATCGGCAAATAATTATCCGGCGCGATGAAGCCGGTGAAATGCGCCTGCAGTGCGCCGGCGAGTGCCATGATCGCGCCGCCGACGGCAAAGGCCTGGACGCGGTAGAAGCGCGCGCTCTTGCCCAGCGAGATCGCCGCCCGCTCATCCTCGCGCAAGGCCTTCAGCACGCGTCCCCAGGGGCTGCGCGACAGATGCTCCAGAGCGAGATAGGCGATCAGCGTGACCGCGCAGACAACGGCGAGGTTGGACAGGTTGAACAGCAGGGGCGTCTCCGCAAGGCTGCCGAAGGGACGCGGAATGAAGCCGATGCCGAACGGCCCGCCGGTCAGCTTCTGCGCATTGAGCGCGACCAGTTGCACGACGACGGCGACGCCGAATGTGGTGATCGCCAGATAGTCGGATCTCAGCCGCAGTGTCGCCATGCCGGTCAGGGCAGCGGCAATACCGCCGACGACCATGGCGCCCAGCCAGCCGACAAGGATCGGCAGGCCGAAGCCGCCCAGCCGCGCGGCATCGTCCGGTGTCGTCAGCAAAGCCGATGTATAGGCGCCGATAGCGACGAAGCCGGCGAGGCCGACATTGAACAGGCCGGTCAGCCCCCACTGCAGATTGAGCCCCAGCGTGACCAGCGAAAAGATCAGCGCGGTGGTCAGGAAGAAGGCGCCGTAGCCGATGAGATCGATCATCTTTCCCGAACTCCGAAAAGGCCGATCGGCCGCACGAACAGCACCGCCATCAGGATGATGAAGGAGACGGCGGCGCGCCATTCGGCGCCGATCAGCTGCACCGCGCCGGCCTCGGCGAGCCCGATGATCAGCCCGCCGAGCACCGCACCCGGAATGCTGCCGATGCCGCCGAGGATGGCGGCGGCGAACATCGGCAGCAGCATGTCGAAGCCCATGAACGGACGGATCTGCACCAGGATGCCGATCATCACGCCGGCGACGCAGGCGAGCGCGCCGCCGATGATCCAGGTGACGCGCACGACGCTGGCGACGTCGATGCCGACGATGCGGGCCAGCGCCGCGTTCTGGCTGAGCGCCTGCATGGCGCGGCCGGTCTGCGTGCGCGTCATCAACAGATGCACGCCGAGCACCAGCACCGTGGTCAGCAGCAGAAGCGCGATCTGGTCGGGGGTGACGCGGATGCCGAAGCCGACCGGCATGGCAATCTGGATCGCCCGGCTGAAATAGGTCGGCCGCGAGCTGAAGGTGAATTCGAGCAGGCTCCTCAACGCCATCGAGGCACCGAAGCTCGCCATCACCACGATAATCGCCTGGCCCTGGGAGCGCAGCCGCGAGAACAGCACTCTGTCGAGCAGCAGGGCCAGCAAGGCGGTGAAGGCCATGCCGACGACCAGCGCAACCAGGAGCGGCCAGCCGAAGGACAGCGGCGCGATGGGTGCTACCTTGCCGAAGGTGGCACCAATGGCGCTGACGACGGCGAGCGTCGCATAGGTGCCCCAGGCCATGAAGTCGCCATGGGCAAAATTCGAGAAGCGCAGGATCGAATAGGTCAGCGTCACGCCAATGGCGCCAAGGCCGATCATCGAACCCGTCAGCAATCCATCGACGACAAATTGCAGGCTCATGCCGCGCCTCCCTTGCTGGCGCGGGAAGGGCGTTGGCCGAGATAGAGTTCGGCGACCACAGGATCGTTCCACAGTTCGGAAGCGACGCCCTCGTGCCGGTCCTTGCCCTCGACCAGCACATAGGCGCGGTCACCGATGGCCAGTGCTGCCTTGGCGTTCTGTTCGACCAGGAGGATGGTGACGCCGGACTTGCGGATGCCGGCCAGCATTTCGAACACCATCGACACGAATTTCGGCGACAGGCCGGCCGACGGTTCGTCGAGCACCAGCACCTTGGGATGCACGATCAGGGCGCGGGCGACCGCAAGCATTTGTCGCTGTCCGCCCGACAGATTGCCGGCGGCGGTGCGGCGCTGGCGCACGAGATCCGGGAATGCCGCATACATCTCGTCGATACGCGCAGGGATTTCACGCCGCTCGAGGATGCCGCAGGCGACTCTCAGATTGTCCTCGACCGACATCAGCGGAAAGATATTTTCGGTCTGCGGCACGAAGGCCAAGCCAAGCCGCACCATGGTGTGGGCCGGTGCTGCGGTTATGTCCTTGCCGTCCAGAAACACCGTGCCGCCGGTGATCGGGACGAGGCCGGCGATCGCTTTGATGAAGCTCGATTTGCCGGCGCCGTTGGGGCCGAGGACGACGACGATCTCGCCTTTGCCGACGGTGATCGAGGCGCCGCGCACGATCGGCACGCCAGGCTCGTAGCCGGCCTCGAGATCGCGCACATCGAGGACGGTCTCGCTCATGCCGTGCCTCCGAGATAGGCTTCGATGACACGCGGGTCGCGGGCGACCTCTTCCGCCGTGCCTTCGCTGAGCAATTGGCCGCTCGCCATGACCAGGACGCGGTGACAGAGCCGCGTCACCATGTCGATATTGTGCTCGATCAGCAGGAAGGTGATGCCGCGCGCATTGATGTCGCGGATGCGATCGATAATGACTTCGAGCAGCGTCGCGTTGACGCCGGCCGCCGGCTCGTCGAGCAGGATGATTGCCGGGTCGGCCATCATAACACGGGCGAGTTCGAGCAATTTGCGCTGGCCGCCGGATAGCACGCGCGCCGGCTCATGCGCGAGATGGGTGAGGGTCACCAGTTCCAGAAGGTCGAGCGCCTTTGCCCTGGCCGCTTTTTCCTGTGCCGCCACCCGCCAAGGCGTGACGAAGTTGGCGAGTAATGTCTCGCCGGCCTGACCCTGTGCCGCCAGCATGATGTTCTCGATCAGCGTCAGATTGGGCAGCGGGCGCGGGATCTGGAAGGTGCGGCCAAGGCCACGGCCGATGCGCAGATGCGCGGCTTCGCCAGAGACGGGCGCGCCGTTGATAAGGATGTCGCCGCTGGAAGGCAGAATACTGCCGGCCAGCAGGTCGAACATGGTCGTCTTGCCGGCGCCGTTCGGCCCGATCAGGCCGAGGATTTCGCCTGCTTTGACGTCAAACGAGACATCGTTGACGGCGACAAGGCCGCCGAACCGCCTGACGACATGTCTCGCCGTCAGAACCGGCGCACGGGTCTCCTTCCCCTGCCGTTCGGTTGCCTCGCTCATCAAACCCTCTGGCCGAAGACGATCATCGCCGTCTCCTGATTTTTGATTTGTGATCACACTTGCTTTGATCACGCTATTCGGCTTTAATTTCATCCGCAAGCCGAAAACGGGGCAAAAGCCGGGAATGCAGAAGGCTGCCATCGAGCGAACCAACGAAACAATCGCAGCCCAGCTTACGCCGGTCGGCCGCGAGACCGTGCAGGATCGCGTCTATTCCGAATTGCGCCGCGCCTTGATCGGCGGCCTGTTCGAGCCGAACCAGGTGCTGACCATCCGCGGCCTTGCCGATGCGCTGGTCACCTCGACCATGCCCGTGCGTGAAGCGCTCGGCCGGCTGATCACGGAAAAGGCGCTGGAGGCGCTGCCCAACCGCTCGGTGCGCGTGCCGCCGATCACGCTGGAACGTATCGACGATCTCTTGCGTGCCCGCTCACTCATCGAAGGCGAAGCGATCGCGCTTGCCGCCACGCGCATGAACCCGCGCCAGATCGCTTCGATTGAAGCTATGCTTGGCGAGTGGGATGAGATGCGGGCGCTGAAGCACAAGAAGGATATCGACCGCGAAGCGACGCTCAACCAGAGCTTCCATTTCGAGATCTACCGCTGCTGCGGTTCGGCCGTGCTGATCCCGATGATCGAAAGCCTGTGGCTGCAATCGGGTCCCTGCATCCGCGTCGCCATCTATGCCTTTTCCGATGCCGGCGAGGTCGACACCGCGCACTATCACCGTCGCATCGTCGCGGCGCTGGCCAAGCAGGATGCGCAAGCGGCGCGCGAGGCGCTGGTGGCCGATATCAGCCGGCCTTTTGCCTTCCTGCGCGACAAGCTTCAATCCGCCGCCGCGAAAGACCACACATGAACAAGCCGGCTATCAGGATCACCGAACCGAGCTCGAAGCTTTCCGTGACGGCGCTGCTGCTGCCCGAAAAGGCGCCGGAAAACGTGGCTTTCCTTTTGGCGTATCTCACCGCCCCACGCGTGGTCCCCGGCATCCATGCCATGTGGACGGGACCTGAGATTTCCTGCCCGGTTCCATCAGCTGATCTCGATGGCCAGTCCTATGCCAGGCCATTGCCGGCGGAGAACGCGACGCTGACGCCGCAGCCCGGCGACATTGTGCTGTCCTACGTGCCGCCGCGCATGTGGGGTGGCAACCCCAATGCCATTTTCGACATCGGCCTCTATTACGGGCAGGGCGCGCGGCTTCTGTTCCCGATCGGCTGGCTGGCCGGCAGCGTGGTGGCGCAGGTGCTGCCGCAGGAGCGTGAGCAGTTCGCTGCCGCCTGTGGCGTCATCCGCCGCAACGGCGCCTGCGACATCACCTTCAGCCTGGTGGAGGCCTGACATGGCCGACGACAGTTTCGAGCTCTTCGACCTTCGCGTCGAGGCGGTCATCCCCGAGGGCAAGCCGATCTATTGCGGCGCCAAGGCGGGTGATTATTTCGAGCTCAAGGGCGAGATGCTGTCGCTGCCGGCAGGGCAGGGCTTTTCGATCTATTCGCTCGCCGCCGTGCTGCCGTTGTTGGCGGCAAAGCAGCGCCCGACCGACGCCAATGACTGGATGACCTCTGACGCCGAGATCGCCTGTCCCGATCCCAATTGCGCCAGCCGGCTCAGGATCGTCAGGACCGGCAAACGGCGGTTCAGCCATGCGCAGACCACGGCCGTGCCGCTGCCGAAGGAGAATGACAAGGGATGACTGCCAAGACTTTCGAACTCGGCCCCGGCTACACCATTTCGCGCGTCATTCGCGGCGGCTGGCAGCTTGCCGGCGGCCATGGCGCCATCGACCGCAGCCAAGCGGTGACCGATCTGATCGCCACTTTCGATGCCGGCATCTGGACCTATGATTGCGCCGACATCTACACCGGCGTCGAGGAACTGATCGGCGCCGCGCGCCTGCGCCTGGCCAGCGAACGTGGCCTCGACGTTGCCGCGAAAATGAAAGTGCACACCAAGCTGGTACCCGACCTCGAACGGCTGGCCACGATCAGCCGCGACTATATCAGGGGCATCGTCGAGCAGTCGCTGCGCAGGCTGAAGACCGAGCGGCTCGATCTCGTGCAGTTCCACTGGTGGGACTATGACCAGCCTCGCTATGTCGAGGCGATGGGCTGGCTCGACGAGCTTCGGCGCGAGGGCAAGGTGCGCAATCTCGGCACCACCAATTTCGACACGCCGCGGCTGGCCGAAATCCTCGCCGCCGGCATTCCGCTGGTCAGCCAGCAACTGCAGTATTCAGTGCTCGATCAGCGGCCGGCACACAGCCTCGCCGAGCTTGCCGCGAAAAATGGCGTCAGCTTCCTCTGCTATGGTTCGGTGGCCGGCGGCTTCCTCAGCGACAAATGGCTTGGGGTCGCCGAACCCGCCACGCCGCTCGAAAACCGCTCGCTGGTCAAATACAAGCTGATCATCGATGATTTCGGCGGCTGGGACCTGTTCCAGCAGCTGCTCCAGGCATTGAAGGCCGTCGGCGACCGCCACGGCGTCGACATCGCCACCATCGCCAGCGCCTGGGTGCTGAAGCAGCCGCGTGTCGCTGCCGTCATCGTCGGCGCCCGCAACCAGGCGCATGCGCTCGCAAATGCTCGCATCATGGACGTCGCGCTCGACGCCGATGACCGGGCGAAGATAGCGGCTGTGATCGCGCAAAGCCAAGGTCCCCTTGGCGACGTCTACACGCTGGAGCGCGACCGTCACGGCCGCCACGGCTCGATCATGCATTACAATTTGAACGCAGGCCGCACATGAACGCCAGCAACCCGGCGCTGTTTTCGCAGGCCAGCGCCGAGGTTATCGGCCTGCATCGCTTCTTCGTCGACTGGTTCGTCGCCGCGCGAGCCGACACGGTGGACTTCACGCGCTTCGAAGGCGTCATGGGCGAAGGCTTGACCATGATCGCACCGAGCGGCCAGATCCTCGACCGTGACGCTGTGATCGATCATGTCCGCTCAAGCCGCGCCACATGCGACGACGGGTTTGCCATTTCGATCGAGGATATCAGGCCCGGTTGGCAAACCGAGGACACCATCGTCGTCCTTTACGTCGAGGCGCAGTTGCGCGCGGGCAAGCACAGCCGCCGTCAGTCGAGCGCCGTCTTCACCACCAGTTCATCGGCGCCCAACGGCGTCGAATGGCGACACCTGCATGAAACCTGGCTGCAGGTGCCGGAACGCTGAACAGGCTCCAGAGATCAATTTAGTGCGAGTAACGAAAGGGGAACAACAATGAGAAAGACGATACTCCAACTCACCACCGCGCTTGCTCTCGTCACGATGGCGGGCGCCGCGCAGGCCGCCGACTGCAAGATCACCGTCGGCCTCGTCATGGAACTGACCGGTCCGGCCGGCGAATATGGCCAGGCCGGCGCCAAGTCGGTCGAAATGGCTTTTCGCGACATCAACGAGGCCGGCGGCGTGCGCGGCTGCGATCTGGTGACCGATACGCGCGACAGCCAGAGCCAGGGCAACATCGCCGTCGACGCCGCGACCCAGCTGGTGCAGGTCAAGAAGGTGCCGGTCATCATCGGCGGCATCATCTCGTCGGTGTCGATCCCGATCCTGACCTCTGTCACAGCACCTGCCAAGATCGTCCAGGTCTCGCCGGCATCCTCTTCGCCGACGCTGACCGCGCTCGGCCGCGACGGCAAGACCAACGGCATCTTCTTCCGCACCATCACGTCCGATGCGCTGCAAGGTGTGGCCGCCGCCAAATACGCCATCGACAAGGGCTTCAAGAGGCTGTCGATCATCCACGTCAATAACGATTTCGGCGTCAACATGGTGGCCGAATTCTCGCGCGCCTACAAAGCGCTCGGCGGCACCATCGTCTCCGACACGCCTTACAACGAGAAGCAGTCGAGCTATGCCTCGGAAGTCACGGCGGCGATGGCCGGCGAGCCGGACGGCCTCTATCTCGTCAGCACCCCGGTCGACGGCGCGACCGTTGCCCGCACCTGGATTTCGCAAGGCGGCGTGCAGAAATTCCTGCTCAATGACGGCATGAACAGCCCTGACTTCATCGAGTCCGTCGGCGCCGACTATCTGAAGGACGCCTATGGCACGTCGTCGGGAACCAGCCCGACCGCATCGACCGAGTATTTCACCAAGAACTACAAGGCATTCTCCGGCATCGAACCCTCCAATCCGGCGGCCGACCGTTCCTATGATGCCGGCGCCATCGTCGGGCTGGCCATCGCCATCGCCGGCTCCGAGGATCCGGCCAAGATCAAGGACGCCATGTACAAGGCAGTCGACCCGGCCGGCACACCGATCTTCGCCGGCAAGGAGGAGTTCGCCAAGGCGCTTGGCCTGATCAAGGACGGCAAGCCGATCCGCTACGAAGGCGTCATCGGCCCGGTCGCCTTCGACAAATTCGGCGACATCACCGGTCCGTTCAGGCTGTGGAAGATCATCGACGGCAAGGTGACCACCGATGGCGAAATGACCACCGACGACGTCAACGCGCTGCAGGCCAAGCTTCAGTAAGCAGACACAGTGGCGCCGGCATCAATCGCGTCTTGCCGTGATTGACGCCGGTGTCGCTCACGGCAGGCGATATCGCTTGCGCGGCAGGCGATCCCGAATAGGATCGGCCGGCTGCAATTGAAGGATGGCGAGCGTGTCGGACGGAAATACTCATCGGCCCATCCGGTCGCGGGACGCGGACGACGCGCTTCGCCACGCAGGCGCCTGAGCCCGATGTCGCCTGAAACGCAACGGCTTCTCTCCGCCCTTGGCGATCGGCTGGGCGCGGGCGGCGTGCTTGCCGGTTCCGATGTCGACCAGCGCTATCGCGACGATCCCGACGGCAAGCTTGGCGTACTGCCCGAAGTGGTGCTGCGTCCGCGCGATGCCGTTGGTGTCGCGGCAGCGCTCGCCGGCTGCCACGCTGTCGGCCAGCCGGTCGTCGTCCAGGGCGGACGCACCGGGCTGGCCGGCGGCACGCGGGTCCAGCCCGGCGAGATCGTGCTGTCGCTGGAGCGTATGAGCGGCCTCGCCGCTCCGGACACCCAAGCCGCCAGTATTGTCGCCGAAGCGGGTGCGACGCTGCAGGCGGTGCAGGAGGCGGCCGACGACGCCGGGCTGATGTTCGGTGTCGATATCGGCGCGCGCGGCTCGGCTACGGTCGGGGGCAACATCGCCACCAATGCCGGCGGCATCCGCGTGCTGCGTTATGGCATGTACCGCGCACAGGTGCTTGGGCTGGAGGCCGTGCTGGCCGACGGCAGCGTGCTGTCCTCGCTGAAGGGCCTGCCCAAGGACAATTCCGGCTACGACCTCGGCCAACTCTTCATCGGCGCGGAAGGGACGCTCGGCGTCGTCACCCGCGCCGCGCTCCGGCTGCATCCGAAGCCGGCCTCCGAGGTGAACGCCTTCTGCGCGCTCGCTTCGCTCGACGCGGCGATCGCCTTGCTCGGACTGCTGCGGCAAAGGCTCGGTCCGTTATTGTCGGCCTATGAGGTGAATTTCGCACCGCTCTATGACGTGATGGCTGCCAGCATGGCCATGCCCGCGCCGTTGCCTGTGGGCTCACCCGTCTATGTGCTGGCCGAAATCCAGGGCAACGAGCCCGAGCGCGACGGCGAGCGCTTCGCCGAGGTTCTCATGCAGGCGGTCGAGGATGGCGTGGTCGACGATGTCGTCGTCTCGCAGTCGCCGCGTGAATTCCGGGCGCTCTGGGACGTGCGGGAGGACGCCAATCGCGTTCTGTTTTCGATCAAAGGCCTGATCGGCGTCGACATCAGCATCCCGCTGGCGCGCATGGGCGCGTTCCTGCAAGAAGCCGACGCCGCCATCCATGCCGTCGATCCCAGCGCCGACATCTATGTCTTCGGCCATCTCGGCGACGGCAATCTGCACTATCAGGTGCTGACGGCGGATCCGGCGGCCGCCTACGGCATCGTCTATCGCGGCGTGGCGGCGGCCGGAGGCGGCGTTTCGGCCGAGCATGGCATCGGCCTCGATAAGAAACAGTGGCTGCATCTGGTGCGCAGCGACGCCGAGATCGCCACGATGCGGCGGCTGAAGACGGCGCTCGACCCGAAGAACATCCTTAATCCGGGACGTGTCTTCGACCTCGATCCAGCTGCCGTCCCCCGATGACAAATGTCGTCCTGTAGGCCGGCAGTCAGCTCCGCTCCGTCGCCATCTGCCTGGGGATCAGAAAACGGGCGGCAAGCACGCAGAGCAGCACGGTGAACATAAGGATCAAGGCGACCAGCGCATTGATGTCGGGCGAGAAGCCAAGCCGCATCATCGCCCACAGCCGGACCGGCAGCGTGCTTTGCGTGCCGGTGACCAGGATGGTGATCATCGTCTCGTCGAACGACAGCGCGAAGGCCAGGACGGCGCCGCCGACCATGGCGCTCGACAGGTTCGGCAGGATGATGCGCCAGAAGGTCTGCCAGCCGGTCGCGCCGAGATCGTAGGACGCTTCGACCAGCGTGCGGCTCATCGACTGCAGCCGCATCAGCACGGTGCGATAGACGATCGCCAGCACGAAGACCGTATGGCCGATGACGACCGTTAGCAGCGAACGCTCGAGGCCGATCTCGCGGAAGAAGATCAGCAGAGCCAGGCCGCTGATGATCGGCGGCATCAGGAACGGTAGGAAGATGATGAACTGCAAGATCGAGCGTCCCGAGCGGCGGCCGTGATAGTAGAGCGCCAGCAGCGTGCCGCTGACCACCGAGAGCACGACGGTGCACAGGCCGACGATCAGCGTGGTGCGCAGGGCAGTCAGGATGTCGTGGTTTTCGGCCAGAGCCCAATAGGTCGAGAGGGTCGGTGACGACCAGTCGACATCGCCGTGCGAGATGGTGAAGAACGACGACACGATCGGCACGAAGAGCGGGCTGTAGAGCAGCACCGCGACCAGCGTTGTGATCGCGGCCAGGAAGATGGTGGAGGGGCGGGGCAGGTCGTTCATACCGACGTCCCCCGGCTGCGCCCGAACCGTTCGCCGATGAGGATGGCGCAGATCACCACGATCGCCAGCGCTACCGACAGTGCGGCGCCGAACGGCCAGTTGTAGGCCGTGCCGAACTGGCTATAGAGGATGCGGCCGAAGGTGAAGCCGCTGATTCCGCCGACCATCTGCGGCGTCAGGAAATCGCCGATCGCCAGCACGAAGACGAAGCTTGCCGCCGACGCGACGCCGGGCAGGCTGAGCGGCAAGGTGATGCGCAGGAACGTCTGCAAGCCGCTCGCGCCAAGATCGTCGGAGGCACGCAGCAAGGTCTGCGGTATCCGCTCCAGCGACAGGAAGATCGGCAGGATCGCGAAGGGGATCAAAAGCAGGCTAAGCGTCAACAGGATGGCGTTCATGTTGAACACGAAAAGCGTCGACGGCTGCTGCAGGATGCCGATTGCCACCAGCGCCTTGTTGAGGAAGCCGTTGAGGCCGAGGATGCTGCGGATCGCGTAGATCTTGATGACGTAGCTCATCAGCAGCGGCACCAGAAGCAGCATCAGCAAGGCGTAGCGCCACCGCCCTATCAGCGTCGTCAGGAAATAGGCAGCGGGATAGGCGAGCAGGATGCAGATGACGGCGACCGACACGCACAGCACGATGGTGTTCCAGAACACCGGCAGGAAGATCGGATCGGTGAAGAACCGGACATAGTTGCCGAGCGTCGGCGTGTAGACGATCGTGCCCTGGTCGACGCTGAAGAAACTGTAGACCAGGAAGATCGCCAGCGGCACCAGGACGAAGATCACCGGCAGGGCGAAAGCCAGCACGGTCACCAGCAGCGACAAACGCCTTTCCGCGGGCTGTGTCGTGACGCCCGCGCTCATGCCATCACCAGATGGCCTTCATGCGGCGCAAACGAAAGCGAAACCGTCTCGCCGGATCTCAGCGCGCCGCCGTCGATCCGGCTTGGGGTTCGCAGCCGCAGCCGCTGCGCGGCATTGTCCGCACCCGCCGTGATCGTGGCGACGGTCGACGAGCCGGCAAAGGCCAGATCGGCGATGGTGCCGGAAAAGCGGTTGTCGCCGTCCGTGGAGTCCGCGAGATGCAAGGCCTCGGGCCGGAACGCCGCGAAGGCGCTCGCGCCGTCTGGCGCGGCCTTCAAATGCGGCTGGTCGCTGATCGAACAGATCAGTCGCCCAAGTGCGGTCTCGATCGGCCGCTGCTCGCCCTGGACGGGGCCGAGCTTTCCGGCCACCAGATTGTTCTCGCCGAAGAAGCGCGCCACGAACTCGCAATTCGGCTTGTAGTAAAGCTCGTGCGGCGTGCCGAGCTGGCGGATATGACCGGCCTGCATGACGCAGATCCGGTCGGCCATGGCGATCGCTTCTTCCTGGTCATGGGTGACGAAAAGGAAGGTGGTCTTGATCTCGCGCTGGATGGATTTCAGGAACTCCTGCATCTGCCGGCGCAGTTCGAGGTCGAGCGCGGCGAGCGGCTCGTCGAGCAGGATCAGGCGCGGCTGGCAGATCAGCGCTCGGGCGAGCGCGACGCGCTGGCGCTGGCCGCCGGAAAGCTGTGCCGGAAAGCGGTCGGCGAAGGGCCCGAGTTGCACCAGCTCCAGCGCTTCCGAGACACGGCGCGCAATCTCCTTGCGCTGGACATGGCGCACCGACAGACCGTAGCCGACATTGCCGGAAACGGTCATATGCGGGAACAACGCATAGTCCTGGAACACGGTGTTGAACGGCCGCTTGTTGATCGGCATGCGGCTGATGTCCTGGCCGTCGAGGCGGATCTCGCCCGCGGTCAGCGGCTCCAGCCCGCCGATCAGCCGCAAGACCGTGGTCTTGCCCGAGCCCGACGGTCCAAGAACGGTCAGGAACTCACCGTCCCGGATAGACAGGTCGATGTCGTGCAGCACGGGAACCGTGCCGTAGGATTTCGAGACGGACCGCAGCGTCAGCAGGTCGGTGTTCTGGCTCATTAGCTATTCTCGCATACGCTGCGGCGGTCCGGAACGTCCGGACCGCCGGGTCCTTTTAGGTCGGGCTGCGGAAAGGATCAGGGCGTCGCCTTGATCTCGTTCCACATGTCGGACCGCTTCAGCGGGTCCTCGACATTGTTGAGCCAGACCAGCTTGTCGTTGCTGCCGGCGCTGCTTGACTCGACCACGGTGTTGCCGAAACCGGTACGCTCGGAAAGCTCGCCGCTGACCTTCTTCGTCAGCATGAAGTCGATCCATTTCTCGGCCGCCGCATTGTCGCGCACGCCCTTGGAGATCACCCAATTGTCGAGCCAGGCCAGAGCGCCTTCACTCGGATTGACGTAGGCGACATGGGCGCCGATCTTCTGCAGCGCCTTGACCTGCTGCTGGCCATAATTGGCCCAGATCAGGGCAACGTCATTGTTCTGGTAGATCTGCTGCGCCTCGTCGGCGGTGGTGTAGAAGCTCAGCACATTGCGCTTGAGTTCGACCAGCTTGGCCTTGACCGCCGCCATCTGCTCCGCGTCGAGATTGAACGGATCCTTGTAGCCAAGCGTCAGAGCGGTGAACGAGAAATTGTGCTCGCCATTGTCGTAGGCCAGGACCTTGCCTTTGTAGGCCGGATCCCACAGCACCGACATCGAGGTCGGCGCCGGCTTGACCTTGTCCGTGTCGTAGATCAGCCCGATGGAATCGAAGCAGAACGGAATGCCGTAGACCTTGCCGTCCTTGGTGTCGCCGCTGACCTGCGATAGATCGCGGAAGCGCGGCAGCACCTCCTTCTGGTTCGACAGCTTGGTGATGTCGATCGGCGACACCAGATCGGCCTTGATGTAGCGCTGCAGCTGGGCGGTGTTGACGGCGAAGACATCGAAATCCTGGCCTTCGCTGCCCTTGATCTTGGCCCAGATCTCGTCATCGCTGCCGATGAAGACGACATCGACGCCGATGCCGGTTGCCGCGGTGAAATCCTTCACCCAGTCCGGATCGGCATAGCCGTCCCACGCAAGCACCCGAAGGTTCGCGGCCAGCGCCGCCGATGTCATCAGGCCGATGCCGAGGCCGATTGTCGCTAGTCTTAGAAAGGCTTTCTTCAGTCCCATTTTTAATCTCCCATTGTCGTTCTGGTGGACCGTGATTTCGGACCTCTGCCGTCACAGCGGGGTGACGGTGACCAGTCCCTCGTCCGGCACCGACACCATCCGGTTGCGCAGTGGCTTGCCGAATGCCTGTGCCTGGATTTCATACTCGTCGCCGGAAGCCGTCTTGATGCCGGAGGCGTAACTCATCACCGCCGCGCCGAAGAAATAGGCGTGCAGGTCGCCCGCCCGGCGGTGCATCGGGTAGCGGAAATGGAAGTGCTCGAGATTGGCGATCGAGTGCGACATGTGCGCTTCGCCCGACAGGAACTCCTGTTCCCAGATAACGGTGCCGTCGCGCAGGATGCGGGAATGGCCCCGAACTTCTTCGGGCAGGTCGCCGATCAGCAGCTCGGGCCCGATCGAACAGGAGCGAAGCTTCGAATGCGCGAGGTAGAGGTAGTTCTCGCCCTCCGTCACATGGTCGGAATATTCGTTTCCGAGCGCATAGCCGATGCGATAGGGATGGCCGTCCGGCCCATTGAGATAAAGCCCGACGATCTCGGCTTCCTCGGCCCCGGCTTTCGCGAATGCCGGCATCGGCAGCGGCGCTCCGGGCGGCACAACGCAGGTGCCGACGCCCTTGAAGAACCACTCAGGCTGGATGCCGATCTTGCCGGCGCCAGGCTTGCCGCCCTCCAGCCCCATGCGGAAGATTTTTAGCGAATCCGATTCCTCGGCACCGTCGCCATGGGTCAGAACATGCATCTGGTTGCGCGCGGCGGCACTTCCGGTATGGGTCAGGCCGGTTCCGGTGACCAGGAAGCGCGCAGGCTCCGGATGGTCGACGGGGGCCAGAACGCGGCCATTGCGCAGCAACGCGTCATAGTCGATCGTTGCAGCGGCCGTGCGCTTCTCGACCAGCGACGCGATGGACATGTCCTCGGCGATCGCGGCTTCGGCGAGCTCCAGCACGCTGCCGGTCTTGTCGAGCGGGTGCAGATGATTGTCGTCGTCGGAGACGCGGCCGACCCGCCTGCTGCCATCCGGCATTCTGTACTGAACGAGACGCATGAAATACCCTTCTTCCCTTGGAGCCGTATGGGTCACACCCAGCCCGCATCGACGATGAACTGCTGGCTCGTGCACATGCGGCTGTCGTCGGCGGCGAGGAACAGCGCCATGCGCGCGATGTCGGCGGGCTGCAGCCGGTCGGGCAGGCACTGCCTTTCCGCGATCTGGCGTTCACCAGCCGGATTGAGCCACAGCCGCATCTGGCGCTCGGTCATCACCCAGCCCGGCACCATGCAGTTGACTCGGATGCGCTCGGGGCCAAGTTCGCGGGCCAGCGCCCGCGTCATGCCGTAGACAGCGGCCTTCGCGGTGACATAGGCCGGACAATCGGGATCGCCGACCATCCAGGTGATGGAGCCGAAATTGATGATCGAGCCACCACCCTGCGCGCTCATCTGCGGTCGCACCGCCTGCGCGGCGAAGAACTGGTGGCGCAGATTGACCGCCATGCGGTCGTCCCAGTAGGCGACCGTCACGTCCTTGGTTTGATGGCGGTCATCGTTGCCGGCATTGTTGCACAGCACCTGGATCGGGCCATTGTGCTGCATCGCTTGCGCGGTTGCCGCCTGCAACTGCTCGACATCGCGCAGATCGCACGGAATAAACAGCGGCGCTGGGTGTCCTTCGGCCGCGATCGCCTCGACCAGATGCCTGGAAGGCTCTTCCGACAGATCGACGAAGGCGACGCGGCTGCCTTGCGCGCAAAAATGGCGCACCAGGCTTTCGCCGATGCCGCTGCCGCCGCCGGTTATGAAGACGCTGCGGCCCTTGAGGCTTGGGTAGATGGCGTAGCCGATTTCATCCGTCATCGCGCGCCTCTCTAATGGGAATGCCGGGGGATGCCGGCATCGCGCCGGCCGACGAGAAAGTCGAAATCGCAGCCCTTGTCGGCCTGCAGCACGCGCTCGACATAGAGGCTCTGATATCCGCCTTCGGGCGGCGCCGGCGGCTTCCAGTCGCGGCGACGGATCGCCAGTTCCTCGTCCGACACCAAAAGCTCCAAGCGGCGGCCGGCGACGTCGAGCTCGATCAGATCCCCGTCGCGCACCAGGGCGAGCACGCCACCGGCCGCGGCCTCTGGCGCGATATGCAGCACCACCGTGCCGTAGGCCGTGCCGCTCATGCGTGCATCCGAGATGCGCACCATGTCGGAGACGCCCTGCTTGAGCAGCTTCGCCGGCAGCGGCATGTTGCCGACCTCGGCCATGCCGGGATAGCCGCGCGGCCCGCAATTTTTCAGCACCATCACCGAGGAGGCGTCGATATCCAGCTCTGGATCGTCGATGCGGGCGTAGTAGTGCTCGATGTCCTCGAACACGACGGCCTTGCCGCGATGCTGCATCAGTTCGGGCGTTGCCGCCGACGGCTTGATGACCGCGCCGTTGGGCGCCAGATTGCCGCGCAGGATCGAGATGCCGCCTTGGTCGGTCAAAGGTTCGCTCAGCGGCCGGATGACCTCGCGGTTGTAGTTGGGCGCTCCGTCGATCAACGCGCCGATCGTCTTGTCGCTGACGGTCATGACGTCGCGATGAAGAAGCCCCACTTCATCAAGCGACGCCATGACCGCAGCCAGCCCCCCGGCATAGTAGAAATCTTCCATCAGGAACCGGCCCGACGGCATCAGGTCGACAATGGTTGGAACGTCGCGGCCAAGGCGGTCCCAGTCTTCAAGGCTGAGGTCGACACCGACCCGGTTGGCGATGGCGATCAGATGCAGCACCGCATTGGTCGAGCCGCCGATCGCGCCATTGACGCGAATGGCGTTCTCGAAGGCTTGCCTTGTGAGGATGTCCGAAATTTTCACGTCCCGGCGGACCAGCTCGACGATCTGGCGTCCAGCCATCTGGGCGAGCACGCCACGGCGCGAATCCACGGCCGGGATCGCGGCGTTGTCCGGCATGCCGATGCCGAGCGCTTCCACCATGCTGGCCATGGTCGAGGCCGTGCCCATGGTCATGCAACTGCCGGCCGACCGGCTCTGGCCCTGTTCCGCGGCGAGGAAGTCGGCGACCGGCATGCGACCGGCCTTCACTTCCTCGGCGAATTTCCAGACATGGGTGCCCGAGCCGATATCATGCCCGCGGAACTTGCCGTTGAGCATCGGCCCGCCGGAAACGGTGATGGTCGGCAAATTGCACGAGGCGGCCCCCATCAAGAGCGCCGGCGTGGTCTTGTCGCAGCCCACCAGCAGGATGACGCCGTCGATGGGGTTACCGCGGATGGATTCCTCTACATCCATGCTGACCAGATTGCGAAACAGCATGGCTGTGGGGCGCATGTTGCTCTCACCGAGCGACATCACCGGAAATTCGAGCGGCAGGCCCCCGGCCTCGTAGACGCCGCGCTTGACGTGATCGGCCAGCGCCCGCAGATGCGCGTTGCACGGCGTCAGCTCCGACCATGTGTTGCAGATGCCGATCACCGGGCGGCCGTCGAAAGCATCGGCCGGGATGCCCTGGTTCTTCATCCAGCTGCGGTGCATGAAGGCGTTCTTGCCTTCACCGCCGAACCAGGCTTCGGACCGCAGTTTGCGTTTGGTGTCGGTCACGATTGCTGGCCCCGATCGGTGCGGCGTTTGTTGCGGTTCTCGACGCTGCGGCGCACGTCGTCCTCGGCATTGTCGATGAGCACCAAAAGTGCCTTTTGCGCGCCGGCGGCGTCGCCTGCGGCAATCTTCTCGGCCACCTCGCGATGCAGCGGCAAGGAATGGCGCTGGCCTTCCGGATTGTCGTTGGAGAGGCGAAAGCTCATTACCAGTGCGGTTTCGACCAGTGCCGCCAACGAGCCGATCAGCTCATTGCCGGTCATGCGCAGGATCGTCTGGTGGAACACCAGATCGGGCTTGGCGAAGCGGTCGCCATCGTCGCTCACCGCTTCCATTTCGGCCAGTGCCGCATGGATCTCGGCAATCTGTGCCGGCGTGGCGCGCTGGGCGGCAAGTGCTGCCGACATTGGCTCGATGGCGCGGCGCAGTTCGAACAGTGCCCGCACATCGTCGGCGCTGACACCGCCGGCGTAGCGCCACGACAGCACGTCCGGATCGAGGAAGTTCCAGTCGGAGCGTGGGCGCACGCGCGTGCCGGTCTTCGGCCGCGATTCGACCAGCCCCTTGCCGGCCAGCACCTTGATCGCCTCGCGCAGCACCGTGCGGCTGACCCCCAGCATTTCGCTGGAATCGTCGGCATTGGGCAGCGCTTCGCCGGGCAGGAAGTCGCCCTGCACGATGCGCAGGCCGATCTGCTCGACGACGGTTGCGTGCAGTGCGGTGGAGCCGCTGGAAACCGCCACGGCAACCCGCGACGTCCGTGCCGCGCTAAAGGATTTCTTATTCTTCATACTATTCATATGATATGTCTTATCGCCATGGCGATTGGAGTCAAGGGACGGGGGAGCACCGATGACAAAGAATTTCGCTGCGGTTGCCCCGCAGCACACGGAACTGGTCTCGATCAGCGACGGCATCGCGACGGTCGACATTGCTCCGGCCGCTGGCGGTGCGCTGGCGTCGTATCGATGGTGGCGCAATGGCGCCGCTCTGGATTGGTTACGCCCGGCCGATCCGGGGGCGATCCGCGGCCGCGATGCCGGCGCCATGGCCTGCTTCCCGCTCGTTCCCTATTCCAACCGCATAAGGGGCGGCCGGTTCGAGTTCGCGGGACGCACCATCCAGCTTCCGACGACTGCCGACGATCCACACCATGAGCATGGTCATGGCTGGCGTCGGCCTTGGGTGGTCGTCAGACACGAAGCCAGCACGATCGTCCTGCGCTATCGCCACGCCGCCGATTCCTGGCCATGGAGCTATGAAGCCGAGCAAGAGATAACACTGGCTGACGGCAGGCTTTGCGTGACCATCAAGGTACGCAACCTGTCGGACGCACCGATGCCGGTTGGCTTCGGCCTTCATCCCTATTTCCCGTCGACGCCGTGGGCGCATGTTCAGGCGCCGGTGTCGGGCATGTGGGAGACGGACACGGAGGTCCTGCCCGTCCGGCATGTCCTGCCGCCGGTAGGAGCCGACCCGTCCATCGGTTTCGACGTATCGGAAGTGGACTTCGACACGGTTTTCACCGGATGGGCGCGCCGCGCCCGGATATCCTGGCCCGAACACGGACGGCGACTGGACATCGAGGCCGAGGCGCCGCTCGATTTCCTTGTCCTCTACACGCCGCCCGGCGAGCCATTCTTTTGCGCCGAGCCGGTCAGCAACATCACCGATGCCTTCAACCGCACGGGCGGCCGCATCGACACTGGCTGCATCGTACTGGCGCCCGGTCTGACGCGATCCGCCAGCATTCGCTTCACGCCGTCCCTGGCCGTTTGATCTTCATTGCCAACCGCGAGACGAGGCCGGCTAGAACGGATAGTGCTGGCCGGGATCCTCGATCGTCACCCAGCGCAAATCGGTGAATTCGGCGATCGAGGCCTTGCCGCCGAAGCGGCCATAGCCCGAGCCCTTGACGCCGCCGAACGGCATCTGCGCCTCGTCGCCGACGGTCGGGCCGTTAATGTGGCAGATGCCGGCCTCGATGCGCGCGGCGACCGCCATGGCGCGTTTGATGTCGCGGCTGAACACCGCTGACGACAGGCCGTATTCCGTATCGTTGGCGACGCGCACGGCTTCGTCCTCATCCTTCACCCGGATCACCGGCTTGACCGGGCCGAAGGATTCTTCGGCATAGACGCGCATGGCCGGCGTCACATGGTCGAGCAGCGTTGCTTCCACCACGGTCCCCGTCCGCTTACCGCCAGCGACAAGCTTGGCGCCCTTGGCGACAGCGTCGGCGATGAGTTCCTCCATCTTGTCGGCCGCCTGGCTGCTGATCAGCGAGCCCAGCACGACATGGCCGCGCGGATCCCCGGCCGGCAGCTGCGAGGCACGGGCGGCCAGCTTGGAAACGAATTCGTCGGCAATCCTCTCGTCGACGATCAGCCGCTCGGTCGACATGCAGATCTGGCCCTGATGCATGAAGGCGCCGAAGGTCGCCGCATTGACCGCCGCGTCGATGGCGGCGTCGTCCAGAACCAGCAGCGGCGCCTTGCCGCCGAGTTCGAGGAGCGCTGGCTTCAGATGCCGGCCGGCGAGCTCGGCGATGATCCGGCCGACCTTGGTCGAGCCGGTGAAGTTGACGCGCTTGACCGAGGGATGCGCGACCAGCGCCTCGACGATTGCAGCGGCATCCTTGGGGTCGTTGGTGACGACATTGATGACGCCCTTGGGCAGGCCGGCTTCGACCAGCACCTGGCCGATCAGCCGATGCGTGCCCGGGCACATTTCCGAGGCCTTCAGCACCACCGTGTTGCCGCTGGCGATCGGCATGGCGATGGCACGGGTGCCGAGAATGACCGGCGCGTTCCACGGCGCGATGCCGAGACACACGCCGGCCGGCTGGCGGATCGCCATGGCGAGCGTGCCCGGCTTGTCGGAAGGAATGATCTCGCCCGAAATCTGCGTCGTCATTGCCGCTGCCTCGCGCAGCATGTTGGCCGCCAGCATGACGTTGAAGCCGGCCCAGGGAGCGGTGGCGCCGGTCTCTTCCATCATCAATTTGGTGAATTCGCCGACCTTGGAGGCCATCACGTCGGCCGCCCTGGAAAGCAAGGCGCGGCGCTCGCCAGGCCCGGTCTTCGACCAGGTCGCAAAGGCGGCGGCGGCGGCTTCCACGGCAGCGTTGGCGTCGGCAACGCTGGCGGCTGCGGCGCGCGTTGCCAGCTTGCCGGTGAACGGGTCCAGACGCTCGTAGGCGGCCGCGCCGGACGCATCCCTTTTGTCGCCGTCGATCAGAAGTCCGATATCCATGATTGTCTCCCTCGCTCCGGTGGAGCTTCGCAATTAGAAGCCGAGCCCTTCGGCGTTGATCGATGCTTCGAGGCCGCCGTCGACCGGCACGTTGGCGCCGTTGACCCAGCGCGCGCCGTCCGAGCATAGGAACAGCACGACAGGCGCTATATCGCCCGATGTGCCGGCTCGTCCGACCCTGGCAATGTCGCTGTCGACGCGCGCATCGCCAAGCACTGTGCGGAATTGTTTCAGGATAGGCGTCTCGACCGGTCCGGGACTCACCGCATTGACGCGGATGCCACGGCTCTTGAACAGATCCTGATGCGCCGCGCGGAAGGTCCACAGCAGGAGCAGTTCCTTCGAGACGGGATAGCCTTCCTCGTTCTTGACCGCGTGGTCGGCGACCACCTTGGCGACATCCGGGAAACCCTCGATGCCGACCATCGAGGCCGCACGGTTGAGATTGGCGCGCCAGCCATAGCCGGCGATCGACGCGACATTGACGATGGCACCGCCTTCGCGAAGTCTGGGAGCGAGGCTTTCCGAAAGCGCCCGCAGCCCGAAGAAGTTGACGGCCAGCGTCGCTGCCGCGCCGGTGTTGCCGGACAGGCCGGCGACATTGCACAGCGCATCGATGCGCTGCGGCAGGCGCGCGACCAACTCGTCGACGCCGGCCTTCGACGAAATATCGGCCTTGACGAAACTGCCCGCCGCTGCCGCCGGCTCACGGACATCCACGCCGATCACATCCGCGCCAAGCTGGCCGGCGAGTTCCGCCGTGCGCGCGCCGATGCCGGAAGCGACGCCGGTGATGAGGATCGTCTTGCCAAGAAGCATGGTCATGCCTTCTCCTGATCAAGAGTGGTTCGCTCCGGCGAAGGGTCGGTGCCTTTGTCGGCCCGAGCATTCCCCGGAAGCCTGACGCGGTAGCCGACCGGCAGCAGGCGCAGGCCAAAGCGCTCCTCGATCGTTCCCCACAGGCCGCGCGGCAGGAAAAGCGAGAACAGCACGGCGGTGGCGCCGAGGCCGACGAGGTACCAGACACCGGTGCCGCCGAACCAGGTTTCGATAAGGAAGAACACCAGCGCGCCGAGAATGGCGCCCTCGAACGTGCCGATGCCGCCGACCAGCAAAATGAAGATCATGTAGGCGGTCCACTGCACGTTGAAGTAGGTTTTCGGCTGGAAGGTGACGGAGGTCGCCAGCCACAAAGCGCCGGCAACTCCAATGCCGAAGGCGGCAAGCACGAACAAAAGCCGCTTGGTGCCGGTGACGCGCACGCCGACCGAGGCTGCGGCATCCTCATTGTCGCGGATGGCGCGGATAGCGGCCCCCGTGCTGCCGCGCAGCAGGCCGAACAGGATCGCCAGCAGGGCGGTCATTGAGCCCAGCGCCAACCAGTAGATCGCCACCCGCCTGGTGCCGGCATCATAGACGTTGAGCGAGATCAGCGACGTGCCGGTTTCTCCTTGCACCAGCCGGTCGAGATTGACCAGGAGATGCGTCAGCGCCGCGATCACCCACATGCCGATGGCGAACTCGCCGTTCCTCAGCCGCAGCATGAACAGCGACAGCGGCCAGGAGACAAGGCCGACAATGATCGCCGAAACGAAAAGCGAGGCGAAAGGGTTGAGGCCGGCATCGGCCAGTCGGATGGCGAAATAGGCGCCGAGCCCGAAGAACACCTGCTGGCCGACGGAAACCAGGCCGCCGAAGCCGGCCAGAGCGTTCCACATCGCCGCCAGGATCACATAGATGAACAATGCCGTCATGCGATCGACCGCGCCCGCCGACAGGAACTGCGGCGCGGCGGCCAGCAGCGCGATGATGATCGCAACCGCAATCGCCGCGATCCGCGACGCCGCCGTGCCGCGCTCGATGACCGGCGAGGACGAAACCGCACTCATGACGCGCTCCGGGAAGGAAGGCGCAACAGGCCGCGCAGGCCAAGGCCCGACGTGGACAGCCGCACGAAGAGCACGACGAGGAACACCGTGTGGCCGCCGATCAGAAAGCCTTGCGGATGCACTTGCGCGCCAAGTGTCTGCGCAAGCGCCAGCACGATGCCGCCGACCAGCGTGCCCCACAGCGAACCGGCGCCGCCGATCACTGCGGCTTCGAAAGCGAACAGCAGTTGCGGCGCGCCGGCATAGGGATCGAAGGTGGCGCGCATGCCCAGGAACGCGCCGGCAAGGCCGACCGTGACCATGGCGATGGAAGCGGCTATGGCATTGGCGCGACGCGCATCGACGCCGACCAGGCCGGCCGTGTCGGAATCTTCCGACGTTGCGCGGATCGAGCGGCCAAGCCGGGTGCGGGTGAGGAACAGCTGCAGCCCTCCCAGCAGGATCACGGCGGTGGCGAACATGATCACGGCCAGCTTGCCGACATAGATGCTGCCCGGCCACTCCCAGGAATCATAGGACAGGCTGCCGATATAGGGTGCCAGTGAGCGGGTGTCGGCGCCGAACTGCTCGAACAGCATGTTGTCGATGACGATGGCCAGCCCAAACGTGGTCAGGATCGGCAGCAGCGCACCGCCGCGCGCGCTGCGCTCGAGCAAGAAGCGCTGCAGCGCCCAGCCGATCGCCGCCATCAGCGGCAGCACGATGAGCAGGCCGACAAACGGCGAGACATGGAACCGCGAGGCCAGCCACCACAGCGCAAAGGCCGCGAACACGGCGAGGCTGCCATGGGCGAGGTTGATGATGCGCATCACCGAGAACATGAAGGACAGGCCGCAGGCGATCAGCGCATAGTAGCCGCCAAGCAGGATGCCCTGGATGATCTGGTTGCTCATGCCGGAACGCTCCCGGGGTTTTTCCGGTGCAGGCCGAAATAGGCTTTCGTCACATCATCGCGCGAAACCGCCTTGCTCGGCCCTTCAAGCGCCACGCGCCCTTCGAGCATGCAGATCACCCTGTCGGAGACAGCGAGTGCGCGGTTGAGATCCTGCTCGACCAGAATGATGGTCGTGCCGGAAGCGATCAGTCCTTGAAGGGCCGCGTAGACACGGTCGACAATCAGCGGCGACAGGCCGAGCGAAACCTCGTCGAGCAAAAGCACGTCCGGGTTGCTCATCAGCGCCCGGCCGATCGCCGTCGCCTGCTGCTCGCCGCCTGAGAGATGGCCCGTCTTGGCATGGCGGCGCGGCTTCAGGTTCGGAAACATCTCGAGCACATTGTCGACGCTCCAGTCGCCCGGCCGGCCGGCGGTCCTGCCGAGCAGAAGGTTCTCTTCGACCGTCATCTGTACGAACAGTCTTCGCCCTTCCGGCACCAGCGCGATGCCCATGCCGACGCGCCTGTGCGACGGCACGTTGGTGAGATCGGCGCTGTCCAGCAGCACGCGGCCGGCGGCCGGTTGATGCGCGCCGGCGATCGCCCTGAGCAGCGTCGTCTTGCCGGCGCCGTTGGCGCCGACCAGCGCCAGCGTTTCGCCGCGCTGGACAGTGAAGCTCACGCCGCGCACCGCCTGTAAGAGGCCGTGGCGGACAACCAGGTTCTCGACCGACAGCAGGTTCATTTCGGGCCTCCGCCGAGATAGGCGCGCACGACCTCCGGGTCGGCCATCACCGCCTGCGGCTCGCCATCGGCGATGATTTTTCCCGCATCCATGCAGATCAGCCTTTCGGCCACCTGCAGCAGGATGTGGACGATGTGCTCGATCCAGACGATGCCGATCTTGCGGCGGCGCAATTCCTTGATCGTGGCGACAAGCTCGCCGGCTTCGCCGTCGGTCAGGCCGCCGCCGATCTCGTCGAGCAGCAGCAGCGTCGGCCTTGCCGCCAGCGCGCGCGCCAGCTCCAGCCGCTTGCGGTCGAGCAGTCCGAGCGTCTCGGCGCGGCGGTTGGCAACACCCAGCATGCCGCACAGTTTCAGCGAACCGAGGGCTTCCTCATAGGCCTCGTCGCGGCCGAGGCCGGCGCCGTACGAGGCCGCGACGAAGACATTCTCGAAAGTGGTCATGCCGCTGAATGGTTTGGGCACCTGATGCGTGCGCACCAGACCGAGCCGGCAACGCTGCGTCGCCGGCAACGACGTCACGTCATCGCCCTTGAACCTGACCGTGCCCGCACTCGGCGGAAAGGCGCCGGAAAGCACGCTGAGCAGTGTCGTCTTGCCGGCGCCGTTCGGGCCGACAATGCCGACCGCCTCGTCGGCCGCCATGGCGAAATCGACCGCATCCAGCACCACAAGCGCGCCGAAGCGCTTGTGGATGCCGGCGGCAGCGAGAACAGCCTGTTGTTGCGGATGGGTCACCACCTCGTCAGCGGTCCATCAGCCGTTGTAAGGCTGGAGCTTGGCTTCGACCGGCACTTTCGGATCGGTGGCGTTCTCGGTCACGACATAGTCGAGCGGGAATTTGCTGCCTTCCTTGGCGGCCACCCATTGCGTGCCGATGATCGGGCCGGGCGAGACATTGGCAACAGGGCCGCTGGTGAAATCGACCTTACCGATCATCGTCTCGGTCTTGAGCGTGCTCAGCGCCTTGGCCACCGCCGCCTTGTCCTTGGCGTCGGTGCTGGCCTTCAGCGCTTCGAAGCCGGCGTCGAGCAGCGACATCGAGGCGCCGAGTTGCTGCGTCCACTGCTTGCCGCTCGCCGCCTCATAGCCGTCGGCGAGCTCGGTGCCCGAAACGCCAGTGAGCGGCGACTTATAGGGGAACGCCTTGTGCCAGTAGGCGGCGCTCGAAATCTTCACGCCGAGGTCGCCGAGCGCCTCGATGTCGGACGGGAACAGACCGGTCTTGGCGACCTGGGCGATCTTGATCTGCTTGATCAGCCCCTGCTGTGCCGCCTGGCGCCAGAAGGCGGCAAAGTCAGGCGGGATCGGGAAGGAGTTGAAGATCTCGACACCTTCCTGCTTGAACAGCGCGATCTGCGAGGAATAGTCGGTGGTGCCGGTCTCGTAGGCGCCGGGATCGACGATCGTAAAACCTTGCTTGGCCAGCAGCGGCGCCAGATTGGCGCGGATGGCGTTGCCGTCGGCGTCGTTGGGATACATGACGCCGACCTTCTTGTTGGTCTCGATCAGGTTCCATTGCGAGATGTAGGTTTTGAAGAACTCGCCGACGCCGAAGCCGAAATGATAGGTCCATTTGAACGGCGAGGGCGCGCCAGGCTTGGCGCCGCGGCCGAAATACCAGGCTTCCCATGGCATGACAGTCGACAGGCACGGCACCCCGGCTGCCTCGCAGGCATCGGCAACCGGGTTGATCACCTCGGGCGTCGACACCGCCAGCATCAGGTCGATCGCTTGGTTGTTGATCAGGTCCTTGGCGAGCTGGCCCGCGCGTGACGGGTCCGACTGCGTGTCCTGGTCGAGGATTTCGACGCTGTATTTCTTGCCGCCGATATCGATGCCGCCGGCCAGTGCCTTGCGGGCAAGGTCGAGCACATAGCCGTCGGTCTGGCCGAAGCCGGCCAGAGGCCCGGTGCGCGGGCTGACGAAGCCGACCTTGAGCGTTTCGCCTGCCTGGGCGAAAGCCTTGCTGCTGCCGAGCGCGAGCGCCGCGCCGCCGGCAATCGAGGTGGCAATGAACTGGCGTCGCGACACGCCACGAATACTGGATTTGCTACCGTTAGCGTAGGTCATGCATTCCTCCCTCTGTGCTCCTCCATAGGCACAGTGCACCAGCGTTTTGGTTCGGTAAAATGATATTTTGCGGTGTTTCATTAACCCTGGGGTTAGGGGACTCGAAGGAGACGGAGCCCGGTCCGAACAGTCTGACGCCTCACTTGCCCGGCCTTGCCGCCTCGCGAATGGTCTGCAGCAGGATGGTGAAGGCCGGCGATGGCGCCGTGTCGGTGCGCATCGTCAGGCCGACCGGACCCTTGGTTTCCTCGGTGTCGACCGGCAGCGCTACGAAGGCGCCGCTGGCGATCTCGTTGGCGACCACGCCGGCCGAAATGATCCACACCGCATTGCTTTGCCGCATGAAGGAGCGACCGAAGGAGTCCGAGACGGTTTCGATCTCGGTCGCCGGCGCCGTCATGCCGTTGGTGATGAACAGGCGATCGACAAAGGGGCGGATGACGGATTCCCGGGTCGGCATCAGCACCGGGAATTCATCGAGCCGCGCGAAGATATCCGCTCCCGGCTCGAGCAGCGGATGTCCAGCCCGCACCACGAATAGCACCTGTTCGGAATAGAGATGCTCGAAGAAGAAGCCGGTCATGTTTTCGGGCGCCGCAAGCCGACCGACGACAAGATCGAGCGCGCCGGTGCGCAATTGCTCGAGCAGCACGGCGTTCTCGCCGGTGACGATCTTGATCGCCGCGCCGGTATTTTCTCCGAGGAACAGGCTCATGGCCTTGGGCATGACCTTCGCCGACACGGTCGGCAGCGCGCCGATGCGGATCGGATGGCGGTTGATGGCGCCGTCCTGGCGAACGGAATCGACGCCGCGCTTCAACGCCGTGATCGCCGAACCAGCATGGCTGAGGAAGATCTCGCCAAGCCTTGTGACCCGGATACCGCGCCCGTCACGTTCGACAACGGCGACACCGAGCGCCTCTTCCAGCTCACGCAACGTCTTGGTCACTGCCGGTGCGCTGACATGCAGGAAGTCGGCGGCGCGGGCCACGCTGCCCTGCCGCGCGACTTCCAGGAATGCCTGCAGATGACGAAAGCGGATGCGGCTCTCGGCCATGGATTTGATAACCCCCGAGTTAATGAAATGGCGCAAAATATCATTTTACCGAACCAAATGCCTTGTGCAATGTGGAGATGGAGGATCGAAATCGTGTCATTCGTCACCATCGGCGGCATCACGCTGCACCATCGCCACCTCAAGGCGACCGGCAACGCGCGCGCGATCATATTCATCAATTCGCTGGGCACCGACTTCCGCATCTGGGACGATGTTGTCGCCGCACTTGATGGCGAAATGTCCTTGCTGGTCTATGACAAGCGCGGCCACGGGCTGTCCGACATCGGCGACATCAGCTCGATCGACGATCATGTCGACGATCTCTCGGGGCTCATCGATCATTTCGGCTGGGAGAAGATCGTGCTGTGCGGCCTGTCGGTCGGCGGCATGATCGCGCAAGGGCTCTATGCCAGGCGGCCGGAGATCGTCGAGGCCATGATCCTGTGCGACACGGCCCACAAGATCGGTACCAATGAGAGCTGGAACACCCGCATCGCGGTCGTCGAGCGCAAGGGCATCCAGGCCATTGCCGATGGCGTGCTCAAAGTGTGGTTCACTCCCGCCTTCCACACCGCGCGGGTGGCCGAACTGGACGGCTATTGGAACATGATGACCCGGCAGGCTGTCGCCGGTTACGTTGGGACTTGCACTGCCATCCGCAACGCCGATTTTACTGACGCAGCACGCCGCATCGCGGTGCCGACGCTCTGCATTGTCGGTGACCAGGACGGCTCGACGCCTCCCGCTCTCGTCCGCTCGCTGGCCGCTCTGATCGCCGGCTCGCGTTTCGAGATCATCCGCGACGCTGGACATATTCCTTGCGTTGAACAGCCTGAAGCGCTCACCGCGCTGATCCGCGATTTTGTCGCATCGCTTGCCCCTGGAGCAGAAAACCATGGATGAAGTCCCCGGCAACGCAGCCAGATATCGCACTGGCCTCGCCGTGCGGCGCGCGGTGCTCGGCGACCGGCATGTCGATCGGGCCGAGGTCGCCGCCACCGATTTCGACCAGCCGTTTCAAGCGCTGATCACCGAGGCCGCCTGGGGGACCGTGTGGGCCCGGCCGGGCCTCAGCAAGCGGGAGCGTTCGATCGTCACGCTGGCGCTGCTGGCCGCACTCGGCCATGATGAGGAGGTCGCCCTGCATGTGCGCGCCACCGCCAACACCGGTGCGACGCGCGACGATATCTGCGAGGCGTTCTTGCATGTCGCCATCTATGCCGGCGTGCCGGCCGCCAACCGTGCCTTCAGAATAGCCAAGGACGTGTTTTCGGAAATGGACGGAGCCGACAATGCCCTCTGAGTCCGGCTCGAACCGGAGACCCGAGACCGGCGCCTTCTTCCAGCGCGACCGGACATGGCATCCTCCGGCGCTGACGCCGGGCTATAAGAGTTCGGTGCTGCGCTCGCCGCAAAAGGCGCTTTTGTCCTTCGACAACTCGCTGTCGGAAATAGCCGGACCGGTCTTCGGCCACGCCATGCTCGGTGAACTTGATGCCGACCTGATCCACAATTTCGCCAGGCCTGGCGAGAGCGCCATCGGCGAGCGCATTATCGTCCATGGCCGCGTGCTCGACGAGCGTGGCGTTGGCGTTCCCGGCGTGCTCATCGAATTCTGGCAGGCCAATGCCGGGGGCCGCTACCGCCACAAAAAGGACGGCTATCTGGCGCCGCTCGACCCGAATTTCGGTGGCTGCGGCCGCACCATCACAGGCGAGGATGGCGGCTATGCCTTCCGCACCGTCAAGCCCGGTCCCTATCCCTGGCCGAATGGTCCCAATGACTGGCGCCCGGCGCACATCCATTTCTCGGTTTTCGGCCATGGCTTCGCGCAGCGGCTGATCACGCAGATGTATTTCGAAGGCGATCCGCTGATCTGGAAATGCCCGATCGTGCGCGGCATCGCCGACAAAGCGGCAATCGAGGCACTCACGGCCATCCTCGACACGCAGGCGACCATTCCGATGGATGCGCTCGCCTACAAGTTCGATATCGTGCTGCGCGGCCGCCGCTCGTCGCTGTTCGAAAACCGGCTGGAGGGCAATTGATGGCCCAGTTGCTCGACCGGCTGAAGGAGAGCCCCTCGCAGACCGCGGGACCATACGTCCATATCGGGCTGACGCCGAATTTCTGCGGCACCGGCGGCGTCTATGCGACCGACCTCGGCTCAACCATGGTCAACGACAAGACCAAAGGCGAGCGCATCGGTCTCAAAATCCGGGTGCTCGACGGCACCGGCACGCCGCTCACGGACGCGCTGATCGAGATCTGGCAGGCGGACGCCGACGGGCTCTACAATTCGCCGGCCGAATTACGCGGTGCCGCCGATCCGAACTTCTTCGGCTGGGGCCGTTGCCCGACCGACATGGAAACCGGCGTCTGTGCATTCGAGACGATCAAGCCCGGCCGTGTGCCGTTCCGGGATGGAAGGCTGATGGCGCCGCACATCACGCTGTGGATCGTCGCGCGCGGCATCAATGTCGGCCTCCACACGCGGCTCTATTTTTCCGATGAGGAAAAGGCCAATGCCGAAGATCCCATCCTGGCGCGCATCGAGCACCGCGTTCGCGTGCCGACGCTGATCGCCGAGCGCCAGGGCGACATTTACGCGTTCGACGTCCATCTCCAGGGGGAGAAGGAAACGGTCTTCTTCGACAGCTGATGGTCAGGACGAACAGGACATGACCGTATCGCCCTTCGACCATCCGCTGCTCTCCGCGCTCCTCGGTGACGAGGAAGCATCGCGGCATTTTTCCGTCGAGGCGGAAATCGAGGCGGCGTTGGCGTTCGAGGGCGCGCTGGCGGAAGCGGAGGCTGAGAACGGCATTATCACCAGAGACGCGGCAGCAGCGATCGTCGCGGCGCTCAACCCGTTCCGGCCGGACACCGCCCTGCTGCGAACCGCCGTCGCCAAGGACGGCGTCATGGTGCCGGAACTGGTGCGCCAGATCAGGGCGATGGTCGGCGAACCGCATGGCGACAAGGTGCATTTCGGAGCGACCAGCCAGGATGTCATCGACACGAGCCTGGTGCTACGGCTGAAAGCGATCGTCGAGCACCTCGGCCTGCTGCTGACCGAAACCGTTTTGCGCCTCACCTCGCTTGAGGAGCGCTTTGGCGGCAGGGCACTGGCCGGCATGACCCGCATGCAGCCGGCGATCCCTATCCAGGTGACGGATCGCATCACGGCATGGCGTGCGCCGTTGCAGCGGCAACAGAAAAGTCTGTCGGACCAGTCCGGACGTCTGCTGGTGGTGCAATTCGGCGGCGCTGCCGGTACGTTGGAAAAGCTCGGCGACAAGGGGCCGGCGGTGCGCGCCGCGCTTGCCGCAAAACTTGGTCTTGCCGATGCGCCGCAATGGCAGAGCCAGCGCGACGCGCTCGCCGACTTCGCCGGCTGGCTGGCGCTGCTGACCGGCAGCCTCGGCAAATTCGGTCAGGACATCGCGCTGATGGCGCAGGGCGGAACCGACATCATGCTTTCCGGAGGTGGCGGCTCGTCGGCCATGCCGCACAAGCAGAACCCGGTGAAGGCCGAGGCGCTGGTGGCGCTGGCCCGTTTCAACGCCACGCAGCTTTCCGGCATGCATCAGGCGCTGCTGCATGAACAGGAGCGCTCGGGCGCAGCCTGGACGCTGGAATGGCTGCTGCTGCCGCAGATGGCCGTCGCCACTGCCGCGTCGCTGCGCCTTGCCGCCGAACTGGCCGGACAGATCGAAGGCCTCGGTCACTGATGCGCACCCAGGTCGCCATTATCGGCTCCGGACCCTCCGGCCTGCTGCTTGGCCAGCTTCTGGCCGGCATCGGCGTCGAGACCATCATTCTGGAACGATCGAGCCGCGAGCATGTGCTTGGCCGCGTGCGGGCAGGGGTGCTCGAACAGGGCACGGTCGAGTTGCTGGAAGAGGCTGGTGTTGCCGCAAGGCTGCATGCGGAAGGCATGTCGCATACCGGCATTTCGCTGGCTTTCGACGGGCGCCTGCACCGCATCGATCTCGCGGCGCTCACCGGCGGCAAGCATGTCACCGTCTATGGCCAGACCGAGGTGACGCATGATCTGATGGACAAGCGCGAGGCGGCAGGCCTCGTCACTATCTATGAGGCCGCTGATGTCGCATTGCATGATTTCGACGGCGCCGCGCCTTTCGTCACCTACGCCAAGGACGGCATCAGCCATCGCGTCGATTGCGACTTCATCGCCGGCTGCGATGGCTATCACGGCGTCAGCCGCAAATCGGTGCCGAGTGCTGCGCTGAAAACCTTCGAGCGGCAGTATCCGTTCGGCTGGCTCGGCGTGCTGGCCGAAGTGCCGCCAGCCGATCACGAACTGGTCTATGCCAATCACGAGCGGGGCTTTGCATTGTGCTCGATGCGCTCGACGCATCGCAGCCGCTACTATGTGCAGTGTCCGCAGGACGACCATGTCGAAGCCTGGTCCGACGACCGCTTCTGGGACGAGTTGCGCCGCCGCTTGCCGGAACGGACGGCGGCGAGCGTCACCACTGGGCCGTCCTTCGAAAAGTCGATCGCGCCGTTGCGCTCCTTCGTTGCCGAGCCGATGCGTTTCGGCCGGCTGTTCCTGGTCGGCGATGCCGCCCATATCGTGCCGCCGACCGGCGCCAAGGGCCTAAACCTCGCCGCCAGCGATGTACGCTATCTCTTTACCGGTTTGCGCGAGTTCTACGTTGGAAAGTCCCAAGCTGGCATTGAAGCCTATTCGCAGAAGGCGCTGGCGCGGGTGTGGAAAGCGGTGCGCTTTTCCTGGTGGATGACGACCATGCTGCATCGCTTTCCCGACACAGGCGACTTCGGCCAGCGCATCCAGGAAGCCGAACTCGACTATCTCGTGCACTCGCAGGCGGCATCGACCGCGCTCGCCGAGAACTATGTCGGCCTGCCGTACTGAAGCAGCTATCCTTTGACGGCCGAGCCGACGATGGAATCGACGAAGAAGCGCTGCAGCAGGACGAACAGAATGAGCGGCGGCAGTACGGCCAGCGTCGCGCCGGCCATCACCAGCCCGGTGTTGACCGCGCCCCTGTTGTAGCTGAGCAGGCGGCTGAGGCTGATGACGATCGGATAGGCCTCGGCATTGCCTTGCAGCACGGTCAGCGGCCAGAGATAGCTGTTCCAATGGTAGACGAAAGCGAACAGCGCCAGCGCCGCGATGGCCGGTGCGACGCTTGGCGCCACGATCTTGAACAGGATCAAGAGTTCGGAGGCGCCGTCCATGCGCGCGGCGTCGATCAAATCGTCGGGCACGCCTGCAATGAACTGGCGCATCAGGAAGATGCCGAAGGCATTGGCGAGATTGGGCACGATGATGCCGGCCAGGCTGGCATTGAGGCCGGTCGAACCGACGAGGCGATAAAGCGGGATCAGCGTCACGATCGGCGGCAGGAACATGGTGGCGATCAGCAGCGAAAACAGCAGCGATTTGGCGGGGAAGTGGTATTTGGCGAAGGCATAGCCGGCCATCATGCTGGTGATCAGGATGCCGGCGGTGGTGATTGAGGCGATGACCAGGGAATTCCACATCGAGCGGCCGACATTGACCACGCCGGAAACTTTTTCATAGGCGTCGAGGCTCGGTGTGTGCGGTATCCACACCGGCGGCACCTGCATGCTCTCGGCCGGGGTTTTCAGGCTCGACAGCACCATCCACACCAGCGGGAAGGCCGAGGCGACGGCGACTGGGCGCCGGTCTGATAATGAAGCCCGGCCGATCAGCCGGTTGCGCTGGCGAAGATGTCGAGAACCTCTGTCACGCTGGCGATCAACAACTCCCCGGCTTTTGGCGCAACCGAACCGTTCGCCACCGCACCGTTCAGGCGGCCGAGATACTGGCTGATGAGGGGCAGGGGGATGTCGCGGTCGCCGAGCGCCTGCATCAGCGCGTCGGTGGCCTGCCGGGCTGCAGGCGCCGGCCAGTAGTAGCGGATGCGGTCGCTGTAGGAGAAATGGCGTTCGATGCGCTGTTCGGTCTCCGAGCCGTGATAGTAGTTCTTCCAATTGCCCGGTGCTGCCAGCATCACGCGCTCCATCGCCGCCGGCAGGCTTTCGCGCGCCGGATCGGGAGCCAGAATGTCGGCGATGTGGCTCAGGCCATAGAGCGCTTCACGCAGCGCGAAGGTCAGCCACGGCCCGACCTTGAGTATGGCGAAGCCGTCATCGACCAGCGCACTCAAAGCCGAGGCCGGCTGGTAATCGGTCGAATGCGCCTCGAAGACGAATTGCGGCAGATCCCGCAACGTGCCGGCCAATGCACGGGCGCGTTCCGGTTTATAGGTGATCACCTCGGCATTGCCAAATTCGACACCCGGCTGCACGACGACACCGAGCGCCCGCGAAAAGGCCTGGTCGAGGCCTCGCTGGCTGAAGGCATCGCGGTGGATGCGAACCGTCTCTCGTGGCGCCTCGGGCGTCGTCACCGCCAGATGGTCCATCGCTTCCAGGGCGCCGCCCGGCACCGGCACTTCGGTGCCGATGACATAGACAGGCTTTGTGCCGCCCATTCGTTCGGCGGCGGCCTCCGCCACCTCGGCCAGTTCGGCGGCGCGCGCGGCGATCGTCGCATCGGGCGGCGCGGCGCCTTCGCCGGCGCAACCCATGCTGGCGTCGAGATGAATCTTGGTGAAGCCGGCCTCGGCATAGGCGTCGACCATGCGCGAAGCCTTGGCCATGGCCTCGGGCGCCGGCAGATGCTTCCACGGATTGGGGCCGAGATGGTCGCCGCCGAGCATCAGCCTGTCGAGGGAAAAGCCGATCTTGCCGGCGATCGTCTCGACGAAGCCGCGGAAATCCCCTGGTGTCATGCCGGTGTAGCCGCCTTCATGGTTCACCTGGTTGCAGGTGGCCTCGATCAGCACGTCGGCATCGCGCGCCTTGCCATGGCGCAGCGCCGCTTCGATGACCAGCGGATGGGCCGAGCAGATCGAGGCGATGCCGCAGCGTTCGCCGGCCGCACGACGCGTCGCGATGGCCGCCAGCCTGTCCGTCGCCTGGCTCATGCCGGCGCTCCGGTTCTGGCGGTCGCGACGTAGGCCTCGACCGCGGCAAGCGAGGCGATGCCCTCCATCGGTCCCTTCCTGGTCACCGCCAGCGCGCCGCAGCCATTGGCGATGCGCAGCGCCTTTTCGGGTGCTGCCCCGCGCAGCCAGAAGGAGACGAAGGCCGCCGCAAAGCAGTCGCCGGCGCCGGTCGGATCGATTTCCTCGACGACGAAGCCAGGTGACGCGGTGCGTCCGGTCTTGTCGTAATGAACAGCGCCCTGCGCGCCTTTCTTGATGACCACGGCGGAGATGCCGCGGTCCAGCATTTCGCGCACCGCGCTCTCCTCGTCGGTCGCCCTGGCGAAGATGAACAGTTCCGGCCCGCTCGGCAGGAAAACGTCGGTCTTCGACAGCACGAAATGCAGTGCGTCGCGCAGGCCTGGAAGATCGAGCATCTCCTTGCGGATGTTGGGATCAAAGGACACCGTGCCGCCGCGCGCCTTGACCGTCTCGATCCCTTTGCGCGCGACCTCGATCACCTCTGGCGAGAACAGCGAAGTGCCCATGACGTGAAAATGGTCGGCCCCGGCGAGCAGCGCGCGCGCTTCGGCGCCGATCTCGATCAGGCCGGCGGCACTGTGTTTGATGTTGTAGACGAAATGCCGGCTGCCATCGGTCTCATAGGTCACGAAAGCTGTGCCCGTGGCGGCACCCCGGTGAACCTTGATGGCCGAGATGTCGGCCCCGTCGGCGCGCAGGCGCTCGATGTTCAAATGGCCGAAATCATCGTCACCGACGGCCGCGATCAGGCCAGCCGGCTGGCCGAGCCGTGCCGCCTGGTCGATGAAGATCGCCGGCGCGCCTGATGGAAAAGGGCCGACCAGCGGGCCGGGGGCAAGGAAACTCTGGCCGATCCGCTCGGCCATGATCTCGACCAGGATCTCGCCGGCACAAACCAGTTTCTTCATGTCCTCACCATTGCCGGATGATTGGCGGTCGGTTGCCGAGCGCCTTTCGTCATGTCCGTGCGGGTTCAAAACCTAAGTCGCAGCTTTTGGAGCGTCAATAAATAATTTGACGCGCGCAACTCTTTTGCGTTGTACTGGAAACGCAAAAATTTGACTGAACAAATTCGGTCAAGCAATGCTGCCTCGCGGCAACGGCCGCAAGACTGATTCTGGCCCGACCCGGAAGGTTGACGGGCGCGAGCAAGGGGCTGGACATATCGATGGCGGAGAAGACCCACCGCACGATGGATGATTTCGCCAGGGCGTCAGGCGTATCGCGACCGACCCTGTCGAAGTATTTCGATGATCCGGCCAGTGTTAAGCCGGCGACGCGGGCGCGCATCGAGGCGGCGCTGCGATCCTCGGACTATCAGCCGAACGTTTTCGCGCGCAATCTCAACCGCAAGCGCACCCGCAATGTCGGCATCGTCGTGCCGGCGCTCACCGATCCGTTCTATGCCGAAATGGTCAGCCGCATCGAACTGCGCTGCCGCGACGAAGGTTTCTGGCCGATCGTCATCTCCTCGCACGGGTCGCCGAAACTGGAGGCGGAATCGGTCAGGACGTTGATGTCGCTGAAGGTCGCCGGCGCCATCGTCGCTCCGCTGGGGTTGGTCTCCGAACCCGGCGTCTTCGAGCGAATGAGCGAGGACATTCCGATCGTCTATTTCGACACCTATATCGAAGGCGACACGCCTTTCGTCGGCAACGACAATCACCAGAGCACGTCGACCATCGTCGACTATCTCTGCCGGTCCGGCGAGCCGCCGGTCTACGTCGACATTCCGCACGTCAACCACAATTCCGGCGAGCGCCTGCAGAGCTATATCGACACGATGCGGGCTACCGGTCTGGAACCCGTCGTGCTCAAGGCGGCGGGCGACTACAGCTGGGATTTCGAGCGCATCGGCCATGAATGGATGGACAGGACGCTCGAGACGGGCGGCCTGCCGGCGCGCACGCTGCTGTGTGCCAATGACCGTCTCGCCTTCGGCGTTATGGCGGCGGCCTTTTCGCGTGGGCTGAAGATCGGCCGCCGGGCCGATTGCGATTTCCGGGTCGCTGCCCACGATGATCATCCGCTGAGCCGCTACACCTGTCCGGCGCTGACCACCATGGCGCAGGATTTCGCCGCCATGGCCGGCCGCAGCGTCGAGATCCTGCTGGCCTTGCTGGATGAGGCCGATCCACCCGGCCAGGGTCTGGTGCGCAACGTCAAGCTCGGCGCGACGCTGGTGATGCGTCAGTCTGCCTGAACACGCGTCTGCAATTGCAGCCAGGCCGCTGCCTCGCTCACCGCTTGCCGCGCCGCCAGTATATGGCGGCCCATCGAGACGAAGCCGTGGATTTGACCCGGCCAGGGCCGCAGGACCAGCGGCACGCCTGCGACCCGCAGACGCTCGGCATAGGCCGTGCCTTCGTCGGCAAGAATATCATGGCCGGCGATCACGACGAATGCAGGTGCCGCGCCAGCAAGACTTGATGCCAGCAGCGGCGAGACGCGCCAGTCCGTGATGTCGTTCGGCGTCCGCACATAGTGGTCGCGGAACCAGGCCATGGTGGCGGCGGTGAGCCCGAAGCCGTCGCCGAAACGCCGATAGCTGTCCGCCGTCTGGCGGGCATCGGTGTTGGGATAGATCAGGACCTGCGCGGCAAGCCGGGGTACCAGCCTGTCACGGGCGAGCAATGCGAGGACGGCGGCAAGGTTGCCGCCGGCGCTGTCGCCGGCGACGCTGATGCGGGCGGGGTCGATGCCCAGTTCGCCGGCATTCTCAGCCATGAAGCGGAGCGCTGCCGTGCAATCCTCGAGCCCGGCGGGAAATTTATGCTCCGGCGCCAGTCGATAATCGGGGTAGACCACGACGGCGTTGCTCAGATTGGCCAGCCATCGGCAGATCTCGTCATGCGAGGAGAGATTGCCGATGACCCAGCCGCCGCCATGCAGATAGAGCACGGCGCGCGCCCCGGCCCGCGGCGCGCCGATGCCGCGATGGACGCGGATTTTGACCGGGCCGTTCGGCCCATCGGTCTGGCGTTCTTGGCTCGCGGCGACGGGTTCATGTTCGCCCTGTTGTGTCGGGAAAGAGGCGTTGTAGGCGGCTCTCGCCGCCGCAACGCTCCCCTTTTCGAACGGCTCACCGCCGGCCACCCGGCCGATTACAAGGGCGCGCAAGGCATCAGGGTCGAGCGTCATCGCCATCTCCATCATGGCCGCACTTAGGCGAGTAAACTGTTTGCCTCGTCCTCGGTCAACAGCGCCGGCTGGACGACATCGCCGGCAATGGCGACGGCACTTTTGGTTTCGCCGGAATGCAGAATCGCCTCCATGATTTCCAGCACATGCAGCGCCAGATTGCCGGAGGCGCGGGGCACGGCACCTGTCTTCAGCGAGCGCACCAGATCGGCGACGCCGAGCATGCGGTAGTTGGCGCGGTCAGGTGCGGCGTAGGGCCAGTTGCGGGCGCCGTAGAGCTCGCCTTCGCCGGCGAAATCCTTCCAGTCCGCGCCGCGTTCGGACAGCGAGACAGTGCCGCCGAACGTGTCGGGATCGGGCAGGCGCAGCGAGCCCTCCGTGCCATGCAATTCGATCGGATGGTTGGAATGCTTGAAGACGTCCCATGAGGCGCCGAAAGTAACGGTGGCGCCAGAGCGGAATTCGAGCAGGGACAGCACATTGGTCGGCGTGCCGACCTTGAATGTCGTGTTCTTGAACGGCCCTTCGGCAGTGATCAGACGTTCCTCCTGGCCGCGTGTCGCCATCGCCATGACGCGCGCGACCGGGCCGAGCAGATTGACCAGCATAGTCAGGTAATAGGGACCCATGTCGAACACCGGGCCGCCGCCTGGCTGGTAGTAGAATTGCGGGTTGGGGTGCCAGTGCTCCATGCCACGGCCCATCATGAAGGCCGTGCCGGTGACCGGGCGGCCGATGGCGCCCTCATCCATCAGGCGGCGCGCCCGGCGCCCGGCGGCGCCGAGGAACGTGTCGGGCGCCGAGCCGAGCAGCACGCCGCGCTTGGCCGCCTCCGCCACCAGCCGTCGCCCGTCGCCGGCCGACGTTGCCAGCGGCTTTTCGGTGAAGACGTGTTTTCCGGCCGAAAGGGCTGACAACGAAATATCGAAATGCGCCGCCGGAATGGTCAGGTTGAGGACGAGATCGATCTCGGGGTCGGAAAGCAGCGCATCGACGCCAAGCGCCTGGATGCCATATTCCTTCGCCCGCAACGCCGCCATGTCGGCGGAGATATCGGCGCAGGCGCGCAGTTCGATACCACCGAAGAGGGCTGCATTGCGCAGGTAGGTCATTGAGATGTTGCCACACCCGATGACGCCAATTGCGAGCTTCGCCTCTGATTTTGCCTGCATTTCTGATCGGTCCTCCCAATAGGGTCATGCTCTGCTTGATCCGCCGCGCCGGCAACGGATCGTGGTGGAAGAGCGCTATACAACATTTTAAATCTTGACGCGCGTAAAATTTTTATAGACCATGCGACAATGCTGGCGCAATATCGGGAGGCTACCAGCCCTGGGAGGAGAAAATGACAGACATCAACGGCCGACCGCCGATGCGAATCCCGTGGGTCATGCGCGCATTGGATATTTCCGTCGCGGCCAGGAACCGCGACAGGGTCAGGCATAGATCACCTTGGCCCCGGTCCTATCGAGTTGGCTGCGTATCGGGCCGGATAGGCCATCGTCGGTGATCACAACATCGACGCTCGACAGCGAAAATGCCTTGGAGGTCCCGCTGACGCCCCATTTGCTCGAATCCGCAAGAAGGACAACGCGGCGGGCCATGCGCACGAGGTTTCGTTTCGTTCGCGCCATGTCTTCGTTCACGTCGACCACATCCAGTGACGAGTCAATCGCATGCGCTCCAACAAAGACCTGATGCGCTACCAAGCCGCCGAGAGCCGTGTCGGCATCGGTGATCAGCGTGCTCACCGTGTCCGGATAGACCCGGCCGCCGATCATGTGAACGTCGAGCCCGGGCCGATGCATCAGATGCTGAACGATATTCATCGCCGTGGCCGCTACCACGACATTGCTGAGCGGCGGTAACAGCATGGCAACCTGCATCAATGTCGAGCCGCCGTCGAAGATGACCGATTGGTTGTCCTCGAACAGTTCCACCGCTGCCCGGGCGATGCGTTTCTTTGCATCGAGGTTCGTTTGCATCCGCCGGGCGAAAGCGGCCGTGGTCGAATCCGTGGTCCGGGTCACCGCCCCTCCACGCGTCTTGGTCAGCAGTCCCTTGCGGTCCAGTATCTCGAGGTCGGATCGCACCGTGACTTCCGACACGCCAAAATTGTCTGACAGGTCCTTGATGCGAACCTGTCCGCTTCGTTGCACTTCACCCAGGATCGATTGGCGTCTCTGCTCTGACAACATTGCCCTGTCCTTGCCTCCATGCGCCAGGCGATCGCCCTGGCCTCGGGTCACTCTACCAAAAATATGCGAATTCGAAAGGTTTCGAAAGATTGCATTTAACCTTTCTTTCGAAAACACTATGTCCAGGATTTTGAAGTCAATCGATTGGAGAGTTTTGGACTCATGAGCCTCGGAACCAAGGTGCGCCTGGCGCGCCTCTTCTCACATCCATCGGGAAATCTGTTTGGCGGCGCGGTCGACCACTTTGTCGGCTATGGCGACGTGCGCAAAGGCGGTCTTGCCGACCTGCCGGGCGCGCTTGCACGCGTCATGGCCGGCAAACCCGACTATGTCAGCATCCAGCCTGGCACCGCGCGCCATCTGTGGCCGCAATATGCGGGCAAGGCTTCCCTGGTGATCCAGGCCGGCTGCTTCACCCCGGACGATCGCATCAGCGAACTGATTGCAACGCCCGAGGATGCGGTGCGCGCTGGCGCCGATGCGTTGGCGGTGGCCATTCCGGTGCGCGGCGCGACCGAGGGCAAATACATTCGCTGGCTGACCGATTCGGTGAATGCCGCGGCCCGCTACGGCATGCCGGTGGTGGCGCATATCTACCCTCGCGATTTTACCGACGGAGCAAAAATCGTCTTCACCCCCGACGAGATCGCCTATGCGGCGCGCATCGGCTACGAGTCCGGCGTCGATGTGATCAAGATCGGTTACACGGGCGATTTCGAGTCGTTCCGAGAGACCGTTCGGACCTGCCCGGTGCCGGTTGTGATCGCCGGTGGTCCGAAGACCGACACGCTGCTTGGCGCCCTTCAGCAGACGGCGGACGCCATCCGTGCCGGCGCGCGCGGCGCCGTGGTGGGCCGTAATCTCTGGGGGCATGGCGATCCTCAGAAGGCAGCGCTTGCCTTTCGGGGCGTCATCCACGACGGCCTTTCGGCGCAAGACGCCCTGGCGAAAGCGGGGGCCTGAGCGATGCCCGCCGTCCCCTCGATCCTCGGCTTCGGCGCTATTGCGATCGACGACATCGTCTATGTCGATCAGCCGTTGTCGGCAGGCAAGGGGAGGGTTCGGCAAAGTGCCCGGGCTTTCGGGGGAAATGTCGCGACGGCCCTTGCCGCCGTCGCGCGGCTCGGCGGAAGCGCCGGGTTCGTCGGATGGCTGGGCACTGCCGCGGACGACCCGGTGCTGTGCGATCTCATTGAGAGCGGTGTTGAAACCGCATTCGCGCCGCGCCACGCCGACGCGCGCCCGGTGCGCTCACGTATCACGGTCGGCTCGGACGGGGAGCGGTTCATCGCATATGACGACGACGCGATGCTGGGCACCACGCCGGATTTCTCAGACGACATCCTCAACAGAGCGGCCGTCCTGATCGTCGACAGTTACGCGATCCGGTCGATGGATGTCGTGACTCGGGCTCGCGATCTCGGCCTTGCGATCCTCGGCGATATCGAATGGAGCGGTGGCCCAGCCACGGAGAGGCTGATCGGGCTCTGCGACCACCTCATTCTTCCACTTGGTTTTGCGCGGACCGCTACGGGCTGCCGATTGCCCGCCGAGATGCTCGAAGCTTTGTGGTCGCCGTCGCGGTCCGCCGTGGTTCTGACCGATGGCGGCAGGGGCGTATATTATCGCGGGCGTGAAGAGACACGGCTCTGGCAACTTCCGCCGCACCGGGTTGCCGTCGTCGACTCGACCGGCGCCGGTGACTGCTTTCACGGCGCCTACGCACATGCATTGACGCGCGGCGCCGACACCGCAGGCCGGGTGGCATTCGCTGCCGCGGCGGCGGCCCTTTCGATAACGGGGCGTGGCGGGCGCGAGGCGCTTCCGACCGAAGACCAGGTAACGGAACTGCTGGCATCGGCGAACGCGCCGTCGGCGGTCGAACTGAAATATGCGCAACTCGATACCGGAACATAGCCTGCAACCATCCGAGGAAACATTTCACAGGCGAAAGGGCCAAGAAGAATAACAAAAAACCAGTGGCTTAGACTTGTGGAGGGAGGAATATGGCAGAAGTCGTTCTTGAGAATATATGCAAGACATACGGGAACAATTTTCGCGCAATCGACCAATTGAACCTGTCGGTCGAGGACGGCGAGTTTTTGATTCTCGTCGGGCCGTCGGGCTGTGGAAAATCCACCGCGTTGCGGATGATCGCGGGATTGGAGGACATCACCAGCGGTAGTCTTCGGATCGGCGGTACCGACGTCGTCGACATGCCGCCCAAGGACCGCGACATCGCGATGGTCTTCCAGAGCTACGCGCTTTACCCGCATATGACCGTGTCCGAAAACATCGCCTTTTCGATGCGGCTGGCAGGTAAGCCGAAGGCCGAACGCAAGAAGCGCGTCGACGAGATCGCCAAGACCCTTCAACTGACGTCCTTGCTGGACAGCAAACCCGCCAACCTTTCCGGCGGACAGCGTCAAAGGGTTGCCATGGGCCGCGCCATGGTGCGCGAGCCGGCCGCCTTTCTCATGGACGAACCCCTTTCGAATCTGGACGCGAAACTGCGCGTGCAAATGCGCGCCGAAATCACCCGCCTGCAAAAGCAGCTCGGTGTAACGACCATATACGTGACCCACGACCAGACCGAAGCGATGACGATGGGGGACCGGGTCGCCGTGCTGAAGGGCGGTGTGCTGCAGCAGGTCGACACGCCCAAGAGGCTCTACGAATCACCGGTGAACGCCTTCGTTGCCGGCTTTATCGGCTCTCCCTCGATGAACCTTTTCGAAGCGACCCTGACAGGCGGCGAACTGATGTCCGGGGCCTTTGCCATTCGGCTGCAGGATGCGGCCTTCGTGCGCAGGCCGGGTTTGAAGTCGTATGCGGGGCGCAAGGTCGTGTTCGGGATACGACCGGAGGATCTCTATGACAGCAGCCTCGAATCCGGCCGCAAGTATCAGACGATACCGGCAAGGGTGACCTCGATCGAAGAACTCGGGTCGGAACATATCGTCCATCTCAACATCGATGCGGTCCGGGTGGACTCCGGCGACCCCGACGCGGTGCAGGATTTCGGCCTGACGTCGAATGCGGTGGCGAGATTCGAACCGGACAGCACAGTCCGTTCCGGTTCGGACATCCGGTTGGCCCTGGATGATACCAAGCTCCATTTCTTCGATCCCGAGACGCATCTGGCGATCTGAAGAATTGTGGCAGAGCCCGCGGGCGAGGGCGAGGCGCCCGCGAAGTACGCGTAAGAAGACTTCTGAATGAAGCAGACGATCGGCTGCATTGTGCGGTCGATCCCAAAGAAGGAGGAGAAAAAATGACATTTCGGATAAAGCCCGCGATGCTGAAAATAGCCGCGGCAGCATGGTTGCTTGGCGCAACAGCGGCAATGGCGGACACCACGCTGGAATTCACCCAGTGGTGGGAGCCGGAACTGCCCGCAGGCTCTTTGCGGAAAATCATGGACGATTTCGAGGCCGCAAATCCCGGCATCAAGGTGACGCTGGTCAGCGGTCCCTACGCGACCACCCGAGACCAGATCTCGGTTGGCGCTGCAACCGGAACGCTCAGCGACGTCGTCGGTCTCGACGGCGCCTGGGTGAACAATCTGAACGCGCAGGGTGCGCTTGCTGACATGAACCCGATGATGGATGCGAGCAAGTTCGATAAAGCCCAAGTCGCGGACATCATCAAGGTGGACGGCAAGGCGGTGATGTTTCCCGTCGCTTCCTTCGTCTATCCGGTCTTCGTCAATCTGGACCTCGCCGCCCAGGCGGGCGTGACCAAGCTGCCGTCGACCCGTGCGGAGTTTCTCGAAGCCGCCAAGAAGATGACCCATGCCGACAAGAACCAGTATGGCTGGGTGCTGCCCCTGTCACTGCAGACGCCATCCGGCGTCCAGAACGACATGATGTCATGGGTTTGGGCTTCGGGTCAGTCGATGATGGCGAACGGCAAGCCAGCCCTTGAGGGCAAACCGGTGGTGGACATGCTCACCTTCGTCAAATCACTCAACGACGCCGGCACCATCTCGCCCGGCATCGCCACCAAGACCGAGCAGGAAAAGGTCGAGGAATTCGTCAACGACCGCGTCGGGATGATGATCGACTCGCTCGCCCATGTGAACCTCATCCGCAAGCGCAATCCCAAGCTGAACTTCGACCTCATCCCGGTCCCGGTCGTGGAAAACTATACCGGCAAGCGCGGCCTTCCCTATGCCTCCTGGGGCATCGGCATCTCTGCCGCCTCGAAACATCAAGAAGAGGCCTGGAAACTCGTCCAGTATCTGATGAGTGAAAAGGTGAACGCCAAGCTCGTGTCGCTTGCGAACGCCTTCCCGGGCAACGTCAACGCCAAGCCCGATTTCGTGACCTCGGACAAGGCTTTCGCCAAGGCTTTTGAGATATTCAAGACCGGTTATCTCGCCAATGAGTTCACGGGCCTGCCGGTGGCTGAAGACCTGATGACCCAGTTCGACGTGCAGGCCCAGAAGATGCTCGCCGGGGAGCAGTCTCCGGAGCAAGCCGCAACCGCCGCTCAGAAGGGCTGGATGGCGAAATTCTGATCGACCCGTTCCGGTTTGCTATCTTCTGCCGGGTGGCCTGACTTCGGGCCACCCGGCAACAACGGATCGGCAATTTGAGATGGCTCAGTTTCCGAAGTTTACCTTCTCTTGAAGGCGTATCCCAAGGTTGGCACATGACCCGGCAAAAGCGCTCCCACCACAAGCTGAAACGAGCGGTCGCACCCTACCTCTATCTGTCGCCCTCGCTGCTCATAATCGGGCTTCTGATGCTGCTGCCGATGGTGACGGTGATTGCCTACTCGTTCCAGAACAGCGCGGTGCTGCGTCGTGACCCAACCTTTGCCGGACTGAAACACTACCAGGCGATCTTCGACGATCCGGTGTTCTGGGCATCGCTGTGGCACACGCTCTACTTCACTTGCATGAGTGTCATTTTCCACATGACCATCGGCATGGTCTTCGCGCTCATGCTGAACAGCGACCGCATCAATCCGACGCTGCGCAATATTCTGCGCGTGCTCTACATACTGCCCTGGCTGTTCACCGCGGTGATCATCGCGGTGATCTGGCGCCTGCTGCTCGAGCCGAACGGCGTCGTGAACAGCATTCTCATGCAAATCGGCATTATCGGTTCCAAGATCGAATGGTTTTCCTCGCCTGAGACCGCGCTGCACGCCGTCACCTTCGCCAACATCTGGGCGGGTTATCCGCTCTTCATGGTCAGCCTGCTCGCGGGTTTGCAGGGCATTCCCAAGGATTTCTACGAGGCCGCCGACATCGACGGGGCGAAGGCCTACCAGAAGCTGATCTTCATCACCATCCCGCAGCTGATGCCGATCATCATCAGTATCTCGCTGCTCGACTTCATCTGGACCATGCAGGTCTTCCCGTTAATCTGGATAACGACGGGCGGTGGCCCGATTTACTCGACCGAGGTCCTCAGCACCTACACCTACAAGCTGGCGTTTTCGAGCTACAACCTGTCACAGGCCTCGGCGAGCGCTGTGGTCATCTTGTTGATCTCTCTCGGCCTGACGCTGTTCTATATTCGCTATCAAAAGGCTCGGTAGTAACCATGAGGAAAAGGCATACGTCGAAAGACAGGCTGATCACCGTCGCGCTCCATGTAGCGCTAGCAGCGGGACTCTTCTTCGCGGCATTCCCGATCTACTGGATGCTGAGCAGTTCGTTCAAATCGAATACCGAAATCTTTGCCCTGCCGCCAACCATCCTGCCAAAGGCCTTCACGCTGGAAGCGTATGCAGCCATCCTCGGCGACCCGGTAAAGCTGCGCTTCTTCTTCAACAGCTATTTCGTGGCGGGAACGGTAACCGTGCTGACGGTGCTGATCGCCTTGCTGGCGGCCTACGGGTTCAGCCGCTTCAACTTCCGCGGCAAGGGCAGCCTGAACACACTCATTATCAGCACGCAGACGATTCCGCCGATCACACTTTTGATCCCGTTCTTCGGGCTTGTCGTCTCATACGGTATCTTCGATACCTATGTCGCACTGATCCTGACTTACCTGGTGTTCACGTTGCCGTACGCGATCCTGCTGATGACGGGATATCTGAACACCTTGCCCCGCGATCTCGATGAAGCCGTGGCTGTCGATGGCGGCACCAGCTGGACAGCGCTTTGGCGGGTGATCGTCCCGATTTCGCTGCCTGGTATAGTGGCGACGTCGGTCTACACCTTCCTGTTGTGCTGGAACGAATTTCTCTTTGCGCTGACGCTGACGAAGTCAACGTCCATGCGCACCGTCCCGATCGGCATCCAGCTGTTGATGGGGCAGCACGCCTTCGAATGGAACCAGATGATGGCGATGAGCGTGCTCGGCTCGCTCCCGCTCTTGCTGATCTACCTCGTTGCCCAGCGGTACTTCCTCGCCGGGATGACCGCAGGCTCGGTCAAGTAGGATGTCATTCCCACGGCGACGCAGCGTGGCATCAAGTAATAAGCGGTATCAAGGATTGAAAGCATGAACGTGAAGGACCTTAAAGTCGGCTGCCAGACCTTTACCTGGGAAATGCTCGGCGACCGTTTTGCCGGCGGCCCCGACGATCTGTTGAAGGCGATTGCCGACGGCGGCTATTCCGGCATCGAGATCACCGACACCATGATCGGCCGCTACGCCGACCGGCCGTCGGAATTCGCCGCCGCGCTGAAGTCGTCCGGCCTGACGCTGGTCTCCTTTGCCTTCGGCTCGAACAGCGGCTTTACGCTGAAAGAGGAGATCGGCGCCGACCTCGAGGCGGCACAGCGCTGGATCGATTTCGCCGCCGCCTTTCCCGGCGCGCTGGTGTCCATGGGTTCGGCAACCGTGGTGTCCGACGGGCCGCGCGAAGGCAAGTTCGCCATCGCCGCCGAGGTCTACAACAGGGCCGGCGAACTCGGCCGCAAGGCCGGTGTCCAGGTGGCGGTGCATCCGAGTTCGCACCACAACACGCTGCTGTTCGACCGCGCCGACTACGACAGGATCTTCGCCTTGCTCGACCGCGATCTGATCGGCTGGGTGCCGGATACTGGCCATATTTTGCGCGGCCACAAGGACATGGCCGACACACTGCGCACCTATCGCGACCGAATCCGCTACATCCATCTGAAGGACGTCGACGCCAACGGCACCTGGGCGATGCTGGGCAAGGGGGTCTGCGATACCCATGCAGTTATCGAGATTGCCGGCACCGCGCCCCGCTTCAATGGCTGGCTGGTGCTGGAAGAGGAATCCGAAACGGCTGCCGCCGATCCCGCCGGCGCGGTCAAGACCAACCGCCAGACGATGCGCAGCTACGGCGCCTGAAGAAACGAGACGATGATCAAGAAACAAGACAGACGCCTCAGGGTGGGTGTGCTCGGCTGCGGCCCGATCGCGCAGTTCGCGCATCTGGAATCCTGCGTGAAGGCCGGCAATGCCGATCTCTACGCCATCTGCGATGCGGCTCCCGACCTGCTCGCCCGCATGGGCGCCACCTACGAGCCGCGAAAAATGTATGCCGACTATGACGCCATGCTCGCCGATCCTGAGTTGGAGGCGGTGATCGTCGCCACCTCGGACGCCTATCACGTGCCGATGTCGATCAAGGCGCTCGACGCCGGAAAGCACGTGCTGTGTGAAAAGCCGATCGGCACTTCGGTTGAGGAAGGCGAGGCGCTGGCGGCGGCGGTGAGGCGTTCGGGCAAGGTGCTGCAGGTCGGCCACATGAAGCGCTTCGACCCGGCGCTGGAGGCCGCGCGCGACTTCGTCCGTGACGAGATGGGCGAGGTGCTGGCGCTGAAGGCCTGGTATTGCGATTCCACCCATCGCTACACCAACACCGATGCCGTGCAGCCGCTGCCGGTCACCAGCAAGCTGGCGAGGAAACCTTCGGGCAATCCGAAGGCGGACCTCAGGCAATATTTCATGCTGGCGCATGGCTCGCATCTGGTCGACACCGCCCGCTTCCTGTGCGGCGAAATCACTGCCGTGCGCGCCCGTCTCAATGAACGCTTCGGCGCCTATTGCTGGTTCGTCGAAACCGAATTCGCCAGCGGTGCGCTCGGCCATCTCGACCTCACCGTCGCCGTGCGCATGGATTGGCACGAAGGCTTCCAGCTCTATGGCGAGAATGGTTCCGTCATCGCCAAAACCTTCAACCCCTGGTACTTCCGCGCCAGTGAAGTAGATATCTTCCATGAAAAGGATGCGACCTCGCGCAAGCCGCTCGGCGCCGATGGCCATTTCTTCCGCCGCCAGCTTGAGGGTCTTGCCGACACCGTGCTGAACGGCGCGCCGATGCGCGGCGCCAATGTCGAGGACGGCATCGCCTCGATCCGTGCCATGGTCGCCATTGCCCGCTCCGTCGAGACAGGCGAGCGGGTTGAACTCGCCTCGGTTTCGGGTGCGGTCTGATGCGTCTCGGCATCTTCGCCAAGACTTTTCCCGGCACCGACCCGGCCGCCGTGCTGGCTGCGGTGAAGCAGGCGGGATACGAGACGACGCAGTTCAATCTCGCCTGCGCCGGCCTGCCGTCAATGCCGGATGCGTTCCCGGCGGATGCCATCGCATCCATCCGTGCTGCCGCGCAATCATCAGGCGTCTCGCTTGCAGCCCTCTCGGGCACCTACAACATGGCGCATCCCGACAGGGCGGTGCGCGACGATGGTCTTCGCCGCCTTGGCGTCGTCATCAAGACGGCGGCCTCCCTCGGCATCCCGCTGGTCACGCTCTGCACCGGATCGCGCAATATCGCGGATCAATGGGCCTATCATCCCGAAAATGCCACGCCTTCCGCCTGGTGTGACATGGCTACTGAAATGGGCAAGGCCCTGGCGCTGGCCGAGGATGCTGGCATCGATCTCGGCATCGAGCCCGAGCAAGCCAACATCGTCACCTCAGCCGGGGACGCGACACGCCTGATCGCCGACATGCGTTCGAAGCGACTGAAGATCGTGCTCGATCCGGCCAATCTGTTCGAGTACGCCACGCCGGGCGAAGCGCGCGCCATCGTCGCCGCCGCGGTCGGCGAGGCTGCCGGCCACATCGCCATGGCGCATGCCAAGGACCGGCATGGTGATGCCCGCTTCGCCACGGCTGGACAAGGCATCGTCGACTTCCCGGATTTCGTCGCGCGGCTGAAGGCCGTGGGTTTTGGCGGCGCGCTCGTCACGCACGGGCTGTCCGCTGATGAGGCCCCTGAAGTCGCCGCCTTCCTGCGGGGGTTGCTCTGATGAGCGCCGCGCCGACGATCATGCTACGCGACGATGCCGCGCTCCGTGTCTTCGACACGGGGAAGGGCAGGCTATCCGTCGTCTTTCAGCATGGTCTCGGCGGCGACGCCGCCCAGGTGGCGCAGAACTTTCCTGACCAACCATCATACCGCCGTCTCACCGTCGAATGCCGCGCGCAGGGCGGCTCCAGCGCCGGCAGCAAGCGTCCGTTCTCGATCGCCATGTTGGCCGACGATGTGCTGGCCGCCGCTGATGCGGCCGGCCTCGACCGTTTCGTTGCCGGCGGCATTTCGATGGGCGCGGCCATCGCGCTGCGGCTTGCCGCCCGCCATCCGGACCGCGTGCTTGGCCTGGTGCTGGTGCGTCCTGCCTGGGCCTTCGATGCGGCACCGCAGAACATGCGCCCCTACACGGAGGTGGCGGAACTCATTCGCCGGCTTCCGCTGGCGGAGGCCCGCAATGCCTTCGAGTCCTCCGCGACATCGGCCCGCTTTTGCGCGGAAGCGCCGGACAATCTCGCCTCGCTACTCGGCTTCTTCCAGCGCGAAAACGCTGATGTCTTTGCCGAAGTAATGCAGGCGATCGCCAATGATGGTCCTGGCGTGACGCAGGCGGCGGCCGCTCGCCTCGCAATTCCCTCGCTGGTCATCGGCAGTGGCATCGATCTCGTCCATCCCCTGGCGACCGCCCGCGAACTCGCCGAGACCATCCCCAATGCCGCCTTCGTCGAGGTGACGCCGAAAGCGGCCGACAAGGATCGCCACTTCGCCGAAATCCGCGCCGCTATCGGCGGCTTTCTCGACAGACACTTCAACAATCAGGACCAATCATGACTTCAAAGCCCCTGTCAGGCCCGGCGGCAATAGCCGCATTGCCGCGCGATCGCTTGATCGCCGAATTCTCGCTTTGGTCGGCCAATCTCGCCAATTTCGAGAGCGACCTCAGGCGCATCGAACCCCATGTCGATCTGCATCACATCGATGTGGCGGACGGCCACTTCGCCCCGTCCTTCCTGTTCTTCCCCGATCTCGTCGCCCGCATCGCCGGACTGACGGCCAAACCCATCCATGTCCATTTGATGGTCGATGCCGCAATTGTCGAGGCGCAGACGCGCCAGTTCATCGAGGCCGGCGCCGACATGATCAGCGTCCATGCCGAGAACGGCGAGGCTGGATTGCGCGCCGTGCGGCTGGCGCGCGAACTCGGCGCCGAAGCGGGCGTCGTGTTGAGGCTTGAGACGCCGGTCGAGGCAGTGAAGCCTTTCGTCTCCGAGGTCGCCTTCGTCACCCTGCTGGGAACCGCGATCGGCGTGAAGGGCCAGAGCCTGTCGGACAAGGCATGCGACAGGCTGGGCGCTGCCCGTGCCATCTTGCGAGGAGCCGGCCGTGAGGCAGAAGTGGCGCTTGCCGCCGACGGCGGCATCCGCCACGAGACCGTGCCCTTGCTGCGTGCCGCCGGTGCGGAGACCGTCGTTCTCGGTTCGCTCGCCTTCGGCGACAAGGATCTCGCCGGCCGCATCGGCTGGCTGCATGGGCTGAAGGTCGCGGCATGAGCATCGAAGCCGCCCTCGCGATCGATCTTGGCGGCACCGAGCTTCGTGCCGCGCTGGTCGACCGTGACGGCAAGATCCTGGCCTTCGCCGCCGTGCCGACGCAGGCACAGGCCGGGCCCGACGTGGTGATCGGCCAGATCGAGGCGCTGGCCGCGACCGTGCATGCCGAGGCGCCGGGCCTCGCCATTGTCGGCGTCGGCGTCGGCGCGCCGGGGCCGCTCGACCCGCTGGCCGGCATCGCCGTCGGACCGCCGACACTCGCCGGCTGGCAGGATGTACCGCTGGCCGACATCCTCGAGCGCCGCCTCGGCCTGCCGGTGCGGCTGGAGAACGATGCCAATGCGGCCGCCCTCGGCGAATGGCGCTTCGGTGCCGGCCACGGCGCCCGCTCGCTGGTCTTCGTCACGGTTTCCACCGGCATCGGCGGCGGTGTCGTTGCCGACGGGCGCATCCTGCATGGCCGCCGTGGGCTGGCCGCCGAGATCGGCCATATGACCATCACCAACGAGGGCGAGCGCTGCGTGTGCGGCGTCGTCGGCTGCTTCGAGGCCATCGCCTCGGGCACCGCACTTGGCCGTCGCGCCAACGCCGCGACATCGGCCTTTGACGGCTCGACGTTGCGCCGCCTCTCGGCAAATGCCGAGGTCACCGGCCGCCACGTGGTCGAGGCGGCGCGGCTGCAGGACGACCTCGCTTTGGCCCTGCTCGAGGAAGAAGCACGATGGCTTGGCGTCGGTTTCACCAATTTGCTGCACCTCTATTCGCCCGACGTGCTGGTCGTCGGCGGCGGCATCGCCAATGGGCTCGACCTGATGCATCCGGTCATCGAGGCGACCATCCGGCAACGCGCCATGCGCGCCTATCGCGACGTGCCGGTGGTTCAGGCCCAGCTCGGCCGCCACGCCGGGCTGGTCGGCGCCGCCAGCCTTGTCCTGTTCGACGATGGCAGCCTGGCAGCCCGTATGCCTGTCGGTCCAAGCACGTTTCCTGAAGCGAGGAGGGACTTCAACGGCTGAGCTCATGCTCGACGGCCCGCGCATCAACCAGGTCGATCCGTCCGAGCGCGGCCTTGCCTTGGTGTTCCAGTCCTATGCGCTCTATCCGCATATGACGGTGGCGGAAAACATGGGCTTTGCGCCTGCTGGTGGCCGAGCGCGACGCCCGACACCACCCCACAGCTCCATCGCCATGCAGGTCGACCCGTGCCACTGCCATCTCTTCGCTGCCGATGGCAGAGCGCTGGCGCCGCTCGGCAAGATCCGCGCCGCCTGACATCGTCACCCACATGAAAATGGCCGGAGGCATCGCTGCCTCCGGCCATTCGTATCGCTAAACGACCGTGCGAATTACTCGGCGGGAACGATATCCGCCGGCAGGCTGTCGTCGGCCGTGCCGGCCAAAGCCCTGGCGAGCTTGGCCTCATCGAGCTCGCCTTCCCAGCGCGCGACGACCAGCGTGGCGACGGCATTGCCGATGAAGTTGGTCAGCGCCCGGCATTCCGACATGAAGCGGTCGACGCCGAGGATCAGCGCCATGCCGGCGACCGGCACCGAAGGCACCACCGAAAGCGTCGCGGCAAGGGTGATGAAGCCGGCTCCAGTGATGCCGGCGGCACCCTTGGACGAGAGCATCGCCACCAGCAGCAACAGGATCTGGTCGCCCATCGACAGATGGATGTTCGTCGCCTGCGCGATGAACAGCGCGGCAAGCGTCATGTAGATGTTGGTGCCGTCGAGGTTGAAGGAATAGCCGGTCGGGATGACCAGGCCGACCACCGAGCGCTTGGCGCCGGCCTTCTCCATCTTTTCCATCAGCGAGGGCAGGGCGGCTTCCGACGAGGAGGTGCCCAGCACCAAGAGCAGCTCTTCCTTGATGTAGCGCAGCAGCGACAGGATGGAAAAGCCGTTGTAGCGGCAGACTGCGCCCAGGACGACGAACACGAACAGCAGCGACGTCGCGTAGAAGGTGCCGACCAGCATGGCGAGGTTGATGACCGAGCCGATGCCGTATTTGCCGATGGTGAAGGCCATGGCGCCGAACGCACCGATGGGGGCGGCCTTCATCAAGACGCTGACCAGCTTGAACATCGGCGCCATCAGCGCCTGCAGGAAGTTGAGCACTGGTGCACCCTTGTCGCCGACCAGCGCCAGCGCGATGCCGAACAGCACCGAGAAGAACAGCACCTGCAAGATGTCGCCATCGGCGAAGGCGCCGACGATCGTGCCGGGGATGATGTTCATCAGGAATCCGGTGACCGATTGGTCATGCGCCTTGGCAGCATAGGTGTTGACGGTCGAGGCGTCGAGTGTTGCCGGGTCGATGTTGAAGCCGGCGCCGGGTTGTACGACATTGGCGACGACGAGGCCGATGATCAGCGCCAGCGTCGAGAAGGTGAGGAAGTAGAGCATCGCCTTGCCGGCGACGCGGCCGACCTTCTGCAGGTCGCTCATGCCGGCGATGCCGGTCGCCACCGTCAGGAAGATGACGGGGGCGATGATCATTTTGACCAGCTTGATGAAGGCGTCGCCGAGCGGCTTCATGCTCTCGCCGATCGATGGATAGTAGTGGCCGAGCAGGATGCCGACGGTGATCGCCACCAGCACCTGCACGTAGAGTTGGGCATAAAGGGGCTTGCGCTGCGCGGCAGCCGCGCCTGATTGGTCTGCGATGTGCATCGAACTCTCCCTGGCCGGATGGACGGAACCCGCCCTGCGTGACTTCTCCCATCGCGGCGTTCCGGTCGCCCGCCGCTGGCAAGGAGTTTGCAAGCGCTGTGCCAGATCGGGGAAAGCCCGGAATCCAGGGGTTCCAGGCGTCCTTCGGTGGAGGCGTGTGCGGATTTCCGCACAGGAGGCGTTTGCCTGGGCGGAATTTCGCATTAGAGTGACGGCAAGGCCGCGAGAAAAGAAGGAGAGGGCAGACGTCGCAAGCAAGCACCGATAGGCGCGCCGCGGCCGGTGGCGACTTGCTCCGCGAGGCTGTGGCCCGGCTGCGCGATGGCCGCTGGCTTGTTATCGTCATTGCTCTTGCGATCCTGGCGGGCGCGATCGCCATCGCTGGGCGCATCGCCACCGGCCAGGCGACCAATGACCTGCGCGATAGCGCCCTTGCCGCCCTGCCGCTGGCGGCGGGAACCCTGACCGGCGAAATCGAAAAGCAGCGCCTGGTTCCCTTGGTACTGGCCCGCGACGATGCGGTGCGCGGTGCGCTGCGCCGGGCCGGAAAGATGCAGGAAGCCGCCCTCAACGACAAGCTTAAGGCGATCGCCGGCGATGCCTCGGCATCCGCCATCTATGTCATCGATACTGCGGGCATCGCCATATCGGCCAGCAATGCCGGCGAGCCGACCAGCTTTGTCGGCATAGACTATAATTTCCGCCACTATTTCAACGAGGCGATGTCAAAAGGTTCGGCCAGCCAGTATGGCCTCGGCACGATCAGTGGCCGGCCGGGTCTCTACCTTGCCAGCCGCGTCGACGACAATGGCAAGCCGCTGGGCGTAGCGGTGCTGAAGGTCGAGCTTGACGGCGTCGAGGCTAATTGGCGCTCCAGCGGTTTTCTTGTTTTCGTCACCGACGAACGCGGCGTCGTGCTGGCAACCAGCCAGCCCGAATGGCGGTTTCATGCGCTGGCGCCGCTCTCCGCGGAAGACGCCGCAACTGCCCATGAGCAGCTGCAACTGCCGGACGCCGCCTTCGAACCTCTGCCGATACGACGCGGTGCCGGTGATGGCCTGGCGACCATCGACGGCCCCGGCAAGCCGCGCCAGTTTGTCGAGGTGGTGCAGGATCTGTCCGGTGCGGTTCCCGGCTGGCGCCTTTGGCTGCTGACGCCGGCGGATCCCGCTCTCTCGTCCGCCGCCAACACGGCGCGGCTGACGACGCTGCTCGGGCTGCTGCTGACCGGCCTGCTTGCCTACGTATTCACAAGGCGCCGCCGCACACGCCGTCTGCGGCAGGAGGCGCTGGCGCGCATGAATGCCGAGCTGGAAAGCCGGGTTAGCACACGGACAGCCGAACTGACCCGCTCCAACATCGCGCTCGCCGGCGAGATCGCCGAGCGTGAAAATGCCGAAGCCAAGGTCCGCCGGCTGCGCGACGATCTTGCCCAGGCCAACAGGCTCTCCATCCTCGGCCAGATCGCTGCCGGCGTGGCGCATGAGATCAACCAGCCGGTCGCTGCGATCCGCACCTATGCCGAGAATGCCGGCCGCTTCCTCGAAACCGGCAAGACCGAACCGGCGAGCGGCAATCTGACCTCGATCGTCTCGATGACCGAACGCATCGGCGCCATCACCAACACGCTGCGCACCTTCGCGCGCCGGCCCGGTGTCGCCGCGTCGCCACTGCCGGTGCGCGAGGCGATCGACGGCGCGCTATCGCTACTCTCCGGCCGCATTCGCGATTCCGGTGTCACCATCGTCAAGCCGCTCGGTACCGCCTCGCCGATGGTGATGGCAAGCCGCATCCGGCTGGAGCAGATCCTCGTCAACCTGTTGCAGAACGCGCTCGACGCCATGAAGGACCAGCCCGATCCCCGCATCGAGATCGACCTCGCCCAGCGCGACGACCGGGTGTTGATTTCGGTGCGCGACAACGGTCCCGGTCTTGGGCCGGAAGCGGCTGGCAATCTGTTCATGCCGTTCCAGACCACCAAGGAGAAGGGGCTCGGCCTCGGGCTGGTGATCTCGCAGGAGATCGCCCAGGAATTGGGCGGCACGCTCCGGCTCGATCCCGACAGCACCAGAGGCGCGTCCTTCACCATCGATTTGAGGCGAATCGAATGAACGAGGGATCACGGAGGGTGGCGCTCGTCGAGGACGATGCCGACCTGCTGCACGCCACCACGCAATTGCTCGAGCTCGCCGGTTTCACCGTGGTTGCGCGCGAGGCCGCCGAGGCCGCATTTGCCGTCGTCGACAGAGACTTCGACGGCGTGGTTGTCACCGACATCCGCATGCCGGGCATGAACGGCTTGCAGCTGTTCGATCGCATTAAGGCGATCGACCCGGACATACCGGTGATCCTGGTCACCGGGCATGGCGATGTCGATCTGGCTGTCGCCGCGCTCAAGGACGGTGTCTACGACTTCATCCCAAAACCCTATGCCGGAGACCGCCTTGTCGAGGCGCTGAAACGGGCATCGGAGAAGCGGCGGCTGGTGATGGAGAACCGGCGGCTGCGCGAAGCCGCCGCACTAGCTGCCGACGGCCTGCCGCTGATCGGCGAGGCGCCGGCCATCCGGCGGCTGCGCGAAACCTTGCGCCAGATCGCCGACATGGATGTCGACGTGCTGGTGGAAGGCGAGACGGGAACCGGCAAGGAAGTGGTGGCCGACCTCCTGCACCGTTGGGGCCGGCGGCATTCCAAACCCTTCGTGGCGCTGAATTGCGGTGCCTTGCCGGAAACCGTCATTGAAAGCGAGCTGTTCGGCCACGAGGCCGGCGCGTTTACCGGCGCGCAGCGGCGGCGGATCGGCCGCGTCGAACATTCCAGCGGCGGCACGCTGTTCCTCGACGAGATCGAATCCATGCCGCCGGCCCTGCAGGTCAAGCTGCTGCGGGTGCTGGAGACGCGCAGCCTCACGCCGCTTGGCTCGAACGAGATCCGGCGCCTCGATCTGAGGGTCGTGGCGGCGACTAAGGTCGATCTCGGCCGGCCCGATCAGCGCGGCGATTTCCGTGAGGACCTCTATTTCCGCCTCAACGTGGTGACGCTACGGATTCCGCCCCTGCGCGAGCGGCGCGGCGACATTCCGATGCTGTTCGGCCATTTCCTCGGTAAGGCCGCCGAGCGGTTCGGCCGGCCTGTCGCCAAGGTGAATGCCGCGGTGAGCGATCATCTCCAGTCGCATGCCTGGCCGGGCAATGTCCGCGAGCTCGCCCATTTCGCCGATCGCGTCACGCTCGGTCTTGGGCCTGACGACGAGACGAAAGCGGTTCCCCCGCAATCGGAGCCTCCCGCCTCGCTGCCGGAACGCGTGGGCCATTACGAGGCGCAGCTCATTCGTGAGGCGCTGCGCGACCATGGCGGCGATGTGCGCAGCGCCATCGACGCGCTCGGCGTGCCGCGCAAGACTTTTTACGACAAGCTCAAGCGCTACGGCATTGCCGCATCCGAATTCCGCAACGGCGGCGATCCGCACCCTGTTCGAGAGCAGACATAGAAATTGCGCCAAAGGTGTTGCGCTTCGCAACGCTTCAATCCTACCCAGCCAAGCATTCCAGAAAGAGCCATGAACACGACACTCGAAACGACGGCAAACCCCTTGCCGGAAGACCTTGCCTTTCTCGCCGAACGACTGACGGCGTTCAACGACGGCGATGTCGGCGCGTCCGAAAGAAAAGCACTCGCTGTGTTCGTGCGCGACGGGAATGGCGCGGTCGTCGCCGGCATTTCGGGATACACCGCCTGGGGTTGGCTTTACGTGCAATGGCTGTGGGTCGATGAAAGGCTGCGCGGCCAGCAAATGGCCGGCAGAATGCTGGACGCGGCCGAGCAGGAAGCCGTGGCGCGCGGCTGCAACAACGCCTGGATCGACACCTTCAATCCCAACGCCGCCAAGGTCTACCAGCGCCAGGGCTATCAGCCCTTCGGCACGCTGGCCGATTTCCCCGTCGGCCGCAGCCGCATCTTCCTGCAGAAGAAACTGGTTTAACCTGCCAGCTTTCCGCCGCGCATCGGCTGCGGCGCGCCGGTGGTGCTTGGAAAACTGATCGGCATGCCGCGCAGCACGCGCACCGCGAGGAAGGCAAAGCACTCTGCCTCCACCGCGTCGCCGCTCCAGCCGAGGCTTTCCGCCTGCACCACTTCGACTCCGGCACGGCTGGCGAGCATCGCCATCATCGTCGGGTTGTGGCGGCCGCCGCCGCTGACCACCAATTTCTTCGGCCGAGTGGGCAAGAGGTCGAGCGCCTTGCCAACGGCGCCGGCCGTGAAGGCGGTGAGCAGGGCCGCGCCATCCTCGGCATTGAGGCCATCCGCCATGGCGGCGCCGAAATCGAAACGGTCCAGCGATTTGGGATAGGGCTTGGTCAGATAAGGGTGCTGCAGCAGCTTGGCGAGCCGGGCCTCGTCGACTGTTCCCGCACGGCCAAGCGCGCCGTCACGATCCATGTCGCCGAGGCCCTTCGATTTGATGAAATCGTTGAGCGGCGCGTTGGCGGGGCCGGTGTCGAAGGCGACGACATTGTCGGCGCCGTCCCACCAGGTGATGTTGGCGACGCCGCCGAGATTGAGCACGGCCACCTCGCCACTGGCGCCGGCGCTGCGCATCAACGCGGTGTGATAGGCTGCGGCCAGAGGCGCGCCTTGCCCGCCGGCGCGCATGTCGGCCGAGCGGAAATCATAGGCGACCTTCGTGCTCAACAGGGAATGCATCAGCTCGCCGTCACCCAGCTGTCTGGTCTGGCCGAGCCGCCCCACCTGCGGCGCGCGATGCAGCACCGTCTGGCCGTGAAAGCCGACGACGCCGATATCGGCCATCGTCATGCCATAGCCCTCGACCAATTCCTTCACCGCCGCCGACTGGGCACGCGTCAGCGCCTCCTCGGCCTTGCGGAAGATCGCCGGCTCCGGCCCGACAAAATTCCAGGCCCGCGCCGCCGTCAGCGTCTCTTCCAGCAGCGAGCGGATCGATTGGGGATAGGGCATCAGCCGGTAGGTGCCGAAATCGTCGATGCGCTCGCCATCGGTCTTGATCAGCGCGACGTCGATATTGCCGTCAAGCACGGTGCCGGTCATCAGGCCGACGGCCCAGATTGGTTCCATTATTGAACTCCATTCATCAGATCGCCGACCGTCTGCCGCAGCGAGATGATTCCGCTGTCGAAATGACGTGTCGGATGGATCCGGTTGGTGAGCAAGGTCCACACCTTGCCGCTGTCGAAATCGATCCACAGTCCGGTGCCGGTGAAGCCGGTATGGCCGATGGTTCCCGGGCTGCACAAGGCCCCGCCGGACCAGCCGTCGTAAGGGCACTCCCAGCCATGAGTGCGGGTGGCGGACAAGGGCGCGCGCATCAGCGCGATCGAACGTTCGCTCGCACCTGTGCCGGTCAGCAGATTCTGCGCGAAATCCAGCACCGAAGCCGCAGTGCCGAACAGGCCGGCATGACCGGCGCCTTGCAGCGCCGAGCAATTGTCGTCGTGTACCTCGCCGGACAGCACGCGATGACGCCACGTGCAGTCCTCGGTCGCCGCGGCGATATCCGGCGCGGTGGACCAGGCAAAGCCGGCGCCGGGATCCATGTCGCGGATGGTCTTGCCCGACAGCCGCTCGAGGGCAAAGCCGAGCAGGATGAAATTGATGTCGGAATAGACGGGTTCACGGGCCCGCCATTCGCGCTGCAGGATGAAGGCACGCAACAATTCGGGATCGCGTCCGTAAGTGTAGATCGGCTCGACGGCCGGAAACGGCGTCTGATGGGCGAGGCACTGGCGAAACGTCACCTTCCGCTCCCACGCCCATTGATCATACTGGCGAAGGTCGGGCAGAACCGAGATCAGTGGCGCGTCGAGATCGATGACGCCGTCTTCCGCCAGCGCCAGGATGCGCGGCGTGGTGAAGATGACTTTGGTCAGGGACGCCAGGTCGAACCAGGTTTCGACGGTCATTGGCCGCTGCTTCGGCACGAGTTGCGCCGAGCCGATTGCCCTGACGATGCGGTGGCCGTTCTTGTCGGCAATGCCGAGCACGCCGCCGGGAATGCGCTTGTTGGAAACGGCTGTTGCGAGTGGTTGGAAAGCGCTGTCGAAGAGCTGGGCAAGGTCGCTCAATGCCGACCTCCATTGGAGAGGCCGAGATCCTTAGCGCCCCCCTCTGTCCTACCGGACATCTCGCCCACGAGGGGGGAGATCAGCAGCGTTGATGTTCCGCCAACTTTCCAACGTTGGAGATTGGCGAAAGCCGCGACGACATCCGATCTCCCCCTATGTGAGGGAGATGCCCGGCAGGGCAGAGGGGGGCGCTGTCCCGCCAACCTCAGATATCCCAGGGCCATCATGCCTCAACCCTCGCCATATGATCGCTGCCGAACTGCTCCCATTGCGCCGGCGCTGGCTCGAAACCCTGCGGGCGCACAAGCGACGGCACCTGGCGTGTGTCCAGTTCGAAATGCTCGCGCCGTCGCTCGATGGTCGGAACCGCTGCGATCAGTTTCTTCGTATAGGAATGCTTCGGCTCCGACAGCACCGAGGCCGCATCGCCGATCTCGACGATCTGGCCGGCAAAGATGACGGCGATGCGGTGCGCGATCCGCTCGACCACCGCCATGTCGTGCGAGATGAAGAGATAGGCCAGTCCGAACTCGCGTTGCAGCTCGACCAGCAGCTCCAGCACCTTGGCCTGCACCGAGACATCGAGCGCCGACACTGCTTCATCGAGAACTACCACGGACGGGTTGAGCATCAGCGCGCGGGCAATGCACAGCCTCTGCCGTTGGCCGCCGGAGAATTCATGCGGATAGCGCTCCAGGCTATTCCTGGGCAGGCCGACGCGCTCCAGCAGGCCCGCCATCCTGGCGCGTGTTTCTGCATTCACCCGGCCGCCGTTGGCGATCACCGGCTCGGCCAGGATGCTTTCGATGGTCAGCCTTGGATTGAGCGAGGCATAGGGATTCTGGAACACCATCTGCACGGGCTTGGCGCTGCGCTCCGCGGAAGCCGCTCGTGCGCCGACCGAGAAGCTGCCGCGCGTCGAGCGCACCAGCCCGAGGACCGCCTTAGCGGTGGTCGATTTGCCCGAACCGCTTTCGCCGACGATGGCCAGCGTCTCACCCGGCATCAGGTCGAAGTCGACGCCATCGACGGCATGCACGGCGCCGGTGGCGCGGCTGAAGAAATTGCTCTTGAGAGGGAACCGCACCACCAGGCCCTCAACCTTCAAGGCGGGTTCCATGCGCTCGTCCTTGTCGCGTTGTCCGTCCGCGCGCGTCGCGCTTCCCCTGGCGAAATGCGGCACGTCCTGCAGCAGGTGCTGCGTGTAGGGGTGCCGCGGTCTGTCGAGGATATGGTTCAGCTCGCCCTGTTCGACAGCTTGCCCATTCTGCATCACCAGCACCTTGTCGGCGATGCCGGCAACCAGGCCGATATCGTGGGTGATGAAGATGACAGACATGCCTGTTTCGCGCTTCAACTCGGCCAGCAGCGCCATGATCTGTGCCTGCACGGTGACGTCGAGCGCGGTGGTCGGCTCGTCGGCGATCAGCAGGCGCGGATTGCAGGCGAGCGCAATGGCGATCATCACCCTTTGCAGCATGCCGCCCGACAGCTGGTTTGGCGTGTATTTCAGCCGCCGCGCGGCATCGGGAATGCGCACGCGATCGAGCGCATCCTTAGCTGCGGCCGTGGCTTGCCGGCCGGTCAGTCCGCGATGCAGCCGAAACGATTCCTCGATCTGCGTGCCGATGGTCAGCACCGGGTTCAGCGAGGTCATCGGCTCCTGGAAGATCATGCCGATCTCGGCGCCGCGAATACCGGTCAGCTGCGGTTCGGTCGCACTTATCAGGTCGAAGAGGCTGCCGTCGGCCCGCTTCAGCTTCATCGCTCCGCCAGTGATGCGGCCGCCACCGAAATCGATGAGCCGGTTGATCGACAGCGCGGTGACGGATTTGCCTGAACCACTCTCACCAACAATGGCCAGCGTTTCGCCATCGGCAAGGTCGAAACTGACGCCGCGCACCACCTCATTGGCGTGCGGATCGCGGCCGAAGCCGACGCACAGATCGCGAACGGACAGCAACGTCATGCCGGCGCCCTCCGCATCCTGGGGTCGAGAATATCGCGCAAGGCATCACCCAGCAGGTTGAAGCCGAGGATACTGATCATGATGGTCAGGCCCGGAAAAATCATCAGCCAGGGCGCGGTCTCCATCAGATTGCGGCTGTCGCTCAGCATCAGGCCGAGCGAGGCGGCGGGCGGCTGCGTGCCCAGCCCGAGGAAGCTCAAGCCGGCTTCCGTCAGCAGCGCCCAGGCCAGCGCCAGCGTCACCTGCACGGTCAGCGGCGCCACCAGATTGAGCAGCAGATGGCGGGTGACGATATAGCTCGAGCTGCTGCCGAAGGTGCGCGCGGCGTCGACAAATTCGCGGGCCTTCAGCGACAGGGCAGGGCCGCGCACCACGCGCGTGAAGATCGGCGTGTAGACGATGCCGATGGCGACGACACTGGTCCATGTGCCCGGCCCGGCGACGGTGACGATGAGCAATGCCAGAAGGATCGCCGGAAAAGCCAGCAGCACGTCCATGATGCGCATCACCAAGCCGTCCCAGCGGCGTCCGAGCCAGGCGGCCGCCAGCCCGAGCACGGTGCCGGCGAGGGTCGCGAAGGCCACCGAGAAGAAGGCGACCGTGAAGGATTGGCCGATGCCGGCCATCAGCCGGCTGGCCACGTCGCGCCCGAACAGGTCAGTGCCCATCCAGTAGGCGCCATTGGGTGCGTGCAGCCGGTCGACGCGGAACTGCATGATCGGATTGTGCGGCGTCAGCCCGAACAGGCCGAGGATGGCGACCAGCAAATAGACGCCGACGATGACGCCGCCGACGCGGCCGCTGCCATGGCCGAAGATGGCGCGCAGGATGCGCATCACTGCTCTCCCAGCCGGATACGCGGATCGAGCGCGACATAGGCGAGGTCGACCAAGAGATTGACGATCATGAAATTGAAGGCGACGAACAGCACGGCTCCCTGCACCAGCGCGTAGTCGCGCTGCAGGATGGCGTCCAGCACCATGCGACCAAGGCCGGGCAAGGCATAGATCTGCTCGACGATGACGGCGCCGCCCAGGAGATAGCCGAATTCGATGCCGCTCAGTGTTACGACCGGGATCAGCGCATTGGGGAGTGCATGCCGCCAGATGACGCTGCGCGCCGACGCGCCCTTGCTGCGCGCGGTGCGTACGTAATCGTCGCTCAAAACGTCGAGCATCGCCGAACGCGATATGCGCGTGACCGACGCGGCGAAGGCAAAGCCCAGCGTGATGGCGGGCAGGATCAACTGGCTGAGATTGCGCAAGGGATCCTGCCAGAGCGGCGCGAATTCGCCCATCGCCGGCAGCACGCCGAAGCCGGCCGACAGCGTGTAGATGATCAGCAGGCCAAGCACGAAGCTTGGCGTCGACTGGCCGATCATGGCGGCGATGCGCACGCCGAGATCCGATAGTTTCTCATTGTGCGTGGCGGCAAAAATCCCCGCCGGCATGCCGACGGCAAGCGCAATGATCATCGACAGCAGAGCCAATTCCAGCGTCAGCGGGAAGCGTTCGAGGATGACGTCGAGCACCGGCCGGCCATAGGTGACGGAAACGCCGAAATTGCCGTGCAGGATGCCGCCGATCCAGCGCCAGTACTGGACGAACCAGGGCTGGTCGATGCCGAAGTAGGCGGCGAGCGAATCCCGTTGTGCCGGCGTCAGCAGGCCGGCTTCGGTGCCCAGCATCGCCGTGATCGAATCGCCCGGCACCATCCGGATCGCCACGAAGACCAGGATGGACACGCCAAGCAGGACGAGAGGAAACGTCGCCAGTCGTCGCATCAGATAGTTCACGCGAAGAAGTCCTCTTGTCCAATACCTGTGGCGGCTACTGCTGGATGGTAACCTTGCTCAGGCTGAACAGCGTGCCGGTCGGCGTCGGCACGAAGCCGGCGATGTTTTTCTGCTGCGCCGTGTAGCTATAGGAGGTGTAGAGCCAGATCCACGGCGACATCTCGGCGAGGTGCTTCTCGAATTCGGCGAAGATCGCCTTGCGTTTGGCCGGATCGGTCTCGGCGCGGCCCTGCTGCATCTGGCTGTCCAGCGTGTCGTCGATGTAGTTGGCCACCTTCTGCAGATTGCCCGCCTTGGTCCAGTAGCGGTTGTACATGGTGTAGGGGTCGGCGCGGCCGCCATTGAGCGCGATCGCCATGTCGAAATCGCCTTTCAGCCAGGCGTCGACATAGACATTGAGCTCCATCATCTTGATGTCGAGCTTGACGCCGATTTCAGCCAGCTGCGACTGGATGACCTGCGCCTCCGCCGCCGCGGTCGGCGGCTCGCCGGTGGCACCGATCACGGTTGCCGAAAAGCCGTCGGCAAAGCCAGCTTCGGCCATCAGCTTCTTGGCCTTTTCGACATCGCGCTTGTAGCAGAAGAGCTGGGTCGGATCGGTGGCGAGCGCCGGGATGGTCAGCGGTCCGGTGACCTTGCCTTCGCCGAGCGAAGCGGTGTCCAGCACCTCCTGTCGGTCGATGGCGCAAGAGATCGCCTGGCGCACCTTGAGCTCGGTCATCGGCTTGCGCGATGGGTTGAGCTGCAGCACGTGATAGGCAAGCACCGGCACGCGGTTCAATTGCAGGCTAGCCTCCTTCGGCACCAGCGTGGCGACCAGCGGGTCGTTGAGTAGCGCGAAATCGATCTGCTTGGTGCGCATGGCGGCCAGGATCGCCGCCTCGTCGGGCAGCACGCTGATCTCGATGCCGTCGACGCCGGTCGCGCCGCTGGCCCAATCCTTGTTGGCGCTGAGCACCTCCTTGGCGTTAGGGTCCCATTTGTCGAGCTTGAAGGGGCCGGAGCCGACCGCCTTGGTGCCGATCGAGCCGGCCTTGATTTCACTGGCTGGGACGATCGCCGCGTTGACGTCGCTCATCGCCGTCAGGATCGGCACGTCGGGCTGCGACAGGTGGAACACGACGGTTGCCGCATCAGGCGTGTCGATGCTGGCGATCGAGAGGAAGTTGGCGCGGGCGGCGGCACCCGTTTTCTCGTCGAGGATCCGTTCGAACGAGGCCTTGACGTCGGCGGAAGTGACGGCCGTGCCGTCCTGGAATTTCGCCTTGGGATCGAGCTTGAAAGTCAGCTCCTTGCCGTCTTTCGAAAACGCCCACGAGGTGGCGATGGCGGGGATGATCTGCAGGCTGGCATCGACCCGCACCAGCGGCTCGTAGATCAGTTCCAGGAGCCGCAGCGACGAAAAAGCTGTCTGCTTGTGCGGGTCAAGACCGGTGGCGTCCTGTGACCAGGCCATGTGCAGCGTTGCCGCCTGAGCCGAAACCACAGCCACGCCGAGCATCGCGGCAACCGTGATGCCCGACAGGAGTGTTCTTGTGAGATGCCTTGCCATTTTCGTCTCCCATTATGATTTGAACTTGATGCCTTGCAGTTTCTGCGGACCGCTTCCAAGACACACATGCTTTGGAGTATCGGCCCAGTCTATGCGGCTTCGCGCCGTCTTGTCTAAAGCGGCTTCTTGCCGTCTTGTCCCAGGCGGTTTCATGCCGTCGGGTCACTGATCGCCTTTCGCAGGAAGCCTCCGGCCTTGCCGAGGGCAGCCCGCGCCGCCTCGACATCGAGGCCGGTGATCGTCACCAGGATCGCCAGCTTCACATCGTTGCTTGTTTGGTGGAGCGCCTGTTTGGCCTGCTGCGCCGTGCAGCCCGTCGTCTGCATGACCATCCTGGTTGCCCTCGCCACCAGTTTCTTGTTGGACGGGTTGAGGTCGACCATCAGATTCTGAAAACTCTTGCCGATGCGGATCATCGAGGCCGTGGTCAGCATGTTGAGCACCAGCTTCTGCGCGGTTCCCGACTTCAGCCGGGTCGAGCCGGTCAGCACTTCGGGGCCGACGACCGGCGAGATGGCAATGTCGGCGATGCCGGCAATGGTCGATGCCGGATTGCAGGACAAGGCAACCGTGGTCGCGCCGACCTGCTTGGCGTAGTTCAGCCCGCCGATGACGTAAGGCGTGCGCCCGCTGACCGCGATGCCCATCACGACGTCGTCCGGTGTGAGCCCGATCTCCTGCAACGCCTGCGCGCCCATTTTCGGGTCATCCTCAGCACCTTCCGTCGACCGCACCAGAGCGTCCGGACCGCCGGCGATCAGGCCGATCACCATGTCTTCGGGCACGCCGAAAGTGGGCGGGCATTCCGAAGCGTCGAGAACGCCGAGCCGGCCGCTGGTGCCGGCGCCGACATAGATCAGCCGCGCGCCCTTCTGGAAGGCAAGCACGATCCGGTCGACCGCGGCGGCGATTTCCGGCAGCACCTTTTCGACAGCCACAGGCACAAGCCTGTCTTCGTCATTGATCTTGCGCAGCACATCGATGGTCGGCAGCAGGTCGATATCCATCGTCCGCGGGTTGCGGCCTTCGGAAACCAACAGGTCCAGCTCAGACATCAACCCGTGCTCGGTCATTCCAGTGCCTTCAAAAATTCTGCTGCCGGCGTCCGGTATGGCTCAACGAACGCCAGGGCACACGGACCTCGGGTCCGTCATCGCAGTTTTTCTTTGTTAACTTTTTAGAATTCTATATTCACATCGTCAACAGCAATATGGAATATTTTATTCCTACCTTCGCTAAGCCTGCAATACGCAGAGCGACCGTTTGGCAAGGATGATCGCGCCGGACACGGCGTCGCCGTCGGCGGGCTTGAGGCGGCGCCGGACATCGGGCGAAAGCCAGGGTTCGAGCGGGCTGGCAAGGCCGCCCAGCAAGGTCACGCGCGGCGCGCCTTTTTCGAACAGCACCCGCACCAGCGTGTCGATCTGCCCGGCGGCACTTTGCACGATGCGCCGCCCGGCTGGATCGCCCTGGTCGGCATGGCGCATGACCATCGGCGCCAGGGCGGCGTAATCCGTGGCGCTGGCGCGGTCCATCCAGGCGACCGCTGCCATCGGGTCACCCTCGAAGCGCTGCATCACCTCCGCCAGCAGCGCCGTCCGCTCGTGCCGCCCGTCATGGGCGCGCAGCGCCAGTTGCACGACCTTCAGGCCAAGATCGGCGCCGCTGCCTTCGTCGGAGATCGGAAAGCCGTAGCCGCCGACGCGCAGGTCGCGCCCCTCGACAAAGCCGAGGCCGATCGAACCGGTGCCGGCAATGACGATGGCGCCGTCCTCACCGGAGTGCGCACCCAGGCAAGCGCCGACGCCGTCACTGACGAAATCGATGCTGGCAAAGGGGTGCGCGATCGCCCGCAACGCCTCCAGCGCGCCCTTGCGGCCGATACCGGCAAGGCCGATGCCGGCACGAATCCGGGCGATTTCGGTCGGTCCAAAGCCAGCCTCCTCGATCGCGGCGCCAAAGGCTTTGGCGATGGAAGCCCAGGCCGCGTCGATGCCGAGCCGCGTCGACGCCGGGCCGGACAGGCCTTGTCCCATCAAGTTGCCTTGCGCATCCTCGATGCGGGCTCGGCAGCCGGTACCGCCGCCATCGACGCCGAGAAAATAGTCCGGGCCGCTCATGCGCTCAGCCGCTCGATGTCGGCGCCGCAAAGGCGCAGCTTGCGGTCCAACTGCTCATAGCCTCGATCGAGATGATAGACGCGGTTAATGATCGTCTCGCCTTCGCTGACCAATGCCGCCAGCACCAGTGACACCGAAGCGCGCAGGTCGGTGGCCATCACCTGCGCGCCATGCAGCTTCTCGCCCCCGCGCACCAGCGCCATGGTGCCCTGCAGCTTGATGTTGGCGCCGAGCCGCATCAGCTCCGGCACATGCATGAAGCGGTTCTCGAAGATGGTCTCGCGCAACAGCGATGCACCCTCGGCGCAGCACATCAGCGCCATGAACTGCGCCTGCAGGTCGGTCGGAAACCCCGGATAGGGTTCCGTCGTGAGATCGGCGGCCTTGAGCGGCCGCTCGCGCGAGACGATCAGCCCACGGTCGCCGGGCCAGACGCTGACGCCGGTGGCCTCCAGCAATTGCACCACCGAGGCCATATGCTCGAGCCGAGCGTGGGTGAGCTCAAGCTGGCCGCCGGTGATCGCCGCGGCGATGGCATAGGTGCCGGCCTCGATGCGGTCCGGAATGATGTCGTGCCTGGCCGCGTGCCAGCCGGTGTCGCCGGCGATCAAGATCCGGTGCGTGCCGGCGCCTTCGATGCGCGCCCCCATGGCGTTGAGGCAAGCGGCGAGATCGGCCACTTCCGGCTCGCGCGCTGCGTTGAGGATTTCGGTTTCGCCCTTGGCCGTGGTCGCCGCCATCATGGCGGTTTCCGTTGCCCCGACGGACGGCGAGCTGAGCACGATGCGCGTCCCGGTCAGCCCGTTCGGCGCCGAGGCGACGATCAAACCATTCTCGATGGCGATCTTGGCGCCGAGTGCGGCGAGGGCGGCGACATGCATGTCCACCGGCCGCGCGCCGATCGCGCAGCCGCCGGGCAGCGAAACGCGGGCGTGGCCGAACCGGGCGAGCAGAGGCGCGAGCACGAGAACCGTCGCGCGCATTTTGCGCACCGTGTCATAAGACGTTTCTTTCGAAACGGCGGCACTGGTGTCGATCGTCGCGGCATGGGCCGACCGCGTCACCTCGGCGCCATGAAGCCGCACGACGCCGAGCATATTCTCGACATCGGTGACATCTGGCAGGTTGGTCAGTTCGAGCGGGTAGGGGCTGAGTAGGGCGGCCGCGATCTGCGGCAAGGCGGCGTTCTTGGCGCCGGAAATGGTGACCGCGCCTTCCAGTCTTCGTCCGCCAACGATCCGCAATCTGTCCATGGCTGAACCCTTTCGTGGCGATAGCCCGGGCGGCGGTCGGCCTCTCCGGGAGAGCCATTCGATTCTCGAACCCGGCCGATCCGAGAATTAATTCTGCGTTCTTGGCTGTCAATCGAAATTGGAATATTTTATTCCTCCGAGCATCGAAGCGTTCCAGAGGGTTCATGTCCGTTCTAAAAAAGATCAATGCGAAGCTCGACGGCATGGCGCCCGGCGATCGCGAGATCGGCCAGTACATCGTCGACAATCCCGACGAGATGCTGCGCCTGTCGACGGCAGCGCTTGCCGCCCAGATCGGGCGCAGTCAGTCAAGTGTCGTCAAGTTTAGCCAGAAGCTCGGCTATGCAAGCTATCAGGAACTCAAGCTCGCCGTCAGCGAGGCCAAGGCGCAGGACTGGCAGGTGCCGGCCGGCGTCATCCATGGTTCGATCGAGGTGGGCGACACCTATCCGGTCATCCTCAAGAAGCTAATCGGCAGCAAGCTGCTGTCGATGCAGCAGACCGTCGCCGCCAACAGCGAGCGCATCATTTCCCGGACGCTGGAACTGCTCGATGGCGCGCGCCGCATCCATCTGGTCGGCGTCGGCGCCTCCTCGCTGGTGGCGCGCGATTTCTCCTACAAGCTGATGAAGCTCGGCCGCAACGTGTTGCACGACAGCGACAGCCACATCCAGATGGCCAATGCCGCGACGCTGGGGCCAGGCGACGTGCTGTTCGCGCTGTCCTATTCCGGCGCCAGCATCGAAACCTTGCGCATCGCCGAGCTCGCCGCCAAGCGCGGCACGACGGTGATCGCCGTCACCGGCCTGCACGACAATCCGCTGAGCCGTGTCGCCGACATCCGCCTCTACACCATCGCCGATGAGGAGCGCGCGCGCTCGTCATCCATCACTGCGCGTGACGCGCAGCTGACGCTGACCGATCTGTTGTTCATCCTTTTGCTGCAGAAGCAGCCGGACGCCAACGACTATGTCCACAACAGCGAGGCGGCGGTCTCGGTGCTGAAGGCCGAGCGGTCCTCGTAAGGTCTCAGACGCTTTCGAGATAGGTCTCGATCTCGAAATCGCTGACATTGAGCGCGAAGGTGTTCAACTCCTGGCGTTTGCAGGCGACGAAGGAGTCGCGCAGGATCGCTGGGAAAATCTCCGCCACATGCGTGCCGCTTTCGAAGGTGGCGATCGCGGATGCCCAGTCCGGCGGCAGCTTGGCTGGTACTGCACCTTGCCCGTCGCTCCCGGTCGGCTCGCCCGGCGACATCTGCCTTTCGATGCCGATCAGCGCGGCGCCCAAAATGGCGGCAAGCACCAGATAGGGATTGGCGTCAGCGCCCGACACGCGATGCTCGATCCGGCGCGCCCCGGCCGGACCGCCGGGAATGCGGATCGCCACCATGCGGTTCTCGTAGCCCCAGGCGACCGCGGTCGGCGCATAGGAGCGCGGGCGAAGCCTGCGGTAGGAATTGAAGTGCGGCGCAAACACCAGCGTGCTCTCGGCCATCGCCGCCAGCAGCCCGCCGACCGCGTGGCGCATGGTTTGCGAGCCCTGATCGGTACCATCGTCGAACACGTTGCGGCCTTCGGCGTCGACCAGACTGAAATGGACGTGAAAACCGTTGCCGGCCCGGTCGCCATAGGGTTTGGCCATGAAGCAGGCGGCAAAGCCGTGCTTGCGGGCAATGCCCTTCACCGTGCGCTTGAACAGCACCGCGTCGTCGGCCGCCCGCAGGGCGTCGGCGACATGGTTCAGATTGATCTCGAACTGGCCGACGCCGTTTTCGGCAATCGCCGTGTCGACGGGAATGCCTTGCGCCCGACAGGCTTCATAGACGTCGTGGATGAAGGCCTCGAAATCGTCGATCTCGTCGATCGACAGCGCCGCGTCGGAATCGAGACGCCGCCCGGTGACCGGTGACACCGGCCCGACCGGCCGCTGCGATTGCGGATCGACCAGATAGAATTCGAGTTCCGTCGCCGCGACCGGGGTCAGGCCGAGCGCCTTGTAGCGGTCGAGGATGCGGGCCAGCGCCCGCCGGGGGTCGCCGAGATAGGGCGCGCCGCTTTCGTCGGCGAGCCAGAGCGGAACGAGTGCCGTCGGATGCGCCGTCCAGTCCACCGGCAGGATGCCGCGTCCCGTCCATTGGCAGAGCCCATCGGCATCGCCGGTCGAGAAAACCAGGCTGTTGCCTTCGATGTCCTCGCCCCAGATGTCGAGCCCGATCAGCGAATAGGGCATGCGCAGCTTGCCTTCCAGCGCCTTGCGGGCCTGCTCCACGGGTATGCGTTTTCCCCGCATGACGCCGTTGAGGTCGCACACCGCCGCCCTCAGACTCTGTATGTCGCTTCTGCTTTCAAGCCAGCTCAGAACGTCCGCAATTGCATCGCTCAATTTTAAAACCTCTGGTTTTCGAAGGTGCCAAAGCCCTGCCGGCTGCGCTATCCCTGATAAAAATTCTTGTGAGTTTTCGGAAAGCCTATCCGGCTGCTGCCGGACATTTTTCCTTATTTTTTCAAGTCACTAGCTGGGATATCGGGAGGCATTTCAAAACCAATTGCGCGATCTGCGATCGCAACATAGAGGCAAGAAGGCGGAAAGCCAAGGGGCATTCGGCATGCACGATCGGCCTTGGGTCGAGCGGCTATCACCCTCCAACCCTAGCCTCTGGCTCCCGGAAATCTGGCCTGCCGCAGGATGTGCGCCGCGCCTTCGTCTATGTCGCGAACGATGGCTGCACGAGCACGCGCCGCGTCCTGCGCCTCGATCGCGGCGACGACTTCCTCGTGATAGTCGATGTCGAGGATGGAGGCGAGATCGTCCTCGAACCCCATGGCGAGGTTCCTGAGGAAGGGGCCGACCTGCATCCACACGGTCTCGATCAGGAAGATCATCTGCTCGTTGCCGCAATGGCGATAGATCGAGAATTTGAAGGCGTAGTTCTTCCTGAGATAGTCGTCGATATCGCCCTCGCGCGCCGCCAGGGTCAATTCGCTGCTGTGGCGTCGGATCGTCCGCAGATTGTTGCCGTTGACGAGTTTTGTGGCGAGCTCGGTCGCCGAGCCTTCCAGGATCGTGCGCACGGCGGTCAATTGCGAAAACCGTTCGGCTGAAATGACAGGCACCTCGACACTGCCGTTCGGCATCGGGCTCAGCGCCCGCAATGCCTGCAGCCGCATGAATGCGCTGCGCACCGGCATGTCGCTGGTGCCGAGTTCCTTGGCGAGCTTGCGCGACGTCAGCTTCTGGCCCGGCGTGAACTGGCCCGACATCAGCGCCCGCACAAGCTCCAGATAGACCTTCTCATGCAGGGGCACGCTGTCGATGGCGCTCAACCCGAATTGTGTCCTGTCGGCCATTGGCGGGGGCGCTACTTCGTTCTGAAATCTGGCCTGACGACGGCAGCCGCAGATGATCCTGATTGGGCCGAGCACGGCGGACGCCGAAGTCAGCGATATATCGGCGCATGATAGACACCTCAATCGTTACGCCGCAAGCCGTCAGCGATGCCGCCAGGGGCAGGTCGCGCGGCACGAAGGTGGCGCACGCGGTAGTCGCGTAGCAGTTTGCAATATCGCGATCACAAATCTTGACCTTGCGCGCACTTGCACGTCCGGCCGCTCTCTGGCTTTTTGGGGCACCCATCCGAACGGACTGATTCGCGTCATGCCGCTCGATTGCAATGTCCTAGAGGCAGTCTGCGGATGGGTCGTGAAGCGCGCGCAATTGGCGAAGGAGAAGCAGGCATGGCCGAGTTCAAGAAGCCGGAAATCTCCGAGATGAGGCCCAAGATCACTGTTATCGGTGTCGGCGGCGGTGGCGGCAACGCCATCAACAATATGATCGCGGAGCAGCTTCAGGGAACCGAATTCATTGCCGCCAACACCGATGCCCAGGCGCTGACCATGTCGAAGGCGACGCGGCTGATCCAGCTCGGCGCGCATGTCACGGAAGGGCTGGGCGCCGGCTCGCTGCCCGAGATTGGCCGCGCGGCGGCCGAGGAATCGCTCGACGAGATCATGGATCATCTGGCGGGCACGCATATGTGTTTCGTCACCGCCGGCATGGGCGGGGGCACCGGCACCGGCGCTGCCCCGGTCATCGCGCAGGCGGCGCGCAAGGCCGGCATCCTGACGGTGGGCGTCGTCACCAAGCCCTTCACCTTCGAGGGCCGGCGCCGGATGCAGATGGCCGAGGAGGGCATCGAGCGGCTGCGCGAAGCCGCTGACACGGTGATCGTCATCCCGAACCAGAACCTGTTTAGGATCGCCGATGCCAAGACCACCTTCGCCGATGCGTTCGTGATCGCCGACCGGGTGCTTTATTCCGGCGTCAGCTGCATCACCGATCTCATCGTCAAGGAAGGCCTGATCAATCTCGACTTCGCCGACGTTAAATCGGTCATGCGCGGCATGGGCCGCGCCATGATGGGAACCGGCGAGGCGTCGGGCGAAAGCCGGGCGATGAAGGCGGCCGAAGCCGCGATCGCCAACCCGCTGCTCGACGAAGTGTCAATGAAAGGCGCCAAGGGCGTGCTGGTGTCGATATCGGGCGGCCGCGACATGACCCTGTTCGAGGTCGACGAGGCCGCTACGCGCATCCGCGAGGAGGTCTACGAGGATGCCGATATCATCGTCGGCGCTATCTTCGACAAGAGCATGGAAGGCCGTTTCAGGGTCTCGGTGGTGGCGACCGGTCTCGATAGGGCGATCGGCGATGCAGATGCCGGCATCGCGCATGACCATTCCATGCCGTCCGCCGCGCGGATCTTGCAGTAGGCTTTTTCTCTTCGGATTGACGGAGCCTCGGACATCTCTCGACGCGCTGGCGGCACTGGTTCAGGGCGCCATCACGGCAAACCTGTCGGAGGCGTCGACCGCCGGTCTCGTGGCGCTGGAGGAACGCGCGGCGCGCAGCAGCGAATGCCTGGAAATCCTGGCATCGGTGCCGCCGCTCGCCGTCATCATCCGCTACGGCGAGGCCCGCAAGACGGAAACCGCTCGCCTGTCAGGCCTGCTGGAGCGGCTGATTATCGAGGGCGGCATCGCGCTCGCCTACGCCGCGCGCGACCTCGACGCTCAGGCTTCGGCGGCGCTGGTTGGCGCCATGCGCAAGGCCGATGAGGCGATCAAGCTCGTCGAACCGGAACAGGACGTCCTAGACGCCTGGCGCAACGGACTGGCAGCGGTGCTCGACGGATCGCGGTCGACGGCGCTGGTGGCCGGCTGCGCCGCGCACCTGCTCTACGAAGCTGGCCATCTGTCCGCCGAAGCCGCAGCTGGCCTGATCGAGCGGCGCCTCTCTCCGGGCACGCCGGTCACCGAGGCCGCGGGCTTCTTCGAGGGCTTCTTCAGCACTGCCGGTCAAAGGCTGATCTATGATGAAAGCCTGCGTGGCGCGGTTGATGCCTGGCTCAAATCCCTCGACGAAGACGCCTTCATCGCGCACCTGCCGCTGCTGCGCCGGGTGTTTTCGCATCTGGATTCGATGGAGCGGCGGCGATTGATCGAAGCGGTGCTTGGCCGTGTCCGGCGCTTGCCGGTAGGGCTGACGTCGACACCAAACGGCGATGAGGCCTGGCGCCGGCATCTCGAACGGCTTGGACCTTTGCTGATGAGTGGGAACGGCAATGGATGACCAAGTCGACATCGGCGAAACGGAGCCCGCCGGCGACAGCCGGGAGCGTCGCTGGCGGCTGGCGATCGGTGCCGACGACCAGTCCTCCCCAGCGCTGTCAGACACCGACAAGCGGCTGTCGGCGGCGCTCGATGCGCTCTATGGCGATGGTGCCGGCGATACGACCGCCGATCCGCGCAAGCGGCGCGGCGGGCTCGGCCGCTCGGCGCCCCGGGTGGCGCAATGGATGGGCGATATCAGGTCGTTCTTTCCTGCGCAGGTCGTGCAGATCGTCCAGAAGGATGCGTTCGAGCGGCTCAATCTGAAGCAGATGCTGATGGAGCCGGAATTCCTCAAGGCGATCGAGGCTGACGTCAATCTCGTCGCCGACCTGATCTCGCTGCGTTCGGTCATGCCGGCCAAGACCAAGGATATAGCGCGCACCATCATCGCCGATATCGTCGCCAAGCTGATGCAGCGGTTGGAACAGAAGACCGCCGAGGCGATCCGCGGCGCGCTCGACCGGTCGCAACGCACCAACCGTCCACGCCAGCGCGACATCGACTGGCCGCGCACCATCTCGGCCAACCTTCGCCATTACCAGGCCGAGCACAAGACCATCGTGCCGGAGAGGCTGGTCGGCTTCATGCGCAAGCAGCGTAGACTGGTCGACCTGGACGAGGTGGTGCTGTGCGTCGACCAGTCCGGCTCGATGGCAAGTTCGGTGATCTACGCCTCGATATTCGCCGCCGTGATGGCTTCCTTGCCTGTGGTGCGGACCAAGCTCGTCTGCTTCGATACGGCGATCGTCGACCTGACCGAGGAACTCAGCGATCCCGTCGAGGTCCTGTTCGGCGTGCAGCTTGGCGGCGGCACCGACATCAACCAGGCCGTCGCCTATTGCGCCGACCGTATCGAGCGGCCGACCAAGTCGCATATGGTGCTGATCACCGACCTTTATGAGGGCGGCAACGGCCAGGAATTGCTGCAGCGGCTGGCGTCACTCGTTCGCTCCGGCGTCAATGTCGTGGTGCTTCTGGCGCTAACCGATCAGGGCAGGCCGGGCTATGACCCGAAGATGGCAGGCTCCGTGGCAGCGCTCGGCATCCCGGTCTTCACCTGCACGCCGGATCTGTTTCCCGACATGATGGCAGCGGCCTTGCGACGGGAAGATGTCAGCGCATGGGCGGCAGGCGCCGACATCAAGCTGGTTCGCGCCGAGGACGACAGTCCGGCGGCCAACCCGTAACCACGCGCTCAACCTGGCGCAATCAAAAAACGGCAATCCAGAACCTGGCTTGAACAGCCGGCCGTACAGACCTGCACGTCGGCTGGGGCTCCCTCGTATCGCCACTCACGGACATCCGCCAGACGGACGGCCGAAGCCCGCTTCGGTCGCCATGTCGCGATTTGCACAAGGGGTCGCTTGACACCGATCGTCCATTGTGAAAAATTTTGCAGCAACTGATAAAAATATCATAGGGCGGAAATGGTAGGGTTCGGCAACGGCCTCCTGCGCGACGATGAAACCAGCATGGCGACGCGTGCCGCGTGGCTTCACTATGCCGGCGGCCTGACCCAGTCCGAGGTCGCCAAGCGGCTGGGGCTGACCAGCCTCAAGGCCCATCGCCTCATCACCAAGGCCAACCAGGAAGGGCTGGTGAAGGTCTATATCGACGGTGAAGTGTCGGAATGCGTCGAGCTCGAGGACGAACTCTCCCGCCGCTACGGCCTCGATTATTGCGAGGTGGTTCCTGACTTCGATTCCGAGGATCTGCCGCTCAAGGCGCTCGGCATTGCCGGCGCGCAGTTCCTCAAGCGCGAGATCGAGCGCGGCGAGGAAGCGCTGATCGGCGTCGGCCATGGCCGCACGCTTGCCGCTTGCGTGGAATATCTGCCGCGCACCTCGACCGACAAGATCCGCTTCGTCTCGCTGCTGGGCGGCCTGACGCGCAAATTCTCGGCCAACCCGCATGACGTTATTCACCGCCTGGCCGAACGGACGGGCGCCGAAGCCTATGTCATGCCAGTGCCGATGTTCGCCAACACCGCCGAGGACCGCACCGTCCTGCTCGGCCAGAAGGGCATCAGCGAGGTCTTCGATCTCGCGCGATCCGCTGACCTTCTGTTCGCCGGCATCGGCACCGCCGAGCGCGAGGCGTCGCTGGTCGCCACCGGCATGATCGAAAAGGGCGAGATGGAGGAGATCCGCCGCAATGGCGGCGTCGGCGAATTGCTCGGCCATTTCTTCGACGAGGCCGGCAAGGCGGTGGCGACGACCGTTTCCGACCGGGCGCTGGCGCTGACGCGTGAGGATATCAGCAGCCGCCGGATCGTCGCCGTCGCCGGCGGCAAGATCAAGGTTCGCGCCATCAAGTCGGTGCTCGAAGGCCGCTATCTCAAGGGCCTGATAACAGACGAGCGGACGGCGCGATCGCTCGTGGAAGAGACGCCGGTCGGGTAGCCGGTATCGGTTTCAATTGAAACTACCCTGTGGAGGAGAAGACAAAATGCATGAGAAAGAGAAAGACCTCATTGATGCCTTCCTGCGCGGACAAGTCGACCGTCGCGGGCTGATCAAGGGCCTCGGTGCCATGGGCCTTGCCGCCGGCACCGCCGGCACGCTGCTCAATCTGGGGCAGACCCGAGCGCTTGCCGCCGACTTCGACTGGCAGGCGCATAAGGGCAAGACCATCAAGCTCCTGCTCAACAAGCACCCCTATGCCGATGCGATGATCGCCGATCTCGAGAACTTCAAGAAGCTGACCGGCATGAACGTCGTCTATGATGTGTTCCCGGAAGACGTCTATTTCGACAAGGTCACGGCAGCCCTTTCGGCAAGCTCGCCCGAATACGATGCCTTCATGACCGGCGCATACATGACCTGGACCTATGGCCCCGCCGGCTGGATCACCGACCTCAACGAATGGATCAAGGATCCGGCCAAGACCAACCCGAACTATGCCTGGGACGACTTCCTGCCTGGCGTCAAGAATTCTTGTGCCTGGAATGGCAAGCCGGGCGGCGCGCTGGGTTCGGATGATGCCAAGCAGTGGTGCATTCCGTGGGGCTTCGAACAGAACAACATCACCTACAACAAGGCGATGTTCGACAAGGCCGGCGTCACCATTCCCGGCAACATGGACGAGATGGTTGCCGCGGCGGCCAAGCTCACCAAGGATGTCGGTGGCGGCGTCTACGGCATCGGCGTGCGTGGCTCCCGCTCCTGGGCGACAATCCATCCGGGCTTCCTGTCGGCCTACGCCAATTTTGACCAGAAGGACCTCAACGTTTCGGCAGACGGCAAATTGTCGGCCGCGATGAACACCGCCCAGTCCAAGGCTTTCCACAAGCAGTGGGTTCAGATGATCCAGGAGAGCGGCCCCAAGGACTGGTCGACCTACACCTGGTATCAGGTCGGCACCGATCTCGGCGCCGGCGCCTCGGCGATGATCTTCGACGCCGATATCCTCGGTTACTTCATGAATGGCGGCGACAACAAGATGGCCGGCAAGCTCGCCTTCGCAAGCTTCAAGGCCAACCCGGCAGCCAAGGCGGCGACACCCAACATCTGGATCTGGTCGCTGGCGATGTCCAATTTCTCGAAGGACAAGGACGCCACATGGTATTTCATGCAATGGGCCTCCGGGCCGGAGCATGGGCTGTTCGGCGCGACCAAGATGGACTTCGTCAATCCGGTCCGCCAGTCGGTCTGGAAGGACGAGATGTTCCGCGAGAAACTGAACAAGAGCTATCCCGGCTATGTCGAGATGTTCGACGCCTCGGCGCCCGGCGCCTCGATCAAGTTCACGGCGCAGCCGCTGTTCTTCGATCTCACCACCGAATGGGCGGCGACGCTGCAGAAGATGGTAGCCAAGGAGGTGCCGATCGACGAAGGCCTCGACAAGCTCGCCGAAAGCATCAACGGCCAGCTCAAGGAAGCCGGACTCGGCTAAGTCGCAACGAGTGCCGGCCTGCCTGGCGGGCCGGCCCTCGTCACACCTTTTCACGTTTGCGATGCGGTGCCGGAAGGTGACCGCTATTTCGCCCGACCGGTCGCCTTGCTCCCTTGGGCGGCCGGCAGGGCGAAGCGACAGCGATAACGGAGCAACTCGATGACTGCGGTGGTATCGCAAAGGCCCAAGCCATCCGGCTTCAGGATCAGCAAGAAGGTGCTGCCCTATGTGCTCAGCCTGCCGGCCTTGCTCGTCTGCATCGGCATCCTGATCCCGTTCTTGACCTCGGTCGTCTATTCCTTCCAGCGCTACCGGCTAAGCCAGCCCTGGGCGCGGCAGTTCAACTGGGGCGACAACTACATCTCCTTCTTCACCGATCCGAAATTCTGGAACACGCTCAAGGTGTCGCTGCTCTATGCCGGCACCACCGTCGTGCTGGAACTACTTCTCGGCCTCGCCATCGCCATGCTGCTGCAGAAGCGCTCCACACTGAACAATTTCATCTCGATCATGCTGTTGATGCCGCTAATGACGGCGCCGGCGCTCGCCGCCCTGATGTGGAAGCTGATGACCAATCCCGGCTTTGGCGTCTTGAGCTATCTCGCCAGCCTGATCGGATTGCAGGATTTCCGCTGGGCCTCGTCGCCGTCGACGGCGCTGTTCACCGTCGTGCTCGTCGACATCTGGGTCTACACGCCCTTCATCATGATCCTGCTGCTCGCCGGCCTGCGCAGCCTGCCGACGCAGCCCTTCGAAGCGGCCGCGCTCGATGGCGTGCCGCGAAGCTTCGTCTTCTTCCGCATCACACTGCCGATGCTGACGCCCTACATCCTGACGGCGACTTTGTTCCGGCTGCTCGATTCCATCCAGCAGTTCGATATCATCTATGCGATGACCCAAGGCGGGCCGGGCGACACGCTGACCGTCTTCCAGGTCGAGGCCTATCTCAACTTCTTCCAGTCGACCAATGTCGGCCGCTCGGCGGCTCTGATGATCATCCTGTGGGCGATCACCTATTTCCTCTCCAACATCTTCATCAAGAACTGGCTGCGGCTGCGCGAACGCGCCCGTGGCCAGGCATAGGAGGCCGGGATGGAACACACCTCGTTTCTCGAGCGCATCCTGCGCGGTGTTGCACTGACGCTGGTGGTGATCTTCTTCATGTTCCCGATCGTCTGGATCTTCATGATGTCGTTCCAGACCAACGAGACCATCCTGCGCATCCCGCCGCAGCTGATCTTCGAGCCGACGCTCGCCAACTACACCGCGCTGATCACCGGCAAGCTGATGACGGCAGCCGGCACGCTCGACATCGCCTTCATGCGCAACCTCTGGAATTCGGTGTTCCTGTCGGTGACCTCGGTGGCGGTCTCGCTGCTGCTCGGCGTGCCGGCCGCCTACGCCTTCGCGCGGCACAAGTTCCGCGGCTCGGAGGACATCGCCTTCACGCTGCTGTCGTTCAAATTCGCGCCGGCGCTCTTGGTGCTGCTGCCGCTCACCCTCTATTTCCAGAAGCTCGGTCTCGCCAACACCTATGTCGGGCTGATCTGGGTCTACCAGCTGATCTGCCTGCCGCTGATCCTGTGGATCGTGCGCGGCTATTTCGAGGATATTCCGGCCGACATCGAATATGCCTACCGCATTGGCGGCCATTCCTGGTTCGCCACCTTCCGCAAGATCGCGCTGCCGCTCGCCGGCCCTGGTATCGCCGCCGCCGGCCTGCTCGCCTTCATCTTCGCCTGGAACAATTTCGTCTTCGCCCTGGTGCTGGCCTCGGCCGACAAGCAGCCGGTGACGGTCGGGGCGCTCGCCTTCATCACTTCCTCGGGCATCCAGTACGGCCAGATCTCAGCGGCCATCGTGCTCTCGATCACGCCGACGCTGGCGCTCGCCCTCTATGCGCAGCGCTATCTCGTCGAAGGCCTCTCGCTTGGCGCGGTGAAAGGATAGACATGGCCAGCCTCGAACTCAAAAACATCGTCAAGCGCTACAAGAGCCAGACCGTCCTCGACAATCTGTCGCTGACGGTTGCCGACGGCGAAACCCTTGTCCTGTTCGGCCCGTCCGGCGCCGGCAAGACGGTGCTGCTGCGCCTGGTCGCCGGCGTCATCGATCCGGATGAGGGCAAGATCTTCATCGGCGGCGACGACATGACCGATGTCGACGCGGAATACCGTGGCGTCGGCATGGCGTTCCAGAATTTCGCGCTGTTTCCGCATATGAGTGCGTTCGACAACATCGCGACGCCCTTGGAGGCCAAGCGGTCCTCGCCGGGCGCCATCAAGGCCGGCGTCGAGAGCGTCGCCAAGCTGTTGAAGATCGCCCATGTGCTCTCGCACAAGCCGCGCGCGCTCTCCAACGGCCAGAAGCAGCGCACCGCGCTGGCCCGCGCGCTGGTCGGCTCGCCGCCGCTGCTGCTGCTCGACGATCCCTTGCGCAATGTCGACGCCAAGCTGCGCTTCGAGATGCGGCTCGAACTGCCGCGTTTGCTTGCCGATCGCGGCGCCACCGTCGTCTATGTCACCCAGGACTACAAGGAAGCCATGGCGCTCGGCGACCGCATCGCCGTGATGTCGCAAGGCGTCATCCGGCAGCTCGGCACACCCGAGCAGATCTATCGCGAACCGGCCAATATCGAGATCGCGCGGCTGTTCGGCGACCCCACCATCAACCTGCTCGACGTCAAGCCCGCGCGGGATACAAGGGGGATTTATGTCGGCCTGTCCAACGTCCAGGTCCATCTGGCCGGCGCTTACGACGCGGCGGTCGGCCGCGATTGCGTGATCGGTCTGCGGCCGGAAGCGCTGAGCTTCGTCGAGGAGGGCATCCCCGGCGCCATTCCGGTGACGGTCGAGGCCGAGACGCCGCTCAACGAAAAGATCGTCACCCTGGTGCGCACGGTACGCGGCCGCGAGGTCCTGGTCTCGCGCCCGGCCGGAACGCCGGGCCGCAGCGAGGGCAAGGCCCATATCGCCGTCGACGGCAAGAGCGCCTTGCTGTTCGATCACGCCAGCGGCGACCGCATCGGTTCCAAGAACGTCGTCGCCTTGCGCAACGGAGAAGCCGCATGAGCCAGAGCGCGCTCACCATATTAGGTGTCGACAAATTTTACGGCCCGATCGATCGCGGTGTGCATGCGGTCAAGAACCTGACGATAGAAATCGGCAAAGGCGAGATCGTCGCCCTGCTTGGCTCGTCCGGCTGCGGTAAGACGTCGACGCTGCGCATGATTGCCGGTTTCGAGGAGGTGTCGCGCGGCGCCATCTCGGTCGGTGGCCGTCAGGTGCACACCTTGCCACCGGTCAAACGCAATGTGGCGATGGCCTTCGAAGGCTATTCGCTCTATCCGCCGCTGACCGTGCACGAGAACATGGCCTTCGCGCTCAAGGCGGCGAGGCTGCCGAAGAGCGAGGTCGACGCCAAGGTCGCCAGCATCGCCAAGCTGCTCGAGATCGAGGACATATTGGAGCGCTACCCGAGTTCGATTTCCGGCGGCCAGCAGCAGCGCGCCAGCCTTGGCCGGGCACTGATCCGCGAGGCCGACCTGCATCTGTTGGACGAGCCGATGGGGCAGCTCGAACCGCAGCTTCGCGCCGTGCTGCGCGGCCGCATCAAGCACTTCATCAAGGAGCGCGGTCTGACGGCGATCCTGGTTACCCACGACCAGACCGAGGCCAATGCGCTTGCCGACCGCATCGCGGTGATGGAAGGCGGCGTGCTGCAGCAGTTCGACACGCCTGACCGGATTAAGGAGCGCCCGGCGAACCTGTTCACCGGCACCTTTGTCGGTGAGCCACCGATGAATGTCTTCGAGGCCTATGTCGCAACCGCCGCCGGCCGCATCAATCTCAAGCTGCCCGACGGCCTGTCGCTCGACTACGACAAGGACGCCTTCAGCGCTGCGGTTCGCGATCAATTACTCAGTCGCGAGCGGGTGGTGATCGGCATCAGGCCTTACGCGGTCCGGCGCTCGAAGGAAGGTGTTCCCGCCAGGGTTTCGGCCAACCAATGGCTCGGCGACCAGACGCATATCGCCGCCGACTTCGCCGGTGGTTCGCTGGTCCTGGTCGAGCATGACCGCACCCGCCTCGATCTGGGTGCGCCGATCAATGTCAGCATCGATCCGAAAAACCTGCATGTCTTCGACCAGGTGAGCGGCAAGGCGATTTCGCACGGCATGGAGCTTGCCTGATGCGCGACATACTGATCGGCATCGACGCCGGCACCTCCGTCATCAAATCCATCGCCTTCGACACGTTGGGCCGGCAGATTGCCGCCGCCGCCTTGCCCAACCACTATGAAACGCTGCCGGGCGGCGGCGCCGAACAGGATCTGGCGCGCACATGGAGCGATGCCGCCACGACCTTGCGCCAGCTAGCCGACAAAGTGCCCAATCTCGCCAACCGGACGGTGGCGATCGCGGTGACCGGGCAAGGCGACGGCACCTGGCTGATCGACGCCAAGGGCGAGCCGGTGGCCAAGGGCTGGCTCTGGCTCGATGCACGTGCCGCGGCCGTCGTCGAGGAAATCCGCGCGCGGCCCGAGGATCGGCTCCGCTTCGAGAAGACCGGCAGCGGGCTCGCCGCCTGCCAGCAGGGTTCGCAATTCGTCTTCATGAAGCGCACCATGCCCGCAATGCTCGGCAAGGCGGCAACGGCATTCCACTGCAAGGACTGGCTCTATTTCAAGCTGACCGGCGAGCGCGCCACCGATCCGTCGGAGGGCACCTTCACCTTCGGCGATTTCCACACCCGCGACTACAGCGACGAGGTGCTCGACGTGCTCGGCGTCGCCGATCTCAGGCATCTGCTGCCGCCGATCGTCGACGGCACAAGGCACAGCACCGCTCTGTCGCAGGCAGCGGCCGACGCCACCGGGATGCTGGCCGGCACGCCGGTCGTGCTCGGCTATGTCGACGTCGTCTGCACCGCGCTCGGCGCCGGGCTGCTGGATCGCCAGCGCAAGCCCGGCTGCTCGATCATCGGCTCCACCGGCATGCATATGCGGCTGGCCGAGACACCGGATGACGTGCAGCTGAACGACGCGGCGACCGGCTATACGATGGCGATGCCGGCGCCCGGCGTGTTCGCGCAGATGCAGTCCAACATGGCGGCGACGCTCAACATCGATTGGGTGCTTGGGCTCGCCTCGGGCATTCTCGCCTCGCAAGGCATTTCGCGCAGCAATGGCGAGATGATCGCGCTGGTCGATGCCTGGATCGCGGCCGCGCAGCCGGCCTCGCTGCTCTATCAGCCCTATGTGTCGGAAGCCGGTGAGCGGGGGCCGTTCGTCGACGCCAACGCCCGAGCGGGGTTCGTCGGCATTTCCTCGCGGCACGGTTATGCTGACCTCGTCCGCGCCGTCTTCGAAGGGTTGGCCTTCGCGGCACGCGACTGCTACACCGCCATGGGGCCGCTGCCGCGCGAAGTCCGCCTCACCGGCGGCGCGGCCAGAAGCCCGGCGCTGCGCAAGATCCTGGGTGCGGCGCTGGGTGCCGACATCCGCACCAGCGCGCGCGAGGAGGCGGGCGCGGCGGGCGCGGCGATGATCGCCGCGGTCTGCGTGGGTCTCTACCCGTCCATGGATGCGTGCGTCGGCGAATGGGTGACGCCGCTGCTTGGTGAAGCCGAGCCGAGCGACCGGAACCTCGCCGCGATCTACGACAAGATGACCCCGTCCTACACGTTGGCGCACCAGGCGTTGCGGCCGGTCTGGCGCGCGATGGCTTCAGTGCAGGCAAATTGAGAAGTCGAGTATGCGTAAGAGAATAGCGATCATTGGCGACAACTTCATGCTTCCGCAGGTGTTTCGCGCCAAAATCGAGAAGGTCGCTACTGGTGACCTCGATATCAGGACATTGCAGACGGCGTGGCCCGACGAGCCGATGGAGTTCGGCAATCCGGCGCTCGGCCTCGACAAGGTCAAGGAATATTTCGGCCACCCCGACGAGGTCGTCGATTTCATCGGCGATGCCGAGATCCTCGTCACCCAGCTGGCGCCCCTGTCGGAGGCCATGATGCGGCGCTTGCCGGCGCTCAAGCTGGTTGCCGTTTCGCGCGGCGGCCCGATCAACATCGACATGGCGGCCGCCAGGGCGCACGGCATCACCGTGGTCAACGTGCCGGGCCGCAACGCGACGGCCGTGGCCGAGTTCACCCTCGGCGCCATCCTGGCCGAGACGCGGCTGATCCGGGTCGGCCACGAGGCCTTGCGCAAGGGAGAATGGCGCGGCGATCTCTACCGCGCCGACCGCACCGGCCGCGAACTCAGCGAAATGACCGTCGGCGTCATCGGCTATGGCAATATCGGCACCAAGGTCGTGCGCCTGCTGCGCGCCTTCGGCTGCCACGTCCTGGTCAGTGACCCCTATGTGCAGTTGAGCGCCGAAGACCGCAATGCCGGTGTCGAACTCGTCGCGCTGGACAATCTGCTCGCCCGCTCCGACGTGGTCACGCTGCATCCCCGGGTGACCGAGGAGACGCGCGGCCTCATCGGCAAAGACGCCATCGCGCTGATGAAACCGGGCGTGATTCTCATCAACACCGCGCGCGGGCCGCTGGTCGACTATGACGCGCTCTACGAGGCGCTGGTTTCAGGGCAGATAGCCAGCGCCATGCTGGAGACCTTCGCGGTCGAGCCGGTGCCGTCGGACTGGCCCTTGCTGCAACTGCCCAACGTGACGCTGACGCCGCATATCGCCGGCGCCTCGGTGCGCACCGTCACCTATGCCGCCGAACAGGCCGCCGAAGAGGTGCGCCGCTACCTAACCGGCCTGCCTCCGGTCAATCCGTGCTGAGGCAGTGGCCATGACTTTTCAAACCGGCATCGAGGCCATGGCGACATGAACGGCGGTCCTGAAATCGTCGACCTCTTCGTCATCGGTGGCGGCGTCAATGGCGCCGGCATTGCGCGCGACGCCGCCGGCCGCGGACTTTCCGTCATCCTGTGCGAAAAGGACGACCTCGCCGAAGGCACCAGCTCGCGCTCGGGCAAGCTCGTCCATGGCGGCCTGCGCTACCTCGAATATTACGAGTTCCGCCTGGTGCGCGAGGCGCTGATCGAGCGCGAGGTGCTGCTAGAATCGGCGCCGCACATCATCTGGCCGATGCGCTTCGTGCTACCGCACAGCCCGGACGACCGACCGGCCTGGCTGGTGCGGCTCGGCCTGTTCCTCTACGACCATCTCGGCGGCCGCAAGCGGCTGCCGGCGACTCGAACGCTGAACCTGCGCACGGCGCCCGAGGGCGCGCCGATCAAGGATGCCTTCAGGCGCGGCTTCGAATATTCCGACTGCTGGGTCGACGATGCCCGCCTCGTCGTCATCAATGCGCTCGACGCGGCCGAGCGCGGCGCCAGGGTTTTCACCCGCACCGCCTGCACCGCCGCCCGCCGTGAGAGCGGCCTTTGGGTTGTCGAGATGCGGGATGGCAGGACGGGCATCAGGACGGTGGTTCGCGCCCGCGCGCTGATCAATGCCGGCGGCCCCTGGGTCAACGACATCGTCAACCGCGTTGCCGGCCAGAACTCCACGCGCAATGTGCGCCTGGTCAAGGGCAGCCACATCGTCGTGCCGAAATTCTGGGAAGGGCGGCAGGCCTATCTCATCCAGAACAGCGACAAGCGTGTGATCTTCATCAACCCTTATCAGAACGATCTCGCCCTGATCGGCACCACCGACATCCCCTATGACGGCCGGCCCGAGGACGTGGCGGCGGATGAGAGCGAGATCGATTACCTGATCGCGGTGGTCAACCGCTATTTCAAGCGCGGCCTTGCGCGCGGCGATGTCGTCTATTCCTTCTCCGGCGTCAGGCCGCTCTATGACGACAATGCCGACAACCCAAGTGCGGTGACCCGCGACTATATTTTCGAGCTCGACGCGCCGGACGCGCAGGCGCCGCTGCTTTCCGTCTTCGGCGGCAAGATCACCACGTTCCGAAAACTGGCCGAGCATGCGCTGGACAGGATCGCGCCGTTCTTTCCCCATATGGGCAAGCCCTGGACCGCGAAGGCGCATCTGCCCGGCGGCGACATCGCCAATGCCGATTTCGAACAGTTTCTCGGCGACCTCGGAGGCGAATATCCCTGGATGCCGGCATCGCTACTGAAGCACTACGGCAGGCTCTACGGCACCAGGACGCGGGCCTTGGTTGGCCCGGCGCGTTCGCTCGATGAACTCGGGCGCTGCTTCGGCAAGGATTTCTTCGAGCGCGAGGCCAATTATCTCTTCGACCGGGAATGGGCGGCGACATCAGCCGATATTCTCGAGCGGCGCACCAAGCACGGCCTGCATCTGTCCGCCGAGGAGAGGGCGGCCTTCGAGCATTGGTGCGCGAACCGGCTGGCGAGGGCAGGCTGATGGCGCATTCGGGCGACAACCACTCCAGCGAATTCTGCATGCTGCGCTCCTTGTCCGCCAGCATTGGCGCCGACCCGTTGCTGGTCCAGGGCGCCGGCGGCAACACCTCCATCAAGCAGGCCGGCGTGCTGTGGATTAAGGCATCGGGCACCTGGCTGAAGAATGCGCGCGACGATGAGATCATGGTGCCGGTCGCGCTGGCGCCGTTGCTCGATGCCGTGTCGCATCGCAGTCCAGCGGCGGAGGCCGCGGGGCAGTTCACGCTGGCGGATCTCAACCCTCGCCAGCTGCGGCCCTCCATCGAGACGACGGTGCACGCGCTGCTGCCGCAGAAGATCGTCGTCCACGTCCATTGCGTCGAGACGATCTCGATCGCCGTGCAGGCCAATGCCGAAGCCTTGCTGGAGGGGCGCCTGCGCGGCCTCGACTGGGCCTTCGTGCCCTATCGCCGACCCGGCCTGCCGCTGGCGCAGGCAATCGCCGAGCGGCTGAAGCCCGCGACCAACGTGCTCGTGCTTGGCAATCACGGCCTGGTGGTCGCCGCCGATACGGTCGCCGAAGCAGCCTTGCTGCTGCAAAGGGTGACCGGGCTGCTCGCACGGCAGCCGCGCCCGGCTCCGCCGCCCGATCTCGATGCGCTTCTGAGGCTCGCCGCCGGCAGCGACTACCGGCTGCCGGCCTCGACCGCCGCGCATGCCGTTGCGACCGACCTCGCCAGTTGCCGCATCGCCGCCTCCGGCAGCCTCTACCCGGATCATGTGATCTTCCTTGGTGTCGGTTCGGTGATCGCCGGCCCCGGCGAGAACGCGGCAGCGGTCGTCGCCCGCACTGCAGCCGCGCCGACATCCATCCTCTTTCCCGGCAAGGGCGTGCTGATGCGCCGGGAGGCCAATGCCGGCGCCGAAGCGATGGCGCGCTGCCTGGCCGACGTCGTCGCGCGCGTCGATGGCGCTGCGCGTGTCAATTATCTCAGCCCAAAGGAGAATGCCGAACTGCTGAACTGGGACGCCGAGAAATATCGCCAGCAACTCAACCGCGAAGGGGCGACGCTGCAATGACGGCATTCCGCTCCAATGCCTTGCTTGGCGTCGGGGAGGGATAGCGACCTTGGCCTTCACGCTCTCCCTCAACACCAATCCGCTGGTCAATCGCTTCGCCGATCCGGACGACCTGATCGACACCATCGCCTATGACATCGGCATAAGGGCCGTGCAGCTCACGCATGAATTCATCAATCCCGGCTGGCCCGCTGCGACGATCGTCAAATTCGTCCGCCTGTTTCGCGGCGCGCTCGGCCGCACCGGCGTGCGTGTCACGTCCGGCATGACCGGTCCTTACGGCAGGCTCAATCATTTCGGTCACCCCGACGCCGATGTGCGCCGCTACTATGTCGACTGGTTCAAGACCTTTGCCGACATCTCGGCCGAGCTTGGCGCCAGCGGCATGGGCACGCAATTCGCCATCTTCACCCATCGCGACTTTGACGACCCCGAGCGTCGCGCGCGGTTGTTCGACATCGCGCTGGACTGCTGGAGCGAGGTCGCCGAGCACGCCAAGGCGGCCGGCCTGACCTACCTGTTCTGGGAGCCGATGTCGGTTGGCCGCGAGTTCGGCCACACCATCGAGAACTGCCGGCAACTGCAAGGCGCGATCGACGTCGCTGGTATGGCGATCCCGCTCGAGATGATGGTCGACATCGACCATGGCGATGTCACATCAAGCAATCCCGCCGACATCGATCCCTATGCCTGGGCCGAGGCCTTTCCCACGAAATCGCCGATCATCCACATCAAGCAATCGTCGATGAACAAGGGCGGCCATTGGCCGTTCACGTCAACCTACAATAAGGATGGCCGCATCACGCCTGAAAAGCTGCTGGACACGGTGCGGCGCGGCGGCGGCACCGACAACGAGATCTGCCTCGAACTGTCGTTCCGTGAGCGTGAACCGGTCGACCATCAGGTGGTCGCCATGATCCGCGAGTCCGTCGACTACTGGGCGCCGTTCATCGAGACAGGCAGGTCCGATCTTCTGCTAAAGGCCGAATGAAAAAACGGGCAGGGGCCGATGCGGCTCCTGCCCGTTGAACTCTTGATGTGAAGTCGCCGGAACTCAGCCGAATTTCGGGTCGAGGCTGCCCGACTTGTAGCGCTTGGCCATTTCCGAGACCGGCAGCGGCTTGATCTTCGGTGCGTTGCCGGCGGTGCCGAATTGCTCGAAGCGCTCCTTGCAGAGCTTGCGCATCGCAGCCATTGCCGGCGTCAGATATTTGCGCGGGTCGAACTCGCTCGGGTTCTCGGTCAGCACTTTGCGGATCGCGCCGGTCAGCGCCATGCGGTTGTCGGTGTCGATGTTGATCTTGCGCACGCCATGCTTGATGCCGCGCTGGATCTCCTCCACCGGCACGCCCCAGGTCGGCTTCATCTGGCCACCATATTTGTTGATGATCTCCTGCAGATCCTCCGGCACCGAGGACGAGCCGTGCATGACCAGATGCATGTTGGGCAGGCGCCTGTGGATCTCCTCGATGACGTTCATCGCCAGCACCGCGCCGTCCGGCTTGCGCGAGAATTTGTAGGCGCCATGGCTGGTGCCCATGGCCACGGCCAACGCATCGACATGCGTGTCCTTGACGAACTCCACCGCCTGTTCCGGATCGGTCAAGAGCTGGTCGTGGCTGATCGCGCCTTCGACGCCGTGACCGTCTTCCTGCTCGCCGCCGCCGCTCTCCAGCGATCCCAGCACACCGATCTCGCCTTCGACAGACACGCCGCCCCAATGCGCCATGTCGACGACGCGCTTGGTGATGCCCGAATTGTAGGCGTAGTCGGCCGGCGACTTGCCGTCTTCCTTGAGCGAGCCGTCCATCATCACCGAGGTGAAGCCGTACTGGATCGCGGTGACGCAGGTGGCTTCGTTGTTGCCATGGTCGAGATGCATGCAGACCGGGATGTCGGGGTGGATTTCGACCAGCGCGTCGATCAGCTTGGCCAGCACCACGTCATTGGCATAGGCACGCGCACCGCGGCTTGCCTGCAGGATGACAGGCGATTTGGTCTCTTCCGCCGCCTCCATGATGGCGAGGCCTTGTTCCATGTTGTTCATGTTGAAGGCCGGCACGCCATAGCCGTATTCGGCGGCGTGATCGAGCAATTGTCTCAGTGTGATGCGAGCCAACGAATAGTCTCCCGTATCTGGTTTCAAACCTGGTTGCGGACTGTCCGCGTATCGTCCAGCCCACCGATGCTTCTGGCCGGATTTCCGCGCAACCGCAACCGTCACAGCCCGTCGCGGCAGCAATTCTTGTTACAGCGCCGCGATCAGAGCAAGCGGAATATCCCACGAATTTATCCCATTATCACAAAATATTTGATACTTTTGCGACGGAAGCTGTTATATCTGGCGCTCGATCAAGGAGCCGCGCTTTGGCGTTGGCGGTCAGTGGCGATGAAAAGCGACGTCAGACGGCAAGGCATTATGGAGTTTCTGATGGACACCGGTCAGGCCGGCGTCGACGATCTCGCCTTGCGCTTTGGCGTCTCGAAGATGACCGTGCACCGCGACCTCGACGAGCTCGAGGAAAGCGGTTTCCTGCGCAAGGTGCGCGGCGGCGCCTCGATCCAGCCGAGCAGCCTGTTCGAAAGCGACTTCCGCTACCGGCAGAAGCAGGCGACCGAGGAAAAGCAGCGTCTGGCCGCGGCCGCCGTGGCCATGATCGAACCCGGCCAGACGGTGATCATCGATGACGGCTCGACAGCGGGCGGCATTGCGCGCCATCTCGCCGACCTGCGACCGCTGACGGTGATCTCCAACAATCTTGCCGTGATCCAGGAACTGGCCGGCGCGGGAGGCATCAACCTGATCGCGCTCGGCGGCCAGTACAGCAAGAAGTTTCACGGATTCTTCGGCCTGCTGGCCGAGGCCTCGCTCAAATCACTGCGCGCCGACGTCGCCTTCCTGTCGTCTTCGGCCATCCATGGCGCTTCCGCCTTCCACCAGGATCAGGAGGTGGTGCAGGCCAAGCGGCTGATGATGGCGGCGGCGACCCGCAAATATCTGCTGGTCGATCACGGCAAGTTTGGCCGCACGGCGCTGCACTTCCTGACCGATCTCAGCGCATTCGACGCGGTCTTCACCGGCCGTGCGCCAGAGCCGGGCGTACGCGCGGCGCTGGAGGCCGCCGGCGTTTCGCTGACGGTGATGGACAAGGGATCATGACCCCTGAAATCGGCAGATCGTGATCAACAAAGTCAAGGAGCAGTGCGCGTGGTCTACTGGGTCGGTACAAGCTGGAAGATGAACAAGACGCTCGCCGAGGCACTGGATTTCGCGGAGCGCCTGGCAGGCTTCATTCCCGGTTTCGATGACCGCATCCAGCCCTTCGTCATCCCACCTTTCACGGCGGTGCGCGAGGTCAAGCGGGCGCTGTCGTCGACGCGCATCAAGGTCGGTGCGCAGAACATGCATTGGGCCGATGCCGGCGCCTGGACCGGCGAGATTTCGCCACCGATGCTGAGGGATTGCGGGCTCGATCTGGTCGAACTCGGCCACAGCGAACGGCGCGAGCATTTTGGCGAGACCGATCGCACCGTCGGCCTGAAAACGGCTGCCGCCGTGAAGCACGGGATGATACCGCTGATCTGTGTCGGCGAGACGCTGGCCGAGCGCGAAAGTGGGCAGGCCGATGCCGTGCTGAGCGCCCAGGTCGAGGGCGCGCTGCAGTTCCTCGAAGGCGAGGCGAAGACCGCGAAAATCCTGTTCGCCTACGAGCCGGTCTGGGCGATCGGCGACAAGGGCATTCCGGCCAGCGCCGACTATGCCGACAAGCAGCAGGCATTGATCAAGACAGTGGCCGGCGCCCTGCTGCCGTCGGTGCCGCCGGTGCTTTATGGCGGCAGCGTCAATCCCGGCAATGCCGCCGAGCTGGTCGGCCAGCCCAATATAGACGGCCTCTTCATCGGCCGTTCCGCCTGGCAGGCGGACGGCTACATCGACATTCTCGGCCGCGCCTCGGCGGCGATCTGAAACCATCCGGACACGAAAAGGGAAAAACATGAAAATAGCCATTGGAGCCGACAGCGCCGGCAAGCCGCTGCTCGATGTCATCGCCGCGCACCTTGCCACCAAATCCGGCCTGACGGTCAGCGATCTCAGCCAGGCGGGCTATTATGCCGACCTGTCGCAAAAACTCGCCCAGACCATCATCGACGGCGAGAACGATCGCGGCATCCTGTTCTGCGGTACCGGCATCGGCGTCTCGATCTCGGCCAACAAGGTGCCGGGAATCCGCGCCGCGCTCACCCACGACACCTATTCGGCCGAGCGCGCGGCGAAATCCAACAACGCGCAGATCATCACCATGGGCGCCCGCGTCATCGGCCCGGAACTGGCCAAGGCGATCGTCGATACGTGGCTCGCCTCCGAGTTCGATGAACAAGGTCCCTCGGCCGGCAATGTCCAGGCGATCAACAGGCTCGACGCGGCGGCGAAACGTTAGCTCAGGCTCTTGCGTATCGCGCCGATCACGGTGACGGCCGATGCAGCGCCGGGGTCGATATGCCCGAGCGATCGCTCGCCGAGCCGCGAGGAGCGGCCCTTGGCGGCGATCATCTCCTTGGTCGCTTCAGCACCAGACTCGGCGGCGGCGAGGGCTGCCCCGAGGCTCTCAGCCAGGGTCTTGCCGGCTACATTGGCCGCGGCGGCCGCTTCGGCCGCCGGTTGCCAGGCATCGACCATCGTCTTTTCGCCAGGTTCTGCCTTGCCGCGATCCTTGATGCCTTGCGCCATGGCCTGGAACAGGGCGATGAAGTCCGTGTCCGCCAGCGCCGCCTTGCCCTTGACGGCGGCACCGGCGCGCATGAAGGCTGTCGCATAGAGTGGGCCTGAGGACGCCCCGACGGCATTGAGGAATGATTTCGCCGCCGTGTTGAGCAGCGCCGTCGGCTCGGTCGCCGCGAGGCCGAGGGAGGCCAGCGCATCGCGCACGGCATTGAAGCCGAGCGCCATGGCGATGCCGTGATCGGCGTCGCCAATGACGCCGTCGAGCTGGCAGAGCCGGTCCTTGTCGGCCTCGATCGCCACCGCGATCGTATCGAACATTCTTTTCAGGTCAGCGGTATCGATGGTCACGGGAACGCTCTTTCGTCAGCCGGCACGGAACATGGCGCAGTCGCAGGGATGGTCGAGCATGGTCTGCAATTCCTCGTCGAGATGAAACAGCGTCACCGAGGCGCCGGCCATTTCCAACGACGTGCAGTAATTGCCGACCCAGGTCGCGTGGATGGTGACGCCGATGTCGTCGAGCCGCTGCTTGACCCGCCGGTTCATGATGTAGAGCTCCATCAGCGGCGTCGAGCCGAGCGAGTTGACCAGCACCGCGACCTTGTCGCCGCGCGTCGGCGCCATCTCGGCGAGGATCTTGTCCAGCATCTCGTCGGTGATCGCGTCGGCGCTCCCGAGCTTGCCGCGGGCGATGCCGGGTTCGCCATGGATGCCCATGCCGATCTCCATCTCGCCCGCGCCGATCTCGAAATTCGGCCGCCTTGTCTGCGGCAGCGAGCAGGGCGACAGCGCCACGCCCATGGTGAAGGTGTGGTCGTTGGCCTTCCGGGCGATGCGCTCGACCTCGTCCAGCGAGAGCATCCGGTCGCAGGCGGCACCGGCCGCCTTGAAGATGAAGAAATTGCCGGCGACGCCGCGGCGCTTCTGCCGCTGGTCGCGCAGCGCCGAGGCGACGTCGTCGGTGGTCAGGACGGTGCGCACCTCGATGTCGTCCATCGCTGCCATCTCGGCCGCCATGTCGAAATTCATCACGTCGCCGGCATAGTTGCCGTACATGAACAAGACGCCGGCGCCGCCGCTGACTGCCTTGGCGCATTCGAGGATCGGATCGGGCGGCGGCGAGGCGAAGACGTTGCCGATGGCCGCCGCATCCGCCAGTCCCTTGCCGACAAAGCCGAGGAAGGTCGGCTCATGACCTGAGCCGCCGCCGATCACCAGCCCGACCTTGCCGGGCCGCGGCCCGTCACGGGCGATGATCGAGCGCGGGCTGCCGTCCGCGCTCCTGAGGTGGCGAGGATGCGCGGCGAGGATCCCTTCGAGCATTTCGTCGACGGCGCGGTTGCCGTCATTGATGATCTTCTTGGTCTGCACCGGCATCCTCCCGAGTTTTCGCAAATACTACCGGGTGTTATCGCGATTTCCACCCGGCCGGGAAGATTTCATGCCGCGATCTTTTCCCGCGCGGCGAGAATTTCCACGCAGGCCCTGGCCGCTTCCTTGCCCTTGACGGTGAAGTGCTCGAAGAAGAAGCGATGGTGCTCGGCGCTGTCGTGATAATTGTGCGGCGTGAGCACCGCCGAAAGCACCGGAACGCCGGTTGACAGCTGCACGTTCATCATGCCGTCGATGACGGCGCTGGCGACGAATTCATGCCGGTAGATGCCGCCATTGACGACGAAAGCCGTGCCGAGGACCGCGCCATAGCGGCCGGTCTCAGCCAAGGTCCTGGCATGCAGCGGGATTTCGTAGGCGCCGGGCACGTCGAAGACATCGACGGCGAAACGGTCGCCTCCGATGTCGGCCATCTCCGCCTCGAAAGCGCTGACGCATTGGTCGACGATATCCGCATGCCAGCGCGCGCGGACGACGGCGATGCGAACAGTTTCATAGTCTTTGTGGGAATGCTGATTCATGGGTCCATCCTTCCGTTTCGAACCAGAATCAGGACGCACGACACGCAATCCGGCCCGCCGGAGCGGTCCGTTTTCCGTTTCGTCCTCTTTCATCCGGACTCTAACCGTCGGCTCCGGAATCACACCGGATCTGCTGACCTTTCCAATTGTCTTGGAAAGCGCTCGCGGGCTTGGGTTTGAGGCCCTTACCGCCGGTGGGGACTTTCACCCCGCCCTGAGAACTTTAACGTCGTTTGTATGAAAGGGCAGGGCGGCGCTGTCAACCGCGTGAAAGTCCTGGCCCATCACGTTCCGTCGACTAAGGTGTGTTGAGATTCAGGTTAGGCCGAGTCGAAAACGGTGCTTTCCGAGAACCGGAGCGGAGCGTACTTTTCGTACGTGAGCACCGGAAGCGCAGGAAGCCGCCGTTTGCAGGCCGGCATCACCTGAATATCAATGCACCTTAGCGCCATGCCGCCGCCGACGCGGCAACCAGCATCAGCAGCGCCGCAACCATCGCGCAGACGGCAAAGCCGAAGCTGGAATAGAGCGGCCCGAAGCCGGTGGTGCCGATAAAGACCGCCAGATAGGTCACCGCGCTGTTCAGGCCCATGATCGTGCCGCGCCGTGAGGGATCGAGTGCCGAGAGGCGCATCACGAGGACGTTCAGCCCGAAATGATTGGCAAGCCCCCACACCGCCACCATGGCCAGCGTCAGGCCGAAACTGTTGCTCGTCGCGGCAATGGCGACATAGACGGCGGCGACAAGAAGATAGGCGAACGGCATGACGCGGCGGGCGCCCAGGCGATCGATCACGCCGTCGAGGAGGGCAGCCGTGCCGAAGCCGATGCCGTAGGCGAGCGCGGCCCAGCCATTGGCGCTCACCGACTTGCCCAGTCCGCTGTGCAGGTGGTCGCCGAGATAGCCATAGACACCGTAAAAGGCGGTCATGAAGGCCGCGCAGGCGATGAGAAGCGGCACAATGCCGGGAATGCTGAGTGCCGCCAGCGGTGTTGGCGCCGGGCCGCTCTTCCTGATGTCGCTTAGTGACGTCATGGTGAGGCTGGCCAACGCCAGCATTGCAAGCACCGCGACGGCGGCGAAGACGGCGCGCCAATGAACGAGATCGGCAAGCACGGCCGAGAGCGAAACGCCGGCCACCATGCTGAGCGTCCATCCGGTCAGCACGACGCCGATGGTGCCGCTTTCGCGGCCGGGCGGCGCGATCGCCGCCGAACTCGCATAGATCGCCGGCATGGCGACGCCGGCGGCGATACCGGCGACGAGCTGGGCCACGACCAGCATGATCAGTATCGGTGCGGCCGCGCTGGCGACGAGAGCAATGGCCAGCAACAGCAATGCCCCTTGCAGCATCCGGCGAGCGCCAAGCCGGTCTATGTAGCGGGCGAGGAACAGGGCGCTTGCCGAGGTGCCGAGGCCAAAGGCGGCCGCCGCGACCATGACGGCCGGGACGCTGGTTGCGAAGGACGACGCCACCGCCGGGGCTATCGGCCCTAGCACCAGCGAATTCGAGCCGATCACGGCGATGCAGCCGGTCAACAGATAGGCGAGGGCCGGGATCGGCGGCCTGGCGTCGGCTGCCAGGGCTGTGGCTTGATTGCTGTTCGACATATCAGCATAATGGCCGTATTAAATTCCGTGGCAATCAGGATTGTCGACATGGATGAAGAAACAGATGGCATTCTGCAGAACAGGCCGGCGCCCCGCGATATCGATACGATTGACCGAAAAATATTAGGCGTTCTCGTCGACGACGCGACGGTCAGCTACGCGGAACTCGGCGATCGGGTCGGGCTTTCGCCGCCCGCCGCGCATGAACGGGTCAAGCGCCTTCGGCGCAGCGGCGCCATTCGCGGCACGGCAGCGATCATCGACCCAAAGGCTGTGAAGAAGCCGCTGCTCGCCTTCGTGCATATCGACACCAGGGGCTGGGGCAAGACCCCGGAGCTGATGGCGGTTTCGCAATATCCGGAAGTCGAGGAGATCCATACCGTCGCCGGCGATACCTGCATGCTGCTGAAGGTCCGCACCGAAGATACGCGGGCGCTGGAAGGCCTGCTTGCTCGCCTCTACGAAACGCCCGGCGTCACCTCGACGCGCAGTTATGTGGTGCTGTCGACCTATCTCGAGCGTCCGGTGCAGCCCGGCGTCACCGACAAGTGGCCAACGCCGGGCCACATGAGCAAGCCGCTGTACTAGCTAGCCGGCTTCGGCGCTATGCCCGTTCGGGGAACATCGCCTTCAGGCCCTCGCGCGAGGCCTTGGCGACACCGCGTTCGGTGATCAGGCCGGTCACCAGTCGCGCCGGGGTCACGTCGAAGGCCGGATTCGCCGCCGGCGTTGCCTCGGGCGATATGCGCACCTGGGCGATCTCGCCGCTGACGGTCTTGCCCCAGACAAGCGAGACCTCGTCGGCCGAACGCTGCTCGATAGGGATCTCCTCGAGCCCGTCATGCACCGTCCAGTCGATGGTCGGCGAGGGCAGCGCGACATAGAACGGCACGTCATTGTCGGCGGCGGCGAGCGCCTTCAAATAAGTGCCGATCTTGTTGCAGACATCGCCGTCGGCAGTGGTGCGGTCGGTGCCGACGATGACCATGTCGATCGCGCCACGCTGCATCAGATGGCCGCCGGCATTGTCGACGATCAGCGTGTGCGGCACGCCGTGGCCGGCCATCTCCCAGGCGGTGAGCTGGGCGCCCTGGTTGCGCGGCCGCGTTTCGTCGACATAGACATGGACCGGGATGCCCGCTTCCGTTGCCAGATAGATCGGCGCGGTGGCGGTGCCGTAATCGACGGTCGCCAGCCAGCCGGCATTGCAATGGGTGAGGATATTGACCGTCTCACCCGGCTGCTTGCGCGCCGCGATCGCCTTGATGATGGCAAGACCGTTCTCGCCGATGGCGCGGTTCAGCCCAACATCCTCGTCGGCGATCTCACCGGCGCGCCGGTAGGCGGCCGCGGCGCGTTGTTCTGAAGGCAGCGGCTTGAGGAAGCGCCGCATCTCATCCAGCGCCCAGCGCAGATTGATCGCCGTCGGGCGCGTCTCGTGCAGTGTCTCCCACACGCCATCGAGCGCTGCGTCGGACGGATCATCCGCCATCTGCATGGCGACGCCGTAGGCCGCGGTGACGCCGATCAGCGGCGCGCCGCGCACCCACATGTCGCGGATGGCGGTCGCAATTCCGGCAACCGTGCCGATCGTCTCGATGCGGAAATCATGCGGCAGCCAGCGCTGGTCGATGATCTCGACCGAACGCCCGTCGTCGCTCAGCCAGATGGTGCGGTAGTGGCGGTCGCCGACGTTCAAATGCTGCTCTCCTGTTCGATCAGCGCGGCCAGGGTATTGACCTCGTCGATGCTGTGTATCTGGCGCCGGTTGACGGCGATGTGGCGGCCGAACTTCAACGCCTTTGCCTCACAACTGGCGCGAAGCGCTTCATCGGCAATGGTCTCGAAATCGGCATTGTGGGCGAGGCCAAGGATGCGCCTGTGCACCTCGATGCCGGCAAAGCCGAGCAGATCGGTCCAGATTTGGTGCAGCACATGGTCGAGCGCCTGTTCCGCGCCCAGCCTGTCGCCCTGATCCTCAAACAGACTTTTTTGGTAGAGCATGCCGGCGCGCTCGGTGCGCCACAGATGCGAGAATTCGGCGCGGAACACCGACCACGTCTCTTTGGTGACCCCGAGCAAATAAGCGCGCATGGCATCGCGCTTGCCCTTCTGCTCATGTCCGCGCTGCGAGAAGAAGGACATCCAGAAATTGGCGAGCAGCATGCCGATATCGAAGGCCATCGGTCCGTAGAAGGCGAACTCCGGGTCGATCATCCGGGTCTCCGTGTCGGTGACCATGATCGAGCCGGAATGCAGATCGCCATGCAGCAGCGTCTCTGCATTGGCGGCGAAAATGTGCTTCAGCCGTTGCGCCTCGACCTTGAGGTCGCGGTCGGCACGCAGTTCGGCAACGACGCTGTCGAGCTGCGGCGTATGCCGGTTCATCTTGGCGTCGAAATAGGGATCGGAGAACACCAGGTTCTCTGTGATGTCGCAGAGCTCCACATTGTCGGCGAACAGCGCCAGATCGGCCTTGCGATCCTTGGTCACCATCGACAGGTCGGAACCGCGAAACAGCGTGCGGGCCATGAACAGGCCGATATCCCTGGCGATGTTGGGCAACTGGCGCCCGTCGATCAAAGCGCGCCTGAGAATGACGTGTGGCGGCGCCAGATACTCCATGATGATCAGCGCCTGGCCTTCATCGAAATGATAGATCGCCGGGACTGAGCCCGGCGCGCGCGCCTCTTGCCTTGTCAGCGCGTGATACTCGAAGAAGGAGCGCTTCAACGGCAACGGCCAGCTGTCGCCGACCAGGCGGACATAGGGCAGGGCCTGCTTGACCACCGCGGCACCGCCGGCGCCCTCGACGATGAAGACGAGGTTCAGATTGCCGTCGCCGACCTCTCGGACCTTCCAGTGTGTCGTGTGCCTGCCGATCTTGGCGCACAGCGCCTCATTCGTGCCGAGGCGCGTTGCAAGCGTCTCCACCGACAGTGCTTCGAACGGCAATTTCCCGGTCATTCGTGTCCCTCCCGCCTGTGCGCTCCGATCATAAGGGAGCCTTGACGGCGGGGCCAAGCTAGGAAGCGATCTGGCAATTGTCAATCGTGTTGACAATTGCCGATGTAGCCCATAGCGTCACGGTCAGGGAGGAACGCATGGTCGGCAATGCCGTGTTCCGTGTAGAGGGACTGAGGAAATCCTTTGGCCGTAACGAGGTGCTTGGCGGCATCTCGCTCGAGCTGCATTCCGGCGAAGTCACCGTGCTGATGGGCGCCAATGGCGCCGGCAAATCCACCCTCGTCAAGATCGTCAGCGGCCTCTACGAACGCGGCGGCGGTAGCATGATCCTCGCCGACCAGGCTTTTGCCCCGAACACGCCGGCGGAGGCGATCCGCGCCGGCGTCGTCACCGTGCACCAGAATATCAATGACGGTGTCGTCGCCGACCTCGATGTCGCCACCAATTTGACGCTCGACAGGCTGAGCGGCAAGGGCGTGCCGACCCTGTTCAATCCGGCCCGAGTGCGCCGCGAGGCCAAGGCGGTCGCCGACCGCATGGGTCTGGCCATCGATCTCAAGGCCCGTGTCAACGACCTTTCGCTAGCCGATCGCCAGATGGTGGCGATCGCGCGCGCCTTGGCGCATCAGCCGAAAGTGCTGATCCTCGACGAGCCGACCTCTTCGCTCTCCAGCGCCGAGGCCGACCGGCTGTTCGCTCTGGTCGAGCGGCTGCGTGAGCAGGGCGTGGCGATCCTCTACATCTCGCACCGCATGTCCGACATCAGGCGGCTTGCCGATCGCATCGTCTCGATGCGTGACGGCGTCATTTCGGGCGTCTTCGACACCAAGCCGCTCGACTACGAAGGCGCGGTCAATGCCATGCTCGGCCGCAAGATCCATCTAGACCAGATCGTGGCCAGGAGTTCGGCCAAACCGGTCCTGACGATCGAAGGCTTGCGCATCGGGCAGGGCGCCAGGCCGATTTCGCTGACGCTTGGCGATGGCGAGGTCGTTGCCATCACCGGCCTCGTCGGCGTCGGCAAGACCGCGCTTGCCGAGACGCTGTTCGGCGTGCGCAAGCCGCTTGCCGGCACCATGACGATGAGCGGCAAGCCCTATGCGCCGCGATCGGCGGGCGATGCGATCGCCGCCGGCGTGTTCCTCGTCGCCAAGGACCGCGCCAGCAGCGGCATTGTCGGCGGCTTCAACATCGAGCGCAATGTCAGCCTGCCGTTCCTCAAGCGTATGTCGAATCTTGGTGTGCTCAAGCGCCGCCTCGAGCGCGCCACCGCGCGCCGGCAGATCGAGGAACTCAGCATCGTCTGCCGTTCCGAGAAGGACGAGATGTCGGCATTGTCCGGCGGCAACCAGCAGAAGGTGATGGTCGCCCGCTGGATGGCGCAGAATGCCGCGCTGTTCATTCTCGACGAGCCGTTTCAGGGCGTCGACATCTCGGCCAGGCGCGACATCGCCGCCAAGCTGAGAGCAAGCGCCAATGGCCGCGCGACGCTGTTGTTCGTCACCGAACTCGACGAGGCGCTGGAGACGGCCGACCGCATCCTGGTGATGTCGGAACACACAATCGTCGGTGAACACCGCAATGCCGAAGTCGATCTCGATCGCCTGCTGGCCGAGGTCGCCGGCGGGCCGCTGCACAGCGCCGCCTGAGCGTGGCGGCCGGTAGAATTGGAATGGAGAGACCATGGGTCCGAGTTGGATAGGAATGGCTGCGTCGCGCGGGTGCGCTGAATGACGCTGCGCGACCACACCATACGCTATGGGTTCATCGTCCTGCTGTTCGGGCTCGTCGCCTATTTCGCGATCGCCGCCGATGGGTTCGTCTCGCCGCAAAGTGCCGTCTTCATCTTCCAGTCGGTCGCCATCACCGGCGTGCTGGCGCTCGGCGTCACCGCCACGCTGGTCGTCGGCGGCTTCGACCTGTCGATCGGCTCGGTCGCCACGTCGGCCATGATGGCGGCTGCCTATGTGATGGTGGTGCTGGAGCAGAACGCCGTCGTGGCGGTCGTTGTCTGCCTGCTCATCGGCGCCATTGTCGGCCTGATCAATGGCTGGCTGATCGTCTATATGCGCGTGCCCGATCTCTTGGCGACGCTCGGCATGATGTTCCTGCTGGTCGGCCTGCAGCGCATCCCGACCGAAGGCCGCTCGATCGCCACCGGCATGACCATGCCCGACGGTTCGGTCGCCAATGGCAAGTTCGGCGGCGCCTTCCTGGCGCTCGGCCGCCACCGTTTCGACTTCTTCATCCCGAACCTCATTCCGGTGTCGGTCGTCGTGCTGCTGGTGCTGGCCGTGCTGATCTGGTTCTTCCTCGAATACACCCGCTTCGGCCGTATGATGTATGCGGTCGGCTCCAATGAGCGCGCCGCCGAACTCGCCGGTGCGCCTGTCAAGGCATACAAGATCTGGGCCTACGTTATTTCAGGAGTTTTTGCCTCGATCGGCGGCATTTTGCTCGCCGCCCGGCTTGGACGCGGCGACATCGCCTCGGGTAATAATCTGCTGCTCGATGCAGTTGCCGCGGCGCTGATCGGCTACGCGGTGTTGGGTGCCGCCAAGCCGAACGCCTTCGGCACCGCAGTCGGCGCGCTGTTCGTCGGCATCTTGCTGCAAGGCCTGACGATGATGAACGCGCCTTACTACACGCAGGATTTCGTCAAGGGCGTGGTTCTGGTCGTCGCCCTTGTCTTCACCTTTGCCCTTTCGGGCAGGGGCAGGGGGTAGTCTCGACCGGACAGGATTTTGGGTTCAACAAGAGTGGAGGAAAACAAGGTGAACATCACGAGAAGACTTCTGGGGAAGGTGGCGCTCGGGCTGGCCGGCGCAACCATGCTGATGCAGGTCCCGGCTTTCGCCGCGGACAAGCCGGCCCCGTTCGATAAGCCCGGCGTCAAGATCGCGCTGGTGCGCTATCTCTCGACCGGCGACTTCTTCCAGGCCTACCTCTCGGGCGTCGAGGCGCAGTCCAAGGCGCTTGGCATCGACCTGCGCGTGCTCGACAGCCGCCAGGATGCCGCCCTTCAGTCCGATATGGTCGACCAGGCCATCGCGCTCGGCGTGCAGGGCATCATCATCCAGCACGGCCTGACGGAATCGATGAAGGATGCGGCCCAGCGCGCGGTCGACGCCGGCATCAAGGTTGTGGCCTTCGACGTCAATGTCGAAAACCCCAAGATCCCGCAGATCGAGCAGTCGGACAAGGACCTTGCCCGCCTCGCGCTCGAGCAGGCGGTGAAGGACAATGGTGACAGCTGGAATGCCGGCTATGTCTACGTCGCCGGAATCGCGCCGCTCGACCGCCGCAACGAGACCTGGGTCGACGTGAAGAAGAAATATGCGGGCATCAAGGAAGTCGCGATGTTCGGCACGCTCGACAACCCGATCGCCAACTCCGTCGCCAACCAGGCGCGTTCGGTGCTGTCGGCCCATCCCGACATCAAGGTGATGTTCGCCCCCTATGACGAATTCGCCAAGGGCGTGAAGATCGCCGTCGACGAGGCCGGCCTGAACAAGGGCATCAAGATCTATTCGGCCGACATCTCGACATCGGACATATCGGCGATGCGCGAGCCCGACAGCGCCTGGGCCGCGACCGCGGCGACCAACCCGGCCGTCGTCGGCCAGGTCTCGGTGCGCGCTCTGGCGCAACTGCTCGCCGGTGAAGACCCCGGCCACAACGTCATCGTGCCGCCGACGCTGATCACCCAGAAGGAGCTGATCGACAAGGACATCAAGAACATGGAAGACCTGTCGGCCAAGCTGCCGCAGTTCGCCCATGCAAATGTCGCCATGCCGGCCTGGATGCCGAACCCGAACGCGAAGTAAGGTTCATCATCGCGCAAACGAAAAGGGCGGCCTTGAGCCGCCCTTTTTGTTGTCTTCTGGAAAGCCTACCGCAGCGCCGCCGCGATGTTGCCGCCGTCGACCGTCGTCACGTCGGCGGTGGTACGTTCGGCCAGCGCGTGATGCAGGAAGGCCTGCGCCACATCCTGTGCCGTCACTTCCTGGCCGAGCAGGTTGCCGGACATGTATTCCTTCTCGGACACGCCGCGCGCGCCGGAGCGACTGGCGATCATGGCGTCGGTCAAAAGGCCGGAGCGGATACGGTCGGCGTTGACGGCGTTCGAGCGGATGCCATGGGCGCCGTAGTCGAGCGCATATTGCCTGGACAGGAACAAAGTCGCCGCCTTCGGCACGCCATAGGCGCCGAATTTCGGGCCCGGATTGACCGCCTGCTTGGAAGTGTTGAACAACAGCACGCCGCCAGTGCCCTGTTCCAGCATGATGCGCACGGCGTTCTGCGCCACCGACTGATGGGCGAAGAAATTGAGCTCGAAGCTCTTGCGCAGCAGCGCATCGTCGAGCTCGCCGATCCGGCCTTCCCAAGCCGCACCCGCATTGGAGACCAGGATATCGACGCCGCCGAAGACGGCGACCGCTTTGTCGAAGGCGGCACGCACCTGGGCTGGGTCGGTGATGTCGGCGGCGACACCGATCGAATTGTTGCCGGCTTTCTTGGCGGTATCGGCGGCTTTGTCGCCATCGAGATCGACGACGACGGCATGGGCGCCATTGTCGGCGAACAGCTTTGCCGTTGCAGCCCCGATTGCGCCGGCGCCGCCGGTGATCAGCACCACCTGGCCGGTCAGCGGCTTCGGCTTGTTCGAGGCAAGCTTGGCCTGTTCGAGCGACCAGTATTCGAGCGGGAACAAATCGGCCTTGGACAGCGGATGGAAACGGCCGACGGCTTCGGCGCCACGCACCGCCTCGATCCACATCTCGCCGACATCGGAGGCGATCCTGGCATCCTTCAGCGTGCGGCCATGGCCGAACATGCCGAGTCCCGGCACCAGCGTCAGCCGCGGCATCGGGTCGAGCATGGTGCGCTTGACGTCGTCGAGCGCGTCATTGGTCTCGAAATAGGCGCGATAGTCCTTGGCGAAAGCGTCGACATGGCTCTTGATGACGGCCTTGTAGTCGCCAACCTTGTCGGCGTCGGGCGCCGGCACCGCCATCGGTCCGGTCTTGATGCGGATCGACAGATCCGGCGTCGACACGCCGCGCCCGGCATAGTCGGCGATCGCGGCCGAGTTGATGAAATCGACGATTGCATCCGAGGTGCGGAAATCAGAGATCATGCGGTCGAAGCGGCCTTCGCCACGCGCCACCGCAACGGCGCCGCGCAGCATCGGCGCGATGGACGCCGGCGTCGCGAGCCTTGCCGGCAACGCCGCCTTGGCAGCCTTCGGCTTGGCATTCTCAGCGACGTACTCCTCGGCGACGTTCACATAGTGGATCATCCGGTCGTAGGCCTGTTTGGCATCGTCACCGAAGGTGAAGATGCCGTGCTTGTCGAGGATCAGTCCTTCGACAGTCGGGTCGGCATCGAAGACGTCGGCCGCCGCCTTGGCGAGGTCGAAGCCCGGCATGATGTAGGGCACATAACCCATCTTGCTGCCGAACACTGTCTTCACCAGCGGCTTCGAATCTTCCTGGTCGACGATGGCCAGGATAGCGGTCGAATGGGTGTGGTCGACGAATTTATGCGGCAGGAAGGCATGCAGCAGCGTCTCGACCGAGGGGTTGGGCGAGGACGGGTCGATGAGGTTCGCCCGCTGCAGCGCCACCATGTCCTCGTCCGCGAGCTTGTCCAGCGCGCGCGCCTTGAGCAGGGCGCCCATCTTGACCGCCGGCAGGCCCTGCGGCTCGATGACGGCCATGTCCCAGCCGCTGCCCTTGACGCACAGCACATCCCATTCATCGCCGACGAGATCGGTCGCCTTGATCTTGCAGGACGTGTTGCCGCCGCCATGCAGGACCAGCTGTGGCACGCCGCCCAGCAGCCGCGTCGTGTAGACGCGCAGCGCGAGGTCGCGGCCGACACCCTTCTTCGCATAGTCGGCGACGAGTTTCTCGGCCGTTTCGTCGTTCCACAAATTCTTCATGTTCGCTTCGTCCAGTTGCTGTCTTGGGTGGTGAAACAGGAATGCCGCGACGCCTTGATGACAATGCGCCGGCGAAGGGTTGCTTTTTCAGGATGCTTTCTGTGGCATCGCTCCGGCATGATCGAGCAGCCGTTGCGCCATATGCGCGCCGACCACAAGATGCGTGCAAAGCCCGCCCGCGAGCGCCGCGAGCAATGGCTCGAACTTGCTGTCCTCCTGCACCACCATCAAGCGTTTTTCGATGGCACGCAGCGAACCGAGTTCAGCCGAAATGACCCGGCGGTTGTAGCTGCAGTCGAGCGCCTCGCCCCTGGCGTCGATGATCTGTCCGGCAATCACCCCGGCTGCGCCGATGCCGCGCAGCGCGGCCATTTCGTCCGGGTTGAGCGCGCCGCATTTGACGACATGGCTGTCTGCATCGACGGTGCCGACGGAGAAAAGCGCGAGATTGCAATCGCTGATGCCGGCCAGCTGTTCGCGGATCACCGGCTCGGCGCGCAACGCACGCGCGAGATCTTCCGTCGACAGCACCAGCGGCGCATAGAAATTAAGCCCCTTGGCGTTCAGCCGGCGCGCAATTTCCATGGTGCACTGGTCGGGCCGATAGGAGTAGGGCGCGCCGAGATTGCCGCAGAGCTGCACCACCGTGACATCCTGCAGGTCGGCATAGGACATGATGTCGGCGATCGTATAGACGGTGCGGCCCCAGGCGACGCCGATGCGGTCGCCCTTCTTGACCAGTTCGAGAAAGACGCTCGCCGCCAGCACGGCGATATCAGTCGAAGGGTCCGGGATATAGCCGTTCTCCGGCGCGATCCAGACCGCGTCGAGCTTCAAGGCGTCCTCGAGCCTGCGCGCCATCACGTCGTCGGTGAACAGCTGCGTCGAGGTCGAGATGTTGACGATGCCGGTCTCGCGCGCCTTGCGCAGATACATGGCCACCGAAGCACGCGAAATGTTAAGCTGGCTTGCAACCTGGTCCTGCCGCAGGCCATGCGCATAGTAGAGCCAGGCGGCTTTGTGAATGAGTTGTTCTGCCGGTCGGATCGCCATGCCGTCTCCTCGGCTGACATTAGTCACGGCTCTCGACAAAAGTCAAATTGGCATGCGTGAGTGCGATCGCCTCTAAATAAAACGTATCCGGGATGGTCGTTCTACAAAGCCTGGACAGCATAGCATCTTCGGCCATTCAGGGGGATGGCCTGACGAGAGCCCTAAGGTTAGAAATCTCGAAAAGGACTTTGGGGAGGATGGGATGGCCAATTCTTACGAACAGGATCTCGACAGGAACGCGGCCAACCACCAGCCGCTGACGCCGCTCACCTATCTGGAGCGCGCGGCAAAGACCTATCCCGACCACATCGCCATCATCCACGGCCGCCAGCGCATCAGCTACCGCGATTTCTGGCGCCGCTCGCTGAAGGTCGCATCGGCACTGCAAAAGCGCGGCATCGGCAAGGGCGACACGGTCACCGTGATGCTGTCCAACACGCCGCCGATGCTGGAGGCGCATTTCGGTGTGCCGATGACCAAGGCGGTGCTGCATTCGCTCAACACCCGCCTCGACGCCGCGGTCATCGCCTTCCAGCTCGACCATGCCGAGACCAAGGTGCTCATCGTCGACCGCGAATTCTCCGGCGTCGTCCGGCAGGCGCTCGATCTGGCCAAGGTCACGCCGCTGGTCATCGACTATGACGATCCCGACTACGCCGCCGACGCCCCCTATCCGAAGGGGGAACGGATTGGCGCGCTCGACTATGAGGACTTTGTCGCCGGTGGCGACGAGGATTTCGCCTGGTCGATGCCCGACGATGAATGGGACGCCATCTCGCTCAACTACACCTCGGGCACGACGGGCAATCCGAAGGGCGTGGTCTACCACCATCGCGGTGCCGCCCTGATGGCCTACACCAACACCATCCATGCCGGCATGGCCAAGCACGCCGTCTATCTCTGGACGCTTCCGATGTTCCACTGCAATGGCTGGTGCTTTCCGTGGACGCTGGCCGTCCAGGCCGGCACCCATGTCTGCCTGCGCTGGGTGCGGCCGAAGCCGATCTATGACGCCATCGCCGATCATGGCGTCACACATCTCTGCGGCGCGCCGGTCGTCATGTCGGTGCTGATCAACGCCCGGGATGAGGACAAGCGCACGTTCGCGCAGACGGTGACCTTCAACACCGCGGCCGCGCCGCCGCCGGAAGCCGTGCTGTCGGGGATGGCCGATGCCGGCTTTGCCGTCACCCATCTCTATGGCCTGACCGAGACCTATGGCCCGGCCGTGGTCAACGAATGGCATGGCGAATGGGACGATCTCGCAAAGGGCGAGCGCAGCGCCAAGAAGGCAAGGCAGGGCGTGCGCTATGCCGCGCTCGAAGGCCTGACCGTCATGGACCCCGAGACGATGCAGGCGACGCCGGCCGACGGCGAGACCATCGGCGAGGTCATGTTCCGCGGCAACATCGTCATGAAGGGCTACCTCAAGAACCGCAAGGCCAGCGACGAAGCGTTCGCCGGCGGCTGGTTCCATTCCGGTGATCTCGGCGTCATGCATCCCGATGGCTACATCCAGCTCAAGGACCGTTCCAAGGACATCATCATTTCGGGCGGCGAGAACATTTCCTCGATCGAGGTCGAGGATGCGCTCTACAAGCACCCGTCCGTCGCCTCCTGCGGCGTTGTGGCGCGCCATGACGACAAATGGGGGGAGGTGCCGGTTGCCTATGTCGAGCTGAAGCCCGGCAAGACGGCGAGCGAGGCCGAGATCATCGAGCACTGCCGTGCGCTGCTTGCCCGCTTCAAAGTGCCGAAAGCGGTGATTTTTGCCGAGATCCCGAAGACCTCGACCGGCAAGATCCAGAAATTCCGACTCCGCGAAATGGCCAAACTCGCCTGAAGCGCCGGCGGCCTCTTTAAAAAATATTTTGAGTTGCCCGCATCCTTGGGCCGCTTGGTTACGTCTGTTGGATGTCACCATCTGTCACTATCTTGTACGCGTACGTCGATTTCGCGTTGACATCCCGCCTTCTTCAATTTACGACTGACGAAAATTGAAATTCGTCACTTGTCAAACGAAAGAGCCATGTCCGAAGCCGCCAACATCGTTGTCGATGCCGCCAGGCAGGAGAATGTGACGCGCATTCTCGACTGTGCCGAGCGCCTGTTCCGGCACTATGGCTACGGCAAGACCAATGTTGCCGACATCGCCCGTGAGCTCGGCATGTCGCCGGCCAACATCTACCGTTTCTTCGCCTCCAAGGTCGAAATCCACCAGGCGGTGTGTGGCCGGATGCTCGGCGCCAGCTACAAGATGGCCTACGAGATCATGCACCTGCCGATCGGTGCCGAGGAGCGGCTTCGTCGCTACATCCATGCGCAATACAAGATGACGCTGGAGACCATGCTCGATGAGCAGAAGGTGCATGAGATGGTCATCGTCGCGCTCGAGCGGGACTGGGGCGTCATCGACAAGCACGTCGACAGCATCCACGATCTCTTCGCGGAGGTCATCCGTGACGGCATCGAGGCCGGCGAGTTCGCCGAGCAGGACCCGGTGATCGCGTCGCGCTGCTTCGGCGCCGCTACAATCATCCTTTGCCATCCGCAGATGGTGGCGCAGTGTCTTGCCAAGACCAACCGGGCGATGCCCGACGACCTGATCGACTATGCGATCAAGGCCTTGAAGAAATAGCCGGCGCCCGCCGGGCGCAGGTCGACAGTTTATCTCCAGTTCGGGAGTGCCAAGGTGTCTTTGTCCCATTCCATCATCCGCCGGTTGCCGGTCGCGGGCCTTGTGGTCGCGGCGCTCGCGCTTGCCGGCTGCAGCCAGGAGAAGGCCGAGGTCAAGGAGATAATCCGCCCGGTCAAGGTCGTCGAAATCGCTCAGGCGCATGACACCCGCATGCTTTCCTATTCGGGATCCGTGCGGGCTCGCACCGAAAGCGCCCTGGCTTTCCGCGTCAACGGCAAGATCACCGAGCGTCTGGTCGACATCGGTCAGCATGTGGTGCCGGGCGATGTGCTCGCCCGCATCGATCCCACCGACTACGACCTGTCGGTCAAAAGCGCGCAGGCAGCCCTTGATGCCGCCGAACGGCAGGTCGAGACGACGGAGCTTACGCGAAAGCGCGCCGAGCAGCTTTTCACCAGGAACTTCGCGCCGAAATCGCAGCTCGAACAGGCGACGCTGGCCCATGACCAGGCGGTCGCCACGCGCGACTCCGCCCGTTCGTCGCTCGACCAAGCCAAGAACCAGGTCGGCTATACCGACCTCAAGGCCGACAGGGACGGCATCGTCACGGCCGTGAACGCCGATGTCGGCCAGGTGGTTGGCTCCGGCACGCCCGTGGTCTCAGTCGCCGTCGATGGCGAAAAGGAAGTGCTGATCGCGGTGCCGGAGATGGAAATCGCCGAGTTCAAGCCGGGCAAGTCAGTCAAGGCGGGCTTCTGGTCCGACAGCACGCTGGCGCTCGACGGCAAGGTCCGCGAGGTTGCCGGCAGCGCCGATCCGCAATCGCGCACCTTCGCCGTCCGTGTCAGCCTGCCCAATGATCCGCGTGTGCTTCTCGGCATGACCGCCAATATCGAGGCCTCGGCCGCCAACGAAAAGCAGCTGGTTTCGATCCCCTTGAGCGCGTTGGCTGAAAAAGACAGCCAGTCGATCGTCTGGACCGTGGATCGTGGCGCCGATACCGTTCATGCCCGTCCGGTGAAGGTTGCCAAGTTCGCCGCCGATGGCGTGCGAGTCGCAGAAGGATTGAAGCCCGGCGATATCGTGGTCGCCGCCGGCACCCAGTTCATGACCGAGAATCTCAGGGTCAAGCTCGCCGGCGGCCTGGCGCAGCAATCAGCCTCAGCCGAGGGCGACGACGCCAGCCGGCTGCGCTGAGGACAGACAGGTCGGCCGCGCGTTCCCGCGGCCGCAGGTTTCCGGGCGGCGTGCGCCCGAAGGTTGAGACGTCACGGCCGATGTACCCCCGCATCGACCTAGCGTCCCACCGCGATGAGTGTCTCTCCGCTCGGAAAGCCTCGCCGCCCGGAAGCCAGATCGAATGCAGATGATTTCGTTTCGCGCGCCGCGCTTCTTTGAAGCGCCGGGCGCCGGCAAACAAGCAAAGTGGACGAGTACCGATGACTAATTCCACTGAAGAAAAGCGGCCTTTCAACCTGTCGCGCTGGGCCATCGGCCATCCCTCGATCGCGCGATTTCTGTTCGGGCTGATCATCATCGCCGGTGCGCTCGGCCTGATGCGCATGGGCCAGAAGGAAGACCCGGATTTCACCTTCCGGGTGATGGTCGTGCAGGCGATCTGGCCGGGCTCCTCGATCCAGGAAATGGAAGACCAGGTCGTCAACAAGATCGAGCGCAAGCTGCAGGAAACGCCGCATCTCGACTTTGTGCGCTCCTTCACCCGCGCCGGCAGCGCCATCATCACCGTGCAGATCAAGGGCGACACCAACGCCGCCGAGGTGGCGGACGCCTTCTATCAGGTGCGCAAGAAGGTCGGCGACATCTCCGGCGACCTGCCGCAAGGCCTGCTCGGCCCCTATTTCAACGACGAGTTCGGCGACACCTTCATCACCCTGCATTCGATCAGCGGCGATGGCTTCTCCTATCCAGAGCTGAAGAAGTTCGCCATCCAGGCGCGCGACATGCTGTTGACGACGCCCGGCGTCGAGAAGGCCGTCATCATCGGCGACCAGCCGGAAAAGCTCTACATCGACGTTTCGTCCAAGGCGCTCGCCGAGCGTGGTTTGACGCTGCCCGACCTGCAGAACGCGATCAAGGGCCAGAACAACGTCGATCCGGCCGGCGCCGTCGACACCGGCGTCAATTCGGTGCGCATCTCCGTCGAAGGCGACGTCACCAAGGCCGCCGATATCAGGGAATTGCGCCTGCGTGCCGGCGGGCAGGTCACCCGTCTCGGCGACATCGCCACCGTGACCTCCGGACTCGAAGATCCGTTCCAGCGCAAATACCGTTTCAACGGTCATGACAGCGTGCAGCTTGGCGTGGTCATGGCCAAGGGTTTCAAGGTCACCGACGTCGGCAAGGATGTCGAGGCAACCTACAAGCGCTTCGAGGAGGCGCTGCCCTATGGCGTATCGGTCGACCAGATTTCCGATCAGCCAGGCGTCGTCACGGATGCGGTGGCCGAGTTCATGCATGCGCTCGGCGAGGCGCTGCTGATCGTGCTTGTCGTCTCGTTCCTGTCGATCGGCTGGCGTTCGGGGCTGGTCATCGCCATCGCCATCCCGCTGGTTCTGGCCGCCACCTTCGCCATCATGTACGAGCTCGGCATCGACCTACAGCGCATTTCGCTGGGCGCCCTGATCATCGCGCTCGGCCTGCTTGTCGACGACGCCATGATCGTCGTCGAGATGATGGAGCGCAAGCTGGAGGAGGGGCTGGTCAAGATCGAGGCGGCGAGCTTCGCCTATACGTCGACAGCCTTTCCGATGCTGAGCGGCACGCTCATCACCACCGCGGGCTTCATCCCGGTCGGCTTCGCCGCCTCCACGGCCGGCGAATATGTGCGCACCCTGTTCTATGTCGTCGGCATCGCGCTGATCGTGTCGTGGTTCGTCGCGGTCTATTTCACGCCGTGGCTCGGCAACATGATCCTCAAGCAGCGCAAGCATGCCGGCACCCATCATGACGTCTTCGACACGCGTTTCTACCGTCGGCTGCGTGCTACTGTCGGCTGGGCGGTGCGCCATCGCATCATCGTGCTCGTCATGACACTGGTGACTTTCGGCACCAGCCTGTGGGCGTTCCAGTTCATCCCGCAGAACTTCTTCCCGCAGTCGTCGCGGCCGGAAATCCTGGTCGATCTCTGGCTGCCCGAGGGCACCAGCATCAAGGAGGTCGAAACGCAGGCCAAGGCGCTGGAAGCCAAGATGATGGACGACAAGGACAAGCGCTTCATCGCCACCTATATCGGCGAAGGCGCGCCGCGCTTCTTCCTGCCGCTCGACCAGCAGCTGCGCAACCCGAACTTCGCCCAGATGCTGGTGATGGCCAATGACGAGCCGGCGCGCGAGCGGCTGATCGTCAAGCTGCGCACGGTTCTGGCCGAGGATTTCCCCTCGATCCGCGCCAAGGTCGATCGCCTGTTCCTCGGACCGCCGACTGGCTGGCCGGTGCAGATGCGCGTCATGGGTCCCGACCGCCAGGAGGTACGCCGCATCGCCGACCAGGTGAAGGCGAAATTCCGCGAGGATCCGCTGCTGGGCGCCGTGCATGACGATTGGCTCGAGCCGGTGCCAGCGATGAAGCTGGTCATCGACCAGGATCGCGCCCGGGCGCTCGGCGTCACCTCGCAGCGCATCCGTCAGATGCTGCAGGCGACCATGGCCGGTGCGCCGCTCGACGACTTCCGCGATGGCGAGGAGACGGTCTCCATCGTCGCTCGCGAGCCGGATGCCAGCCGCAGCCTGCTGTCCTCGGTCGACTCGGTCTACGTCCCGACCGATTTTGGTGGCTTCGTGCCGCTGTCGCAGGTGGCCAAGGTGGTACCTGTGCTGGAGCAGGGCATCGAATGGCGCCGCGACCGCCTGCCGACCATCAGCGTGCGCGCAACGCTGCCCGATGGCGTGCAGTCCAACGACGTCGTCACCAAGATGTACAAGGACATGCAGGGCCTGCGCGACGGCCTGGCGCCCGGTTACAAGATCGAGATCCAGGGCGGTGCCGAGGATTCGGCCGAAAGCCAGGCGTCGATCGCCGCCAAGGCGCCGATCATGCTGGCCATCATCGTCGTGCTCTTGATGATCCAGCTGCAGAACTTCGGCAAGGCGATGCTGGTGCTGGCCACCGGTCCGCTCGGCATTATTGGCGCGGCCGCCGCGCTTTTGATCAGCGGCGCGCCGTTCGGCTTCGTCGCCATCCTCGGCGTCATCGCGCTGCTCGGCATCATCATGCGCAACTCGATCATCCTGGTCGACCAGATCGACCAGGACATCGCCAGAGGCATGGAGCGCTCGGAGGCCATTATCGGCTCGGCCGTGCGCCGCTTCCGGCCAATCGTGCTGACGGCGATGACGGCGGTGCTGGCGCTGATCCCGATTTCGCGCGCCGTGTTCTGGGGTCCGCTCGCCTATGCCATGATGGGCGGCATCGTGGTTGCCACCGTGCTGACCATCCTGGTGCTGCCGGCCGGCTACGCCCTGTTCTTCGGCCGCGAGCCGAAGAAGGTGGTGAACAGCGAGCAGGCGCCCGAGCCAGAGTTGGCGACCGAGCGGCCGCAACTGGCCCTGGCCGCGGAATAGAGCGGTTCCATCGTATCATCCGCCATCGGCGATGGCGGATGATACCGCGTGACGGCCAGCCGTCGATGAAAATGCTCCCCACTGCCGGTTCTGCAAAATAGAATTCCTTCCCAGGGGCGCAAAGCGGTTCCATGCTGAGCGACACCGGAGCGGCAACGCTCGTCCTCATCAAGGTTTCTTTGCATGACAGAAAATCGGCAATTGCGGCTTGGCGCCTTCATGCGCCCAGTCAGCCTGCACACCGGCGCCTGGCGCTATCCCGGCGCCTATCCCGACGCCAACTTCAACTTCGCGCATCTGAAGCGCTTCGCGCAGACGCTGGAGGCGGCGAAGTTCGACGCGTTCTTCATGGCCGACCATCTGGCCGTGCTCAACATGCCGATCGAGGCGCTGCGGCGCAGCCACACGGTGACCTCGTTCGAGCCGTTCACGCTCTTGTCGGCGCTTGCCGCCGTCACCGACCATATCGGGCTGGTCGCCACCGCGTCGACGACCTTCGACGCGCCCTATCACATTGCGCGTCGCTTCGCGTCGCTCGACCATATCAGCGGCGGACGCGCCGGCTGGAACATCGTCACCACGTCGAACCCCGATGCGGCGCTCAACTTCGGGCTGGACGAACATGTCGAACATGACGAGCGCTATCACCGGGCGCGGGAATTCTACGATGTCGTGACCGGCCTGTGGGACAGTTTTGCTGACGACGCCTTCATCCGCGACGCCGAAAGTGGGCTCTATTTCGATCCGGCCAAACTGCATGTGCTGGACCATAAGGGCGAGCATCTCTCCGTGCGCGGGCCGCTCAATATAGCCCGGCCGGTACAGGGCTGGCCGGTCATCGTCCAGGCCGGTGCCTCGGAAGCCGGGCGGCAGCTGGCGGCCGAGACGGCCGAGGTGATTTTCGCCGCCCATGCCGATCTTGCCGCCGGGCAGCACTTCTTTGCCGACGTCAAGGGCAGGGCACAAAAACTCGGGCGCTCCCGCGACGACATCAAGATCCTGCCTGGTGCTTTCGTCGTCGTCGGCGACAGTGTCGAGGACGCGCGGGCCAAGCGGGCGAAGCTCGACAGCCTGGTCTATTACGAGAGCGGCATTGCCTCGCTATCGATCGCGCTTGGGCATAACGCGTCGGCCTTTGATCCTGACGCCGCTTTGCCTGAAATACCGGAAACCAATGCCTCGAAGAGCAGCCGCGAGCGCGTCATTGAGCTCGCCCGGAACGAAAACCTGACCGTTCGCCAGCTTGCCCAGCGGCTGGGCGGTTATTCCGGTCTCGCCTTCGTCGGCACGCCGCAAATCATCGCCGACGAGATGGAGAAATGGCTGGTCACCGAAGGATCGGACGGCTTCAACATCATGTTTCCCTATCTGCCCGCCGGGCTCGACGATTTCGTCGAGAAGGTGGTACCCGAGCTGCAGCGGCGCGGCATCTTCAGGCGGCAGTACGAGGGATCGACGCTCCGCGAGAATCTCGGCCTGAAGCGGCCGCCCAACCGGTTCTTCGAAGACGCGAAATCGGCAGTTCGCAAGGCTGGCTGATGCGAGGCTCCGGTCGGAGGCCGAAAAGAATCGGGCGCGCCGTAGCGCGCCCGATGTCTGTTAAGTCGGCCTGTCAGATGACGAATATCCAGTTGGCGATCAGCATTACCGCCACACCGGCGACCAGCGTCAGATAGGGCAGCATGCCCGCTTTCTTCACCGCGAGGTCCGCTCCTGTCATGCCGAGATCGGCCAGCATGTGGTCGGGGAACTTGCCCTTGTCCTGGATGTAGTGGCGAAAGCAGAACACTGGGATAATCAGCGCCGCGGTGATCAGTCCGGCCCACAATGCCATCGGGTTCCACACCTTGGCGCCGGCGCCCATGAAGATGGCGTTGACATAGGCGAAGATCGCTCCGATCCCGAGAAGCCAGGTCGGCGCTTTCCACGGCCGCGCGATATGGCCGTTGTCGATGCGATGGATCCAGCCGGCATTGAGGTTGAGGAAGTTGAAGATGATGTAACCGCAGTTCGACACGGCGAGGATGAAGAAGAAGCTTGTCGCGTCGGCCGAGGCAATGGCCAGCACGATCAGGTTGAAGCAGAGGTCGGTCCACATGGCCCGTGTCGGCGCGCCATGTTCGTTGACGTGGCTGAGATAGCGCGGCAGCCAGCCATCGACCGAGCCTTGGTAGAGCGTGCGCGAGGAGCCGGCCATCGCTGTCATGATGCACAGCACGAGCGCCAGGATCATCAGCATCACCAGCAGGCTGTGGATGATCTTGCCGCCGCCGACCATGCCGGCCAGTGCGTCCGCCACGCCGGAGCCGTCGACGATCGGCGTCGCCAGCATGCCGTTCAAGCCCAGCACGCCCTGGAAGGTGAAGGGCACCAGAATGAACAGAAGCATGCAGAGCAGGCCGGAATAGAAGATGGCCTTGAACGTGTCGGTACCGGGGTTCTTGAACTCGGAGGTGTAGCAGACGGCGGTCTCGAAGCCGTAGGTCGACCAGGCGGCGATGAACATGCCGCCGAGCACCAGCGTCCAGCCGGCGATGTTCCAGGCGCCCGGGTCCGGCGCATAGGCGGTGGCCAGCGGCACCAGCGGCGAGAAGTTGGCCCAGTTGATCTGCCCGGTGAAGATCGGCACGACGCCGACGATCAGCATCGGGATGATGACCAGCAGGCCGATATATTTCTGCACATTGGCCGTGCCGAGGATGCCGCGATGCTGGATCGAGAAGATGATCAACATCAGCACCGCGCCGATGAAGAAGGTGGCGTTGAGCGTGAAGGAGACCGGTCCCAGCGTGTGGCTGTACAGCGTCCAGCTGCGGATCGCCGGTGTCGCGGCCGCGGTCACCGCCGTGATGGCGTCGGCGGGCGCCGTTCCGGCATGCGCCGCGATATAGGCGACGACTTCCGCAGAGGTCTCGGTGAAGATCGGCACTGGCGCCAGCGCATTGAGGATATAGGCGGCGGCGATGGAACAGCCGAGCGACAGCACCGGCGACCAGGCGAACCAGTTGCACCACACCGATAGCGGCGCGATGAACTTGGAATAGCGCAGCCAGGCGGTAGCGCCGTAGATCGAGGCGCCACCCGACTTGTTCGGGAACAGGCCGGCGATCTCGGCATAGGTGAAGGATTGCAGGAAGCCCATGATCATGGACACCGTCCAGATCAGGAAGGCCAGCGTCCCGGTCGTGCCGGCAATGCCGCCGATCGAAAACAGGACCAGCGCCGGAACGCCGCTCGCCACCCAGAAGGCGCCGCGCCAGTCGATATGCCTGAGCAGCTTGCTTTCGGTAGGCTGCTCCAGGGCCGTGCTTATGGTGCTCATGTCAGTGACTTCCCCTTTTTTAAGTGTTCCCCGCCAGCGATGCCTCGGCTTTGCGAAGCTTGCTCCCCGGCACATGACCTTACGACTCCGGTGTTTCCACTCAGTCGTATTTTTTTCTTAACAGTGAAGATTGATCCGGCGCGCTTTCACGTCAAGCGTTTTGTGACGCCGTGCACATCACGCTTGCGCGCGCACGTAACAATACGCCTCGCGGCGCTGCCGGCGCGAGGCTCTGCCTGTCCGGACGGCTGCAGTCAGGAGCGCGGTCGGGTCTTCTGCGGATCGTAATGGGCGAAGGCGACGACGCGCGCTGGCAGCCGTTTGGCGTGGCCGTCGAGCTTGCCGATCTCGACCTCCGTGCCGATGGCCGCATGGGTGACGTCGAGCCTTGCCAGCGCGATGTTCTTGCCAAGCACCGGCGAACGCATGCCCGAGGTGACCACGCCGATCTGGGCGCGGCCGACATGGACGCAGTCGCCATGGCCGACCGCGACATTGCTGTCGATGTCGAGGCCCACCAGTTTCGTCTGCGGGTGTTCCTTGCGGCGGATCAGCGCCTCGCGGCCGATGAAGTCGTCGGTCTTGCTTTTCAGCGGCACGGTGAAGCCGATACCGGCCTCGAACGGATCGGTCTGGTCGGAGAACTCGTAGCCCGCGAAGATCAGCCCGGCCTCGATGCGCACCATGTCGAGCGCCTGCAGGCCCATCGGCTTCAGCCCATGCGGCTGGCCGGCTTCCCAGATGGCGTCGAACACTTTTTCGGCGTCGCGCGGATGGCACCAAATCTCATAGCCGAGCTCGCCGGTATAGCCGGTGCGCGAGACGACGACCGGAATGCCGTTGCCACCCCCGATGCGGGCAACCGCGAAGCGGAACCATTCGAGCTCATCGATCGACGGCTGCAGTGGCGAGGTCCAGACCACTTCTCTCAGGATGTCGCGGCTCTTCGGCCCCTGTACCGCGACATTGTGCATCTGGTCGGTCGACGAGCGCACCAGCACATTGAGCCCAAGCTTCTTGGCGGTCTCGCGCAGCCATTCGCCGGAAAGATCGTCGCCGCCGACCCAGCGGAAATTATCCTTGCCGAGCCGCAGCAGCGTGCCGTCGTCGATCATGCCGCCATGCTCATAGCACATGGCGGAGTAGACGACCTGGCCGACGCCGAGTTTTTTCACGTCGCGGGTCAGCGTGTATTGCAGCAGCGCTTCGGAATCCGGTCCGGTGACCTCGAATTTTCTGAGCGGCGACAGGTCCATGATCACGGCGTCCTGCCGGCAAGCCCAGTATTCGGCGAGGGGGCCTTCCTTGGCGAAGGAATTGGCCAGCCAGTAGCCCCTGTATTCGGAGAAATTTCGGGTGTGCTTGGCAAAGCTCGAATGAAAGGATGTCTCGCGGGTCATTTTCGGTTCCGAATCGGGCGTCATGCGTCTGGCGATCGCTCGCGAGAATTTGTGCTGGCCGGAATAGGTCCGCACATGGATGTCTGTCAGGTCCCAGCCATTGGCCGGCGTGGTGTCGTCGGGGCAGGCGGAGGAGACGCAGACGATGTCGGTCAGCGCCCTGAGCAGCACATAGTCGCCGGGGCGCGACCACGGCTCGTCGGACACCATCACGCCATGCGCGTCGATGGCGGTGTTGAAGAAGAAGTTGATCGCGATCCAGCCCGCGCGGGGTTTGACGCCCTTGCCGGCCAGCGCGCCGTTGAAATTCTCCGAGCAGTTGGTGTGGCCGGGATAGCCGATGTCGTCGTAATATTTCGCAGCGCAAGCCAGCGCGAAGGCATCATGCCGGCCGCATGTGTCCTGCACCACCTCGACCAGCGGCTCCATGTCCTGGTCGTAATATTTTGAATGCAGGCCAGGCATCGGATAGCTCGACCCCATCAGCGTGCGCGTCGTCGTCACGTCGAGCGGATGGTCGAGGCCCTTGTCCAACTTGCGCGCCGAAAAGCACTGGAAGTCGGTGCATTGCCGGCCGTCGACATCGATGATCTGAAGATAGTCGCCGGCCTTGACGAAGTAGGATTCCGCCGTTGCCGAATGGACGCGCAGGTCGAGCACCGGATCGGCGAGGGGATCGGCCAACTGCGACTTTGTTTTCAGGCGGATCGTGGCGCGGCGCACAATGACGGCAAGCGGCGTTGCCGTGTCATGGCTGTCGACCAGCATCGGTCCGCCGGGCGCGGCGATGACCATCGAGCCGTCGCGCGTGACTGTGAAAGCCTGTTCGGTCCCGGCCGGCGTTGTGGCGCCGAACACGCGTAGGGCCTTTGCCTGATCGAGCACCACCTGCCGGCGCGCCAGCCCGCGGCGCAAGGATGCGAGACTGTCATCGCCCTCGGCGAGGAGCGCCTTGATGCCGGCGGCATTGCTGTTGGACTTTTCGCCGAAGATGCCGGGATCGGTGGTGCCTGTGGTGTCCCAGGCCAGAAGTTCGCAGGCCTGGCCGCCTTCGACATTGCGGACGGTGATGATATCGCCGGCCTCGACCTCAATCAGCAAAGCCCCGTTGCCCTGGATCGTGTAGCGCTCCATGCCCGGCGGCAGCGCGATCTGGCCGGGCCTCAGGATGAGACTCGGGCGCGGCGGTCCGGCTGTGACTGTTGGGTAGGGCGACCGGCTCATCTCAGCCTTGCGGTTCGAGAAACAAGTTTGCCTGTGTGTGAAATTATTTTAGCAGCAAGAATAGCAGCGCGGTTGCGTTTGGCAAGGCGAAGGTGGCACAAGCTCCCCTTCTCCCCTTGTGGGAGAAGGGAAGAGCGCGCGCTAGGCTACGCCAAGTCCTCGGAATGCCCGATAACCACACCATACTCCGCGGCCGAGTCCAGCATCGTGTGCCACAGGCTCTCGGCGAAGGTCGCAAACACTAGAACGTTGAACACGGCCGATCCATCTCGGTCAGCGCCACGCCAGAGCGTGACGCTGGTGTGGTCCATCGAAGTCGCAGCAGCCGCGCCAATCGCGAACGCATCCGCATGCAGATCGATCGACGACAGCTTGGCCAACATCGCCCGCGCCTTAGCGCCTGAGATGCTGATCAGCACCCGCGCATGCGATTGGTCGGAGAGTGAAGCCGAACCGGCAAAGGAAGAAGCGAGCGCGGCCATCGCGTGCTTGCCACCCTGTGACAGGACAAAAAACTGATCAGGTCCCGACCAGATCAATGTTGCGTCCTGCGTGCCGACTGCCTTTGGCGTTTCCGGAGCCGCAACACTAAACCTGCCCTTGGCAGCCTTGGCCATCTCCGCCGCCTTGCCGCGCCGCGCCATCACCTGGACGAGGTCGAAATTGCGGATCTCGGTCAGCGTCACGCCGGCATCGCCATGCGCACCATACCGCCCCACCGCGAGCGCGCGATCGAGGGGGCTGCGGACATCCCAGGAAAACTCAGCCACGCTGGCGCCCTCCATCCGGATCGTAGAAGACGGGATTGCAGAGTTCGACGTCATAGTCCTCGCCGCGTATCGGGTCATGCGCATGGACGATCTCGCCGATGCGTTCGCGGCCGCGTTCGACAAGGGCCAGCCCGATCCACTGGCCTGACGTCGGCGAGAAGCAGACCGAGGTGACATAGCCCTGGTCGTTGCCGGGTCCGGGCGTCTGCCCTTTCGGGATAATGTGCGCGCCCGAGCGCAGCCGGCGCGCTCTGTCCGTCGGCTTGACGCCGACGACGACCTGCCGGTCCGGCGCGACCAGCGCCTCGCGGCCGGCCATGACGCGGCCGATAAAATCCTTCTTGGTCGACATCATCTTGCCGAGGCCAAGATCGGCGGCCGTCGTCGTGCCGCTCAGTTCCGGTCCGGCTATGTGGCCCTTTTCAATGCGCATCACGCCAAGCGCCTCGGTGCCGTAAGGCGTGACGCCGAACGGTTTGCCGGCCAGCATAAGATTGCCTGCCATGGCCTCGCCATAGCGTGCCGGCACCGAAATCTCGAACGCCATCTCGCCGGAGAAGGAGATGCGGAACAGCCGCGCCTTGATGCCGCCGCGCAAGGCGACTTCCCGCGCGCCCATGAACGGAAAACCTTCGTTGGACAGGTCCTCCGCCGGGTCGACGATCTCCTTCAGCAGATCGCGGGTTTTGGGGCCGGCGATCGAGAATTGTGCCCACTGGTCGGAGACGGAGGTCAGTTGCACGTCGAGTTCGGGAAACAGCACCTGCCGGCAGAATTCGAGATGCTGCATCACCAGTCCGGCCTTGGCCGTGGTGGTGGTGAGGAAATAATGATCCTCGGCTAGGCGCGACGTCGTGCCGTCATCGTAGACGATGCCGTCCTCGCGCAGCATCAGCCCGTAGCGCGCCTTGCCGACGGCGAGGTTGGAGAAGGTGTTGATGTATACGCGGTCGAGGAAGGCGCCGGCATCCGGGCCGTGCACGTCGATCTTGCCGAGCGTCGAGACATCGCAGAAGCCGACGCCGCTTCGCACGGACTTGACCTCGCGCGTCACCGATTCCAGCCAGTCCTTCTCGCCCGCGCGGGGGTACCACTGCGCCCGCTTCCAGAGTCCTGTGTCGACGAAAACAGCGCCCTGTTCTTTCGCCCAGTGATGCGATGGCGTCAGCCGCGTCGCATGGAAAGTCTCGTCGCGATGGTGGCCGGCAAAGGCGCCGATGGCGACCGGCACGTAAGGCGGCCGGTAGATGGTGGTGCCGGTCTCTGGAATGGACTTGCCGGTGACCGCCGCCATGATGGCGAGGCCGGCGACGTTGGACGTCTTGCCCTGGTCGGTCGCCATGCCGAGCGTCGTGTAGCGCTTCAGATGCTCGACCGATTCAAAACCCTCGCGCTGCGCCAGTTCGATGTCGGAGGCGGTGACATCGTGCTGGTGGTCGACGAAAGCCTTGCCCTTGCCGGCAACATGCCAGAGCGGGCTGAGCGAGAAAGCCTTGTCATTGGCGGATGGCGCTGAGCCGACCGTGCCGTTGCGCCCGACATCCCGCGCGGCTGTCGCACCGGCGTCAAACCCCTCAGCCAGGCAGGCGCCAAGGCCGAAGGCACCGTTGGCGGCGCCCGCTGCGACCATGCCGGGAGGCGCGCCGTCGGGCACGAACGCTGCGATGTCGTCACGCCATTTCGGCCGGCCGCGATGATAGGAGGTGAGCCCGACCGCCGGGTTCCAGCCGCCGGAAACCGCAAGCCCGTCGGCCTCGACCTCGGCGCGCGCGCCGCCGGTGAGCGACACCGCGATTTTCCTGACGCCATCCTTGCCGCCGTTGACGCCGCTGACGGCGCCATGCAGCACCGTGAAACCATTCTTGGCCGCCAGTGAGCGATGTGCCGGCGAAACGTCTGGCCGCGCGTCGATCACCGCTGCGACCTGCAGTCCGGCACCGAGTGCGGTCTCGACCGTGCGCCAGCCATCCTCGTTGTTGGTGAACAGCGCGATGCGCTTCGCAGGGGCGGCGGCATAGCGCCCGACATAGGTTCGCATCGCCGACGCCATCATCACGCCAGGCGTGTCGTTGCCGGCGAAAACGATCGGCCGCTCAAGGGCGCCGGCCGCGACCACGCAACGCTTGGCCACGATGCGCCACATCCGCTGGCGCACCTGATGTTCGGGCGGCGAGGGCAGGTGGTCGTTGACCCGCTCCAGCGCGCCATAGGTGCCGCCGTCATAGACGCCGAACAGCGTCGTGCGGGCCATGATGCGGACATCGGGCATTGCCGTCAGCTCAGCCAGCGTCCGCGACAACCATTCGGTGGCCGGCAGGCCATCGATCGTGCCGCCATCCGACAGCAGGCGGCCGCCGAACGCAAAATCCTCTTCGCACAGGACGACGCGGGCGCCGCCGCGGCCGGCGGCCAATGCTGCCGCCAGACCGGCTGGGCCGGAGCCGGCGATCAGCACATCGCAATGCGCCCAGGCCTTGTCGTAATGATCGGGATCGGCGACGCCTGAAGCGCGGCCGAGACCGGCGGCGCGGCGGATCGCCGGTTCGTAGATCGCTTCCCAGAATTTCGCCGGCCACATGAAGGTCTTGTAGTAGAAGCCGGCAACGAAGATCGGCGCGAACAGCTGGTTCACCGACATCACATCGTAGCGCAGCGACGGCCAGCGGTTCTGGCTGGCGGCCTCGAGCCCTTCATAAAGCTCGGCCGTCGTCGCCTTGGTGTTCGGCTCGCGCCGGGCGCCGGTGCGCAGTTCGACCAGCGCGTTCGGTTCTTCCGAGCCTGCTGTCAGGATGCCGCGCGGACGATGATATTTGAACGAGCGCCCGACCAGCTTGACGCCATTGGCAACCAGCGCCGACGCCAGCGTGTCACCCTCGAAGCCGGAAAAGCTCTTGCCGTCGAAGCGGAAATTCAGCGGCGCCGAGCGGTCGACGAGGCCGCCCTTGTCGAGCCGGTTTGTCTGCGCGCCGGCCATCACGCGCCAACCTTCGCCGCACCGGCGCCCGCAGCCGGTTCGATCGCCGAAATCTCATGCGTCAGCGTGTTGCGGGTGACCTTCAGCCACGCCCGGCAGCCGCCGCCGTGATACCAGTTCTCGCTCATCACGCCGGCGACATTGTCGCGCAGATAGACATAGTCGTAGACGGCTTCTTCGCCGGCATCCGCGGCGGGTCGCACCGGTTTGGCGTCGCCGAGATAGGTGAACTCGCCAAGTTCGCGTTCGCCGCAGAAGGGACAGACAATGCGCATGATTTTCTGGCCGTCCTCAGTGCAGGTTCGGTTGGGCGCCCTGGCCCTTTTCGTCGATCATGGCGCCAGTCCGGAAGCGGTCGAGGCGGAACCGTGCAGCCTCCTCATGCGGCGTGTCGCGCGCCAGAAGATGTGCAAAGACGAAGCCTGAGCCAGGCGTCGCCTTGAAGCCGCCATAGCACCAGCCGGCGTTGAGATAGAGGCCGTCGACCGGCGTCTTGTCGATGATCGGCGAGCCGTCCATGGACATGTCCATGATGCCGCCCCACTGGCGCAATAGACGCACGCGGCCGATCATCGGCATCAGCGCCATGCCGCCCTCGCAGACATCCTCCATCACAGGCAGATTGCCGCGCTGAGCGTAGGAATTGTAGCCATCAATATCGCCGCCGAAGACAAGGCCGCCCTTGTCCGACTGGCTGACATAGAAATGGCCGGCGCCGAAGGTCATCACATTGGGAATCAACGGCTTGATCGCCTCGGAGACGAAGGCCTGCAGCACATGGCTTTCGATCGGCAGGCGCAGGCCCGCCATATCAGCGACGCGCGACGAGGAGCCGGCGACCGCCATGCCGACCTTGCCGGCGCCGATCCTGCCGCGCGAGGTTTCGACGCCGGTCACCTTGCCGTTGGCGTCCCTGACAAAGCCGGTCACCTCGCAATTCTGGATGATGTCGACGCCGAGCTCGCTCGCAGCATGCGCATAGCCCCAGACGACGGCATCGTGCCGCGCCGTGCCGCCGCGCCGCTGCAACAGCCCGCCTTGCACGGGAAAGCGCGCATTGTCGAAATTCAGGAACGGCATCATCTTCTTCACCGCCGCGAGGTCGAGCAACTCGGCATCGATGCCGTTGATGCGCATGGTGTTGCCGCGCCGCGCATAGGCGTCGCGCTGCGCGTCGGAATGGTAGAGGTTGATGACGCCGCGCTGGCTGACCATCGCATTGTAGTTGAGGTCCTGCTCCATCCGCTCCCACAGCTTCATCGACAATTCGTAGAAGCCGGTATTGCCGGGCAGGCCGTAATTGGAGCGGATGATGGTGGTGTTGCGGCCGGCATTGCCGGAGCCGATCCAGCCCTTTTCCAGCACGGCGACGTTCCTGATGCCGTATTCGCTGGCGAGGAACCAGGCGGTGGCCAGGCCATGGCCGCCGCCGCCGATGATCACCACGTCGTAGCGGTCCTTCGGCGTGGCGTCGCGCCAGGTGCGCTGCCAGTTCTTGTGGCCGGAAAGGGCGGCGCGGGCGAGCGAGAAGATCGAGTATTTCATCAGTTCATTCCGAGGTCGCTCGCACCGGCAGGACGGTTATATGTCCAGCGTGTGGTCGCGCTCCCATTGCGTGAAGTGCGAAGCATAGGAATTCCATTCCTGGTGCTTCAGCTTTAGGTAGGCCGACGAGAATTCCTCACCCAGCGCCGCCTTGAGCGATTTGTCCTTGTCGAACTCGCGCAGTGCGTCGAGCAGGTTGAGCGGCAGTTTCGGCGCGCCCTTCACCGTGTGTCCGTGCTGGTACATGTCGATGTCGTAGCGCTTGCCGGGATCGGCCTTCGAGCGGATGCCGTCGAGGCCGGCGGCAATGATCACCGCCTGCAAGAGGTAGGGGTTTGCAGCACCGTCGGGCAGGCGCAGCTCGAAGCGGCCGGGGCCGGGCACGCGCACCATGTGAGTGCGGTTGTTGCCGGTCCAGGTCACCGTGTTCGGCGCCCAGGTCGCGCCTGAAATCGTGCGCGGCGCGTTGATGCGCTTGTAGGAATTGACCGTCGGGTTGGTGATCGCGGCTAGCGCGGAGGCATGCTTCATGATGCCACCGAGGAAGTTCTTGCCCTTGGCCGACAGGCCGAGCTCCATCGAATTGTCGGCGAAGACATTGGTCTTGCCCGTCTCGTCCCACACCGAGATGTGGGCATGGCAGCCATTGCCGGTCAGGCCCTGGAAGGGTTTCGGCATGAAGGTGGCGCGCAGGCCGTGCTTCTCGGCCACCGACTTGACCATGAACTTGAAGAAGGAGTGCTTGTCGGCGGTGGCGAGCACGTCGTCGAAGGCCCAGTTCATCTCGAACTGGCCGTTGGCGTCTTCATGGTCATTCTGATAGGGCCCCCAGCCGAGCGCCAGCATGTGGTCGCAGATCTCGGCGATGACGTCGTAGCGGCGCATCACCGCCTGCTGGTCGTAACAGGGCTTTGAGGCCGTGTCGTATTGGTCAGAGATGACGCTGCCGTCCGGCGAGATCAGGAAGAACTCGGCCTCGACGCCGGTCTTGACATGCATGCCGTCGCCGGCGGCTTCGGCGATCAGCCGCCTCAGCGTGTTGCGCGGCGTCTGGTCGACCTCCTTGTCGTCCATGATGCAGTTGGCGGCGACCCAGGCCACCTCCTTTTTCCATGGCAGCTGGATGACCGAGTCCGGATCGGGCACCGCCAGCATGTCGGGATGCGCCGGCGTGAGATCAAGCCAGGTGGCGAAGCCGGCAAAGCCGGCGCCATCCTTCTGCATGTCGGCGATTGCCTGTGCCGGCACCAGCTTGGCGCGTTGCCCACCGAACAGGTCGGTGTAGGAAATCATGAAATATTTGACGCCGTTCTTTTTGGCGAAAGCGGCGAGATCGTTCCCCATTATAGTTCCTCGCTTATGGTATTTTGGATGCTGTTTTAGAAGCCGTTCTTCCCCGGTATCCAGTTGGTGCCGGCGAGCGGCACGCCGGCCATGGCGGCGGCTTCGATGGTGAGCGCGACGAGATCCTCGGGTTCGAGATTGTGCAGGCTGTTCTTGCCGCAGGCGCGTGCGATTGTCTGCGCCTCGAGCGTCATCACCTTCAGATAGTTGGCCAGTCGCCGTCCAGCAGCCACCGGATCGACCCGCTTCATCAGCTCCGGGTCCTGCGTGGTGATGCCGGCAGGGTCGCGTCCCTCGTGCCAGTCATCATAGGCGCCGGCAGTGGTGCCGAGCTCGTTATACTCCGCCTCCCAGCGGGGATCGTTGTCGCCGAGCGCGACGAGCGCCGCCGTGCCGATGGAGACCGCGTCGACGCCGAGCGCCAGCGCCTTGGCGACATCGGCGCCATTGCGGATGCCGCCCGAGACGATCAGCTGCACCTTGCGGTGCATGCCGAGATCCTGCAGCGCTTGTACCGCCGGCCTGATGCAGGCGAGCGTCGGCTGACCGACATTCTCGATGAACACTTCCTGCGTTGCCGCCGTGCCGCCCTGCATGCCGTCGACGACGACGACATCGGCCCCGGCCTTCACCGCAAGGGCGGTGTCGTAATAGGGGCGGGCGCCGCCGACCTTGACGTAGATCGGCTTCTCCCAGTCGGTGATCTCGCGCAGCTCGAGGATCTTGATCTCGAGATCGTCCGGGCCGGTCCAGTCGGGATGGCGCGAGGCGGAGCGCTGGTCGATGCCTTTCGGCAGGGTACGCATCTCGGCAACGCGGTCGGAAATCTTCTGGCCAAGCAGCATGCCGCCGCCGCCCGGCTTGGCGCCCTGGCCGACGACCACTTCGATCGCATCGGCGCGGCGCAGGTCGCGCAAATTCATGCCGTAGCGCGAGGGCAGATATTGGTAGACCAGCTGCTTGGAATGGCCGCGCTCTTCCTCGGTCATGCCGCCATCGCCGGTCGTGGTCGAGGTGCCCGACAGCGTCGCGCCACGGCCGAGCGCTTCCTTGGCCGGGCCGGACAGCGAACCAAAGCTCATGCCGGCAATGGTGATCGGGATCTTCAATTCGATCGGCTTCTTGGCGTGGCGCGAGCCGAGCACCACCGATGTGTCGCAGCGCTCGCGATAGCCTTCGAGCGGATAGCGCGAGATCGAGGCGCCGAGGAATAGCAGGTCGTCGAAATGCGGCAGCTTGCGCTTGGCGCCGGCGCCCCGGATATCGTAGATGCCGGTCGCCGCGGCGCGGCGGATTTCGGAAAGCGTGTAGTCGTCGAAGGTCGCGGATTTGCGCGGCGTCGTCGGCGGGTTGCGATAGGTCATGCTGCCTCAATACGCGTCGGCGTTGTCGATATTGAAATTGTAGAGGGTGCGCGCCGAGCCGTAGCGCTTGAACTCCGACGGCTTGACGCCGGTGACACCGGCGCGGTCGAGCAGGCCCTGCAGCAGTTCCAGGTGTTCGGCCCGCATCTCCTTGGCGATGCAGTCGGCACCCAGGCTGTCGACATTGCCGCGCACGAACAGCCGCGCCTCGTAGATGGAATCGCCGAGCGCATCGCCGGCATCGCCTAGCACCACCAGATTGCCGGACTGCGCCATGAAGGCCGACATGTGGCCGATATTGCCATGCACGACGATATCGATGCCTTTCATCGAAATGCCGCAGCGCGACGAGGCATTTCCCTCGATGACCAGCAGGCCGCCCTTGCCGGTGGCTCCGGCATACTGGCTGGCGTCGCCTTTCACGATGATAGAACCCGACATCATGTTCTCGCCGACGCCGGGTCCGGCCGAACCGTGCACGGTGATTGTGCTGCCGGAATTCATGCCGCCGCAGTAATAGCCGACGCTGCCGCGCACATCGATGCTGACGGGCTGGTCGACGCCGACGGCGACCGAATGGCTGCCCTTCGGGTGCAGCACTTCCCATGCCGTTTCGTTGGAACCGGGCGTCAGATTGTGCAGCGCCTGGTTGAGCTCGCGCAGCGACGACACATCGAGATCGAAGATTCGCGAGGCCTGGTCGTGCGTCGCCGCCTTTGAAAGTTTGGTTGCCGGCATGAACTCAATGCTCCCAGAAATAGACGGTTGCGGGTTCCGGTTCCCAGACCCTCGCATTGTCTATGCCGGGCAGTTTGGTCAGAGCGCGATATTCCGAGCCGAAGGCGACATACTGGTCGGTTTCGGCCATGACGGCGGGCTTGCAGGCGATCGGGTCGCGGACGACGCCAAAGCCGTTCTTGGTGCCGACGACGAAGGTGAAGAAGCCGTCGAGGTCCGAAAGCGTGCCTTCCAGCGCCTCGCCGAGGTTCTTGCCATGCGCCATCTGGGACGAGAGATAGGCGGCGGCGACCTCGGTATCGTTCTCGGTCTCGAATTTCATGCCCTCGCGGATCAGCTCGCGGCGGACATTGTTGTGGTTGGAGAGTGAGCCATTGTGCACCAGGCATTGATCGGCGCCGGTCGAGAACGGATGCGCGCCCATCGTCGTCACCGCCGATTCCGTTGCCATGCGGGTGTGGCCGATGCCATGCGTGCCGGTCATCTTGCGGACGTCGAAGCGATCGACAACCGCCTCCGGCAGTCCGACTTCCTTGTAGATCTCGACCACGTCGCCGGCGCCCATGATGCGGATGTCGGGGCGCAGCGTCTGCATCGCCTCGCGGGCTTCGTCGATCTTGGCCGGCGCAGTCCTGACGACGGCATGGGTCGACTTCACCGCAATGCTCACAGGCGCGCCGATGGCCTTGGCGAGCTCGATATCGAGGTCGCGAAAATCGCTCGCGGGCTTCGCCGACTGGATGGTGATCTTGGCTTCATTCCTGGAAGGCGCGCCATAGATGGCGATGCCTGCGCTGTCGGGGCCGCGATCGCTGAGCGAGACAAGCATTTCCGACAACATTGCGCCGAGCTTGGGCTCCAGCGACTTGTCCTTTAAAAACAGTCCGACAATTCCACACATGTCAGCCTCCCGGCGTTTTGCAGCTAAGAGATGATGTACCGAATGCGGCGTTCGAATTCAATCATATGAAAAAAATTTTCCTGTAGTTACGTATGCGGCGTGATGCCGCTTTGCGAATTATCACTGCCCTGCGCGGCATTGTGAACCCATTGGGCATGGCGGATGCGGGCGAGCTTGTAGGCGTCGAGGATCGACAGCGCATAGATCAGGAAGCCTCCGGCATGACGGCCGATGAAGCTGGCGTCGGGCGGTGCGATCTTGGCGGTTACCCAAGCCAGGATCACCATGAAGAAAAGAAACTGCAGCCCACGCACCGGCACGCCCAGGATGACATGGCCGCTTGCCGGCAGCACGATTGCCGAGCCCAGGACGAGATAAGGGCTTACCGGCGCCGGCTGCGTGTTCGAACTGGTCATGCGGCCTGCCGTTCGCTTTTGTTGATGGCGTCGCGCAGCGCCGAGAGGGAGGCGAGCAGCCGCTCGATCAACGCAGGATCGATCTGCGCCTCGGCGAACGCGGCCTGCCGGAAAACGCCGTAGCGCGCCCGTTCGGCCTCGGCCAGCAGCCACACGATGCGCGCGCCGTTTGGCGTGATCAGCAGTTCCTTGGCGCGCCCTTCCGAAAAGGGTTCCAGATGTTCGGCGATGATACCTTGCGGGAAACGTGTGCCGCGGCGGTCGGTCCGCAGCACCGCCTCAGCCGGAAATCCCGGAGCCTTCGGCAGCGTATGCTGGAGGTGATCGAAATTGGAGAAGGTCGTCGGCGAGCCCGGCCGCATCATCATGTCGAACGTCGCTGGCACGGCCACCTTTTCGGTGATCGTAACGCTGAGCCAGCGCGCCGGGAGTTTTCGTGTCGCCAGCGTATCGACGATGGTGCGCAACTGAACGCGCTGGCCGTTCCACGAGCCTTCCCAGGTGATGACGCCGGCGGTGCCGTCCGAAACATCGGCGGCGTCGGCGACGACGGTGCGGATGCTGGCCTCGTCGGCGGCGAGCGCAGCCAATGCCCTGTTGCGGCTGCGGTGCGCAAGCCACGCAAGATGGAGGACGAGAGCCAGGACAATCGCCCCGGCGAGCAGCGCTGATGTCACTTCGGACATTTTGTCATGTCCGGCCCGCCTGGGATCGGGGCGGGCCGTCTCCCATCAATAGCCCTGCGGTTTCGGCCACGGCATGGTGAACTGGTCGCCGCGCCGCACGAATTTGTAGCGGTAGAAATGGAACCACAGCGAGATCAGGAAATAGAAGATGGTCATTGCGATCAGCTGCGAGCCGAAACCGAGGAAGATGGCGAAGAAGGTCACCACGCATAGGCAGAACAGCACGATCGCCGGCAGCGGATGGAACGGGTGCGTGTAGCCGCGGCGGATCGTGTCGAGCGGCCACTTCTTGCGGAACATCATGATGTTGATGCTCATGAAGGTGTATTGCAGCACGCCCGACAGGATCGAGAAGGTGATTGCCTGGTTGAGGTCGGCGATGAAGGCGAAGGCGAGCGCAATCGGCAGCAGGAACAGGATCGAGCGGTAAGGCGTGCGGTATTTCGGATGCACCGCCGAGAACCAGCTCGGCAGATAACGGTCGCGGCCGAGCGAGAACCATGCGCGCGCCGCGTCGTTGATGCAGCCATTGGCCGATGCCAATGCCGCCAGCAGCGTCGCGATGAACAAGAGGTTCTCGAGCAGCGGGCTGCCGGTCAGCTTGCCGGCGTCCCACAGCGGATAATAGGTGATACCGAGATATTCCCAGGGCATCAGCGAGGCACAGACATACCAGGTCATGGCGGCGGCGATCAGCAGCGTGATCATGCCGGCCATGGTTCCGTAGGGCAGGGAGCGGGCCGGCGAGCGCACTTCCTCGGCCGCCTGCGTGGTGCCCTCGATGCCGAGATAGTACCAGATGCCGAACTGGAAGGCGGCAATGACGCCGATCCAGCCATAGGGCAGGGCGTTTTCGGGGGTGACCAGCTCGTTGAGCTTCAGCACGGCGCCCTGCGTCCACGGGCTGACCGAGAAGAACAGGATGACGATCGAGACATAGGCGATTGCGGTGATGACGAAGTTGACGTTCAGCGTCATCAGCACGCCGCGATAGTTGAGCCAGGCCAGCACGACGATGGTGGCGGCGATGAAGGAATTGTGGGTGAGCCCTTCGACGCCCGCCTTTGAGACGATGGTGTCGCCAAGCAGGATGGCGTCGGACACTTCAAGCATCGTGTAGGCAAACACCAGGAACAACGCGACATTGAATGCCATCAGCGGCCCGACAATGTGCTTTGCCTGCGCATACTGGCCGCCGGCGGCGGCGACCGTCGATGTCACTTCGGAATCGATCATCGCGACCGAGGTGTAGAGCAATCCGACCACCCAGCAGACGATCAGCGCGGCAAGCGCGCCGCCCTTGTCGGCGGCGAAATTCCAGCCGGTGAATTCGCCGACCAGCACGATGCCGACGCCGAGCGCCCAGACATGGGCCGGGCCGAGCACCCGCAGCAGCGAGACCCTGTCGCCGTGGATTGTCGTCGTTTGTGCCGTTTCAACCGCAGCCGTCATGTCAGTCCCCACTCAGATCCGGTGTTTTTCGGAAACTGCTTCAAGCTCGCCTTCGCGCGACGAGGTCAGAACGTCCTCGGAATAGGTCGTGTCGACCTTGAACCAGTCGTAGAGCATCCACAAAGCGAGCACGATCGAGATGCTCCAGCATGCGTAAGAGAGTGAAATCCACATCGTGCGTCCCCCGATTGCTTGTCTTCGGAACTCTTACTTGTCGTCGAACTTTTCGTTGATGACGTCGCGATATTCGCGGTCGGATGCGCGGAACAGGAAGACGAAATAGCCGATCAGCACCGCCGCCATAATGATCAGCGTCGGCCAGTCGATGACATAGTGGAAGCGGTTCTGGATGATGTCGTGCGCGGTCTCGGGTGTGTAGCCGAGCCTTTCCCAGATCGAGGCCATGGTCGGGTTCTGGCCAAGCGCTTCCCAGGTCTTGGCGTCGAGCGCGTCGATGGATTTGGCAGCTCCGGCAAGGCCAAGCTTCAGCGGCAGCCACAGCGCCACGAAGATGGCGACAACGACGACGACGATATCGAAAACCTGGCCGGCCTTGCTCTGCTCCGGCGGCGTATAGCGGGACATTTCTTGTACCCCTCAGGACTGGCGGTTGCGGGATGCGTCGGCGTTCTTGATGTCGAGGCCGTAGATGAAGTCCTTGTCTTCCTTGTAGTGTTTGACCATCGCCAGGATCGCGGCCGTGTTGAAGATCAGCACGGCGGCAGCGGCAATCGCGACGACGGCCCTGATGCCGGCGTGCGGGATGTGGGGCCATGTCATGAAGAGGACGAAGAGGATCGTCGCCCACAAGCAGATGATCAGCAGCGCGGATCCGCGCAAATCGGAACGGTACAGCGCCTCGATGCGCTGCTGCAGGTCTGACATCGGTTGTCCCCTTTTTTCGACGCTCGGTTCCGAATCCACCGCGCGTCGCTCTCTTTCAAGAGAGTGAAATTTTTTTCATAAATTCAGGCCGTTTCCGGCAATTGTCAAGACGAATTTACGTTGAGTTAACCGTTTGCTTGAGACGGTGAATTTTGCCTGACAATGAAATTATTTGCTTTCAGGGGATTGCGGCCCTCTCGCGTTTGCGGTCAATATTCGCCTCAAAGCTCCGGCCACCGCGTCAAGGAGCAGGGAACAGTGGATTTTTGAACGGAGGACGAGCGGATGACGGCATCCTGGAGATTTTCGACCCTGGCGGATCGCCATCGCGCGCTGGGTTCGAAGCTCGAAGACTGGAGCGGCATGGGCACCGCCTGGACCTACGACAAGGATGCCGACGAAGAATACATCGCCATCCGCACCAAGGCCGGGCTAATGGATGTGTCGGGCCTAAAGAAGGTTCACATTACAGGGCCGCACGCCTCGCATCTCATCGACCTCGCCACGACGCGCGATGTCGAAAAGATCTACCCCGGCAAATCGGCCTATGCCTGCATGCTGAACGAGGCGGGAAAATTCACCGACGACTGCATCCTCTACCGCACCGGCCCGAACAGCTGGATGGTCGTGCATGGCTCCGGCACCGGCCATGAGGAATTGCAGCGGGCCGCGATCGGCCGCGATGTCTCGCTACGCTTCGATGACAATCTGCACGATCTGTCGCTGCAGGGACCAACCGCGGTCGACTATCTGGCCAAACATGTGCCGGGGATTCGCGATCTCAACTATTTCCATCACATGCAGACGCAGCTCTTCGGTTTCCCGGTCATGATCTCGCGCACCGGCTACACCGGCGAGCGCGGCTACGAAATCTTCTGCCGCGGCCAGGATACCGGCACGATCTGGGACAGGATCCTCGACGAGGGCAAGAGCGCCGGCATCATTCCCTGCCGCTTCACCACACTCGATATGCTGCGTGTCGAAAGCTACCTGCTGTTCTACCCCTACGACAATTCGCAAAAATATCCCTTCGAGAACGAAGGCCCCGGCGACACGTTGTGGGAACTCGGCCTCGACTTCACCGTCAGCCCCGGCAAGACCGGCTTCCGTGGCGCGGAGGAGCACTATCGCCTGAAGGGCAAGGAGCGCTTCAAGATTTTTGGCGTTCTGCTCGACGGCAAGGAGCCGGCCGATGAGGGCGCGCCGGTCTATCGCGACGGCAAAAAGGTCGGCGTGGTGACCTGCGCCATGTATTCGCAGCTGGTCAAGAAATCGATGGGCATCGCCCGTCTCGATGTCGACTGTGCGGTCAAGGACACCAAGCTCGAAATCCGCAACAAGAGCGGTTCGATCAAGGCGACGGCGCAGCCACTACCGTTCGATGATCCGAAAAAGACCAAGCGCACCGCCAAGGGTTAAGGCATCATCAGCAGCGAGGGATTTAAGGCACAGAGAGAGAATGGCAGCCAAGACGATCATCAGCCGGCCTATTTATGGAGCCCTGTCTCCGCAGCCCGGCAAGCATCATCTGTTCATCGCCGATGCGGAAGGCGCGCTGGCGATCGTTGATATGGCAAAGATGGCTCCGCCCGGTTTCTTCGGCGGCGCGGAAATCGTCTTCATCCCAGGCCGCGAAGGCAAGCATGTCGCCGCCCTCGAAGCGCTGAAGCCGGCGCAGTTCCATCAGGCGCCGTCCTTCTCCAGCCTGCTGCCACGCCTCAAGCAGACGCTGGGCAATGCGCATATGGGCCTGCGCCTCTACCTCGCTGGCACCGAGGGCCTGATCGGCCAGGCCATGCAGGTGGCGCTCGAAGCCGGCATCGACCACACCTCCATGCAGACAGAGCATCGCGGCTCGCTGGCGCGGCGCATGCAGTGTGTGCACTGCAAGGGCATCACCGAGAACGTGACGACGCAGCCCGCCACCTGTTCGCATTGCGGCCTGCTGCTTCTTGTGCGCGATCACTATTCCAGGCGGCTGGCGGCTTTCCAGGGCGTCTGCATCAACGCCGAGGATCGCTCGGAGATTCCTCCAATGGAGGAGGCCTTCCCATGAGCACCGGCACCACAAAACTCGATGTCGTCGTCAGCGATGTCGTCCCGGTCAACGAACTGGTCACCCGCTTCCATTTCCGCCGGCGCGACGGCGAGCTGTTGCCGACCTTTTCCGGCGGTGCCCATGTCGTGGTCGAGATGCGCGACGGCGACCGCACCCGGCTCAATCCCTATTCGCTGATGGGTTCCCCGCTCGACACACGCGAATACACCATCTCGGTGCGCCGTGACGATGTCGGGCGTGGCGGCTCGCTGTTCATGCACAGGTCCGTCAAGCCGGGCCTGGAGATGGTGATCAGCTATCCCGTCAATCTGTTCTCGCTCGACCTGCGTGCCAAAAAACATCTGATGCTGGCCGGCGGCATCGGCATCACGCCCTTCATGGCGCAGACAGCGCAACTGGCGGGCGAGGGCGGCAATTTCGAACTGCACTATACCTGCCGCACCGCCTCGCTCGGCACCTATGCCGACGTGCTGCGGGAGCGCTACGACAGGCGCATCAGGCTCTACCATGACGATCGTGACGAGCGCATCGATCTTGATCGATTGCTGTCGACGCAGCCGCTCGGCACGCATCTCTATGTCTGCGGCCCGGCCGGCATGATCAATTGGGTGCGCGACCGCGCGGCCGCCTTGGGCTGGCCATCGGAGGCCGTGCATTTCGAGCATTTCGCGGCCCCCCAGCCCGGCCTGCCCTTCGACGTGACGCTCGCGGTCAGCGGCAAGACCATCCGCGTCGATGAACAGCAGAGCCTGCTCGAAGCCATCGAGGCGGCCGGCGTCGATCCGCCCTATCTCTGCCGCGGCGGCGTCTGTGGCCAGTGCGAGACCAACGTCATCTCTTACGACGGCAAGTTCATCCACAACGACCACTGGCTGAGCGAGGAAGACCATCGCTCCGGCTGCAAGATCATGCCGTGCGTGTCGCGCTTCGAGGGCCGGTCGCTGGTGCTGGAGCGGTGAAGCATTTTGCAGCCAAGTGGATACACTTGGCGTCGCAGAAATGCGGCTGAAACAAATAGATAAAGCGGGCATCCCGCTCTAGGAGGAAATCATGGGCATCACCTTTCGCAAGGAAACCTTCCGCGACGATTTCACCTTCAGGAACAGCCCCGAGCACATCAGGCGGTTTCCGTTCCCGTTCCACGAAGATGCCTACATGTATGCGGTCAACATCGAGCCGCATGTCGTCGGGCCGAAGGGCAGCGTGCTGGAGAACCTGATCGACGTCGACGAGCACTATGTCGCCGAGATGCAGGACCGCGCTTTGGTGCTCGCCGAGGACCCGCTGCGCTGCCAGTCGCTGCCGCACATGACGCTCGCCGGCTGGGATCTGCTCGAACTGCTCATGGAACAGCAGGCCCTTGGCTATCCCGAGCATTTCACGCTGACGCGTGACGGCGACCGCTGGCGCTGGATCAACCGGCCGCTTGGCATCGATGACACCTTCACCTTCGGCGACACCTCGACCCTGCCTTATGGTCCGATGGAATACATCACCCGCCAGAGCCAGGGCGATTTCTGCATCCTCGACCAGCGCGACGGCAATCTGTGGATGGATGCCGGCATGGTCACCACCCAGGCCGACTGGTCGCTCGATTTCGACATCGGCATGAATTTTTTCGAGTGGCACGCGCCGGTGCCGCTGGCGCATGAGAAGGGCATTTTCACGCGGGCGCTGAAATTCCTCACCAACATCCAGCAGGGCAAGCCGGCGCGGCGCCTCAACTGGACGATGACCATCAATCCGCGCCTCGATACCAGCCCGGAAAATTACCACAAATGGGGACCGGACCGCGCGACGGTGACCCCGGAGAATGTCGGCGACAAGGTGCATCTGCGCGTCGAGCTGCAAAGCTTCTGGCGCCTGCCGCGCTCCAACGGCATCGTCTTCCCGATCCGCTGCTACCTGATCAAGATGGACGAGCTGGTGACGCAGCCGAAATGGGCGCGCCGCCTGCACCGCGTCATCCGCGATCTGCCCGAGGAACTCGCCACCTACAAGGGCCTCACGCGCTATCGGCCGACGCTGGTGGAATGGCTGTCGAAGTTGGACGATGGGAGCGCGACGAGCCCGGGGTTTGGGCCTGATTAACCCGCGCTGTTCTGCGGATAGCAGATGATCGACAGATACCGCATCGGCAGCTTCGTCAACTGCTCCGGCCCATGCGGCGCATCGGCGTCGAAGAACAGGCTGTCGCCGGGCTTCATCGGATAAAGGTTGCTGCCGTGCCGGTAAACGACCTCGCCTTCAAGCATGTAGAGGAACTCCATGCCCTCATGCTGGAAGGTCGGGAACACGTCCGAATCTTCGGTCAGCGTGATCAGGTAGGGTTCGACGACGACACCGCTGGTGTTCGACCCGATATGGCCGAGCAGATTGTACTGGTGGCCGGCGCGCGTGCCGCGGCGCTCGACATCCAGCCCTTCGCCGGCCTTGACGAAGACAGCACTGCGCTCCTCCTCGAAGCGACGGAAGAAGGCGGTGACAGGAACGCCGAGCGCCCGCGACAGCGCCTGCAGCGTGGTCAGCGACGGAGAGGTTATGCCGTTCTCGATCTTCGACAGCATGCCCAGCGAAATGTCGGTGGCGACGGCGAGATCGGCGACGGTGATGCCGAGCTTCTTGCGGAACGCCCGCACCTCGCGGCCGATGGCCACCTCCAACACCTTCTCGCGTGTATCACGGATGGCGTGCGGGTTCTGCGTCAGCGGTGCGCGGATGGTCTTGCCGTCGGCCGAGACCTTTGGCTGGGGCTTCGGCTTGGCGCTGGCAAGCCCGGCCTTGGAACTGTCTTTAGCCATATCGCCCCCGGACTTCGCGGATTTATTTCACTCAAGGTGAACATCAGAGGTGGCGATACAGCAGCGCGGCGGTGTCGGCAAGCCGTCTTAAGTCCCATCTGATGATCCTATGAATTCTGTCCGCGAAGGTTTTTCGCCAGGAATCCCTTACGGGCAAACGCCGTTCCCACAGATGTCTGTTGACAGCACCGAAGGGCCAATTAGTGTCACTGTCAGTGAAATTTGTTTCGCTGGGGAAATCAAAAATGAGGAGGCCCTGCAAATGAAAACGCGCGTTGCCGTCATCGGCGCCGGACCGTCCGGCCTGGCACAGCTCAGGGCCTTCAAGTCGGCCGCCGACAAGGGTGCCGACATTCCCGAGATCGTCTGCTTCGAAAAGCAGTCGGACTGGGGCGGCCTGTGGAACTACACCTGGCGCACCGGCCTCGACGAGCATGGCGATCCCGTGCATGGCTCGATGTACCGCTACCTCTGGTCGAACGGACCGAAGGAATGCCTGGAATTCGCCGACTACACTTTCGAGGAGCATTTCGGGCGGCCGATCGGCTCCTATCCGCCGCGTGCCGTTCTTTGGGACTATATCAAGGGCCGCGTCGAAAAATCGGGCCTGCGCAAATGGGTGCGCTTCAACAGCCCGGTGCGCATGGTGACCTTCTCGGACGAAACCAAGAAATTCACCGTCACCGCGCATGACCGCACCAACGACGTCACCTATTCGGAAGAGTTCGACAACGTCGTCGTCGCCTCCGGGCATTTCTCGGTGCCCAACGTTCCCTATTTCGAGGGTTTCGCCACCTTCAACGGCCGCATCCTGCACAGCCATGACTTCCGCGACGCGATGGAATTCAAGGGCAAGGACATATTGATCATCGGCCGCTCCTATTCGGCCGAGGACATCGGTTCGCAATGCTACAAATACGGCGCCAAATCGATCACCTCCAGCTACCGTTCGAAGCCGATGGGCTTCAAATGGCCTGACAATTGGAAGGAAGTGCCGCTCCTGCAGAAGGTCGTCGGCAAGACCGCCCACTTCAAGGACGGCACGTCAAAGGATGTCGACGCCATCATCCTGTGCACCGGTTATCTCCATTCCTTTCCGTTCCTCACCGACGACCTCAAGCTCAAGACCGCCAACCGCATGTGGCCGCTCGACCTCTATGAAGGCGTCGTCTGGGAGAAGAACCCGAAACTTTCCTACATCGGCATGCAGGACCAATTCTACACCTTCAACATGTTCGACGCGCAGGCCTGGTTTGCCCGCGATGTCATCATGGGCCGCATCAAGCTGCCCTCCGCCAAGGCGATGGCCGAGCACAGTGCCAAGTGGCGCGCCCGCGAGGAAACGCTGGAAGACGCCGAGCAGATGATCTGGTTCCAGGGTGACTACACCAAGGAACTGATGGACCAGACCGACTATCCCGGCTTCGACGTCGAGGCGGTCAACCAGACCTTCATGGAGTGGGAGCACCACAAGGCGGAAGACATTATGGGCTTCCGCGACCACGCCTACCGCTCGCTGATGACCGGCACCATGGCGCCGCTGCACCATACGCCCTGGCTGCAGGCGCTGGACGATTCCATGGAGAGCTATCTCGAAGTGAAGGGCGTCGCGGCGGAATAGCCGCGACGCATCGTCCTGCCTATCCCAGCCTTGCCCGCGCCTTCGCCGTCCAGGCGTTGAACAGCCGGTCGGCGACGATGCCGATGAAGGCGATTGCCAGGCCCGCGACAATGCCGCGGCCGGAATCGGCTTTGGACAGTGCAATGAACACTTCCTGGCCGAGATCGCGCGTGCCGACCATGGCGCAGATGATGATCATCGCTAGCGCCATCAGGATGGTCTGGTTGACGCCGAGCATGATCTCCGGCAGCGCCAGCGGCAATTGCACGCGAAAGAAGGTCTGGCGCGGCGTGCAGCCCGACACCTTGGCCGCCTCGATCAGCGCCGGCGGCACCTGTCTTATGCCGTGATTGGTGTAGCGGATCGCCGGCACCACGGCGAAGGCTATCGTTGCGATCATGGCGGTCACATCGCCGACGCGGAACAGCATCACCACCGGAATGATGAAGCAGAAGGATGGAAGCACCTGCAGCGTGTCGATGATGGGTGTGACGATCTTCTCGAAACGGTCGCTGCGCGCCGCCATCAGCCCGATCGGGATGCCGATCAGGCAGGCGATGAAGGCCGAGATGCCGCAGAGATAGACGGTGGCCATGGTCTTTTCCCACAGGCCGGTGACGGCGCAGAAGACGGTCAGCGCGGCGACCAGGGCCGCCAAGCGCAGGCCCGAGAGCTGATAGCCGGCAAGGCCGAGCAGGAACACCGCGCCCAGCCACGGAAAGCCTTCGCAGAAGGCACGCACCGGATTGAGCACATTGAGGATCAGCGCCACGCGAAAGGCTTCGATCGCATCGAAGAAGTTGATCGTCACCCAGTTCACCGCCGCCTTCCACAGCGGCGCTGTGGTGAAGGTGATCGCCTTCGGCACCGCCGCGAAAGCCGGCACGAGCAGGCCGAGCAGCGTGGTGACGGAAAGGATGGCGATCGCCAGCGTCAGATTGGGGTAGCGCCGCCAGAAGCTCGGGTCCACCGCCTGATGAACATGGCCCTTCGCCTGCTTGTGGGCTATGGCCTGACTCAGCCGGTCGAGCGCGATTGCCAGCGCCACGATGGCGAGACCCGCCTCCATCGCCTCGCCGACCTTCAGCGCGCGCAGCGCCAGGAGCACGTCATAGCCGAGGCCGCCGGCGCCGATCATCGAGGCGATGATCACCATGTTGAGCGCCAGCATGATAACCTGGTTGACGCCGACCATCAGCGTCGGCCGTGCGGAGGGCAGCAGCACCCGCCACAGTTTCTGCCGCGCCGTGCAGCCGGCCATGTCGCTGAATTCGCCGATCTCCAGGGGCACGCGCGTCAGGCCGAGCATCGTCGCCCGAACCATCGGCGGCGTGGCGAAAATAGCTGTGGCGATCATCGCCGACACCGGGCTGTTGCCGAACAGGAGCAGCATCGGGATGAGATAGGCGAAGGTCGGGATCGTCTGCATCAGGTCGAGGGCAGGAGAGACGATGAGCCTTTCCGCCCATGGCTTGCGCCAGGCCCAGATGCCGGCGAACAGGCCAGTGACAATGCAAAACGGCACGGCGATCGAGATCAGCGCCAGCGTCAGCATGGCGCTGGTCCATTGGCCGAACAGCGCGATGTAGAGGAAGCAACCGCCGACCAGCAGGCTGAGTTTACGGCCGCCCACGGCATGGCCGGCGATGAAGGCGACAGCGCAGACGCCAACCCAGGAGAGGCGCGGCAGGACATAGGCGTCCGCGCCATGGCCGATCTTGAAATTCTTGGCCAGGAGATTGAGCGCGAAATCGAGCGGCACGCCGAGCACCGCGGTGATCGAGCGGGTCAGCCATGACAGGTTCGATTTGATCCAGCCCATCAGCGCGCTGACCCAGTCGGCGAAGGGCACGACGGCGCTGGCCGGATAGTCGACTGCCCAAGGGACGCTGTCCTGCAGCAGGAACACCACGAGCACGGCGGCGAGGGCGAGCGCCCAGACAAGCAGCCACCGCTGAAGCGGCGGCCTCGGCTCGCTGGTGCTTGCCGTCACCGTCATGCGCCGGCCCTCGCGTGCTCGATGCCGGCCAGCAGGTCGATGACCGCTTGCGGCGTCACTTCGCCGATCGGCTTGCCGGTGCCGTTGACCACGGCGAACGGCTTGCCGGCGGAGACGATGCTGGCCGAGAAACTGGCGATCTTGGCATCCGGGGCTACCGTGCCCCCATGCTCAGCGCCGTCGCAAGCGCGCATCAGGCTGCGCGCCGAAATCACCTTGGCGCGGTCGACGTTGCGGGTGAACTCGGCGACATAATCGGTCGCCGGGTTGACCACCAGTTCCTCCGGCGTACCGATCTGGATGACCTCGCCGTCCTTCATGATGGCGATGCGGTCGGCAAGCCTGATCGCCTCGTCGAAATCATGGGTGATGAAGACGATGGTCTTGTGCAGCATGGTCTGGAGCCGCATCAATTCGTCCTGCATCTCGCGGCGGATCAGCGGATCGAGCGCGGAGAACGGCTCGTCGAGGAACCAGATCTCCGGTTTGGTCGCCAGGCTGCGCGCGATGCCGACGCGCTGCTGCTGGCCGCCGGACAATTCGCGTGGGTAGAAATGCTCGCGGCCGTGCAAGCCGACCAGTTCGATGACCTCGCGGGCGCGTGCCTCGCGTGTTGCCCGGTCCTGCCCCTGGATGCTGAGCGGAAAGGCGATGTTGTCGAGCACATTGAGATGCGGCAGCAGCGCGAAATTCTGGAACACCATGCCCATGCGGTGGCGGCGCAATTCGATGAGCGCCGCATCGGAAATCTTGAGCAGGTCCTTGCCTTCGAATTCGACCTTGCCGTGGCTCGGTTCGACCAGCCGCGACATGCAGCGCACCAATGTCGATTTCCCGGAGCCCGACAGGCCCATGATGATGAAGATCTCGCCCTGCCGGATTTCGAGATCGACCGCGCGCACGGCGCCGACCAGTCCGGCAGAAGTGACATCGGCCATGCTGGCCTTGCCGTCGCGCTCGCGGATGAAACTGGCTGCGTTCGTCCCGAACAGCTTCCACACATTGCGGCAGGCAAGTTTTACCGGGCGGTCGTTGGTGCCCTTTTGCGTCGATCCCCGTTCAGTCCCGTCCGTCATCCAATCGTCCTTCTGGAACATCAAGATTTGAGGCCCGGCCATTCAACGGCCGGGTCTCGCTTTTCCAGTCGGAACGATCACTGCGCCCAGGCTTTCCAGTCGGCCTCGTGCGCGGCGATCCAGGCGGCGGCGACCTCTTCCGGCGTCTTGCCGTTGAGGTCGATATCGCCGCTCATCTTGTTGAGTTCGTCGGTGTCGATCGTGAACGCCTTGGCCACCTTGTAGGCGACCGGCCATTTGTCCTTCATGCCGTTCCAGGCATATTTCCAGATCTCGCCATGCGGCTTGCCGCAATCATATTTGGCGTCGGGGTTCACCCCCCATTTCGGATCGTTGTAGCACTCGGGCGTGTACTCGGGGAATTGCACCCATTCGCCCTTGTACTTGGCCGGCGCCCAGTGCGGCGAATAGATCCACAGCATGATCGGCGCCTTGCGCTGATAGGCGGAATCGAGTTCGGCGAACATCGCCGCATCGGTGCCCGCGTGGATGACGGTGAAGGGCAGTTTCAGCGCCGCGACGCGCTCGTCGTCAAAGCCTTCCCATGTCACCGGGCCGCCGAGATAGCGACCCTTCGGTGAAGTCTCCGCCGTCGAGAACGACGCCGCGCATGTCGGGTCGAGCAAGGCATGCCAGTCCGGCAGTGTCGGGCACTTCTCCTTCATATATTCGGGAAACCACCACTCTTCCTTGGCCTTCGGTCCAAGCTTGCCCAGCCGCTCGGTCTGGCCGGTCGCATCGGAGGCTTTCATGGCTTCGCCGGCGGTGGTGTCCCAGAATTCCAGCCCGACATCGAGGTCGCCATTGGTGAGGCCGGTGGTCAGGCTGGAGAGGTAGTCGGCGGTCGGGTATTCGACGGTATAGCCGAGCTTTTCCAGGATCCCGCCGAGGATCTTGGCGTTCAGATTGACGCTGGTCCAGTCGAACAGGGCGATCTTGATCGGGTCATTGGATTCCGGTGCGGCGGCCTGGGCGGAAGGTGTCAGCAGGCCTAATGTCGCGAGCGCGACGGCGCCCATTGATAGTTTCGAAACTCGACTGCGAAATGACATGCTTGTTCTCCTTCAAGCTGTGACGGTTATCGGTCGTTCCCTTCTTGCGGCTTTTCTTGATTGTGTTGGAAAGGCGGTTCGCTGCGCAAGGCCGTCGGCGCCAAAATTGTCGCCCTGGCTAGGCCAGCGCGGGCAAGATGGTGCTCAATTCTCGTGATGATGGAATAGGCTGTCGGCGTCATGGCTGCCGATGGATCGCTGCGGCAGCGATCACCCGCGGATCAATTGCCAGTCTTGCGGCGCCCTGCAAGGTGCAAGCCATCAAGGTCCCATGATCTCGGCTGCCGGCATGGCAAGCCCCGTCTCGCCAAACCGTTTCATAGGATGAAATTATATATACCAACATTCATCTCGCGCAACGACTAACGCTTCGCGGATGCACAAATTCAGACCGCAAGCGAAGTTCTGCGAGATGCGGTCCTACCAGCAGACGTAGCCGCCATCGACGATCAGGTCGAGGCCGGTGACGAAGCTCGACGCACGGCTGGCCAGGAACACCGTCGGCCCGACCATTTCCTCAGGCGCTGCCATGCGTCCCATAGGCGTGTCGCGCTTGAAGATCTTGATCTCCTCCGCCACCTCCGGCCGCTTGTTCATCGGCGTCAGCGTGTAGCCGGGGCTGACGACATTGACGCGCAGTCCGCGATCGGCCCATTCCATGGCGAGGCTCTTCGACATGTGGATGACGGCGGCCTTCGAGGAGTTGTAGTGCGCCTGCGTCAATCCGCGATTGACGATGGTGCCGGACATCGAGGCGATGTTGATGATCGAGCCCTTGCGGCGCGCCAGCATCTTGCGGGCTTCGGCCTGGCAGGACAGGAACACGCCGGCGACGTTGACCTCGTGCACCTTCTGCCATTTCTCGAGCGACAAGGTCTCGGCCGGTTCGGAACCGGCGATGCCGGCATTGTTGACGGCGACGGTCAATGCACCGAGTTCGGCCTCGACGCGATCGATTGCCGCCGCCAGATCGCTCTGCGAGGTGACCGTGCCGGTCAGCACCAAAGCCTTGCGCCCGAGTGTCGTGACTTGCTGCGCGGTTTCTTCCAGCCCACCTTTCGATGCATGACCGAAACACGCGACGTCGGCTCCTGCCTCAGCCAATCCGATTGCGATTGCCTGGCCAATGCCGCTGCCGGCACCGGTGACCAGCGCGACATCGCCGTCCAGCTTGAAAAGATCCATCGATAGCCCTCCCCGTTTCAGGGAAGGTATGCGCTGCGCCATGTTTCGATCAAGCGCTCAATGCGCAAGCCGGCAGGGGGCAGCGATGCCTAGAAATAGCCGTCCGATGCCGCCGTGGCTTCTTTCGGGATCTCGACGCCGTCGACCAGGATCTTGTCGACCAGTTCGTGGTGGAAGCAGACCAGCCCCTTGATGCGCTCGGCCTCATGCACCGGCTCGGGATAGTACCAGACGAGATTCTCGTGGAGATGCCCTTGTAGGGGCAACGCGAAATGTAGCGGCTGGGCGCGAACATATCGAGCCGCGTGCGGATTGTGCCTTACGGAGGGACTTCACCGCCATCGATGACAAGGCCGACAGCGGGTCGCGCGCTACCGACTTTAATCCGGCGCCTCGGCTTCAATTTCAAAGCATGTTTCTCGACCAAGTGCCACGAACCCACCCCCGCGGCGATAGACAATACAAGCGAGCTGACGATCATCTCGCTGGCAGAAATTCTGCCATCCAGCAGGTACCAGAGTGTTTGCTGGATCGGGAACGCATACAGGTAAATGCCGTAGGAAAAGTCACCCGGTCTGTCCCATCTGTTGAGAATCGGGAACGACGCGAACCCGAAGGACAGGGCGAAGTAGCTCAGCACCAACCAATTCAGTGTCAGCCTGACATAAGGCGATCCTCCCGGGAAAAGGAAATAGCCGACGAGCAGGGCGGCCGCGACGTACACGTTGAGCGGGATGCGAAACAGTCTGATCATCGCGCCCACCATGAAGAACATCATTACAGAAGCGGCCTGAAAGGCGTCAGTTGCGTAAAACACGATCTGCGGTCCGGTGTAACTCGGGTAATAAAAGCACGCAGCAGCAAGACCGATGAACAGTGCAAAGAATGCATACCCGCGCAGATAGGGGCTGCTCAGCCCGACCGCTGCGACAATGGTATAGCACAGGAATTCGGGCGCAAGGCTCCAGAGTGACCCGTTGACAGCGTTTGGAATTGGGTTGTGTTCAAAAACACCCGGCAGGAAGTAGGTGGTGTAGAGCCACAAATTTCGAAGAAAATAGAGAAGATTAGGGTTGCTGAAATAATCACCGACCGAAAGCGACGTGACGGTCGGACCGAGCACGAAAGCAGTCAGTATCGTGACAACCGCTAGCGCTGGCAAGATGCGCAGACAACGGTTGGCAAAGAAAATCCCAACGGAAGGGTTCCGCTCCCAGCTATCAGTTATGAGATAGCCGCTTATTGCGAAGAAAACCATCACCCCAACCACGGCAACTGATCCGCCGAAAATTTGCGTTTGAATGTGTCCGACAATGGCCTGAGCGTGGCCTATAACGACAATGCATGCCGCGACAAACCGAACGAAGGTCAGGTTGTTTCGTCTCGCGTTCAAGGTTCGCTCTCTTGGTTGGGATGCCTCCACATACCGCCTTGGCCGCCCCTTCTCGATTCCCACAAATCGTCTCCAAGCGCACTAGACCCTGCCTTCGCCTGCACCGCAACTGCCGCCGGGCGCATCAGGCGCCTGGCCAGATTTGACGCCAAACGCGTGGCCGGCGCATCGACGTACCGCTCGAAACATGTGGCTGCCACAAGGACGAACGCCAACGTCGAGGCCAGTACAATTAAGGCGGCTGTCTGGTGATCGAGGCCAAGCTGCAGTTTGAGGACGTAAAGCATCCCGAAACTGAAAGAACAGATGATCGGCCAATGGATCAGGTAGCTGGAATACGACACTCTGCCGAGAAAAACGGGGGCTTTCGACGCAGAGCGCGCCGCGAATGCTGGATTGGCCAGTGTGCCGGCAACCAGAAGCACGGCGCCGAGTGTGTTCATGACCAGCTTTTCCTCGCCGCCCATTACAGGTACCCAGGCATAGAATTCAGAATAGTCAAAGCCACCGCCGATCAACCCGGCCGCGATCAGATACCAGGATATCTTGGACAGATTGTGAGGGCGGTTTAAGAGGCTGCCTCCAAAGATCGCGATGAAATGGACGATGCTTATGTTCGCCCAATTGGTCAGTAGGACCATGGGGAGGTAAGCAAGAAAAGCAACGATGGGCCTCTTCGCTCCAACAATGGCATAGGCTGCAAACAGGAACAGAGATCCAAGCAGCTCAATGCGAATTGTCCACAACGGGGTATTAAGCACCGTTTCTCCAAGAAGTGGTGCCCCGACAAATGCCATGCGAACGGCTTCGACGAAGGATACTGGCTCGTGATACTGCCCATATGGCCACCCTGCGCTCCCAAGGGCGGGGATAAGGTCGTTGTTCATTGCACCCGCCGATAGAAGCGTCCATGCAAAAAACACAGAAACCGCCGCCGGGATAATCAGCCTTGGATAACGCTTGACCGCACCGCTGTAGAGAACGCGAGTGTCGCCAGTCTCATAGAACTTCTTGGTTAGGACATACCCGCTAAGAACGAAGAAGATTGAGACCGCAAAGCTGCCATTGTAGAAGATACTGAAAAATGGCTGGATAGCGATGCTTTCCCACCCGAAAGCTTGGGGGATATTGCTGCTGGGAACCATGTTGTTCGCCAAATACGGGAACAGCGAGAACAGCAGATGACTGAACACGACGCCAAGCGCCGCGATGCCGCGAAGTCCCTCCAGCGCGTCGTTTTTCAATAGTTCTGCCTCTAGATAACTGGGAACAAACGACAACTCCAACCACTGCCGCGATCGTTTCTCAATCCCTGCACACGTGACGGCTAACTCGACGCCTCACAAGACCTTGAACTCATAACTCACATTCGATTCAGGCTCCAAAATTCAACGCCGCCGCATCCAGAAAGCGCCACCGACCGCCATAGCGTTCCTAATTGAAGCCCCTTTGGTGATTGGATCTAATATCGTCAGCAATCCGGCTTGCTGTCTGATATGTGCCATCGGGAGGATTATCTCGTCTCCGCTAGCGCCACCAAGAAGATACATCTGCAACAAATACTGTTCATTGTAGAAGCGTCCCAGCCATTCCTCTGGATAATCAAGCGGAAGGAAGATGTCGTGGATGCCGTAGTAGCAGCCAGAACTCAACGCGGGCAATATCTCAGTAAAAAAGACTGTGACATCAGAGTTTTGAAAGCTGCGATGCGAGTTATCTATGAATACGATATCGCCGGCGCCTAGATCGGAGAACAGTGATAGGTCCGTGTCCTGCAGGCCGGACCTGATCACCCGATCACAGATCCCATCGATCTCCGCGCGTGGAAAAGGATCAACCGATATGATCTTCGTTCTAAGATTGTTGTCGCGAATGGCGCGTCTTGCAAACTTCGTAGAGTTGCCAGATCCAACTTCAACGTAAAAACGCGGATTTAGCTTTGTGAGTAACCCATAGATGCTGATGCCATCAAGCGGCGGCAACCAGTCATTGGACCAGTAAGGTTGTTCTGAGTCTGGTGGTTCATCCGCCGAAATGGCCAAGAGCCGGTCCCGGTAAGTTAAAAATCCCCTCAAAACGTCGCTATAAGCTGCGTCTCTCGCGCTAATAATTGAACGAATTGGACTGCCAGCCGCAAGATCGTCCCATTGCCGGACTCTTGGCCGGTACGGATAATCCATTTCGATGATGAACCCTTGGGCAAGTCTCTGCTCGTTATAAGACCAATAAGCCCTCAGTCGGGTTAGCTCGTCGTGCTCAGCCAAAGGGGTCCTCTTGATTTTGCCATCGACCGTGCTGGCGGATGGCCTTCAACACAACGCATGGGACTTTTGTCAGCGGAGCCTGCGCCTTGTTGAAATCTTCGCTTCAACCTCGCGACTTTTGTGCTCTTAAGCGCCACCGAGTTGTCAACGCGGTTCGGATAGCTCCGCTAACAGATTTGCCAGGCGAGGGCCACAATGTGTTCTGAAATTCAACAAATTTATTGGTCCAAGGCTCGCCCTTGAAGATCGCGGCGCTCGGCAATCGAGGCGATCTTCTGCTTCGTACGGCATGATAAAAATAAGCGAACAGCTTATCATCAGCGGTTGAAATTGGCCACTTGCTGCCCTATCCACGGTTGCTTCATGGCGTTTGCTGGTGCGAGTTCTTCGATCATTCAGACACTGATCGTCGCCCTGCGCCTCGATTGCCGCACGATGGAACGTATTAGCCAGAAATTCCAAAGAGGTCGAATCCGATATGCCGATATCCATACAACAGCAGTCGGTAATTTACAGAACTGACATACATGCAATCGAACGCTCTCTGGAGAGCATCGCCAGAGCCGCGGAGCTTGCTGTACCCTTCGGCGTCAGCGAATTTTGTGTTGTCTATGGAGATTCGTCTCCTGATCCCTGCTTGACCGACGATCAGATATCAGTTCTGAGAAACAGGTTCTCCAATATCACGATAAAATATGATTTCTTCAATGAAAATTTGGGATCGGCAGGTGGTCACAATCGTCTGGCTGCGGCAGCGACCGCTGACTTTATCCTGATCCAAAATCCCGATGTTGTCCCGGCTCCGCGCCTCTTGGAGAATTTGATCGCCCCTTTTTCCGAAAAAGGGATTGGGATGGTGGAGGCGAAGCAGATTCCGATAGAGCATCCAAAGGAGTACGACACGCAAACTGGCGATACGTCTTGGGCTAGCACTGCGTGCGCGATTGTTAGAAGAGATACGTACGAGCGGATCGAAGGGTTCGACGCGAAGACCTTCTTCCTGTACTGCGATGACGTTGATTTTTCGTGGCGGGTACGCGAGTTGGGATTGCGAGTTGTCTTCCAGCCCGCTGCTGTTGCATTCCATGACAAGCGGCTATCAACGCAAGGTGGATGGCAGCCCTCTTCATCCGAGAGGTTTTACTCTGCGGAGGCTGCGCTTCTTCTTACCTACAAATGGTCTCGCGAAGATTTGACCGAGAAAATACTTGATGACTTTATCCAGTTTGGAGATGAGTTTCAGAAGAGAGCTGTTGTCGAGTTTAATAAGAGGAAAGAGAGTGGCTTGTTGCCAAAGCAGAGGGACCAAAATCGAGCAGTAGCTCAGTTTGTCGATGGAAACTATGCAAAGCATAGGTATGCAATATGATTACTAATGCCTTCAACGAATATAAAAATGAATACGCGTTTGACAATGTTTACGGTCATTTAATAGAAATATTGAAGCGCAATTTGGATATTTCAACGGAGTCGGGCGTCGTTCACCTTGATATCGGCTGCGGTTATGGTGCTATCGCTGAACATATTACCGGAGAAGTTGGAAGGGTTTATGTCGGGATCGATGCGAACAAAAGCGGCTTGAAATCGCTGAAAGATCGGGGATTTGAAACCCATGAGCATTTCCTGGAAAGCCAAGAAGACGCGCTTTCCTTTTTTGAACGTGTCATTGGCGATCGTAAACTGGGTTCGATCTCCATGTTAGACACTCTTGAGCATCTTCCTAACGGCCTTTCGATTCTGAAGGCTATAGCTACGCTCGCGAGCAAGCACAGCGCCATGGTGGCAATTAGTGTTCCGAATATTCAACATCGTGACATCGGTTTCAAACTCGCATTGGGGTCGATAGCCTACACGGATGCCGGACTTCTGGACCACACGCATGTGATGATGTACGACTACGATCACCTGGATCGTGTTCTTCGCCATGCTGGACTTCGTATCTGCGATCAGAATCATGTCAGAGTTAATCACAGCGATCAGTTCTTTCCGCGAGACCACCCTGTTCTTCAGAATGCTACCACAATTCGGACTTTCCTGAAATACGTCAGGGCGAACGTTAACGATCAGGACCAAATAAACCAGTTCGTGGTGGCGGCGCTACCCTGTGAGCCAATTACCGGGCCCACCTTTGAAGCTGTCCGCGACGTCGACCGACCATTTCTGTCCATTGTCACCAGGACCCAAGGCAAGCGTATTCATACCTTGGTCGAGTACTTCACGTGTCTTGCCGGGCAGGTGTGTCGCGACTTCGAGGTTTTTGTCGTAGGCCATCGCCTGTCGTTGGAAAGGCAGATAGCAATAGAGCAAGTCATTGAAGATTTGCCTCTATGGCTCAGGGATAAGACAAAGTTGATCAGGGTTGATCACGGAAATAGAACCCATCCGTTGAATGTAGGCTTTGCGCAGGCGAACGGTCGATATATTGCGATCCACGATGATGATGACATTCCAATGGGCCACTGGGTTGACAGTTTTCGGAAGCTCGCTATTGAAAATGATGGTGCATTGTTAAGATGCGTATCTTCGCTGCAGCATGTGGAGACGGTTTCCCTCAGAGGGCGAGATGGAGTTAGATCGATTGGGAAAACAGGACCATTTCCTTCGGAATTTGATTTTATTCAGCACCTGAGTGGTAATTACTCGCCCAACAATACACTCGCCTTTCCGAGGGGGGTTTTCCATCATTTGAACATGAGATTTGACGAAAACCTTACCACGACAGAGGATTGGGACTACATCATGCGTGTAGCCAGCGTGGTTGGCGTTGCATCAAGCCCAGAGATTACCGGGACCTATCAATGGTGGGAGAAGGGTAACTCGTTGGCTATGCATACAGACAACGAATGGGCGCTGAACAAGGCTTGGATACAAGAAAAACTGGACGCACGGCCCATCCTCATTCCGGCTGGAACCGTCAGAAAGATTCTCAGTCTGTGGGAGCATGCAAATAATGTGGCAACGCAGTTGGATGCAGTTTCTCATAGGAATGCTATTATCGAAGGGCAATTGGGTGCGATGTCTCAATATGACATCGATGTCCAAGCGCAGATGAAAGCAATTTCTGATCATGTGAATTTCTTGAAGAGCGAAATTGACAGAAACCGAAATGAGGCTGTCGATCAGCAGTACTTGTTGCGTGAAATTGGTGATATTATCGACTCGACCTCTTGGAAACTGTCGGCACCCATGCGTTGGCCGAAGAGAATATTGGGTGCCCGTAGCTCAAGATTGACGGATCACCTTGGTTCGTCTGTGCAGCAGTTACAAGAAACGAAGAGAAGGCTTTTGTCATCCAGATCATGGCGCGCTACTAGACCCATGCGCGCCGTAGCAAGGTTATTTAAAGTGCATCCCATTTGAAAGGGTTGGGGTGTCGTGGCTCAGAAATAGCCGTCCGATGCCGCCGTGGCTTCCTTCGAGATATCGACGCCGTCGACCAGGATTTTGTCGACCAGTTCGTGATGGAAGCAGACCAGTCCCTTGATGCGCTCGGCCTCATGCACCGGCTCGGGATAGTACCAGACGAGATTCTCGTGCCGCTTCTGGGGCGTCGTCACGTGATAGTAGTTGGAGATGCCCTTGTAGGGGCAGCGTGAAATGTAGCGGCTGGGCGCGAACATATCGAGCCGCGTGTCCGAGATCGGCAGATAGTGACGCACCGGATGGCCGGTCTCGAACAGGAACACGCCACGGCGTGAATCGGCGACCTGCTCGCCGTCGAGGATGACCTGCACCCGCCGCGAGGAGGGTAGGCAATCGACCCGGCGGAACGGGTCGCGGGCGTGGACGAAGATCTCTTCGTCTTCCTCGTACCAGTGCGTCATCTTGGGCCAATAGAAGGACATGTAGCCCGACAGGTCAGGCGATCCCTTGACCGGATCGAGATAGCGCCAGGCGGCGTCCTCGACCAGCGTGATGCCGGTGTTCAGCGAATAATGCGTGGCGACGCCCTTGAACGGACTCTCTGTCGTCGTCCTGCTCGGCAACAGGAACTCCTCGCGCACGTCACTCATCGGAAAATAGTAAACCGGCAGATGATCGGATTCGTAGAGCACCAGCGCCTTGGTCGTATCGGCGACGATCATCGATCCCACCTGAACGCGCAGCCGTTTCTGCATCGGCATGGTGAAGGCGACATAGCCCGGCTCGAACTCATACTGCATGATGGTGTCGAGCAAGGGGAAATGCGGTCCGCGACCGCGCAAATGAGGCTTGCGAATGGTAGTCTCCCGTTTCTTGTCTTTTGTCATCGAGCGTTGGCGCACAGCGAGATGAACCTGGATTGAACTGTTGCCGGAGAGGGTTTCCGGGCGGCGGGCTTCCCTTGCATCGAGCCCCTCGAACGATGGCCCCCCATCGCTCTTCGCAGCCTGCCAGCGGATAGCCTCGCCGCCCGAAAGCGGAATTGTCCAATCCAGCCTCTATCCCAGCGACACGCGATCGAGCAGCAGACCGGCGGCGATCGGCGGCAGGCCGCTGACATTCTTGCGCACCGGCACCAGCAGATCCGGGAAATAGCTGAAAATGACCGGCGTTTCGTCGAGCAGCAGTTTCTGGATGTCGGAGGCCGCCGCGCGCTGCGCGCCGATGTCGAGCGCCTTGAGATAGGAAGTGACCATGCCGTCATAGGCGGGGTCTTTGAAATGCGCCGCATTCCACGGGCCGTCGCTGACCAGCGGGCTCTTGAGAAAGACGTTCGGCACGCTGCGGTGGGCGTAGTCGGTGATCCCCAACGGGCTGTCCAGCCAGTCCGACTGGCCGAACACCGCCTTGCCGTAATATTTGTCCTGATCCTCGATGTTGAGCGCGATGCGGGCGCCGATCTCCTTGGCGAAATTCTGGAACAGCTGCGCGTAGCCTGGAATGTCGGAATAGCGCAGCGTCGTCAGCGTGATGTCGAAGCCGCTGGCGAGGCCGGCCGCCTCCATGAGCTGCTTGGCCTTGGCGATGTCCTGAACGCGCTGCGGCGCCGTCTTGTCGGTGGCGGGAAAGGCCGGCGCGAACGGGCTGTCATTGCCGGTCGCCGCCATGCCGCGGCACAGGCCATCGACCAGCTTGGAGCGGTCGATGCTGAGCGCCAGCGCCTGGCGCACGCGCTTGTCGGTGAAGGGACCGGTGTCGCAGCGCATGTGCAACTGGCGGTGCGCGGTCGAGGCGACCCGCAGCACCGTGATGTCGGGGCTGTTCAGCACCACCTGGCTGACGTCGAGCGGTACGGCATCGAGGACGTCGACCTCGCCGGCCTGCAGCGCCAGGATGCGCGGCTGCACGTCGCCGTAGAATTTGAACTCGAGCCGGTCGGGCAGCGCCTTCTCGCCCCAATAGTCCTCGTTGCGCACGAAGGTCGCGCCGACCTTCGGCGTGTAGCTCTCGAGCCGGAACGGCCCGGTGCCCTCAAAGGTCTTCTCGTAATCGCCCTTGTAGCTCGCCGGCAGGATGACGGCGTTGTAATTGTCGATCGATACCGAATAGGGAAAGCTGCCGTTCGGCGCATCGAGATGGAAGGCGACGGTATGGTCGTCGACTTTCTGCGTGCCGCCTTTCGACAGCAGGCCCTTGAACACCGAAAGCGCGTTCGAGGCGCCGTTGGGGTCGGCCAGTCGATCGAAGGTCGCCACCACATCGTCGGCCTTGAAATCCTCGCCATTGTGGAATTTCACGCCCTTGCGCAGCTTGAAGGTCCAGACACTGCCGTCCGCGTTCGGCGACCAGCTTTCCGCCAGCACCGGCTTCAAGGTGAGATCCGGCTACGTAATGCAGAGGAATTCGGCGGTCTGGAAAACCAGCTGGTAGCTGCCGCTGTCATAATAGGTGACGGGATCGATGGCGCCGCCTGGCGTGGCAACGCCGGCGCGCACCGTGCCGCCCGGCTTGCCTTCGGCGCGGGCCTTCTGCGTGCCGAGGCCGGCGGCCGCGACAAGGCTGCCCAGGAACGGCAGCGAAAGGCCGAGCACGCTGCCATGGCGCAGGAAATCGCGGCGGCAGAGCCTGCCGGCCAGCAAGTCGTCGACAGCGGAATTTTCGATTGCCGTCAGGTTTTTGCGAGCGGCGTCGATCGTCATGAAATGCCTTGGCATGGCTGCATACCTCGCTTGCTCTCCGGGGATCGGCCATTTAGGTCATTGTTGACCGCGACCGGAAAGCGATATTTTTTGATAGGGTCCATCGAAATTTTCGATGCAAGGTGCAAGCCATGGATACCGAGAACCTGCGCAGTTTCCTCGAGGTCGCCGAACATGGCAGCTTCACCCTTGCGGCCGGCCGGCTCAACCTTGCGCAATCCACCGTCAGCGCGCGGATCAGGGGGCTGGAGGAGCAGTTGGGGCGCCGGCTTTTCGTGCGCGACCGCGACGGCGTCACGCTCACGCCGGCTGGCCGGCAGTTCCTGCCGCACGCCTCCTCCATCACCCGCACCTGGGAGCAATCCAGGCAGGACATCGCCGTTCCCGACGGCTATGACAGCCTGCTGCGGCTGACCGCTCCCGCCTATCTGTGGGACCGTATCACCTCGCCATGGGTCGAGTGGATGCGCGCCAGGCGGCCGAACGTGGCGCTGCGGCTGGAAGGCAGTTTTCCGGATCTGGCCATCGACCAACTGGCGGAAGGCCTGCTCGACATTTGCATCCTCTATCTGCCGCGCCCGCACCCCGGCATCGTCTATGAGACACTGGCCGTCGATCAGGTCGTGCTGGTCCAGCATGCGGCGCAGACCAAGCCGTGGGCCGAAAACTACATATTGATGGACTGGGGGCTGGAATTCCGCATCGAGCACGACCGCGCCTTTGCCGGCATGGTCAAGCCGGCGATTTCCGCGGGGCTGGTCTTCATCGGGCTGCAGCATGTGCTGTCACGGCAGGCCGCCGCCTATCTGCCGCTCAGCGCCGTCAGCGGCCATATCGAGCGCGGCGAGATGCGGCGCATCGACAACACGCCGGTGTTCCAGCGGCCAATCTATCTCGCCTATCCCTCGAATCCCGTCTCGTCGGATGTCCTGGATGTCGCGCTGACGGGCTTGCGCTCGCTGGCCCGGAACTGGACCAGTGATCAGGGTTTTTCGGAAGGCGACCGTTCCCTGGGCGTGGCCGGCCTGAGGTAGCCGGCCGGCGATATCTTGCTATGCCGGTTCGGTCGCGGCTGCTTTCTGCAGCCTTGCCAGCTCCGCATAGGGGATATGGCAGCGAATCGAATGGCCGGGCTGTGCCTCGGCGAGCGGCGGCTCCTGCTGCTCGCAGATCGGGCCGATCTTGCGCGGGCAGCGCGTGTTGAAGACGCAGCCCGGGGGCGGGTTGGTGGCGCTGGGGATTTCGCCGTCGAGCCGGATGCGCGCCGTCTCGGTCTGGTCGAGCTTCGGCACGGCCGACAGCAGCGCCTCGGTATAGGGATGATGCGGGCCGGAAAAGACGTCTTCCGACGGTCCGAGTTCCATGATGCGGCCGAGATAGAGCACGGCGATCTTGTCGGAGAGGTAACGCACAACGCCAAGATCGTGCGAGATGAAGATGTAGCTGACATCCTCCTTCGATTGCAGGTCGGCGAGCAGGTTGAGGATCGCCGCCTGGACGGAGACGTCGAGTGCCGAGGTCGGCTCGTCGCAGACGACAATGCGCGGATCGCCGGCGAAGGCGCGCGCAATGGCGACGCGCTGCTTCAGGCCGCCCGAGAGCTGGCGCGGCTTGACGGCCAGATGGCGGTCGGTGAGGCGCACCGAGCGGACGAGATCGTCGAGGCGCGCCTCCTGCGCCGTGCCGGAGAGGCCGGCCAGCCGCTTCAAGGCGCGGCCGAGAATGTGGCGGATCGAATGCGAGCGGTTAAGCGCGGAGTCCGGGTTCTGGAAGACGATCTGCATCGCCTTGACCTGGTCGTCGCCGCGGTTCTCCAGCTTCGGCGCCAGCGCCTTGCCCTCGAGTTCGATGGTGCCGCCATCATCGGGCGGCACCAGACCGAGCAGCAGCCTGGCGAAAGTGGTCTTGCCGCTGCCGGATTCGCCGACCAGCCCCAGCGTCTCGCCGGGCCGCAGATCAAGCGAGACATCCTTGACGGCGCGCAAGGGATGGCCGTGGCTGGCATAGGTCTTGTTCAGCCCGGCGACGCGCAGCACCGGCGCGGTTGTCGGCTTGGGCGCTGTCGCAACATCGCTCGGTGTGGCGCGCGGCAGAGCCTGCGCCTTGTCGTGGTGGAAGCAGCGCGACAGGCGCTTGCCGCGCTCGTCGCTCAGATCATAGAGCGGTGGCAATTCGGTGCGGCAGCGATTGTCGGCGAGCGCACAGCGGTCGGCAAAGGCACAGCCCTTGATGTCAGCGCCTATGCCGGGCAGGAAGCCCGGAATGGTGTCGAGCCGGCCCTGGTCCTTGCGCTGGCCGCCGCGTGGCAGGCAGCGCAGCAGCGCGACCGTATAGGGATGGCGCGGATCATTGAAGACGACATCCGTCGGCCCTTCCTCGACCAGCATGCCGGCATAGAGCACGCCGACACGGTCGCACATGTTGGAGACGACGGCGAGGTTGTGGCTGATGAACAGGATCGAGGCCGAGAGCTCTTGCCTGAGCTGTGCGATGAGGTCGAGCACCTCGGCCTCGACCGTTGCATCGAGGCCGGTGGTCGGCTCGTCGAGGATCAGCATCGAGGGATCGTTGGCCAGCGCCATGGCGATCGCCACGCGCTGCTGCATGCCGCCGGAGAGCTGGTGCGGATAGCGCTGCATGACGCTTGGCGGATCGGAGATGCGCACGCGGTTGAGCATGGCGATGGCGCGATCGGTCGCCGCCTGTCCCGTGATACCGCCAAGCTCGAAGATCTCGGTCAGTTGCCGGCCGATGCGGATCGACGGGTTCAGCGCCTTGCCGGGATCCTGATAGACCATTGAGACGCTTTCGGCGCGCGCCCGCCGCAAGGCCTCGGCATCGAGCTTCATGACGTCCTGGCCGTCGAGCGAGATCGCGCCGCCCGATATCGAGCCATTTCGTGGCAAATAGCGCACGACGGTGAGCGCCACGGTGGATTTGCCGCAGCCGGATTCGCCGACCAGCCCATAGGCCTCGCCCTGCCTGATGTTGAGGCTGAGATTGCGCAGCACGGCGCGGTTGCGCCCGGCCACCCGGTAGGCGACCGACAGATCGTGCAGTTCGAGGGCGTTTTCAGCCTTTGCGGAACTAGTCATTGAGCGCTCCATGCACGCCGTCGGCCACAAGGTTGACACCGATCACCAGCGAGGCGATGGCGAGCGCGTCGAACAGCACCGTCCACCAGAAGCCGCCGCCGATCATGCCGTAATTCGAGGAGATCGACAGCCCCCAGTCGGGCGAGGGCGGCTGGATGCCAAAACCCATGAAGGAGAGCGTGGCGACCGCGAAGATGGCGTAGCCAAGCCGCACGGTGGTCTCGACCAGGATCGGCGGGATGACATTGGGCAGGATCTCGACGAACATCGTGTGGAAGGCGCTCTCATGCCTCAGCTGCGCGGCGGCGACATAATCGAGTTCGCGCTCGGCCAGCACCGCCGAGCGCACGGTGCGCGCAATGATCGGCGCGAAGCTCAAGCCGATGACGACGATGACGGTGGCCTTGGACGTACCGAGCGCGACGATGGCGAGCAGCGCGACGATGACCACGGGGATCGCCATGAAGGCTTCGAGAATGCGGCTGACGACATCGTCGACGATGCCGCGGAAATAGCCGGTGAGCAGGCCGAGTGCCGTGCCGGCAATTGTCGCCAGCAAGGTCGCCAGCGGGGCGACGGTGAGGATGTCGCGCGAGCCGACGATGACGCGCGAGAAGACGTCGCGGCCGATCTGGTCGGTGCCGAACCAGTGTTCGGACGACGGCGGCGCCAGCGCGTTGATGATGTCGTCGGCAAGCGGGTCATAGGGCGCGAAGTGCTCGCCGAACAGCGCGCAGGCGACCCAGAACAGCACGATGGCAAGACCGACAAGGAAGGTTCGCGAACGCATGAGCGAGGAAGAGACTTCCGCCATGGGGCTGCGCCGGCGCGTGTCGTCTTGCGGGGGAGAGGTGGTCTGGACGGCGCTCATTGGTCTGACCCCAGCCGGATGCGCGGATTGAGCACGGAATAGAGGAAGTCGGCGATCAATGTCGCCACGGCATAGACGATGCCGATGGTGAGGATGCCCGATTCCAGCATCGGGAAATCCTTGCCGCGCGCGGCGGTGAAGATCAGCGAACCGATACCCTGGTAGCGGAACAGCGTCTCGATCACCACCAGGCCGCCGATGAGATAGCCGGTCTGGGTGGCGATGACGGTGATGGTCGGCAGCAGCGCATTGCGCAGCACATGGCGCCAGATCACCGTGCGCCAGGGCAGGCCCTTGAGTACCGCCGTTCTTGTATAGTCGGAATCGAGCGCCTCGATCATGCCGGAACGCGCCATGCGGGCGATATAGCCGAACAGCACCAGGAACAGCGGCACCGACGGCAGGATCAAATAATACAGCTGGGTAAAGAAGCCGGCGTTCTTGGGCCATGCCGCCGAGATCGGCAGCCAGCGCAGCCACACACCGAAGATCAGGATCAGGATGATGCCGGTGACGAACTCCGGCAGCACCGTCACCGACAGGCCGCCAAGGCTGATGATGCGGTCGAGCGGCCGGTTGAGATTGAGCGCCGCGATGACCCCGCCGAGGATGCCGATCGGCACCACCAGCACGAAGGCGACCGCGGCCAGCTTCATCGAATTGCCCAAGGCGTCGATGACGAACGGCGCCACTGGCGAGCGGAAGATGTAGGACGTGCCCATGTCGCCGCGGATGAAATTCCAGATCCAGGTCGCATATTGGGTGAGCAGCGGGCGATCGACGCCCAGCGTATGATTGAGCGCGTCGACCGCGCGCTGGTCGGCAAACGGCCCCAGGATCGCGCGCCCGACATTGCCGGGCAGCACCTGGCCGCCCAGGAACACCATGATGCTGAGCAGGAACAATGTAACCAGCGACAGCGACACACGCCGTGCAAAGAAGGAGAGAATGGCTAAGACTCCTTGTGGAGCCAGCCCCCACGCGGGAGCTGGCTGTTAGAGGATTGGCTTTCCCTTTCGTTTTAGGCCTTCGATGCCTTTTCGAGGAACAGCTGCGACATGGCGGTCGGCTGCACGCCGGCCACGCCCTTCGCCGTCGCCGTCAGGTAGTCGTAAAAGTAGCCGAAAATGACAGGCGTTTCCTCGAGCAGCAGCTTCTGGATCTTGCCGGCGTCGGCCTTCTGCGCCTCGAGGTCGAGCGCGGCGATGTAGCTGTTGGCCAGCGTGTCGTAGTCCTTGTTCTTGAAGTGCGCCGCGTTCCAGGTGCCGTCGCTCTTCAGCGGGGCGGCGAGATAGACATTCGGCACGCCGCGGTGGCCGTAGTCGGTGATGCCCATCACCGAGTCCAGCCAGTTCGACTTGCCGAACACGGCGTCGCCGTAATACGCGCCCTGGTCGAGGATGTTGAGCTCGAGCTCGATGCCGATCTCCTTGACCCAGTTCTGGATGAGCTGGGCGTATTCGGGAATTTCCAGGTAGCGCTCGGTGGTCAGCGTCACCTTGAAACCCTTGCCGGCGCCGGCCGCTTCCATCAACTGCTTGGCCTGCGCGATGTCCTGCTTGCGCTGCGGCACGCTGGTATCGGTCGAAGGATAGGCAGGCGCGAACGGGCTGTCATTGCCGGCCGAAGCGCGGCCCTTCATCAGGCCGGCGACCAGCTTGTCGCGATCGATGCTGAGCGCGATGGCGCGGCGCACGCGCGGGTCCTTGAACGGATCGGAATCGCAGCGCAGATGCAATTGCTGGTGCGCAACCGACTTCAGGCTGATGATGTCGACGCTCGGATCATTGAGCAAGGCGACGCCCGCGAGCACCGGCATCTGGTTGATGATATCGATCTGTCCGCCCTGCAGCGCCAGGATCTGCGGCTGCATGTCGGCGAAGAAGGTGAATTCGGTGCGCTCCGGCAGTGCCTTTTCGCCCCAATAGTCCTCGTTGCGGACGAAGGAGGCGCCGACCTTGGCCGTGTATTTTTCGATCTTGAACGGGCCGGTGCCGTCGAAGCTTTTCTCGTAGTCGCCCTTGTAGCTCGCCGGGATGATGACGGCGTTGTAGTTGTCCGACGACACCATGTAGGGGAAGTTGCCGTTCGGCGCGTCGAGGTGGAACTCCACCGTGTAGTCGTCGACCTTCTTGGTGGCGCCCTTCTGCAGGATGCCGGTGAACACCGACAGCGCGTTGGACGAGTTTGCCGGGTCGGCGAGGCGGTCGATGCTGGCCACGACATCGTCGGCCTTCATCTCGCCGCCGGAGTGGAATTTCACGCCCTTGCGCAGCTTGAAGGTCCACACCGTGCCGTTGTCGTTCGGCTTCCAGCTTTCGGCCAGCGCCGGCTTGAGCACCAGGTCGGGGCCGTCGACGCAGAGGAATTCGGCAACCTGCTGCAGGATCAGCAGGCCGCCGGCATCGGCGATGGTGACCGGGTCGATGGTTGCCGCCGGCACGCTGCTGCCGACACGGATGGTCGCGCCGGGCGCGCCCTGGGCGCGGGCGAGCGACGGCATGCCACCGAGGCCGGCGGCCGTGGTGATGCCGCCCAGAAGCGGCAGCGACAGGCCGAGCAGGCTGCCGTGGCGAATGAAGTCGCGGCGGCTGATACGGCCGTCGACGAGACCGTCGATGAGATGGTTTTCGAGCGGCGAGCGATTGCGCCGGATCAGGTCGAGAATGCGGTAATTCTTGCTCATGGGTTTAACCCTTTCCCCTTGTTTCTTATGGCTGAAGAATGCACTTCCGGTTGACGAAATTCCGTGGAGTTCTCCTGTCCCGGTCATCAACGAAGTCGGTCGACCGGGACTGTAGCATGCTGTCTTTGCTGGTCCATCCGCTCCTTGCGGCGCGGGGGTCAGATTTTCTTGAGGCCATGCTTTCACCCGTCAGGCCCTGCCATGGCGATCCAGATCGCTGCGGCGGACACTTGTGTTGGCTAGTCTCCTTTCCTTCTCGTTCTCCTAGTTCAGCGGCAGGCGGCGATATGTTCCGGGCTTTGCCGGGTCATGATATTTGTTGCACGGGCCGTTCTCGGCGAAATCGCGATGGCAGGCGGCGAGGTTTTTCCGCGACAAGGTGACGCCGAGACCGGGACCTTCCGGCACGCGCACGACATTGTTCCTCGGCGAAAACGGCCCTTCCTCGGTGATGTCCATGGGCTGCATGCGAAACAGCGACTGGTTCGGCTCCCGGATCCAGCCGAGCGCCGCGCACAGATGCAGATAGGCCGCGCTGCCGATGCCGCTGTCGCCGCTGTAGCACCAGAAATCGACGCCGGCGTGCTCGCAGGCGCCGACGAAACGCAGCAGGCGGCCGATGCCGCCATGCGCGGTCGGATTGCCGACGAAGGCATCGGGGACCTTGAGGTCCATGGCGCGCGCAATGTCGATATTGTGGGTCGAGAACGGGATCGAGCAATGCTGCCGCAACTGGCGCATCTCCTCGATGGTCGCCACCGGATCCTCCCAGTTGCGCACGCCGAGCTCTTCGAGCGGCCGCGCCAGCCGTCGCGCCGTCGCCAGCGAATAGGCCTGGTTGGAATCGATGCGGATCATCGCCTCGTCGCCGAGCTTTGCGCGGATCAGCTCGACCATTCTGAGCGAGACTTTCGGGTCCTCGGTCGAGAACTTGCCTTCGAAGAAGGTCGTTCCATGCGTCTCGTGCAGCTCGACGCAATAGTCGGCGACTTCTTCCGGCGTCGTCTCGCCTTTCACCTTCGGCCCGTCGCCGCGCAGCGAAAAATAGTCGGTGAACGGGATGTCCTTGCGCACGGCGCCGCCGAGCAGCTGGTAGAGCGGCTGGTTCCACGCCTTGCCGCGCAGGTCCCACAACGCCATCTCGATCGCACCGAAAGCCATGATGCGGGTGCGGTCGTTGATCGACTGCACACCGGTCCAGTAGGGCAGGCAGACATGCTCGGCGCCGGCGATGTCGAAGGCATCGCGCCCGACCAGGCGCTCGGCCAGAACATCATTGATGATCGCGGCCGCCGCCGGCGTCGGCGCTTCGCCGAGGCCGATCAGCCCATCCTCGGTCTCGACCTCGACAATGGTCTGCGAAAACCCGTCGAGCTCGCCGAACACCCAGCCATAGGGCGCTTCGAGACGAAGATTGATCGGCGTGGCCGTGATGCTGCGGATCTTCATCTCAGCCGATCTCGAAGAAGGGCTTGCCGAGCAGGCTCGGATCCACGTCGATGCCGAGGCCGGGTCCGTCTGGAATGCCCATATGGCTGCCGGTGACGGGCGGGGCGTTGAAGGCCGTGCGCACCGTCACCCATTCATGGAAGGCAATGGCATGCAATCGCCGCTCTTGTGGCGTCGACAGCGATAGATGTGCCATCGCCGCCGTGTCGATCTCGGCGCCGCCCGTGTCCTCGACGGTGATCATGAAGCCAAGATCGACGGCAACGTCGCGGATCTGCCGGGTCCTGGTCACGCCGCCCAGGCGCGAGATCTTCAGCGTCAACCCGTCGGCCGCGCCCAGGCGGTGGATCTCCAGCATCTCTTCCAGCGAGGTGACGGATTCGTCGAGCACCATCGGCTTGTCGAGCATGCGGCGCACCGACATGTTCTCCTCGATCGTGGTGCAGGGCTGCTCGAACGTGTAGTCGATGCCGCGCGTGGCATCGGCGAACTGCCGCGCTTGGTAGGGTGTCCAGCCGGCATTGGCGTCGCAGAAAATCACGGTGCCTTTCGGCACGGCCGAGGCGACTGTCGTTACCCGCTCGATGTCATCGTGCACATTGCCGCCGACCTTGACCTGCAGACGGCGACAGCCCTCCGCAATGATCCTTTTTGCCAGTGCCGCCATCTGATCGAGCGTGCCGTGGGTGACGACCCGGTAGGTCTCCGCCATATCGCTCTCGCGGCCGCCGAGCATGGTGACGAGGGGCACGCCGGCGGCGCGCGCGGCGAGATCCCAGCAGGCCATGTCGAGCGCCGACTTGATGTAGGGATGGCCCTTGAACACCGTGTCCATCAGCCGGCCGATGCTGGCCAGCCCGCGCGGATCGTGGCCGATGAGATGCGGCGCGATTTCCGGCACGCCCGCACGGGCGCCGGCCGGAAACGCGGCCGAGTAGAAATTGCCGAGCGGCGCCATCTCGCCCCAGCCGGTCAGGCCGCTGTCGGCGGTGATGGCAACGATCACCGCGTCGAAGGCGTCGGCCTGGCGTCCCTTGGACATGCGGTAGGGGCCGTCCACGAAGGGCTGCACGACATGGTAGGCTTTGATGGATTTGATCTGCACTCTGTCTGTCCGCTGGCTACATATCTGGGGAATTGGTCAGGCGCCCTTGGACGGGCGCTGTTCGAGGCCGCGCGCATAGGAGAGCAACTGCTCGAAGTCGAGATTGATATGTTCGCGTGCATGACGCTGGGCCGCGCGCATATCGGTGCCCTTCATCAGTTGCACGTAAGTCTCATGGACGTCTTCGGCCGGCACCGGCTCGTTGCGCGCATGCTGGTGCAGCGCGAAATACATTTGCAGCCGGCTGGTCAGCCGCTGCCAGGTTTCAAGAAGCACTGAATTGTCGGCCCATTCATAGATCAGTCCGTGCAGCTGCAGCGCGGTTTCGATCTGACGCGTGGTGTCGAGAGCCCGCGTCGCCTGCTTCACCGCTTCGTGGCGCCGGTCAAGTTCATCGAAGAACCGTTGGTCGCGATGCGGCCATGTCCGTTCGATGGCGAACTCGTCCAGCACCTGGTTGAGCGAATAGGCATCGTCTATGTCCTTGGCGGTGACATCGATGACGAAGGTGCCGGCATAGGGAATGCTGGTCAGGATACCTTCCTGCACCAGCTCGCGCATGGCCTCGCGCAATGGCGCGCGGCTGACCCGCATCTGTTCGGAGATTCTGAGCTCGTTAAGCTTCTGGCCTGGCTGCAGTTGCCCGGTCAGGATGGCGCGGCGCAGCAGCGCGACGATTTCGGCGCGACGCGTCGTATCGGCAATCGGGCTGAAATCCGTCGTCACCATCCGGCCCACTCCAGCGAGTACAGTAGGCAAGACAATCAGATTGTCGACAATCTAACAAGACGGGATTTTCGGATTCTTCATCGCCACCCGCAATCCGATCAAGATGCGGTTTGGACGGCTCAGCGGCGCGGCCGCAGAAGCCGCCCCGCTCCTCGGCGCTGAACATCACATCTGGTTTCGCGGCATGCGGCGGCAGCCGCGCGCCAGACCCGTCGCATGGGCGGCGCGTCGGCCTGTCCAGCCTGGCGATCGCCTCGGCGAGGCTGGGTCTGGGCATTGCGCTCGGCCAGCGTGTAATGGCGCAGGCCGATCTGGAGGCCGGCCGCCTGATCGCGCTGTCAGCGGTCTCGGTGCGCCTCGGTCATCCCTATTGCGCCTTCATGCCACCGGCCAAGGCCGACCGCGCCGATGTCGCCGCTCTTGTCGGCCTGCTTGTAAATGCGGCGCCCACGACCCGTGGGTAGGTCGAGGGCGCCGCGCGGAAACCGGGCCTGCGGGGGTGTCAGGTAGCCGGTTTCTGTGGCAGTGGCGAGATCGGCATTCCGGGCCCGATCTTCTGCAGATTGCCTGTGATCACCTGGTCGCCTTCCGAGATGCCGCTCATGATGGCCACAAGGTCGCCGCTGGTCGGGCCGAGCGAGACCAGCCGCTGGTCGACCGTATTACCCTTGCCGACGACGTAGAGATATTTGCCTAGCTGGCTCGAGCCCAGCGCCGTCTGCGGCACCATCAGCGCGTCAGGCTGCTGCCTGATATGCAGCCGCACGCGCACGTACTGGCCGGGCATGAGCATGAACTTCGCATTGCCGATGGTGGCGCGCGCGGTGATGGTGCCGGTCGAGTGGTCGACCGTGTTGTCGATGAAGGTGAGTTCGCCCTTCTGGCTGGTCTCGGTCTGACCCGGCAGCAGGACTTCGACATCGACCGGGCCGGCCGCGCGAGCCTGCTCGATCTCGGCCAGATCCGTCTCGCTCGGATTGAAGGTGACATAGATCGGGTCGAGCTGCACCAGCGTGTTGAGCACCGTGCCGGCGACGCTGACCAGCGTTCCGACCGAGGCCTGGTTGCGGCCCAGGCGCCCGGGGAATGGAGCATGGATCTCGGCGTAGCTCAGATTGAGCTCCGCCGTGCGCACGGCCGCCTGGTTGAGTGCCAGCGACGCCTGCGCTTCGCGCAAGGTGCTGGTGCGCTGGTCGAAGCTGTCCTTGTCGAGGTAACCGCTCTTGGCGAGCTCGGTGCCGCGGCCGAGATTGGACCGCGCATAGTCGAGCGTCGCCGTGTCGCGCTGGACCTGGGCTTTCGCCTGGTCGAGCGCGGCCTGGAAGTCGTCAGGCGAGATCCTGTACAGAAGGTCGCCCTGCCGCACATCCGCGCCGTCTTGCGCCGTCTGTTCCTGCAAATAGCCGGGCACGCGCGCCTGCAGCGTGATGCTGCGGATAGGCTCGATGCGGGCGGCATAGTCGAGATAGATCGGGATCGTCTTCTTGACCACGTTCGCCACCGGCACCGGCATGACGAATGCCGCCGGAGCGGGCGTCGCCGCACCGGCCGTGCCGCTGCTCAGCCTGAGATTGCCCATGTCGAGCAGGTGGACGCTGGCCACCGAGATCGCGGCTAGCGCGACAGCCGTTCCCAAAGCGATTTTCCATTTACGCATAATATTTCTCCAATCTTATTCGGCCGCTTCCGCCAGGGGAGGGAAGGCGGGTTCGGCAGTTGGTTCAGTATGCTTGGAGGCGGGTTCGCCGCTTCCGCGGCGCTCCCGCAGCTGTTCGATGACCGCGTAGAAGACCGGCACGAACACCAGCGACAGAATGGTCGCGGCGACCATGCCGCCAAACACCGTGGTGCCGATCGACTGGCGGCTTGCGGCACCGGCGCCGGTGGCGAACATCAGCGGCAGCACGCCGAGGATGAAGGCGAAGGCCGTCATCAGGATCGGCCGCAGCCTGAGGCGCGCGGCTTCCATGGCCGCCTCGACAATGCTCAAGCCTTCCTCGCGCCGCCGCCTGGCGAACTCGACGATCAGGATCGCGTTCTTCGCTGCCAGGCCGATCAGCATGACGAAGCCGATCTGCGAGTAGACGTCGATCTGCATGCCGCGCACCGACAGGGCCGCGAACGCGCCAAACAGAGCGAGCGGCACCGCCAGCAGCACCATGAACGGCATCGCCCAGCTCTCATACTGCGCCGCCAGGATCAGGAAGACGAAGACGATGGCGAGGCCGAAGACGACGGACGCGATCGATCCTGCCTTGAGCTCCTGGAAGGTGATGCCGGTCCATTCGAAACCGAAATCCCTGGGGAGCGCGGTGGCCGCCGCCCGTTCCATGGCGGCGACCGCCTGGCCCGAAGAGAAGCCCGGTGCGGCGCCGCCATTGATCGAGGCCGAGGCGTTGTTGTTGTAGTGCGGCACGGTTTCCGGCCCGACGAACGGCACGAGCTTGCCCAGCGTCGAGAGCGGCACCATGCCGCCCGACGCGTTGCGCACATAGAGCCTGGAAATGTCGGCGGCGCCCGCACGTGCATCCTTGTCGGCCTGGATGGTCACCCGGAAGGTGCGGCCGAACAGGTTGAAGTCGTTCACATAGAGCGAGCCGAGATAGATCTGCAGTGTGTTGAAGACGTCGGGCAGGTTGAGGCCGAGAAGCTTGGCCTTGCTGCGGTCGAGGTCGTAGTTGAACTGCGGCGTCGAGGTCGAGAACGGCGAGAACAGCTGCTGCGGATTGATTTCCGGCTGCTTGCGCGCCTCGGCGATCACGGCTTGCGTCGCGTCATTGAGGGCCGTGCTGCCGCGGCCGGTGAGGTCCTCGACGACGAATTCGAAGCCGCCGGTCGTGCCGATACCCGGGATCGAAGGCGGATCGAAGGAGAGCGCGAAAGCTTCCGGAATCTGCATCAGCTTGCCGCGCACGTCGGCGACGAGTTTCGACGCGCTCTGGTCGGGGCCACGTTCTTCCCAGGGCTTCAGGATGGCGAACTCGACCGCCGAGTTCGACTGCGCCGCACTGGTCAGGAAGTTCAGGCCGCTGATCGAGCCGACAATGTCGACGCCCGGCGTCGCCTGCAGGATATCGCGCGCCTTCTGGGCCACCGCGTCGGTGCGCTCGAGCGAGGCGCCGTCGGGCAACTGGATGACGACGAAGAAATAGCCCTGGTCCTCGACCGGAAGGAAGGTCGAGGGCAGCTTCTGCCAGACGAAATAGGTGGCGACCAACCCGGCCGCGAAAAGGCCGAGCATGATCCAGCGCAGGCGAATGAGGAAGCGCACACCATGAGCGTAGGCGTGGGATATCTTGTCGAAGCCGGTGTTGAACCAACGGAACAGGAAGAACTGCGGCCCATGCCGATGACGCAGGAAAGCGGCACTGAGCGCAGGGCTCAGCGTCAGCGAATTGAAGGCCGAGATGCCGACCGAAATCGCCACCGTCAGCGCGAACTGGTTGTAGAGCCGCCCCGAGACGCCCGGAATGAAGGCGACCGGCACGAACACGGCCATCAGCACCGCGGTGGTGGCGATGATCGGACCGGTGACTTCGGCCATGGCGGCCTTGGTCGCCGCGAGTGGCTTCAACCCGGCCTCTAATTGTCGTTCGACATTCTCGACCACCACGATGGCGTCGTCGACGACAAGGCCGATCGCCAGCACCATGCCGAGCAGGGAGAGCATGTTGAGCGAGAAGCCCAGCATCTCCATGACGACCAGCGTCGCCACCAGCGACACCGGAATGGCGATGGTCGGGATGATGGTCGTGCGCCAGCTCTGCAGGAAGATGAACACCACGGCGACGACCAGAACCAGCGCTTCGCCGAGCGTGATCAGCACATCATGCATCGATGCCGAGACGAAGCGCGTGGTGTCGTAGTGCATGGCATAGGATACGCCCTTGGGGAACCGCGCCGACAACTCCTGCATCTTGTCCTTGACGCGCTGCTGAAGGTCGAGCGCGTTGGAACCGGGCATCTGGTAGACCGCGAGAACGACGGTCGGGTCCTTGCCGAAGAAGGCCGACGACGAATATTGCAGCGCGCCGAGCTCGATACGCGCAACGTCGCGCAGCCGCACCAGCGAGCCCGTGTCGGTGTTGGCGCGCACCACGATGTCGCCGAACTCCTTCGGGTCGCTCAGGCGGCCGACGGCGTTGACCTGCATCTCGAAGGCGGTGCCGGCGGGCGCCGGCGACTGGCCGATCTTGCCGGCCGCCACCTGGACATTCTGCTCGGCGATGGCATTCTGCACGTCGACGGCGGTGATGCCGAGATTGGCAAGCTTGTCCGGATCGAGCCAGATGCGCATCGAATAGCGCCGCTCGCCGAAGATCTGCACGTCGCCGACGCCTTGCAGCCGCTTCAGCGGATCGACGACCTGCAGGTAGGCGAGGTTCGACAGCGCCACCGGATCGACCGACTTGTCGGGCGAGGTGAGGTTGACGATGAGCACGAAGTTCGGGTTCTGCTTCTTGATCGTCACGCCGCCCTGGTTGACGATCGCCGGCAGCGACGAGGCCGCCTGCGAGACGCGGTTCTGGACGTCGACGGCGGCGGTGCTCAGGGAGTAGCCGACATCGAAGGTGATGGTGATGGTCGAGGAGCCGTCATTGGAGCTCGTCGACGACATGTAGGTCATGCCCTGCACGCCGTTGATCTGCTGCTCCAGCGGCGTCGTCACCGTGTCGGCCACGACTTGCGCGCTGGCGCCGGGATAATGGGCGCTGACCACGACCTGGGGCGGCGTGATGTCGGGAAACTGCGAGACCGGCAGCAGGAAATAACAAATCGTCCCGGCGAGCACCATGATGATGGCGATCGCCGAGGCGAAGATCGGACGGTGAATGAAGAAGTTTACCACGACACACATGCCTCGCCGGCTGCTGTTGCCCGCCCGAAGGCGCTGGCAACTCTGGACAACTGGCCGTGCCCGTCACGGGAGGCTTCCCGTGAACGCAGCAACGGCACCTCACGACGCTGCCCATCGGCAAGCGAGCGAAGCATCTTCTCGAAGGCGCGGGGGTCGACCCCATCTGCCCTCATGACCAGCCGGATCATCGGATCCCGGACGGCCTCATCTATGGTAAGATCACGGCGCTGTGTCATTGGCCGGCTCCTTGTCTGTCGGTACCGCAGCCCATGCTCGCGAACCGTTTTTCATTTCCTCACCGGCCGGAGCCGCATGATTGGCAGTTTCTCGTCCGTCTCATCTGGCAGGACCAGTTCACGGCCTTGTTATTGACGACGGGCGACATAGGTGTTACCAGTAAGTAACATGCTGGAAGTTACAGACCGGTAACACCCTAGTCAAGAGGTGGCCGAGGGTTTTTTGGAAACGAAAGGAGATCATGATGACAGACGGCGTCGTGGAGCGCTCTCGTCCCCGGGATCGAATCCTGGAGACGGCACGCGACATGTTCCACAAGCACGGCATCAAGGGCGTCGGCGTCGACGCCATCACCGAAGCTGCCGGCACGAACAAGATGACGCTCTATCGTCATTTCGAATCCAAGGACGAACTGATCGTCGAGTGTCTGCGCGCAAATGCGGCCAAGGCCGGCGCCATGTGGGACGCCTTCGAGGCCGAGTTTCCCGGCGACAAGCTCGCGCAACTGCATGCCTGGGTTCGCAAGGCGGCTGCCATGCTCAATGCTGACGGCCGTGGTTGCGACATGGCCAACGCCGCCGCTGAACTGACCGAGCCGGACCATCCGGCGAGGCTGGTGATCAAGGAACTCAAGGAAGCCCAGCGCGAACGCCTTGTGACGCTGTGCCGGGGTGCGGGCATCGGTCAGGCCGAACTGCTTGCCGATACGCTGTCGCTGCTGTTCGAGGGCGCCCGTGTCAGTGTACAGACTGTGGGCGCCGAAGGTCCGAGCACGCAGTTCGTGCGTATGGCCGAAGGCTTGATCGTTTCCTTCCGAGGCACTGCAGCCGGTTGAAGTCCGCCGCGACTGTTGGCGATTTGCCGGTCGTATGAGCGAGGCGATGCTTGGCGCCCTTTGGCGCGGGCGGCACAGGAATTTCCGACGGCTGAACGAAAAAAGCCCGCTGCCGGGAGGAGGTGGCAGCGGGCTCGATTTCGAATGTGGCGCGGGAGGAGGTGCACCCCATTCAGCGTCGGCATCGCATCTGGGAGGAGTAGATGGCCGACAACCAGAAGCTACGAGTTGCCCAATGATTCGGCAACAATGAATTGTGCATAGCAGCTGTGCAGATTTGCCGTGTCAATTATCAGACAAATCCAGGAAACCGGCTTTTCCGAGGCTCCTCGCCTTATTGCACCGGCACGTTTTCTCGGAAAATCAGGCGCGGCTCGATGAATTTGCGGGTGAGATAGGGCGCCGATGAGGCGATGGAGCCGAGGAGGCGGATAACCGACTGTTCGGCGATCAGCCTGGCGTTCTGGTCGATGACGACGTCGGCGAGGTCATCGACGAGATAGCCGCGCGTCTCCTTCGTCAGGTCATGGCAGATGAACACCGGTTTGCGATTGGGCCTGGCTTCCCGGATGGCTTTCGCAACGCCAGAGCGTCCGGCCCCGACGCAATAGATGCCGAGCAGCTCCGGTTCGTTGTGCAGCGCCTTCATCGTTTCGGCGTAGCTGGCATCCGGTTCGTCATTGATTTCGACGGCGCTGGTCACGGTGAGGTTGGGAAACTCCTCGCCGAGCACGGAGCGGAAACCCATTTCGCGCTCCTCATGGCCGCGATAGGAGCGCGAACCGACGACCATCGCCAGATGGCCCTCGCGGCCGCCGAGGAAACGGCCCATCAGAAGCGCCGCCGTCCGGCCTGCTACCCGGTTGTCGATGCCGACATAGGCCGAGCGGGGAGCGGCCGGAATATCGGACACCAGCGTCACCAGGCGGATGCCGGCCTCGACTATGTCGCGCAGGATGTTGCGGGTTCGCGGATGGTCGATGGCGATGACTCCGACGCCATTGGCCTTTAGCGACAGGTTTTCCACGGCGCTCTGCAGCGCGTTCGGCGAGATGCCGGCGAGGTTGTGGATCCGGCACGAAGCGACCAGCGGCAGGCGTGATGCATAGTCCTCGATGTGCCTTGCCAGATCCTGCATGAAGGCGTTGCTGCCGATCGGCAGGAAGAATTCGAGGTTTGCTGGTCTGGAGGGAAGCGTCACCTGGTCGGCGACCGGCAGGTAGCCGAGCTGCTTGGCGGCTTCCATGACGCGTTGCCGGTTGGCGGCGCTGGCGCCCGGCCTGTTGTTGAGCACCCTGTCGACCGTCGCGGTCGAGAGCCCGCAATTCCTGGCGATGTCGGAGACGGTGGCCTTCATGCCGCAACCCTACGCGCCGACGCGATGACGCGCCAGACAAGCGATTTCGCAGCCGATGCGATCCGAGGGACGGGTGATCGACATCCATCACCGCGATGCGCGTTTGGCTGGTTCGACAACGCGGCTTCCGCCCTCAGTGCGCCGGCTTGCCGTCGGCGATGGCTTCGCGGATTTCCTTGTCCGACATGCCTGTTATGATCCGTTCGACTTCCGTCACGGTTGTCTTCTTGGGGTCGATGTCGTCGGCGACCACCTTGCCCCGGCGCATGACGACGATGCGGTCGACCACCTGGAAGACATGATGGATGTTGTGCGCGATGAAGATGCAGGAATGGCCGGAATCGCGGGCGCTGCGCACGAAGCTCAGCACGCCTTGTGTCTCGGCGACGCCAAGATTGTTGGTCGGCTCGTCGAGGATGATGAGGTCGCTGTCGAAATGCATGGCGCGTGCGATCGCCACCGCCTGGCGCTCGCCGCCGGAGAGCGAGCCGATCGGTGTCGTCGGCGGAATGTTCTTCGAAATGCCGACCTGTTTGAGCAGGTCGCGGGCGACAGTGTTCATCGCCTCCTGGTCCATGCGGTTGAGGAAACGCGGCGGCTTGATCGGCTCGCGACCGAGGAACAAATTGCGGGCGATCGACAGTTGCGTGACCAGCGCGGAATCCTGGTAGATCGTCTCGATGCCCTGCGCGATGGCGTCGCTGGTGCTGCGCAAGGTGACCTTCTTGCCGCGGATGAAGATGTCGCCGCTGGTCAGCGGCACCGCGCCCGACAGCACCTTGATCAGTGTCGACTTGCCGGCGCCATTGTCGCCGAGCAGGCCGACGATCTCGCGCTCGTTGACATGGAAATTGGCGTCCTCGAGCGCCTGCACGCGGCCGTAGGACTTGCGGATGTTCTGCATGCGGATCAATGGCTCGGCCATGGTTCAAGTCCCTGCCTGGTGCCGGCGTTCCAGCCATGAGTGGAGCGCCATCATGCCAAGGATGATCGCGCCGATGAAGATGTTGTAGGCAAGACCGGGCACGCCGATCAGCACGATGCCGTTGCGCATCACGCGCAGGATCAGGATGCCGAGCACGGTGCCGATGATGGTCCCGCGTCCGCCGGTCAGCGCCGTGCCGCCGATCACCACCATGGCGATGACTTCGAGCTCGTAGCCGGTGCCGCTGTTGGGATTGGCGGCCGACGTGCGCAACGAAGAGATGACGCCGGCCAGCGAGGCCATGAGCGACGACAGCACGAACAGGCCAATCTTGACGCGGTTGACATTCACGCCGCGGGCGCGCGCCGCGTTGGGATTGCCGCCCGCCGCCTGGATCCAGTTGCCGGTCCGGCTTTGCGTCAGCACAAAGCCGAGCGCGATCGCCGCGGCGATGAACCAGAACAGCGACATGTAGATGCGGAACGGCCCGATGAAGAAGTCGCCGACCAGCGCCTCCGCCAGCCAGCTGCCCTCGGCGCTCCAGGTGCGCTGCGGAAAACCGTCGGTGATGAAAAGGGCACTGCCGCGCACTACGAGCAGCATGCCGAGGGTCACCAGGAAGGACGGGATCTTGAGCTGCGTGACGAACCAGCCATTGACCAGGCCGATCAAGGCAGCAACCACCAGCGCGATGACGAAGCCCATCTCCAGCGAGGTGACGCCGCCGTTGAACAGCGTCCACATCAGCACGGGCGAGAAGCCGAACAGGGATCCGACGGACAGGTCGAATTCGCCCGATGTCATCAGCAAGGTCATCGCCAGCGCGATCAGGCCGAGCTCGACGGTGAAGGCCAGCGTGTTGGAGATGTTCTGCGGCGACAGGAAGTCGTGGTTGAAGCCCCAGAAAACGCCGATCTCGACGACGAGCAGCACGAAGGGACCGAATTCAGGCCGCGCAATCAGGCGTTGGACAAGCGAATGATTTTCCACAGGGAACCCGCGACATGGTTTTGAACGGGCCGCGATCTCCACCCGCCTTGGATGGATGATCGCGGCGCAAGAAAGATGTCTGGCGCCGCGTATCAGACGAGCGCGGCGCCAGGGATCGCGGTTTATTTGCCGGACAGGATCTTGTCGTAGACGCCGGCGGTGTCCTTCTCGTAGAGCGCGCCGGTGATGACGTTGAAGCCCGGAGGAATGCCTGACGCCGCCATGTTGGCGAGCGACAGCGCGACATAGCTGGTCGCCTGCGGGTCCTGCCACTGGCCGGCATTGACGTAGCCGTTCAGCACTTCCTGGGTGGTATCGAGCGAGTTGCCCCAGCCGACAACAGGGATTTCGCCCGGCTTGACGCCGACCTGGTCGAACACCCGCTTGATCGAGCCGGTGACGAGGTCGCCCAGTCCGATGATGGCCTTGACCTTGCCCTTGTGGGCGGTGAGGTAGTCGACCATGCGGTTGATCACCTCGGCCTGGTCGAGCGTCGCCTCGGTCACTTCATAGGTGATGCCGAGCGGTCCGAAGACGCTCTTGATGCCTTCCTCTTCCTGGACGCCATAGGTGGCGCCGGGGACCTCGACGGGCATCCAGACGAAGTCGCCCTTTTTCACCAGGCCCTTGTCGACCAGATATTGCGCCCAATGCTTGCCGAAGGTGACGTTGTCGCCGCCGACATAGGCATTGAAATTGGCTTTTGGATCGGGCGTGTTGAAGTTGATGATCGGGATGTTGGCCGCGCGGGCTTCCTTGACGATCTCGACGAGGCTGCCCGGATCAGGGCTGGTGGTTACGATGCCGTCGGCCTTGGCCGAGAGGGCAGCGCGAACCGCTTCCTGCTGGGAGGCGACGTCGCCATTGTGGAACGAGGTGTTGACGGTGTTGCCGGTGTCCTTGGCCCATTGCTTGGCACCGGCCAGGAAGTAGGTCCAGACCGGATCGGCCGGGCCGCCATGCGAAATCCAGTAGAAGGTCTTGGCCTGCGCGGCTGCCGGAATGAGCGTCAGCGCGACCAGCAGGCCGTAAAGCACAAGTCTCAGTCTTGTCAGCATTTGATTTCCTCCCGGTTGAAGATGATCCGTCTCTTGTTCCGGCTTCAGCCGGATCGCGTCTTTTGCCAGCGCCGCACGGATGCCTCAGAGCATTCCCTTTTTCGACGGATGGCAAGCCTCCATCTGCAGATGTAGTTGGCGCCTGACGCGGCGCCATCAGCAGTCCCATCAGATTGCATCAGTCGGGTGATTTTTTCAGGGCGGCCGGATGATTGGCGGCGAGGCTCAGCCGAGCGGGTTGTCCCCGCTGTGTCCGGCGTGCCAGTGGCGCCACAGCCGGATGAGCCGGTCGATCGCCAAGGCAAGCAGGACCAGAGCACCGGTGGTGAAGGCGACCCGGATGGCATCCACACCAAGCAAGGTCATGGCGTTTTGGACAGGTTTCTTAGATCAGATCGGCCTTTGCCAGGTCGCGCATGAGATGGCTGGCGCCGTAGGTCCAGTGCGGGCAGTCGGGCGACAGCCGCACCCGGTTGACCAGCGCGCCGAATTTTTCCGACGAGATGGTGACGATGTCGCCGACCTTGTGGGTAAACCCCTTGCCCTTTTCGCCGCGGTCCTTCGACGGCACGAACATGGTGCCGAGATAGAGCGCCAGCCCGTCCGGATACTGGTGGTGCGGGCCTATGGCCGCGGCAACCAGCTCTTCCGGCGAACGGCTGATCTCGGCCATCGAGCTCGCGCCCTCCAGCGAGAAGCCATCCTCGCCCTCGACCTTGAGGCGCACCACGGCGCGCTTCACGTCGTCGATCGAGAAGGTGTCGTCGAACAGTCGGATGAAGGGTCCAAGTGACGCCGAAGCATTGTTGTCCTTGGCCTTGCCGAGCAGCAGGGCGGAGCGCCCTTCGACATCGCGCAGATTGACGTCGTTGCCGATGGTGGCGCCGACGATCCTACCGCTCGACGCGGCGATCATGGCAATCTCCGGCTCCGGATTGTTCCAGGTCGACACCGGGTGCAGGCCGACATCGGCGCCGAAGCCGACCGAGGCCATCGGCTGGCACTTGGTGAAGATCTCGGCGTCGGGGCCGATGCCGACTTCCAGATATTGCGACCAGGCGCCGCGCGCGATCAGCTTGGCCTTGATCTCCATGGCTTCCGGCGAACCGGGCTTGAGCTTCGACAAATCATGGCCGATCAGCCCGGCAATGTCGGCGCGGATGGCGTCGGCCTTTTCCGCCGAGCCGCGCGCCTGCTCCTCGATCACCCGCTCGAGCAGGCTCACGACGAAGGTGACGCCCGATGCCTTGACCGCCTGCAGGTCGACCGGGGAGAGGAGATAGGGCTTTGCCGGATCGCGGCTGGTCTGAAAACTGTTGGCCGCGATGTCGTCGAGCGAGCCGATCGGCTTGCCCTTGGCCGAGCGCACATGCCCTGCCGGATCGGCCATCTCGCAGATGTCCCGCACGGTCGGTGCCGCGCTCGACGTGATGTCGAAGACGGTGCCGTCACGCACCGTGACGATCAGGGGATGGGGCACATCAGGCGATCGAGCGCGGCCGAGAAAGACGCCATCGTCAGGCAGAAACGTCATGTTTGTCATTGCACTCTCGTCATTACGCAGGATGGTTCACTGTTATGTGGTGCGCATGGTCTCTTCAAGTCGACACGCCCTGAAGCAGCATGTGCCAAGCGACAGACGGTCAACGGAAAAGGCCTTTGCCACCATGTCGCTGCACCGATTCGCGACGTCCGATTTGGCGCTACAGCTCACCCCAGCGTAACCGCAAATGCGCGCTTGTCGATTCGCCTTTTTCCAGCGTGGTCAGGCCGCTGCCGTGATGGGCGTCCACCACATGTGAAACGGGTTCGAAGCAGAAGAAATCAGCGTCTCGTGCCGGCGAATAGAGGACGAAGACATTCAGCGAGGGCGATGCCTCGACCGTGACGGCGATAGCGTCATCCGGCTGGATGATCGAGGCGTGCCCGTTCCAGCCTTCGAAGGCATTGTTGACCCAGGCGTCGGGAAGCGGCGCGGCTTGCGAAAAATCCCAGTCCGGCCGCGAGGCTAGCGGCACCACACCCGTCGGCAGGTGTCGTTCGTCCTCCAACCAGACACTGTGCGCCGATGCTAGGAGCAAAGTGCGCGGGCGGCGCGGGAACCAGGGGTGGAAACCGAGCCCGTAGGGCAGCCGGATGGCGGCTCGGTTCTCGACAGCCAGCACGGCGGACAGCGCGCCTTCGTCCAATGCATAGCGGACGCTCGCATGGTAGCGGTAGGGTCCGATCGCCCCATCCTCCAGAACCAGCTCCATTTCAGTGCCGGTTCGCCTCGTCAACCGCCACGGCCTTTGAAATGCGTCGCCGTGGAGTGGGAACGGCTCGCCTTCGACATTGGGCTCTATCGCATGGAAGCACCCGTCAAACTCGAAGCCTCCACCGGAAATGCGGTTTGACCAGGGGATCAGCAGTTGGGACCCGAACTTCAGCAGCCCCCTCGATGGCTCAAGCACAGGGGTGGGTGCTCGGCCGGGGCGGAGCGCGTCGTAGCGCAGGATGGCGGCGCCCTCGCGGGGACGCACCACAAGGCTTGCACGCCCATCGGCAAGTTCGATCTCATCGCCGTTGGTCATTGAAAAGCAGCCATGGCTACCATCCGCCATCAATGTTGATGTTCTGACCGCTGATCATGTCCGAGGCCGGGGAGACGAGGAACAGCACGAGATTGGCGATATGCTGCGGCTCGATGCGTCTCTTCAGGCATTGGTTGGCGAGGATCCAGTCATTGTATTCCTCGAGTCGTTCTCCGAAGACGCGCTCCTCTGCCTCGGAAACGACGGCGCCGGGCGACACTGCATTCACAGTGATGCCGTGTGATCCCAATTCCCGCGCCAGCGACTTGGTGAGTCCCAGCATGGCTCCCTTCGAAGCCACATAGGGCACGTAGCCGTCCCAGCGGCCGTTCAGCGTCACAGAGCAGAAATTGACGATCCTGCCCTGGCCCTTCTTCTTCATGCCTGGGGCGCAGGCGCGCGCCAGCGCGAAGGCGGCTGACGAATTCACACGGATCTGGTCCTCGTACTCGCCAAGTGAGAATTCCTCGAACGGACGATTGATGATGAGCGCCGCGTTGTTGATCAGGATGTCGATCGTGCCTTCTTTGTCGGCGAGCGCCTTGACCGCTGCCTCGGCTTCGGCCAGCTGGTTCAAGTCGCAACCGACATAGACGATCGTACCCTTGTTTGCCGCGGCCAATTCCGCTGCGATTCCGGGCCCTTCCGCATTCTCCGGTCGGTCAAGCAGAAGCACGCGCGCTCCAGCCCGGGCAAGCGCGGCAGCCTGGGCGCGGCCGAGCGAACCCAGACCGCCCGTCAGGAGCACAACTTTGCCGGAAAGGTTCGTCATCACCGTTCCCGCTCCTCAAAGCACGTTGTGAACTTCATCGATGGAGGTCTCTTCGATGCGCTTGTCGAGCACGACCTCGCCGCGCGCCATCGCGACCACGCGATCACAGCAATCAAAAACGTGATGCATGTTGTGGCTGATGAAAACGCCGGTCACCCCTTGCGCCTTCAATCCACGTACAAAGCCGATGACCTTGCTGGTCTCCTTGACCGAAAGGTGATTGGTCGGCTCGTCGAGGATCATCACCTTCGACTTGAAATGCATGGCCCGCGCGATGGCGACGCCCTGCCGCTGGCCGCCTGACAGTTCACCGACCAGTGCGTCGGGCGAGCGCAGATGCAGGTCGACATTGGCGATCGCCTTTATGCTTTCGCTGCCCATCTTCTTTTGATCCAGGATGCCGACGCCGAATACGGAAAACAGCGTCGGTTCGCGGCCGATAAACAGGTTCCTGGCGATCGACATGGTGGGGACCATCGAATTGTACTGGTAGATGGTCTCGATGCCGAGGTTCATCGCGTCGCGCGGCCTGGCGATCCTAACCGGTCTGCCTTCGACCAGGATCTCGCCTTCGTCGGCGGTATGGACTCCTGACAGAATGTTGATGAGCGTCGATTTTCCGGCACCGTTGTCGCCGACCAGCCCAAGAGCCTCGCCGCGCTTCAGGTCGAGGCTCACGCCCTTCAACGCATGGACACCGGAATACCATTTGTGAAGATTGCGGACAGAGATGATTGCATCTTCCATGGCTCAGCCCTCCATCTTGATCGCCTTGGCGCGCTTGCGCATCCAGGCATTGGCGACGACGGCGAAAATGGTCAGGAAGCCGATCGCGAATTTAAACCAGTTCGCGTCGACATTGGAGAGCACTAGCCCGTTGTCGATGATGCGGATGAGGATTGTACCGATAATGCCGCCAGCGACCGTACCGATGCCGCCTGCGAGCGAAGCGCCGCCGATGACCGCCGAGGCCACCGCCTGGAGTTCCAGACCTTCGCCAATGGAAGGCAAAGGAGAACCCAGCCTCAGCACTTGCAGGATGCCGGCGAAACCCGACAGCATCGAGCAAAGCACGAAGCATGCGAGTTTTACCCTCGCGGTCGGGATGCCCATCGAGGCGGCAGCGGGGTGGAAGCCGCCGGTGGCCTTTATCCAATTGCCGAAATTGGTTCGGGAAAGCATCAGTGACGTCAGCAGGGCAATTCCCGCAAACCACAGGAACGACATGCGGAACATGTTGCCGGGGCCGACGAACGAGGTGAACAGCCAGTTCGGCAGATCGGCCGGAAGCAAGGGTGGAAACCCGCCCGAGACGACGATCGTCAGTGACCGGGCGATGAAAAGCATGCCGAGCGTGGTGATGAAGCTCGGGATCTCGAACCAGATCGTCACATAGCCGTTGATAAATCCGATCACCGCGCAAACGACAAGCCCGGCCAGCAAGGCAAGAGGGAAAGGCACCCCTTCGACCATGAGGACCGCCATGCACATCGGCATCAGCGCGAACACCGATCCAACCGACAGGTCGAACTCGCCGCTGATCATCAGGATCGTGACGCCGATGGCGACGAGGCCCGTTTCCGGCAGAATGCCGAGTATGCCACGCAGGTTGTCCTGATTGAGGAACACGCCATCCGAGCGGATCTCGAAAATCACCACCAGAAGCACCAGCAGGATCAGTCCCGCCAGTTCCGGCTTTTCCAGATAGGTCTTGAAGAGGCGTTTCAAGGCAGGCTCCAGGAATTCGAGGCAAGGGACCACCCGGCAGTGCGAACACCGCCGGGTGAATACATGGCGGGCGTGGGCTTAACGCAGACCTTGCGATGAAAGCGTCATGATCGCGTCGGCCTGATCCGGGCGCACGATGCCTTGACCCGTATCTATGTCGGAGGGGGCCAGACCTACCTTCTTGTTCAGGTAGGCTTCCATGACGGGCATGAAGCCCTGCATGTATGGCTGTTGGTCCACTAAAGCCTGTACGTAGCCCTTCTGCATCTGCTGCAGAACTTCCGGCACCAGATCGAAACCGCCAAGGAGGACCTTGCCCGGCGCGACGCCGCGGTCCTGCAGCGACCGGGCGACGCCCGCGCACCAGAAGCCGGTGTCGAAATAGGCTGTGGTGTCGGGATGCGCATTGAGATAGGCGCCGACACGATCGGATGTGATCGCAAGGTCCGTTCCGCTGTCGATCCGCTCCCATGAGACCTGACGGTCGGGGTGAGCCGCCTTGTATTCTTCCAGGAACTGCATCACGCCTGCGCCGCGGCTTTCGGACCAGTTCTGGCCGGGTGCGGAAATGCCGACCAGAACCTTGATTGGCCCCTCTTTCGGGAAGCTCTCGGAAATCGCCTTGCCGAGCGAGTAGCCCGCCGGTTTGAAACCTTGCCCGACGAAGGCCTGCCGCGCATTGCCCTTGGCGCCTTCGGTGTCATCGACATTGACGGCAATCACCAAGACACCGGCGTCTCGCGCCTCCTTGATGACGTCGTCGAACGCCTTGTTGTCGACAATCGAGGTCAGCAAGGCATCCGGCTTGGCGGCAAGTGCGGCGCGCATATTGGCGAGTTGCTGCTCGACCGAGCCTTCGGTCTGGGTGAAAATCATGTTGCACTTGGCCTCGACCTTGCCGCAGGCATCGTCAAAGCCCTTCTTCACCGCCTGCCAGAAGGTGTTCGAGGCCGACGAATGGTGCGTAAAGACGATGTTGAGCCCGTCGGCGCTGGCGACGGAAGGCCCGGCAAGCAGCGTCGTGGCGAGCAAAAGCGTTGCAGTCAGTCGTTTCATTTCTATTCCTCCCGTTGAGTGTGCTTCAGATGTCCGTCTTGTCGGAGACGCGGCGATGGACGGTGTAGGCCCGACCGAGGTCGGGATTGAGTTGCAGCCCGAGGCCTGGGCCGGGCGGCACGGTGATCATGCCGTCCCTGACTTCCGGTAGCGCGGTCACCAGGTCGCGGTACCAGGTCCTGTAAAATGCCCGCACACTCTCCTGGACGAGTGCGTTGGGCGCGTTGAGCGACAAATGCGTGGACGCCGCCAGGACCACCGGCCCGGTGCAGTCGTGCGGCGCGACCGGCAAATGCCAGGCCTCCGCCATCGCGGCGATCTTGCGTGCTTCGGAAAGCCCGCCGCACCAGGAAATGTCCAGCATGACGATGCCCGCGGCGCCGGTCTCCAGAAGGTCGCGGAATGCCCAGCGGCTGCCCAAGGTTTCCGACGCCGAGATCGGTGCCGGGCTCGCGGCCTCATAGCGCTTGAGATCGGCGAGACTGTCCATGCGGATGGGATCCTCATGCCAGTACGTGCCATAAGGCCCGAGCGCCTTGGCGATCTTGATCGCGGGCAAGAGCTGCCACATGGAGTGGAACTCGACCATGATGTCGATCTTGTCGCCGACAGCTTTGCGGATCTTTTCGAAGGGTTGCAGCGCGGCTTTGAGGTCGCCGGCGGTGATGTCTTGCCCCCGGCTTTTCTCGGCGGCATGGTCGAAAGGCCAGATCTTCATGGCCGTGATGCCGTCCTCGAGCAGCTCCGCCGCCAATTCGTCGGCGCGGTGGAGAAACCCGTTCAGGTCATCGTAGCCTTGCCTTGTGCCGAGACCATAATTCGCGGTGGTCTGTCCCTTGCCGTCCTTGATGTATTCGGTGCCCGCGCATGTGTTGTAGGTACGGATGGACTGCCGCGAAAAGCCTCCCAGGAGCTGCGCGATCGGCTGGTTCATGGCCTTGCCGAAAATATCCCAGAGCGCGATGTCGAAAGCCGAATTGCCGCGGACTTCGACCCCGCTTGAGCGGAAACCGAGATAGCCGACCAGATCCGCGGAAAGCAGATCGATCTGCAGTGGATCGCGGCCGATCACGCGTGGCGCGACATATTCATGGACATATTCCTCGACCGTTCGGGCCAAGAAAAAGGTTTCGCCAAGGCCGGTGATGCCCTCGTCGGTATGCACCTCGATCCAGAGCAGATTGGGCCGCTCTTCGATACGAATGGTCTCAAGCGAGTGGATTTTCATGCGATCCCCGCGTCGATCAATGCCTTGACGCTTTTATCGAAATGCGCCGCCATATGTTCGGCGGCAAGTTGCGGGTTCCCCGCGATGATCGCCCGAGCAATATCTGCGTGCCCCTCGATCATCTTGATCTGCTCTTCCTCGGTTGCACGCGTACGCCAGCCGATCACCCAGGTGCGTCGCGTGACACCGCTGAAGGCCTTGATGATCAACGAAAACACCGGGTTGTGAGAGGCCCGCGCGATCGCTTCATGGAATGCGATGTCGTGTTCCATGACGATCTCGGGCGCACGGTAATTCTCGCGCATCAGCTGCGCGCATTTCTGTATTTCAGCCGCCTCCGCGTCGGTCCGGCGTAGTGCTGCGAGCGCCACCGTGCGCATTTCGATGGTGCGGCGCACATCATAAACCTGTTGGACGCTGATCTGTTCGGTCGTGACGCCGTGCTCGATCACCATCGACATGGCGCCAATGTCGAGCTTGGCCACGCTCGCGCGCCGCCCGGCGCTCATGTCGATGAGACGCATCGCCGACAGCGATCGAAACGCCTCCCGCACCACCGTCCGCGAGACACTGAGCTTGCGGGTCATGTCGGCTTCACTGGGCAAGAGGTCGCCAGGGCCAAGGCCTTCAACACGGATGTGTTGGGTGATCGCCTGAATGGCGGCGCTCACCAGCCCGGGATTTGTCTCGTCAGGCCCTATGCCGCGATCGCTTACCATTTTTCCCAAACCTGTATGACATGTTTTATTGAAATGCCTATAGCTTTGTGAAATCTTGTCTGTCAATAGCGGTTGACCGCACGACATTTTGGAGGGGAGCGGGAGTGGACAGAGGAGAAAGACAGCCAGGCTTCGTGTTTGATGCCCAGGATATCGTCGGTGAAAGCCTGATTTGGGATGAGAACAGGAAGGCACTGGTCTGGGTGGACATCATCGGGCAACGCATCCACCAGCTCGATCCGGTTACTCGCGATCATCAGAGTTGGTCGACACCGGACCTCGCAACCTCAATTGGCCTGCGCAGGGACGGTGGCGCGATCGTCGGGTTGCGAAAGGATGTGGTTCTGTGGGATTTCGCAGAAGCCTTCAGGACGATCGCGACGATCGAACCGGACAGCCCTGACACACGGTTGAATGAGGGCGTGGTCGCCCCGGACGGCTCATTCTGGGTCGGCACCATGGAAAACAACATCGGCCCCGACGATCGCCCACGCGATATTTCGCGAGATGCGGGGCGGATCTATCGCGTCGACACAGCCGGCATTGTCGAGGCGCTCGGTGCCGATCGCTTCGGCATCACCAACACGATGGTCTGGACGGCGGATGATACCTTCATCACGGCGGACACGATGAAGAACCAGATCTTTCGCTATCACTGGGACAGGGTGCGATCGCGAATAACCGACAGGCGCCCTTTCTTCTCGGACTTTTCACGCGGCCTGCCGGACGGGTCGTGCATGGATGCGGAGGGCTATGTCTGGAACTGTCGCGTTGCGGGGGGCGGCTGCCTGGTGCGCATTTCACCTGACGGAGTTCTGGACAAAGTGGTGGAGCTGCCCTGCAGCTGGCCCACGAGCTGTACCTTCGGCGGCGAGAATTTCGATATCCTCTTCGTCACCTCGGCGCGGTTTACCATGAGCGAGAGACATTTGCGGGCAAACCCGCGGGAGGGCGGGTTGTTCGCGGTGCGCGCAGGCGTTGGAGGCACACCGACCAAACGGTTCGGATGAGATTACCTGACTGACGCGGCCGAGAACGGCAGGCTTCCCAGGTCGGCTGCGGCTTTTTCGACCATTCGGGGCAAAGCCCCAATCGTTCCGGCAGTCGGTGGGGCGTTGATGGGCGACCAATTCAGAAAAGCCGGATTTTGCTTGACAGTTTCATGAATATGAAAAACTGTTAGCGAATTTCAAATTCGATGGGCAGGTCGATGTCGACCTTAGTTGCGGCACAAGCACCAGAGGCCAGGTCTTCATCAGGCTTCCGGCTCGCCATGCTGCTGCCGGGGGGGCTGGTCACCTTCCTGTTGATCCTGTTCGCGCTTGGCCTGGTGCTGTTCCTCGCCTTTCGCGGCAATGACGGCTCGCTGCTCGGCGTCGGGCTGACCGTCGATAATTTCGTCACCGTGGCCACCGATCCGCTCTACTGGACGGTGACGCTGCGCTCGCTGGTTATCGCCGGTCTGGTGACGCTGGCCACCGTCGTCACCGCCTATCCCGTCGCCTACTACCTTGCCTTCCACGCAGGGCGGCGGCGCGGCCTGCTCTTGTTCCTGGTGACGCTGCCGTTCTGGACCAGCTATCTCCTGCGCGTCTTCGCCTGGAAGATCGTACTGGCCTATAATGGCGTCCTGAACTCGGCGCTGATCGAAAGCGGCATCTGGTCGGAGCCGACACTGGCCTTTCTCAACACGCCGGCCGCTGTGGTCGTCACGCTGGCGCACGCCTATGCGCCCTTCGCCATCCTGCCGATCTATGTGGCGTTGGACACGATCCCGAAATCGCTGCTCGAGGCTGCCTCCGACCTCGGCGCGCGGCCGTTCACCGCGTTTCGCCGCGTCGTGCTGCCGAATTCGATGCCGGGCGTGCTGGCGGCCGCGCTCGTCGTCTTCGTGCCGACGGTCGGCGACTATGTCACGCCGGCCATGGTCGGCGGCCCGGCCAGCACCATGATAGGCACGCTGATCCAGTCGCAGTTCGGCAAGGCCAATGACTGGCCGTTCGGCGCCGCACTTTCGGTCTGCGTCATGCTGGTCATCCTCGCCGTGGTGCTGGTCGCGCGCAGCGCGGACCGCAGATTTGGCAGCCGCACATGAAAGCCGAACGCGCCGGAACAAAACGCGATGGCCGCTGGCTCGGCCTCTACGTGCTTGCCTATCTGGTGTTTCTCTATCTGCCGGTCCTGCTGATCCCGCTGTTTTCCTTCAACGATTCCATCCAAGCGGCGTTTCCGCTGCAGGGCTTCACGCTGCAGTGGTACCAGACGCTCTACAGCAATCCGGCGCTGTCCGGCGCGCTCGTGAACAGTCTCGTCATCGCCACCGTCGCCGCTTCCGGTGCAACGCTGTGCGGCATCACCGTGTCCTATATGGACCTCTATGGCCGCTCGCCGTTGGCCGCCACGATCAGCGGCATCGCCCGGCTGCCGATCCTCATCCCGGGCGTCATCGTCGGCATATCGCTGCTGATCCTGATCAACCTGATCGGCCTCGGGCCATCGCGCGTCGCCATCGTGCTCGGCCACATATTGGTGGCATTGCCGACGACCGTGGTCGTCATGCGCAGCCGTTTCGCCGCCATCCCCCGGACCGTTCGCGAGGCGGCGCTCGACCTCGGCGCTTCCGACTGGACGACGTTCCGGCGCGTCATGCTGCCGCTCAGCCTGCCCGCCGTGCTGTCGGCCTTCATGCTGGCCTTCCTGATCTCCTTCGACGAATTCATCGTCGTCTTCTTCCTCGCCGGCACCGATCCGACCCTGCCGCTCTACATCTGGAGCCAGCTGCGCTTCCCCCGCTCGCTCCCGACCGTCATGGCGCTGGGGACGGTGATCCTGGCCACATCCTTCATCATCGCCGGCACCGCCGAAATCCTGCGCCATCGCGGGCTCGGCGCCGCGCGCCGCAATCCAGCCTGACCATAACAATGAGAGGAGAACGAAAATGACATTCCACCTGACATCGATAAGCGGACACAAGGCCCGCGCCGGCCTCGCCGTGCTGGCGCTCGCACTGTCTTCCACCGTGGCGCTTGCCGCCGAGAAGCTGCAATATTTCACCTGGTCGGGCTACGAACTGCCCGACTTCAACAAGAGCTTCCTCGCCGCGCACCCCGACGGCGTCGAGGCCTCGATCTTCGGCGATGACGACGATGCCTTCACCAAGGTCAAGGCCGGCTTCCGGCCCGACATCGCGCATCCCTGCTATGACAAGGTGGCGCGCTGGAACAAGGAAGGCCTGCTGCAGCCGATCGACACCAAGCGCATCAAGAACTGGGATTCGATCTTCCCGGTGTTCAAGAACCTGCCCGATCTGCAGGCCGGCGACGGCAAGGTGTGGATGGTGCCGTGGGATTGGGGCAACACTTCCATCCTCTACCGCACCGATCTGGTGAAGAACCCGGAAGCGAGCTGGAACCTGCTGTGGGACAAGCAATATGCAGGCCGCATGGCGACCATCGACGCAGTGCACGACACGCCGATCGTTGCCGCGCTTCTGGCCGGGGTGAACCCGTTCGATATGACCCCGGAGCAGATGGACAAGGTCGCGGCAAAACTGCGTGAACAGCGGCCGCTGCTGTCGAGCTACACCACCGACATGACCTCGGTCGAACAGGCGCTTGCCAGCGGCCAGCTGGTCGCCGCCATGACCTGGAATGCGTCGGCCACCTCGCTGAAGAAACAGGGCGTGCCGGTCGAGTTCATGAAGCCGAAAGAAGGCATGCTGACCTGGGCCTGCGGCTTCGTCATGCTGAAAGACGCCAAGAATGTCGATCTCGCCTATGATTTCATCAACAGCCGGCTCGACGCCGATTCGGGCAAATTCCTGATCCAGTCCTACGGCTATGGCAGTTCGCTGAGCACTGCCTTTGCTGGCGTGGCGAAGGACGAGCTGGAGAAACTGCAGCTGCCGTCCGATCCCGAGGTGATGCTGAAGAGCACCATCTTCACCGGGCCGATGAAGCAGAACGACGATGTGGCCAAGATGTTCGAGAAAGTGAAGGCTGGCGGGTGAGGCTCCCCTTCTCCCCTTGTGGGGTGAGCGGCCGGTTCGCGTAAGCGAATTCATCGTGCCAGTGGCACGATGAAAGGCCGGCGAACGCCGGGACGCTGCGATGCAGCGGGGACCCGGCAGGGTGGATCGGCTACCGCGCCCGGCCCTTCGCAGGCTCAGGGCGTTCGAAACTCGAAAAGCCAAGCAATTGGCTTTTCGTTCGCTGCGCGAACCGTTTCTCACCCCACAAGGGGAGAAGGAAGAAGCAAACGAGGACCGACGCATGGACATGCTTGATGAGGCCGCCGAAAAACCCAAGGACGACGCCGATGTTCGCGTCGGCCGACGCGTGCGGGCGCTGCGGCTGGAGCGCCGCCTGTCGCTGGCCGAACTGGCGGCAAAAGCCGGCGTGTCGATCGGTGCGCTGAGCCAGATCGAGCGCGGCATGTCCTCGCTGCGCGTCAAGGTGATCTGGCCGCTCGCCGCCGCCCTCGACATCGAGCCGTCTGCGCTGATCGCCGACGGCAATGATGCCGTCAACGATCTCTATTGCGTGCGCGCCGACAAGCGGCGCTCCATTCCCGTCAAGTCGGAAGGCATCGCCAAGGCGCTGCTGTCGCCGCCTGGCGCGACGCTGACCGGCATGCTGGTGGCGGTGGAAGCCGGCGGCGGCACGGCGGAAGCCTACGCCCATGCCGGCCATGAATTCGGCTATGTGCTGGCGGGCGAGGTCGAACTGGTGGTGGACTCGACAAAATACGGGCTGAAGACCGGCGACAGTTTTGCCTTCAAGAGCACGCTGCTGCATGCCTTCCGCAATCCCGGCGCCGAGCAGTGCCAGATCCTCTGGGTCAACACCACAAAACCCTCCGAGGTTCGCGATGGCGCCTGATCCACTGGTCCGGTTGCAGGCGGTCTCCAAGGTTTTTCCCGGCGGCATCGTCGGGCTCGATGCCGTCGATCTCGACATTGTCAGCGGCGAGTTCATCACGCTGCTCGGACCGTCGGGCTGCGGCAAGACCACCAGCCTGCGCGTCATCGCGGGCTTCGAAAGCCCGTCGAGCGGCAAGGTCTTGCTCGACGGCCGCGACATCACGGCGCTCCGGCCTTTCGACCGGCCGGTCAATACGGTGTTCCAGGATTACGCGCTGTTCCCGCATATGGACGTCGCCGAAAATGTCGGCTTCGGCCTGTCGCTACGAAAACTGTCGGGCGCCGAGCAGGCAAAGCGTGTCGGTGAAGCCCTCGACATGGTCGGTCTCGCCGACAAGCTTCGCGCCCGTGTCCCAGAACTCTCGGGCGGCCAGCGCCAGCGCGTGGCGCTCGCTCGCGCCATCGTCTGCGAGCCGCGCGTGCTCTTGCTCGACGAGCCGCTGTCGGCGCTCGATGCGCATCTGCGCGAACAGATGCAGGTCGAGTTGAAGCGGCTGCAATCGCGGCTCGGCACCACCTTCGTCATGGTCACCCACGACCAGACCGAGGCGCTGTCGATCTCCGATCGCATCGTCGTCATGAACAAGGGCCGCATCGAGCAGATCGCGCCGCCGGCGACGCTCTATGACCGGCCTGCGACGAAGTTCGTGGCGAGCTTCATCGGCACCATGAACCTGCTGCAGTCGCGCTTTGTCGGCCGCGATGGCGATCGTTTGCGTTTCACCGCCGGCACCTTGCCGCTGGAGGCTACCTCCGAAACCGGCCAGTCACCCGGCGAAGGCGAGGTGCGCACCATCGGCGTGCGTCCGGAGGATTTGCTGGCAGCCACCGAGGCGACCGAAGGAACCGCGCCGGCGCGGGTAAACAGCATAGTCTTCCACGGCCGTACCTTGCGGCTGCATGCTGAACTGGGGCAGGGATTGCCGGTGGTGATCGATGCGCCGCGCCAGGCCGAGGGGTTTCAATTCAGCATTGGCGACGTAGCGCATGTCAGCCTGCGCCGTGGCGCCAACTGCCCCATGCTGCCGAGCTAGCCTCATCCGCCTTCGCAAGGTTGTCGCACAGTCGCTGGCAGGGCAGGTCTGATCGACATGTGAACAAACGATCATGGAATTAAGTAGGAATTGACTAAGCTAGGAAGACATTCCTAAATTAGTTGATGCCGGAATTGAGCACCCGACCGCGCCGAAATGTGCAAACCCTATGCCTCGCGCACGAAGTGGGGCAACTCATTCGAGTCCGATGCCGGCACTGCAACATCACTCGGCACTATCTGCCCGGCGACCTTGCGAAACTTGTCGGTGACATTCCCTTTTGGGATGTCGAACGGCATATGCGGTGCGAGCGTTGCAAGCTTCGCGAGCTTGATGCCGACATAATTTTGCCGAGTGCTGCCGAGCGCTTGAAAATTCGTGTGAGACGCCTTGTCGAAATCCGCATGGTTCGCCGTGTGATATGGCGAGACGAGGAATGAGGAACGCGGCTATCCCTTCAGCCTAGAACAGAGACCCTTGGGCCGGTGCCTGCTGCGGAAACTTGATTTGTGTGGCTGGCTTCTCAACGATCACCAACGCGTTGTCTGGCGCTGTTCGCTGCAAATGCCGTGCTTCTGCCCAGGGTGCTGTCAGCCAGGCCTCGGTCTCTTCCGACGTGGTCAGGATTACCGGCATAGCCTTCTCATGGATCGGCGCGATGAGGGCGTTAGGCTTGGTTGTCATGAAGGCAAATAACTCGAAGTCGCCGGGTCCGTCCTTGACCTTTCGAACACCCTGCCAACGGGTCCAGAAGCCGGCGAAGAAGAACAGTGGCCGGCTTTCGTCACGGGCAAACCAGTAATTGCGCTGGATGCCTGTGTCTGGGTCCTTGTCGCTCGGTGTCGGGCTGGGTTCGGCAAAACTGGTGACCGGTACGACGCATCTGTGCTCGACCCCGACAAACTGTTGCCAGTGCGAATATTGTGGATTGCGAACGTTGGTCGTGCCGTAGTCGGCCTTACCCTTCATGCGCTCTGGTGGCGTCGGCAACCCCCAAAGCAGTTTCGCCAGCTCACGCTTCCCGTCTGCCGTGTTGCGGACGACCGGGCCGGGCTGATTGGGATAGATGTCAACGGAAGGTTCAAGGTTGCCGCTGAGATCGCGCAGCGCGCGCGTCCATTGGCGGACCGCCTCTTGCGTCGTGGTGATGTTGTAGAGGTTGCACATGCATCCAGCATTGCGGAATTGGCTTGCGTCTGCAACCGAGGCCGCTGCCCGCGCTCCTGCAATTCATCGTCCTGACACGCCTTGTCAGCTGTCATGTGGGAACAGGTGGCAGACGGGCGGGCTCTTCCCTAATTGCAGTGCGTCTGAACAGGAGGAACACAAATGACCATCGCGGAAATTGCCAAGGATTTCACCGAGCTCCTCAAGCAGGGTGACAACGCAGGTGCTGCTGAAAAGTACAATGCCGATGATATCGCCAGCTACGAAGCCATGGAGGGCCCGATGGCCGTCAGCCATGGCAAGGAGGCACTGAGGCAGAAGAGCCAGTGGTGGCAGGAAAACCATGAAGTGCATGGCGGCTCGGTCGAAGGTCCTTATGTCAATGGCGACCAGTTCGCGCTGCGCTTCAAGTTTGACGTCACGCCCAAGGCCACCGGCGAGCGTGTCACCATGGACGAGGTTGGCCTCTACACGGTCAAGAACGGCAAGATCACCGAAGAGCGCTTTTACTACTGAGGCCGGAAACTCCGGCTTGAGGCCGGAAACTCCGGCTTCGGAGTCGGCTCTTCGCTTCGAGAAACAAGCATGGCGGCAGGGACGGTGCCGCCATGTGGGAGGTTCAAACCGTCTTCACATACTCGGCAAGCTAATCGGCCACGGTGCCCCAGCCATCGAAAAAGCCCATCTCTTCATGGTTGTTGCCCGAAAATTCCGGCGATGCAGGCGTGTGCGCTGGCAAAGCGGGAAGGGCGGTTTTAGGCTGTGGGACGGATTCGACTGCCAGCCCAAGGGAAGCGCGCTTTGACGATTACGATCTATGGCATCACCACCTGCGACACGGTCAAGAAGGCGCGCGTCTGGCTGGAGAGCCATGACGTGGCCTATCGTTTTCACGATTTTCGTGCGGACGGGCTGGACGCCAAGCGGCTGGATGGCTGGGTCGGCAAGGTTGGCTGGGAAAAGCTGCTCAACAAGGGCAGTACCACATTCCGCGAACTGGCGGACAAGGACAAGCAAGACCTCGATGAGAAGAAGGCCAAGGCGCTGATGCTGGCCAAGCCGACGATGGTCAAGCGGCCGGTGCTTGAGCTCGGCGATCGGGTTCTGGTTGGCTTCAAGCCGGACGTTTATGAGCAGGCGGTGGAGTAGAGCGCCTTACCTCTCACTTCGTCATCCTATGGCGAAGCAAGGAGCGAAGCGACGCGGCGCAGACCATAGGATCCATGCCGTGACTTCTAAGCGTTGCAGCGGTGCAGGTTCTGCTCCGTCGCATCTAGGAGAGGCGTCACGGCATGGATCCTCGGGTCAAGCCCGAGGATGACGAAGCAGATACCCCGCCAGCGCCACCGCATTGTTGTGCGCCTCATCATGCGCGCCGTAGAGCAGCGTTACCTTGCCGTGACGAAGCAGGTCGCGCAGTTGCGCCACGGCCTCACCATTCCCGTCCAGCTCAGCCCCGTACCGCTCCCGAAATTCCGCCCAGCGCTGCGGCTCGTGCCCGAACCACTTCCGCAGCCCATCGCTCGGCGCGATCTCCTTCAGCCACAGCGCCAGCGCGGCATGTTCCTTGCTGACGCCGCGCGGCCAGATGCGATCGACCAGCACCCTTTGGCCGTCGGCGTTGTCGGGTGTTTCGTAGATACGCTTGACGGCGATATCGAAGGCCACCGGACCCTCCGCAACTCTGCCCTCAGGCCCACTCGCCCTTGCGCATGACCGGCACGCGGCTTCCGTCCTTGTGGACGCCGTCTATGTCGATCTTGTCCGAGCCGATCATCCAGTCGATGTGGATGAAACTCTTGTTGCCGCCGCGCGCGGCGATCTCGTCCTGGCTGAGCGAGGCGCCGTCGACGAAGCATTTCGAATAACACTGGCCGAGTGCAATGTGGCAGGCCGCGTTTTCGTCGAACAGCGTGTTGAAGAACAACAGGCCGCTGGCCGAGATCGGCGAGGAATGCGGCACCAGCGCCACTTCGCCGAGACGCCGCGATCCCTCGTCGGTGTCGAGCACCTTCTTCAGCACATCCTCGCCCTTCGACGCCTTGGCCTCGACGATCCTGCCTCCCTCGAACCGTACCGAAATCTCGTCGATCAGCGTGCCCTGGTAAGACAGCGGCTTGGTCGAGGAGACATGGCCCTCGACGCGCCTGGCATGGGGCGTGGTGAAGACCTCCTCGGTCGGGATGTTGGGATTGCAGGTGATGCCGTTTTTGGCGGTCGAGGCGCCGCCCATCCATTCATGGCCGTCCGCCAGCCCGACTGTCAGGTCGGTGCCCGGTCCGGTGAAGTGCAGGGCGTGGAAGTTATGGCCGTTGAGCCACTCGGTGCGGCCGCGCAGCGCCGCATTGTGCGCCTTCCAATTGCCGATCGGGTCTTCCACATCGACCCGCGACGCCGCGAAAATGGCATCGGCGAGCTTCGCCACTGCGACATCGTCGGCGTCATGGGGAAACACCTGCTTGGCCCAGGCGAGGTCAGGATAGGCGACAATGTTCCAGTTGATGTCGAAGCCGGTGATTTTTTCCAGTGCTGGCTGGTAGGCCATGGAATTGGCCTTGTTGGCGCGCGCCACTTTTGCCGGATCCTGCGCCGACAACAGCGACGGATCCTCGCCGCGCACGGCGAGCCGGGCAGCGTTGTTCGAGAAAGCCTTCGCCATGCCTTCATAGAGCCAGCTGGCGGCACGGTCGAAGCTGGCTTCGGCGCCGAAGCGGTAGCGCGCCAGCGTCATCTCGTCGTCGTTGAAGATCGGCGTCACCAGTCCGGCACCGGCCTTGTAGGCGTGCTCGACGATGCGCCTGGTCAGCGGCAGGGCGGCGATCGACGAGGTCAGCACCAGATCCTGTCCGGGCTGCAATTGCAGTCCGACCTTGATGGCGACCTCGGCCAGCCTGTCGAGCTTCACCGGGTCGATCGTTGCGGAAACGCCGCGCGAATGTGTGGTCATGATCCTGCCTGCCGTGATGTGGAAGTCTGCCCCATACATAGACCGCTGCCACGATCCTTTCCACCAGGTTTGCGGTGGACCAGGCTTAAGCGGCGCTGTCGAGCGTTCGGAACTGCGCCATTGTCGTCTCGATTTCTTCGCGGATCCAGGCTTTGAAATCGTGCACCTTGCGGCTTTCGGCCTTGGTCGCCGAGGTTACCATCCAGTAGCCCAGCCCGCTCTCGGCGCGCACGCCGAAAGGCGCCACCAGCCGGCCGTCGGTGAGAGCGTCGGCTGTCAGCAATTGCCAGGCGAGCATCACGCCATGGCCGGCGATCGCCGATTCCAGGCACAGCATCGGGTCGGTGAAGCGCGCGCCCTTGAGGAAGGTGACCGGCTCGACGCCCGCCGCTTTGAACCAGCTGTCCCAGCTGATCATCGACCGCTCGTCGGTGATCGCGCAGGTCTGCGCCAGATCCTCGATCGACCTGAGCTTGGCCGCGATCGACGGCGCGCAGACCGGGAAGACCTCCTGCGCCAGCAGCAGTTCCGCGCGCACGCCCGGCCATTCGCCGTCGCCAAGCCGGATGGCGATGTCGACGTCGGAATGATCGAGATTGGCCAGCCGCACCGACGCATCGATGCGCAGCAGCACATTGGGATGGCGGTCGAAGTGACGCGACAGTCTGGGCAGCAGCCATTTCGAAGCGAAGGCTGGCGCCACCGAGACGACCAATGTGCATTGGCTCGCCTCGTCGGCCAGCGCCACGGCCTGGGCAAGCTCGCGAAATCCAGCGCCGAGGCGGGTGGCGAAGGCCGCGCCGAACTCGGTCAGCACCAGGCCGCTCGCCGTGCGCTCGAACAGCGCTTGGCCGAGCTGCTTTTCGGTGCGGCTTATCTGCTGGCTGACGGCACTGACGGAAACGTTGAGCTCGCCGGCGGCCGCCGCCAGCGAGCCGAGACGGGCAACGGTTTCGACGGCGCGAAGGCCGTTGAGGTGGACGCGGTTCAGCATGGCCATTTGAGATTTTCTAAATTGATCCGGCTGAAATCTCAATTGAAAGACGCGAGGGAACGGCAGACTCTATCGATGGGAACCAGATCCGAGGAGCCGCAAATGTTAACGCTGTTGTCGTCGCTGAAGGTTCTGTTCGCCATGGGCACGCCGTCCGGGTCGCGCGCGCAAAGCGAAACGCAGGCATGGCTGACCGATCCGCTGTCGCATCCTGTGCTGAACACCATGTCGGAGCGTGAATTGGGCGACGTGCCGTTCAGGCTGACGGCGCGGCGAACGGTGCACGAGACCGCTTCATTGCAGGCCGGTTTCGGTAGGCTCTGACGAGCCGAGGACGTGCCTTCAGCTTAACTGGAAGTCGAACCCGTCGCGCCTCTCTACGCGCGCACTGGCCCAACGGATGGCGGATTGTTTCAGCGATCCCTGCATTTATATGTGCGCTGCAATGAGATCGGCCACCTCAACAGCGCTACGCTTTTCCGTCGCCGGCATGATCGCGATGGCGGTGGCCATGGGCATCGGCCGCTTCGTCTACACGCCGATCCTGCCCGGCATGATGGAAGAGCTGCATCTGTCGCCGGCCAATGCGGGATGGATCGCCTCGGCCAATTATCTCGGTTACCTCGTTGGCGCGTTTGCGGCGGCGGGCGGCTGGGCGCATGGGCGCGAGCGTCTGCTGATGCTGGGCGGTCTTGGCGCCAGCACCATCCTTGCCGCGCTGATGGGGCTGACCGACGCCATGGCCGCTTTTCTCCTCATCCGCTTTCTGGCCGGTCTGGCCAGCGCCTTCGTCATGGTGTTCATGGCCAGCATCGTTTTCAGCCATATCAATGCCGCCGGTCGCGGCGACCTGCAGGCCTGGCATTTCGGCGGCGTCGGCCTCGGCATCGCGATCTCCGCGGTGATGATGGCGGTGCTGGTCACCGAGCATGCCGGCTGGGCGGCGGGCTGGTTGTGGTCGGCGGCAATTTCGGCTTGTGGCTTCGTGGTCGTGGCGCTGCTAGCGAACGAAGGCCCGCTCGCAAACGGCCAAGCCGTCCGTGAACCGGCGCTGCCGAAAGACCGGTCTCTGACGAAGATCATCATTGCCTACGGCCTGTTTGGCTTTGGCTATGTCGTGACGGCGACGTTCCTGGTCGCCATCGTCCGCCAGGGCGGCGGCAGCCGCGTCTTCGAGGCCATGGTCTGGCTGGTCGCCGGTCTTGCCGGTTTTCCCTCGACCTGGTTGTGGCAGAAGATAGCCGGGCGGGTCGGGCTCAACGCCGCCTATGCGCTGGCATGTCTCATAGAAGTGATCGGCGTCACCGCCAGCGTGGCGCTCGGCGGATATTCGGGGCCGCTGCTTGGCGGTCTGCTGCTCGGCGGCACCTTCATCGCCATCACCGCGCTTGGCCTGCAGGCCGCGCGGCAGCAGGCGCCCCAGGCGCCCCGGCGCATCTTTGCCTTGATGACGGCGTCGTTCGGCCTTGGCCAGATCATCGGCCCGATCGCCGCCGGCCTTTTGGCGCAGATGTCAGGCGATTTCTTCCTCGCTTCGATCGTCGCCGCGGCCATGCTGGTGGTCTCCGGCGTCATCACATGGTCGGCCGCGCCAAAATCGCCATGATTGTGGGTTTGCTCTGCGCCGGGCATCGGGCAGGCATTTTCTTTCCCCCTAATGTGTGACTTTATGCCCGCCGAAGTCAGCTGATTTGCCCATCAAGCAAGGAATTCGCCACAGTGTTCGTATCCTTCTTCCCGCAGCCGAAGCTCTTCTTCTCTTCGGCCGCCATCTGGAGCCTTGCGGCGATCCTGTTCTGGTTTTTCGGTGGTGAGCAATTGGGCGCCGTTTTCGGCCTGCCAGCCGCCGCCGCTGACGCTCCGCCCATCATCGGCATCGCTGTTCTCGTGTCGAAGCCGTTCCTCTGGTTCTACATCTATTTCGTGGCCTGCGTGGCCATCTTCTACGCATTCTGGAGCTGGTATTCGCCGCATCCGTGGCAGCGCTGGTCGATCCTGATGACGGCGGTTATCCTGTTCTTCATCTATTTCAATGTGCAGGTCAGCGTCGCCGTCAACGCCTGGTACGGGCCCTTCTTCGACTATGTGCAGGGGCTGATGTCAGGGACCGGAAAATCGACCAACGGTGAATTTTATACCGGGCTGGCCGACTTTTCCTGGCTCGCGCTGGTCGGCATGAATGTGCAGGTGGTCAATGCCTTTATCGTCAGCCATTGGATCTTCCGCTGGCGCACGGCGATGAACAACTACTTCATCGAGAACTGGGCTAGGCTGCGCCATATCGAGGGTGCCTCGCAGCGCATCCAGGAAGACACGATGCGGTTTTCGCAGATCATGGAAGATCTCGGCTCCAGCTTCGTCCAGTCAATCATGACCTTGATCGCCTTCCTCCCGGTGATGATCCAGCTGCAGGCCCATATCAGCGAATTGCCGATCATCGGCGCGATCCCGCAGCCCCTAGTTGTCGCGGCGCTTGCCTGGTGTCTGTTCGGAACGATCTCGGTGATGATTGCCGGCCTGAAACTTCCGGGATTGCAGTTCCGCAACCAGCGCGTCGAAGCCGCCTACCGCAAGGAACTGGTTTACGGCGAGGATCATGTGGATCGTGCACAGCCTGCCACCACCGCCGAGCTGTTCGCCAATGTCCGGCACAATTATTTCAGGCTCTATTTCCACTACATCTATTTCAACGTCGTCCGGTACACCTACCTGCAGGCCGACAACATCTTCTCGCTGCTGATCCTGGGTCCGTCGCTGGTCGCGCACAAGATAACGTTCGGTGCGCTGAACCAGATCTCGAACGCCTTCGGCAAGGTGACGGGGTCGCTGCAATTCCTGCTCACCTCGTGGTCGACCATTGTCGAGCTGCAATCGGTCCACAAGCGTCTGCGCGCCTTCGAGGCGACGCTGCTTGGCGAACCGCTGCCCGATATCGATCAGCGCTATCTGGCAAGGCAGGGCGCCGAAGATCCGGCATAGTAAGGGTTTGATGTAAAACGGGTTGGCGGCTCAGCCGCCAACCGAGGCCTGCTTCTGGCCGGCAGCCTGCCGCGAAACGTAGTCGCGAAAACTGATGCATTCGACATCGGCCTTGACGCAGACCTCGCCGGCAAAGCGCTCCAGCGCGTTCCAGTAGGCGCCGTCATTCATCAGCGTGAAGTGGAAGCCGAGTTCCAGCGGAATGCGCTTGCCCTGATACTGCGCGTCGAAGGCGGCGCGAAAGGCATGATAGGTCCGGTTGGCGAACTCGTCCGCCATGCTCGGCCGCTCGAAACCGCCGGAATGCCTGACATAGAGATTGTAATCCATGGCGATAACCGGCCTGGATTTCGGTCCTTCCGGGATCTGCGGCAGTGAAAAGCGGGTGATGCCGTCGATGGTCGGCGGCTGGGCAGGCCCCTGCGAGACGCCGCTGGCGTCGAACTCGTAGCCGGCGGCGGGCAAGGCCTCGTAAAGCGCCTTGCTGGCCGACAGATAGGGCGCGCGGAAACCGATCACGGCATGCCGGGCCAAATCGCGCCAGCCAGCGGGTTCAGGCGCGATGCCGTTGATCGCATAGGCATTCTCGAGAATTTGTTCGAACGAGGCGAATTCCTTGAGCCAGTCGGCCTTGCTCCAGTCCTTGCCGTCGAAATGGCCGCAGGCGTGGCTGGCGATATCATGGCCTTCATGCGCGGCGAGGCCGATCTGCTCGAGCCGCTCGGCCACCTCCTGTTTGGAAGCGGCAAAGCCGATATTGGATTTGCCAGCCGTTTTGCCGGGTGCCGTGTATTCCTTGCGTGTCTCCGGCGACAGCAGGAAGACGCAGGAGAGAAAATAGGTGAAATGCGCGCCAGTGCGCTGCGCCAGCGCCCGGCTGCGCTTCCACTGCGAGACGTCACGGGCGCTGTCGAAGGAGATGATGACCACCTGCTTCGGCTTTGCCGGCATTGGCGGCGCGGGCGGATCGGCCAGGGCCGCGCCGGCAGAGGCGAGGGAGGCAAGCGCGAACGCGGCAACGCGAGACAAACTAGGCATCGGCAAACTTACTGGCTCCAGGCGATCACAAAGCCGGCTATCCCCGAAATGTGGCGTGGGTGCGATTGGGCTTTTTGCCGGTTTGCCCCGGGCAAACATCCGTTTCCCCCGGGGCAAACATCGGTTTGCCTCCGGGGAATAGGCGATTTTCCGGCCGAACCCCTTCCATGCCGACAAAATTTCGCTAAAACGCGGGCTCATGAACCGCCCCGGCCCGGGGCAAAAGTGGTTTTGATTGATGTCCGACGACAGTTTTATCCGTGAAGTCAACGACGAGATGCGTCGCGAGCAGGCGCAGAAGCTGTGGGACCGTTTCGGCCCGGCCTTGCTCGGCATTGCGATCCTCGTGGTGCTCGGCACCGCCGCCTTCGTCGGCTATCGCTATTGGGACGAGACGCGCGCCAACCGCTCCGGCGATGCCTTCTCGCAGGCCTTGAAACTGGCCAATGACGGCAAGAACGACGATGCGCTGGCCGCGCTCGACCAGCTGGAAAAGGATGGCTACGGCGCCTATCCGCTGCTTGCCCGCATGCGCGCCGCCACCGTCAAGGCGAGCAAGGGCGACACCGCCGCCGCCGTCAAGGATTTCGACGACGTCGCCGCCGACACCGCCATCCCCCAGGGCATTCGCGATATGGCGCGGCTCAGGGCAGCGCTCCTGCTCGTCGACCACGGCTCCTTCGCCGACGTGTCCAGCCGCGTCGAGGCGCTGACATCGGACACCAACACGCTGCGCCACACGGCGCGCGAGGCGCTCGGCCTTGCCGCCTGGAAGGAAGGCAAGACCCAGGACGCGTTGAAACTGTTCGACCAGATCGCCGCCGATGACGGCGCCCCGCGCAACACCCGCGAGCGGGCAACGCTGATGTCCGAGCTGATCCGCGGCTCAGGCAATGCCTCGTAAATGCATGTCGCCCAAAAGTGTGCAGCGGTTTTGGGACGTCGACATGCATGATTGTAGGACCGTATGACCTTCAAAGTCGCCATCATCGGCAGACCTAACGTCGGCAAATCGACCCTTTTCAATCGGCTGGTGGGAAGGAAGCTGGCGCTTGTCGACGACACGCCGGGCGTCACCCGCGACCGTCGCGTCCATGCCGCTAAGCTTTACGATCTGCATTTCGACGTCATCGACACAGCCGGTTTCGAGGATGCCGGCGCATCGACCTTGCCCGGCCGCATGCGCGCGCAGACCGAGATCGCCATCCACGAAGCCGACCTGATCTTCTTCACCATCGACGCCAAGTCCGGCCTGCTGCCGGATGACAGGACCTTCGCCGAGATCGTGCGCAAGTCCGGCAAGCCGGTGGTGCTGGTCGCCAACAAGGCCGAGGCCAAGGGCGCGCAGGGCGGCATGCTGGAGGCCTGGGAACTCGGGCTGGGAGAACCGATCCCAGTTTCCGCCGAACATGGCCAGGGCATGCCCGATCTGCGCGATGCGGTGATCGCGGCACTCGGCGAGGCGCGCGCTTTCGGTGAGGAGGAAGAGGGCGAGGACGACGAGATCGCTGCCACCGAGGTGCTGATCGGCGAGGATATTGCCGACCCTGACGCCGAGGATGCGCACACTTACGACAACACCAAGCCGATGCGCATCGCTGTCGTCGGCCGCCCGAACGCCGGCAAGTCGACGCTGATCAATGCGCTGATCGGCGAGGAGCGGCTGCTGACCGGACCGGAGGCCGGCATCACCCGCGATTCGATTTCCGTCGACTGGGATTGGCATGGCCGTCGGCTGAAGCTGTTCGACACGGCCGGCATGCGCCGCAAGGCGAGGATCCACGAAAAGCTCGAAGTGATGTCGGTGCAGGACGGCTTGCGCGCCATCCGCTTTGCCGAGATCGTCATCATCGTGCTCGACGCCACCATTCCCTTCGAGAAGCAGGATCTGCAGATCGCCGACCTGATCATTCGCGAGGGTCGCGCGCCGGTGATCGCCTTCAACAAATGGGACCTGATAGATCATCCGCAGGAGCTGCTGGCGGAATTGCGCGAGAAGACCGAGCGGCTGCTGCCGCAGGTGCGCGGCATCCAGGCAGTGCCGGTCTCGGCGGAGACCGGGCGCGGCCTCGACAAGCTGATGGATGCGGTGCTGCGGACCCACAAGGTCTGGAACAGCCGCGTCTCGACCGGCAAGCTCAACCGCTGGCTGGAAGCCATACTGGCGCATCATCCGCCGCCCGCCGTTGCCGGGCGCCGGCTCAAGGTCAAATATGTCACCCAGGCCAAGACGCGGCCGCCGGGTTTCGTGGTCCAGTGCTCGCGTCCGGATGCGATGCCGCAATCCTATGTGCGCTATCTCTCCAACAGCCTGCGCGAAGCCTTCGACATGCCGGGCGTGCCGATCCGCATCGCGTTGCGCACCTCCGACAATCCTTTCGCCGGTCGAGCCAAGAAACGCGGCTGAGCCTCGGTGCTCGTCCGATCAGGCGACCGCACGCAAGCCCGCAGTCCGCGCATTGCCCGGCAAGGCCTGCCGCGCCGCCTCCAGCAATATGTCGGCGAGGCGGGCTGCCACTGGCTCGGGTTCGGCATCCCGGCGGTGCAGGAACAACGCCATCTTGGGCAGCGCCGGTAGCCCGGCAATCTCCGGCGCCATCGCACTGACGCTGGCCGGCAGGCCGATATCGGTGCGGATCGTCAGCCCCAGCCCCGCCGCGACAGCCGCCCAGATGCCGCCAAGGCTCGGGCTGGAGAAGGCCATGCGCCAGGGCAGCCCGGCGCGGTCGAGCGTTTCCGTCGCCACCGTACGCAACAGGCATGGCGCCTCGAGCGCCACCAGCGGCAGCGGTTCGCCGTCGCGCAGGCTGGTCTCGATGCGCTTTGCCGGGCCGATCCAGCGCATGGGAACATCGGCGACATGCTCGCTGTAGGGCAGCGTCTGGCCGCTGTGCCAGGCGAGCGCGATGTCGAGGCTGCCTGACATCACCCTTTCGGCCAGCTCGTGGCTGCGCGCGATCCTGGCCTCGATCTTGACCTTGGGGTGAGCGCGGGCGAAGCGGCCGAGCACGTCCGGCAGCACCGCCTCGCCAAAATCCTCCTGCAGGCCGAGCCGCACCCAGCCTTCCAGTTCGACATCGTGGATCGCCGCTGCCGCCTCGTCATTCAGCTCGAGCAGCCGCCGCGCATAGCCGAGCATGGTTTCGCCGGCCTCCGTCAAGGCCAGCCCACGCCCCGCTTTGCGGAAGATCGGCGTGGCCGCCTGATCTTCCAGTTTCTTCAATTGCGCGCTCACCGCCGAGGTCGACCGGCCCAGCCGGTCGGCGGCCTTGGCAAAGCTGCCCAGCTCCATGCCGGTGACGAAACTGCGGAGAACATCGAGGTCGAAGGTGACGCGTTGCATGGAAACGTCCTGTTTTTCGGGATTGATAGTCAAAAACTTCCTGATTTTAAGGATCAACCTATGGCGCTAGAGAAATGCCGTCAAGGTCCAGGGGACTGGGCCGTCACGGGAATGAAATCATGTCCGCCATCCTCGACTGCACCGACCAAGACACGCAGAAACTCTTGGGAGGCAGCGCTGCCGCCCCTGCCGGAAGGGTGTTCAGCCCAGGGCACCGCTGGAAGGTCCTGGGCATTGGCGTCGCCGCCAACGCCAGCTTCTCGGCCACCTTCTCCGGCATACCGGCAACGGCGGTCGTGCTGCGTCAGGGCTATCACCTAAGCAATGCCGAACTTGGCCTGGCACTCGGCGTCCTCGGCCTGGGGGTTGCGCTCAGCGAATTGCCCTGGGGCTTGCTCACCGATCGGTGGGGCGACCGCCGCGTGCTGCTGATCGGGCTTGGCGCCACGGCCGCCTGGCTCCTTGCCATGGCCATGCTCGTCGTGCCGACAAGGTCAGGCGTTCCCGATGTCATGCTCCTGTCGGCAAGCCTGCTCTTCACCGGACTGCTCGGCGGCAGTGTCAACGGCTCGAGCGGCCGCGCCATCATGGGCTGGTTCAGGGAAAACGAACGCGGCTTCGCCATGAGCATAAGGCAGACAGCGGTGCCACTCGGCGGCGGTCTCGGCGCGCTTGTCCTGCCGTCGCTTGCGCTTGCTTTCGGCTTTTCCGCGGTATTCACGCTGCTGGCCGGCGCGTCCGCTCTTTCCGCTCTGTTTGCCTGGCGTTGGCTGCACGAACCGCCAGCAGCAGCGCACGTCGCTGCGTCTGCCGCTGCTGGACCGGCGCCGCTGCGCAACATCGAGGTCTGGCGCATCGCGACCGCCATCGGCCTGCTTTGCTTCCCGCAGGTGGCCGTGCTCACCTTCGCATCGGTGTTCCTGCACGACTTCGTCGGGCTGGGAACAGTGGCGATCAGTGCGAGCCTCGCCGCAGTGCAGATTGGCGCCATGGTCATGCGCGTCTGGAGCGGCCGCTTCACCGACCGCCATGGCAACCGTCGCCAGTTTCTGCGCTCATGCAGTGCGCTCAGCGGGTTGGCTTTCTCTGTGCTTTGGCTGATGGTCCTGGCCGGCTCCGCAGTGCCGGGCGGCCAGTCCTTCCTGATCGCCGTCCTTCCCTTTGTGCTTATTGTCGCGGGCATCTCGGTTTCAGCTTGGCACGGCGTTGCCTATACCGAGCTTGCAACGCTTGCCGGCGCCGGCCATGTCGGAACTGCGCTCAGCCTGGCCAACACCTTCGTCTTCGTTGGCTTCTTCCTGGTGCCGGTGGCCATTCCCGGCCTGCTGCACCTGTGGTCATGGCCCGGCGTCTGGCTGTCGGCGTCCCTCTGCGCGCTGATCGCCTGGCCGATCTTCCTGCGGCCGGCCTGAACGCTCCGGCCGCAAAACCGCCCGACTTCCAAACCACGACCTTGAGCCGACTGAGAAAACCCGACCGATCCCGTTAACGTCCCATCAAGGTTAATGCATCATTTTGCTCTCCAGTGGGGTCAGTAGCGTTCCTGGAGAGAGTTCCGTGCATCGACGCGTCTTGAAGCGGCTTGTTGCCGCCGCCGGTGAGAAGAAACGCAATTTTGTGTCTCCTTTCATCATCGGCCTCGGCATCTGGATCGGCTTCCCGACCGTCGCCGCCTATCAGGACATGACCAGCCTCGTTTCAGGTCTCGAATCGCCGACCGCGCGCTGGAATTCCTATGTCGAAAGATCCGTCGCCGGTTCGACCCATGCCGCCGAGATGCCCTTCGTCGATTCCGACGTCACCGGCTCGATCTCCGGATCGGGCATTCACCTGGCTGGCGTCGGCAACGTGTCGTTTCGCGGCAAGGGCGGCAAGGTCAGCGGCTCCCCGGACGAGGATCGCGTGGTGCGCGCCGACAAGAAGGGCCGCATCGTCCAGGTGTCTCCCGTTGCGCCGCCGAAAAACTTCAACGCCGGTTCGATCTTCCAGCGGACCTCCTCCCTGATGCGGCCGAGCATGGACGGCGGCCTGAAGATGGCTTTCGCCAAGCCTCAGATCAAAGGCAAGGAAATCCAGATCGCCGCGGAATTCCATGCGCGTGAGGACAAGAAGCCGGATCCCGGCGTGCCGGCCATGCTTGCCGCCCTGGTCAACAACGATCATCCCGATGTTCTGGCGACGGCCTATGCGCAATCCGAGCCCGACTATGCCAAGGCCTCGCCCTTCGAAGCCCTGCTTCAGGATGAGCAGCCTAACAGCGGCCGCTTCATTCCGCCGATGGCCAAGGGCGACCATTCGTGGATCCAGAACCCGCTTCCGGCCAGCGTCTTCTCCAAGAAGGAACAGGCATGCCTGGCCAATGGCATCTATTTCGAGGCCAGGAGCGAATCCGTTCGCGGCCAGGCCGCCGTTGCCCAGGTCATCCTCAACCGCGTCCGCAACCCCGCCTATCCCAATTCGATCTGCGGCGTCGTCTACCAGAACGACAGCTGGTTCAACCGCTGCCAGTTCTCCTTCGCCTGCGACGGCCGGAAGAAGCGCATCGAAAGCCCGGCCGCCTACAAGACCGCGCAGGACATCGCCATGGCCGTCACCGCCGGCAAGATATTCATTCCCGAGGTCGGATCGTCGACCCACTACTATGCCCAATATGTCCATCCGGGCTGGGCGCGCACCATGCAGAAGATGACCAAGATCGGCCTGCATATCTTCTACCGCACCTATGGCGGCGGCTGGAGCTGAAGGCTCGCCAGCCGATGGTCTTTTCCATCGGCCACAGGCTCGATCAGGCAGCCATTGCCGGGAGGATTCGCGCAGCACGCCCCCATCATCGCGACGGGCACGATGTCGCACCTCACTAATTAATTGATTTTATTGCTTAAAATACATGGCAATGATCTTCCGCCCGTGGCTTGACGGGCGCAAACCCTCTAACTATGTTGCCGGCGACTTTAGAAGCGGACGGACGGTGACGGTCTGACCGGGCAGGGGGGTTGCGATGGCCGATAAAAGCAGGCCAGACGGAACCGGAGAAACCGGCCGCGGCAAGCAGCATGAACCTGACATCCGCGACGACGATCTTGAGCGACGTCGGCGTGAACTTGAAGCATCGCTTGCGACAAGGCTGCCGAACCGGCTCGAGGGGAAAGACGACGCGAAAGCGGGCAGTGCGGCCGGATATGGCCAGGCGGTCAAACTCTCCAGTGAATTTATCGCTGGCGTGGTGGTGGGCGCCGGCATCGGCTGGATCATCGACCGAATGGCGGGGACATCGCCGTGGGGTCTGATCGTTTTCCTGCTGCTTGGTTTTGGCGCCGGCGTGCTCAATGTCATGCGTTCAGCGGGCGTTGTGGCAGAATTCGGACAGGGCGATAAATCGCGCTCTGGCCGGGACGACAGCAAATGACCGCCCTTCAGGCGGCATTCGGAAATAGCCGCCCTCACGCGGCAATGGTAATTTGGCCGTACGCGGCATTGACGGGGTTAGAACGTGGCAGCTGACAAGGTCGATCCGATCCACCAGTTCCATATCATCAAGCTGGTTCCGATTAACATCGGCGGCTACGACCTGTCCTTTACGAATTCGGCATTGTTCATGGTCGCGACCGTGGTGGTCGCCGCCGCATTCCTGTTCCTCACGACGTCGAGCCGAAGCCTGGTTCCCGGCCGGTTGCAGTCGATCTCCGAGATGGCCTACGAATTCGTCGCAAACATGTTGCGTGACGCCGCCGGCACGCAGGGCATGAAGTTCTTCCCGCTTGTGTTCTCGCTGTTCATGTTCGTGCTGGTCGCCAATCTGCTCGGCCTATTCCCCTATTTCTTCACCGTCACCAGCCACATCATCGTCACCTTCGGTCTGGCCATCCTGGTGATCGGCACCGTCATCGTCTACGGTTTCATGAAGCATGGGCTGGGCTTCCTGAAGCTGTTCGTGCCGAAGGGCGTGCCTCTCGTGATGATGGTGCTTGTCGTTCCGATCGAGGTGATTTCCTTCGTCTCGCGCCCGATCAGCCTCTCGGTTCGTCTGTTCGCCAACATGTTGGCCGGCCACATCACACTGAAGGTGTTTTCGGGCTTCGTCGTCAGCCTCTCAGCGCTGGGCGCGGTCGGCGTCGCGGGCTCGATCCTGCCGCTGGCCATGGCGGTAGCGCTGACAGCGCTGGAACTGCTCGTTGCCTTCCTGCAGGCCTACGTCTTTGCGGTGTTGACCTGCATGTACCTCAACGACGCCCTACACCCCAGCCACTAAATTTCACCGGCGCATGACGCCAACTACAATCTGCAACGACAAACGGAACCACAAGGAGTTTGACATGGAAGTAAATGCAGCAGCTGCAATCGGCGCCGGCATCGCTTGCCTGGGCATGGGTGGCGCGGGCATCGGCCTGGGCAACATCTTCGGCAGCTATCTCTCGGGCGCGCTGCGCAATCCGTCGGCTGCCGATGGCCAGTTCGGCCGCCTGATTTTCGGCTTCGCCGTGACCGAAGCTCTGGGCATCTTCTCGCTCCTGATCGCGCTCCTCCTGGTGTTCAAGTAAGAAACACAGGCTGACGAAGGGGGGCGCATGGTGCGACCTTACCTTATGGACAGGGGAATGAGATGTTCGTGACATCTGCCTTTGCGGAAGAGACCGCGCCCGCCGTGACGGGAGGCGACACGCATTCCGGCACAGGCGTGCCTGCCGAAGCGCACGGCACGTTCCCGCCATTCGATCCTGCGACATTTCCGTCGCAGCTTCTGTGGCTGGCGATCACCTTTGGGCTGTTCTACCTCTTCTTGAAGAAGGTAGCGATGCCGCGCATTGGCGGCATCATCGATGTCCGCAACGATCGCATCAGCCAGGACCTCGATCAGGCGAGCAAGCTGAAGGGCGAGGCCGACGCCGCTGTTGCCGCTTACGAGCAGGAACTGGCGGAAGCCAAGAAGAACGCCAGTTCGATCGGCCAGCAGGCCGCCGATGCGGCCAAGGCGGAAGCCGAGACCGCACGCAAGAAGATCGAGGCCGCGCTCGACGAGAAGCTTGGCGAGGCCGAGGCGCGCATTTCCTCCATCAAGGCCAACGCCATGAAGGAAGTCGGCAGCATCGCCGAGGACACCGCTTCGGCGATCGTCGAGGCCCTGGTCGGCGGCAAGGCCAGCAAGGCCGAGATCGCGGCCGCGGTCAAATCCGTGGCCCGGTGAGGAGCGCATCATGGACGCTACATCTCTCGCAACGCTTTGGGCCACGATTGCCCTGATCATCTTCCTGGGCGTCGCCATCTACATCAAGGTGCCTGGGCTGATCGCCAAGGCGCTCGACGCCCGCGCCGCCAGGATCAGCAGCGAGCTGGACGAGGCACGCAAGCTACGCGACGAGGCCCAGCAACTGCTTGGCCAGTACAAGAAGAAGCGCAAGGAAGCCGAGCAGGAGGCTGCCGACATCGTCGCGGCCGCCAAGCGCGAAGCCGAAATGCTCGCCACCGAAGCGCACAAGAAGACCGAAGACTATGTTATCAGGCGCACGGCACTTGCCGAGCAGAAGATCGGTCAGGCCGAGCGTGATGCGGTCGCCGAAGTGCGCGCCAGCGCCGTCGACATCGCCGTCGAAGCCGCGCGCGCGCTGCTCGCCGCCAAGGTCGACGTCAAGGCCGGAGCCGACCTGTTCAAGGCGTCGCTCGCGGATGTGAAGGCCAAGCTGAACTGAGCTGACAGCATTTGATATCAAAAAGCCGCCCGGGCAACCTGGCGGCTTTTTTGTTGGGCGCTGAAGTCGACGCTGCCGATCCCCTCATGGGGGATATGCCCGGCAGGGCAGAGGGGGCGTGAAGGGATGCCGGCGCTTGATATTCATCCGCCTCGGTCGGGTGCGCATATACGACGGGCCTGCGCGCAAATGGCGGATATGCCGGCGGGACAGCGCCCACCTCTGTCCTGCCGGACATTTCCCCACAGGGGGGAGATCGGCTGTCACCGCCGCCTGCGTCAATCTCCGAGAGATAATCAGTCCGGCTCAGTCAAGCCCGGCCAAACTTTCTTCTTCCACCACCTCAGTCCCGCCCAGCCTGAACGGCGCGAACGAAACGCGGTGCAGCCGTGCCACCGGGCCATGCGTCTCGATCGCCGTGCGGTGGCGGGCGGTGGCGTAGCCCATATGAACCTCGAACCCGTAGCGGTCGTGGTGGCTGCCGCAGCCGCACATCATGCGGTCGCGCATAACCTTGGCGACGATGGAAGCGGCGGCGATCGACTGCGAGCGCTGATCGCCCTTGATCAGCGCGCGGCCATCGCAGGGCAATCCGGGCGGCACGTCGCGTCCGTCGGCAAGCGCGAGCTTCGGCCGAACCGACAGGCCGACCAAAGCGCGGCGCATCGCCTCCAGGCTCGCCTTGAGGATATTGCTGCCGTCGATGCCCTCGGCGCTGATCGAGGCCATCGAGACGGCCTGTGCCGAGCCAAGGATGCGCAGGAACAACGCTTCGCGCTGAAAATGGCTGAGCCGTTTGGAATCGTCGAGGCCTTCGGGAATGTTGGCTGGGTCGAGCACCACCGCCGCCGCGACCACCGGTCCAGCCAGAGGGCCGCGGCCGGCCTCGTCCATCCCGGCCACCGGCCACAGGCCGTCAGCCATCGCCTTCGTCTCGAAGGAGAAATCGGGTTTCTCGACGATTTCGAAGAGAAGCGGAGAATCGGAACGCGCGCGAGCCATGTTGCGGCGAGGTTCGCATCGGCTCCGATTCTCCGCAAGTCCCTCCGGGTCGGGTGGGGCGCCGGACCGGGAGGGCACCGTCTGCAGGCCGGGGCAGGCCGGACGGGATTCCTGCCGTGGCAGCTCAAACCGCCGCGGCGAATTGCAGTCTTAGAGCAGCATCAGCTGTTCCTGGTCCTTTCCGGCGGCGACGAACTGGTCGGTGCGCAGCGTGCGCCGTTCGATATTGAGGCCAAGCCGCTTGGCGGTGATTTCGAATCGCCGGCCGATCTGCCAGGCGTAGGGCCCGGCGCCCTTCATGCGCTTGCCCCATTCCGAATCGTAATCCTTGCCGTCGCGCATCGACCGGATCAGCGACATCACGTGGCGATAGCGGTCGGGATAGTGGCGCAGCAGCCAGTCCTTGAAGATCGGGCTGACCTCCAGCGGCAGGCGCAGCACGACGTAACCCGCCTCGCGCGCACCGGCGGCGTAGGCCGAATCGAGGATCCGCTCCATCTCCTGGTCGGTGAGGCCGGGGATGATCGGCGCCACCATGACCGAAGTCGGAATGCCGGCATCCGAAAGCTGCCGGATCGCCTCGAGCCGCTTGGTCGGCGTCGACGCGCGGGGCTCCATCGTCCTGGCCAGCATGCGGTCCAATGTCGTCACCGACAGCGCCACCTTGGCCAGTCCGCGTTCGGCCATGCGCGACAAGATGTCGATGTCGCGCGTCACCAGGGCGGATTTGGTGACGATGCCGACCGGATGGCCGCGCGCTTCCAGCACTTCGAGGATCTCGCGCATGATCCGGTACTGTTTCTCGATCGGCTGGTAGGGATCGGTGTTGGTGCCGATGGCGATGGTGCGCGGCTGGTAGCCCTCCTTGGACAGTTCCTTGTCGAGCAGCCGCGCCGCATCCGGCTTGGCGAACAGCTTGGTTTCGAAATCCAACCCCGGCGACAGGCCCATGAACGCATGCGTCGGCCGAGCGAAGCAATAGACGCAGCCATGTTCGCAGCCGCGATAGGGGTTGATCGACCGGTCGAAAGAGATGTCGGGCGATTCGTTGCGGGTGATGATGGTGCGCGGCTTTTCCACCTGCACTTCGGTCTTGAACGGCGGCAGTTCCTCCAGCGAACTCCAGCCATCGTCGAAGACATGCCGGCTGACCGGTTCGAAGCGGCCGGACGGATTGATCCCTGCCGACCGGCCGCGGTTGCGGTCTGGACGGATACGCATGCCGCTCTGCTCGATCATCGCATTGGCCATTTCGGCTCGTCCTGCCCCGAAGGCTGCAATGTCGGCACGCACGATCGGTTCCATCTTGGCCCGCTCCCAGGGACTGTCCATGTTGTTTCGAATCGCTCTGTTCATGAAATTATTCCTATTTTGCCGATGAGAACAAAGCAAGAACTTTTTATGTTGCGCCGCAAAAACTGGCGCTGTGCGCGGCTTTCCGCTATTCGGCTAAATATGCTCAGTGTTCTCATCGAAACCCGCAATGACGAGGAGGCTCTAGCCCGCACGCTCGGCTCGCTGATTGGCGGCGCGGTCGAGGGCGTGGTGCGCGACGTCATCGTCTGCGACACCGGCTCCACAGACCAGACGCATCATGTCGCCGAGCATGCCGGCTGCCACTATGTGGCAAGCGGCGGTATCGCCGCCGGGATAAGGCAGGCCAAGGGTGATTGGCTGTTGCTGCTGGAGCCGGGCGCACGGCTGGTGGAGGGCTGGATCGACGCAGTCGTCGCCCACACGGCGAGGCAAACCATGGCGGCGCGGTTTTCTCGCGCGCGCGGCAGCCGCACGCCGTTCCTCGCCCGGGTCTTTTCGGGAAACCGAGCGCTCGCCGACGGGCTGGTGATCAGCAAGCGCCAGGCCGCATCCCTGTCAAAGAGCGCCGGCAGCGCCGAGGCGCTGGCGCGGGGCCTGGCGACAAAGAAGCTCGAGGCCGAGATCTGGGTGGCGCCGCCGAAGCAGCAACACCGCTCGCCGAAGTGATTTTTTTGCATCTGCTCTGTTCATTGTGCATTGCACAAAATCTGACGCCCGGTTAGCCTTTCCCGAGGTGGGTGAAGTGGGTTTGGGTCATGCGAGTGGTGGGCTCCGATGCGGCATCGGTGTCACCCTCATGGACGAGGACCCGATGACGCTTTCAACGCCTGACAAATCCGGAGCCGCCAGTCTCGAGGCCATTGCGCGCAATGGCAGCCTGCTGCGGCGCATCGCGGTGCGCATTCCGACCTATCTCACGGACCTGCGCGAAAACCCTGCCTGGTTGCCGATGTTCATGCTGGCGCGCACCATGCCTGGGCGCCGGATGCATTGGCTGGGCGCAAAACGCGCCCGTCCTGCCGGCAATGTCGGGGATACGATGTTTTCCGGTGTCGAGCGGGCCGCGGTGGTCGATGCTTTGCGTTCCGACGGCCTGTTTTTGGGCCTGGTCCTGCCGCCGGAGATCCATGAAGAGATCGCGGATTTCGCGGGGCGCACGCCTTGCTTCGGCAATTTCGACCGCCGCCTCGAGTTCATGCCGGCCGACCATGCGCAAGCCGAGAAACACCTGGGCCGCTCTCTGCTCAGCGGGCACTATTTCGAGCGCATCCTCGACTGCCCGGCCGCACTGGCCATACAGCGCGATCCGCTGCTTCTCGACGTTGCCGCGCACTATCTCGGCGCTCAGGCGAAACTGATCACGACGCGCGTCTGGTGGAGCTTTCCGACCGGCGAAGCCTCGGATGCCGACAAGAACCTTGCCTCGCTCGGCAAGTATCACTTCGACCTCGACGATTGGCGCATGCTGAAGTTCTTCTTCTACCTCAAGCCCGTCGATGCCGACACCGGTCCGCATGTCTATGTCAGGGGCAGCCACAGACGCCGCGCCATCAAGCACCAGCTCACCCTGTTGGTCGGCCATCCCGCCCAGGAGGTGCTGGACGTCTATGGCGAGCAAAGTCCGGTGACGCTCACCGGCGAAGCCGGCCTCGGCTTCGTCGAGGATCCGTTCGGCTTCCACATGGGCACCGTGCCGGCGCGCACGCCTCGGCTGATGATGGAAGTCGGCTTCGGCGTTTCGCGCCCCTCGCGCCGGCGCTTTCATGGCGAACCGGTGATCCGCTGAAGGCGGACTGTTGGAAGCGCAGTTCTGCGTGTTACTTTCCGCGCCGCAGATGCTCGTCCAGGCGCGGCATGATCTCGACGAAGTTGCAGGGCATGTGGCGATAGTCGAGCTGCGCCTTGAGGATACCGTCCCAGGCGTCCTTGCAGGCGCCGGGCGAGCCCGGCAGCACGAAGACGAAAGTGGCGTTGACGACGCCGCCGGTCGCCCGGCTCTGGATCGTCGACGTACCGATCTTGTCGTAGGAGATGCGGTGGAACACTTCCGAAAAGCCATCCATGCGCTTTTCAAAGATCGGCTCCAGCGCCTCTGGTGTCACGTCGCGCCCGGTGAAGCCGGTGCCGCCGGTGGTGATGACGACATCGATGGCCTTGTCGCGCGACCACGCCAGGACCGTGTCGCGGATCTTGTCGCGGTCGTCGGTGACGATATCGCGGGCTGCCAGTATGTGACCGGCCTCGGTGATGCGGTCGGCCAGCGTCTGGCCGGATTTGTCGTCGGCAAGGCTGCGCGTGTCCGAAACCGTCAGCACCGCGATACGGACCGGAACGAACGAACGGCCCTCGTTAATCCCAGCCATTTCACTCAGCCTCTGATGACATGCTGCGCGTCGCCGCGACGAACCAGTCGGGCTGGCGGCTGCGGATTTCGGCCGCCGCGCGCTTGGCGACATTGCCGGTCTCGAACAGGCCGAAACAAGTCGCGCCCGATCCCGACATGCGTGAAAATCCCGATCCGGCCTTATTGAGCCATGATAGCGCCCTGCCTATGGCGGGCTGCAGCGCAAGGGCTGCAGGCTCCAGATCATTGCGGGTGACCTCCAGCCAGTTGCGCAGGCTGTGGAAATCGATGCTGCGCGGCAGCGGCGGCAGGGGCTCGTTGTCGCGGCGGGACAGGGCCGCGAAGACATCCGCCGTCGAGACCGGCGTGCCTGGATTGACCAGGACCAGCCCCAGCGCTGAAAAGTCCGGTACCATCGACAGCTCGTCACCAATGCCGCGCGCCACCAGCGGCTTTGCCGCAAGGCACATCGGCACGTCGGCGCCAAGCGAGAGACCGATCCGCGCCAGCCCGGCGTCGTCGATGTCCAGGGCCCATGTCTGTGCCAGTCCGCGCAACACGGCCGCTGCATCGCTCGACCCGCCGCCAACGCCGGAGGCGATCGGCAGGTTCTTTTCCAGCTTTATCGAGACCGGCGGGGTGCGCCCGGAGCCGGCCTCCCGCCGCAAGGCATCGCGCGCCTTGAGCACAAGATTGCCGGCGTCGAGCGGAACCGCCGGGGCATAACGGCCGGATACGGTGAAATCGTCGCTGTCGGCGAGGGCGATCTCGACCCTGTCGCCGAAGCGCGTGAACACCGCCAGGCTGTCGATCAGATGGTAGCCGTCAGCACGCCTGCCGGTGACGTGCAGCGCCAGATTGATCTTGGCATGCGCGTGCCAGGTGCGCGAACCGATGTCGGTGTCCACGGCGTCAGTCGTATAGGGGATGATGCTCAGTCCTTGGCCAGCCGGTATTCGCCGGTCTTCGGGTCCTTGACCAGTGTTCCCATCGCGCCGTTGGCCGCCTGCTTTTCGGTGCGCCGCACCTTGGCGGTCACGCGCTCGGCTTCGCGCACGAAGGTGCGGTAACCGAAATAGGCGGCGACGCCAACCACGGCGAAGAAGATGATCTGCGGCATGTCACAACTCCTACCACGCTGGGCCGGCGAAGGCGGCCGGTCGGGTCGGTTGATGCATGTCGCCCAAAACTGTGTCCGGTTTTTGGAAAGCGGCATGCACAGGACTTCAAGCCTTCATGCTAGACGGTTTTGCGCGGTTTTCAAAGCCCGAAGCGAGCCCACAGAGCGCGCTCTTCCGCCGCATCGATGACGCCGCTGGCGGCAGCAGCGGCGATATCGGGCGCTGAAAAGCCCTTGCTTGAGCCGAACAGGCCGAAACGGCCGAGGAAACCGCGCGGCGCAGTGATCAGCCTGAGCTGGGTTTTGGCGCCAAACCGGGTCTTCAGCACCGTGCGCATGTCGCCGAGCGCATCGACGAGGCCGAGTTCCAGACCCTTTTTGCCGGTCCAGAACAGGCCGGTGAACAGATCCGGATCGTCCTTCAGCTTGGTGCCGCGCCGCTCCTTGACCAGGTCGATGAAGGTTTCGTGCACCTCGAGCTGCAGCGCCTTCAGCCGCTCGACGTCCTCCTTCTTCTCGGGCTTGAACGGATCGAGCACCGCCTTGTTCTGGCCGGCGGTGTGGACACGGCGCTCGACGCCGATCTTCTTCATCAGTTCGGGAAAGCCGAACGAGGCCGAGACCACGCCGATGGAGCCGACGATGGACGACGGGTCGGCAAAAATCTCGTCGCCGGCGACCGCGATCATGTAGCCGCCCGAGGCCGCGACATCCTCGACGAAGACCAGCACCTTCTTGTTCTTTTCGGCCGCCAGGTCGCGGATGCGCCTGAAGATCAGCCGCGACTGCACCGGCGAGCCGCCGGGCGAATTGATCGAGATGGCAACCGCCGGCGCATCGAAGGAAAACGCCTTCTCGATAAGGCCGGCGGTGGAGGCCAGCGACAGATTCTGCCGGAACTGGCCGCCGGCCATGATCGTGCCATGCAGCCGGATGACCGGAATGGTGACGACGGTGGAGCGCCAGGATTTCGGCAGCAGGCGGTTGAAAAGGCGTTTCACGAGGGCGTGGTCTCCGGTCGATGGGTTGCAGGCATGTAGGGATTTCCCGGCCAACGGCAATGCGGCGGCCAGGAATAGCTCAATCTCCAAACAGCGAGGCGAGACCGTTGGTAATCATTTCGCTGCGCTCGTCGGGGCCGTTGCCCGCTTGCGCGTGAAGCATCAAAGGCGGGCGGATGGCGAGTTTTCCGCGCGCGCCGAGCGCTGCCCGCACGATGATGCGGATCGCCGCCGCGTCGGGGCGAGGGTGCACGGCCAGCATCTCGGCATCGCCGAAACGGCCCGACATCGCGTCGAGAATGGCGCCGAGCTGTTCGGGACGCGCAATGACGGCAAGCCCGCCGCGCGGCCTGACCACCGCCGCCGCACTGCGGATCCAGCTTTCGAACAGCCCGTCCTCCATGACATGGGCTTCCTTTCGCAGCCGGTCCGGCGTGGCGCGGTCCCTGGCTGCGTTGAAGGGCGGGTTCATGATGACGTAGTCGAAGTCGTTGTCGGCCAGACCGGCCGCCACCCGGGCCTGGCCTGAAACCGTGACGTCGGCGACGAGCACGGATGCGCGATCGCTGAGATGCGCATTGCCGGGATGAGCAAGGGTCGCCGATGCGAAGGCGGCCATTTCCGGCGCGCGTTCGACCAGAACGGCCCGGGCAGCCGGACAGCGCGACAGCACCGCCAGGCCGGCAGCGCCGGCGCCAGCGCCGAAATCGGCGAGACGTCCGCCGAAGACGGACGGCACCGACGCCGCCAGCATCATCGCATCCATGCCGGCCCGGTGGCCGCCATGCTTGGGCTGCACCAGCCAGAACCGGCCGCGATGGAAGGCATCGACCGTATGGGCCGGCGTGTCCGGGCCAAGGGCGTCAAGGGCAGGGGCGGCTGGCGCGGCCGACATTATTTTGTGCGGATCTCGTTGGCGATGCCCGCATCCCTGAGGATGCGACGAGCGGCATCGGCCTGGTCGGCGTCGACCATGACGCGCTTCTGCAAAAGACCGATCGACCCTTCGAGAATGCTCATGTTCTGATCGGCGACAAAGCAGGCGATACCGGCGTCGCGCATCAGCGATTCGACGAAGGAGATGATGACGGCATCGTTGGTACGGACAAGTTCTATCATCATGTGAAACTCGCAGTTTGCGCCATTGATGTAAACGGGCAGGGGATTTCCGTGGCGGAGCCTCGCTCCCTCCCGTGCCGGTTGACAGGCTGTCGCCGGCGCCGCGCCAATTCGCCACTTGCCGTGGCCGTGTCCGCCGCCCTAGAGTCTGGATCGGGATTAAGGGTGCCGTCGCACGCGTTATAACAAGACGGGAGTGATTGTCGTGGGTGTCGTTCTCAACATCGAAAACGGGAAGCGGGAGCCCGCCTCCATCAAGGATCTGATCGATCTGACGGCGGCCGATATGGGACGCGTCAACGAATTGATCCTGTCCAAGGCCGGCTCCGACGTCGAGATGATTCCGGAGGTCGCCAACCATCTGATCTCGTCCGGCGGCAAGCGGCTCAGGCCGATGCTGACGCTCGCCGCCGCGCAGATGTTCGGCTATGCCGGCGAAGGCCACGTCAAGCTCGCCACCTCGGTGGAATTCATGCACACCGCGACGCTGCTGCACGACGACGTCGTCGACGAGAGCGGCATGCGCCGCGGCAAGAAGACCGCCCGCATGATCTGGGGCAACCAGGCGAGCGTGCTGGTTGGCGATTTCCTGCTTGGCCAGGCCTTCCGTATGATGGTCGATGTCGGCTCGCTCGAAGCGCTCGACATCCTGTCGAGCGCCGCCTCGATCATCGCCGAGGGCGAGGTCATGCAGCTCGCCGCCGCCAAGAACCTCGAAACCACCGAAGACGAGCACTTCGCCGTCATCAAGGCCAAGACCGCAGCACTTTTTTCGGCGGCCGCCGAAGTTGGACCGGTCATCGCCCAGGCGACCCGCAATGATCGCGCAGCACTGCGCTCCTACGGCATGAATCTCGGGCTTGCCTTCCAGCTCATCGACGATGCGCTGGACTATGGCGGCACCAGCAAGGATCTGGGCAAGAATGTCGGCGACGATTTCCGCGAGGGCAAGGTGACCTTGCCGGTCATCCTCGCCTATCGGCGCGGCACCAAGGCCGAGCGCACCTTCTGGAAGCGCGCCATCGAGGACAATGTCGTTGACGATGCGGGCCTGGAAAAGGCGATCGGCCTGATGACCCGGCACGGCGCCATCGCCGACACGATCGGCCGTGCCCGGCATTTCGGCGAGATCGCCCGCGACGCGCTCGCGCCGCTCGAAGAAACGCGTCAGAAATCGGCGCTGATCGACGTCATCGATTTCTGCATCAGCCGGGTGAACTGAGAAGGCCGACTTTTCGCCGAATTTCCCCTCGCTTTGTACTGGGGAGAACCTTGGCGAACACAGCCTCGCCGTCTCGACAAGCGGCCTTGCGGCAAATTATCTATAAAACATGGCAAAGGGCACGGACGACACCATCGCGGTGCGCATCAGCAAGGTGCTGGCGGACCGTATCATCTCGGGCGCGATCGAGCCGGGGGCTAGGCTGCGGCAGGATCATGTCGCCGAGGAATTCAACACCAGCCATGTTCCGGTGCGCGAGGCCTTCCGCCGTCTGGAGGCGCAAGGCCTGGCCGTCAGCGAACCGCGCCGTGGCGTGCGCGTCGCGGCTTTTGATCTCGGCGAAGTCAAGGAAGTCGCCGAAATGCGGGCCGCGCTCGAAGTGCTGGCGCTGCGCCATGCCGCGCCGCATCTGACGTCAGCCATTCTCGATCTCGCCGAAGAGGCGACCAAGGCCGGCGACAAATCCCGCGACGTTCGGTCCTGGGAAGAAGCCAACCGCGCCTTCCACCGGCTGATCCTGGCGCCATGCGGCATGCCACGCCTGCTCGCCACCATCGACGATCTGCATGCGGCCAGCGCCCGCTTCCTGTTTGCGGCATGGCGCTCGGAGTGGGAGGCGCGCACCGACCAGGACCATCGGGCGATCCTGACTGCCTTGCGGCAAGGAAATACCGAATCGGCCGCGGCGACGCTGGGGCGGCATGTCCAATGGATTGGCCGCAAGCCGGTCCGGACGGCCTCCGGCGCGACGCGTGAGGCCTTCGCGATCGTTGGTTGATGCCTGTCACCCAAAAATGGCCCCCAATTTGGGGCGACATCCAAAAAACAACGGTCTGAAGCGCATCGCGGCGCAGTTCAGACGGTGTTTGTCGTGGGAAGGCTTGCTATGTCGCGAGAAATGTGGATTCGATAATAGATCGAAAACAGAAATTATCTATAATTTCAAATCGACCGAAGGGATCCCCATGACTGACATCGCATTCACGTCCAGCAAGCCGTCCTTCAGCCCGCTCCGGCTCCAGGATCGCTCGCTCGCCTGGCAAGTCGGCGCCGTGGTGCTCGGCACGCTGTTCCTGGCGCTGTCCTCCTACATCGAGGTGCCGATGGTCCCGGTTCCCGTGACCATGCAGACCTTCGCGGTGACGCTGATCGGTGCGCTCTATGGCTGGCGGCTTGGCGCGGTCACCATCGCTGCATGGCTGGTCGAGGGGGCTGCCGGCTTTCCGGTGCTGGCTGGAGGCGCTGCCGGCGTCGCGCATTTCGTCGGGCCGACGGGCGGTTATCTCTTCGCTTTCCCGATCACCGGCGCCCTTGTCGGCTGGCTGGCCGAACGCGGCTGGAACGGCAACAGGGTGGTGCTCGCCTTCGCCGCCATGCTGCTCGGCAATCTTGCCTGCCTGGTGCTCGGCACGGCATGGCTCGCTGTCATGATCGGCACTGAGAAGGCCATTACTTTCGGCTTCCTGCCCTTCATCGTCGGCGGCTTGCTGAAGTCGGCGCTTGGTGCCGCGACACTCATGGCGCTCCCCCATGGCAAGGCGAAGCCGGCCAATCCGTGACGATCAGGCTGCGCGCTCATCACCTCCTTTGCCTGCTCACCTATGTGGGCAAGGGATACAGCCCCGCCTTCACCGTCAACTATGATGCGATCGCGGAGCGCCTGAGCCGGGGCGAGGACATTCTCCTCGTTTCCGGTCCTGACGACATCTGCGCGCCTTTGCTCGACGGGGCGGACCCGCATTGTCGCAACGAGAGCGTCGTCGAGCGGGACCGGCTTGCCGCATGCGATGTCGGGGATTTTCTGGCCCTGCCAATCCAGCCCGGCGTCCGCCTCGATCTCGATGCGGCAATCCTGGCTCGGATGCGACAGGCGTTCTCCGTTGGTGGCGTGCGCAAGGCTTGCGGCGGTTGCGAATGGAGCGAACTGTGCGGCGCGATTGCGGCTGGCGGCTTTGCCGAGACGAAGGTGCAGCGATCCGTCCTGCAGGACTGACCTTGACGCCGGCTTTTCCACGGTCGAAAATCCCCTCCAGCCATGGTTTGTTAATCGGCTGGCCCGATTGTGAATTTCAGGCGGATTGAAGCGCGACCCCAAAAAGGCCATGCTTTGCCCGGAAAGATCGAGTCTACGTCGATCCCGCTGACGCGGAGATGGCGCCTGGCTGAAAGGGATACGATGGAGCAAGGACGTGCGCGCTGGCTGACAAGGCTGGCAATTGTGACGGGCATGGCGATTTCGGCTTTGCCGGCCTATGCCAAGCAATCCACCGAACCGGTCAAGATCTCGTCGTTCTCGGGCGCCTATCTGGCAGCCCGGATCGCCGAAGGCGACAACGACCTCGACAGCGCCATCGCCTATTACAAGCAGGCCCTGGCCTTCGATCCGAGCGACACCGGCCTGCAGCAGAGCCTGATGTTGTCGCTGATCGCGCAAGGTCGCTTCGACGAATCCCTGGTCTATGCCGACAAGCTCAAGGAAGTGCCCGATGTCGAGCGCTTCTCGCGCCTGGCGCTGGCCGTCGATTCTTTCCACAAGAAGGATTTCACCAAGGCCCAGTACTGGCTGAAGCTGTCACTCGAATCCGACCTTGACCGGCTGATTTCCGGCGTCATGTCCGGCTGGGCCGAACAGGGTGCTGGCCAAGCCGGCGACGCGATGGCTTCGATCGACAAGCTTCAGGGCCCGGACTGGTTCGGCCTGTTCAAATCCTTCCACCGCGCCCTGATCGCTGATGCCTCCAACATGCCCGAAAAGGCCGAGGCGATATACGCCGCGACGATGCAGGATACCGCCGCCGGCGGTGCCGCGCCCGAAACCTGGATGCGCAACGCGCAGGCCTATGCCTCGTTCCTGGCCCGCAAGGGCGACAAGGCCAAGGCGATCTCGGTGCTCGACCAGGCCGAGGCGTTTTCGCCGGGTAAGCTCGAAATCGTCGCCTTGCGGGACAGGATTAGCAAGGGCGACAAGATCGCGCCCTTCGTTTCCGGTCCGTCCGACGGTGCTTCCGAAATCCTGCTCGACCTCGCCACCGCGCTCAACCGGGGCGGCGGCGAGCCGTTCGTTCGCCTCTATCTGCAATATGCGCTCGCCCTGCGGCCTGACAGCGACGCGGCTCTCGTGCAGCTCGCCGCCGTCGCCGAACAGCTGAAGGACGGCGAGGGCGCCATCGCGCTCTATCGGCGGATCCCCGATTCTTCGCCGCTGAAGGAGCTTTCGGACCTGCAGCTTGGCCTCAACCTTGCCGATCTCGACCGCCATGACGAGGCGATCACCCATCTGAAGGCCTTCGTCGACGCTCATCCCAACGACATGCGCGCCTATCTGGCGCTTGGTGGGGTCTATTCCTCGAAGGAGGATTTCCGCTCGGCCGCCAGCCTCTACGACAAGGCCGTCGAGGCGCTGAAGACGCCGACCGCTGCCAACTGGAACATCTTCTACCAGCGCGGCATCGCCTATGAGCGGCTGAAGGAATGGCCGAAGGCCGAGCCGAATTTCCGCAAGGCGCTGGAACTGCAGCCGGACCAGCCGCAGGTGCTGAACTATCTCGGCTATTCCTGGGTCGACATGAACACCAACCTGAAGGAAGGCCTGGCGATGATCCAGAAGGCCGTCGACCTCAGGCCGAGCGACGGTTACATCGTTGATTCGCTGGGCTGGGCCTATTTCCGCCTCGGCCGCTTCGATGACGCGGTGCGCGAGATGGAACGCGCCGTATCGCTGAAGCCGGAAGATCCGGTTCTCAACGACCATCTCGGCGACGCCTACTGGCGCGTCGGCCGCAAGCTGGAAGCCACCTTCCAGTGGAACCAGGCGCGTGACCTGAAGCCCGATCCCGACGTGCTGGCCACCTTGCAGCAGAAGCTGATGAAGGGCCTGCCGCCGATCGAATCCAACACGGCGCAGGAGACCCCCAAGGTCAAGCCCGAGCCGGTGCCTGTTCCGAAGGGGTGAGACCGGCTATTTGAATGCGAACGGGGCTCTTTTCAGGGCCCCGTTTTCGTTTTGGAGGGTGTCGATGCACAGCTCGCTCAGAAGAGCTTCCGGTAGACGACGAAGCCGGAGCGTTCGCCGACCTTGTCATAAAGCTTCATCGCGGTCTGATTGGTTTCGTGCGTCAGCCAGTACACCCGGCCCGAGCCGGCGGCTTGCGCGCGCTCATAGACGCCTTCGATCAGCGCCCGGCCGACGCCTTTGCCGCGCGAAGCCTCTGTGGTGAAAAGGTCCTGCAGATAACAGTTCGGTGCGATCGCCGTCGTGCTGCGGTGGAAGAGATAGTGCACGAGGCCGAGGAGCTGTCCCTGGCTTTCGGCCACCAGCGCATGGACCGGTTCATAGGCATCGAAGAAGCGCGACCATGTCATCGCCGTGATCTCGCTTGCCAGCGCCGTCTCGCCGGAGCGGCCATAAAATGCGTTGTAGCCGTCCCACAGCGGCAGCCACCGATCGAAATCCTGTCGCGTGACCGGGCGGACGATGATGGAACTCGGCATGGCTGGACCTGTCGTCGTTGCTGTAGGAACGAACAGACCTCAGGCCCCCGAGGTCGGCAATGGGCCAGCCCTCGGCAAAACCTTCAACACCGGGCGGCATACCCATAGAGGCTCGCATCCGGCGTGCCCTTGCTTGACGCTTCGCCGCCGTGTCTCTAGGACGTGCCGGCAAGCTAGCCTTTGATGTCGAGGCCACCCGTGACGATTGAAATCCCTGCCCATATGCACCCCAGCCGCTCGTTCCAGGGGCTGATCCTGACCTTGCACAATTACTGGGCGGCCTATGGTTGCGTCATCCTCCAGCCCTACGACATGGAGGTCGGCGCCGGCACGTTTCATCCGGCAACGACGCTGCGCGCGCTCGGGCCGAAGCGCTGGAACGCCGCCTATGTCCAGCCCTCGCGCCGCCCCAAGGATGGCCGCTATGGCGAGAACCCGAACCGGCTGCAGCATTATTACCAGTACCAGGTGATCCTGAAGCCGAACCCGCCGAACCTGCAGGAGCTCTATCTCGGCTCACTGGCGGCGATCGGCGTCGACCCGCTGCTGCATGACATCCGCTTCGTCGAGGACGACTGGGAAAGCCCGACGCTCGGCGCTTGGGGGCTTGGCTGGGAATGCTGGTGCGACGGCATGGAAGTCTCGCAGTTCACCTATTTCCAGCAGGTCTGCGGCATCGAATGCGCGCCGGTGGCGGGCGAACTAACCTACGGGCTGGAGCGGCTGGCTATGTATGTGCAGGGCGTCGACAATGTCTACGACCTCAACTTCAACGGTCGCGAGGGCGCCGACAAGGTGACCTATGGCGACGTCTTCCTGCAGGCCGAGCAGGAATATTCGCGCCACAATTTCGAATACGCCGACACGGCGATGCTGCTCAGGCATTTCGAAGACGCCGAGGCCGAGTGCAAGGCTCTGCTCGATGCCGGCGCACCGGCGTCGAACGACAATCTGCCGATGCACAAGATGGTCTTTCCGGCCTACGACCAGTGCATCAAGGCCAGCCATGTCTTCAACCTGCTCGACGCGCGCGGCGTGATCTCGGTCACCGAGCGGCAGAGTTACATCCTGCGCGTGCGCAATCTGGCGAAGGCCTGCGGCGAGGCGTTTTTGAAGACCCAGGCCGGTGGGTTGGCTGCCTGAGCTTCAGGCAGACCTCATCGTCTCGAGGGAAGCGTTGATCGGTGACAGGATCTGGCCGCTCGGGCCAGCCATTGTCCTTAACGCCTGCCTCACACCCGGCATCGAGAAAGCGCCGTGGACCTGCGCGGTGAAACAGGCGCTGAGCGCGAGGATCTGCAGAAGTCTGGATGCCGTTTTCATGGTCGTTCAGCCAATAGTTTCCTGCCTGAGCGTGGGTCGCTTCAGCGCTGCGTTCGGTTCATGGAAATCTTTGATCCAAGGACGGACTGGGGCGCCGCGTCCCGACAGGGCAGCCAAAATTTCCGGAAAGGGTGACAGCGGCCAGCCGAGTTGCTATGCCCCGCCCGGACCACTCTCCCGCATGAGCTGACCCCAATGCCTGACCTGCTTCTAGAACTTCGCTCCGAGGAAATCCCCGCGCGCATGCAGCGCAAGGCGGCGGGTGATCTCAAGAAGATGCTGACCGACGGTCTGGTCGAGGCGGGGCTGACCTACGAAGCGGCGCGCGAATACTGGACGCCGCGGCGTCTGACGCTCGACATCAGGGGCCTGACGGCGCGCTCGAAGGACATTCGTGAAGAGATCAAGGGGCCGTCGACGACGGCGCCTGAGCAGGCGGTCCAAGGGTTCCTGCGCAAGGCAGGGCTGTCCTCGGTCGCCGACGCGCATGTCCATTCCGACCCGAAGAAGGGCGATTTCTATGTCGCCCACATTTCGAAGCCGGGCAGGGCGGCCGAAGAGATCATCGCCCAACTGGTGCCGGGCATCATCCGCAACTTTCCTTGGCCGAAGTCGATGCGCTGGGGACCCGCCTCGGCCAAGCCGGGGTCGCTGCGCTGGGTGCGGCCGCTGCAATCGGTCCTGTGCACCTTCGGCCCGGAAACCGAAGAACCCGTCGTGGTCGATTTCGAGATCGACGGCATCCGCTCCGGCAACATCACCTACGGCCACCGCTTCCTGGCACCGGGCGAAATCACCGTGCGCCGCTTCGACGATTATGTAAGCAAGCTGGAAGCGGCGAAGGTCGTGCTCGACGCCGACCGGCGCAAGGAGATCATCCTTGCCGACGCCCGCAACCTTGCCTTCGCCAATGGGCTCGACCTGGTCGAGGACGAAGGCTTGCTTGAAGAGGTGTCCGGGCTGGTCGAATGGCCCGTGGTGCTGATGGGGGAGTTCGAAGAGGCTTTTCTCGCCATTCCGGCCGAGGTGATCCGGTTGACCATCCGCGCCAACCAGAAGTGCTTTGTCACGCGCCCGCAAGGCGAGGGCGAGGCTCTGTCCAACCGCTTCATCCTCACCTCCAATATCGAGGCCAGGGACGGCGGCAAGGAGATCGCGCACGGCAACGGCAAGGTAGTGCGCGCCCGCCTGTCCGACGCGCTCTATTTCTGGACGACCGACCAGGGCGATCTGCCTGACCTCGGCCAGCTCGAAGCCTCGGCGGAAAAGTTTGGGCTCGATCTGAACAAGCCGCTCGACCAGCGCATGGCACGGCTCGATCATCTCAATGTGACCTTCCATGCCAAGCTCGGGACCCAGGGCGAGCGGGTGGAGCGGATCAGGCGGCTCGCCGAAGAACTGGCGCCGACCGTCGGTGCTGACCCGGTGCTCGCCGCTCGCGCAGCCGTTCTGGCCAAGGCCGACCTGCAGACCGAGGTGGTCGGCGAGTTCCCGGAATTGCAGGGCGCCATGGGTCGCAAATATGCGCTGCTGCAGGGCGAACACCCGTCCGTGGCCGCGGCCATCGAGGAACATTACAAGCCGCAAGGCCCGTCCGACTACGTTCCGAGCGACCCGGTGTCGGTCGCTGTCGCGCTTGCCGACAAGCTCGATACGCTGGTCGGCTTCTGGGCCATCGATGAAAAGCCGACAGGGTCGAAGGACCCATATGCGTTGCGTCGCGCAGCGCTGGGCGTGGTGAGAATTCTGGTTGAGGACCGAATTCAATTGCGGCTGTCTTCCATCTTCGCGAGCGCCGGCGCGTGCTACGCGGGCAGTGGTGCGGACCAGACACGAGACCTCCTGGCCTTCTTCCACGACCGCCTGAAGGTCTACCTCCGCGACCAGGGCGCCCGCCACGATTTGATAGATGCCGTCATCACCCCGCAGTCCGACGACCTCTTGCAGATCGTCCGCCGCGTCGAAGCGCTCGGCTCCTTCCTCGACACCGAGGATGGCAAGAATCTGCTCGCCGGCACCAAGCGCGCGGCCAACATCCTGGCCGCCGAGGAGAAGAAGAAAACGGCGGTCGCCAAGACCGTTGAGCCGGCTCTGTTCAAGGAGAATGCCGAGAAGTCGCTGTTTGCGGCGGTGAATCAGGCCGAGAAGCAAGCCGGCGAAGCGATTCAAAACGAAGACTTTTCCGCCGCCATGCTGGCGCTTAGCGCGTTGCGCGAACCCGTTGATTCATTCTTTGAAGGTGTTCTAGTGAATGATGAAGACCTGGAGGTGCGAGCCAATCGTCTGGCGCTCCTCACACGCATCCGCGCGGCCACGGGTCAGGTCGCGGATTTCTCGAAAATCGCCGGCTGAGCGCCCAGGAAAAATATCTCCCAGCCGGCCGTTCGAGCCGGCTTACAGTCATATGACGATGATCTCTCCGTGGCAAAAGGGACATGTTCCCCAACCCAACGGAGGCTTCCATGAATTCCGATCACGACATCGAAGTGACTGAAGAAACCTCGGCCGCCGCCGAGGCGCTTGAAGCCGCTTCCGAAACCGCCCTCGATCATGCCGCTGCTGCCACGGTCGAAGCCGCCGATCACTCTGACGACGAGGACGGCGACGAAGAAGAAGGCGACGACGAAGAAGGCGAAGAGTCTGACGAAGACGGTGCTGAAGCCGCCACGCTCTCGGGCGACGAAGACGAAGATGAGGAAGAAGAAGACGCCGATGACGCCGTGAAGGCCGAAGGCGACGAGGGCGAAGAAGAATCCGAAGACGGCGAGTCCGAAGAGGACGACGACGACAAGGAAGAAGCGGCCTGAGATTTCAATCCGGCTCGGTCGAGAAGTGTGGGCGGCGCATCAGCGCCGCCTTTTTTTGTTCCCGGATGCTTGTCAGTTCTCCAGGATGCTGACGCGCACGCTGTCTTCGTAGACGTCGACCTGGATCAGCGGTTCGCCATTGACGATGGCGCGCTTGGTCGACGAACTCATGGCGCCGGGACGCTCCAGCATGCGCTGCAGATCGGCGCGCTGGTCGTTGGTCCTGAACCAGGCATCACCCTCATCGTCGCTGTCGCGGCGATGGAATTTGTGCCAGTTGGCGCGGTCCTGCCGCACCATCTGCGCGGCGCTGTCCAGCGCATAGCCGTCGCTCGCCTGATGATCGCGATCGGAAATGCGCGCGACATAGGATCCCAGCATGTCATCGGCTTGCGCTGTACCGGCGCCCAGCAGTGATGCCAGCAGAAGCCCGGCCACGGTAACGGTCTTGGATAGTCTCATGATCAACCCCCTTTGAAACGACGAGGCTCGTCTGCCAGAGCCACCCCTTTTCCTGAATCGCTTGACCAAATTCAGGCGGCGGCTTCGAGCAGCCAGATATGCCGGCACGAACTCGCGCGGCAATGGTGCGCAGGGCGCCGTCAACCTGTCAACGAACTGGCCAGTCCAGCAATTCGTGGCCGCTACTTGACCTTGCCGACCCCGGGAACGGGCTTCGGTGCGGCTGCCGGTGCGGCCGGCTTCTTCTGCGTGCCCGACGCCGGAGCCGCCGAGGCGGTCGCCTGGGCTGGGGCAGGAGCCGCGGCGGTGGTCGCGGCTGGTGCCTTGGCTTGCGTCGGCGTCGAGAAATCGCCGCCGACGATGCCGCCGCGGATAATCATCGGGCTTGGCATGAAGCCGTGCCGTGCCTCGGGCGCGTTGGGGATCGCCGCCACCTTCTCATAGGTGACGTCGGGCTCGCCGAGCGCGACGACGGACACCACATCGCTTGCCTTGATGTCGGCCGCCTTCAGGGTCAGGATGGAGGGCGTCGTGGCCGGTACGCCGGGAAAGACCAGGGACGAGGCCTGAGCTCCGCTGGCCATCGTGGCCAGAGTTATTCCCAGCAATACGCGCACAGACACTGATATAGCTCCCCTTGCCCAGAAGCTGCTCAATAGCAGGCCGGAATTGATGCCGGCTTTCGCACAAACATAGCATTTTAGGGATTGATAAATCGCCAAGCCCCTCTCGTGCCGAACAGCCGGCTTGCCCAACAGCCGCCATCCGTACTACGCAGCCGGCATCTGCGAGGTGACGAGAGTGGCTGAGATACTTGCCGTCGGCGAGGCGTTGGAGCGGGCGCTGGCTTTGCTTGGGGATGGCGATGTCGTCGCCATTCCGACGGAAACCGTCTACGGGCTAGCCGGCGACGCCACCAACGGCATCGGCGTGGCGCGCATCTTCGAGGCCAAGGGGCGGCCGCGCTTCAATCCGCTGATCGCCCATGTCGCCGACATGGCGATGGCCGAGCGCATCGCGGTGTTCGATCCGCTGTCGAAGAAACTCGCGCAGGCGTTCTGGCCGGGCCCGCTGACCCTGGTGCTGCCGCAGCGGCCTGGCAACGGCATCCATCCGCTGGTCACGGCCGGGCTCGACACGATCGCCTTGCGCATGCCGAGGGGCTTTGGCGGCGACCTCATCGCAAAGCTCGGCCGGCCGCTTGCCGCGCCCAGCGCCAATTCCTCCGGCAGGATCAGCGCGACGACGGCACAAGCGGTGGCGGCCGATCTCGGCGCCCGCATCAAACTGGTGGTCGATGGCGGCGCGACGCCGGTCGGGCTGGAATCGACCATCGTCAAGGCCGAAGGGGCAGGAGTGCGCCTGCTCCGGCCTGGTGGCATCGCCGCCGAGGAGATCGAGGCGGCCATCGGCATGGAGCTGTTGCGCGGCGGAGGGGCGGGCATCGAGGCGCCAGGCATGCTCGCCTCGCACTATGCGCCAGGTGCTGCCATGCGGCTCAATGCCGGAATGGTCGGTGAGGGCGAAGCGTTGCTCGGCTTCGGCGGCAACCGGGCTGAAGGCTGGCGCAATGCCACAGCCTTCCTCAACCTGTCAGCATCAGGTGACCTGCGCGAAGCGGCGAGCAATCTTTTCGCCTATATGCAGGAACTCGATCGCAGCGGTGCGCGCACCATCGCGGTGGAGACGATCCCCTTCGATGGGCTCGGCGAGGCCATCAACGACCGGCTCGCTCGCGCGGCCGCCCCTCGTGACAATGCACAGCCCACAACATAGTTTTCCCGCATGACCGAAATTTTGCAAAAACTCGATCCCGCTCTCATCGACCGCTTCGCGGCGATCGTCGGTGACAAATACGCGCTGCGCGATGAGCAGGACATCGCGCCCTATCTCATCGAGCGGCGCGGGCTCTGGCATGGCGCAACATCGCTGGTGCTGCGGCCGGGCAGTGTCGACGAGGTCAGCCGCATCATGCGGCTGGCGACCGAGACGGGAACGCCCATCGTGCCGCAAAGCGGCAACACCGGGCTGGTCGGTGCCCAGGTGCCCGACAAATCCGGCCGCGAGATCATCCTTTCGCTGTCGCGGCTGAACCGCATCCGCGAGATCGACATCCTGTCCAACACCGTGACGGCGGAGGCTGGCGTCATCCTGCAGACGCTGCAGGAGGCGGCCGACGCCGCCGACCGGCTGTTTCCGCTGTCGCTGGCAGCCCAGGGCTCCTGCCAGATCGGCGGCAATCTTTCTTCCAACGCCGGCGGCACCGGTGTGCTGGCCTACGGCAATGCGCGTGAACTCTGTCTCGGCGTCGAGGTGGTACTGCCGACGGGCGAGGTCTTCGACGATCTGCGCAAATTGAAGAAGGACAACACCGGCTACGATCTGAAGGACCTGTTCGTCGGCGCCGAAGGCACGCTGGGAATCATCACCGCCGCTGTGCTGAAGCTGTTCCCGAACCCGAAGGGGCGTGAGGTCGCATTCGCCGGCCTGTCGTCGCCCGAGGCGGCGCTATCTTTGTTCAGCCTGGCGATGGACCGCGCCGGCGCTTCGCTCACGGCCTTCGAACTGATCGGCAAGAGACCTTACGATTTCACGCTCAAGCATGGTCAAGGTGTCGTGCGGCCGCTGGCCGATGATTGGCCCTGGTATGTCTTGATGCAGATTTCTTCCGGCCGCTCGGAAGCCGATGGACGGGCGCTGATAGAAGAGGTGCTGGCGGATGGTCTCCAGCAAGGCATCGTTGGCGATGCGGTGGTCGCGGCAAGCCTCGCCCAGGGCGACGCTTTCTGGAACTTCCGCGAGACGCTACCCGAATGCCAGAAGCCGGAGGGCGCCTCGATCAAGCACGATATTTCGGTGCCGATCGCCTCAATCCCACGCTTCATCGCAGAGGCCGCAGGCGCGGTGGCGTCAGTCAGTGCCGGCGCCCGCGTGGTCTGCTTCGGCCATATGGGGGATGGCAATCTTCATTATAACATCTCGCGGCCCATCGATGGCGACGATGAGGCCTTTCTCGCCCTCTACCATCCCATGAACAAAGCCGTGCACGATGTCGTGCGCTCCTTCCACGGTTCGATCTCGGCCGAGCACGGCATCGGCCAGTTGAAGCGCGACGAACTGATCGCCACGGCGCCGCCGATGGCCATTGATCTGATGCGCCGAGTGAAGGCTGCCTTCGATCCGGCCGGCATCATGAATCCCGGTAAGGTTATCTGATCCTTTCAACATCTTGTGGTCGGTGGCATTCCGATAACCATCCCTGAGATCAGCAAAATTTAACCGACTTTCTTAAGCGCGGCGGTAAGGAGCCCGCGCTACTGTTTCCCCATAACGAGGCCGGGAAAACTGGCCCGGAGAGAACCGGACACCGGCTCTCAGGAGACAGACAGGAAGGCACTCTATGAACACCGGACTGAAGCCAGTCTGGGCGGGACGCAACATGCGCCTCGACCCATTCCGACTGCCCCAGATGGTCAGCTACGCCACGCGCGACGATTATGGCGACGTGACGTTCACCATCGACCACCGTGGCGCCGTGATACGCCGCATGCTCGAGATGAGCGGCGTGCCGGCGATCATCGCCCTGCCGGCCAATGCGTTCCGCGGCGTCGCCGCCCGCGCAATGGAGGATCCGGAAGGCAATGTCACGGTGACCCTGGAACTCCTGCACAATGATCCGATGCTGTCGGTGCCTCTGCTGGTGGCCGACGATCTCGACGATGTCGCCGCCGACTGGCGCGCCTGGGCCGATGCCTACCGGCTGCCGATGCTGTTGATCGAATCGGACGGCGTCGCCCGCACCCTGGAAGAATCGCTCGGCGCCGCCATCAAGACGCTGCCGCCGCAGGATCGCCGCAAGGGCCGCGTTTCCAACACGCGCCGCCCGCGCTTCCTTGCCCGCCGCAGGGCCGGCAACCTCGGTCTCAGGCTGGTCATCGACGGCCAGGAGATCATTTCGCGCGACTGAACACCCCGATCGCGGGAGTTGCCTGAAGCCGCTATACCAGCGGCTTCAGCGCCACCCACAGCGCGCCGCCGATCAGGCCGAGGAAGATCAGCCAGCCGACCTGGTTGTTCGACCGGAACAGCCGCAGGCATTGGTCCGGATCGTTGATATCCAGAACCGCGATCTGCCGTGCCATATGGGCGCCGGCGGCGATCAGTCCGGCGAGCGCCACCACCGGCGCCTGCGCCGAGGCGAAGGCGATGGCGAAACAAATCAGCGTGCCGCCGTAAAGCCCGGCCAGCCACGACTTGGTGTTGTCGCCGAACAGCCGCGCCGTCGAGCGCACGCCGACAATGGCGTCGTCTTCCTTGTCCTGGTGCGCATAGATCGTGTCGTAGCCGATCACCCACAGGATCGAGCCGATATAGAGCATGATGGCGGGGCCATCGAGATCGCCGAACTCGACCGCCCATCCCATCAGCGCACCCCAGGAAAAGGCAAGGCCGAGAAACAATTGCGGCCAGTTGGTTATACGCTTCATGAATGGATAGATGGCGACGATCGCCAGCGAGCAGATGCCGAGCAGAATGGCGAAGCTGTTAAACTGCAGGAGCACGGCAAGGCCGACCAGGGCCTGCAGCACAAGAAACAGCCAGGCCCGCCGGCGCGTGGTCTGGCCCGACGGCAGCGGACGCGAGCGAGTGCGATCGACCTGGTTGTCGATGTTCTCGTCGACGATGTCGTTGTAGGTGCAGCCGGCGCCGCGCATGGCAATGGCGCCGACCAGGAACAGCACGAGATACAACGGCGCAGGCAGCAGTGAGAGCAGCGGGTCGCCGGGGCGCGGATAGGCGCTTGCCGCGAGCGCCGCCGACCACCAGCATGGCCACAAAAGCAACTGCCAGCCGATCGGCCTGTCCCATCGCGCGAGCTGCGCGTAGGGCCAAACCGAGCGCGGCAGGACGCGGTAGACCCAATGGCCGTTCGGTGCATCGGCAACACGGCCCTGGGCGGCTTTCGACTGGATAGGTTCCATGTCCATGGAGTGGCAGCAGCCGCGGAAACCGTCAAGCGGCAAGCGGATGAGCAGCGACCGTCAGCCCGTCACGACGCGAAGATGTCGCGCGTGGAAAACCAGGCTTTCGCCGTCTCGACGAATGCCAGTGCCGCATTCGACACGCGTTGGTGCGTGTCATAGGTGAGGATGATGCGCTGCATCGGCAGCGGATCCGACAGCGGCTTGCAGATCAAGGGCAGTCCATCATAGCTACGGTCGCCTTGCGGGCGGGTGTAGCTGATGGCGACACCAAAACCGTTCGCCACCATGCTCCGCTGGAGTTCGAACGAACTTGTCGCCCTGTCGGCTACCGGCGACAGGCCACGGCTGCGGAACAGATCGAGCATGTGCTGCCAGCTGTGCGGCTGGTCCGTCGTGATCAGCGGATAGGCGGCCATGTCCGCCAGGCTGACCTCGGCGTGGTCCGCCAGCGCATGGCCTGCCGGCAGCAATGCATGCGGCCGCAACTCGTGCAGCAGGATGCGGGCGAAATGCGAGGGCAGGCCAAGATCATAGCTAAGGCCGAGATCGATGGCGGCGTCAGCGAGACGCCGTCCGAGCGTCTCGAACGTTTCGTCGCGAACGATGACGGCGACATCTGGATGGCGTTCGGAAAAAGCGCGGATCAGACCCGGCGCGAAATAGGGCGCCAGATCCTCGAAACATCCAAGCACCAGCTCGCCGCCGACGGCTGAATTGCCCGAGCTCAGGCTCATCAGTTCGTCCGCCTCGGCAAGAACCTGTTTCGCCTTCGCCACGACGGCACGGCCGAAGGAGGTCAGCGAAACGCCGCTGCCGCGCTGGCGCACGAACAGTTTCTGGCCGAAATCCTTTTCGATCGCGTCGATCGCCACCGAAATCGAGGGCTGCGAAATGTTCAGCGTCCTGGCCGCGCCGGTGACGCTGCCATGGCGGGCGACGGCGACCAGATAACGCAATTGGGTGAGGCTGGGGCTCATAGTCTTGTTCTATGTGTCAGATGAGAAGTTATTATTTTACTGCATGAGTGTGGGTTGCGATAGTCGTCCCGATCCTGAAAGGAGGACACCATGGCTTCCCAGACAGCTGCCCGCGCCATCGACACCGGCCTGATCGAGGCGGAGACGATTGCCGACTACCAGCGTGACGGCGCGGTTTGTATCCGCGGCGCTTTCAAGGGCTGGGTCGATACGATTGCCGCCGGCATCGAGCGCAACATGCAAAACCGCAGCGCCACCGCGTCCGACATCGCCAATGGCCGCGGCAGTTTCTTCGACGATTACTGCAACTGGGAGCGCATTCCTGAATTCGTGGAGCTGGTGCGGAAATCGCCGGCCGCCGAACTGGCGGCGGCGGTGATGCAGTCGCGCACCGCGCAGTTCTTCCACGATCACGTTCTGGTCAAGGAGCCCGGCACGCAGAAGCCGACGCCCTGGCATCAGGATATTCCGTACTACTTCGTCGACGGCCGACAGACGGTGAGCTTCTGGATCCCCATCGATCCGGTGAAGGAGGCGACGCTGCGCCTGATCGCCGGCTCGCACAAATGGGACAAGATGATCCTGCCGGTGCGCTGGCTCGACGACAGCAATTTTTACGCCGGCGAGGGCGACTATCTGCCGGTGCCGGATCCCGACAAGGATCCGTCGATGAAAGTGCTCGAATGGGAGATGGAGCCGGGCGACGCCATTCTGTTCGACTTCCGCACCGCGCATGGCGCGCGCGGCAATTTGACCTCGGCACGGCGCCGGGCGCTGTCGCTGCGTTGGGTTGGCGACGATGCCCATTATGTCGAGCGGCCGGGTCGCACCTCGCCGCCCTATCACGGCCATGGCATGCAGCCCGGCCAGAGGCTGCGCGAGGATTGGTTCCCGGTCGTCTTCCCCGCCTAAATCGAATTGCCACAAAATCGACGGCGATGGCCGCCGCCGATTTCGGTCGGGGATAACGTTCCCGTGCGCAATTTCGATCAAAACATCCTGATGCCTTGACCCGTCGCCCGGAGAGCAATAGCGGGTGCTCCAAGAGACTGTTTCGAAATTCGCTCCGGCGAGTCATATGGCGGTGGTTTCGAGAACCGTAGCGCAGCGGACATCTAGTCCGTGAGCAACGGAAGCGCAGAAAACGCCATCAGATGGCCGCCAGAGCGGATTTTCGGCATCAAGAGGTGGCCATGAACGTTCTTCTTCTGGGCTCCGGCGGCCGCGAACATGCGCTTGCCTGGAAGATTGCCGCCTCGCCGCTGCTGACCAAACTGTACGCGGCCCCCGGCAATCCGGGCATAGGTGCTGAGGCTGAGCTGGTGAAGCTTGATATCACCGACCACGCCGCCGTGACCGCCTTCTGCCAGGAGAAGAAAATCGACCTCGTCGTGGTTGGTCCGGAAGGGCCGCTTGTCGCCGGTATCGCGGACGATTTGCGCGCCGAAAACATCCGCGTCTTCGGGCCTTCGAAGGCCGCCGCGCGGCTGGAGGGTTCGAAGGGTTTCACCAAGGACCTCTGCGCCCGATACAACATTCCGACCGCCGCCTATGGCCGTTTCAACGATCTGGCCTCAGCCAAGGCCTATGTCGACCAGACCGGCGCGCCGATCGTCATCAAGGCCGATGGGCTCGCCGCCGGCAAGGGCGTCACTGTCGCCATGACGTCGGATGAAGCACGGGCGGCGCTCGATGCCTGCTTCGAAGGATCCTTCGGCGCTGCCGGAGCGGAGGTGGTGGTCGAGGAATTCATGACCGGCGAGGAGGCGAGCTTCTTCTGCCTCTGCGACGGTACGACCGCGCTGCCCTTCGGCACGGCGCAGGACCACAAGCGTGTCGGCGATGGCGATGTCGGCCCCAACACCGGCGGCATGGGCGCCTATTCGCCGGCGCCGGTGATGACGCCGGAAATGATCGAGCGTACCATGCGAGAGATCATCGAGCCGACGATGCGCGGCATGGCCGAGCTTGGCGCGCCCTTCGCCGGCATTCTCTTCGCCGGGCTGATGATCACGGACAAGGGGCCTAAGCTGATCGAATACAACACCCGCTTCGGCGACCCGGAATGCCAGGTGCTGATGATGCGGTTGAAGGACGACCTGCTGGTGCTGCTCAACGCCGCCGTCGACGGTCAGCTGGCGCACACGTCCATACGCTGGCGCGACGAGGCGGCGCTCACCGTGGTGATGGCGGCGCGGGGCTATCCCGGCACACCGGAAAAAGGCTCGGTTATCCGCGGCGTCGAGCAGGCGGCGGGCGAAGGCGTCCAGATCTTCCACGCCGGCACCGCCATCAATGGCGGCGCGCTGGTCGCCAATGGCGGCCGCGTCCTCAATGTCACGGCGAGCGGCGCCACGGTCGGCGAGGCCCAGAAGCGGGCCTATGCCGCGCTCGACCGGATCGATTGGCCGGACGGCTTCTGCCGCCGCGACATTGGCTGGCAGGCCGTGGCGCGCGAGCGGGCGAGCTGAGATTTCGGAGCGGGGGCTTACGGCCGGCCGCGATCGATTTCGGTCGAACCGGTGCTGACGGGGTCGGCCGCGGCGAAGGCGGCGTCCAGCTGCTCTGGCGAACGCTGCCCGATTCGCTTCCAGGCGACATATTGCACGATGCCGAAGCCTGGCCGTCGCGGCACCGTCTTCACGACGGGCATGCGGAACCCGTCGCGGAATTTGGACCAGCGTGAACCGAGCACTGCGACCATTTCCTCGAAGGTCGGCGGCGTTGCCACATCGGCGTAGATGAGGGTGGTCTTGCCGGCGAGCGCTGCTTCGCGCGAGAGCGGCACCGGCACGCTGGCAAGGTAGTCGGATGGCACGTCGATCAGTCCGCCAAAAGGCCATTGCTGGCGCAGCGTGGCGGCGTCCGTCGGCACGACGTTGACGTCGATGTTATTGGGCGTGCCGGCTACCCTGTAGGGGCAACGGAAGCGGCCGCAATTGGCCTGCGCAGAAAACTGCCAGAGCGCGTAGCCTTGCCAGTTACCCATGGGAAAATGCACATCGATGTCAGGCTTGTAGCGTGCGTACCAAAGCGGCAGCCGCGACAGCAGCCGGTATTTGTAGCGGTTGTCGGCGATATACTGCGCGGTCTTGCCGTTGGTGTAGAGCACCGGGAAGCGGCCGACGCGCCGATGCACCTGGCGTACGAACTCCTCGGCATCGTCGAGCGACATCCATTGCGAGGGATCGATGCCCTCGATGTCGAGCGCCATGAGATCGTCCGGCGCGGGATCGGCGAAATCGAGGAAATTGTTGGCCTGCTCGACCGGATTGCCAGGGCGGGCAAGGTGATAGGCGCCCCATTTCATGCCGAGTGCCTTGGCGACGACCCGGCGCGTCTGGAACAGTTCGCGCGTCACCGCATGGCGTTTCCACAACGCCTTGCAAAGCTTCACGTCGTTGTCGCTGCCGAAACAGAAATAGGGCGGGGGCATGCCGTCGGAGGCCTTGTTGATGAAGGCGGCGATGCGCTTGTCGGTGGCGAGCTGCCCCCAGTCGATGGAATTGTATTCGTAGGCGTCGACGACCAGCGCGCGGTCGGCACTCTTCCACGGCTCGGAGAAATCCGAAGCCTTTGCCGCCGACATCAGCGCCATCATCGCCGCGAGAGCGATCGCTGAGCGGCGAAGACGATGCGCCGGCGTTTTCAAACAGGGGGTCCCCGTTGTTCAAACACCGATGGTGAACCGCTATGGTTAAGGAATGCTTCTCGAAGCAGGGCCGTGGCGAGCTAGCGCCGGTTGAACGGTTGAAATTCAAACGGGTCGGGCGCGGGCTCTTGCCGCAGCGTGCCTTCGGCGGCGCGCTTGCGGTGGTGGGTGAGCGAACATTGCGGCGAGCACAATAGACCGCGATCCGACCAGTAGGCGGCGCCATGTTCCAACTGGCCGCCATGATGCCAGAACCCCGTTGCGCGGTAGGGCATGCCGCATTCGATGCAGCGGTAGGCGTCGGGTCTGGCGAGCATGGGCTAGGTTCCGGTCGGCTGGTTCTGGTCTGTCGCCGGGTCGGCTTGTGCGGCGTCGATCGAATTTAATACAGGCCGGCGCGATTGCAAAATCCACGTGACAAAGTTTGACGTTTACGTAAAAAGACACTGGGAGACCGCCCAAAGGCGGATGGTTTTGCAGCAGCACCGGCTCTAGGGTCGGCGAGGCCGATGCATCAGGAGGGTCGAGCGGCATGTATCGGGCACCGGTCGAGGATATCGCGTTCACGCTGAAGCATGTTGCGGGCATGAAATCCGCCCTTGATGCCGGTAGGTTCGGCGATCTCGGCGAGGACCTGGTCGACGCCGTCCTTGGCGAGGCCGGCCGTTTCGCCACCGAGGAGGTGGCACCGCTCTATAAGATCGGCGACGAACACGGTGCGGTGCTCAGGGATGCCGCCGTCACCATGCCGCCCGGCTGGAAGGAGCTTTATCGCCGCTGGATCGATGGCGGCTGGAACGCGCTGTCGGGGCCTGAAGACTATGGCGGCCAGGCGCTGCCGACCATGCTGGGCGTCGCCGCGCTCGAAATGTGGAACTCGGCCGCCATGGCCTTCGGCATCGGCCCGACGCTGACCATGGGCGCGGTCGAAGCGCTCGACAAGCATGCCTCCGAAGCGCTCAAGGCGAAGTATCTCGCCAAGCTGGTGTCCGGCGAATGGATGGGCACGATGAATCTGACCGAGCCGCAGGCGGGCTCCGATCTCGCCGCCTTGCGCGCCCGCGCCGAGCCCGCTGGCGACGGCACCTACCGCATCTTCGGCCAGAAGATCTTCATCACCTATGGCGAGCACGATTTCACCGACAACATCATCCATCTGGTGCTGGCGCGGCTGCCCGACGCGCCGGCCGGCACGCGCGGCATCTCGCTGTTCCTGGTGCCGAAGTTTTTCGTCAACGACGATGGCTCGCTTGGCGCCCGCAACGACGTCTTCTGTTCCGGCCTCGAGCACAAGCTCGGCATCCATGCTTCGCCGACCTGCACTATGATTTATGGCGACGGTTTCCGGGGCGCCACGCCCGGCGCCATCGGCTGGCTGATCGGCGAGGAAAACAAGGGCCTCGCCTGCATGTTCACCATGATGAACAATGCCCGCCTCGCCGTCGGCATGCAGGGTGTCGCGGTCGCGGAAGCCGCCACCCAGAAGGCGATCGCCTATGCCAATGAGCGCCGCCAGGGCAAGGCGGCTGATTACGCCGGCGCCGGCATGGCGCCGATCGTCCATCACCCTGACGTGCAGCGCAATCTCCTGACCATGAAGGCGCTGACGCAGACGGCGCGGGCGATCAGCTATTCCTGCGCCCACGCCATCGACATGGCACGCGTCTCGGATGGCGATCAGGCGGCGCATTGGCGCGACCGCGCGAACCTGCTCACGCCGCTGGCCAAGGCCTTTTCGACCGATGTCGGCGTCGAAGTCGCTTCGCTCGGCGTGCAGGTGCATGGCGGCATGGGCTTCATCGAGGAAACGGGTGCCGCAGCCTTCTACCGCGATGCGCGCATCGCGCCGATCTACGAGGGCACCAACGGCATCCAGGCGATCGATCTGGTCACCCGCAAGCTGCCGCTCGGCGGCGGCGAGCATGTGCATGGCTTCATCGGCGAACTCGCCGGGGCCGCCAATGCCGTGCGCACCTCGAACCTGCAAGGTTTCGGCCGCACCGCCGATGCGCTCGACGCAGCACTTGGCGACCTGACGCAAGCGACGCGCTTCCTGCAGAAACTGTCGGCCGACGGCCGGATGGAAGAGGCGCTGGCGGGAGCGACGCCGTATCTCAGGCTGATCTCGCTTGCCGCTGGCGGCGCCTACCTGGCGCGCGGCGCTCTTGCCGATCAGGATCGCATCGCGCTGTGCCGCTTCTTCGCCGAGAACTTGCTCGGCGAGGCACGCGCCTTGAGGGAACGCGTCATCGACGGCGCGGAGAGCCTCGCTGCCGCCGGCAAGACGTTGATATCAGCTTGAATTCTCACAGCGCTCACCAGGGAAGATGACCGTGACAGACCATATCCTCGTCGAGCGCCAGGGCGCCATCCAGATCATCCGCATGAACCGCCCGGACAAGAAGAACGCGCTGACGCGTGCCATGTACGCGAAAATGTCGGCGGCGCTTGCCGAAGGCGATGCCGATCCGGGGATCCGCGTCCACGTCTTCCTAGGCGTGCCAGGCGCCTTCTCCTCCGGCAACGACCTTGCCGATTTCATGGTTGTCGCCAGCGGCGGTGACGGCGGCACGGAGGTCTGGGATTTCCTGATGGCGCTGGCCAGGGTCGAAAAAGCCATCGTCTCCGGCGTCGACGGCATCGCGGTCGGCATCGGCACGACGCTCAACCTGCATTGCGACCTGACCTTCGCCACGCCGCGCACCGTGTTCAGGACGCCTTTCGTCGATCTTGGCCTGGTGCCCGAGGCCGGCTCCAGTCTGCTGGCGCCGCGCATCCTGGGTCAGCAGGGCGCTTTTGCGCTGCTCGGCCTTGGCGAAGGTTTTTCCGCCGAGCGCGCGAAGGCCGCCGGCCTGATCTACGATGTGGTCGAGGAGGCCGCGCTGGAGGCCTCGGTCCTTGCAGCCGCCAGCCAGATCGCCGCCAAGCCGCCGCAGGCGCTGAAAATCGCGCGCGATCTCATGCGCGGCTCGCGTGACGATCTCGTCGCCCGCATCGGCGAGGAAAGCGAACATTTTCGCGAGCGGCTGAAGTCGGATGAGGCCCGCGCGGCGCTCACCGCGTTCATGACCAGGAAGAAGGGCTGAGGCCTTGCCCTTTCAGGGATAGAGCCGCGCCTTGTCCCAATCGCCTTTCGCGTTGCGGGAAAAAACCACCCGGTCATGCAGCCGGAATGGGCGGTCGTGCCAGAACTCGATCGTCTTCGGCACGATGCGGAACCCAGACCAGTGCTTCGGGCGCGGAATCTCGCCGATGGCGTAGCGCGCCGTGTATTCGGCGACAGCTTTCTCCAGCGCGAAGCGGCTTTCCAGCGGCCGTGACTGCTTCGACGCCCAGGCGCCGATGCGGCTGCCGCGTGGGCGCGTCGCGTAATAGGCGTCGGCCTCGGCATCGCTGACGATCTCCACCGGGCCGCGAATGCGCACCTGCCGGCGTAGCGATTTCCAGTGGAAACACATCGCCGCCTTCATGCTGCCAAGAATCTCCTGGCCCTTCGCGCTTTCGAAATTCGTGTAGAAGACAAAGCCGCCTTCATCGAACCCCTTCAGCAGCACCATCCGCACATCCGGCATGCCTTCGGCGTCGACGGTCGCCAGCGCCACGCCATTGGCATCGTTGATTTCGCTCTTGGTGGCGTCGTCCAGCCATGCGGCAAAGAGGCGAAACGGCTCGGCCGCTTCGGTAAAGTCACTGGTTGTTAACTCTGTGTCACTCATAGTTTTTCTCAAATTGTCACGAAATCAGGGAGGTTGCCGATTGTCGCGTATCGCGCAAGCTTTTGACAGCAGGCAATGGGGCGTTATCGCTTCGGCCAGCGCGAAAGCGGCGATCGTGGCGGCCGCTTTGCCGCTTGCCGCCTGCGGCGCGGGTGGCTTCAGCCTGGAAAAGGCCGAAGTCGACCGCTCGATCCTGACCAGCAGCACGTCGTCTTCACCAATGCCTGCCGATTCGGAGCGCGACTCAGACCAGACGACGATTGGCAACGCGGTGTCCTCCGCCGACATCGAGCAGCTCGGCGGCCAGGCCGTGCCGTGGGCCAATACCGGCACCGGCTCACGCGGCTCCATCACCGAACTGGCGGAATTGAAGGACAGGGGCCAGACCTGCCGCCGCTTCAAGGCCTCGCGCGAAAGCTTTGACGGCGTTGCCATGTTCGAGGGCGAACTCTGCCTTGCAAGTGCCGGCGGCTGGCGTATGCAAGGCTTCAAGGCGCTCTGATTTTCCGCCTCCGATATGGTGACCTGCTACTGGAATTTCTTCCTATGCGAGCGCATATAGGGGGCAAGTATGGACTCAACTCATTTCCAGGGCAGGAAGCATGCGCGACCCGTATGAGGTCCTGGGCGTTGCAAAGAACGCATCGGCCAAGGACATAAAATCGGCGTACCGGAAACTCGCCAAGAAACATCATCCGGACCAGAATCCGAATGATCCCAAGGCGAAGGACCGTTTTGCCGCGGCCAACCAGGCCTATGAGATCGTCGGCGACGAGAAGAACCGTGCCGCTTTCGATCGCGGCGAGATCGACGCCGACGGCAAGCCGCGCTTCCAGGGTTTTGAGGGTGCCGCCGGTGGCGGCGACCCCTTTGCCGGGTTTCGCCGCCAGCAAGGCGCCGGCGGTTCGCGATTCGAATTCCGATCGGGGCGCCCGGGCGGCGATCCGTTCGACGGCAACAGCGATATTTTCAGCCAGATTTTCGGCGACGCCTTTTCCGGCGCACGCGGTGCCGGCATGGGCGACCGCCGCCAGCCCGCGACGGCGGCCGATCTGAACGTCACGCTCGACGTCACCATCGAGGAAGCCGCGACCGCCGAAAAGGTGACGGCGATGTTCCCGGATGGCCGCAAGGTGGCGGTCAAGCTGCCGGCCTTTGTCGAAGATGGCCAGACCATCCGGCTGAAGGGGCAGGGCGAGCAGGGGCCGGGCCAGCCCGGCGACGCGCTGGTCAAAATCCATATCCGCCGGCATCCGCGCTACCGCATCGAGGGTCGCGACCTGCATGCCGATGTGCCGGTGTCGCTGGCGGATGCGGTGCTGGGCGCCAAGGTGCCGGTCGAGACACCGACAGGCAGGCTGGCGGTCAACGTTCCCGCCTGGTCGAGCTCGGACAAGGTCCTGCGGCTCAAGGGCAGGGGCCTGCCGGAAAAGGCCGGCGGCCATGGCGACCTCTACGCCCATGTCCGCATCATGCTGCCGGAGGGCGGCGACAGCGCTCTCGAGGCGTTGCTGCGTGGTCAAAAAGGCTGATCCAGCGCTCTTGTCCCCCGAACTGTCCGGTTTGAGCGCTTGAAGGGGCTGTGTGCCTGTGCGATAGGCACTCCACAAAGCACAAACCTTGCGGAGAGCGCTCACATGGCGGGTGGACAGGGCCTGATGGCCGGCAAGCGCGGCCTTATTCTTGGCATCGCGAACAACAGGTCGATTGCCTACGGCATCGCCAAGGCATGCGTCGACCATGGCGCCGAGATTGCGCTGACCTATCAGGGCGAGGCGTTCAAGAAGCGCGTCGAGCCGTTGGCGGCGGAACTGGGCGCCTTTGTCGCCGGCCATTGCGACGTCACCGATTCGGCGAGCCTCGACGAGGTTTTCGCCAATGTCGCCAAGCATTGGGGCAAGCTTGATTTCCTCGTCCATGCCATCGCCTTCTCCGACAAGGACGAACTGACCGGCCGCTATGTCGAGACGACGCGCGACAACTTCCTGCGCACCATGGACATTTCGGTGTTTTCCTTCACCACCATCGCCAAGCGTGCCGAGGCGCTGATGACCGAGGGCGGTTCATTGCTCACGCTGACCTACTACGGCGCCGAGAAGGTGATGCCGCACTACAACGTCATGGGCGTCGCCAAGGCCGCGCTCGAAGCCAGCGTGCGTTATCTCGCCGTCGATCTCGGCGGCAAGAAGATCCGCGTCAACGCCATATCGGCCGGCCCGATCAAGACGCTGGCGGCCTCGGGCATCGGCGATTTCCGCTACATACTGAAGTGGAACGAATACAATTCGCCGCTGAAGCAGACGGTCACGCAGGAGGAGGTCGGCGATTCCGGCGTCTATTTCCTGTCCGACCTGTCGCGTGGCGTCACCGGTGAGGTGCACCATGTCGATTCCGGCTATCACGTGGTCGGTATGAAGGCGGTCGACGCGCCTGATATTTCGACGGTCAAGGAATAACGCCCTCCGCTCATCCTCCGCCAAGGCCCTGGCCCGACCTCCGGAAGACCTGATGTACCCGCTGGTTTATATCGTGCGCCACGGCCAGACCGCGTGGAACGCCGAGGCCCGGCTTCAGGGGCAGGCCGACACCGATCTCAATGCCCTTGGCCGCGAGCAGGCGACCGGAAACGGGCGTCGGCTGGCCGAACTTGTCGGCGATCCCGGGGATTTCGATTTCGTCGCCAGCCCGATGCGGCGGACGCGCGAAACGATGGAACGCATCCGCGCCGCGATGAAGCTCGATCCGCTCGCCTATCGAACCGATACCAGACTGATTGAAGTCAATTTCGGTGACTGGCAGAGCTTTACCTTTGCCGAGCTGGAGACGCAGTCTCCCGGAGCCAAGCGGTCACGCGCACGGGACAAGTGGAACTTCCAGCCGCCCGGCGACGGTGCGGAGAGCTACCAGATGCTGCTCGAACGGGTGAAACCCTGCTTCGACGAGATCGACCGCAAGACGGTCTGCGTGACGCATGGCGGCGTCATGCGCACCCTGTTCCGTTTCGTGCTTGATATGGCCGAGGACGAGGCCGCGAACCTGGAAATACCGCAGGATCGCGTGCTCAAACTTGAAGGCCAGAGCCTCGAGTGGCTTTAGAGGCGCAACGCCAAGCGCTCTCGAAGTCCATTCAAATAGGTTAAAACCCTAGTTCGTGTCGCTGTCCGGCAACTGCATATCGGTCACGACATTCTCGCCATTGGTGACGTCGTAAGCGATGACGATGTCCATGCCCGGCTTCAGCGAGTCGAGATCGGTTTCGGCGTTCAGCTTGTAGGATTTGCCGTCGTCCAGCGTCAGGGTCAGCGCGTCCTTGTCGATCTTCTTGATCAGGCCTTCGGTCTGTCCGGCGAAGGCGGCGGTGGAATAGAGCAGGGTGGCGGCAACAGCGCCAATCAGGGTACGCATGATCGTCCTCTTTGGTCATTGCGCCGGCACTGTGGCGGCGGATCCTCAACGGCGGATGGAAGAAAGCAGAAACCAGCCGAATGTGTCAAAACTTAAACGGCAGGGATGACAGTTTGACCACCGCAAAAAACGCCAATAGAAGGCAGGCATCAACCGGCTCCGCTGCCGGGCAGGGCACTTTTCCATGTCTCACAACACGTTCGGCCACCTTTTCCGCGTCACCACCTGGGGCGAAAGCCATGGCGCAGCGCTTGGCTGCGTGGTCGACGGCTGCCCGCCCGGCATCCGCTTCACGCGTGATGAAATCCAGGCCGAACTCGACAAGCGCCGGCCGGGCCAGTCGCGCTTCGTGACCCAGCGCCGCGAACCCGACGAGGTGAAGGTGCTGTCGGGTTTCGTCCTCGACGAGGACGGCGAGACGATGATCACCACCGGCACGCCGGTCTCGATGCTGATCGAGAATGTCGACCAGCGATCGAAGGACTATGGCGAGATCGCCCGCCAGTACCGGCCGGGCCATGCCGACTACACCTATGATGTCAAATACGGCATCCGCGACTATCGCGGCGGCGGCCGCTCCTCCGCCCGCGAGACCGCGGCCAGGGTCGCCGCCGGCGCGCTCGCCCGTAAGGTGGTGCCCGGCATGGTGGTGCGCGGAGCCCTGGTCTCGATGGGCGAAAAATCGATCGACCGCGCCAATTGGAACTGGAATTTCATCGGCGACGCGGAGAATCCGTTCTTCACGCCCGATCCCGCTTCGGTTCCCGTTTTTACGCAGTATCTCGACGGTATCCGCAAGGCGGGATCTTCGGTCGGCGCTGTGATCGAGATCGTCGCCGATGGCGTTCCGCCAGGGCTCGGCGCGCCGATCTATGCCAAGCTCGACCAGGACATTGCGTCGGGCCTGATGTCGATCAACGCCGTCAAGGGCGTCGAGATCGGCAATGGTTTCGAGGCCGCCCGCATCACCGGTGAGCAGAATGCCGACGAAATGCGCATCGGCAATGACGGCAAACCGGTGTTCCTCTCCAACAATGCCGGCGGCATCCTCGGCGGCATCTCGACCGGTCAGGCGATCGTGGCCCGCTTCGCCGTCAAGCCGACCTCGTCGATCCTGACGCCGCGAAAGTCGATCGACAAGGACGGCAACGACGTCGAGGTGATGACCAAGGGCCGCCATGATCCCTGTGTCGGCATCCGCGCCGTGCCGATCGGCGAAGCGATGGTTGCCTGCGCGATTGCCGATCACTATCTGCGGCATAGGGGACAGACGGGGAAGGGAATAGGCAGTAGGGAATAGGCAGTAGGCCGCCCGAAACAGCCTTTTTCTTCCCTACTGCCTACTCCCTAATCCCTGCGAGCGAAGCGAGCATCCCATGCCTTACGACCAGAAGAAGATTGTCGAAGCCATCCGCGCTTTCGAACGCGGCGAGATCGTCGTCGTCATGGATGATGACGGGCGCGAGAATGAGGGCGACCTGATCGTCGCCGCCGTTCACTGCACGCCGGAAAAGATGGCCTTCATCGTGCGCAACACCTCCGGCATCGTCTGCACGCCGATGCCACGCGAGGAAGCCAAGCGGCTCAACCTGCAGCCGATGGTCGCCGACAATGATTCAGCCCACACCACCGCCTTTACCGTCAGCGTCGATTTCAAGCATGGCACGACGACAGGCATTTCGGCCGACGACCGCACGCTCACCGTGCGCAACCTCGCCAACGGCAATGTCGGCGCCTCCGATTTCGTCCGTCCGGGTCACATCTTTCCGCTGATCGCGCGCGAAGGCGGCGTCCTGATGCGTTCGGGCCATACCGAAGCGGCGGTCGATCTCTGCAAGCTCGCCGGCCTGCCGCCGATCGGCGTCATTTCCGAACTGGTCAATGATGACGGTACCGTCAAGCGCGGCCCCCAGGTGCAGGCTTTCGCCGAAGAGCATGGCCTGAAGCAGGTATCGGTCGCCGACCTCATCGCCTACCGCCAGCGCAAGGAAACGCTGGTCGAACGCGTCGCCTGCTCCGATATCGACACGCTTGGCGGCAAGGCGCAGGTCTTCACCTACACGCTGCCCTGGGACACGATGCATCACGTTGCCGTCGTCTTCGGCGACATCCGCGATGGCGAGGAGGTGCCGGTGCGGCTGCATTCCGAGGATGTGGTGACCGATGTCTTCGGCACCAGTCATCGCCTGGACGGCATCATGAAAGCGATGGGCGAGCGCAAGCGCGGCGTCATCGTCTATCTCAGAGAGGGCTCCGTCGGTGTCGCGCATCAGGAGCGCAAGCGCCCGCTGAGCGGCGACCGCGAGGATCATGAAGAGGCCCGCCGGCGCGAGAACGAATGGCGCGAGATCGGCCTCGGCGCGCAGATCCTGAAGGATCTCGGCATTTCCTCGATCAACCTGATCGCCTCGCGCGAGCGTCATTATGTCGGCCTCGAAGGGTTTGGCATCCACATCGCCAAGACCGAGATCCTCTGAGGGGTAACCGACCCCTTGCCGGGAGATGACGGCATGAACGCGTCATTGCCTCTGAGCCAGCGCAACGGACGGCTTTTGCTGCGCCGACCAACGAAGGCCGATCTGGATTTCCTGGTGGATCTCTTTTCGCGCCATGAACTTGTTGCCCATCGCCCCGATCCTGTTGCGGACACGCCTCAGCAGAGCGCCGCCAGGCTAGCCCGCGACATCGGCCATTGGGACAGGCACGGCTTTGGCCGCTGGGCGGTCGAGGTCGAAGGAAAGCCGGTCGGCTTCGGTGGCGTCACCGTATCGGCGGATTTTGACGGCCTGAACTTGTCCTGCCACCTTCATCCCCAGAGCTGGGGACATGGCTATGCCACCGAACTGGTCAGGGCGGCGCTGGATGCCGCGTTCGGCCCCCTGCATGCCGAGCGGGTCATCGGCCTCGTTCGGGTCGCCAACCCGGCATCACGTCGGGTGCTGGAGAAATGCGGCTTCGCCTTCGAGCAGGAGGTGATGTTGCACGGCGCGCCAACGATGCTTTTCGCGCTGCCACGACCGCACTGGATGCGTATTTCCGATCCTGCCGCATAGGGCGGAACACCCGGCCCGCAGCAGGAGCCGAGCGCGCTATTCCGCGGGAACGGCGGCTGCTTCGCATCCGTCCATGTCGCATTTGTGGGTGGCCAGGATGCGCTGGCCGAGCAGCACGGTGGCGAGCGCGATCGTGCCTGATGCCACCGAGACCCAGAACCCGTTCTGGGCGCCGAACGCATCCACCACGGCGCCCGCGGCGAAGGAGCCCAGCGCCATGCCGATGCCGATCCCGGTGGTCACCCAGGTGATGCCCTCGGTCAGCATCGCTTCGGGCACATGCCGTTCGATCAGGCCGAAGGCCGTAATGAAGGTTGGCGAGATCGCCACGCCGCTGATGAAGACAGTCAGCGCCAGAAGCGGCACGCTGCTGGCGGTGAGCGGCAGCAGCGTGCCGAGCGTGACGAGGGCGACCGCGATGGCAAGCTGGCGTTGCAGCGGTGCCTTCAGGTTGAGCGCGCCGACAATGATGCCGAGCACGAACGACCCCAGCGCGTAGACGCCGATGACGAGGCTGGCGGCGCCGGGCTGGCCGAGCTCTTTTGTGATGGCCACCGTGCTCACTTCCGTCGTCGCGAAGGTGGCGCCGATGAAGATCAGGGCAAAGGTGATGATCTGCACTGGCCGCAGGCGGATCGCCGAGCCGCTCGAGCCATGGTCCACCGGGCGCACTTGCGGCTCGGTCGATCTCTGCAGGATGAACGCGGTCGAGCCCAAGGCGAGGAACAGTGTGCTCGCCAGCATGCCTGCTTCCGGGAACAGGGCGGCGCTGAGGCCGACCGACAGCGATGCCCCGGCGATATAGACCAGTTCATCCGCCGCCGATTCGAAGGCGAAAGCGGTGTTCATCTCGGGCTGGCCCCGGAAAAGCTCGGTCCAGCGCGCGCGCACCATGGCAGGCATACTGGGCATGGCCGCCGCCAGCAGCGCCGACACGAACAGCGTCCAGACCGGCCAGTCCTGATTGGCGGCCGAAACCAGCGTGATGAAGGCGAGCACGGAGATGATTGTCGTGGGCACGACGATCCGCGTCTGGCCAAGGCGGTCGACCAGTCTTGATATCTGCGGCGCCAGGAATGCGTTGGCAAGCGCGAATGTCGCCGAGACAGCGCCCGCCAGCCAGTATTCGCCGCGCGTCTGCGACAGCATTGCCACGATGCCGATCGGCGCCATGGCGATCGGGAGGCGCGCCATGAAGCCGGCGGCTGCAAAGCCCTTGGCTCCAGGGGCGCGGAAAATTTCCGAATAGGGGTTCTGCATGGGGTTCCTCGACAAAGGACGGTTTGACAATTACATACGAAGCGTATGAGGATTAGATAGAGCATACGTCGCGTATGTCAATTGGCATACGAAGCGTATGTGAATAGGACCAGACGGAAATGCACAGACCCCGCAAGGAAATGATCGCCGAAACGCGCGCCAAGCTGATCGCCGCGGCCCGCCAGGCCTTTGGCACGATCGGATATGCCGAAGCGTCGATGGATGATTTCACGGCATCGGCCGGGCTGACGCGCGGCGCCCTCTATCACCATTTTGGCGACAAGAAAGGACTGCTGGAGGCGGTTATCGCCGAAATCGACGGCGAGATGGCGGCCCGGGTGAATGAGGTGGCGTCGAGAGCGCCGACCCGCTGGCAGCATTTCGTCGACGAATGCACGACCTATATTGAAATGGCGCTGGAGCCGGAAATCCAGCGCATCATATTCCGCGACGGTCCGGCCGTGCTGGGCGATCCGGCGCAATGGTCGAATGCCAATGCCTGCGTCGGCTCAATGACCGATCATCTGACCGCGCTGCAGCGGGAGGGGGTGGTCGTCCCGGGCGTCGACCCCGAGACCGCCGCACGGCTGATCAACGGGGCGAGCAGCCAGGCGGCGCAGCGGATCGCCAATTCGAACGACCCCGAAGCGACGTCGAAGATCGTGGTTGCAGCGTTCAAGCAACTGCTCGAGGGACTGCTCAGAAAACCAGCTTCGCAACAGAACTAAAACCCCCGTCGGGCGCTCCGCTAATCACAGCCCGCGATTGACAATCCCGGGGGTGAGCGCATCCTTCCCAGCCATCTCTGAGGGGAGATTCGGGCATGTGGGATTTCGATATCGGCAGGTCGGTGTCCATCATGATGCGGACCTGGCCTTTCATTGTCTTTCGCATGATCATCTATTTCGGCATCACGCTGGCCTATATCGTGGCGACCGGCACCGGTGCGTCGGTCGGCTATGGCGTCGGCCATATCTCCACCGATCCCGACGGGCCGATGTCCTTTGCCCTATGGGGCGGCGTGGTCGGCTTTGGCGTCGTCTCGATCGCCGTCTACTGGATCCGCGAATACATCCTCTACGTCGTCAAGGCGGGCCATATCGCCGTCATGGTCCATCTGATCGACGGCCGGGATGTTCCCGACGGCCAGAACCAGATCGCCTATGCCAGGCAGGTCGTGACCGAGCGTTTCGCCGAGGCCAACATCCTTTTCGTCGTTGACCAGTTGGTCAAGGGCGCCATCCGCGCCATCACCGGCCTGCTCGGCGGCATCGCCGCCTTCCTGCCCATTCCGGGCCTGAGCGGCCTCGTCTCCTTCATCAACACGGTGATCCGCCTGTCGCTCACCTATGTCGACGAGATCATCCTCGGCTACAACATCCGCATCAATTCGTCCTCGCCGTTCGAGACGGCCCGGCAAGGCGTCGTGCTCTACGCGCAGAACGGCAAGACCATGGTCAAGAACGCCGTCTGGCTGGCGGTCATCATGTGGGGCGTCTCATTCGTCATCTTCCTGCTGATGCTGGCCCCGGCCGCCGCTATTCTTTTCCTCATGCCAGGGCAACTCGCCGGCTGGGCTTTCGTGCTCGCCATCGTCTTTGCCTGGGCCTTCAAGGCCGCGTTCATCGAGCCCTTCGCCATCGCTTGCCTGATGCAGGTTTATTTCAAGACCATCGCCGGCCAAGTGCCTGATCCGGCCTGGGATATCAGGCTGGCCGAGGCGTCGTCGAAGTTCCGGGAGTTGAAGGACAAAGCGCTGGCCTCCTTCGGCGGCTCGCGCTGGGGCACGGCCGGCGCGACGCACTGATCGGCGGGATTCGCCTGCGCAGCAGCAACGGTGTTGAGGCGCGCCACCGCCGACTTGAGTGGCGCTTCACCTTGCCCGCAAAAAGTCTCGCTCATGATCAGTTCGGGCAGCGGCAGCCGCCGGCCCCAGCCATGTGTTTCCAGGTCCGGTTTGGGTGCGAACTCGGAAACCCGGCCGACGCAGAGATAGGCGATCGGCGTCACGTGCTCGGGAATGGCCAGCAGGCTTTTCAACGCTTGCGGCTCGATGATGCTGACCCAGCCGACGCCGACGCCTTCGGCGCGTGCGGCCAGCCAGAAATTCTGCACCGCGCAGACCGTGCTGTAGAGATCCATCTCCGGATTGTGCCAACGTCCCAGCGGCGAGTTTTTTGAGCGCTCGCGGTCGCAGGTGATGCAGATGTTGAGGGCGCTTTCGCAGATGCCTTCAAGCTTGAGCTTGCGGTAGAGCGCCCGTCTTTCCACATCGATTTCAGGCAATTCCTGTTCGCGCGCGGCCAGGAACAGGTCGCGCACCTCAGCCCGTCGTGCGGCGTTGCGAATGACGATGAAGTTCCATGGCTGCATGAAGCCGACCGACGGTGCATGGTGGGCGGCAAGCAGCAGCCGCGCCAGCACCGCGTCGTCGAGCGCGTCGGGCAGGAAATGGCTGCGCACGTCGCGCCGGGTGAACATGGCGCGGTAGACCGCGTCACGCGCCATCTGGTCAAATCCGTCACCGACAGGAGCGGTCATGTGTTCCGGCATCGCTCGTCCCCTTGCGATTGCAATCAATGTCGTCCGCCTGACCATGCGGATGACGATGCCTGCCAGGCCGGTCTTCTGGCTCGGGATCAACCCGCGTCCGGTGCCTTCCCGTCATCGACAGTGGCATTTACCGGCGCGGTCCCCCTTACAGCGTTGGGCACGCCACGGAGTTCAACCGTGTTCCCGATTCTCCCGCTTGCGGCGGGCACCAGGCAGTGGCGGCGACCTTACGCCGAAGCCGCGGCCGCGCCAATCCCCGCAGCGACGCCAATGGACGCAGGCGCGATTTTCCCCAGTCATCAGGCTGCAATGCATGGCCATCGCGGCGCCGGGGCACTAGATAGGGAGCATGACAACCCGTCTCTACACGCATCCGATCTTCCTCGAACACATCACACCGCCCGGTCACCCCGAGCGGCCGGACCGCTTGCGCGCCATCGAGCGCGTGCTCGACGACGAGGCCTTTGCCGCGCTCGATCGCGTCAAGGCGCCGGAGGGCGACGAGGCCACCATCCTCTACGCGCACCCCGCCGATTTCGTCGCCCGTGTGCGTGCCGCCATTCCCGAAGAGGGCATTGCCCGCATCGATGCCGACACCACCGCCAGCCCGAAGAGCTGGCAGGCGGTGATCGCCGCGATCGGCGCCGCCAACGCGGCCGTCGACGACGTCTTCGCAGGCCGCGCCGACAATGTCTTCGTTGCCGCGCGGCCGCCTGGCCACCATGCCGAGAAGACGACGGCCATGGGCTTCTGCTTCTTCAACACAGCGGCGATTGCCGCGCGCTATGCGCAGAACAAGCATGGCGCCGAGCGTGTCGCCGTCGTCGACTGGGATGTGCATCACGGCAACGGCACGCAGGATATTTTCTGGGACGATCCCTCGGTGCTCTATTGCTCGACGCACCAGATGCCGCTCTATCCGGGCACGGGCGCGAAGACCGAGACCGGCGCCGGCAACATCGTCAACGCGCCCTTGGCGCCGCAGACCGGCAGCGAGGTGTTTCGCGATGCCTTCCTGTCGCGGGTGCTGCCGTCGCTCGACAATTTCGCGCCCGACCTGATCATCATCTCGGCCGGGTTCGACGCGCATCACCGCGACCCGCTGGCCGAGATCAACCTGACCGAGGACGATTTCGACTGGGCGACCGGCCAGCTGATGCAGCGCGCCGCGCGCCACAGCGGCAACCGGCTCGTCAGCCTGCTCGAGGGCGGCTACGATCTGCAGGGACTGGCATTTTCGGTCGCCGCTCATGTCGGGCGACTGATGAAAGGATGAATGATGGCTGGTGAAACCAACGAAGACGTCAAGGCGATGAGCTTCGAACAGGCACTCGACGCGCTGGAGAAGATCGTCGATGATCTGGAGCGTGGCGACGTGCCGCTCGACCAGTCGATCCGCATCTACGAGCGCGGCGAGGCGCTGAAGGCGCATTGCGACCGGCTGCTGAAGGCCGCCGAGGACAAGGTCGAGAAGATCAGGCTGTCGCGCGACGGCAAGCCGGTCGGAACCGAGCCGCTGGACGCGGATTGAGGCACGGAACAGCCTTACCGGTTTTTGGACACGATCGTGGTTGAGGATTAAGCTCGTCCCGATTGAAACGGCTCCAGGACAAGAGGAGATACGGAAGCGATGTGCAGAAACATCAAGACCCTGTTCAATTTTGATCCGCCGGCAACCAATGACGAAGTCCGCGACGCGGCCCTTCAGTTCGTCCGCAAGCTGAGCGGAACGACACGGCCGTCGAAACAGAACCAGCATGCGTTTGACCACGCCGTCGAAGCCATTGCGGCATCGGCGCGAGAGCTTCTCGATTCGCTCGAAACCAACCAGCATCCACGCAATCGCGAAGAGGTGGCGGCCAAACTGCGGGCAAAGGCGGCGATCCGCTTTGCCTGATGCGGCCAGAGCGGTCATCGACCGCTGACGAGGAGAGTTCATGAGCTTCTTTCCCGGGAAAGACCCTGAAGCCGGCGACGCCTTTGCCAGCGACCAGATCGAGTTGATGGTCATCCCGAACGCCAAGGACATTGGCGGCTTCGAGGTGCGCCGCGCTCTGCCGACCGCCAAAAGGCGGCTGGTCGGGCCTTTCATCTTCTTCGACCGCATGGGCCCGGCGATCCTGCGCGCGGGCCAGGCGCTTGACGTCCGTCCGCATCCGCATATCGGGTTGTCGACGGTGACCTATTTGTTCGACGGCAAGATCCGGCATCGCGATTCACTCGGCACCGAAATGGTCATCCAGCCCGGTGACGTGAATTTGATGACCGCCGGCCGCGGCATCGTGCACTCCGAGCGCACGCCGGAGGAATTGCGCGGCGCGCCGATGTCGATCTCCGGCCTGCAGACATGGCTGGCATTGCCTGACAACAAGGAGGAAGTCGCGCCGGTGTTCGAGAACACCGCTGCCTTGCGGTTGCCCGAGATCGATGCCGAAGGCGTCCGCGGCCGCATCGTCATCGGGGATTTTCAAGGGTTGCGCTCCCCGGTACGGGCCGACACCGAGACGCTTTACGCCGACCTCAGACTGGCGCCTGGCGCCAGCGTGAAGATTGCCGCCGATGCGGAAGAGCGCGCCATCTACACGCTAGAAGGCGAGGTTGCGATTTCGGGCGACGTCTTCCCGGCTGAACGGCTGCTGGTGTTCCGGCCCGGTGATGAGATCATCATATCGTCGCAAACCGGTGCGCACTTCATGCTGTTCGGTGGCGCCTCGCTCGGCTCGCAGCGCTATATCTGGTGGAATTTCGTCTCCTCGTCCAAGGAGCGCATCGAACAGGCTAAGCAGGAATGGAAGACGGGCCGCTTCGATATCGTTCCTGGAGATGAGAAAGAGTTCATCCCGCTGCCGGAAAGCTGAGGAAGTCGGCGAGGGGACCTGATTGATCCGCGTCATCGACACGCATTTACTTTCGCCGGCCGGCGGCCTATCTCGCCGTTGAACAGAAAGCCTGAGCTCCCGTGAACGCAACGCCGCATACGCCGCTTCTCGACAAGGTCCGCATCCCGGCGGATCTGCGCGCGCTTGACGAGAGCGAGCTGCCGCAACTGGCGTCCGAGCTTCGCCTCGAACTGGTCGACGCGGTGTCCCGCACCGGCGGCCATCTCGGCGCCGGCCTCGGCGTGGTCGAACTGACGGTGGCGCTGCACTACGTCTTCAACACGCCGGACGACCGGCTGATCTGGGATGTCGGCCACCAGGCCTATCCGCACAAGATCCTGACCGGCCGCCGCGACCGCATCCGCACATTGCGCCAGGAGGGCGGCCTGTCCGGCTTCACCCGCCGCGCCGAGAGTGAATACGATCCCTTCGGCGCCGCCCATTCCTCGACGTCGATATCGGCTGGCCTCGGCATGGCCGCCGCTCGCGACCTCTCCGGCGGCCGCAACAATGTCATCGCCGTCATCGGCGACGGCGCCATGTCGGCCGGCATGGCCTATGAGGCGATGAACAATGCCGGTGCGCTCGATGCCCGGCTCATCGTCATCCTCAACGATAACGACATGTCGATCGCGCCGCCCACCGGCGCCATGAGCGCCTATCTGGCGCGCCTCGCCTCGGGCAAGGCCTATGCCGGCCTGCGCGATTTCGGCAAGAAGCTGACATCCTATCTCGGCAAGCGCGCCGATCGTGCGATCACAAGAGCGGTCGAGCATGCGCGCGGCTATGTCACCGGCGGCACGCTGTTCGAGGAGCTCGGTTTCTACCACATCGGCCCGATCGACGGCCACAATCTCGAGCATCTGATCCCGGTGCTGAAGAATGTCCGCGACAATGGCGAAGGCCCGGTGCTGATCCATGTCGTCACCCAGAAGGGCAAGGGCTATGCGCCGGCGGAGGCTGCGGCCGACAAATACCACGGCGTCAACAAATTCGACGTCATCACCGGCGCGCAGGCCAAGGCGCCGGCCAACGCACCGGCCTACACCAAGGTGTTCGCCGAAAGCCTGATTAGAGAAGCCCGCGAGGACGACCGGATCGTCGCCGTCACCGCCGCCATGCCGAGTGGGACGGGGCTGGATCTGTTCGGCGAAGTGTTCCCGTCACGGACCTTCGACGTCGGCATTGCCGAACAGCATGCGGTGACCTTTGCTGCCGGTCTCGCGACCGAAGGCTACAAGCCGTTTGCGGCAATCTATTCGACCTTCCTGCAGCGCGCCTATGACCAGGTCGTCCATGATGTCGCCATCCAGAAACTGCCGGTGCGTTTCCCGATCGACCGCGCCGGCTTCGTCGGTGCCGATGGCGCCACCCATTGCGGTGCTTTCGACACAACTTTCCTGGCAAGCCTGCCGGGCTTTGTCGTGATGGCGGCCGCCGACGAAGCGGAGTTGCGCCACATGGTGCGCACGGCGGCAGCCTATGATGACGGCCCGATCGCCTTCCGCTATCCGCGCGGCAATGGCGTCGGCGTCGACATGCCGGAGCGCGGCGAGGTTCTCGAACTCGGCAAGGGCCGCGTCGTTCGGGAAGGCAGCAAGGTGGCGCTGCTGTCCTTCGGCACGCGCTTACAGGATTGCCTGATCGCTGCTGAGGAACTCGGCGCGGCGGGGCTTTCCACCACCGTTGCCGATGCCCGCTTTGCCAAGCCGCTCGACGAGGATCTGATCCGGCGGCTCGCCCGCTCGCACGAGGTTCTGGTGACGGTGGAAGAGGGCGCCATTGGCGGCTTCGCCAGCCATGTGCTGCAGTTCCTCGCCCATGAAGGACTGCTGGAAAGCGGCTTGAAGGTGCGCCCGCTGGTGCTGCCTGACGTGTTCACCGATCACGCCAAGCCGGAAAAAATGTATGCCGATGCCGGGCTCGATGCCGCCGGCATCGTGCGCACCGTTTTCACCGCGCTCGATCATACGGCCCGCGCCCAGCGCGCCTGACTCAAAACCTCTAGCGCTTGAATCAGTTTGCCGGCTTGATTTCGTAACGCATTGTTAACACTGCTGTTTGGCGTTTTGCTTACCGTGTCCCTTGGCCGTTTTTCAACGGCGCCCTGCTAGATCGGCGTCAGGCAGGGAGACAAAAACAATGAAGACGCTTCTGTGCGGCGTGGCCCTCTTGGCCACTATAGTCGCGCCGGCCGCCGCCGAGACGCGCTATGACCGCAATCTCGAAAAGGCGGCGCTGGGCATCATTGCCAGCAAGATGGGCGATATTCGCGGTGGCTTTTCCTACAAGCAGGTGCCGCAGCTTGTGGTCCTGCCGGATCCTGTTCCGCCGCCCGCCATCGCCACCGAGCATCCTGCCGTGCAGGCATCAGGGGGTCGCGACGACGGTTTGTCCCCGGCCGTCGAGCGCCAGGTGTCCCGCACCATCTTCTAGAACCACATATCGCGCACGCAACGCCCGTCGCGGGGCAGGTCGTCATATGTGTCCAGGCCATCTAAATGATCGATCGGCAGATCGGCGACCGCCTCGGGCGGCGCCAGCCGCACATTGACGGCAATGCGTGTTCGACCAGATTCCTCGGCGCGCAAACCACGCCAGGCGAGCACGCAGGCGCAGGTCGGGCAGAACAGGATTTCGAGTGACGGCGTGTTCTTTCCGGCGCGCGTGTAGCTGCCCATCGGCCCTGAAACGCGAATGCGTTCGTCGACATAGTCATAGGCCCAGAGCACGCCATAGCGACGGCAGAGCGTGCAGTTGCAGGCCGTCACCGGTCCGGGATCGCCTTCCAGGGTCCAGTGGGTTGCGCCACAATGGCAGGTTCCCGTCAGCATTCGTTCTCCTCCGAGTTCTGACAGCAAACGGCTCTCCCCCTTAACATTGTGCCGGACGCAAAGCGATTCCTGTAGGCCGCGGAGCGGCTTGATGCATTCGATTGCGTGCGGCGATGTTCTTCGTTCCGTCCCAATGTCCTTGCCTTCGCTGCCGGCTTTCGCCATGAAGGCAGATGAACTCGCCTCTGCCAGCCAGCACCCGCCAGCGGCTCGACGACCTGCTCGTCCAGCGCGGCCTGTTTGCCAGCCGTTCGCGTGCCCGCGACGCGGTTGAGCGCGGCACGGTGACGGTTGACGGGGTCATGGCCCGCAAGCCCGGTCAGAACGTTTCGCCGCAATGCCTTGTTGCCATCGATGATCCGGCGCAGGGCTATGTCTCGCGCGCGGCGCTGAAGCTCATCGGCGGGCTCGATCACTTCAGCCTCGACCCAGCCGGCCGCGAGGCACTCGACATCGGCGCTTCGACCGGCGGCTTCACCCAGGTGCTGCTGGAGCGTGGCGCATCCCATGTCATCGCGATCGATGTCGGGCACGGCCAGATGCATCCCGATGTCGGCAAGGACCCGCGCGTGACGGTCGTCGAAGGGTTGAATGCCCGCGATCTCACCGCCGCGGATCTTGCCGGCCGCAATCCAGATTTCATCGTCTCCGACGTCAGCTTCATCTCGCTGAGACTGGCGCTGCCGCCGGCGCTTGCCCTCGCTAAGCCTGGTGCTGCCGCGGTCTTTCTGGTCAAGCCGCAATTCGAGGCGGGTCGCGAAGCGATCGGCAAGGGCGGCCTGTTGAAGGACCCCTTCGATGCCGCCCGCGTGGCCGGCCTGCTGCAGGATTGGCTGGATGCAGTTCCCGGCTGGCGTTCGCTCGGCCTGCATCTGTCGCCGATCGAAGGCGGCGACGGCAATCGCGAATTCCTGCTTGGTGGGATCAAGGATCGATGAGCGCGCGCTTCACCGTAAAAAAGCTTGGCGCCCAGGGCGACGGCATTGCCGAGACCGAAAGCGGTGACCTGTTCATCCCCTTCACGCTGCCCGGCGAGAGCGTCACCGCAGCGCGCGAACGGGATCGCGCCGCGTTGATGGCAGTGCTGGAGGCCTCGCTGCTGCGTATCGAGCCCGCCTGCCGCCATTTCACCGAATGCGGCGGCTGCGCCCTCCAGCATTTCGAGGCCGAAGCCTATCGCCAGTGGAAACGCGACAAGGTGGTGCACGCCCTGAAGGGCATCGATTGCAGCATCGACGAACTGGTCGCCTGCGCGCCGCACACGCGCCGCCGTGTCGTGCTTGCCGCCCGGCGCAGCGAGACGGGCATGCTGCTCGGCTTCAACCGTCATCTGTCGCCGGAAATCATTTCCATATCGGAATGCCCGATCTCGCTGCCCGAGATCGTCGCGGCGCTCGACCGGTTGAGGGCGCTCGCCGATTTGATTTGCGCCACCACCAAATCGTTCCGGATGGCGGTCACCGTGACGGGTTCGGGCCTCGATGTCGCGGTGTACGAGTCCGGCAAGCTCGGCGAACACCAGCGCCGCATCGCCTCCAATTTTGTCCTGGCGCAAGGCTTTGCCAGGCTGTCCATCGATGACGAGATCATCATCGAACCGAGGAAGCCCGTGGTCATGTTCGGCAGCGTTGCTGTCGCCGTGCCGCCCGGCGCCTTCCTGCAGGCGACCGAGGCAGCCGAGCAGGCCATGGCCGAGATCGTCGGCACACATCTGAAACGCGCCAAGAAGGTCGCCGATCTTTTCGCCGGTTGCGGCAGCTTTGCCTTGCGGTTGGCCGCGAAGTCGGAAGTCCATGCGGTGGAGGGCGATGCGGCGGCTCTCTCGGCGCTTGATCGGGGGGCACGATTCGCGACCGGCCTGAAGCGGGTGACGGGCGAGCGCCGCGACCTGTTCCGCCGGCCCCTAACGTTCAAGGAGTTGAACACCTTCGACGGCCTTGTCTTCGATCCGCCGCGCGCGGGTGCCGAGGACCAGTCGAAGCAGATCGCCCGCTCGGATGTTCCCTTCGTTGCCGCGGTGTCCTGCAATCCGGTGACGCTCGCTCGCGACCTGCGCATCCTCATCGACGGCGGCTATCAAGTGAAGAGCGTGACGCCGATCGACCAGTTCCTGTGGTCGTCCCATGTCGAGGCGGTCGCCCTGCTGGATAAGCCCAGGAGAAGGCGCGGCTGAGACCGGCCGTGATCACGTTTCGTTGAGGCCGGGCACTTCGGCCTCTCCCGGCCCAAACCGGCCGGATTGACGCCGCAAAGCCGCCTTCTTGTACCAGCCTAGTCCGGCCGGGCGGAAGCATCGGCACTCTTACCTGACGGATGATCGTAATGCGGACGGTCTCGAAACTCCTCGCTTTCTTCCTTGCCCTCGCCATTTTCGCGTTCGGGTCGACAGCCCTGGCGCTGGCGCAAAGCCAAAAGCGCCTTGCCTTCGTCATCGGCAACGCCGCCTATCCCTCGGGCTCGCTGGCGACGCCGGCCAACGACGCCGGCCTGATCGCCCAGACATTGCAGGCGGCGGGGTTCGACGTGGTCGGCGCGCGCGACGTCGACCAGGAATCGCTGCGTGGCGCCTATCGGGATTTCCTCGCCAAGGCGACGGCAGCCGGTCCCAACGCCGTTGTGTTTGTCTATCTGGCCGGCCAGGGCTTGCAGTTCGAGGGCGAGAACTATTTCGCACCCGTCGATGCTCAGATCGCCAACGCCGCTGACGTGCCGATGGCCGCGGTGCGGATCTCCGACCTCACCAAGCCGCTTGCAGCGCTGCCGACCAAGGTCAATATCGTCGTGCTCGACGCGGCGCGGCCAAACTCCTTCGCGAAGTCGAACCAGCCGCTGGCCGGCGGCCTTGCGCTGGTCGATCCCGATCCGAACATGCTGATCGCCTTCAACACTGCCCCAGGCACTGTCGCGCCGGAAGGCAAGGGCCCGTACGGCGCCTATGCGCAGGCGCTTGCCGAGATGATCAGGGAAGGCGGCCTGCAACTGGGCGACGTCTTCGACCGCACGCGCCTGCGCGTCAACGAGGTGACGCAGGGCGCGGAATTGCCCTGGAACGCCTCCAAGATCACGCTGCCTTTCCTCTTCTTCGACCGCGGGCCGGACGCCCCGCCGCCGCAGGTGTCGTCAGCCGAGGTCGGCACCATCCGGACCAGGGATATCCGCGACTTCGATGCGCATGATGCCTATATCGCGGCTCTCGATCGCGACACGATGCGCGGCTACGAGGACTTTCTGGTCGCCTATCCCCACGACCCCATGGCCAGGCGCGCGCGCGCGATCCTGGCGGCGCGGCGCGAGGCGATCACCTGGCGCCAGACCTGGCTGAGGGACACGCCCGAAGCCTACTGGTCCTATCTCGATCGCTATCCGCATGGCCCGCACGCCTGGGATGCTCGCCGCAGGCTCGAGCATTTCGATGCCGCGCTTGAACCGCCGCAGGGTTTTGCCGTCTACGCCTACGACGTGCCGCCGCCATCGCCCGATGAGATCGTCTATGTCGACCGGCCCGTGCTCTATTTCGACGACCCGGAGTTCGACTTCGCGCCACCGCCGCCCGTGGCGGTCATCTTCCTGCCGCCGCGGCCGCGCGACTTCATCGAACTGGCGCCACCGCCGCCGCCGGCCGGAATCTTCCTGCTGCCGACGCCTGTTTTCGTGCCGGTGCCTGCCTGGGTGAATCCGCCGCGTGATATCTCCCCGCCGCCGAACGACGTCATCTTCAACAACATCCACAACACCACGATCGTCAACAACACGACGATCAATGAGAACAACAACCGGGGCGGTGGCCTCACCACCGGCCAGAAACTCACTGCTGGCGCGGTGGGCCTGGGTGCGGCCGCGCTGGCAACAAAGGTGGCGTTGCCGGCCTTCCTGCAGAAAAAGGAAGCCGTGCTGTCCAAGCAGAATCCGGGTGGCCTCCCGCTGAAGCCGGGGCAGGGTGGCCAGCAGCCGGGCGGTGTCACGCCCCCGTCGAAGACATTGCCTGCCAACGAGCTGACGGGTCATGCCTTGCCTGGCGCCGACGGTAACACGCTGCCGCTGGTCAATGGCAAGCCGGTGCTCAATGGACAGAACCTGCCCAACAACCCGAACCTGCCGAAGAACAAGTCCAGGAAGCTCCTGAACAATCAGGCCACGGCAGGTGGAAACGCCGTGACCGGCAACCCGGTGGTGAATGGGCAAGGCGGGGCCAATGGCCAGGGCAATGGGCAAGGCTGGAATGGCACCGGCAAGACCGGCAAAGATGCCAAGTTGCGCAAGATCCCGGGCGCCAATGGCACGCCCGCGGCGAATGGGGTGAACAACCCATCGGCGCTGAATGGCCAGAATTCAGGCCAGAACCCGCCCAACGGCAAGTTCAAGAAGCTTCACAATCAGGGCGGCGGCCAGGCGAACGCCCAGGCCAATGGGCGAGGCAATGAGGCCCAGGGCAATGGCAACGGGCCGAAATTCCACAGATTGCCTGCCAGCGGAAACGGTGGTGGCAATGTCCAGCAGAAATTCAAGGTCAACAACGGCAACCCGCAGCTGAGGGTGCAGGGTCAGCCCAAGCCGCGGAGGCCGGAGTTCCACGCCCAGCCGAACCAGCCGGTGCAGCGGCAGGCACAGCCAAGGCCGCCGCAGCCGCCGGCCGTCAAGAAGCCGTCTTGCGGGCACACCAATGAGCCTGCTTGCAAGAAATAGCGCATGTCGCCCAGAGGTGGTCCGGCTTGGGTCGGGACACGCATGAGACAAAGGCTTGAAACCCGTCGCGAGTCGCCTTGTGTGAGGTGACCCGGCCGTGTCGGCCGGCGACAAACATGGCTGAGCCGCGGCGGCTATCCGCGATCAGATCACAACTGCGTGGTTGGCCACGGCCAAGATTGCGCAGTGCCTCGGCTCGCTGATACCCAGTCAGCGCCGGGGGGCTTCAACGGAGTGAGCACAATTGCAAGCCTTCTGACGTCCATCGCCCTGGCCGGGTTCATTGCGACGGGAGTCGCCGCAGCGACGACCACGACTGCCCCGGCCGCCGCCACAACGGCCGCCCCGGCGAAGAAGCCAGCGGCGTCTGCCATGACGCCGCAGAAGACCGCGATTTCCAAGCAATGTTCCGCACTTGCGGACGCCAAGAAGCTCCACGGCAAGGCGCGCGAGAAGTTCCGGGCCGACTGCAAGAAGAACGGTGGCAAAGCCACCTGATCAACAGCTGATTTCGGCTGTCGCCCGCCTGCCCTGGCGAGGAGGCTGGCGGCAGTTCCCCAAAATATGAATCGGGTTTTCGTCTTGAGCTGGGTCTGGCGCCTGGACCGCTGCGGTGAAAGGTTGCTCAGTCTACGAGCTTGGCAACGTTCGTGAGGGTTTGCGGCGTACCGCCCCGCCGGTTGATCGACACCCAGATATTCGGGTTCTGCTGCGACTGGCGTTTCACGAAGTAGTAGCCGGTCGCGTTCCACGGCCTGATTTCGTCGACCAGATTGTCGAGGACCAGATCGCCCTTGTCGGTTTTCACCGTCAGGATGGTGTGGCCTTCATTGTCGAGGTCGTGCACCACTGTCATCAGCAGCGCCTGCCGGGGAAATCCAGCCTCCTGAAGAAGCTTGCGCTTGTAGAGTGCGTAGATCTTGCAGTCGCCCTTGCCGTCAACCGGGTAATCCCAATGGTCGGCCATCGTGCCCCAGTGGTCGAAATTGCTGACGGGCTTGATGGAACTGTTCGCCTTCTGATTTATCCGCTTCAGAGTGCGCAAGTTCTGCGCCGTCAGCTTGACATTCGTGGCCGGCAGCGCAGGGACCCTGCACTCTTTTGGCCGGCGATGGCAGAAATCCACCCAGCCGTAGGGGACGCTGGTGGGGCCGCCAACCGCGACGCTGAGTGACCCAGCCGTGGATGGCTGCGTCTTCCCGAACAATGTCGACTGCTTGGGCAGGGTGGATTGCGCTGACGCCGGGCTGACATCCAGCGAGGTTGCGCCGATCAGCGAAACACAACCCAGCAGGAAAGAGGAAGTCAGGACGCCGAGGGAACGCAGCACTGGCAACACCACCGCACGAGAGCACCGGTCAAAGGTAATGTGGCGACGGCGCGGCATCAATTAAACATTTAAGAAGGCGTTAACATGTTCGTGTTCGCGGCCTGCGAACGCGCCGTCGCGCCGGCACAAGGCAGTGCGCTAGGCCGTCATCGCACACTTCTTGCACGTCCCAAGCCCCCGTCGCTTGCCAGGGACCGAAAGACGACATTGGCATCAATCGCGGGCTTGCCGCCGCCGTGTCTCGGCGAGAACGCCCGCATCCATCTCCTCAAGCGTCTTCGGCCTGCCGCTGTGGGGCAGGGAACCAAAGACGTCCTGAGGCCGGGTTGCGGCGAAGGTAGGTGCCGGCTTCAAGAGAACGCCTTCAGGCGTGTCTTCGACCACCAGGCGGGTACCGGCGCCCCATTCCCTGCGTTTGCGGATGGCGCTCGGCAGGATCACTTGCCCCTTGGTTGAGACGGTGGTGGTGAGCTTTTCGGAGTCGGCCATCAGAGTTTATCTCGATGCATTCCCATCAAACCCTGGTGCCGCCCACCGTCATTTGGTTCATCCTCAGATGCGGCTGGCCGACGCCGACCGGCACGCCCTGTCCGGCCTTGCCGCACATGCCGATGCCATTGTCGAGTTTCATGTCGTTGCCGACCATCGAGACGCGGTGCATGGCGTCAGGCCCGTTGCCGATCAGCATCGCGCCCTTGATCGGCTGCGTCACCTTGCCGTTCTCGATCATGTAGGCCTCGGTGCAGCCGAATACGAATTTGCCCGACGTGATGTCGACCTGGCCGCCGCCGAAGGAGACGGCGTAGATGCCGTTCTTGACCGAGGCGATGATCTCGTCCGGCTCCATGTCGCCCGACGTCATGTAGGTGTTGGTCATGCGCGGCATCGGCTGATGCGCATAGCCTTCGCGCCTTCCGTTGCCGGTGGCCTTCATGCCCATCAGCCGGGCGTTCTGCCGGTCCTGCATGTAGCCGACCAACTTGCCGTCCTCTATCAGCACGTTGCGGGCCGATGGCGTGCCTTCATCGTCGACGGTGAGCGAGCCGCGCCGCTCCGGAATGGTGCCGTCGTCGACGACGGTGACGCCCTTGGCGGCGACCTGCTGGCCCAGCAGGCCGGCGAAGGCCGAGGTCTTCTTGCGGTTGAAATCGCCTTCCAGCCCGTGCCCGACGGCTTCGTGCAGCATCACGCCCGGCCAGCCGCTGGACAGCACGATGTCGAATGTGCCGGCCGGAGCTGGGATGGCCTCGAGATTGACCAGCGCTTGCCGCAGCGCTTCCCTGGCGGCATGCTTCCAGCTGTCCTCGATCAGGAAGTCGCCGAACGCCTTGCGTCCGCCCATGCCGTAGGAGCCGCTTTCCTGGCGGTCGCCGTCGCCGACCACGACCGAGACGTTGATGCGGACCAGCGGCCTGATATCGCGTACCACCTGGCCGTCGGCGCGCACGATCTCGACATGCTGCCAGGACGCGGCGAGCGAGGCCGTCACCTGGCGCACGCGCGGATCCTCGGCACGCAGCCAGGCGTCGATTTCCTGCAGCAACTTCGCCTTGGCCTCGAAGGAGGGCGAGGGGATCGGGTTCTCGTCGCCGTAGAGATGGCGGTTGGTGCGGGCAGGCGCGGCGGCAAGCGTACCGGAATAGCCGCCCTTGACGGTCGAGACCGCCGCGGCCGCGCGCAGCAGCGAGGCTTCGGAGAGGTCGCTCGAATGGGCGTAGCCGCTGGCTTCACCCGCGACCGCACGCAGGCCAAAACCCTGGTCGGTGTTGAAATTGGCGGTCTTCAGCCGGCCATTGTCGAACATCAGCGCCTCGCTCTCGCTGTATTCGAGAAACAGTTCGCCGTCATCGGCGCCGTTGATGGTGTCGGCAACGATCTGCTTGATGCGATCGTCGGAAATATCGAATTGGCCGATCAGGCTGTTCATGGCGCGTCCGTCCGTGGGAAGATTGCTTTCCCCCGATGTAGGCGCGAAGCCGCGCCCGCACAATCGGCAATGACGATCGGCGTCGGCGAATGACGACGGCCAGCCGATGCGGCATTCAGATGCGGCATTCAGGAGAGCTGCGTCAGAACCTGGTTCTGCGCCAAGCTCCCGGATCAGGGAAGGGCGGCGAAGCCGTCGGCGAAACCCTTGAGGTCGACAGGGATGCCGATGCCTTCTTCAGGCGTCTGGAAGACGATGAACGTCGCCGACGTACCGGTCTTCAACGTGTCGAGCAGCGGCTTTTCGAGGATGACCTCGGCATAACAGCCGTCCTGGAAGCAGCGCACGAAATAGGCGCGGCCGATGTCCTTGCCGTCGACATTGAGGCCGAGCCCGTTCGGCAAAAGCACGCCGAGCGGCGCCAGCACGCGCAGGATCTCGGCCTTGTTGTCGGCGGTGCGCAGCACGACCACCGACAGTCCCATCTCCGGACGGTCCTCGGCGACGACATTCTGCATCATCACGCATTGTTCAGAGGTGGCGCCGGCCGGCGTGTCGCAGATGATCGACCAGGCGCCATGCGTCGAGCGCACCGTGCCGCTCGGCTGGGCGGCATTGGCCTGACCGGCGACGAACAGACCAGCCGCGGACAAGGCGGCAAGAAACATGGCCTTGACCAAGGTGCTCGAAAGCCCCGGTCTCGTATGCCCCAGTCTCGAAAGCCAAGAGTTCATGACGGCTCCATTGCGAATCACGGCACTTTAAGCCGCGCCAATGCCAAGTAAAGGACGAGACCGCTGCCGAACTGTCCCGAAACAGGCAATACAGCGCTTTTCCCTGCCAAATTCGCCTGAATTACGACGCATCGCGCACCATGCCAACATGAGGCGGGCGGCCTGCCGAACATACGCGATTCGCCGCCATCGCCGCTGCCCCGGAAGAGCCATCTCAGCTTGCGCGCAAAAATGCCGCACAGTTTCCTCCGCTCCTTTCTTGCGGAGGGAAAAAGAGTATGGTTTGAACCAGCTTGAGACTGTCGGGATTCCCGTCCCGGCATTGTTCGTTATTCTCGTTGGCACGGCCGCGAGGAACTGGGAGACGAAGAGGGCGATGAGAAATTTCCTAGCAGACGCCAAGTTTCTAGCCAGTGCTGGGGCTGCCACCGCGCTTTTCGCGGGCACGTCCGCCCATGCAGACCAGCCCGTGGCGTGGGAGACGACTTTCCAGGCGCCGGCGACCGACATGATGCGGCAGATCGAATGGTTCGGGAACTACACGATGTGGTTCATCGTCCCGATCACCATTCTGGTGCTGCTTCTCCTCGCCTACTGCATCGTCAGGTTCCGCGCGAGCGCAAACCCGGTTCCCTCCAAGACCAGCCACAACACGCTGATCGAGGTGATCTGGACCGTCGGCCCGGTCGTGATCCTGCTCTGCCTCGCCATCCCCTCGTTCCAGCTCCTGACTGCGCAGTACACTCCGCCGGAAGAAGCCAAGCTGACCGTCAAGGCGACCGGCAACCAATGGAACTGGGACTACGAATACCAGACCGACAACACGCTCTCCTTCAATTCGGCCATCCTTCAGGATGGCGATCGCGCCAAGGCCGGCAAGGAAGACCGCAAGGTCTATCCGCGCCTGCTCGCCGTCGACAACGAGCTGGTGGTGCCGGTCAACACGATGACGCGCGTGCTCGTCACCGCGACCGACGTGATCCACTCCTTCGCCATGCCGTCCTTCGGCATCAAGATCGACGCCATTCCGGGGCGCACCAACGAGACCTGGTTCAAGGCGGAGAAGGAAGGCCTCTATTATGGTCAGTGCTCGCAGCTTTGCGGCAAGGACCACGCCTTCATGCCGATCGCCATCCGTGTCGTCTCCGACGCGCAGTTCAAGACCTGGCTGGCTGCGGCCAAGACCGATCTGCCCGGCGCCAACAAGACGCTGATGGCCGAGGTCGATGGCCAGAACAAGGTAGCGGCCGCCGGCAATTGATGCCGCGGGTTAGCAAGATTTAGGGAACGGAGCGGAACATGGCAGACGCTGCAGCTCACGACGGCCACGACCACAAGCCTTATCATGGCTGGGTGCGCTGGGTCTATTCGACCAACCACAAGGACATCGGCACGCTCTACCTGATCTTCGCGATCATGGCCGGCATCATCGGCGGCGCGCTGTCGGTCGCCATCCGCATGGAGTTGCAGGAGCCTGGCATCCAGATCTTCAGCGGTCTGGCGCAGATGGTCTACGGCATGAACGGTGACGCCGCGATTGATGGCGGCAAGAGCATGTACAATGCCTTCGCCACCGCGCATGCGCTGATCATGATCTTCTTCATGGTCATGCCGGCGTTGATCGGCGGCTTCGCCAACTGGATGGTGCCGATCATGATCGGCGCGCCCGACATGGCGTTCCCGCGCATGAACAACATCTCCTTCTGGCTGCTGCCGCCGGCCTTCATCCTGCTGCTCACCTCGATGTTCGTGCCGAGTGCGCCGGGCGCCTTCGGCGTCGGCGGCGGCTGGACGCTCTATCCGCCGCTGTCGACCTCGGGTCAGCCCGGACCGGCCATGGATCTGGCGATCCTGTCGATCCACATTGCCGGTGCCTCGTCGATCCTCGGCGCCATCAACTTCATCACCACCATCTTCAACATGCGCGCTCCGGGCATGACGCTGCACAAGATGCCGCTGTTCGCCTGGTCGGTGCTGGTCACCGCCTTCCTGTTGCTGCTGTCCCTGCCGGTCCTGGCCGGCGGCATCACCATGCTGCTCACCGACCGCAATTTCGGCACCACCTTCTTCGCCCCCGATGGCGGCGGCGATCCGCTGCTGTTCCAGCACCTGTTCTGGTTCTTCGGTCATCCGGAAGTGTACATCCTGATCCTGCCGGGCTTCGGCATCATCAGCCACATCGTCTCGACCTTCTCGAAGAAGCCGGTGTTCGGTTATCTCGGCATGGCCTACGCCATGGTCGCGATCGGCGCCGTCGGCTTCATCGTCTGGGCGCACCACATGTATACGACCGGCCTGTCGCTCGACACGCAGCGCTACTTCGTCTTCGCCACCATGGTCATCGCGGTGCCGACGGGGGTGAAGATCTTCTCCTGGATCGCGACGATGTGGGGCGGGTCGATCTCGTTCAAGACGCCGATGCTGTGGGCGCTGGGCTTCATCTTCCTGTTCACCATCGGTGGCGTCACCGGCGTTCAGCTGGCCAATGCCGGCCTCGACCGCTCGCTGCATGACACCTATTTCGTCATCGCCCACTTCCACTACGTGCTGTCGCTGGGCGCGGTGTTCGCCATCTTCGCCGGCTGGTACTACTGGTTCCCCAAGATGACCGGCTACATGTATTCGCCCGTCATCGCCAACACCCACTTCTGGGTCACCTTTGTCGGCGTCAACCTGATCTTCTTCCCGCAGCATTTCCTTGGCCTCGCCGGCATGCCGCGCCGCACCATCGACTATCCGGACGCGTTTGCCGGCTGGAACTACGTGTCGTCGATCGGCTCCTATATCTCGGCCGTCGGCGTGGCGATCTTCCTCTACGGCGTGTTCGAAGCCTTCCAGAAGAAGCGCATCGCCGGTGCCAACCCATGGGGCGAGGGCGCCACCACGCTCGAATGGCAGCTGCCTTCGCCGCCGCCGTTCCACCAGTGGGAGCAGTTGCCGAAGATCAAGTAAGGCGGCTCCCGCCCGAATACGAAACCGCCGGCCCGCCGGCGGTTTTGGCCAACGGAATGATGGACTGAGTACGCATGGCCCTAGTCGACGAAACCAGCATTGACGAAGCGGGCTTCCGCATGTCGGAAGCGACGGCGGGCGATTTCTTCGCCCTGCTGAAGCCGCGCGTCATGTCGCTGGTGGTGTTCACGGCCTTTGTCGGGCTGGTCGCCGCCCCGGTGACCATCAACCCGCTGCTGGCGGTGATCGCCATCCTGTCGATCGCCATCGGTGCCGGTGCCTCGGGCGCGCTCAACATGTGGTACGACGCCGACATCGATGCGGTGATGACCAGGACCGCAAGCCGTCCGGTGCCGTCCGGCCGCATTCAGCCGCACGAGGCGCTCAGCTTCGGCCTGGTGCTGTCGGTGCTGTCGGTGATGACGCTTGGCGTGTTGGTCAACTGGCTTTCGGCGACGCTGCTGGCCTTCACCATCTTCTTCTATGCCGTCGTCTACACGATGTGGCTGAAGCGCTGGACGCCGCAGAACATCGTCATCGGCGGCGCGGCCGGTGCCATTCCGCCGGTGATCGGTTGGGCCGCGGTGACCGGATCGGTCAGCCTCGAAAGCATCGTCCTGTTCCTGATCATCTTCCTGTGGACGCCGCCGCATTTCTGGGCGCTCGCGCTGTTCAAGTCCGGGGACTATGAGCGTGCCGGCATCCCGATGATGCCCAATGTCGCCGGCCACGCGTCGACCCGCCGTCAGATCTTCGCCTATGCACTGGTGCTGGCCCCGGTCGGCGTGGCGCCGTGGCTGCTCGGCTATACGACGCCTTTCTATGGCGTGGCCGCCATGCTGCTTGGGCTTGGCTTTGTCTGGTATGCGTGGAAAGTGCTCGGCATGGCCGATGACGACCGCGCCATGAAGCCGGCCAAGGCGCTGTTCGCCTATTCGCTGCTTTATCTCTTCGCCATCTTCGCTGCCTACCTGGCCGACAGCGTTGTCGAACGCGCGCTTGCCATGGGTGGGGCATGATCATGGTCGAGGAAAAGCTTGAGACGGTCACCTTGACCGAGCGTCAGAGGAAGGCCCAGCGCAGCCGGTCCATCGCGATCGGCGTGGCGCTGGCGGTGCTTGTCGTCATTTTCTACATCGCCACGATCATCAAGTTCGGCCACAATCTGGGCACGATGTGATGAGCGTCGAGATGTCCAAAAAGCCGGCCGGCAAGAACAGCAACCGCATCGTCGCGGCGGTGTGCCTTGCCTTCTTCACCGGTATGATCGGCATGGCCTATGCCGCCGTGCCGCTCTACAAGATGTTCTGCCAGGCGACCGGCTATGGCGGCACGACGCAACGTGTCGAGAAGCAATATGCCGGCCGCGTGCTCGACCGCGAGATCACCGTGCGCTTCGACGCCAATATTGCCGGCGTGCCGTGGGAATTCCAGCCGGTCCAGCGCTCGATGACCATGAAGATCGGCGAGACCGTGCAGGCGCATTATCAGGCGACCAACAAGTTCGATCGCCCCGTCACCGGTCGCGCCACCTTCAACGTGCAGCCGGAACTGGCGGGTCCGTATTTCAACAAGGTCGAGTGTTTCTGCTTCACCGATACGTCGCTGAAGCCCGGCGAGACGGTGGACATGCCGGTCCTGTTCTATGTGGACCCCGATATCGTGAATGTGCCGGAACTGAAGGACGTGAAGACGATCACGCTGTCCTACACGATGTTCCCGGTCGAGAAGAACAAGCCGGTTGCCTCTTCGGAGCCGGTCCAGGGCACCAGCAAGATAATTTCAGATACCGAAGCAAATCTCGGGGGTTGATATGGCAGACGCGCACGCAAAACATCACGACTATCATCTCGTCGACCCGAGCCCGTGGCCTTTCCTGGGCTCAATCGGCGCGCTCGTCATGGCCTTTGGCGGTGTCGCCCTGATGGAATATCTGAAGGGCGGATCGTTCCCGATCTTCGGTCACAACATTGCCAATCCGTGGCTGTTCTTCATCGGTCTGGTGATCGTCCTCTATACCATGTTCGCCTGGTGGTCGGACACCATCAAGGAAGCGCATGAGGGTCACCACACGCGCGTCGTGTCGTTGCATCTGCGCTACGGCATGATCATGTTCATCGCCTCGGAGGTGATGTTCTTCGTCGCCTGGTTCTGGGCCTATTTCGACGCCAGCCTTTTTGCCGGCGAGGTGCAGAACTATGCACGCCACACATTTACCGGCGGTGTCTGGCCGCCGAAGGGCATGGAGGTTCTCGATCCCTTCCATTTGCCGCTCTACAACACCATCATCCTGCTCCTGTCGGGCACCACGGTCACCTGGGCGCACCATTCGCTCATCCATGGCGATCGCAAGGGCCTGATCAACGGCCTGGTGCTGACCGTCGGCCTGGGCATGCTGTTCACCATGGTGCAGGCCTATGAGTACATACACGCTCCGTTCGGCTTCAAGGATTCCATCTACGGCGCCACCTTCTTCATGGCGACCGGCTTCCACGGTTTCCATGTCATCATCGGCACCATCTTCCTGCTGGTTTGCCTGATCCGCGCGATGAAGGGCGATTTTACCCCCAAGCAGCATTTCGGCTTCGAGGCGGCCGCCTGGTACTGGCACTTCGTCGACGTGGTCTGGCTGTTCCTGTTCTCAGCGATCTATGTCTGGGGATCGGCTGGCGCGGTGATCGAAGGCCACTGATCCAATCTTTAGGATTTCGATTTTCGGGAAGGCGGCCGCGGCGACGTGGCCGTCTTCTTCTTTTCGGCGCAATGATCGCCGATCGATTGCCGATGCGGCTGACAATTCGCTGGACAATTTGCGCATTCATCCTCCTGGCGTTTCCGGCCCTTGCGGCCGAGAAGGTCGATTTGGTGCGTGTCCACAAGGCGGAGCGGCGGCTGGAACTGATCGGCGACGGCAAGGTCCTGCGCAGCTACGGCATTGCACTTGGCAGTGATCCCGTCGACCACAAGCACCAGGAGGGCGACCAGCGCACGCCCGAGGGGCGCTATATGCTCGACTGGCGCAACCCCAACAGCATCGCGCACAGATCGATTCACATCTCCTATCCCAATGCCGACGATCTGGCGGCGGCGAAGGCGCGCAATGTCGACGCCGGTGGCATGATCATGATCCACGGCCAGCCCAATGGTTTCGGCTGGTGGGGCTGGCTGCTTCAATTGGTCGACTGGACGGATGGCTGCATTGCCGTTACGGACTCCGACATGGACGAAATCTGGGCAATGGTGGCCGATGGGACACCGATCGAGATCGAGCAATAGCGATGAGTGGCGGCCCTATCCATGAGTGAAGACAAGGCGATCTGGCCTCCGATCGATCCGATTTCGGCCGGCCTGCATGGCCGCTGCCCGCGCTGCGGCGAAGGGCGGCTGTTTTCCGGCTTCCTCACTGTCGGCAAACGCTGCGTCAATTGCGGCCTCGATTATTCCTTCGCCGATGCCGGCGACGGACCGGCGGTCTTCGTCATCCTGATCATCGGCTTCATCATCGTCGGCCTGGCACTCTGGGTTGAGGTGACGCTGAGCCCGCCGCTGTGGCTGCATCTGCTGGTCTGGATCCCGCTGGCCCTGGTCCTGTGCCTGACGGCGCTGCGGCTGATCAAGGGCGTGCTGCTCACTCTCCAATATGCCAACAAGGCGGCCGAAGGCCGGCTGGACCACGGCGAATGAGCGAGGCATCCATCAGGAGTGCCGGCCGTTCGCGGCCACGATCGGCATTGCTGCTCGGCCTTGGCCTGGTGCTGCTTTTGATCCTGCTGGTGCTCGGCACCTGGCAGGTCCAGCGCCTGCACTGGAAGGAAGGTCTCCTGCAGACCATCGACCAGCGCACGCATTCGGCGCCGCTGCCGCTGGCCGAAGTCGAGAAGGAATTCGCCTCGACCGGTGACGTCGACTACACGCCGGTCACGGTCTCCGGCACGTTCCTGCATTCGGGCGAACGGCATTTCTACGCGACCTGGGAAGGTGACGCGGGCTTCAACGTCTACACGCCGCTTGCCCTCGACGACGGCCGCTTCGTGCTGATCAATCGTGGTTTCATACCCTATGATCTGAAAGACCCGGCCAAGCGCGCCGAGGGGCAGATCCAAGGCAAGGTGACGATCACCGGGCTTGCCCGCAATCCGCTGCCGGCAAAGCCGTCGATGATGCTTCCCGACAATGACGTGGCGAAGAACATCTTCTACTGGAAGGACCGCGACGCCATGGCGGCGAGCGCCGGCCTGCCGGCCGGGTTCACGCTGGTGCCGATCTTCATCGATGCCGATAAGACGCTCAATCCCGGCGGTTTGCCGATCGGCGGCGTCACCATCATCGACCTCCCGAACAGCCATCTGCAGTATGCGATGACCTGGTATGGGCTTGCAGCAGCACTCGCCGCCGTGCTCATCCTGCGGCTTCGCCGTCCCGCGAAAGAGGAATGAACGCAAGCAGCGCCCCCCTTTCTACCGACACCCTTGACAGGGCCTGCTCTTGACAGAACGGGGGTAGGCACCTCATTTCGGCGCTGACGAACCGGCCAGGATTTAATGCTTCAGACAACCAACAAGCCTCCGCTGACGATCCGGCTCTGCCAGCCGCGCGGTTTCTGCGCCGGCGTCGACCGTGCCATCCAGATCGTCGTGCTGGCGCTGAAGAAGTACGGCGCGCCGGTCTATGTCCGCCACGAGATCGTGCACAACCGTTACGTTGTCGAAGGGCTGCAGAGCCTCGGCGCCGTCTTCATCGAGGAACTCTCCGAGATTCCGGCTGAACACCGGCGGTCGCCGGTTGTCTTCTCGGCGCACGGCGTGCCGAAATCAGTGCCGGCGGACGCGCAGGCGCGCAACCTGTTCTATCTTGACGCCACCTGTCCGCTGGTCTCCAAGGTGCACAAACAGGCAATGCGCCATCAGCGGCTTGGCCGCCATGTGCTGTTGATTGGCCATGCCGGGCACCCCGAGGTGATCGGCACGATGGGGCAATTGCCGGAGGGCGCTGTAACGCTGGTCGAGACCGAGGCCGATGCCGCCAGGCTCGTGCCCGCCGATCCGAAGGCGCTTGGCTTCGTCACCCAGACCACGCTGTCGGTCGAGGACACAGCCGGCATTATCCGTGCGCTGCGGGAGCGCTTTCCCGATCTGCAGGCGCCGGCGGCGGAATCGATCTGCTACGCCACCACCAACCGCCAGGAGGCGGTCAAGGACACCGCCCCGGGCGCTGATCTCTATCTGATCGTCGGCGCCCCCAATTCCTCCAATTCGCGCCGCCTCGTCGAAGTGGCGGAGCGTGCCGGCGCCACGATGTCGCTTCTCGTGCAGCGCGCCGCCGAAATTCCGTGGAATGACATCGGCACCATTTCGACGCTCGGCCTGTCGGCGGGGGCATCGGCGCCGGAGATCATCGTCGACGAGATCATCGACGCGTTCCGCCAGCGCTTCGATGTCACCATCGACCTGGCCATCACGGCCACTGAAACAGAGGATTTTCCGGTCATGCGGGTACTGCGCGATGTCGAACTGACGCCGGCCGACATGGCCTTCGTCAATGGGGCCGCGTAAGGCAGATGGCGGTCTATACCGACGTTGCGGAGGGCGAACTTGGCGCTTTCCTGAAACACTACCCCGTCGGCGATCTCCTGTCCTACAAGGGCATCGCCGAAGGCACCGAGAATTCGAACTTCCTGCTGCACACCTCCAGCGGCTCCTACATATTGACGCTCTATGAAAAGCGGGTCGAGAAGGCGGATCTGCCGTTTTTCCTCGGGCTGATGGGCCATCTCGCCAACAAGGGCGTGTCCTGCCCGCTGCCGGTGACCGCGCATGACGGCAGCGTCATCGGCACGCTGGCCGGCCGGCCGGCCGTCATCATCACCTTTCTCGAAGGCCTCTCACTGCGGCGGCCGACGGCGACGCACTGCGCCGAGGTCGGCAAGGCGCTGGCCGCCTTGCACCTGGCCGGCGCCGATTTTCCGATGACCCGCCCGAATGCGCTCGCCATCGACGGTTGGCGCAAGCTGTGGAACGCGGCCCGCGACCGGGCCGACGAGGTCGAACCGGGCCTGGCGGCCGAGGTCGACGCCGACTTCGCCGATTTCGAGCGGAACTGGCCGAGGGGCCTTCCTGCAGGCATCATCCATGCCGATCTGTTTCCGGACAACGTCTTCTTCCTGGGCGAAAAGCTGTCCGGCCTGATCGATTTCTATTTCGCCTGTGACGACCTCTACGCCTACGATGTCGCCACCTGCCTCAACGCCTGGTGTTTCGAGAAGGATTTCTCCTTCAACCTCACCAAGGGCAAGGCACTGCTCGCCGGCTATCAGAGCGTGCGCCCGCTGAGCGGAGAGGAAAAGGCGGCATTGCCCATGCTGTCGCGCGGTTCGGCGCTGCGTTTCATGCTGACCCGGCTCTACGACTGGCTGACCGTTTCCGATGGCGGCCTGGTCATGAAACGCGACCCGACCGAATATATCAGGCGGATGCGGTTCCATCGGGCGATCAAATCGGCTTCGGAATATGGATTGGCCTGATATGGGTATCATGAGCAAACAGGTTGAAATCTTCACCGACGGCGCCTGTTCGGGCAATCCCGGCCCTGGCGGCTGGGGTGCCATCCTGCGCTTCAACGGGACCACCAAGGAGCTTTCCGGTGGCGAGGCCGAAACGACCAACAACCGCATGGAGTTGCTGGCCGCCATCTCGGCGCTGAATGCGCTGAAGGAGCCTTGCACTGTCGAGCTTCACACCGACAGCAAATACGTCATGGACGGCATTTCCAAGTGGATCCATGGCTGGAAGAAGAACGGCTGGAAGACCGCCGACAAGAAGCCGGTCAAGAACGGCGAACTGTGGCAGGCGCTGGACGAAGCCAACCGGCGTCACAAAGTCACTTGGAACTGGGTCAAGGGGCATGCCGGCCACACCGAGAACGAACGCGCCGACGAGTTGGCCAGGGAAGGCATGGCGCCGTTCAAGAAGGGCTCGTTCAAGCCGGCGGCATCGGCGCCGAAGCCGGATGCCCAGCTGAAGCAGCCGGTAGCCACGAAAGCGCGTCGTTCGACTCAGAGCTATTGAGTTTCGGCGGCCGGTCCGCTTTCAGGCAGGAACCTCGATCATGCCGATCCTCTACTATGTCACGCATCCCCAGGTTCAGATCGACGCCGCCATTCCCGTGCCGGAATGGGAACTGTCCGAAGTTGGACGAGCAAGAGCCGTCGCCATTCTCGATCAGCCATGGATCGGCGCAATCCGGCGCATCGTGTCGTCGGGCGAGCGCAAGGCAATAGAAACGGCCGAAATCCTGGCAAGCCATCTCCACCTTGCGGTCGAGGTCAGGGAACGGATGCATGAGAATGACCGGTCCGCGACCGGCTTTCTGCCGCCGCCGGAGTTCGAAGCGGTCGCCGATCAGTTCTTCGCCGACCCGCATGAAAGCGTTCGCGGATGGGAGCGGGCCATCGATGCGCAGCACCGTATCGTGAGCGAAGTCGCAGCCGTGCTCTACGGCAATGACGCTGGTGACATCGCTCTTGTGGGCCATGGAGGCGTTGGGACACTCTTGCTGCTGTCTCTCAGCGGGCGGGAGATCAGCCGCGAGGCGGATCAGCCCGCGGGCGGCGGCAATTTTTTTGCCTACGATATCGGTGCGCGCCGCGTCGTCCATGGATGGCGGCCGATCGACAGGCCGGAACAGTCCTAGACCCTCAGCGGATCAGCAGCGCCGTGCCCCAAAGCCCGAGCGCGAAGACCGTGTGGGAGACCAGGTTGAGCGCACGGATCCGCATGGGATTGGGCCGCTTCGAGGCTGCCCATCCGGCACCCATGCCTGGCGCCAGCAGGAACCAGCCGGCGCCGACGGTTACGATCCCGAGGATGAAGGCCGGCAGGAAGGTCGGTGCGGCCAGCCAGCCGGTTCCGGCCAGCACGACCAGGATGATGCCGTAGACGATGCCGACGAAATAGTGAAACACCCAGCCCAGCGCCACTTCATGCGCGTAAGGCTCTGCCTCGCCGATATCATCGTGAAACACCTTGTCGCCGAGATGCCAGACCCAGCGCCCGACCGGTCCCCAGTTCGGCCGTGGCTGGCCGAATGCCTTGTGAAGCAGGATCGCCCAGAGATCCATCAGTACCGTGGCGCCGATGCCGATCGCGACAGCGCGCCAGAAGACGTCAAACATCGTTGGAATCCCCCCGAAAGCGGGCATTCTCAAGCGCAAGCGGTCGTCGGGCGAGGCCGGCCGTGCGGTCTCGTCCGACGCGACCGTTGAAGCTTAGAGCTGCCCGAGAATATGGGCCGCGCCGGACTCGTCGACGCCGGGCTTGGTCTCGATATTGAGCGCGGTGACCTTGCCGTCGTCGACGATCATCGAAAACCGCTTCGAGCGTAGCCCCATGCCGCCTGCGGAAAGGTCGTTGTCGAGGCCGACCGCCTTGGCGAAATCAGCACTGCCGTCGGCGAGAAACAGGATCTTGTCCTCACCGCCGGTGAAACGTGCCCAGGCGCCCATGACGTGAACGTCGTTGACCGAAACGACGGCGATGGTGTCGACGCCGCGGGCCAGGATGGCGTCATGGTTTTCGAGATAGCCGGGCAGATGGTTGTTGCTGCAGGTCGGCGTGAAGGCGCCGGGAACACCGAACAGAACCACCTTCTTGCCCGGGAAAATCTCGGCCGAGGTGATCGCCTTGGCGCCGTCGGCGGTCATCGTCTTGAAGGTCGCTTCAGGCAGCTTGTCGCCAACGGAAATGGTCATGAGTTCCTCGCTTGGGGAATGGGAAGGAAGAATGCATGCTTGCGTAGCGAACTCGGCGGCGTCCTGCAACCGTTCGGGCAAGCTGGATCAAGGGAAAGGCAGCAGCCCTTCGACGGCGCCCGCCGAACTCGTCAGCGTGTAGTGAAGCCCGCCATCCGTTGGCGTTGCCGAGGGGCGGTCGAGGATCGGCACGGTGAAGATCAGCTTGCCGTCCTTTTCGCTGCGCGAAGGGGCGCCGAACATGTAGTCCCGCTCGCCGGCGACGAAGAAATCCGCGGCCTCGGGGTCACCGGGAAAACTCGCCTCGACAACCAGCGTCTCGTGATCGCCCGGCAGGACATTGATGCCGAAATCCGATCTCGCGGGTGCCGGCAACGCCGCGAAACTCGCCTTCACCAGGGCCGCGTCGTCCGCATTGTCGGGGTCGGAACCAGGGTCGACCGTCAGCCGCGTCTGCACCGGTATGCAGATCGTTTCGCAAATGCCGAGGAAGACGTCGGCGTCGATGACGGCCGAATCCTTCGCCGTCGACAGCGTGAACACCACAGGCAGCGAGACCGGATAATTGTAGCCTGCCCATTTGCCATAACCATCGTCGTGGCGTTGGGGTGCCGGAAACGAGAGTGTGGCATCGGCAATATTGGTGCTGGCCGAAACATTGAGCTGCGGCGGCACACCGGCGTCGCCCGGATCGCGCCAATAGGTCTTCCAGCCCGGCTTGAGCGCGATGTCGAGAACGCCCTGGATGCGGCCGGCCTCGTCGGGTTTGCCCGATGTCACCAGCCGCACCTTGCCGCCTTCGCTATTGTACCAGGCGGACGAGGAGGCGGAGGCGGGGAGAACGCTCGCCGATCCGATGGCGGCGCCGAGCAGCAGGATTTTCAAGCTTTGCATGGCGGTGATTTGATCGTCCGTTCGTGGCCGCGCAATGTTCTCACGGCTTTGTTGATATCATATTTGCGTGACCTTCGCGGGCAAGCCGTCGCGGCCTAGCACCATGAGCTTTGGTCGAATCCGGCGCGGCGCATCTTTTCGGCGCCCGGGAAACACGGTACCCTCCCTGTCATGGATTTGTTGCGCCACAAAAAGACGGCTGCTGGACGCGGCTTTCTCGACGATCAGTTCCTGATTGCCATGCCCGGCATGAAGGACGACCGTTTCACGCGCTCGGTCATCTACATCTGCGCGCACAGCGATGAAGGCGCGATGGGCCTGATCATCAACCAGACACAGCAGATGCTGTTTCCGGATCTGTTGGTTCAGCTCGGCATCATGAACGAGCAGGAGGCGATCCGCCTGCCGGCGCAGGCGCGCGATTTCGTCGTGCGCAACGGCGGGCCTGTCGACCGCAGCCGCGGCTTTGTCCTGCATTCGGGCGATTACCGCGTGGAATCGTCGCTGACCGTTTCCGACGATATTTGCCTGACCGCGACGGTCGATATATTGCGCGCCATATCGTCGGGCCGCGGCCCGCGTCACGCGCTGATGGCGCTCGGTTATTCCGGCTGGGGCGCCGGCCAGTTGGAAACCGAGATCGCCGAGAATGGCTGGCTGACTTGTCCGGCCAGTCCCGAGCTTCTCTTCGACGCTGACATCGAGCGCAAATACGATCGTATCCTCGCCTCGATCGGCATCGATCTGGCGCATCTCAGCCTGGCCGCCGGACACGCCTGACCTATCACGCCGACGCAGCCTCTAAGCCTGCGTCAGCGGATACTGTTCCTTCAACGTCTTCAGCACCTGATCGCCCGGCATTGGCGCGCCGAACATGAAGCTCTGCACATATTCGCAGCCCATCTGGCGCAGTTCCAGCGCATCGCGTTCGTCCGAAATGCCCTCGGCGACCACCGACAGGCCGAGCTCATGCGCCATGTTGACCATGGATTTGAGCAGCACGGCGCGCTTGGGCGTGTTGTCGTCGACAAAACTCTTGTCGATCTTGATCGTGTCGAACGGGAAGCGCGTCAGGTAGGCGAGCGAGGAATAGCCGGTACCGAAATCGTCCAGCGACAGGCCGATGCCGAGCTGCTTCAGCTTGGTCAGCACATGCGCGGTCTGTTCGGGATTGTCCATCACCAGCGACTCGGTCAGTTCGAGCCGGAAGCAGCGCGGCTTCAGATTGGCCCGCGCGATGACCGAGCGGACATCGCTGACCAGGTCGCGACGGATGAGCTGGCGGCTGGACAGATTGACCGATACCGACAGCGGCGCGTCGCCGATCTGCTTTTGCCATCCGGCCAGGTCCTCGGCGGCCTGCTGCATGGCGAACAGCCCGAGCTGCACGATCAGCCCGCAGCTTTCGGCGACCGGAATGAAATCCGCCGGCGGGATCATGCCGCGGCGCGGATGGTCCCAGCGCAGCAAGGCTTCGAAGCCGGCGACGCTGCCGTCCTCCAGCCGCACGATCGGCTGGTAGGCAAGGGTGAATTCGCGCCGCTCGATGGCGCGCCGCAAATCGGATTCGAACTGCAGCCGGTCGGTGCCGACGGTGCGGAAAGCCGGGCGGAACGGCTCGATCCTGTCGCCGCCGAAACGCTTGGCCTGGTGCATGGCAAGTTCGGCGTCCTTGACCATGTCCTCGGCCGAAGTCTGCGCTGATGTCCAGGTGATCAGGCCGATCGAGGCGGTCAGCACGATCTCGCGCTTGGCGAAGGTGATCGGGTTGTTGATCGCATGCTTGATGGCGTCCGCCACACCGGCGATGCGGGCGGGGTCCTGTTCGGACAAAAGCATCAGCGCGAACTGGTCGCCGGCAAAGCGCGACAGCGAATCCTTCGGCTTCAACAGCCGGTGCAGGCGCCGAGCGATGGTCAGCAGGATGGTGTCGCCGGCCGAGATGCCGAGCCCGTCATTGACCTGCTTGAAGCGGTCTATGTCGATGACGAAGACGGTCGGGCGCACCTTCTCTTCGGTGCGGGCGATCGAGATGATCGCTTCCAGCCGGTTCATGAACAGTTCGCGGTTTGGCAGGCCGGTCAAATTGTCGTGCACGGCGTCGTGCAGCAGCCGCTCCTCTGACTTCTTCTGCTCGGTGACGTCGACCATGGTGCCGACGCAGCGGATGACCTCGCCGTCCGATCCGATGACTGGCCGCGCCCGCAAGGCGAACCAGTGATAGTGCCCGTCGGCGCCGCGCAGGCGGAAATTCTGCGCCACCCGGCCGCGCCGGTGCTCCAGCACCACGTCGAGCGTCGTGCGGAACGTGTCGCGGTCGTCGGCATGCAGCACCGGCAGCCAGTTGCGCGCGGCACCACCAAGGCTGTTGGGCGCCAGGCCGAGCTGGATGCTGACATCAGGCTTGGTGACGACGCGGTCGCGCAGAACGTCCCAATCCCACACCGTGTCGCCCGACCCGGCCACCGCCAGCGCCTGGCGTTCGAGGTCGGAGAACAGCCCCTGATGCAGCGCGCCGCCGGCAAAGGCATGCTGCATGACGGTGAAGCCGATCAACAGGATGATCAGGATCAGCCCGCCGCCGAGCGCCGGCTGGGCGATGTCATTGTCGAGCATGCCGGTGATCGCCATCCACGACCCGCATAGCCACAACAGCACCATGACCCAACTGGGCACCAGCATGATGGCGCGGTCATAACCACGAATCCCGAGGAAGATGATCAGGCCGAGCCCGGTCAAGGCGGTGGCGGCAAAGGAGATGCGGGCAATGCCGGCGGCGACCGCCGGGTCGACGATGGCGACGCCGGCAATCAGCACCAGGCCGAGGATCCAGACCAGCGCTCCATAGCTGAAATGGCCGTGCCATCGGTTGAGGTTGAGATAGGCGAACAGGAAGACCACAAAGGTCGCCGCAAGCGCCACCTCCGTTCCCGCTCGCCACATCTGTTCGTTTCCGGGCGAGATTTCGATGACCTTGTTGAGGAAGCCGAAATCGACGCAGATATAGGCAAGCACCGCCCAGGCAAGGGCCGCGGTCGCCGGGAACATCGAGGTCCCCTTGACCACGAAGAGGATGGTCAGGAACAGCGCCAGAAGGCCCGCAATGCCGATGACGATGCCGCGAAACAGCGTGTAGGAGTTGACGGAGTCCTTGTAGGCTTCCGGCTCCCACAGATAGACCTGCGGCAGCTTGGGTGATGCCAGTTCGGCGATGAAGGTGATCACCGTTCCTGGGTTCAGCGTCACCCGGAACACATCGGCGTCAGGGCTGGTCTGGCGGTCGAGCGCGAAGCCCTCGCTGGGTGTGATCGCTGCAATGCGGGTGGCGCCGAGATCCGGCCAGAAGATGCCAGAATTGACCAGCCGGAAATGCGGCGCCACGATCAACCTGTCGAGCTGCTGGTCGGTGGTGTTGGCCAGCGCGAACACCGCCCAGTCGCCGGTCGAGCGCGCGTCATTGGCCTCGACCTCGATGCGCCGCACGATGCCGTCCGGCCCGGGCGCGGTCGACACCTGAAAGTTCTCACCCTGGTTGCGGTAGATCTCGAAGGCGCGCGACAGGTCGAGCGCGACGTCGTCGCGGGCAATCTTGATCGGTTCGACGGCAAAGGCCGACGAAGCCGCGCACAGCGTCAGGATTGCCGCGAGGACAAAGGCGAACAGCGGCCCGTTTCGCAGGAAATTCGTCAAAAATCAGTCCTTCGTTCCTGCGTCCAGCGGATCGTCCGCGATCCGGGCGTAGAGGTAATGGTCCTGCCAGATGCCGTTGATCCTGAGATAGGATCTTAACAGTCCTTCGCGCCGGAATCCGGCTTTTTCAAGCACGCGGATCGACCGGATATTGTCGGGAATACAGGCCGCTTCGATCCGGTGCAACCTCAGCGTATCGAAGGCGAAGCGGGCAACGACCTTGACCGCGTCGGTCATCAGGCCGCGGCCGCCGAAGCGCTCGCCGATCCAGTAGCCGACATGGCCGCTTTGCGAGACACCGTGGCGTATGTTGCCGAGCGTGATGCCGCCGGCGAGCTTGCCGCTCGACTTCTCGAAGATGAAGAAGGCGATCGCGGTTCCCTGCGCATAGTCCTCGCGGTAGCGGCTGATGCGCAGGCGCCAAGCCGTGCGGTCGAGTTCGTCGGGGGTCCAGCGTGGCTCCCACGGCTCCAGGAAAGCCCGACTTTCGCCACGCAACGTCGACCATTCCCGATAGTCATTGGTGTATGGCACGCGCAAGGTGACGAGATTGCCCTTCAGCGCCGGCAGGTCACGGCGAAAGAAAGGGAGCGCGAACACGGCGCTTTGGGGGGCTTAGACGGCGAGCCTGCGGGCCGTGGTCTGCGTACCCGGAAGCGAATCGAGGATCGCCTCATATGGTGCCAGCGTACCCACGGGCCCGACAGCGGTAAGCGTCGGCTTGGTCGAGAACATCCGCGACGACAGGTCGGTCAGCCGCTCCACCGTCAGCGCCGACAGGCGCTCCATCAATTCCTCCTTGGCGATCGGCCTGCCGAACAAAAGCAGCTGCCTTGCGATCTGCGAGGCGCGGCTGGCCGGGCTTTCGGCGGACATGATCAGTCCGGCGCGATACTGGGCGCGCGCACGGTCGAGCTCTTCCTGCAGGATGTTCTCGCCGGCCTTCTGCAACTCGTCGATGATGACAGGCACGAGTTCGGCGATGTCGCTCTGGCCGGTCGCGGCGTGGACGCCGAAGATGCCGGTGTCGGAAAAGCCCCAGTGGAAGGCATAGACCGAGTAGCACAGGCCGCGTTTCTCGCGGACTTCCTGGAACAGGCGCGACGACATGCCGCCGCCGAGGATCATCGACAGCACCTGCGAGGCGTAGAAGTCGCGCACGTGGTAGGCGCGGCCTTCGAAGCCCAGCACGATCTGCGCGTCCATCAGGTCGCGGTCCTCGCGGAAATCGCCGCCGACATACTGCGCATATTGCGGGATGGTGCTGTCGGCCTTGCTGCGGAAGCCGCCGAGCTGCTTCTCCACCTCGCGCACGAAATTGTCGTGCTTGATGTCGCCGGCGGCCACGATCACCATCCGCTCGGCGCCATATTGGCGTTCGATGAAATCGTGCAGCTGCTTGGACGTGAAGGATTTGACGGTGTCCGGCGTGCCCAGGATCGAGCGCCCTATGGTCTGGTGGCGAAAGGCCGTCTCGGTGAAACGGTCGAAGACGATATCGTCTGGCGTATCGTGCGCGGCGCCGATCTCCTGCAGGATGACGTGCTGCTCGCGCTCGAGCTCCTGCGGGTCGAATTCGGACTCCTGCAGGATGTCGGCGAGGATGTCGACGGCCAGCGGCACGTCGTCGCTGAGCACCCTGGCGTAGTAGGATGTGGTCTCGACACTGGTGGCGGCATTGATCTCGCCACCGACATCCTCGATTTCCGAAGCGATTTCGAAGGCCGTCCGCCGCTTCGTGCCCTTGAACGCCATGTGCTCGAGCAGGTGGGCCATGCCATGCTCTTCATCACGCTCATTGCGGGCGCCGGACTTGACCCAGGCACCCAAGGCAACCGATTCGATACTTGGAAGGGTTTCGGTGGCGACTGTCAGGCCGTTCGACAGACGGCTTACCTCAACACCCATATGGTTCGTACTCCCTAACGCGCCGCTCGCGCACGGCGGCTGACATAATCTTCCACCATTTTCAGGTCGGATGGAAGTACCGTGTATTTTTCCTCAAATGTCATCAATCCGCCTAGCCATGCGGGCAGGGCCGGCGAGACCCCGCTGGCGGCCTCGACGGCGGCCGGAAATTTTGCCGGGTGCGCCGTGCCCAGCACCACCATCGGCACGGCGCCCGATGCCTTGCCGGCCGCCACATGCATGGCTGCCGCGGTGTGCGGATCCAGAAGATAATTGCTGGCCGCGAGCGTCGAACGGATGGTGGCGGCGACCTCGTCCATGGTGGCGCGGCCGGCGTCGAATTCGGACCGCATCCCATTGATTTCGCGGGATTCTATGGTGAAGGCGCCGGACTGCTTCAGGCCGTCCATGTAGCGCCGCACGGTCGCCGCGTCACGGTTGGAGGCCTCGAACAGCAGGCGTTCGAAATTCGACGAAACCTGGATGTCCATCGACGGTGAGGTGGTCGCAAAGACACCCTTGGTGCGGTACTCGCCGGTGGCGAAGGTGCGCGCCAATATGTCGTTGTCGTTGGTGGCGATGACCAGCCGCTCGATCGGCAGGCCCATCTTCTTGGCGGCGTAGCCGGCGAAGATATCGCCGAAATTGCCGGTCGGGACGGTGAACGACACCGGCCTGTCCGGCGCGCCGAGCGACAGTGCCGAGGAGAAATAATAGACGATCTGGGCCATGATGCGCGCCCAGTTGATCGAATTGACCCCCGACAGCGCCACCCGGTCGCGAAAGGCGTGGTCGTTGAACATGTCCTTGAGCAGGCCCTGGCAGTCGTCGAAATTGCCTTCGATCGCCAGCGCATGGACGTTCTCGGCCTTCGACGTCGTCATCTGGCGCTGCTGCACCGGCGAAACGCGGCCATGCGGGAACAGGATGAAGATGTCGGTGCGGCTGCGCCCGGCAAAGGCGTCGATCGCCGCGCCGCCGGTGTCGCCTGACGTGGCGCCGACGATGGTGGCATGCTGATCGCGTTCGGCAAGCACATGGTCCATCAGCCGGGCGAGCAGCTGCATCGCCACATCCTTGAATGCCAGCGTCGGCCCATGGAAGAGTTCGAGGACAAAGGTATTGGTGCCGGTCTGGACAAGCGGGCAGACCGCCTCGTGACGGAACGTGGCATAGGCTTCGCGCACCAGGCGTTCGAAAACCGGCGCCGGAATTTCACCGCCAAGGAACGGCGACAGCACGCGGATCGCGAGATCGGGATAGGCAAGGCCACGCATGGCGCGGATCTCGGAAGCTGAAAACTGCGGCCACTCGCGCGGCACGTAAAGCCCACCATCGCGCGCCAGCCCAGCCAGCACGGCATCGGAAAATCCAAGCGCGGGTGCTTCCCCGCGCGTACTCACATATTGCATGTCTCAGTCCCGTTGCCGCTTGGCTTTCCGTTCACCACAAGGTGGTTAATTTCTGTGCCGGCTCCAGTCGCATTTTTGCCGCGGCGTTGATATACGTCACCAGCTTTACGAGAGGGAAGTGCAGTTTCATGGCGTTTCGTACACTCAGTGGCCGCTTTTTGGCGGGTCTTGCGCTCACCGGCTTTATGCTCGCCGCCGCCGGCTGCCAATCGGGCGACAATGGCATCCTTAACCTCGGTTTTGGCAAGAAGGACCCGACGGCACCTCCACCGCCGCAGGATCCCAAGATTCTCGCCAGCCAGCTGAATGCCTATTGCCCGCGGGTGACCGTGCGCGACGGCACGGCCTTTTTCAACACCTATGCCAACGAGGTCAAGAAGGCCAAGCCGAAGCTCAAGAAGACCGGCGACGCCGCCGCGGATGCCGCGGCCCAGGCCGCGGCTGACGCCGCCGCTGCCACGCCGCCCGACGATTCCGCGAGGATCATTTACCAGGCGTCGATTGCCGACGTGACCCGAGACTGCAGCCGCGCCGACGGACAGCTGGCGATGAAGATCGCGGTTGCCGGCAAGATCGTGCCGGGACCGAAGTTTACGCCCGGCACCATCACCATGCCGATCCGCACAGCGGTGATGCACGGTACCGACGTGCTTTACTCGCAAATTCACCAATATCAGGTCCAGGTCACCGATCCCTCGGTCGCCACCCAGTTCGTCTTCACCGATTCCAATGTCGTCGTGCCGGCGCCGACGGCGCAGGATTATCAGGTCTATGCCGGCTATGACGAAACCGCGCCGAAGGCGACGACCGACAAGCCGAAGAAGACTCATAGGAAGAAGGCCGCCACGACGAACTAAGCGTCCATGGACGTAGCGTGTGCCCAGCCGGGCACACGGTGCTCAGGCGTCGGCCGACCATTCCGACAGCGCCGCGATCACGCTTTTCAGCTCTGCCCAGCGGCGGATCACCGTTTCGGCGCCGGCCTCGGTCAGCGCGTCGGCATGGCCGGGATAGCTGTGGCTTGCGCCGGTGAAGCCGATCACACGCATGCCGGCTGCCCGGGCGCCGGCGACGCCGTGCACGGAATCCTCGATGACGAAAGTGTTGGCTGGGTTCGCGCCGAGTCTTTCCGCCGCGAACAGGAACACGTCCGGCGCGGGTTTGGTCTTTTTGCTCGGTATTTCCAGCGCCGAGAAGATGCGGCCGGCGAAAAACGGCAGCAGATGCACTTTCTCCAGCATGAATTCTATCCGCTCCGAGCGTGAATTGGAGCAGATACAGCGTTGCGCCGTGACCGAGGCGACCGCTTCGCGCACGCCCTCGATGGCACGCACATCGCTGCGCAGTTTCCGGTCGACGAGCTCTTCGGCGCGGTCGATCAGCGACGCCTGGAACGGAATCTTGGACTTCTCCTCGATCCGCATCAGGATGTCCTTGAACGTCAGGCCCGCATAGCTTTCGGCAATCTCCTCGGCCGAGATTTCATATCCGGCGAGCGTTATCAGCTCGGCCTCGACCCGCGCGGCGATGATTTCGGAATCGACGAGCACGCCGTCGCAATCGAAGATGACAAGGTCTGGCTGGGGCATGGTGATCCGGACAAAGAAAGGATGAAGCGGCCAGGAAGGCCTCAGGCGGCGCGGCATACACCAATGGCCCGGCCTTCGCAAACCTGGCAGGCGATCGCGCCGGCCTTCACCGAATATTTACGCTGATCGGTAACCATAACGGGGAGTAAACAGTAACGCGTGCCTTGGGTGTAAAAATGTCTGCCGTGCGTCTTCTCCACGAGTTGTCCCACGCTCCCCAGCAATCCGAATGGCTGGACACGATCCTCAAGGGCGACTGCGTCGCGGCCCTCGACCGCCTGCCGGAAAAGTCGGTCGACGTCATCTTCGCCGATCCGCCCTACAATCTGCAGCTTGACGGCGATCTGCACCGGCCCGACCAGTCCAAGGTCGACGCGGTCGACGATCACTGGGACCAGTTCGAGAATTTTGAGGCCTATGACGCCTTCACCCGCGCCTGGCTTTTGGCGGCGCGCCGCGTGCTGAAGCCCAACGGCACCATCTGGGTCATCGGCTCCTATCACAACATCTTCCGGGTCGGCGCCAAGATGCAGGATCTGGGCTTCTGGATCCTCAACGACGTGGTCTGGCGCAAGACCAATCCGATGCCGAATTTCCGTGGCCGCCGTTTCCAGAACGCGCATGAGACGATGATCTGGGCTTCTCGCGACCAGAAGGGCAAGGGCTACACCTTCAACTACGAGGCGCTGAAGGCGTCCAACGACGATATCCAGATGCGTTCGGACTGGCTGTTCCCGATCTGCACCGGTGGCGAACGGCTGAAGAACGACAACGGCGACAAGCTGCACCCGACACAGAAGCCGGAAGCGTTGCTCGCCCGCATCATGATGGCCTCGACCAAGCCCGGCGACATCGTGCTCGACCCTTTCTTCGGCTCTGGCACGACAGGTGCGGTCGCCAAACGCCTCGGCCGTCATTTCGTCGGCATCGAGCGCGAGCAGGCCTATATCGACGCCGCCAACGAGCGTATCGATGCGGTGCGGCCGCTGGAGGATGCCGATCTGACGGTATTGACCGGCAAGCGCGCCGAGCCGCGCGTCGCCTTCGTCAGCCTGATCGACACCGGGTTGATGACGCCCGGCGTCACGCTTTACGACGCCAAGAAGCGCTGGGCCGTCAAGGTGCGCGCCGACGGCACGGTCGCGATCGGCGACAGCGCCGGCTCGATCCACAAGATCGGCGCCGAAGTGCAGGGGCTGGACGCCTGCAATGGCTGGACCTTCTGGCATTATGAGCGCAGCGGCGGGCTGACCCCGATCGACGAACTGCGCCGCATCGCCCGTCTCGGCATGGAGCGGGCAGGGGGCTGACCCCCCCGCTGAATTATCGCGTATTGCGTTGAATCAAAATCTCAGCGGATCGCCGCAAGCGATTCAGATCGCGACTTGATTCCCAAGCGTTCAAGATCGGCTTGAAGCGTCCTGGCATCAGTGAACAGCACGGCTTGCCAGCCCGCGGCCTTGGCGCCGTCGACATTCTTCTGGCTGTCGTCGATGAACAGCGTCGCCGAGGGTTCGAGCCCGAACGCAGCCACGTGATGATCGTAAATGTCACGATCCGGCTTGATCTTGCCGATCTCGCCGGAGATGGTCACACCGCGTGGCCGATTTAGGAAATCGAAGCGTTTGCGGGCTTCCGCCAGAGTGTCGGACGCGAAGTTGGTCAACATCGTCACGTCGTGGCCGCTTTCGATCAGGCCAAGCATGATGGCGACGCTGTCGTCATAGGCATGCGGCACCATGTCGTGCCAGTGACGGCGGAAATTGCGGATGTTTTCCGCATGGTCGGGATGGTCCGCAATCAGCAGCGCCTCTGCCTCTTCCCAGCTCCGGCCGCGATCCTGCTCGATGTTCCAGTCATGCGTGCAGACATTGTCGAAGAACCACTTTCTCTCTTCGGCATCGGGGATGAGGCGGCTGAACGGAATATTGGGATCGTAGTGGATCAGCACGCGGCCGATGTCGAAAACGATGTGGCGGATCTCGGTCATGAAGCCTCTTCAATGCGGGCGTTGCTTTTTCGTCGCGCCGGGTATCGCAGCCTCGATTGCCTTTTTCATGACAGTGGGCAGGGCCTCTCCGGAAATCTCGTGGGCGTGCGACCAGAAATGCCCTGCCGGCGCATCCCCTTTGATGTGGGCGTGAAAGACTTCGAGCTCGAGCGCGAAATGGGTGAAGACATGCGTGATTGTCCCGGCGCGCCGCCATTCGCCGGGAAAGGGCGCCGCCGCCTGCGTGGTGGCTCCGTCCACCCGCGCCGTCCAAGCCGTTGTCGGCACCTCGGTCATGCCGCCGAGCAGACCTTTTTCCGGCCGTTTGCGCAGAAGCATGGCCCCATCCTCACGGATGGCGACGAAAGCAGCGCCGCGCCGCTGCGGTTTGTCGGCTTTGGGCAGCCGCACCGGGAAGTTTTCGGGATCGCCTGAAACGACGGCGCTGCAGTTCTCGCGCAGCGGGCACAGCATGCAGCGCGGCCGGCGCGGGGTGCAGATCGTGGCGCCGAGATCCATCATGGCCTGGGCGAAATCGCCCGGCCTTGCCGCCGGCACCATGGCCTCGACAAGGGCTCGTATCTCGGTCTTGGCTTCGTTGAGTGGCGTCCTGATCGAAAACAGCCTCGATATGACGCGTTCGACATTGCCATCAACCACGGCGGCGGGGCGGTCGAAGGCGATCGCCGTGATCGCCGCCGAAGTGTAGGCGCCGATGCCGGGCAGGTCTCTCAAATCGGCCTCGGTATCGGGAAACCGGCCACCACGCGCCGCCACCAGATCGGCGCAGGCCTTGAGGTTGCGGGCGCGGGAGTAATAGCCGAGCCCCGCCCAGGCCTTCATGACGTCCTCGGTCGGCGCCGCGGCCAGCGCCTCGACATCGGGCCATTTCTCGACAAAGGCGCGAAAGTAGGATTTCACCGCCTCGACCGTGGTCTGCTGCAGCATGACTTCGGACAGCCAGATGCGATAGGGGTCGGGCCGCACGCCGCGTGCATGCTCGCGCGGGCTCACCCGCCACGGCAACTCGCGATGATGCACGTCGTACCAGGCGAGCAGGCGCGACGCGGTGTCGTCCGGCATTGCCTTAAGTGTCTGGGCCTTGCGTGTCTGGGCCTTGCGGGTCTGGTCTGCTGGTGCCATTGATCGTGTGTTGGCCTGGCCGGTAATCTGCTGGGGTCGTGGCTGGAGAACGTACATGGCAGGGAGAACGCCCTACGGCAATCCCGTCCCGGTGAGCGATCTTGCCACCAAAATCCTCGACCCTGTGCTGCGCAAACGGGCAGGCATTTCGATTGGTCTCGTCCAGTCCTGGGAAGAGATCGCCGGCCCGCGCCTGGCCAGCCGCTCGCGGCCCGAGAAGATCCAGTGGCCGCGCCGCCTGCATGAGGACGATCCGTTCGAACCGGCGGTGCTGGTCATTGCCTGCGAAGGCATGGCCGCACTTCATCTGCAGCACGAGACCGGCGAGATCATCAACCGGGTCAACGCTTTCCTCGGCTTTACGGCAATAGGCCGCATCAGGATCGTGCAAAAACCGGTGACGACGGACAAGGGACGGCCTAAACCGACCTTCAGGCCTTTGACGGCGGCGGAGCAGGCCAAATTGTCCAGTACGGTCGAACTGATCGAGGATGACGGGCTGCGCGCCTCGCTGGAAAGGCTTGGCGCAACCATTTTGGGTGAAAGGAAGTCAAAAACTCCTTGAAGACATTCATGGATTTGTCTTCAACATCTCGCATTCGTGATCACCTTGGTCAGGTTTCACGATTGGATTGGGGATGGAGATGCCTTAATTCGCGCCAACTCTCGCCTTTTCGTGCCTTTGCATTGCAAAATTCAACCCTTGTCAGGTGATTCGTATGAACCGTCCCCCGTTCGGCAAAAGTCTGTCTCGCAGAAACGTCCTGTCTTCGCTGGCTGCCATTCCGGCGGTGGCTCTGCTCGCCGCCTGCAGCGACTCCGGCGAACAGGCCAAGGCGGCGGATGTGAAGCCCGCGGACCCGGCCGCTCCTGCAAAGCCCGCCACGCCAGCCGCCGCCAAGGTTCCAGAGTCCCAGGGCACCGTCGACATGGCGGAACTGCTGAAGCCCGGCGCACTGCCCGACAAACAGCTCGGCAAGGATGACGCCAAGGTCACCATCGTCGAATACGCCTCGATGACCTGCCCGCATTGCGCGCATTTCGCCGAAACCACCTTCCCGGACCTGAAGACGAAGTACATCGACACCGGCAAGGCGCGCTATATCCTGCGCGAGTTCCCGTTCGACCCGAGCGCGGAAGCCGGTTTCATGCTGGCGCGCTGCGCCAAGGATAACTATTTCCCGATGGTGGACGTGCTGTTCAGGCAGCAGCCGAACTGGGTTGGCGTGTCGAACACCAAGGATGCGCTGCTGCAAATCTCGAAGCTCGCCGGTTTTACACAGGAGTCGTTCGAGGCCTGCTTGACGGACCAGAAACTTCTGGACGATGTGAGATCGGTCCAGAAGCGCGGCGCCAATGAATTCAAGGTCGACTCGACACCGACCTTCTTCATCAACGGTAAGACCTACAAAGGGGCGATGTCGATTGAGGAAATGTCGGCTATCATCGACCCTCTGCTCTGACGCTCGCGCAGCGCTGAAGCGGCAGCGCTTCGGCGTGCCCATCCATTTGCCTTGTCGCGGGCTCTATTCGCAAAACCGCGGGACACTTTTGCGGAACCCGCTTGCGGGGCGGCGCGAATGAAGTTTTCGCGCCTTCGCCTCCTCGGTTTCAAGTCCTTCGTCGAGCCCGGCGAGTTCGTCATCGAACGCGGCCTGACGGGTATTGTCGGGCCGAACGGCTGTGGCAAGTCGAACCTTGTCGAGGCGCTGCGCTGGGTGATGGGCGAAAGCTCCTACAAAAACATGCGCGCGTCCGGCATGGACGACGTCATCTTTTCCGGCTCGGGCACGCGGCCCGCCCGCAACACCGCCGAAGTCACGCTTTTCCTCGATAACAGTGATCGTTCGGCGCCCGCCGCCTTCAACGACGCCGACGAGTTGCAGGTGTCACGCCGCATCGAGCGCGAGGCCGGCTCGCTCTACCGCATCAACGGCAAGGAAGCGCGCGCCAAGGATGTGCAGCTTCTGTTCGCCGACCAGTCGACCGGCGCACGCTCGCCGTCGATGGTCGGGCAGGGCCGCATCGGCGAACTGATCCAGGCCAAGCCGCAGGCGCGCCGCGCCCTGCTCGAAGAGGCCGCCGGCATTTCCGGCCTGCACACCCGTCGCCACGAGGCGGAACTGCGGCTGAAGGCGGCCGAACAGAATTTGGAACGCCTGGACGACGTCGTCGGCGAACTGGAAAGCCAGATCGAAAGCCTGAAGCGCCAAGGGCGCCAGGCCTCGCGCTTCAAGAACCTGTCGGCCGATATCCGCAAGGCCGAAGCGACATTGCTGCACCTGCGCTGGACGCTGGCCAAGACGCAGGAAGGCGAGGCGCGTTCTGCGCTGGCTGTTGCCACGGCGCTGGTCGGCGACCGCGCCGCCGCGCAGATGAACGCGGCCAAGGAGCAGGGCATCAGCGCTCATCGCCTGCCCGATCTGCGCGACGCGGAGGCTGCCGCTGCCGCCGCCTTCCAGCGCCTGTCGATCGCCAGGTCGCAGATCGAGGAGGAGGCCGGGCGCATCCGCAACCGCCAGGCCGAAATCGAGCGCCGCTTGCAGCAGTTCGACGGCGACATCGCCCGCGAAGAGCGGATGGTGCGTGACAATGCCGATGTCCTCGAACGCCTGCGCACCGAAGAGGCCACGCTGAATTCCGAAAACGCTGGTGCGGCTGAGCGCGAGGCCACCACCCGCGCTGCGTTCGAACAGGCGGCATCGACGCTGGCGCAAAGCGAAGCCAGGCTCGCGGCGCTGACCGCCGAACGGGCCGAGGCCGCCGCTTCGCGCCACCAGATCGAACGGACTTTGCGCGAAACCGCCGAGCGCCGCGACCGCTTCGCCCGTCAGCTCGCCGAGGTCGACCGCGAATTGTCGGATATCCTCTCCAAGGTCGCCGGCCTGCCGGATCCGGCCGAAAAGCGCGTTCTGGTCGAACAGGCCATGGCGCTCCTGGAAGAATCCGAGGCCGCCGTGGCGCAGGCCGAGCAGTCGGTCATCGATGCCCGCACCGCTGAAAGCGGTGCCCGCCCACCGCTTCAGGACGCCAAGGCCGAGCTGGCGCGGATCGAGACGGAAGCGCGCACGTTGGCCAAGATCCTCAATGCCGCCAGTGGCGATCTCTTCCCTTCGGTACTGGAGCAGATCAGCGTCGAGCGCGGCTTCGAGACGGCGCTGGGCGCCGCCCTTGGCGAAGACCTCGATGTGCCGCTTGACCGCAGCGCGCCCGCGCATTGGGGCGAAAGCCAGATCCAGCCCGGCGACGCGGCCCTGCCGGAAGGCATCAAGAGCCTGGCCAGCGTGGTTCGCGCTCCGGCGCAGCTTGCCCGCCGCCTGGCGCAGATCGGCATTGTCGAGGTCGCGGACGGCCGCCGGCTGCAGGCGCTGCTTGCGCCCGGCCAGCGTCTGGTCAGCCGTGAAGGCGCGCTCTGGCGCTGGGACGGCCTGACCGCCAGCGCCGACGCTCCGACGGCCGCCGCACAAAGGCTGGCGCAGAAGAACCGGCTTGCCGAACTCGATGCCGAAGCAGTGCAGGCCACGCTCGTCCTACGCCAGGCCGAGGAGGCGCTGGCACAGGCCGAACAAGCGCTTCGCCAGGCGAGCGAGGCCGAACGCAACACACGCCAGGCCGGACGCGATGCCCAGCATCGGCTGGACGCCGCCCGCACTGCGCTGGCCGAGGCCGAAAAGGCCGGTGGCGAGCTGGCGAGCCGGCGCGCGGCACTCGATGAGGGGCGCGCGCGCATCGTCGACAGCCATGAGGAAACCTCGGCTGCTTTCGTCGAGGCCGAAATGCTACTGCAGGACGCGCCGGATCTCGGCGACCTGCAATTGCAGCTTGAACAGTCCACGGCCAATGTCTCGCGTGACCGCGCCGCGCTCGCCGATGCGCGGGCCGTCCATGAAGGGCTGCGGCGCGAGGCGGAGGCGCGTACGCGCCGGCTCGATGCCATCGGCGCCGAGCGCAGCAACTGGCTGGTCCGCGCCGAAAATGCCTCGACGCAGATTGCCTCGCTTGGCGAACGCAAGGCCGAGGCCGAGGCCGAGCGCGAGCGGCTGGCCGATGCGCCCGATGAAATCGACGCCAAGCGTCGCGCGCTACTGTCGCAGCTCACCGAGGCCGAGACCTTGCGCAAGGCGGCCGCCGACCGGCTGCAGGAAGCGGAAAACAGGCAGGCCGAACTGGACAAGCTGGCCACATCAGCCATCCAGTCGCTGGCCGAGGCGCGCGAGACCCGTGTCCGCGCCGAGGAAAGGCTGACGGCGGCCGATGAGCGCCGGCTCGAGGTCGAAGCGCGCATCCAGGAAACGCTGAACACGCCGCCGCATCTGGTCATCCGCCATACCGGGCTGGAAGCCGACGACCCGATGCCGGAGATGGCCGAGATCGAACGCCAGCTCGACCGGCTGAAGATCGAGCGCGAACGGCTCGGCGCCGTCAATCTGCGCGCCGAGGAAGAACAGAAGGAGCTTTCCGACCGGCTCGAAGCGATCGTTACCGAGCGCGAGGACATCATCGAGGCGATCCGCAAGCTCCGGCAGGCGATCCAGAGCCTCAATCGCGAAGGCCGCGAGCGGCTTCTGGCCGCTTTTGACGTGGTCAACAGCCACTTCCAGCGTCTGTTCTCGCATCTGTTCGGCGGCGGTACTGCGGAATTGCAGCTGATCGAATCCGACGATCCGCTCGAGGCAGGCCTCGAAATCCTTGCCCGCCCGCCCGGCAAAAAGCCGCAGACCATGACGCTGCTGTCCGGCGGCGAGCAGGCGCTGACGGCGATGTCGCTGATCTTCGCCGTCTTCCTGACCAACCCAGCGCCGATTTGCGTGCTCGACGAAGTCGACGCGCCGCTCGACGATCACAATGTCGAACGTTTCTGCAATCTCATGGACGAGATGGCCAAGACCACCGAGACGCGCTTCGTCATCATCACCCACAATCCGATCACCATGGCGCGCATGGATCGGTTGTTCGGCGTCACCATGGCCGAGCAGGGCGTCAGTCAGCTCGTATCGGTCGACCTGCAGGCCGCCGAGGCGATGCGCGAGGCGAGCTGACGCGTCGTCTGGTCGGGGTCCGGCCTGTGGGCCAGATGCGATTGGCCATCAGCCTTTGCGGTGCATGGCCCAATTTACACACAGCGCGACCACGAGCCCGCCCGCTATGCCGATGCAATCGGCAACCCAGTCGAACACGTCGAGGTCGCGGTCGATCAGTGTCGTGCCCTGAAGGACCTCGATCGCGGCCCCGACCAGCGCTAGGAAAATGACCAGCGTGATCTTGTGCCTGGGCCAGCCAAGACCCCCGAGTGCAGCCAGAGTCGCGAATGCGCTGGCGTGATTGAGCTTGTCATTGTCGAAACCGATATCGATCCCGAATTCCTGAAGCTCGGGCACTGGCAGCAGCGCGAGGACCAGAACCGCTAGGAGCGTGACAACAAAGGCGGTCGATGCGGCCACCGAATAAGATTTCACCTGCTCCAACCATCTTCGAAAATCCACAGGGCTGTCATCGGTCCGAAGCCTTGAGCAGCAGGACGCCCAAGCCGGGCGCGAACCATGCCGTGGCGCAACCATCCGGTCGCAATGAGATGGCTGGGGCGCCAGGATTCGAACCTGGGAATGTCGGTACCAAAAACCGATGCCTTACCACTTGGCGACGCCCCAATAGCCGTCAGAGTCGCTTGTGCGGCGCGTTATTAGCAGAGCAGCCGAAAAGCACAATGCTTATGAGCGACGGCAGGAACGCCCAGATCGAGCAATCCACAACGCCGCCGGATCCCATTCGGGTGGGCTATTGACCCCAGACAGCCAGCTCATTGCCAGCCGGATCGACGAAGTGGAAGCGCCGGCCGCCGGGGAACGGGAAGATCGGCTTGATGATCGTGCCGCCTGCGCTTTCGACGGCGCCGAGGGTTTCCTCGAGGTCGTCGCTATAGAGCACGGGCAGCGGCTTGGCTGGTGCTTCCGCGGCATCCGCCTGGAAACCGCCATCCAGGCCCTCGGCAAAGGCCGAATAGGTTGGCCCGTAGTCGGTGAACGACCACGCAAACGCGGCACTGTAGAAAGCCTTCAACCGGTCCAGCGTGCCGCCAGTCGCCGGCATTTCCAGATAGTCGAGTTTTCCAGTCAGTATCATGGGGCACCTCTTTGTTCCCTTTATGTTCTAGTCATCGAGTCGTGAGGTGGCAAGTCTTTTTGACGCATGCCCAAGCGAGGCTTTTTCTTAATCGATTGTAGCGGCGGGACGGCTCTGCCGGCGCTTGCCTTTCGCACTGCAGCATCATATCGCTCCAAAGTCGGACCAGGGTGGAACTTTCCGTTTCGCCAATCTTTCCAATCTCCTGCAACCGGAGAGCAAAGCATGACCAAATGGGTTTTCACCTTTGGCGATGGTGCGGCGGAAGGCCGTGCCGGCGACAAGAATCTGCTGGGCGGCAAGGGCGCCAACCTGGCCGAAATGTGCAGCCTGGGCCTGCCGGTGCCGCCAGGCTTCACCATCACCACCGAGGTCTGCAATGCCTACTATGCCAATGGCCGCGCCTATCCGGCGGGATTGGAAGCCGACGTCGCGGTCGCGCTCGATCACATCGGCCGGCTGACTGACCGCCGGTTCGGCGATCCGTCGAAGCTGCTGCTGGTGTCGGTGCGCTCCGGAGCTCGCGCCTCGATGCCGGGCATGATGGACACCGTGCTCAATCTTGGCCTCAACGACGAGACGGTCGAGGCGCTGGCCACCGATTCCGGTGATGCGCGCTTTGCCTATGACAGCTACCGCCGCTTCATCCAGATGTATTCCGATGTCGTCATGGGCCTCGATCACGAGGTGTTCGAGGAAATCCTCGAAGACCAGAAGGCCAGCCTCGGCCATGAGCTCGACACCGAACTGACGGCCATCGAATGGCAGGGCGTGATCGCGCTCTACAAGGCCAAGGTCGAGGAAGAGCTCGGCAGGCCGTTCCCGCAGGATCCGCAGGAGCAGCTCTGGGGCGCTATCGGCGCGGTGTTCTCGAGCTGGATGAACAACCGCGCCATCACCTACCGGCGCCTGCACGACATCCCCGAAAGCTGGGGCACGGCGGTCAACGTCCAGGCCATGGTGTTCGGCAATATGGGCGAGACCTCGGCCACCGGCGTTGCCTTCACCCGCAACCCATCGACCGGCGAAAAGCAGCTCTATGGCGAGTTCCTGGTGAACGCACAGGGCGAGGATGTCGTCGCCGGCATCCGCACGCCGCAGAACATCACCGAGGCCGCCCGCATCGCCGCCGGCTCCGACAAGCCGTCGCTGCAGAAGCTGATGCCCGATGCCTTCCAATCCTTCGTCAGCATCTCCGACAGCCTGGAAAAGCACTATCGCGACATGCAGGACCTCGAATTCACCATCGAGCGCGGCAAGTTGTGGATGTTGCAGACCCGCTCGGGCAAGCGCACCGCCAAGGCGGCGCTCAAGATTGCCGTGGAAATGGCAAGGGACGGCCTGATCACGAAGGAGGAAGCCGTCGCTCGCATCGACCCGGCCTCGCTCGACCAATTGCTGCACCCGACCATCGACCCGAAGGCCGCGCGCGACGTCATCGGCGTCGGCCTGCCGGCATCGCCTGGCGCTGCCACTGGCGAGATCGTCTTTTCCTCCGGCGATGCCGAGGATCTCAAGGCCCAGGGCCGCAAGGCGATCCTGGTGCGCATCGAGACCAGCCCGGAGGATATCCACGGCATGCATGCGGCCGAGGGCATCCTGACCACGCGCGGCGGGATGACCAGCCATGCCGCCGTCGTCGCGCGCGGCATGGGCAAGCCTTGCGTGTCCGGCGCCGGCTCACTGCGCGTCGACTACAAGGCCGGCACGCTGCTCTCGATGGGGCAGACCTTCCGCAAGGGCGACATCATCACCATCGACGGCGGCAACGGCCAGGTGCTGAAGGGCGCCGTGGCGATGCTGCAGCCTGAACTTTCCGGCGATTTTGCCGCTATCATGGAATGGGCGGACGCGGTGCGGCGCATGAAGGTGCGCACAAACGCCGAAACCCCGCTCGATGCCCGCATGGCACGCTCTTTCGGCGCCGAGGGCATCGGTCTTTGCCGCACCGAGCACATGTTCTTCGACGGCGCCCGCATCGTCGCCATGCGCGAGATGATCCTGGCCGATACCGAAAAGGATCGGCGCATCGCCCTTGCCAAGCTTCTGCCCATGCAGCGCTCGGATTTCCTGGAATTGTTCGAGATCATGGCAGGCCTGCCGGTGACGATCCGCCTGCTCGATCCGCCGTTGCATGAATTCCTGCCCAAGACCGAGGCCGAAATCGCCGAGGTCGCGGCCGTCATGGATGTATCGCCCGACAAGCTCAGGCAGCGCACCGAGGCCTTGCACGAATTCAATCCGATGCTTGGCCATCGCGGCTGCCGGCTGGCCGTCTCCTATCCCGAAATCGCCGAGATGCAGGCACGCGCCATTTTCGAGGCCGCCGTCGAGGCAGGCCAGAAGGCTGGCGCGCTGGTCGTCCCCGAAATCATGGTGCCGCTGGTCGGCCTGGTGAAGGAGCTCGACTATGTGAAGGCGCGCATCGATGCGGTCGCCAAGAGCGTCATGGAAGAGAGCGGCGTCAAGATCGATTATCTCACCGGTACGATGATCGAACTGCCGCGCGCGGCGATCCGTGCCCATGTCATCGCCGCAACAGCCGAGTTCTTCTCCTTCGGTACCAACGACCTCACCCAGACCACGTTCGGCATCTCGCGCGACGATGCGGCCTCGTTCCTGGAGACCTACCGCCAGAAAGGCATCATCGAGCAGGATCCATTCGTCTCGCTCGACGTCGATGGCGTCGGCGAACTGGTGCGCATGGCCGCGCAAAAGGGCAGGGCGACACGCCCCGACATCAAGCTCGGCATCTGCGGCGAACATGGCGGCGACCCGGCATCGATCCGCTTCTGCGAGGAGGTCGGGCTCGACTATGTCTCGTGCTCACCCTATCGCGTGCCGATCGCCAGGCTGGCGGCCGCGCAGGCCGCGGTACAAGTGTCAAAAGCGGGGCGCGGGTAGGGAGATCAAGGCATTGCGCAATCGCACCGCGGTGAAACGGGAACGCGCTGTCTGAAGGGCGACTGATCGTCAGGCTGGCGAATGGTGCGTGCGCCAGGGCAGTCAAATTGCCGCGCCAGGCATTTTTCTGCTATCCATCGTCCGATTTCCGCCTTCATGCGGGTCTTTGGATGCCGGCTTGAAATCGCCAGTCAGGAATTCGGTTTGATGCGTCTGCTGCAAAGACATCTCTGCATGATCGCCATGTCGTTGGTGGCTGTGCCCAGCGCCCATGCCGCCACGCTGGTCGAACCCACGCTGCACATCAAGCCCGCGGCAAGCGGAGCGGGCCGCGTTGCGCTTACGCTCGACGCCTGCGACGGACAGACCGACACGCGCATTCTCTCGGCGCTGGTGGAAAACAAGATCCCCGCCACCATTTTCGTCACCGGAATCTGGCTGAAGCGCAATGCCGCGGCCGTCGAGATCATGCGGGCGCATCCGGACCTTTTCGAATTGGAAAATCACGGTGGTCGCCACATTCCGGCGGTCGACACGCCGCAAAAGATCTACGGCATAAAGAGCGCCGGCAGCCCGGATGCCGTGCTGGCAGAAGTCGAGTCGGGGGCCGCGGCGCTTGCCAGGACCGGCGAGCCGGCGCCGAAATGGTTCCGCGGCGCCACCGCCGAATACAGCCCCTCGGCGATCGCGATGATCCGCAAGCTCGGTTTCAAGATTGCCGGCTTCTCGATCAATGGCGATGGCGGCTCGCTGCTTGGCGCCAAGGAAACCACCAGGCGCATCGCCGCGGCCAAGGACGGCGACGTCATCATCTCACACATCAACCAGCCGACCCACGCCGCCGGCGAGGGCGTCGTGCAGGGCCTGTTGGCGCTGAAAGCCAAAGGCATGACCTTCGTGCGCCTCGACGATGCCGACGGCACGGGCAATCACGGCACCACAGACTGAGGGTATTCAGGTGATGCCGGCCTGCAAATGACTGACACCTGCGCTTTCGGTGCTCACGTACGAAAAGTACGCTCCGCTCCGGTTCTCGGTATCAGCCATTTTCGACTCGGCCTGACCTGAATCTCAATGCACCCTGAATGCATTCAAGTCGAAGGGCTCAACCCGGCTTGGCTTCGATCGTAACCTTGCTGGCGTAGAACGCACCGTGGTCGCGGATTTCGGTCATTTCGTCGAAAGGCCGCTCGTAAGCCCACATCGCGTTCTGACCGGCCTCACCGGCAGGCAGCACGCTCCAATAGCTGGCGTCGCCCTTGTAGGGGCAATGGGTCGAGTGCTGCGTGCTGCTGAGCTTGTCGAAATCGATGTCGGCGAACGGAATGTAGAAGGCAGGGGGATAGGGCGCTTCGCCCAGCACCTTGGCCTTGGTGGACGATGCGATGACCGTATCGCCAGCGCGCACCGTGACGGTGCCGGCATAGGGTTCGATGGTGATGATCTTGTCGGGGTTGCGCTGGAAGCCGGGTGCCGGGTTGGCGATCTTGTCCATGCTGGTTCTCCTTGCGTGGCCCCTTAAAGTGTGGCGGGCACAGCTGTTGCGCAAGGTGGGTTCGCATCACGAAAACAGGCGCGCCAAATCCCCAAGGCGTGGCGCTGCAGCGCTTCGAGTGGCAACCGTGGCTCAGGCGGCGGTCTTGAATGCGTCCATCAGTCCGGCATAGGCGGCCGCGATGCCCGCAACCGGGTTGCTGCTCCTGGAAACGGTCTCGACTTTCAGCGAGCCGCCGCCGGTCGGCAAGGTGAGCAGCAGGAACTGGCGATTGCCTCCAGCGCCGACGGATGCGGCCGCGACGTGCTGGCCTTCCCCCTCGTTCTGGACGCACATCTTGAACAGGAGCGTGCCGCCGACCGCTTCGAGCGCGCCGCCGACAACTTCAACAAATTCGTCTTCGGAAACAGTCTTTTCGTCCGGCACCAGATCGGCCAGGCTTTCGGCAAGTGTGCTCTCAAGGGCTTTGTCGTCGAGCTGCGTGTCCATGCGAACCTCTTTCAGTCGCCAATCGCCCCCTTTACCCGTTAACGAAGCTTAACGCCGACGATGGCCGGATTGTGGCGGATTTCCCAGTCACGGGATAGGACACCGTCGCGCCTTTAGTGTTTTTGACCCTCCTGCCATCGCGGTGGCACGAATGCCCAGCAGTCCAAAATCCAAAACATGCCAAAATTCAAGCGCTTGCCGTTGCGGCACGGACCCTGAAATTCGCATCCCGCGCGAGCGGGCGACTGGACAATCCGCCGGTTCGCTTCACAATGCGCCAAAGCTACGACGCAAAATGCGCGAGGGAGGAGGAACCGATGCTGGGGCTGATGCAGGAATGGCCGCTGCTGTGCCACAAGCTTATCGACAACGCCGAACGGCAGCATGGGGTGCGCGAGATCGTGTCGCGCTCGATCGAGGGGCCGATCGTGCGGACCACCTATGCCGACATCCATCGTCGTTCTCTCAAGGTCGCCCAGCGGCTGGAGCGGGACGGCTATGGGTTGGGCGACCGCATCGCCACGCTGGCCTGGAACACGGCGCGCCACCTCGAGGCCTGGTACGGCATCATGGGCGTCGGCGCCATCTATCACACGCTCAATCCGCGCCTGTTTCCCGAGCAGATCGTCTGGATCATGAACCATGCCGAGGACAAGGCGGTCTTCGTCGACCTCACGTTCATTCCGCTGCTGGAGAAGATCGCCGGTGCCGTCAAATCGCTGAAAAAGGTGATCGTGCTGACCGACAAGGCGCACATGCCGCAGACGACCTTGCCCAATGCCGTCGCCTATGAGGAGTGGCTTGACGAGGTCGATGGCGACTTCGCCTGGAAGACTTTCGACGAAGGCACCGCAGCCGGCATGTGCTATACATCGGGCACCACGGGCGATCCCAAGGGCGTCGTCTACAGCCACCGCTCGAACGTGCTGCACGCCATGATCGCCGCCATGCCCGACGCGATGGGCCTGTCGTCGCGCGACACGGTCCTGCCGGTTGTGCCGATGTTCCATGCCAATGCCTGGGGCCTCGGCCAGAGCGGTCCGATGGTCGGCGCCAACCTGGTCATGCCCGGCTGCAAGATGGACGGCGCCTCGATCTATGAATTGCTCGACACCGAGAAGGTAACCTTCAGCGCCGCCGTGCCGACCGTCTGGATGATGCTGCTGCAATATCTGGAGGAGACCGGCAAGAAGCTTCCCTATCTCAACAAGGTCGTCATCGGCGGCTCGTCCTGCCCGCGCGCGATCATGACGAAATTCCAGGACAATTACGACGTCCAGGTCATCCATGCCTGGGGCATGACCGAAATGTCGCCGCTCGGCACGTTGTGCACCCTGAAGCCGGAATATGCCGGTCTCCAGGGCGAGGCCCGGCTCGATGTCAAGCAGAAGCAGGGCTACCCGCCCTTCGGCGTTGAAATGAAGGTGACCGATGACGAGAACAATGCGCAACCCTGGGATGGCAAGACCTTTGGCCGCCTGAAAGTGCGTGGTCCGGCCGTCGCACGCGCTTATTACGGCGGCGCCGGGGCGGAGCAATTCGATGCGGACGGCTGGTTCGATACCGGCGATGTCGCTCACATCGACGCCGGCGGCTACATGCAGATCACAGATCGGGCCAAGGACGTCATCAAGTCCGGCGGCGAATGGATTTCGACCATCGACCTCGAGAATCTGGCCGTCGGCCACCCGGACGTGGCGGAAGCGGCGGCCATCGGCGTCCATCATTCGAAATGGGGCGAGCGGCCCTTGCTGGTTGTCGTTGCCAAGCCAGGTAAGGAGCCGACCAAGGCGGATATTCTCGGTTTCATGGATGGCAAGGTGGCCAAGTGGTGGATGCCCGACGATGTCGCTTTCGTCGGCGAAATACCGCACACCGCCACCGGCAAGATCCAGAAGACAACCTTGCGCCAGCAGTTCAGGGACTACCGCTTGCCGACGGATTGAGGGGATGTTGCGTGTTTCGGCTTCAAGCCGCCGCGAAAAGGCACTAAACCTCCGTCCGGGTTGGGGCAACGCAGAGAACCATGGTTAGCATTCCCGAACGGCGAACGTCGAAGGCAGCCGGCTGGTCGCGGCGCACGGCCGCATTTTCAGCGGTGCTTTTGCTGACCGACTTCGTCGGCCACCGCTTCGATCTCGTCGAAACGCCGGTGTTCCTGTGGGTGCTCGGCATCGTTGCGCTGCTCGCGGCGCTGGCGCTGCTGTTCGCCGCCTTTGCCTTTTCGAGACTATGGAAATTCGGTGACCGTGGCGGCCGCGACCTGACCGTCGGCGCCTTGCTGGCACTGCTGGTGCTGGTTCCCTATGGCGTTGCCGCCTACTGGGCGACGATCTATCCGCCGCTCAGGGACATTTCGACCGATTTCGACGAGCCGCCCGCGCTCGACGTCAGCGAGCGGACAAAGGACATGAATGTGCTGTCCCCATCGACGCCAGGCGAACAACGGCTGCAGGCCGACAGCTATCCGCTGGTCACCGCGCGCAGCTACGATCTGCCATTCGAGACCATAGTCAATGCCGTCGAAACCGTTCTCGACCGGCGCAGTTGGGATCTCTCCGAACCCTATCCCGACCTTACCGGGCAAAGCGACGTAACCATTACCGCAGTCGCCAAGGGCTTCGTGCTCGGACTTCCTGCCGATGTGGCGATCCGCGTGACGGACGATGGCGATAGCGTGATCGTCGACATGCGGTCGGCTTCGCGTTACGGCCGCTACGACCTTGGCGACAATGCCGCGCGCATCACCGATTTCCTGGCGGAACTGGATCAGGAAGTCGCCGGCCAGGTCGGGGCGGCGCCCGCCGAGTGAAGTCCAGAACATCCTGCGGCCAGGTGGATTTGCGCCGTGCCGCACAAACGTGGCTTCAGTCTGCGAACGGACTATTCGGCCGGCTCGAACCTGCCTTGCAGCAAGATCGTCGCGACCGGACCAAGCGGATTGGCGATCCGGCTCTCGAGGACCTCGATAAGTTTGTGCCCGACATCTGCCATGTCCACGGAATGAACGCCAATGTTCGCCGGCAGGAAACGCGCCAGACGAGTATTGTCACGGGTGACGATGTGAACGTCACGGCCCGGCACCAGACCCCGTCTGCCGAGAGCGTGCAACGCGCCAAGAAGGCCCAGTTCGTTGGCGCATGCCAGGCCCGTTGGACGATCTGACGACGCCAGCAGGCGATCGAACCAGGCCGCGCTCGATTCCATTGTGAACGTGCCGTCACCGATCAGGGACTGGTCGATCGGGATGCCGGCCTCGGCCATCGCCCTTCGATAGCCGGCGAGACGTGTGGCGCTCGCCTGATCCTTCTGCACGAGAAGTTGTAGAGCAATGCGTCGACAGCCCTTGTCCATGAGCCGCCGGGTCGCCTCATAGGCGATCTGTTCATTGTCGATATCGACATAGGGATAGGCGATGCCCAGGTCGGTTCTTCCAAACGCGACGAACGGTATGCCCTGATCCAACAGCAGCCTGACGCGCGGATCGCCCGAGACCATGCGCGTGATGATCAGACCGTCGGCGCTGTGCGCCTGAAGCAGCCGCTGCACGCTTTCGACGGGATCGTCGTCGGGCGTGGTGGAATAGATTGACAGACTATAGCCCGCTTGCCGCGCCGCTAGCGTCATGCCTTCGATCAAGGGAAGCTTCGCCAGATCCGACAGGTAGTCGCGTGTTTCCATCGGCAGCACGGCCGTCAGCGTCAGGGTCTGTCCGGTTTTCAGCGCCCGGCCGTGATGGTTCGGGACATAGCCGACCCGCTTGGCCACTTCCTTGACGCGCGCCACGGTAGAGGGATGCACCTCCGGCCCGTCCTTCAGAGCGCGCGATACCGTGGTCACCGAAAGGGAAAGTTCCGCCGCGATCTGTTTTAGATTGGCCATGTCGCCCGACTTGATTTGCGAAAGCGCCGGCTGATTTTGCTGAGCATCGTAACGTTACCGGATTCGACCCGAGGGTCAAATCCAGGCCCGCCGAAACTGAACGAGCTCGCCTGAAAGTCGCTTGACTCCGAAACGTTTCGCGGTAATCGTAACGTTACGATTGCAAAAAAAGCCCACATAAGGCGATATTCCGACGAATCCTGGAGGAGAACATATGTCCCGATTATTACGCATTTCGTTGGCGGCGATCGCAGTCTCGGCTGCCGTGCCCGTCTATGCCCAATCAGTCACCATCACGACCGCGGGCGGTGATTATGGCAACGCCATGAAGGAGGCGATGTGGGCTCCCGCCGCAAAGGAACTTGGCTATGATGTTCGCGAGGAGACGCAGAGCGATGGCCTGGCCGCTTTGAAGATGCAGGTCACCGCGGGTGCGGTCACCACCGACATCATCCACCTCGGCTCGCCGGAAGGCGCGCAGGCAGCGGCCCAGTCGCTGTTGGAGCCGCTTGACTACAAGATCATCGATCCCAACTCCGTGCCGGCCGGCGCAAAGTCCGATTACTGCTATCCGTTCGACTCCTATGGCACCGTCATGTCGTGGAACACCAAGACCTATGGTGAGAATCCGCCGAAGACCTGGGCGGAATTCTGGGACGTTGCCAAATTCCCGGGCCGTCGCGCGCTGCGCGCCAATGCGCAGGACTTGATCGAAATCGCCTTGCTCTCCGATGGCGTGGCGCCGGCGGACGTCTATCCCACGCTCAGCACGCCCGAGGGCCTGGCGCGCGCCATCAAGCGGCTTGAAGCGATCAAACCGAATGTCTCGGTCTGGTGGACCTCCGGAGCGCAGTCGGCGCAATTGCTGAAGGACGGCGAGGCGGATCTGGTCGTTACCTGGAATGGGCGAGCCCAGACGGTGAAGGCGGATGGCGGTTCGGTTGACTACACATTCAAAGGTTCCGTCATCGGCACGGACTGCCTTGGGGTGCCGAAGGGGGCGCCGAACAAGGAAGCGGCCATGAAGCTCATCGCGGCGATGACGCAGCCCGCACGGGTGGCGAAGCTGACCGACTTCATCGCCTATGGTCCGGTCAATCCTGCCGGCTATGAGGGTGGTCTTATCCCTGAAGATCGCCTGAAAACCCTGGCGACGGCACCTGAAAACGCCGGCACCTCGGTGTTTTCGAACGCTGACTGGTGGGTCAAGAACGGCGAGGCCGCTCAAAAAGCTTTCGATGAAATGATGAGTCGCTGAGTCTATGGTGCATCAGCTCTAGACGTTCGAGCCCATCATGAAGTCGCTCCCGATCACCATCGCCAGCGTGTCCAAGGCCTATGGGTCCTACGTCGCGCTGGATGATGTCTCGCTCGACATTCAGGCTGGCGAATTCCTCACTTTGCTGGGGCCGTCGGGGTCGGGCAAGACCACGCTGCTCATGGCTCTGGCCGGTTTTGTCCGGCCCGATTCCGGCAAGCTCCTGTTGGCGGATCGGGACATCACCCGTCTGGCCCCCAACAAGCGCGACATCGGCATCGTATTCCAGAGCTACGCGCTGTTTCCCCATATGAACGTCCTGGCGAATGTCGAGTATCCGTTGGCGCTACGCAAGACGCCGAAAGCGGAGGCCCGGCAGCGGGCGCTTGATGCTTTGGCTCGCGTGAAGCTGGAGGGTCTGGCGGAGCGCAACATTGCCGCACTGTCCGGCGGCCAGCGCCAGCGGGTGGCGCTGGCGCGAGCCATCGTCTTCGAACCACGCGTGATGTTGATGGACGAGCCGCTGTCGGCGCTCGACAGAAACCTGCGCGAAACCATGCAGTACGAGATCCGGCGTCTGCACGATGACCTGGGGATCACCACGATCTATGTGACGCATGACCAGCGCGAGGCGCTGACCATGTCCGACCGGGTTGCGGTGATGAATTCCGGCCGCATCCAGCAGATCGACACGCCACAGCAAATTTATGATCGTCCATCGACCCGCTTCGTCGCGCAATTCATGGGCGAGGCCAACATTCTGGCCCCGGGCTCGGTGCGCACAATCGACGGCGGCGATGCGTTTCGCGAGACCCTGATGATCCGCGCGGAAAGCTTCCACCTGGATGTCAAGCTCGTCGGGCGAGACGGAGCGGCGCTCGACGGAATGCTGCGCGCCAAGGCGTTTCGCGGCGAGAACTGGCTTTTGACGCTGGCGCTTGATGATGGGCAGGAGGTTCTTGTCTGCATTCCGTCAGCACTTGCCGGCGGCTGCGCCGAGCTTGCCGCCGGTCAGCGGCTGACCGTGTATGCATCGGCGGCCAAAGTTCACGCGATACCGGGAGCGACATCGTGACCGCCACTGTCGATCCCGCGCTCGCGGCCGATGCGCGAAGCGAGCGGCGGTTCTTTCTTGCGCTGTCGCTCCCGGCGCTTTTCATCGTTGGATTGGCGGCGATACTGCCCATCCTATGGATCATCCGGCAATCCTTCCTGACCACGGGCGGCGACTATAGCGTCGGCAATTACGAGAAGGTGCTTTCGAGCGGACTGACATGGTCGGCACTCGTAACAACCGTTGAGCTGTCCCTGGGGACGCTGGCGTTCTGTATTCTTCTCGGCACGCCCCTGGCGCTCGCCCTGGCCAGCGCCAGGCCAAGGGTGGCCAATATGCTGATGGCCTTCGTCATGCTGCCGCTGTGGACCTCCATTCTGGTGCGCACCTACGGCTGGCTGGTGCTGCTGCGGCGCGATGGCCTGATCAACGCGGCTTTGACGGGCTCGGGCCTGACAGGGGAGCCATTGCCGCTGGTCTACAACTTCACGGGAACGCTGATCGGCATGGTTCATTACATGCTGCCGCTCTTCCTGCTGCCCGTCTATGCCGCGATGCGCGATATCGACGCCAACCTTGTTCGCGCTTCGGCGAGCATGGGAGCCACACTCGGGCAAGTGATCCGCACCGTCATTCTGCCCCTTTCGGCCGGCGGCATCTTCTCGGGTTCGACGATCGTCTTCATCTACACGATAGGTTTTTTCATCACGCCGGCGGTGCTGGGCGGCGGCAAGGTAAATCCTCTCTCCATCCGGATCGAGCGCACGCTGTCGACCTTTCAGGACTGGGGTTCGGCGAGCGTCCTTGGCATTCTGCTCCTCGTTCTCATGGCGCTGATTGGTGTGATGTTCCTGGCGGCGCGTCGACTGATGGCGCGCGACAAAACCGGCACGGCCCATGCTTGAAGCCTATCCGGACAACAGGCTGGCCCGCATCCTCCTTTGGGGTTTCTCCGCGCTGGCCATGGCATTCTTGATGCTGCCGACGCTGGTGGTCGTGCCGCTCTCCTTTTCGGCGTCCGATTTTCTCGAGTTTCCGCCGCGCGCATACTCGTTGCGCTGGTACGAGAATTTCTTCGGTTCGGCGACATGGATGGCCGGCCTGAGGACGAGCCTGATCCTTGGGACGTTGACGGCGATGGTCGCGGTGCCCTTAGGGCTGCTGGCCTGCATCTCGATGAACCGGCTCGGCGGAAAGACCGCCTCAGCCATTCAAGGTGTTCTGCTCGCCCCCTCCATCGTGCCGGGAATCCTGCTTGCGATCGGCCTCTTCTTCGTGCTGGCGGCGCAAGGCCTGGTCGGAACGCTGTTCGGCGTGCTGGTCGGACATGTGGTGCTGGCCATTCCGGTGGCGTGCATTGTGCTGTTGCCTGCCGTGGCCCGCTTCGACTGGAACCAGGTCCAGGCGGCGCGCAGCCTTGGCGCGGACTGGGCGAGGGCCATCGGCGGAATAATCGTTCCGCAACTTCAGATCAGCCTGTTGTCGGCGACATTGATGGCCTTCCTGACCTCGCTCGACGAGTCCGTCATTTCGATCTTCGTCGCGAGCGGTCGCAACAGCACCCTGCCGAAGCTCATGTTCCTGTCGCTACGTGATCAGATCGATCCGACAATCGCGGCGATCTCGACATTGTGGACCGCCATCGTCGTGGTCGTCGTCCTGATCGTGACCCTTCGCCAAAAATCCTGACCGAGACTGGAAACATGCCTGCCAATCATCACGCAGCCGACGATCTGACGGATCAACCAACGGACATACCCCAGGTGGGGTTGGCGATCATCACCGGCTCGGCAAACTGGGGGCTTGCCTTCCCGGAAGATGTCGAAGTCAACGGCGTGCGTACCTTGCGGCGCGACATGAGTTTTGAAACGCCTTTCGGTCGCACCGACAACTGGAAGCTGCTCGAGTTCGATTCCTCGATTACCGCCGAAGGCAAACCGAAACGTGCCTTGTGCATGTATTCACACGGCAATCCCCGCGACCATATTGATCATTCCTGCCATCGCCGCGCGTTCTGGGTGTTGATGCAAGCGGGTGTCCGGCAAGTCTTGTCCTGCTCGACCATTGGTGCCGTCAACAAGGCGATCAAGCCCGGCGACATGGTGGTGAACGCCGATATCATCGAACTGACGCAGACGCCGTTTTCGCTGCTTCCCGGCCGCCAGAGCTTCGACTGCTCGGGCAAGCAGATCGTATGTCCACGATGCGCGGCGGTTCTGGTCGAAACCGCCCGACGTCATTGGCCAGCCGAATGCCGTATTCATGGCATCGAACAGCAGTTGGTCGCCGCTCACTGTTACGGGCCGCGGCTGACGACCCCGGCCGAGGCCCTGGCGTTCCGCAGCATGGGGGCGGATGTGCTCAACCATTCGATCGCCCCCGAAGCCACCTTGTCGCGAGAGATTAGCGCGTGTTTCGTGCCTTTGGCGTTCGTGACGGCGGGCTTCAACGACTATATGGACCGCAATCGTCAGAAATTGCTGCAGGAGGACGTGTTGCCGAGCCTGTCCATGACCGCCTCGCGGGTCGCGCTGGAAACCGCCGCACGACTCCCGGCCAATCCGGAATGCTCTTGCCAAGGTTTGAAGTCGCCTCAGCCAGAAGAACGGTCCAGCCGGTTCTGAGGCAGGGCAATTGCAAGGTCGTGGCGAGGGCTTGGATTAGCCAGCCGGCATGAAAATGCCGTCAATGGCAGGAGCGGCGTCTGTCGATACCATGCCGCGCGCCACCAGGTCCTCGAGATGGGCAAGCACCGAAAGCCCCGCGGCACCATGCAGCCGCGGATCGGTATCCCTGTAGATCGCCTTGACCATGTCGGGAACCGTCCGGTCGCCGGCCTTGAGCCGCTCCAATATGGCCCGCTCGCGCATCTTGCGATGCGTCTTCAATCCCCGCATGAAGGCGCGCGGCTTCGTCACTGGCCCGCCGTGCCCAGGCAGCAGCAGGCGGTCGTCGCGCTCGATCAGCCGGTCCAGCGATGCAATGTAATCGGCCATCGCCCCGTCCGGCGGCGCGACAATGGATGTCGCCCACGCCATGACATGATCGGCCGAAAACAGGATACCGGTTTCTTCCAGCGCGAACACCGCGTGATTGGCGGTATGGCCGGGGGTCAGAACCGTACGGATCGCCCAGCCGTCGCCGGTGACCAACGCGCCGTCCGGAAGTGCGATGTCGGGAATGAAAGCGGTGTCGGCGCTGGCGTCGAGCGCATTGGTCTCGCCGATATGCAGTGGCCTCGCCGGCCGGTGCTGCCCTTCCGCCATCACCAAAGCGCCGGTGCTCTCCTTCAGCCGGGCCGCCAGCGGGGAATGGTCGCGATGCGTGTGGCTGACGAAGATATGGCTGACCGGCCTGCCGGCGATCACGCCGAGCAAGGTCTGGAGATGCGCCTCGTCATCCGGCCCGGGATCGATCACCGCCAGCGTATCGCGCCCGACGACATAGCTGTTGGTGCCATGAAAGGTGAAAGGGCTGGGGTTCCGGACGGTGATGCGCTGCACGTCCGGTGCCACGTTCACGCCCTGGCCGTAGTGCGGATCGAAGCTGGTATCGAATTTGAGCGCCATGTCGGCACATTGCTCCCGGAACGGCAAAACCGATTGCCGCATAGCACGCAAGCCAATATAGGAAAACGCAGGACCGCGATTATCGGATCGCGCTAGATCGGATTGGGGAAGACCATGGCAACTGCAACGACGATGCGCCCGCTTGTTACTCTGGCTTTGCCGCAGGAAGGCGCGGCGCGACTGGCAACGCAGCTTTTCCTGGCGATCGCCGGAACGCTGCTTTTGACCCTGTCGGCCAAGACCAAGGTCGTGCTAGGCCCCGTCGACATCTCGATGCAGACGCTCGCCGTCTTGCTGATCGCCGCCGCCTTCGGCCTGCGCCTCGGCGTCGCCACGCTGCTGCTCTACATGGCGGAGGGCGCGATGGGCTTCCCGGTCTTCCAGGGCACGCCTGAGAAGGGCATTGGCCTTGCCTACATGGTCGGCCCGACGGGTGGCTATCTCGCGGGCTTTGTCGTCATGGCGGCAATTGTCGGCTGGGCCGCTGACCGCGGCTGGGATCGCCACCCGATCAAGCTTTTCAACGCCATGCTGGTTGCCGAAGTGGTGATGATGGCGATGGGGTTTGCCTGGCTGGCGCTGCTCATCGGCCCGGAAAAGTCCTGGCAGTTCGGCGTCGTGCCGTTCATCGTCGGCGACCTGATCAAGGTTGCGCTGGCGGCAAGCCTTGTGCCGGCCGTCTGGTCGCTGCTGAAGCGCTCCTGAGGTCTGTAGGAAGCGTGGCGTTCAATAGGCGTCAGGGGTCCATTCCTGAGGAAGGGCGCTTCCGATGAAGGTTCTGGTCACCGGCGCCGCCGGCTTCATAGGCTATCATGTCGCCAGGCGGCTCCTGGAGCGTGGCGACGAGGTTGTCGGCATCGACAGCGTCAACGACTATTATGACCCGCGGATCAAGCAGGCGCGGCTGCGGCTGCTGGCCGAAGCCAGCCGCGGCAGCAATGCCGGCTATCATTTCATCCACGGCAATCTTGCCGAGAGAGAAATCGTGGACGGCTGCTTTGCCGATCACGACTTCGACCGGGTGATCCATCTCGCCGCCCAGGCCGGGGTCCGCTACAGCCTGGAAAACCCGCGCGCCTATGTCGAAAGCAACATCGTCGCTTTCACCAACATGCTGGAGGCCTGCCGCAATGCCGGCATGGCGCACCTGACCTATGCCAGCACCTCGAGTGTTTACGGCGCCAACACCGACATGCCGTTTTCGGAGCACCGCCCGGCCGATCATCCGCTGCAGTTCTACGCCGCGACCAAGCGCGCCAACGAGCTGATGGCGCACAGCTACAGCCATCTGTTCGGGCTGCCGACCACCGGGCTGCGGTTCTTCACCGTATACGGCCCCTGGGGGCGTCCCGACATGGCGCTGTTCCTGTTTACAAGGAGCATCCTGGCCGGCGAGCCGATCAAGCTGTTCAACAATGGCAACCACACGCGCGACTTCACCTATATCGATGACATCGCCGAAGGTGTGATCCGGGCCAGCGACAGTCCTGCCGCCGGCAATCCCGCCTGGGATTCAGGCCATCCGGATCCGGCAACGAGCAGCGCGCCCTGGCGCATCTTCAACATCGGCAACAACAATCCGGTCAAGCTGACCGCCTATGTCGAGGCGCTGGAAAGCGCGCTTGGCCGCAAGGCCGTCATCGAGCTCTTGCCGCTGCAGGCCGGCGACGTGCCGGACACTTTCGCCGACACCACCGCGCTGCAGGAGGCTGTTGGCTACCGCCCCGGCACGTCCGTGTCGGACGGGGTAGGGCGGTTCGTCGAGTGGTACAAGGCGTATTTTGGGTGGGGTGGCTGAGGTCATGTCCCGGCGTGCGAAACAGACCCCTTCTGTGTCGCGTGCCGCATTGACAAGCCATTGAATGAAACCTAAGCACGGGCGGTCAGGGCCGGGGGGCTTCGGCATGTCAAGGAGAGCTTCTTGAAAGGAATTATCCTTGCTGGAGGCAGTGGAACGCGTCTTTATCCACTGACATTAGCGGTCTCTAAGCAAATCCTTCCGATATACGACAAGCCGATGATTTATTATCCGCTGAGCGTACTGATGCTCGCGGGAATCCGCGAGATTCTGATTGTCTCGACACCGCGTGATCTGCCGGCTTTTCGTGATTTACTCGGCGACGGATCGGAGTTCGGGCTGGCGTTCTCCTACGCCGAGCAACCGCATCCCAATGGTCTTGCGGAAGCTTTCATTATCGGCCGGGATTTCATCGGCAAAGATAGCGTCTCGATGATCCTTGGCGACAACATCTATTTCGGTGATGGCCTGTCGCAGCTTTGCCGCGCCGCCGCTGCGCGCGACGCGGGTGCTTCGGTGTTCGCCTATCATGTCGAGGATCCCGAGCGCTATGGCGTCGTGTCCTTCGACAAGGCAACCGGGACCGCGCTGACGATTGAGGAAAAACCGCAGAAACCGAAGTCGAACTGGGCTGTCACCGGTCTCTATTTCTACGACAATGAGGTGGTCGACATCGCCCCGACGATCCGCCCCTCGGCGCGTGGCGAGCTCGAGATCACGGCGGTCAACAATGTCTATCTCGAGCGCGGCAAGCTGCATGTGCACCGTTTGGGCCGTGGCTATGCCTGGCTCGACACCGGCACGCATGACAGTTTGCACGAAGCCTCTTCTTTCGTGCGCACGATCGAACATCGCCAGGGTATCAAGGTTGCCTGCCCTGAGGAGATCGCCTTCGAGCAGGGCTGGCTGACGGCGGAGCAAGTGCTGCAACGCGCAACCCGGTTGGGCAAAAATGAATATGCCGCCTATCTGCGGCGGCGCGTCGCCGATCTGTTGGAGGGCTAAGCTTTGGAGATCAGGTCCCTCGGCATCGATGGCGTGCTGGAAATCGTTCCCAAGCGACATGGCGATGCACGCGGCTTCTTCATGGAAACCTACAATGCCGAGCGGTTTTCGCAGGCAGGCATCGACTTGGTTTTCGTGCAGGACAACCATTCCTATTCCGCTACGGCAGGCGTCTTGCGAGGGCTTCACTACCAGCTCGAGCCGCGGGCCCAGGACAAGCTGCTGCGCGTCATTCGCGGCAGTATCCTCGACGTTGCGGTCGATATCCGCCGTGGTTCGAAAACCTTTGGGAAATGGGTCGCCTGCGAGATTTCGGCCGAAAAGGGCAATCAGATCCTGGTGCCAAAGGGTTTCGCGCATGGCTTTGTGACGCTCGTGCCCGACACCGAGGTTCTCTATAAGGTTACCGACACTTATTCGCCCGAGCACGATCGGTCCGTCCGCTTCGACGATCCCGTCATCGGCATCGAATGGCCTTCAGTGGCTGGCGGATTCCAGCTTTCGGACAAGGACCTCAAGGCGCCGGTGCTCGCCGAGGCCGAAGTGTTTGCCTGATGGGCATGAGGATAGCGGCATGAATTTTCTGGTGACAGGCGGGGCTGGCTTCATCGGTTCGGCGGTGTGTCGGCATCTGTGCGCCAATCCGGCCTATCGGGTGACCAATCTCGACAAGCTCACCTATGCCGGCAACCTGGCCTCGCTGCGGCAGATCGAGAACGCGCATAATTATCGTTTCGCCCATGCCGATATCTGCGACGAGAGGGCGGTGCTCGACATAATGCGCCGTGACGATATCGACATCGTCATGAACCTTGCCGCCGAAAGCCATGTCGACCGCTCGATCGATGGGCCCGGCGCCTTCATCGAGACCAACATCGTCGGCACCTACCGCATCCTCAATGCGGCGCTCGAATACTGGCGCGGCTTGCCCGACGACAGGAAAAGCCGCTTCCGCTTCCATCACGTGTCGACCGATGAAGTGTTCGGCGACCTGCCTTTCGACGGTGGCATGTTCGTCGAGGAGACGCCCTACGCGCCGTCCTCGCCCTATTCGGCCTCCAAGGCGGCCTCGGACCATCTGGTGCGGGCCTGGCACGAGACCTACGGCCTGCCGGTCGTGCTCTCCAACTGCTCGAACAATTACGGCCCCTATCATTTTCCCGAAAAACTGATCCCGCTCGTCATTCTCAACGCGCTCGACGAAAAACCGCTGCCAGTCTATGGCGCCGGCGCCAATGTGCGTGACTGGCTGTTCGTCGAGGATCATGCCCGAGCCCTGGAGCTGGTCGCCACCAAGGGCACGCCGGGCGAGAGCTATAATGTCGGCGGCAATTCGGAACGCACGAACCTCGCCGTCGTCGAGACGATCTGCGACCTGCTCGACATCAGGCGGCCCCGGGCCGGCGGCAGGTGTTATCGCGACCTGATCTCCTTCGTCACCGACCGCCCGGGCCACGACCGCCGCTACGCCATCGATGCCTCCAAGATCGGCCGCGAGCTCGGCTGGGCGCCGAGCGAGAATTTCGACAGCGGCCTGGCCAGAACCGTGGACTGGTTCCTCGACAACAAATGGTGGTGGGGGCCGATCCGCGAGCAGCGGTACGCCGGTGAAAGGCTGGGCGAGGCCCGCAAGGTGGGCGCGTGAGGCTCGCTGTCACCGGACGCGACGGCCAGGTTGTGTCGAGCCTTCTGGAGGCAGGCCAGTTTGCCGGTGTAGACGTCATCGCCATTGGCCGTCCGCAGCTCGACTTGGCAAACCCCGATACCGTGATCGAAGCCATTGCAGCGGCCAGGCCTGACATCGTCGTGTCAGCTGCCGCTTACACGGCCGTGGATCAGGCCGAGGATGAGCCCGATCTGGCATTCAGGGTGAATGCCGTCGGCGCCGGCAAGGTGGCGCAAGCCGCGGCGCGGCTTGGCGTTCCCGTCATCCACCTTTCGACCGACTACGTCTTCGACGGCAGCGCTTCCGGCGCTTACGTCGAAACCGATGCGACCGCGCCAGCCAGCGTTTACGGCGCCTCCAAGCTCGCCGGCGAACAGACGGTGGCCGCCGCCGGCCCGCGCCACCTGATCCTGCGCACCGCCTGGGTCTACAGCCCGTTCGGCAAGAATTTCGTCAAAACCATGCTGCGGCTGGCCGCCGACCGTGACGAGATTTCCGTGGTGGCCGATCAATGGGGAAATCCCAGCTCAGCGCTGGATATCGCCGATGCGATCCTGCATGCCGCGGCCACGCTGCACCGCAACAAGGACTTCGGCGCGTTCGGCACCTATCATCTGGCCGGCACGGGCGAGACCAACTGGAGCGGCTTTGCCCGCCATATCCTCGACACGAGCCGCGTGTCTGGCGGTCCTTCAGCGCGGGTCCACGACATTATGACGACGGACTACCCGACCAAGGCGCGACGCCCTGCCAATTCCCGGCTTTCGAGCGCGAAGTTCGCGTCAGCCTTTGGCTGGACCGCGCCGGACTGGCGGCAATCGACGGAAGCCGTGGTGCGTCGGGTCCTGTTCTGAGAGCCAGATGACCCGTGGGGCCGGACCACGGACGCTCGGCGAAGTACCGCCAAACGCCCGGACAAGGCATACGGCATGGAGCGCACGATCCTTGAGGCAAAACAAAGCAAAGTGAACACGCTGTTCAAGAGTTAAAAGACTCAAAGAGTCGGCGAATAACTCATCCCCTGCGAGCGCAATCTGTGCATGTCAGGTGGTTACTGACAAAGGTCGCCGCAGTTTCTGCCGAACGCGAGACTGAATTCGGGAAGGCGGATTTAGTCTGGGTCTCTTCATCAGATATCCGTTTCTCCAGAAGGCTTTCATTTCGCGCGACGGCTGATCGGCGCATTCGGGCGGAATTGTGGCGTTTGGGACGCACAACTGACCTATCAAGTATTCCGTCTGTAAAGCCCTCGAATTTCTGGTTGCGCGGTCTGGCAGTGTGTGCGAGGTGCGACCTAACAAAAAGCACAATCAGCACACGCAGGACTGATGCCGGCCACCGTTCGCACCCTCTCTATCAGCCGTTCAACCTCCGCTTTCGCGATTGCATCCGTTGGTCCGATCGCGCTGTTCCTGATTGCGCTCATCCTGACGGTGCAGGCGAGAGGTGTTCCGGACAACGACTATTGGACCATTTTCACTTCAATGGCCGGGTCGCTGGACGGGCTGCCGACGTTGTCGGACCTGTATGTAAGGGGAAACGAACATATCATTGCTGGCGCAAAACTGTTTTATCTGCTGAATTTTCATCTTACCGGCGGGGACAATGTTGGTCTGTCCGTCATCGTTGTTGCTTTCTCCCTTGTCATAGCTTTGACTCTTTCGTGTGCATTCTCCCTCTTTGCACGATCCAGGTTAGAAGCACTTGTCATCGGGATAGCTGTTTCGCTATTTGTGTTCAGCCCACTCGCCGCTCACAATTTCTTTCTGGGCATGAGTGGGATAGCCTGGATCGGGGCAAATCTCTTCACCGTGCTGGCTGCATTGGCTTTTTGGCGGTCGGCCGAAGAAGACAGGCCGATGGGCTATGTCGTCGCGATAGTATTGGCTGCCATTGCCTCGCAATTTTACAGCACGGGCCTGACTGCATTGTGTGCGATCGGTATCCAAGGATTTTGTGCCGACAAGACACGGCGGCTCGGTATTTTGCTCTTCGCGGTCGGCTTGGCCTATGTGATTTTGATCGCAGTATTTCAGAAAGTCCCCGAATATCACGCAGCACGTAATTTCGATCCGACAGAGATTGCCCTGTTCTGCCTGACATTCATTGGTGGCGGCATCGTAACAACCGAAGCAAATGCAATTCCGCTGGGCGCAATCGGCATTGGAGCAGCGGTTCTGATCGTTGGGTTTTGCCTTTTCCGGCCCGGCGAAAGCAGGTATCGAGCGGCCTTTTGGATTGCGATCATGGCCTACGCGGTCATGTCGAGTGGGTTGGCGGCTATCGGTCGAGGGAATATGGGGGGAGACCAGGCAGCCTTGTCCAGCCGGTATGCAACCCTTCCAGCGCTTTTTTGGATCGGACTGTTCGGGGCAGCTGCTTGTCTGATCTGGCGCGTTGATTTCAATCGTCGTCTGTCGATCGCCATATTCGCGCTAGCAGTCGCGCTGCTCGTAATGAACGGCACGCCACGGGTGATGGACGCTCTTGCCAGGGCTGAAGGAAAAGATTTTGCAACATTGGAACTATCGCTCGGCGTCAAAGACCCCGACTTGATGCAATACGTTACATCGACTGGGTTTCAGTACTACGCTGTCGAGGACGATCTGAGGAAAGCCAAACATGTCCCGTTCAACGGGAGAGATTTTGGCTGCCCCGCGCTCGGTGCGCAAGTGGCGGTCTCCGACAAGCCGGTGAGTTTGACGGGCTACATTGATATCGTGTCCCAAACACAGGATCCGCGGTGGGCGCGCGTCTTCGGTTGGGCCGCAGACCAGTTGGGCGAACACCCCCCGCTCTTGAACAACGGTCTTCTCAGCACTTATCGTTGTATTGCTTTCCTTGACGGCAACGGAACTGTCGTGGGATTGGGTTTGGGGGGGTTCCATAGGGCCGACGTGGCAAAAGCGCTTGGCCGGACACGTGACGATTACGGCTGGAGCGGGTATATCGACCTTCAGCGTCTGAACTCCGCTCCGCGACGGATATATGCAGTTTTGCTTACGTCGTCTGGGTGGACAAGATTGCCGGAGCCTGAAATTGGATTTCAGTTTTGAAAAATATCTATGTAGGTGTTGTAAGATTAGCGAGGAAGGTGGCTGATCGCGGCGGATTACTTGCCGTGTTGGAGCGATCGAACAACCGCTTCGTCCTCTGGATCAGAAGTCTGTTTGGCATATACGATAGTGCGGACCTGGTTCGGCTAGACATGCCATGGTGGACATTCTCCGCGATTGACGACGTGAACACATTTCTGGCCTCGCGCAATCGCAAGGCTCGCGTTTTTGAATTTGGCGCTGGCGCCAGTACTGTTTGGTTGGCGAAACGAAGCGCCTCCGTCAATTCCGTCGAGCATGACGCTCCGTTCGCGCAAACCATGGGCGGCATTTTTGACGCCTATCCCAACATCGCTGTGCAAGTTGTGGAGCCGGCAACCGCTTCCGCTTCCAGCAAGGCCAGGTCCAATCGAAAGGGGTACACGCAATGCTCGTTCGACCAATACGTGTCATCGATTGATCGGGTCGACGGCACGTTCGACCTTATTGTGATCGACGGCCGGGCCAGGGTTTCCTGTCTGGCGAGATCGGTTCGCCGCCTGGCTCCAGGCGGTATGATCCTGTTCGACAACAGCAACAGGCTCGAATATCGCGAGGCCATCAACTCTTGCGGTCTGCAGGAGCGGGTGACACGGGGACTTGCGCCTGCACTGCCATTCCCCAGCCAGACCTCCATTTTGACGAAGAGGGCGTGACGTGCAGACCGTATCGATACTGGTGCCTGTAAAGGATGAGCAAGACACTGTTCAGGCTCTGATTGGCCAGATCGAGGCGGCCTTCGAGCAGATCGATTCCGCCTCGCTCAAGGAGGTCATCTTTGTTGACGACGGAAGTCGGGACAATACCTGGAAGGAGATTCTGGGCGCCACCAGGACTTACCCTCATGTAAAAGGCGTCCGGCTACGGCGGAATTTCGGCAAGGCCGCCGCGCTCCAAGCTGGGATCGCCAATGCGTCGGGCAACGTCATCGTCACGATGGACGGAGATCTGCAAGACGACCCGAAGGAAATTTCACGTTTTCTGGACGAAATCCGGGCGGGCTCCGATGTTGTATCGGGATGGAAGCAGGTGCGCCACGATCCGCTCGGCAAGACGCTGCCTTCAAAGCTGTTCAATCGCGTGACGGCGAAGGTCACCGGCGTCGGCTTGCACGACTTCAACTGCGGCTTCAAGGCCTACCGCTCCGAGGTCTTCGACAATATTCGCCTCTACGGTGAACTGCATCGCTTCGTTCCAGCCTTGGCCCATGCGACTGGTTTCAAGGTCAGTGAGATCGTCGTCCAGCACCACCCACGCCGATTTGGAAAATCCAAATATGGGGTTGGTCGGCTCCTGAAGGGTTTCCTGGACCTGCTTACAATCGTGACCATCACCAAGTTCAATTCTCGCCCCGGCCATCTTTTTGGCGGTCTGGGCGTGGCCGTCATTTCGATAGGCCTTCTGATTTTCCTGTACCTCTGCGCGCGGTGGTTTGGCGGTGAAGCCATTGGCCGCCGGCCTTTGCTGCTTTTTTCGACGCTCTTGATGATCGTTGGAGTGCAGTTCACGCTGTTCGGCATGGTCGCCGAGTTGATAGTCGCGACCCGTGGCGATCGTGACCCTGGCATTGTCGCCGAAATCGCAAGTTCCGACGGCAGGCTGCCTGTGAAGCCGATCGGTGCTCGTGCCAAACTCTAGGATCATTCGTGCTGGCGGTGCTGTCATTGCCGTTGCGGCAATGTATTTTGTCATACGCTCCGTCTACGGATACGCTGATCAGCTCGCCGAGATTCTGCAGCGCCCTCAGTTCATTGTCGTCGTCGTGGCAAGCGCGCTTCTCTATGCACTCGCTCTGCAACTTGTCGGGCTCGGCTGGTTCACCCTCCTGGTTTCGGTCGGAGAAAAGGCAATCTCGCCAGCCTGTGCTCTGCGCGTTTTTGCGCGTACCCAAGTCTACAAATATCTGCCAACCAATGTAATTCACCTTGTCGGTCGCTTTGTCCTGGCTGCTCGATATGGTGCCGCAAAGGATGCGCTTTCCTATGCGCAGGTGATGGAGATCATTTTGATGGTGCTGGCTTCCGCAAGCGTGGCACTCCTTTTCTCGTTCTCTTTCTTACTCAAGATCGGCGAGGACTATGGAGTAGGCCGCTATCTTGCTTCTGCAGCCTATATCGGCGCCGCCATCGCGGCACTCATGCTCGCTCCCGTTGTTGCCGGCCGATATTTCAAACAGAGCCGGAAACACCTCGCATTTTCAATGGCTGCAGTCAGTGTCGCGTGCTACGGCATTTTTTTCCTTGCCAATGGCTCGATCGTCGTCCTCCTCGTCCATTTTCTGTACGGACCCACAATTGAATGGAAGATAGTGATCGGAGTTTCGGCCGCCGGTTGGTTGCTTGGATTCGTTGTCCCGGGGGCTCCAGGCGGTTTGGGTGTCAGAGAGGCTGTTTTCATCGCTGGCCTTTCATCGATCGGCATACCCGCCGCCGCCGCCACCGCAGTTGCAATTACCCATCGGGTTGTCACCCTTCTGGGCGATGTGCTGTTGTGGGCTGTGGAGTTTGGGTATCGAAGATGGATCGCGGAACCAGATGATGCGTAGCGTGGGTATGATCGTAGCGCGATGAATTCGGCTGCTTCAGCAAGGCGGCGCCGATGCCGAACTTGACGCCTGAAATCCGATTCGATCGGAGCTGAACCTCCTGTGTCTATTCAAATGAGATCGAGGCTGATAACGAACGGCCAAGTCAATGAAACGGGAATGCTGCTTGAATGTCTAAAACATGCGTGGTGACCGGCGGAGCTGGATTCATTGGATGCGCGTTGTCCACCAAATTGGCAAACCGCTTCGATCGCGTAGTTGTCATCGACAGTTTGCATCCGCAGATTCACGCAGAGCGAAAGCGTCCCGCCGACCTTGATCCTCGCGTTGAACTCGTGGTTGCCGATGTGACCGAGGCCTCGACCTGGGTGCCGGCACTGGAAACCATCCGACCTGAAGTTGTGGTGCATCTGGCTGCCGAAACGGGCACGGGTCAGTCGCTCACGGAGGCCTCTCGCCACGCGATAGCAAATGTTCTTGGCACCACGCGCATGTTGGATGCCTTTGCCACGGCATCGCACGTTCCTGAGCGTTTTGTCCTGGCTTCGAGTCGCGCCGTCTATGGAGAAGGAGCATGGCGGTCCAGGAAAGCAGGCGAGATAACATATCCCGGTCAGAGATCGAAACAGCAGCTCGAACGCGCGGAGTGGGATTTTCCCGGGCTCGAACCTCTACCGATGGACGCGGAAAAAACGATACCGAATCCAACCAGCATCTACGGAGCGACGAAACTAACCCAGGAACAGATATTGCGGGCTTGGGCTCTTTCGTTCGGAACAGCTGTCAACGTGCTTCGCCTTCAGAACGTATATGGTCCTGGCCAATCGCTGACCAACAGCTACACGGGAATCGTGTCGTTGTTCATTAGGATGGCGAAGGAAGGCAAGAGCATCCCGATCTATGAGGACGGGGACATCGGACGCGACTTCGTCTTCATCGATGATGTGGCGTCGGCTCTCGACAAGGCTACGGCCACTGATCTGTCACAGTCGCTCGCCTATGATGTCGGCACTGGCTCCAAGACCACGGTTCTTGACCTGGCAAGGATCGTTGCAAAAAGATACGAGGCCCCGGAACCGCACGTCAACGGCATGTTCCGCAACGGCGACGTTCGCTGCGCTGTCGCCAACATCGACAGGACGGTGCGCGAACTGGAATGGCGACCTTTGAAAAGTGTAGACGAGGGGATCGGCCAGCTTTCCGAGTGGGTCGATTCACAACTTGGCTAGAATTATGACATCGTGACAACGGAAGCGTTCTGCCGTCGAGATGCCTCCATGGGAGACGTGGTCCCTATATCACGTGGATCTGATTTTGCAGGGAATTGGCAATGCGGCGTGCAGCGATATTTTTCTTCTATGACGAACGCGGCCAGGTTGATGACTATATATTCTACCTTCTAGAAAAATTGCGGCCATTCGTGGAGACGATTATTTTTGTCTCAAACGGAGAAATTTCACAATCATCGGAGGCTTCACTGCGATCCACCGTTGACGAGACTATTATCCGTGAGAATACAGGATTTGACGTTGGGGCGTATCGCGACGGGCTCGAGTTCATCGGTTACGACAAGCTCGGCGATTATGATGAAATCCTTTTGCTTAACCACACATTCTACGGACCTGTTTTCCCGTTCTCGGAAATGTTTTCGGAAATGGAACGCCGGGCCTGCGATTTTTGGGGCATATCCGATCACAAGGAGGTAAGCCCCAATCCTTTCACTGGAGCAGGGGTTTTGCCCCGCCATCTGAACTCTCATTTTATCGCCGTGAGAAAGGCGATGCTTGAGTCGATCGCTTTTCGAAACTATTGGGAGAGAATGCCGAAAATCACAGACTATGCGGAGTCTGTTCTCTTGCATGAGTCGCGTTTTACAGGTTTTTTCGAGAACCTGGGATACAAATCTGAAACGTATCTTGACTCGGATAAATACAATTCCGCGTATCCTGTGATGATCGATGTCGATCAGATTTACAATGATAGAAGCCCAATTTTAAAGCGTCGTCTTTTTTTCAATGATCCAACATTTTTGGATAAGAACGCCGTCGATTTGCCGCGTGCTTTGCGGGTGCTGAAAGAGACATCCGACTACGACCTCAATCTGATTTGGCGCAATGTCCTGCGCTCTTCGGATTTGAGAACCCTCAACACCAATGCGGCGCTGATGAGTGTCTTGCCGGACAAGCGGATTAAAGGCGACGGTGCTGCTGCCGACTATGGCAAGATCGCTGTCTGCGCGCATATCTACTACACCGATATGCTCGACGAGATACTGGGCCTGACTGGCAATATCCCGGTACCCTATGATTTCATTGCCACCACGAATACGCCGGAGAAAAAGGCCGAAATCGAAACCGCCCTGGCGAACCGCCCTGGTGTGAAGAACGTCATCGTCCGGGTTGTCGAGCAGAACCGCGGCCGTGACATGTCCTCACTTTTCATCTCCTTGCGCGATCTGCTGGTCGACGATCGCTATGACCTTGTCTGTCGCCTGCATACAAAAAAATCGCCTCAAGTGCAGTCGTCGATGGGCAACCTGTTCAAGCGGCATATGGTTGACAATCTGCTGAATAGCCGTGGCTACGTGCACAATGTGTTGGATATGTTTCACGACAACCCGTCAGTCGGACTGGCCATTCCGCCTATCTTTCATATCTCATATCCGACCATGGGGTTCTCGTGGTTTGCCAACAAGCCAAAGGTTGAGGAAACCGCGCGGCTTTTGAACATCAACGTCAAGTTCGACGAGAACACTCCGGTGGCTGCGTATGGTACCATGTTCTGGTTCCGGCCACGCGCCCTGCGCAAAATGTTCGAACACAAGTGGAAATGGGAGGAGTTCAATGCCGAGCCGGATCATGTCGACGGCGGCTTCGCTCATGCGCTGGAGCGGCTGATCGCCTACGCGGTTCAGAATGCTGGATATACGACGCAGCACATCATGTGCGCGCATCAGGCAGAGCACAACTACACCATGCTGGAGTTCAAGCTGCAAAAGCTCGCCAGCTTCATGCCGTCAGGGGACTTCCCTTTGCAGTGTCATATGGTGTCTGAGTGGAGAAAGGGCGGCTATCCCTTGGGAAGCCATGTATCGGCTACTCCCGCACCAATGCCGACGTCGGTGAAGCATTCTCTGGCAGAACTCAATTTGGCTGTTAAAAGCTCTCTGAGGTTCAGAGCGCCTATCCTGTTCAGAGCACTACGGCCGATCTATCGCGGCACGAGGGCGATCCTGAAACCGAACTCTCGGCGTAGTGGCGGATGATGGCGAGCATCAGACACGTAAGGTTCACGGTCTAGTCAGGAGCATCAAGGGTGCGTCGTATTGCCGTATTTTCTCTCTACAACGAGCATGGAATTGCCGATGACTATGTCATCTTCCTGCTCGAAAAGCTGCGCGAGTTTGTCGAGAGGATTGTTGTCGTATCCAACGGAAATCTTTCCAAGCTTTCGGAAATAGCAATCAAAGCCAGTTGTGATCAGCTTCTGGTCCGGGAGAACGTGGGATTTGACGTATGGGGATACAAGACCGGTATCGACGCTGTCGGCTTTGACGCTCTTTCCGAGTATGATGAACTTATCCTGCTGAATGACACTTGCTACGGGCCTCTTTTCCCGTTTTCGGAAATGTTTTCTGAAATGGAGCGCCGGGATTGTGATTTCTGGGGCAGCGCTGCCCATTCGAAAATGACGCCAAATCCGTTTACCGGAACGGGCCATCTGCCTCGCCACCTCACAGCAAACTTCATTGCTGTCCGCGAGAAGATGTTGAAATCACGCGCCTTCAAAACATACTGGGAAAATCTGCCGGCGATCAAAACTTACATCGACGCTATCATGCTTCACGAGTCGCAGTTTACCAAGCATTTTACAGATCTTGGCTACTCGGCGGAAGCGTATGTTGATCCGGATAAGTATGGCTCGCACTATCCGGCGTTTATTAACGTGGATGAGACAATCATCAACCGCTTCCCCTTGCTAAAGCGACGTCCGTTTTTTCATGATCCGACGTTTTTGAATGCTCAAGGCATTGATTTGCCGCGCGCTTTGCGAGTTCTTGAGGAGACATCCGACTACGACCTCAATCTGATTTGGCGCAATGTCCTGCGCACTTCGGAATTGAGGAATCTAAACACGAATGCCGCGCTGATGAGCGTCTTGCCCGATGAGCGAGCCAAAGACGATGACGCTCCTTCCGACTACGGCAAGATCGCTGTCTGCGCGCATATCTACTACACCGATATGCTGGAAGAGATACTGGCGCTGACCGGCAACATCCCGGTTCCCTATGATTTCATTGCCACGACGGATACGCCGGATAAAAAGGCCGAGATTGAAGCCACACTGGCAAAACGCCCTGGCGTGAAGAACGTCATCGTCCGCGTGGTCGAGAAAAATCGCGGTCGTGACATGTCCTCGCTTTTCATTTCCTTGCGCGATCTGCTCGTCGACGACCGTTATGACCTTGTGTGTCGCCTGCATACAAAAAAGTCGCCTCAAGTGCAGGCGTCGAGAAGCAACCTGTTCAAGCGGCATATGCTTGAGAACTTGCTGAATACGCGTGGCTATGTCCACAATGTTTTGGATATGTTTCACGACAATCCGTCAGTCGGACTAGCCGTTCCGCCTGTCGTTCATATTTCCTATCCGACGATGGGGCACGCATGGTTCTTCAACAGACCAAAGGTTGAGGAAACCGCGCGGCTTTTGAACATCAAGGTCAAGTTCGATCATGACACCCCGGTGGCTGCCTATGGCACCATGTTCTGGTTTCGGCCACGCGCCCTGCGCAAGATGTTCGAACACAAGTGGAAATGGGAAGACTTCAATGCCGAGCCAAATCATGTTGACGGCGGCTTGGCTCATGTGCTGGAGCGGCTGATCGCCTATGCGGCTCAGGACGCTGGATATACCACGCGGCACATCATGTGCGCGCATCAGGCGGCGCACAATTACACCATGCTGGAGTTCAAGCTGCAAAAACTTGCCAGCCTGATGCCGTCAGGCGACTTTCCGTGGCAGTGCCATTTGTTGTCTGAGTGGAAGAAGGCCGGTTATCCCGTGGCAAACCATCTACCGTCCGCTCTGTCATCGTCGCAGACGTCGGTAACGTCAGTGAAGCGCTCTCTGGGTAAACTCAATTTGGCCATTAAAAACTCTCTGTGGTTCAGAGCGCCTACCCTGTTCAAAATACTGAGACCGATCTATCGAGCTGTGGCCAAGCCCTAAAATCAAACTCTAGCCATGGCGAAAACGCCGTGCGCTTTTTCCTGGAAGGCGGGCCTCATATGGCAAGCCGCCGCGTAGAAGATCGCATGTGGCCGGTCTTCTTTATCGGCGCCGAATGGTTTAATGGGTGCGGCCGAGGTCCTGCCAGACGGTACCATTCCAACCAGCGGTCTTGGAGTACCTGTTTTTCAGCGCTATCACGGGCATCGATGACACAACCTGGAAACGCCACTTCTCAATGATGTTTGCGTGGCAGGATGTGGTTCGGCGCCGCCGGCGATCCCATTTCGGAGCGTTCTAGTTCTAAGTGCCATTTGCACCAGAGAGAGATAGGTCGATGAGGCGTCTGGCAATCGCATTTTATTACGATCAAGAAGGCAAGATAGATGAGTATTATTTTCACCTGATTGCATCGATAAGGCCCTTTGTTGAACAACTGCTGGTCGTTTGCAACGGTCCGATAGACGACGAGGCTCGATCTCGCCTTCCTGACGCTACCGACAGCTTTCTGATCAGGGAAAACAAGGGGTTCGATGTTTGGGCCTATCGGACTGCCCTCGAACATATCGGGTGGGATGAGCTTTCACAGTTCGACGAGATATTGTTTTTCAACCACACTTTCTACGGGCCGATTTTTCCCTTCTCCGAAATGTTCTCGGAGATGGACCAACGTCACTGTGACTTTTGGGGAATCTCCGCCCACAAGGCGATAAGGCCCAATCCGATCGACGTCAGAAAATCGGAACTGCCCTTCCATCTCAATTCCCATTTCATAGCAGTGCGGCGGTCCTTGCATCAGTCGAAGGCGTTTCGTGACTATTGGACCCGGATGGTGTCCATCAACTCCTATATAGAGTCAGTTGCGAAGCACGAGACGGTGTTCACAGCGCATTTTCAGGCTTTGGGTTACACCTGTTCGGTATTGCTCGATCCCGAACGATACAGGACGCCATACCCGGTTTTCATGGAGCCGGACAAAACGCTGGAGGACCGGAGCCCGATCCTGAAGCGGCGCCTCTTCTTTCATGACACGCTGTCCCTTGAGCGCGCGGCCATCAACCTGCCGCGTGCTTTGGAGATCATAGAGAACCAATCTGACTATGATTTGTCGCTGATATGGAAAAGCGTTGGCCGCTTGGGCTCGCCTCGTACGCTAAACGGTAACGCCGCATTGCTCTCCGTCCTGCCGGATGTCCAGGTCGGTCCGCAAAGGAATTGGGACGATTGTCGGATAGCTGTTCTCGCGCATGTCTATCACCTCGACATGATCGACGAGATTCTCGGCTATGCCGAAAACGTGCCGAAGGGCTATGACCTGATCGTCACGACCGACAATGCCGATAAGCAGGCCTTGATTCAGCAAGCGATCGCGAAGGCGACGAACGCCAGCAATGCGGTCGTCCTGGTCGTCCGCAACGACGGCAGGGATACGTCCGCCCTTCTTGTCGGTTGCCGGGACTATGTACTTGAAGACCGGTACGACTTGATCTGCCGGGTCCATTCCAAGCGATCTCCCCAAGACGGCCCGAGGGGAGAGTTGTTTAAACTCCACACTTTTGAAAACCTTCTTCACACGCCTGGCTATGTCTCGAATTTGCTTGAACTCTTTGCCAACAATCCAGCGCTTGGTCTCGTCATGCCACCGTTGGTTCATATTGGCTATCCGACCATTGGAAATTCATGGGCTGGCAACAAAGCCAACGTGGCAAAGCTTGCCCGACAGTTGGGCCTGATCGTGCATTTGGATGATAGTACACCTGTCGCGCCTTACGGCGGGATGTATTGGTTTCGTCCTGCAGCTCTAAGGAAGCTTTTCGAAGAAAGGTGGAACTGGAACGATTTTGCCAATATGGATTATCGGGATGGGAGTTTGGTCCATGCCATAGAGCGGATCATAGCCTATGTTGCAATCGACGCCGGCTATACCTTTCGGCACGTGATGACTGCCGGGCATGCTGCTCACAACTACGTAATGCTGGAGGCTAAATTGCAAGCCCTATGCGAGAACGGGGCTCCAGCGGAATTCGGAAACTATGGAGTAGTAAGGGCCTTTCGTGGCCTCATCTTCGCGATCAAGAGGTCAATTGTAGCCAGATCGCCGATAGCGTTCAGGATTCTCAGGCCACTCTATCGCGGGCTACGAAGGATAATCGCGTTTGGGGATTAGCCAGATCGCAGTGCAACAAACTGAGCTATCTCACGTGGCAAGTCGCTCGTGAGGGGCTCCAAGTGCCTCTCGCCGCGCGTTTACTGTCCGCGTGGGCGTCAGCCACGGGGGAACAGACCACCTATCAGTCGCAAAGGTGCGGTCAGCCGCCAACTGCGCGACCTGAGTAGAGCGTCGCGCTCATTGGCGATGCAACTCATGTCCCGTAGGAGCGCGTCGCGTTCGGCGATTAAGCTTGCTTGGGCATTTACAAGGGCATCCCGTTCAGCGATCAGAGTGCCGCGGGTTCCGACGAGGGCATCACGTTCGGCCGCCAGGCCGCGGACTTCAAGGGATTGCTGTTCCAAAAAGCTTGCAAGCTTCGAATTCTCTTGACGGGCCCGCTCTGTCTCGGTGCTGCGCGTGCTAAGTTCACCACGCAGTTGCACAACCGCCAGTTCCTCCGTCGCCATGGCAGCCGAAAATGTTTCGCAGGCGTCGTCAAATCTCGTCCGCATAATATCCAGCTGATCAAGCAAGCCATTGTCTTCATCGCCGGCAGCGATCGTGCTCAGAATTTGATAGGTCTCACGGACCAGCGACGCAACTTCGGGATGATGACGCATATCTTCGGGCGTGGACCTTTCATGATAAAGGTCTGTCGTCAAAAACTGCTCGACCTTGACGTCCGAGCGGTCGGGGTGAGCAGGCCAGACGACACCGGTTTTCTCAGCTGCGCGGTCCATATGCTTTCGCCAGTCGACCAGAAACCCCTCATATGACAGAATATATCGCGGCATGTGTCGTGAATGATATTCAGCTTCGAGGACATGCCTGAGCCACAACAGCAGTGACTTTGGCAGCGCCATTTTATCTCTCCGGTGCAGCGAATATGCGACCTCAAGAGGATTGCGTATCGGCAGAAGAGCGACGGGGCTGACATTCATTTCGTCCAAGATCGACGACATGAACGGAACAAATCTGCATGTCCGCGGGTCTTTGATAACGATCAGCGGTTCGTAACCGAACTCGTCGATGAGCAGCTGTTTTATTCTCCGACGATACGGCTCTGTTGCCTCTGAGTTAATCCTCTGCGGCTTGAGTTGACGCCAGTCGAGCCAGGATGAGCCCACCGATGCGAGCAGTTCGTCGTGCGCAAGGGAAAGGGGCGCGCTCTCGAAGAATCCACGCGGATTGGCCGCGTGCGACGGCAGCGGGGTCTTCGGCCCGGCTGCTCCCAATGCATTGATGACGCCCCCAAGCGCCGAGGTTCCGCTCCTGTGCATTCCCAGGATTAAGATGGCTTGACGCGTCGGTGCCCGTGGCAATCCGGCTATTGGGGTCATCAATTGAAGGTGCTTTTCATTCCGGTTGGCTAATGTTCAGTACGCTTAGACCAAGCTCTACTAAAACGTCAATTCCATGAAGGTCGCGACGAACGCAGCTCCCTGGTCGGATTGCGTGGCTGACCGGGTGCCCCCGATCTCTGTTGTTCGGCCTTGACCTCGAGAGTGGGTTTGGACCGTTGAGGGCGTGCGGAAGAGGATGATGCTACGATCTATCGAGCCCTGGCTCGACCTCGATATCGCGAAACGCTTTAAGCCAGCGACTCCACCCGCCCAGCTCGAAGTGTGAGTTTTTTCGTGCAGACGCGTCGGATGAGCGCATCGTCGTGGCTGGCCAACACGATGATGCCGGCCTTTTCCGCCAGTTCGTCCATGCGTCGTTTGGCTTTCTCCTGGAACGACGCGTCGCCGGCCCCAATCCATTCATCCATCAGAAGAATTTCAGGCTCGAGAGTGGTCGCTGCAGCAAATGCCAAACGTGCCGCCATGCCTTGGCTGTACGCCTTGAACGGCAGGTCGATGAAGTCGCCCAGTTCGCTGAAATCGATTATTTCTTCCATCTTCTCTTCGATCTCGGCTGCCGTCCAACCGCTGATCAACCCCCTCAGCACGATGTTCCTGCGCCCGGTGGCCTCGGGACGAAACCCTATGTGGATGTTGAACAGGGCATCGACCTTGCCGGTGATCGATATCGTGCCACCCGATGGCTGGTAGATTCCGTATAGAACCTTGAGCAGGGTGGTCTTGCCGGCGCCATTCGGGCCGACAAGCCCTAACCGGTCGCCCGCCTTGAGCTCGAAGCTGACACCGTCGAGCGCCTGCACGACCTGTTTGGTGCCCGACTTGGCTATATTGCCGCCGAGAGCGCTCCGACGCCGGCCGGGCGCCGAAAGCGTCAACTTTTCAAACAGGCGATAGACCAGGCTGACATTGTTCAGTGTGATGGAGGTCATGGAACTCAGATCAGGAAAACGATGCGCTTGCGATAAAGGCCCAGCAGCAGCAGCGCAAGTGCCCAGAGGCCGAGGCAGAAATAGCCTGTCACCGCCAAAGCATGCCCCGGAAATATGCCCGTTGTGATCGGGTCTCGCACGCTCTCCAGGAAATAGGTGAACGGGTTCCAATGATAGGCGTATGCTTGAATGCCCTCTTGCCCGCTATAGACCCAGAAGACCGGCGTGAAGAACATGCCCACCCGCATCAGGTTGCCAACGATGAATTCGCTGTCGGGAAAGAATGCGCCCAGGAACGCAAAAACCACCACAAATGCAGGGGTTGCCAGGATCAGGAGCAACAAGCCCAGCGCGGACAGCAGCCAGTTTGTGTTGATTCCGTAACCGCTCAAAAGCAAAATAAGAACGCAACCCGCTAGCGAATAACCAGCCCGAATGATGCATTGCATCGTCAATCGCATCACATATACGAACAACGGCAGCGTCGTGCCTTGAATGAAGCTCGCTTCGCGCTGGAAGAGAGACACGCTCATGGTGATGGTCTCGGTGAGGTAGAACCACACCAGCATGCCGATGGCCACATAGGCTATATAGCTTGGGTTGCTTGCGTCCTTGGTCACGAAAACAAAGGCAAATGTGCCGACGAAAGCGAAATAGTTGACCAGCATCCAAAGCGGGCCGAGCGTCGTGCGTCTGTGCTGGTCGCCGATGTCCTCATGGGCAAGCGCGATCCAGACCCGGTGTAATCTCATGGCTTTTGAGATGTCGTCAAAAGCGCCGTTTAGTGCCGCAATCATAGTTGGGAGTATCGCAATCCGTTGTTCTGGCGCATTGTCTTTCGCTGGCCATGGCGAACCACCAAACCCATCTCTAATAGCCATTTCGACAGGCATATGGCAACGCATTGCGTCGTAACGACGTCAAGAGCAGAGTCAACTGCGGCAAAACTGGACACATGCTGGCGCCGTGCGACTTTTTTCGTTAGCTGAGACTAATGTTAAGCTCGCGGCAATCGTCAGAGAATGATGCACCACGCTTCCCCATTGACCGTCCGCTCATCCCGAAAAAACCTCTGGCTATGACGTCGAGCCCACAGTATGCGATACAACGCGACAGGCCGGAAATGGCACTTTGAAAAAAGTGAACGGCCATGAGCGATTTTCGTGTTCGCACTGGTGTTCACGTCCACGAGCCTGGAGCCTAGCGCCATCCGATGAAGCTGGAATCTGTATTCGGACTTCGGCCACTGATGCGCCTCGCCTCCATGAAGAACTCAGGCAGGGTGTTCGACATTCGTGGATAGGGCAGATCTGCGCATAGCGGTGCTGATGGGCACGAAAGACGGCGCCCCGTTCATAGATGAGCAGTTGCAATCCCTGCTCGCCCAGTCGCATCCGCTCATCGACCTCTGGATCTCCGATGATGGCTCCGTCGACGGCACGGTTCCCATCATTGAAGCCTGGAAATCCCGCTGGACAAAGGGTCGAGTAACGTTGGTGCAGGGGCCGCGCGAAGGCTTCGCTGCCAATTTTCGTTCGATGATACTCGACCGGCGTATCGATGCCGACTTCTACGCCTTCAGCGATCAGGACGATGTCTGGGAGCCGGACAGGCTGGAAAGTGCCGTCCAATGGATGCAGGCTTTCGGCGCGGAACCCCCGTTGATGTTCTGCTCGCGAACCGCGACCATGACCGAAACGGGTAGCCTTGCCGGCCACTCGCCATTGTTTCGGCGGCCGCCATCCTTCCGCAACGCGCTCGTGCAAAGCATCGCCGGCGGCAACACTATCCTGCTCAATCGCGCGGCACGGGACCTGTTGGCAAGGGCTTCGGCACGCACGGGCTTCGTCAGCCACGACTGGTGGGCCTATCTGGTTGTAACCGGGGCCGGCGGCGTCGTCCACTACGACCCGCGGCCCCTGGTGCGCTACCGGCAGCACGCGGCGAACCTTGTCGGCGCCAACGTGTCGTGGGCGGCAAGGGTCTCGCGGCTTGGGCGTCTGTTCAAGGGCGAGTTTGCCGACTGGACCGATCTCAACCTTGCCGGTTTGGCGGTCAATCGCGACCTGCTCACGCCGGATGCCGCGACGTGCCTCGACCTGTTCGCAAGTGGTCGGCAGGGCAGTCTTTTCCAGCGTTTGCGCACTCTGCTCGTAAGCGGTGTCTATCGGCAGACCCTTGCCGGGACGCTGGGGCTTTATCTCGCATTCGTCCTGGGTCGCATCTGAAATCGAATCGCTTCAAGGCGCGTGGTCTAGCGGTGACCTCGTGCTCCATTGGCCAGTGCGAGAACCACTTTCCGTAAGACGGCCGCTGTTTAGTCCGTGGAGGTGATCGCCCGCGCCCTTTCAAGCGTCAATGCCACGATCGCTGCAGCTCTGTCAGGGGTAGCAGCCTCCGAATAGCAGCGAAGTTCAGGTGCGTTGCCGGAGGGCCGCAAATGGATGATCTCACCGGTCTGCATTCGCATCCTGAAGCCGTCGGTCTCGTCGACTTCGGCAACGGTCCCGAAAGGCGCCAGGAATTGCTGCAGTGCATCCCGATCCGCCAGGCGGCGCATCAAGCTGTGCGAGCTTTCCACCGGGAAGTTTTCAAGTCGCTCGCTTGCGCAAACCGGAAGCTTCCAGACCGTGCGCAGCTGCGACAGCGTATTTCCTGTCGATGCAACCAGACCCAGCACGGCGAGGATCGGGAGCAGGGAATCCCGTGTCGGCAATGCCGTCAGTGTCATTCCGCGCAGGGAACAATCCGATCCCAGGAGAACGCCGCCATTGGCCTCGAAGCCGACGACGATGCGGCCGGCCTGGTGTGATGCTTCCATCCCTTCGATAACAAAGGGAGATCCGACCTTCGTCCTCACGACCTTGAAACCGAAGGCTTTCGAAATGCCCGAATTGGAGGTCACCGGCGTCACGACGACGTCTGCCCGCAAGAACAAGGCCGTGGCGAGACCGATCAGGTCGCCGCGAAAAAGATCGCCATTCTCGTCGGCAATGAGCGGCCGATCGGCATCGGCATCTGTCGACACGATGGCATCGAGGTTGAATTCCCGAGCCCAACGCTTGAAGTTTGCTAGTGTGGTCGGGCTGACAGCTTCAGTATCAACGGGCACGAAGGTACCGGATTTCCCGACAGGCGTCACATTAGCGCCAAGGGATTGGAGAATCTCGACCAGCAGATCCGCCGCCACCGAGCTGTGCTGATAAACGCCGACCCTCATGCCGGAAAGGGAGCCGGGCTCCAATATGATCTCGGCGCGCGTGCGATAGGCGGCGATCGCTTGATCATGGCGTGTTGGTGGAGCCGTTCCTGGCGGCGGCGGAGGGCGATAGGCGCCCGATCTCTCGGCGGCGTATCGTGCCATGGCGGCTTCATCCGCCTTGCTGATCTCGCCGTGCGGGCTGTAAAATTTGATACCGTTGCGATCAGCGGGAATATGCGAACCCGTCACCATAAGGGCCGCTGCGCCTTGCTGCTGGCCGTACAGCGCCAAAGCCGGCGTTGGAATGGCTCCGCAATCGATCGGTTGAAGCCCGCTTGCCGCCAGGGCTGCCATGCAGTTGGCGGCAATGGCGGGACTGCTGTCGCGCAAGTCACGACCCACCAGCACCATGGAGTTCGGCTGAATCCCGCCGGCAGTCAGGCGCCAGGCGAAAGCCTCAGTATAAAGTCCACTCGGGTTGCCGACCAGTTCCGAAGCCAGGCCTCTAAGGCCACTCGATCCAAATTTCATCACTTCACTTTGGCTGATGAGAGGCAAGGCCGCCATGTTGCGGTAGGTCTCCTGTTAACCGAAAAGCGCTTTGCCGCCCACCCGGGGTTTTCCTCGAGAGTTTGAAAAATAGTGCGTCGATGGACGAAACGGCAACGGCAGCGCTGTGGAAATGCGTCAAACGGCAGCCAATTGCATCGCCTGAGCAGCCCGTGGCAACAGGGTGTGCCTTAAACCTTTCCGCCGGTTGCGCGGTATCTTGGTCGACACGTGATCCCAATCAAACCGTCTGTGAAAAAATCTCTGGCGATGGCCTCAAGTCCACGCTATGCGGTAGCGACGGCGGGGGCCGAGGATTTGACGCTGAGAACAGGTGGTCGGTGACGGATGGTATTCGATCTGACGCCGCATTAGTGTTGAAGTTCTCACGCCTGGAGTTCAATACTCGCCAATGACTTCCTATGCAGAAGCCGTGTTCGGATTTCGACCGAAAATGCGGCGCGTCATCATCATGATCCAGGATCTGCTCATGGTCCTGGTCGCGGTGGCGCTTAGTCTCGTCCTCTCCAGGTCAGACCTTTCGTTCGATGCATTCTCCTATGAAGGCCTGGTCACCTGGGTCGGGATCGTTCTCGTCAGCCACTTGCTGTTCAGATATTGTGGTCTCTACACCACGATCTGGCGCTTTGCCTCGACCCCGGACTTTTTCAACATTCTGAAAAGCTGTGCGATTCTGACGGTCGTGCTCTATACTCTTTCGCTGGTGTTTCGTTTCTTCCAGCCCGTGGCTGGCCTCAACGAGCGCCAATTCATCGTCTTCTTCCTCGTTTCCTTCACCATCATATCGGCGCCGAGGCTGTTCTACCGATTTCTTCGCGACGGCGCGAGCTGGGGCATCCTCACCCACAAGGCCAATAAAGTGCAGGCCAAGCGGGCGCTGTTCGTCGGCCGGCTTGGCGAGGCCGACCTGATCATTCGCTTCACGCGCACGGCAGAGCCGGCCGACTATTCCATTGCCGGCATCATGGCGACCGAGCGCGGCGCACCCGTGGGCACGCGGATTCAAGGTGTTGCCGTGGTGGCGTCCAGGCCACGCCTGATCGATGTCCTGGAGGACTACGCGGCGGGCACCAAGAGCATCGACCTGCTTATTTTCGGCAGCGGCGTCGAGCATGAGATCGAGGAGTATTCCGAGCTTGTGCGTGTCGCCCGGCACGGCGGCATAGCCGTCGCGCAGTTCTCGAGGCTTTCGCAACTGGGGCAGGAGGGAAAGATCGTTCTCGACGAAGTCGAGATGGAAACGATCCTGCGCCGCCCGACCGTGCCGTCCGATATCGCGCGTATCGGTGCCTTCGTCGGCGGCAAGCGCGTCCTGGTGACGGGAGGCGCCGGATCTATCGGCCGGACCCTGGTCAAGCGGTCGCTGGAGCTGGGGGCAGGGGCGGTGCTGGTCGCCGACAATTCCGAATTCGGCATCTTCCAGTTGAGCCAGTATATCGACGAAAAAGACCATGATCGCCTGAAGGTCCGCATTGTCGATGTCGCGGACCGGCGCCAGATGACGCGAGTCGTCACGGAATTCAAACCGGACATCATCTTCCATGCCGCGGCGCTGAAGCACGTTCCGCTGCTCGAGGAGAACTGGGAATCGGCCATCCAGACCAATGTTTTCGGCACGCTTGTCTGCGCCGAGGTTGCCGCAAAATGTGGGGTTCCACAGTTCCTGCTGATATCGAGCGACAAGGCCGTCGATCCGACCTCGGTGCTTGGCATCACAAAGAGGGCCGCCGAGCAGCTCGTCAGCGCCCTGCACGAAAGCCACGCAATCGCGCCGGACGGGCGCCGTTCCGGCACCAAGTTCATAGCCGTGCGGTTCGGCAATGTGTTTGGCTCCAACGGCTCGGTGGCGACCATCTTCCAGGCACAGATCGAAGCCGGCGGTCCGGTCACGATTACCGATCGGCGCATGACCCGCTATTTCATGACGGTTGCGGAAGCCGTCGACCTCGTCATCATGGCGGCCGCCGACGCACAGTCGCGCAACGGCAAGGACGACTATGCCATCTACATGCTGGACATGGGCAAACCCGTGCCGATTCTCGAAGTCGCCGAAACCATGATCCGCATGGCCGGCAAGACGCCCTATGCGGATATCCCGATCCGCTTCACCGGCATCAGGCCCGGTGAAAAGCTCCATGAGACGCTCCAGGGCGCCAATGAGGAGATCGTCACGCTCGACATCGCCAAGATCTTTGGTCTCAGGACCGATGTGGTGGCGTGGCCGACGGTTCAGGCAGCGCTGGCCGCGCTGCAGGTGGCCATGAAGAACCAGGACAAGGCTTCCGCCCTTGCGGTGTTGGCGCAACTCCCTCGGCCGGAGACGCCAGCGCCCGACACGCTGCAGGAAACCGGCCCGAGAACGGTTGGGCAAGCAGGTTAGATACGTTGCAGCTGACGGTTGAATGGCGGGATTTTGCCCGGATATCGATCCCGCGGCCGGCGCCGTCGGAGCAATTCCCAAGGGGAAAGCGCTACCGGCTTTTGCCGCGAAAGCCGTTTCACACTTTTCCTGGAATGGCTCTAGTGATCGGGGGATGGCCGTGAAGGGACTGAAGCGTGCCTTCGATCTCGTCGCGACAGCCATGCTGTTGTTGGTGACATCCCCTGTCTTGTTGCTCTGCATGCTTGCGGTGCGGACATCGTCGCCCGGTCCAGTGATTTTTTCGCAAACGCGGGTCGGTCGCGATGGTGCGTTGTTTCGCTGCCACAAATTGCGGACGATGTATCAGGGAACGCCGTCCTTGCCCTCCCACCAAGCGCCAGCGAATGCCGTGACCGCGGTCGGGAGGACCTTGCGGAAGTTCAAGCTCGATGAACTGCCGCAATTCTGGAATGTTCTTCGGGGCGAGATGAGCCTGGTCGGGCCGCGCCCTTGCCTGCCGACACAGACGGAACTGATCGAGCGTCGCAGGCAACTGGGCGTGTTGGCGGCGCGCCCGGGCATTACCGGCATGGCCCAGATCAGGGGCATCGACATGTCCAACCCTGAGCTTCTGGCCGAAACCGATGCCGCCTATCTCAGGACCGCATCGTTCTGGCTCGACCTTCGCATCCTGTTTGGAACGCTCTATCGCAAGGGGGGCGATTGAGCGTCTCCGAGCCGAGCTATCTCGGCCAGCCGCTCCAGCGTCCCGGTTTCCGGCAGCCAACCTTCGGATACGAGCAGGGAAGGGTCGCATATCTGTGAAGCGGTCAGACTGTCCCAGGACGTCCGCTTGCCCAAGAGGATCGCGGCTATCCGCAACGGCCCGGCCGGCACGGCCATAAGGCGCGTCGGTCGTCCGAAACCGTCGCGAAAGGCGTCGACAATGTCGGCGATCGAAACCGGTGGCACATCGCTGGCAACATGGATCGGCCGCAGCCGCCCCGAAAGACTGAGCAGATGCCATATCGCTCCTGCCGTCGATTGCGCCGACAGCAGCGAGCGGGTTCCCGTCAGGGCGCCTGTCGGCAGCGGCAGGCCCGTATCGGCCATGCGCATCAGCGTCGCCAGGTTTCCTTGCATGCCGGTTCCGTAGACTGGGGGCAGCCGCAATACGGTGGCGTCGGACCGGCCATGCGAAGCATAGGCGTCCAGCACCCTGATCTCTGCTTCGCGCTTCGAGCGCCCATAGGCGCATTGCGGATCGGGAATCGTGTCCTCGTCGATCGTTGCGCTGACGCGCGCACCGATCACAGCCCGGATCGAGGAGAGCTGGATGAACCGTCCGCTTGCCTGTTCGGCTGCCGCTTGCGCCAGCCTTGCGCTCAATTCCGCATTGGCCGCCCGAAAATCGGCTTCGGTGGCATTGCCTTCATCATTGTTCAGACCCGCGCAATGAACGACATCGGTAACACCCCTGGCGAGCGCCAGGAAGGCAGCCGTCGGCGCATCGACATCGGGCATCCGCATGGCATCCTGTCCCGGACCAAGCCTCTCCGGGTGGCGGGACGCGAGGCGAAGCTCGGCGCCCGCCTCGCGAAGCCGATGCACCACCTGACGGCCGATGAAGCCTGTCGCGCCTGTGACCAGGACTTTCATTGGTCTTGCCCTGAACGGCTATTGAGTCAATCGAAGCGCCCGATTTTCCATCCCTGGAAGAAGGGCGTCTTCCGCGACTGGAGCAGGCGCTCGCTCTTCCGTCTCGGGCGGAAGCGCCTGGTCTTGCGGCAACGGAGCCTGACGACCCGAGGCAAGATACGTTCCCGACACCAGGAAGACCATCAGCACCGAATCCAGAATGTCGTGACCAATCAGGATGCCTGTCATCCCGGATGTGAGATAGGTGATCACCATGATGACAATCATTGTGGCGCCAAAACGCTCGATCGGATCGGTGCTATTTCGTAAAACCACGGCTGCATTCCTGGCGGCAACGACGAACATCGCCGCCAGCGTCACGGCGCCCAGGAGTCCTGCCTGCACGAGGGCGGTCAGGAAGCCGTTATGGAAATGATTGAAGCCTGCATCCATCCCGAACTGATCGTGGAAGCCCTGTTTTATCAAGGCCTGGGTGGCACCCACTCCATGTCCGAACAATGGCATCTCACGAAACGCCTTCAGACCAATATCCCAAACGGCCAATCGCAATCCTATAGCCGTCGTGTGGTCACCGTTGACGGCGAGCGCGTCCAAGTCGGAACGCAGAAAGTCGACACGCCCGGATATTGTCTGGAAGCCGACAGCCGCAATGACGGCGCCGGCCGCCAGCAACAGCACCAGCAGGCGAATGGCGTTCCTTCCCTTCAGCCTGTGCTGGTTGATTAGCAGAACGGCGATACCGGCAATCAGCAGTGCCAGCCAGACAATACGGGTGCCGGAGTAGATGATGGCGATCGTCCCGCCAAGTGCCGCGCAAAGGAGGGCGATCCTGTGTCTCTCGATATCCGACAGGGCGCCGGCCACGCAGACCAACACGGCAAGGCAGAGGACCTCCGCGAACACAATTGCATTCCCAGCCCCGCCCTCGGCGCGCATACCAAGCCAGTGCTGTTGGAAGACCGCCAGAAGCAGCGCGACAAAACAGGCCGCCATACTGCTCAGCACGATGATACGGACAAGCGTTGTCTTCTGGGTAATGCTCCAGGTCGAATAGGAGATGGGGAAAAACAGGAAGGTGACGAGCGGGATCAGGTGCAATGCATCCCTGGCGATCGCGCTGTTGACGATGGACGCCACCAGATTGGCCGCGCAATAGGCATAGATGGCGATCGTCATCGCCATCATCGCCGGGTCGACATTGAAGCGCCTTTTCCTGAGGGCGAGCAACAGGACGGACCACAGAGCGCCACCATTGAATACGAAGCTGACCACCGATCCCAAAACCGGTGGAAAAAAGAAGCAAAGAGTGGAGAAGTAGATATTGATCCGCGAAGGCGTGAGTTGCTGTCTTGCAGACGAAAGACCGGTCAAGTTTCGGGCCCGCTATTCTCGAGTAGCTCTATGCGGCACGTCCTTTTCGGCGGAACCGAATGTGCTCGCGTTGAAATTTGCCCATGCCTGATGACGCATCTTGCCCGCTTCCGGAGGTGGTATAGCGGCTGGGCTGCCTTTTCGATAGTGCTGCGGAGCTTGCAGTCACCTAAAATCGGCGGCCGGTGCCCGACGATTGGGAATGGGCTCAAGCAGCGTTTGCCGTCATGGTCTGCCGAGCAATTTTTTCCCAGCCTTTTGCCGGTTGCAGGCCTTGCGAACAGAAATTTCCGGGTTTTGGCGAAAGCATGGAAAAATCATTCCCGAACTGACCGCCGCCGGGCTCGTCTTGCATTGTTCTGCCGTGCACCGATCTGCTAGAACGCCCGCACGAAACACTTTGTCCAGAAGCGAAGCTTGAACCGGGCACAAAAGCTCGATGATTTGACGCAAGGTCTTCTGTCGCAAGGCACGAGAGAACGCTCACAGTCTATGACAATCGCGCTTACGCATCTGCAGCGGCTTGAAGCCGAGTCCATCCACATTTTCCGCGAGGTTGCGGCCGCCTTTGCCAAGCCGGTCATGCTCTATTCGGTCGGCAAGGATTCATCCGTGCTGATGCATCTGGCAATGAAGGCGTTCTATCCCGCCAAGCCGCCGTTCCCGTTTCTTCATGTCGACACCACCTGGAAGTTCCGCGAGATGATCGCTTTCCGCGATCAGATGGCGCAAAAACTCGGCTTCGACCTTTTGGTGCATGTCAATGAAGACGGCGTGCGCGACAACATCAATCCCTTCGATCACGGCTCGAACACCCATACCCATGTGATGAAGACGGTGGCGCTGCGCCAGGCGCTGGACAAATACGGTTTCGATGCCGCCTTTGGCGGCGCCCGGCGCGACGAGGAAAAGTCGCGCGCCAAGGAGCGCATATTCTCGTTCCGCAATGCCCAGCATGTCTGGGATCCGAAGAACCAGCGCCCCGAAATGTGGAAGATCTTCAACACCCGCATCGCGTCGGGCGAATCGATTCGCGTCTTCCCGCTGTCGAACTGGACCGAGCTCGATATCTGGCAGTACATCCTGCAGGAAAACATCCCGATCGTGCCGCTCTATTTCGCCAAGGAACGGCCGGTGGTGGAGCGCGACGGGATGTTGATCCTCAAGGACGACGACCGCATGAAACTGCGCCCCGGCGAGACAGTGGAGAACCGCCTGGTGCGGTTCCGCACTTTGGGCTGCTATCCGCTTACCGGCGCCATCGAATCCGATGCCGACACGCTCGAAGCCATCGTCGGCGAGATGCTGACCGCGCGCACATCCGAGCGGCAGGGCCGGCTGATCGACCGTGACGAAGCCGGCTCGATGGAAAAGAAGAAGCGCGAGGGGTATTTCTGACCATGCGTCACATCATGGCAAAAAGCCTCGCCCCCACCGACAGCGTCCGCGACTACCTGGCCGCGCAGGAGAAGAAGTCGCTGCTGCGCTTCCTGACCTGCGGTTCGGTCGATGACGGCAAGTCGACCTTGATCGGCCGCCTCTTGTCCGACACCAAGCAGATTTTCGAGGATCAGCTTGCCGCGCTCGAACGCGATTCGCGCAAGCATGGCACCACCGGCGATGACATCGATTTCGCGTTGCTGGTCGATGGTCTCGAGGCCGAGCGCGAGCAAGGTATCACCATCGACGTCGCCTACCGCTTCTTCGCCACGCCGAAGCGCAAGTTTATCGTCGCCGACACGCCCGGCCACGAGCAATACACCCGCAACATGGCGACAGGCGCCTCGACCGCCGATCTGGCGATCGTGCTGATCGACGCAAGGCAAGGGGTGCTGCGCCAGACAAGGCGCCATTCGATCATCGCCTCGCTGCTCGGCATCCGGCACATCGTGCTGGCCGTCAACAAGATCGATCTCGTCGATTTCGACCAGGCGGTCTTCGACCGGATCGTCGAAGACTACGGCCAATTCTCGCGCGATCTCGGCTTCCAGACCATCGTGCCGATCCCGATGTCGGCCCGTTACGGCGACAATGTCAGCGGCCGCTCCGACAACATGCAATGGTATTCCGGCCCGACGCTGATCGAGCACCTCGAGACCGTTTCGGTTGAAGAGGCTGCCGTCGAGCAGCCGTTCCGTTTTCCGGTGCAGTACGTCAATCGCCCCAATCTCGATTTCCGCGGCTTTGCCGGTACGATCGCGTCGGGCGCCATCGCGCAAGGCGACGAGGTCGTTGTCGCCAAATCCGGCAAGTCGTCGCATGTCAAACGCATCGTCGCTCATGGCGGCGATCTCAAACAGGCGGTGGCCGGCCAGGCCATAACGCTCGTTCTTGACGACGAGGTCGAGGTCTCCAGAGGCAATATGCTGGTGTCGCCGGCCGCTCGACCGCAAGTCGCCGATCAATTCGCCGCCAACATCGTCTGGTTTGACGAGCATGCGCTGCTGCCGGGCCGCTCCTATATCCTGCGCACCGAAACCGACCAGACCAGCGCCACCGTCACCGACCTGAAATACCGCATCAACGTCAACGACTTCGCCCATGAGGCGGCCAAGTCGCTTGAAATGAATGAAGTCGGCATCTGCAACGTCTCGACGCGGGCGCCGATCGCTTTCGATCCCTTCGCCGAGAACCGCACCACCGGCGCCTTCATCCTGATCGACCGCATCTCGAACGCCACCGTCGGCGCGGGCATGATCGTGCACTCGCTGCGTCGTGCCGAGAACATCCACTGGCAATCGCTCGATGTCGGCAAGCGCGTGCGCGCCGACATGAAGAACCAGCGGCCCGCCGTGTTCTGGTTCACCGGGCTTTCAGGCTCCGGCAAGTCGACCATCGCCAACTTGTTCGAGAAGAAGCTGTTCGCCACCGGCCGCCACACCTATATTCTGGACGGCGACAATGTCCGTCACGGTCTCAACCGCGATCTCGGCTTCACCGATGCTGACCGCGTCGAGAACATCCGCCGGGTCGCCGAAGTGGCAAAGCTGATGGCCGATGCCGGGTTGATCGTCATTGTCTCGTTCATTTCGCCGTTCAGCGCCGAACGGCGCATGGCGCGCGAATTGATGGCCGATGGCGAGTTCATCGAGGTGTTTGTCGACACGCCCTTCGAGGAGTGCGCCAGGCGTGATCCAAAAGGTCTCTACGCGCGCGCGCTGAATGGCGAGATCAAGAACTTCACCGGTGTCGATTCGCCTTACCAAGCGCCGGAACACCCGGAGATCCATCTGAAGACGCTCGGCAAATCGGCGGAAGAGATGGTAGATGCCCTGGAACATTGGCTGAATGAGCGCGACATTGCCGAAGACCAATATGAAAGCGGCGGCGGCATCTGACGACAGGTCGATGCTCGACATCTTGGAGCGGCTGGCCCTGGCGGCCGGACGCGAGGTGATGCGCGTTTTCCACGCCGGCTGCGCCGTCGACCGGAAATCAGACGCCTCGCCGGTGACCGAGGCGGACCGTGAGAGCGAGAAGATCATTCTCTCCGGCCTGCGCGCCGCATTTCCCGAGATTCCCTGCGTGGCCGAAGAGGAAGCGGCGGCTGGAATCATGCCGACCGATCTCGGCGAGGCCTTCTTCCTCATCGACCCGCTCGACGGCACCAAGGAATTCGTCAATCGCCGTACCGACTTCACCGTCAACATCGCGCTTGTCCGCCATGGCGTGCCAGAAGTCGGCGTCGTCTTCGCGCCGTGCACCGGCCGCTTCTTTTCGGGACGGCCGGGCAGCGCGGAAGCCCTGGAAATCGATGACGACTATCAGATCGTCGGCCGCCGGCCGATTTCGGTGAGAGCGGCCGCATCACCGCTGGCCGTGGTTGCCAGCCGCTCCCACAACACACCGGAAACCGAAGCCTATATTCGCGACCTAGGCGCCGCCGAGATCGTTTCCGTTGGCTCGTCCTTGAAATTCTGTCTTCTCGCCAGCGCCGAGGCGGATGTCTATCCGCGGTTCGGCCGCACCATGGAATGGGACACCGCGGCGGGCGACGCGGTGCTGCGCGCGGCGGGCGGCACGACACGTACGCTGGACGGCAAGCCCTTGGCCTACGGCAAACGCGACCAGGCCGACGACGAGGATTTCGCCAACCCGCATTTCATCGCCAGCGGCAGGGCAGGGGCAATCCCCGCCTGAGAGCGGGTGCCGATTACTCGGCTGCTGCCTGCGCCGAGTTCGAGCCGATATAGTTGCGGATCGTCTCGATGATCCGGTCCTGGTCGGCTTCGCTGAGATAGGGATGCATCGGCAGGCACAGGATGCGCTTCGGCAGCTCCTCCGAGACGGCAAGACCGGTCGGCGTGCGTGGGTAGTCGCTGTAGGCGACCTGCGCGTGCAGCGGCTTGACGTAGTAGATGACGGACGGAATGCCCTTTTCGCTCAGATGCGCCTTCAGGCCATCGCGCTTGGGCGTCTCGATGGCGTACTGCGCCCAGGCCGAACGGCTGCCGTCGAGGTTACGGGCCGCTGTCACGACATCGCCAAGTCCCTCGGCATAGCGGTTTGCCACCACCTGGCGTGCCACCATCTCGTCTTCGAGAATGGCGAGTTTTTCGATGAGGATCGCCGCCTGCAGCGTGTCGAGCCGCGAATTGATGCCGACGCGGATGTTGTCGTATTGCGTCTCGCCCTTGCCGTGGAAGGCAAAGGAACGCAGCTTGTCGGCCATCTCGTCGTCGTTGGTGAACATCGCGCCACCGTCGCCATAGCAGCCAAGCGGCTTGGCGGGATAGAAGCTGGTCGAGCCGACATGGCCGAACGCACCGCACATCTTGCCGTCAAGCGACCCACCCATGGACTGGGCGGCGTCCTCGATCACCAACAGCCCTTCGCGGTTGGCGATCGCCATGATCGCATCGTAATCGGCGGCGAGACCGAACAGGTCGACCGGGATGATCGCCTTCGGCTTCAGCCGGCCTTCCTTCTTGATCATGGCGATGGCCGCCTCGAGGCTGGCGATGTCGACGTTGTAGGTCACCGGATCGACATCGACGAAGACAGGTTCCGCCTTGGCCAGCGCCACCACTTCTGCGGTGGCGGCGAAAGTGAAGCTCGGCACGAACACCGCGTCGCCCGGGCCGATCCCGGCGGCAAACAGCGGCAGCAGCAGCGCATCGGTGCCGTTGGCGCAGGCCACCACATGTTTGGTGCCGACATAGGCCGCAAGCTTGTTTTCGAATTCGGCGACCTGCGGTCCCAGGATATAGCGGCCTTCGTCGACGACACGGTCGATCGCGGCCTTCAGTCGGTCGCGGATGCGTTCGCGCTGTGCGCCAAGATCGATGAACTGCATGTCAGCCTCAAAAACGATTTTTAACCGGGCGGTTTAGCCAAATAACGGCCCGCTGGTACCAGAGTTGTGCTTGCCGAGAAAGCCGGACAGCCAGAGCCGCCAATTGCCCAGGTGTCGCAGCCTGTTACCTCGGATTTCCGGCGCATCTTCACAAGATGCCGGAAATCCGGGCTTCGTCGGGCGCGTTTGCCCCCTTCTAGTCCCGCCGGGCAGCCCGGCGAAACATAAAGTGATCGGCTGGCTCAACTTAAATTGAGCGTTACTCAGGCGATTTCATGCCGCCACGGCGGATTGGCGCCCGCGCGCGACACGGTCACCGCCGCTGCCTTGGCACCAAGCGCCAATGCCTTGCGAATGGCGTCTTGCGGAAGGCCGCCGATGGCCGCCTTCGTCAACAGGCCCTGTTCATGCAGCGAGGCGAGGATGCCGGCGTTGAATGTATCGCCTGCGCCGACCGTGTCGACCACCTCGACCTTTTCCGGCATCACGGTGACGGTGTGGTCCTTGGTGTAGCCGACGGCGCCTTCGCTGCCATGGGTGACCACGATCAGCTTGGGGCCGCGGTCGAGCCAGTTGCGGATGACATCCTCATGCGAGCCGGCTTCGCCGAACCAATGGAGGTCTTCGTCCGACAGTTTCACGATGTCGGCCATCGCCATCATCTCGCGGATGCGCCTGAGGTGCTTGGCCTTGTCCGGGATGAAGTTCGGCCTGATGTTGGGGTCGAGCATCATGACGCGGCTTGCGTGCTCACGCCGCATGAACTCTTCATAGGCGCCGCCGGCCGGCTCCGAGATCAGGCTGATGGCGCCGAACAGCATGGCCTCGATCTCATTGCCGAGCGACGGCAGGTCGTCGATGGTCAGCATGCGTCCCGCGGTATTCTCGTCGTAGAAGGTGTAGGTCGCCTGGCCGTTGGTGAGCCGTACGAAGGCGAGCGTGGTCGGCCTGGGCGAGGTGTGCGCATAGGTGGAGCTGACCTTGCTCGCTCCGAGCGCGTCCCTGAACTGGCCGCCGAAGAGATCCGACGACAGGCCCGAAAAGAAGCCGGCCGGCGCGCCCAATCGGCCCAGCGCGATCGCCGTGTTGAACACCGCGCCGCCGACATAGGGGGCAAAGGCCGGCTCACCCTGCGTCGTGATGCGCGGCAGCATGTCGATCAGGGCTTCGCCGCAGCAGAGGATCATGGCGTCTTGGTCTCCGGCGGATAGATCACGCCCTTGCGGATGATGATGTTGGCGTAAAGCCTGGGCTCGCTTGTCGCGACGATGGCATGCGCCGATTTGACCCGTGCATAGAAGTCGGCGCCGGCCAGTGCAACCACCTTGCGGCCCGGTGCGCGCCTGGCGCAGATCGCCTCGATCTCGTGATGGACTGGATCGGCAATCGAGGGATTGCCTTTGACCGAGGCACGAAACAGGGCTTCTGGAACGGCGTCGTCGACCGGCAGCACGCTCAGGATCGCATCGAGCACCGGAATGAGATGATGGCCATCGGCCCGGATCAGGCGCTTTGCCTGCTCCTCGGCCGGATAGTTTCCGTCGACCAGGGCGATCTCATCGCCGTGGCCCATGGCGCGCAGTGTCGCCAGAAGGTCCGGACCGAGCAGCGCCGGGATTCCGATCAGCATTCAGGCGCTCCTGGAAATCGTCGTCGAGCCGATCAGGAAGCGCTCGGAAAGCGGCAGGCTGGCGCCCCCGAGCGCCCGGGCATGAATGCCGACGGTTCCCTCGCGAACGGCGGGAAGTTTCAGGCCTTCGCCGTCGATTGTCGCAATGGCCGCGATGATGGCATCGACCAGCCGACGGCGCACCGCCTGCGGCATCCAGCCGTCGACCACCGCCGCCTCGAAATCGATGACCGAGGATGCCGCGACGATGGCATAGGCGAGCGCCTGTGAGGCGCTGGCGATCCAGTCATCGAGTTCGGAACCGATCTCGCCCCAGTCCTCCGGCGAGGTCCATAGATGCGAGGCCTCGACGCCGCGCGCATTGAGGGCTTTTTCCAGCATGGCGATCGACGCCACGTCGATCAGCTGGGTCGGCTTGCCGTCCGGTCCGGGCACCGGCATGGAGCCGAGGGCGCCTGCATTGCCGGTTGGCCCGCCGAACAGCCGGCCGTTGAGCACGATGCCGCCGCCGGCGAAGGCGCCGATATAGAAATAGACGAAGTCACGCGCGCCGCCCGCCTGGCCGAAGACGAGCTCGGCGCCGCATGCCGAGGTGGCGTCGTTCTGCAGATAGACCGGAAAATCGCATTGCGCCTGGATGTCGGACCTGATGTCGCGGTGGCGCCATTCGTCCATGACATCGCGCGGCGCACCGGCGGTGTCGGCCCAGTTCCACAGTTCGAACGGCATGGCGATGCCGAGTCCGGCGATGCGCTTGTCCTGTGCCGGTGTCAGTTCGCCGCGCATCTTTTTCATGCCTGAAGTGACGAATTCAACCGTCTCGCGCGGTGCCGGATAGCGATAGGAGTGCTGCAGCATCGAGCGCACTTGCCCAAGAAAATCGATCAGCACCAGTTCCGCGCTGCGGCGGCCGATCTTGAGGCCGATGAAGAAGGCACCCTCCGGATTGAGCGCCATAGGTATGGAGGGCTGGCCGATCTTGCCGCGCAGCGGCGCCTGGCGCACGAGCAGGCCTTCTTCCTCGAGTTCGCGCATGATGACCGAAACCGTCTGCGCCGAAAGTCCGGTCATGCGGGCGATGTCGGATTTCGCCAGGCTGCCGTGCTGGCGCACCAGCGAGAGCACCAGCCGCTCGTTGTGATCGCGCATGCCGCTCTGGTTGGTGCCGCGGTGAATCAGGCTGTCATTCGCTTCGGGCGAACCGTGCCTCGCAGTGGCGGTCTCCACCCTGTTCCTCCCATCGTTTCCCCTCAATGCTTTTGGGCCAGAATGAGTGAACGGCGCAAGGCTGTCAATAATAAATAAGAGTGATTTAATTATTGACAGCAGCCGCGGTCTGGTGTCTGTTGAGGGGGCGTCCACGCTGGGAGAATTTCGTAGGATGCGCCGTAGATGCCGGTGGCCGGCATCCGGAATGGTTCCACTGGGAGGAAGATCGTGACCAATACAAAATTGTTGAAATCGACCGTGTTTGCCGCGGCTGCCCTGGGTCTGATGGCGTTTTCGTCGTCCGCCTCCGCAGCCGGCGTCGGTGCTTGCCTGATCACCAAGACCGACACCAATCCCTTCTTCGTCAAGATGAAGGAAGGCGCGACCGCAAAGGCCAAGGAACTCGGCGTCGACCTCAAAACCTATGCCGGCAAGATCGACGGCGACAGCGAGAGCCAGGTGGCGGCGATCGAAAGCTGCATTGCCGACGGCGCCAAGGGTATCCTGATCACCGCATCCGACACCAAAGGCATCGTGCCGACCGTGAAGAAGGCGCGTGACGCCGGCCTGCTGGTGATCGCGCTCGACACGCCGCTCGACCCGATCGATGCTGCCGATGCGACCTTCGCCACCGACAATCTCGAGGCCGGCAAGCTGATCGGCGCCTGGGCCGCCGCGACGCTCGGCGACAAGGCCAAGGACGCCAAGATCGGCTTCCTCGACCTGACGCCGTCGCAGCCGACCGTGGACGTGCTGCGCGACCAGGGCTTCATGATGGGCTACGGTATTGACGTGAAGGATCCCAACAAGATCGGCGACGAAACCGATCCGCGCATCGTCGGCCACGACGTCACCAACGGCAACGAGGAGGGCGGCCGCAAGGCGATGGAGAACCTTCTGCAGAAGGACAACACCATCAACGTCATCCACACCATCAACGAGCCCGCCGCGGTCGGCGCCTACCAGGCGCTCAAGGCTGTCGGACTTGAAAAGCAGGTGCTGATCGTCTCCGTCGACGGCGGCTGCCCCGGCGTGAAGTCGGTGACGGAAGGTGTCATCGGCGCGACGTCGCAGCAGTACCCGCTGCAGATGGCGGCGCTCGGTATCCAGGCGATCGCCGCCTTCGCCAAGGATGGAACCAAGCCGAAGCCGACCGAAGGCAAGAATTTCTTCGACACCGGCGTCAATTTGGTGACCGACAAGCCAGCCAAGGGCGTAAAGTCCATCGACACCAAGGAAGGCCTCGCCAAGTGCTGGGGCTGATGCTGGTCTGACCGGCAATTACCGAACTCGAGCGGTCGGGGCTTGATCCCCGGCCGCTTCGGGTGGACGATGGGTCGCGTGACCGCGAACAATCCCGGCGACAGACCGGAAAGGCGTGGACGGGCGTCGGCGCTAGGCTGACACCTCACGGGGAGGAAACATGACTCAAGCTCAGGAATTCGAGAAGGTTCTCTCGGCCAGCGACACCAGCGTTGCCGCGTTCGACGAACACAAATCGGCAGTCAGGCGCGTGCAGCACTTCCTGCATTCGACGCCGGCGGCAGTGCCGCTCATCGTGCTGGTCCTGTCGATCATCATCTTCGGCATCACCATTGGCGGGCGCTTCTTCTCGTCCTACACGCTGACGCTGATCCTGCAACAGATAGCCATCGTCGGTATTCTGGGTGCTGCGCAGACACTGGTCATCCTGACCGCCGGCATCGACCTGTCGATCGGCGTCATCATGGTGATCTCAGCCGTGATCATGGGCAATTGCGCCGTCAGCTACGGCTTGCCGAGCGTGGTGGCCGTGGCGCTCGGGCTTGCCACGGGTGCCGCCTGCGGGCTGCTCAATGGGTTGCTGGTCGCCTACATGAAGCTGCCGCCTTTCATCGTGACGCTGGGCACGTGGAACATCGTCATGGCCACGAACTTTATCTATTCGGCCAATGAAACGATCCGTGACACCGACGTCGACACCCAGGCGCCGCTGCTGCATCTGTTCGCCCTGAGCTTCAAGGTGGGTACCGCGGTGCTGACGCTCGGTGTCATCGCCATGGTCGCGCTGGTGTTGCTCCTCTGGTACGTCCTCAACCACACCGCCTGGGGCCGACATGTCTACGCCGTTGGCGACGACCAGGAGGCGGCCAAGCTGTCGGGCATCCAGACCAAGAAGGTGCTGGTGACGGTCTACACCCTTGCCGGGCTGATCGCCGCCTTCGCCGCCTGGGTCTCCATCGGCCGCAACGGTTCGATCTCACCGTCGGCGGCCGTCACCGACTACAATCTGCAAGCGATCACCGCGACGGTGATCGGTGGTATTTCCCTCTTCGGCGGGCGCGGCTCGATCCTGGGCACGCTGTTCGGCGCGATGATCGTCGGCGTCGTCTCCATGGGCCTCAACATGCTGGGCGCCGACCCGCAGTGGAAAGTGCTGCTCACCGGTGTGTTGATCATCGGCGCCGTGGCGGTCGACCAATGGATCAGAAAGGTTTCGGCATGACCCAGGACCCCATTCTCACCGCGCGTGGCCTGGTCAAGCGCTATGGCCGCGTCACTGCCCTCGACAATGCCGACTTCGACCTCTATCCCGGCGAAATCCTCGCCGTCATCGGCGACAACGGCGCCGGCAAGTCGTCGCTCATCAAGGCGATTTCAGGCGCTGTCGTGCCCGACGAAGGCGAAATCCAGCTTGAAGGCAAAACCGTTGCCTTCAAGTCGCCGATGGAGGCCCGCGAAGCCGGTATCGAGACCGTCTACCAGAACCTCGCTCTGTCGCCGGCTCTGTCGATCGCCGACAACATGTTCCTCGGCCGCGAGATCCGCAAACCCGGCTTCCTCGGGCAATGGCTGCGTATGCTCGACCGTCCGGCGATGGAAAAGCGCGCCCGCGACAAGCTCACCGAACTCGGCCTGATGACCATCCAGAACATCGGCCAGGCGGTGGAAACGCTCTCGGGCGGCCAGCGCCAGGGTGTCGCGGTGGCGCGCGCCGCTGCCTTCGGCAGCCGCGTGGTGATCATGGACGAGCCGACGGCGGCCCTTGGCGTCAAGGAGAGCCGCCGTGTGCTCGAACTGATCCTCGACGTGAAAAAACGCGGCCTGCCGATCGTGCTGATCTCGCACAACATGCCGCATGTCTTCGAGGTGGCCGACCGCGTCCACATTCATCGCCTCGGCCGTCGCCTCGCCGTCATCGATCCCAAGCAATATACGATGTCCGACGCCGTCGCCTTCATGACCGGCGCCAAGGCGCCTCCAGAGGCTGCGCTCGCCGCCTGATTGTCAAATTGCCGCAGGGTAAGCTCGCGGGCGTTTCATCTAAATCGATTGAATATATGTTGCGATGCGGTAACATGGGCTGGGATGAATGGTGAAAGCCGGTATGATCGTGGCAACCGCACGAGAGGCAGCATGACGCGAGCGATGACATCCGAAACCCTTCCGCCCCTGCTCGAAAATCCTGATCCGAAGACGCTCGCAAGGGAAGTCTTGGTGGTCCTCAAATACCGGGTCGGCAAGGACACCACCGTTGCGACCCAGTACGACTGGCTGACGGCCTCGATCAAGGTCGTGCGTGACCGCATCGTCGATCGCTGGATGCAGGCAACCAAAGAGGCTTATGATCAGCAGGAAAAGCGCGTCTACTATCTGTCGCTGGAGTTCCTCATCGGCCGCCTGATGCGCGACGCCTTCTCCAATCTTGGCCTGATGGACAATATGCGCGAGGCGCTGTCGTCGCTCGGCGTCGACCTCGATCTCATCGCGGCGCTGGAACCCGACGCCGCGCTTGGCAATGGCGGCCTTGGCCGGCTTGCCGCCTGCTTCATGGAAAGCATGGCGACCGTCGACATCCCCGCGCATGGCTATGGCATCCGCTACGCTAACGGCATGTTCCGCCAGGAAATCCACGACGGCTGGCAGGTCGAACTGCCCGAGACCTGGCTCGATCACGGCAACCCCTGGGAGTTTGAACGGCGCGAACGCTCCTTCGAAGTCGGCTTCGGCGGTTCGGTGGAGTCCATCACGTCAAAGGACGGCCGGCTCGAGCGCCACGTCTGGAAGCCGACCGAACACGTCCTGGCTGTCGCCTACGACACGCCTGTCGTCGGCTGGCGGGGCAACCGCGTCAACACGCTGCGGCTGTGGTCGGGCATGCCGGTCGACCCGATCCTGCTCGACAAGTTCAATGCCGGCGACCACATCGGCGCGCTCGCCGAAAGCAACAAGGCGGACGCGCTGTCACGCGTGCTTTACCCCGCCGATTCCCACATGGCCGGGCAGGAACTCAGGCTGCGACAGGAATATTTCTTCTCAACCGCCTCGCTGCAGGACATCGTGCAGCGCCATCTCAGCCAGTATGGCGACCTGAAGTCGCTGCCCGACAAGGCGGCGATCCACTTGAACGACACCCACCCGGCGATCGCCGTGCCGGAGCTGATGCGGCTGTTGATGGATGTCCACGGCATGGACTTCGACCTCGCCTGGGACATCACCAAGCGCACCTTCGGCTACACCAACCACACGCTTCTTCCCGAAGCGCTGGAAAGCTGGCCGGTGCCGCTGTTCGAGCGGCTTTTGCCGCGCCATATGCAGATCGTCTACGCCATCAACGCGCAGGTGCTTCTGGAGGCACGCGCCACCGACCAGTTCTCGGGCGAGCAGATCAGCCATATTTCGCTGATCCAGGAAAATGGCGACCGCCGCGTGCGCATGGGCAATCTGGCCTTTGTCGGCTCGCACTCGATCAATGGTGTGTCGGCGCTGCATACCGAGCTGATGAAGGAAACGGTGTTCGCCGACCTGCACAAGCTCTATCCCGATCGCATCAACAACAAGACCAACGGCATCACGCCGCGGCGCTGGCTGATCCAGTGCAACCCCGGCCTGACCTCGCTCGCCCGCGAGGCGATCGGTGACCGTTTTCTCGATGACATCGACGCCATCAAAGGGCTCGACAGCTTTGCCGACGACAGCGCGTTCCGGGAGAAGTTCGCGGGCGTCAAGCGCCAGAACAAGGCGCGGCTGGCCAATCTCGTCGCCGACCGGCTTGGCATCAAGGTCGACCCGTCGGCGCTGTTCGACATCCAGGTCAAGCGCATCCACGAATACAAGCGCCAGCTTCTGAACATCCTCGAGGCGATCGCGCTCTACGACCAGATCCGCTCGCATCCCGAGCGCGACTGGATGCCGCGCGTGAAATTCTTTGGCGGCAAGGCGGCGCCCAGCTACCACAACGCCAAGCTGATCATCAAACTCGCCAATGATGTCGCCAGGGTCATCAACCGTGACCCGGCGGTGCGCGGCTTGCTGAAGGTGGTGTTCGTGCCGAACTACAATGTCAGCCTGGCTGAGGTCATGATGCCGGCCGCCGACCTGTCGGAGCAGATATCGACCGCCGGCATGGAAGCGTCGGGCACCGGCAACATGAAGTTCGCGCTCAACGGCGCGCTGACCATCGGCACGCTCGACGGCGCCAATGTCGAGATCAAGGAGTGCGTCGGCGACGACAACATCTTCATCTTCGGCCTGACCACGGCCGAGGTCGCCGAACGGCGCAACAATGGCTACAACCCGCGCGCCGTGATCGAGGGCTCGCCCGAACTGTCGCAGGCGGTCGCGGCCGTTTCCTCGGGCGTCTTTTCGCCAGACGACCCGGACCGTTACCGCGACCTCATCAACGGCCTCTACGACAGCGACTGGTTCATGGTCGCCGCTGATTTCGATGACTACTCCGCCGCCCAGCGTGATGTCGACGCTGTCTGGCGCAACAGCCCGGACTGGTATGCCAGGGCAATCCGCAATGTCGCGCGCGTCGGCTGGTTCTCGTCCGATCGCACCATCCGCCAATACGCGAAAGAAATCTGGAACGTGCCTGCCTGATGTGATTGCATGAGGCCACGAACAATGTGGTCCCGGTGACGTGGGTTGAATGCCAACGCGCATCACCTGAAATAGACACCTGGTGCCCTGGGAGGGACACTGCCTGATGAGGAAGCCGCGCGTGACCGCTGCGACAAGCGGGCCGGACGGACTGGCGCCAGCCAGCGATGTTGCGGCGATTGTCGCCGGTACGCACGGAGATCCGTTCGCGGTCCTCGGTGTCCATGAGGTCGGCAAAGGCCTGTTTGCCCGTTGTTTCGTTCCGCATGCCGAGACTGTCACTGCCTATACGCTGACGGGCATCGAGGCCGGTGCGTTGTCCAGGCGAGACGATGCTGGCTTCTTCGAAGGCAAGCTGTCGATCAAGAAGCGGCAGCCGCTGCGCTATCACGCGCACAATGCCGGCGGCGACTGGTGGCTGACCGATCCTTATTCGTTCGGCCCGGTGCTCGGGCCGATGGACGATTACTATATCGCCGAAGGTTCGCATCTCAGGCTGTTCGACAAGCTTGGCGCGCATGTCATCGAGCACGAAGGCGCCACCGGCGTGCATTTCGCCGTCTGGGCTCCCAACGCAAAACGCGTCTCGGTGGTTGGCGATTTCAACGACTGGGATGGCCGCCGCCACACGATGCGCGATCGCCGCGACACCGGCATCTGGGAGGTGTTCATCCCCGACATCGGTGCCGGGCGACCCTACAAATACGAGATCATCGGACCCGATGGCGTCAGGCTGCCGCTGAAGGCCGATCCGTTTGCGTTCAAATCCGAATTGCGTCCTGCCACGGCTTCAGTGGTCGCCGTGCCGCCGGCGCATGACTGGGGCGACGAGGCGCATCGCAACTACTGGCGCAATGCCGATCCCCGGCGCGAAGCCGTCTCGATCTACGAAGTCCATGCCGGGTCATGGCAACTTCACGACGACGGCACGTTCCTGTCATGGGACGAGCTGGCCGACCGGCTGATCCCCTATGTCGTCGAGACCGGCTTCACCCACATCGAGTTCATGCCGATCTCCGAGCATCCCTATGATCCGTCCTGGGGCTATCAGACCACCGGCCTCTATGCGCCGTCGGCCCGCTTCGGCGATCCTGACGGCTTTGCCCGTTTCGTTGATGGCGCGCACCGCGCCGGCGTCGGCGTCATCCTCGATTGGGTGCCGGCGCATTTCCCGGTCGATGCGCACGGCCTGGCCCATTTCGACGGCACCGCGCTCTACGAACATGCCGATCCGCGCAAGGGTTTTCACCCCGACTGGAACACCGCGATCTACAATTTCGGGCGCCGCGAGGTGGTCTCGTTCCTGGTCAACAATGCGCTGTTCTGGGCCGAAAAATATCATGTCGACGGTTTGCGCGTCGATGCGGTCGCCTCGATGCTCTACCTCGACTATTCGCGCAAGGCCGGCGAGTGGATCCCCAACGAGAAGGGCGGCCGCGAGAACCTCGAGGCGGTCTCTTTCCTGCAGAAGATGAACAAGGAGGTCTACGGCCACCATCCAGGCGTCATGACCATCGCCGAGGAATCGACCTCCTGGCCGAAGGTTTCGGCGCCGGTGCACGAAGGCGGGCTGGGCTTCGGCTTCAAGTGGAACATGGGCTTCATGCATGACACGCTGGAGTATTTCTCCAAGGAGCCGATTTTCCGCAAGCACCACCACAACGACCTGACCTTCGGCCTGACCTACGCCTTCTCGGAGAATTTCGTGCTGCCGCTCTCGCATGACGAGGTCGTGCACGGCAAAGGCACGCTGCTGAGCAAGATGGCCGGCGACGACTGGCAGAAATTCGCAACCTTGCGCGCCTATTACGGCTTCATGTGGGGCTATCCCGGCAAGAAGCTCTTGTTCATGGGACAGGAATTCGCGCAGCGCCGTGAATGGAGCGAGGCGCGTGCTCTTGACTGGAACCTGCTCGATTTCCGCCCGCATCGCGGCGTCTGGCAGACGGTGCGCGATCTCAACTATCTCTACCGCTCGCGCCCGGCGCTGCACGGCCGCGACTGCGAGCCGGAAGGATTTTCCTGGCTGATCGTCGATGACAGCCAGAATTCAGTTTTCGCCTGGGTGCGCAACGCGCCGGGCGGCAGCCCGGTGGCCGTTATCTCCAACTTCACGCCGGTGCCACGCGACAATTATCGCGTGCCGCTGCCGAAGGCTGGCAAGTGGCGCGAGATCATCAACACCGACGCATCCGAATATGGCGGCTCCGGCATGGGCAATGGCGGCATGGTCGAGGCAAGGGCGGAAGGCAAGAACATCTCTGCAACGATGCTTCTGCCGCCGCTGTCGACAATCATGCTCGAACTCGTTGCCGACTGAGCCCGTCAAGGCCGAACAGCAGGGCGAGACTTGAGTAACTTGGGAGGGTAGAAATGGCAGACTTGAAACGGACCCAGCCGCTGGCGCGCGATGCCATGGCCTATGTACTGGCCGGCGGCCGCGGCAGCCGCCTCAAGGAACTGACCGACCGTCGCGCCAAGCCGGCGGTCTATTTCGGCGGCAAGACGCGCATCATCGACTTCGCGCTCTCCAATGCGCTCAACTCCGGCATTCGCCGCCTCGGCGTCGCCACGCAGTACAAGGCGCATTCGCTGATCCGCCACCTGCAGCGCGGCTGGAACTTCCTGCGGCCCGAACGAAACGAAAGCTTCGACATCCTGCCGGCCAGCCAGCGCGTCTCTGAAACGCAATGGTATGAAGGCACTGCCGACGCCGTCTACCAGAACATCGACATCATCGAGGCCTACGGCCCCGAATACATGGTCATCCTCGCCGGCGACCACATCTACAAGATGGACTACGAGATGATGCTGCGTCAGCATGTCGACGCCAATGCCGACGTGACCGTCGGCTGCCTCGAAGTGCCGCGCATGGAAGCGACAGGCTTCGGCGTCATGCATGTCGATGCCAAGGACAACATCATCGCCTTCGTCGAAAAGCCCGCCGATCCGCCGGGCATTCCGGGCAATCCGGACTTCGCCCTGGCGTCGATGGGCATCTACGTCTTCAAGACCAAGTTCCTGATGGAGCAGTTGCGCCGCGACGCCGCCGAGCCGGGCTCAAGCCGCGATTTCGGCAAGGACATCATCCCCTACATCGTCCAGCACGGTAAGGCGATTGCGCACCGTTTCACCAAATCCTGCGTGCGCTCGACCGCCGAGAACGAAGCCTACTGGCGCGATGTCGGAACGGTCGACGCCTATTGGGAAGCCAATATCGACCTGACTGATATCACGCCCGAGCTCGACCTCTACGACCGCGACTGGCCGATCTGGACCTATGCCGAGTTGAAGCCGCCGGCAAAATTCGTCCATGACGAGGATGGCCGGCGCGGCTCGGCCGTTTCCTCGCTGGTCTCAGGGGATTGCATCGTCTCGGGCGCGACACTGAAGAAGAGCCTGATCTTCACTGGCGCGCGCATCAATTCCTATTCGACGCTGGAAGAGGTGGTCATGCTGCCCGACGTTCATGTCGGCCGGAACGCAAAGTTGAAGCGCGTCGTCATCGACCATGGTGTTAGGATACCGGAGGGGCTGGTGGTCGGCGAGGATCCCGCGCTCGACGCAAAGCGCTTCCGCGTTTCGGAGAAGGGCATCTGCCTGATCACACAGGACATGATCAACAAACTCGGGCTCTAGAGCAATTCCGGGAAAAGTGCGAAACGGTTTTCAGTCCGGGAATTGCCTGGAAACAAAGAACTGGACAGGATCGGGGTAGACGCATGCAGGTTCTGTCGGTCACGCCCGAGATCTTCCCGCTGATCAAGACCGGCGGGCTTGCCGACGTGACCGGTGCGCTGCCCGTCGCGCTGGCAGCCAAGGGCGTGACCATGCGCACGCTCATTCCAGGCTTTCCCGCGGTGATGGAAGGCTTCAAGAAAAGGAAGGCTGTTTACCAATACCCGCTGCTCCAGGGTGGCAAGGCTTCGATCCATGCTGTCCAGATCGCAGGGCTCGATCTTTTCGTGCTCGACGCGCCGCATCTCTTCGACCGTCCCGGCGGTCCCTACGGCAATGCTTCGGGCGCCGACTGGCCGGACAATTGGCGGCGTTTTGCGGCACTGAGCCAGGCCGGCGCCGATATCGCCGGCGGCGCCATCTCGGGCTACTTGCCCGAGATCGTCCATGCCCATGACTGGCAGTCGGCGATGACGCTGGCCTATATGCGCTACGGCAAGGCGGTCGGCACGCCGTCGATGATGACGGTCCACAATCTCGCCTTCCAGGGCCAGTTCGGCGCAGGCATCTTCGGCGAGCTCGGCCTGCCGGCGGTGGCGATGGCGCTTGACGGTGTCGAATATTATGGCGGAGTCGGCTTCCTCAAGGCCGGCCTGCAGGCCGCCTGGGCGATCACCACGGTCAGCCCGACCTATGCGCAGGAAATCCGCTCGCCGGAATTCGGCATGGGCCTCGACGGCCTGATCAACATGCGCTCCAGCGATCTCTACGGCATCGTCAACGGCATCGACACCGCCATCTGGGATCCGGAGACGGACAAGCATCTGGTATCGAACTATACGGCCACCACGCTCAAGGCGCGGGCGCCGAACAGGGCGGCCGTGGAGGAACGCTTCGGCCTCGACCGCGACGACAGCCCGATTGTCTGCGTCATCAGCCGGCTGACCTGGCAGAAGGGCATGGACATATTGGCGACGGTGATCGACGGCATCGTCGCGACCGGCGCGCGGCTGGCCATATTGGGCTCGGGCGACGCCGGCCTCGAAGGCGCGCTGCTTGCCGCAGCCGCACGCCACCGTGGCCGCATCGGCGTGGTCATCGGCTATGACGAAGGGTTGTCGCACACCATGCAGGGCGGCTGCGACGCCATCATCATCCCGTCGCGCTTCGAACCCTGCGGATTGACGCAGCTCTACGGCCTCCGCTACGGCTGCGTGCCGGTGGTCGCCCGGACCGGCGGCCTAGCCGACACCATCATCGACGCCAACGAAGCGGCGATGGCGGCCGGCGTGGCCACAGGGCTCCAGTTCGCTCCCAACAATGGCGGCGCGATGCTGCACGCCATCCGCCGCCTGGTCGATGCCTACGCCGACCCCGCGGCCTTCGAGACCATCCAGCGCCAGGGCATGAAGGCCGATGTGTCATGGGACAAGAGCGCGGAAAAATATCTTGAACTCTATCGCCTGCTGCTTTCGAAAAGGGTTGCCTGAAGCATGATACGAACCGTCCCCACCAAGCCCTATTCAGACCAGAAGCCCGGCACGTCGGGCCTGCGCAAGAAGGTGCCCGTGTTCCAGCAGGAGCACTATGCCGAGAACTTCATCCAGTCGATCTTCGATGCACTGGACGGTTTCCAGGGCAAGACGCTGGTGATCGGCGGCGACGGCCGCTTCTACAACCGCGAGGTCATCCAGAAGGCGATCGCCATGGCGGCCGCCAACGGCTTCGGCAAGGTGATGGTCGGGCAGGGCGGCATATTGTCGACGCCGGCCGCCTCGCATGTCATCCGCAAATACAAGACCTTCGGCGGCATCATCCTGTCGGCCAGCCACAATCCCGGCGGCCCGCATGAGGATTTCGGCATCAAGTACAATGCCGGCAATGGCGGCCCGGCCCCGGAAAAGCTGACCGACGCGATCTTCGCCAAGACCAAGGCGATATCGAGCTTCAAGACATCAGACATCGATACGATCGACATCGATACGATCGGCACCGTCAAGGCCGCCGGCATGACGGTCGAGATCATCGATCCGGTCGCCGATTATGCCGAGCTGATGGAAAGCCTGTTCGATTTCGACGCGCTGCGCAGACTGTTCAAATCGGGCTTCCGCATGCGCTTCGACGCCATGCATGCGGTGACCGGTCCCTATGCCAAGGAAATTCTCGAGAACCGGCTTGGCGCGCCCAGCGGCACCTGCCGCAACTTCAAGCCGCTGCCGGATTTCGGCGGCCATCATCCGGACCCGAACCTGGTGCACGCCAAGCATCTCTATGACGAGATGATGGGGCCGGACGCGCCGGATTTTGGTGCCGCCTCCGACGGTGACGGCGACCGCAATTTGATCATCGGCAAGGGCATTTTCGTCACCCCCTCGGATTCGGTGGCGATGCTTGCCGCCAATGCCCGCCTGGCGCCCGGCTACAAGGACGGGCTGAAGGGCATCGCCCGTTCGATGCCGACCAGTGGCGCCGCCGACCGCGTCGCCGAAAAGCTCGGCATCGGCATCTACGAGACGCCGACCGGCTGGAAGTTCTTCGGCAATCTGCTCGATGCCGGCATGGCGACGATCTGCGGCGAGGAGAGCGCCGGCACCGGCTCCAACCATGTGCGCGAAAAGGACGGCCTGTGGGCGGTGCTGTTGTGGCTCAACATCCTCGCCGCGCGCGGCGAGAGCTGCAAGCAGGTCGTCACCGAGCACTGGGCGGCCTACGGGCGCAACTACTATTCGCGCCACGACTATGAGGAGGTCGAGAGCGACCGCGCCAACGCGCTGGTCGACGAACTCAGGGCCAAGCTCGGTTCGCTGCCCGGCACCAGCGTGCGCGGCTTGAAGATCGCCAAGGCCGACGATTTCGCCTATCACGACCCGGTCGATGGCTCGACCAGCGAGCACCAGGGCATCAGGATCCTGTTCGAAGGCGGCTCGCGCGTCGTCTTCCGGCTTTCCGGAACCGGCACGTCCGGCGCGACGCTGCGCGTCTACATCGAGCGCTACGAGCCGGACAAGGCCAGGCACGATCTCGACACGCAGGCAGCCCTTGCCGACCTCATCGCTGCCGCTGACGACATCGCCGGGATCAAAAGCCACACCGGCCGCAACAAGCCGAGCGTGATTACTTGAGGGTGGTAGTGAGGGCTTTTCCTTCTCCCCTTGTGGGAGAAGGTGGCCGAGCGAAGCTCGGTCGGATGAGGGGTGCTCCAGCTTGGCGTAAACCAACGCCCAGACCACCGGCGCCTCATTCCTTCCAACACCCCTCATCCGTCTCGGCGCTACGCGCCGATCCACCTTCTCCCACAAGGGGAGAAGGGAAGGCGCTGACATGACCCCGCTCGGCGCAACCGTCACCCCCGAAGGCATCCGCTTTGCCGTGTGGTCCTCATCGGCCCGCCGCCTCTGGGTCTCGCTCTTCGATGGGCAGGGAAACCGCGAACTCGACCGGTTGGAGTTGCAGTCGGAAGGCGAGGGGATGCATGCGCTCTTCGTTCCCCGCCTTGCCGCGGGCACGCGGTATGGCTTTCGCGCCGATGGCGACTACGCGCCCGACCGCGGGTTGTGGTTCGACCCGGACAAGCTGCTCACCGATCCCTACGCCGTCGAAATCGACCGCCCGTATGCCTATCACTGGCGGCTCGCCGCGCGGCGCAATGAGGGGGCCGACACCGCGCCGCTGATGCCCAAGACGGTGGCGAAAACCTTGCCCAAAACGGTGCCTGCGCTGCCGCCGCTGTTTCGTCCGGGCGGCCTGATCTACGAGGTACCGGTGCGTGCCTTCACCAAGTTGCATCCCGACATTCCCGAAGCGCAGCGCGGTACGATCGCGGCGCTTGCTCATCCTGTCATCATCGAACATCTGCAAAGGCTCGGCGTGTCGGCCGTCGAACTGATGCCGGTGACGGCGTCGATCGACGAACGGCACCTGCCGCCGCTGGGCCTCAGCAACGCCTGGTGCTACAATCCCGTCACCTTCATGGCGCTCGACCCGCGTCTCGCGCCCGGCGGCCTCGAGGAATTGCGCGACACCGTGGCGGCGCTGCGCAAGGCCAGCATCGGCACCATCCTCGACCTCGTCTTCAACCACACGGGCGAAAGCGACCGGCTGGGGCCGACGCTGTCGCTGCGCGGGCTCGACAACCAGGCCTACTACCGGCACCAGCCTGATGGCAGGCTGGTCAATGACACCGGCACCGGCAACACAGTCGCCTGCGATCATCCGGTGGTGCGGGACATGGTGCTCGACACGCTCCGTCACTTCGTCCGCCATACCGGCGTCGATGGCTTCCGCTTCGATCTGGCGCCGGTTCTGGGCCGCGTCGATGGCGCATTCGATCCCACGGCGCCCTTGCTCGAGGCGATCACCGGCGATCCTGTGCTTGCCGATCGCGTGCTGATCGCGGAGCCGTGGGATATCGGCCCTGACGGCTATCAGCTCGGCAACTTCCCGCCGCGCTTCCTCGAATGGAACGATCGCTATCGCGACGATGCCAGGCGCTTCTGGCGCGGCGATGCCGGTGCGGTGGGAGCACTGGCGACGCGGCTTGCCGGTTCGTCCGATATTTTTGGCAAGGCCGGCCAGGCGGCCAGCCGCACGGTCAATTTCATCGCTGCCCATGACGGCATGACTTTGGCCGACATCGTCGCCTATGAGCGCAAGCACAACGAGGCCAATGGCGAGCAGAACCGCGACGGTCACAACGACAATCTGTCCTGGAACAATGGCGCCGAGGGCGAGACGGATAGCGCGGCGATCGCCAATGCGCGCTTCGACGACCAGTGCGCGCTGCTCGCCACGCTTTTTGCCTCGCGCGGCACCATCATGCTGACGGCGGGCGACGAGTTCGGCCGCTCCCAGAAGGGCAACAACAACGCCTATGCGCAGGACAATGCCATCACCTGGCTCGACTGGGCCGGCCGCGACCATGCGCTGGAGCGCTACGCATCGGTGCTCGGCATGCTGCGCCGTGCCGTCCCGGCCCTGTCGGCTACAGATTTCCTCACAGGACAATCGGCCGATGCGACAGGCACCCCCGACGTCGCCTGGTTGACCGAGACCGGCATGCCGCTTGCCGAGACGGACTGGAACGACCCCGCCCGGCACCGCCTCGTCATGCTGCTTGGCGATGCAGGCGGCGATCGCCTTGCCGTCATGATCAACGGCGATCGTCGCCAATGCGTCTTCACCTTGCCCGAACGGGAAGGCTTCCGATGGCAGCCGGCGATCGAGACGCAGGCGATTGAGCTTGCGCGGCCGCTGCCGGGCCGAAGCGTCCATTTCATGGCAGAGCATCGGACCGAAAAGTGGCAGTCGGTTTTCGGGCAATCCGATGCGAGCAAAAAATAGTTCGCGCCAGGCCGCAAAGGGCTGCGCCAGGAGGGGTTCGTGATGGCCGACGACAATGCGGGGCAGGGGGCCGACTGGTGGCGCGGCTGCGTCATCTACCAAGTCTATCCGCGTTCCTTCCAGGACACGACCGGCGACGGCAGCGGCGATCTTAGGGGTATCACCACGCGGCTTGGCCACATCGCTTCGCTCGGCGTCGATGCCGTCTGGCTGTCGCCCTTCTTCAAGTCGCCAATGGCCGACATGGGCTATGACGTTTCGGATTATCGCGACGTCGATCCGATGTTCGGTTCACTTGAGGATTTCGACGCTCTGGTCACCGAGGCGCACCGGTTGGGCCTGAAGGTCGTCATCGACCAGGTCTTGTCGCACTCATCCGACAAGCACGAATGGTTCGTCCAAAGCCGCGCCAGCCGCGACAATCCCAAGGCTGACTGGTACGTCTGGGCCGATACGAAACCCGACGGCAACGCGCCCAACAACTGGCTGTCCGTCTTCGGCGGCCCGGCCTGGGAGTGGGATTCGACCCGCCGGCAATATTACATGCACAATTTCCTCGCCTCGCAGCCCGATCTGAATTTCCACAATCCAGAGGTCCAGGATGCGCTGCTGGACACGGTGCGCTTCTGGCTGGAGCGTGGCGTCGACGGTTTTCGGCTCGATACGGTCAACTACTATGTCCACGACCGCTGGCTGCGCAGCAATCCGCCGCTGGCGTCGAGCGTCGCCGGCACCAATGGCGAGACCAACACCTACCTCTACCAGGAGCATCTGTTCGACAAGACGCAGCCGGAAAACCTGGCTTTCCTCAGGCGTTTCCGGGGGTTGCTAGACGAATATCCCGACCGCGCCGCCGTCGGCGAAATCGGCGATGAGGGCCGCTCGCTGCAGACGCTGGCTGCCTACACCTCCGGCGGCGACAAGCTGCAGATGTGCTACACCTTCGACCTGCTCGGCCCGCAGTTTTCGGCGGCGCATGTGCGCGGCTGCGTCGAGGCCTTCGAACAAGCGGTTACCGACGGCTGGGTCTGCTGGGCGTTTTCCAACCATGACGTGGTGCGCCATGTCAGCCGCTGGACTGGGCCGGACGGCGATGCCGATGCGGTAGCCAGATTCTCGATCATGCTGCTCGCCTGCCTGCGCGGCTCGATATGCCTCTATCAGGGCGAGGAGCTCGGCCTGGAGGAGGCGGAGCTTGCCTATGAGGATCTGCGCGATCCCGTCGGCATCCGCTTCTGGCCCGGCATGAAGGGCAGGGATGGCTGCCGCACGCCGATGGTCTGGGAAGCCGGCGCCGACAATGCGGGTTTCTCGACGGCCAGGCCCTGGCTGCCGGTCCCGGCCAGCCATCGCGCCCGCGCCACCGACGTGCAGAACGGCAGCGAGCAATCGGTGCTGTCCGCCTACCGCTCGACGCTTGCCTTGCGCAGGCGGCATCCGGCGCTGGTCAGCGGCTCGATCCGCTTTCTCGACGCCGAAGGCGATGTGCTGGCCTTCATCCGCGAAGGCGACGGGCAGAGGCTGCTCTGCGTCTTCAATTTCGCCGGGGAGCCGGGGAATTGGCCCTTGCCACCGGATATTGGCGTCGCTGCTGTCCTGGCTGGCGCCGCTGTTGTCGAGGAAGAAGCGCTCTCGCTGCCGGCTCTCGGTTGCTTCCTTGGCCGGCTCGACTGACTGGCGGCTCGACCGCGCCTTGGCCGGGCGATCCGCTTGGCCACCAAGCCTTACTGAACGAGCACCGCCCGTCCGCAGGTCGCTCCGGTGACGCGCACATCGGCCTGGCCGACGCCGACACCCAGGGCGGACAGCACATTGTAGAGCAAGTCGTCTACGGGCGCCGTTACGGTGTTGAGCAGGGTCACCACTGCCGGTTTGACCGTTCCGAGCAGGGAGCTTAGGTCGATACCGAGACCAAGCACGTTGGCCGAAAGCGAAAGGTTGTTGACCAGCGACGTGGTGAGCGACTGCGAGATGTTGCGCGTCGATACGGTTTTCACCGTCTTGTTGGCGATGTCGGTCGCGTTGAAGGTCAGGGTCTGCGGGCTGTTGTTGGTGATCGCGGTCGCGGCCGACCCCATCACCTGGATCAGCGGGATGTTGATCAGCAACAGATGAAGGCTCACATCCGCGATGTCGGCATCGGTGAAGGTCTGCGGCTGGCTGAAATCGGCGAAGCCGGAGGGATTGTTGCTGTTAGCCAGGTTCAGCTGGGCAACACCCGGATGTGCGGCGATGGAAACGCTGATGCTGGAAGGCCCTGTCGGACAGGAGATGTCGGTCAGCTTGGCTTCGGCATAGGCGACTTCGACATTGAGCGGCAGGTTGACGGCAAGCAGGCTGATGCCGCCGCCGAGGCCCGGCGTGCCGACACCGACGGAGGCCGTCAGCTTGATGCGCGTCTGGGCGGTCCGCACGACACTGCCGATGCCATCGACCGCCAGCCAGGGCGAGGATTGCGGCGGCTGCCCGATGGCGATGTTGAGCTTGGTCGAGAGCAGTCCCGGGATGGTGGCGCCGAGATCGACCGCGGCCTGGTTGGTGCCGTTGGCGAGCACGGCGGCGGCGGTCAGCATTCCCATGGCGCTTGCGTCGACGCCGAGGCCGGAAGGCTGTTGCCCGAGCCCCAGGCTGCCGACAGAGCCGAGATCGACAAGGCTGCTGAGCGGGATCTTGACTGTGCTGGTCGATTTGGAGGCGATGGTCTGCAGGGCGACCTTGGCCGTGTTGCCGAGGCCAGGGACGTTGGCCATAGCGGTGGCGATCTGGCCGACGGTCGCTTTCGATGCCAGCACATCCGAATAGGTGCCGGCCGTGATGTTCAACTGTGTGGCGAGGGCGCTGATGAAGGACAACACGCTGACATCGGCCGAGATCAGCCCGTTATAGTCCATGACACTGAGCGAGATGTTGCCGCCGAGAAGCCCACTCAGCAAAGCATTGAGGATGCCGCCATTGACGCTGAGCAGTCTCGACCCCACCGAGAATGTCGCCTGCGGCGTCATGCTGGCCGTGGCTTGGGTGCCGATGACCGGAGTGGGGATGAGCGAGCTCGCGAAATAGCGGGCGGGGACTTTCGCCAGCGTGACACGCACCGCATTGTAGGGTGTCACGCCCGCCTGGAAGCGCTGGGTGACATTGGTGGTCGTCGAGGCATATCGGCCTTGCGTGACCGTCACCACCGTCTTGCCGACGGCCGGAGGAATGGTCTGGCCCGAGGCTTGAACGACGACACCCGGCATGCCGTTGTCGGTGAGCGTGGTGACGACCGCCGTGTTGACATTGTTGATGTTCGAGGCTGCGGTGATCGCCGCCAGATCGACCATCGCCTGGGCTTCCCGACGCTCGGAGTAGATGGAAGCTTCATCGATGGCCACCGCGGCAAGTGCCAGCGCGACCGGCGCGCTCAGCGCGGTCATGACGGCAAAGTTCGCCTTTCTGTCGCCCGCCATCGACCGTGCAAGCCGGCTGATGCCCTTGCCCGCCCGCTGCAGCATTCAGATGCCCCCAACCCTGATCGTTGACTGACGCTTGATGGTGGTCCCCGGCATGGCTATGCCCGGGAAGAGATTCCAGATCGGCAGGTTGCGCGCATCGTAGGAGATCGACACCACGAACTGGCTGCCGTCAGCCACGCTGTCATTGGCCTGGTAGGTAAGCTTACTGGCGTCCACGAAGGGGTAGCCACCGGCATTGTTGGTGAGGAAGGCGGCCACGAGCGTCTGCCGCTCGGTTTGATTCAACCCGGCTATCGCCGTCCGGGCGGCGTCCGCCGCGATCTGCTGGATCGAGTTGGCTGCACCAAAATAGATACCGTACGCAACCATTCCGAGTAGAAGGAGGATAAAAATCGGCGATAGCAGGGCGAATTCGACCGCTGAGGTTCCCGAATTGTCTGTTCGGAACGCGTGCCTTCGGAGCCTGGAAATGAGGTTCTGAACCATGATACCAGCATGCCAAAGTTCGCATGCAGAAAGCGAAAACTCTGGGTGCAACCGGAGGATGCGTGCGATTGAAAACGCCGTTCTAATTTAGCTGTTGCTTCTTCGATTCTAAGGATTGACTTAGGGTCAATCAGTACTCGGTTGAAAAGAGCTTACCTCCTGTCTAGTCTCCTGCCACCAGCTGCCGGGGGGAACCGGCGGCGCGCTCAAAGGAACCAGGCATCGGTTCCGGGGCGTCAACACTTAGAGGCGCGCCGACTGCTGCGCCGACAGGGAGAACTTCATGCTGAAAAACATGCTGAAGGCGACGGTATTCGCCACCACCATGGCGGTAGCCGCCGGCGCATTCTACTCGCCGGCGTTCGCCGAGAGCGTCTACAACAGGGGCACCGCCGCTGAATCGGAATCGGTCGACCCGCACAAGACCTCGACGGTCTATGAAGCCAATGTGCTGCGCGACCTGTTCCAGGGACTGGTCATGCAGGACCAGAAGGCAAACCTCATTCCTGGCGCCGCCGAAAGCTGGACGGTGTCGGATGACGGCACCGTCTACACCTTCAAGCTGCGCAAGGACGGCACGTGGTCTGACGGCAGCCCGGTGACGGCGGACGACTTCGTCTACGCCTTCCATCGGCTGGAGGACCCTGCGACCGGGGCCGAATACGCCTCGATGCTGTACCCGGTGAAGGGTGCGGAGGATTTCAACACCAAGAAGGGCAAGCCTGAGGACATGGGCGTCAAGGCGATCGACGCCACCACCCTGGAAGTGACGCTCAAAGCGCCGACGCCTTACTTCCTGGAGATGCTGACCCACCAGGCGACCTATCCGGTCAGCAAGGCCTCGATTGAAAAGCTCGGCGCCGACTGGATCAAGCCCGGCAAGCTCGTCTCGAACGGCGCCTATACGCTGGCCGAATGGGTTCCCAACGACCACATGAAGCTGGTCAAGAATCCGAAATTCTGGGATGCGGCGACCGTCAAGTTCGACGTGGTCAACTACATCCCGACCGAAGACCGCTCATCGGCGATGAAGCGCTTCGAGGCAGGCGAACTCGACAGCTATGACGATCTGCCGACCGAACAGCTCGCCGACCTCAAGACCAAGTTCGGCGACCAGATCCATGTCGGCCCGTATCTCGGCACCTACTACTATGCGATCAAGACCGACAAGGCGCCGTGGAACAATCCTGAACTGCGTACCGCCATCTCGATGGCGATCGACCGCGACTTCATCGCCGAAAAAGTCTGGCAAAACTCCATGCTGCCCGGCTATTCGATGGTGCCTCCCGGCATCGAGGGCTACACGCCGGCAATGGCCAAATACGCCGAAATGCCGCAGATCGACCGCGAGGACGCGGCCAAGAAAATCCTCGAGAAACTCGGCTACACGCCCGAACATCCGCTGAAGATGGAAATCCGCTACAACACCTCGGAGAACCACAAGAACACCGCTGTGGCCATCCAGGAGCAGCTGAAGCCGCTTGGCGTCGACGTCACGCTGCTCAACACCGACACCAAGACGCACTACTCCTTCCTCGAGCAGAAGGGCGACTATGACGTGGCGCGTGCCGCCTGGATCGCCGACTACAAGGATCCGGAAACCTTCCTCGGCATCTCGCGCAAGGCGAGCGGCAACAACTACTCGAACTACAACAGCCCGGCCTATGAAGCGGCCATGGACAAGGCAGCCGCCGCCGGCGGCAAGCCCGAGGAGCGCATGAAGGAGCTCTCCGAGGCCGAGCGCATTCTCGTCGACGACGTCGGCCAGATCCCACTGCTTTACTACAGCTACCACGACATCGTGTCCTCGAAGCTGCATGGCTTCGTCGACAATGTGATGGATGTCCATCCGTCGCGTTTCGTCAGCAAGGATTGATCCCTGGCCAAGCCGCCGCGCACTTCGTGCGCGGCGGTGCTGGTTTGCCATCGCATCGGCCGGGAAACGCAATCGATTTTCGGAAAATCCGGTGCGAAGATTTGAAGGCTGGAGCACAATGGTCCAATCGGACAGGCGTGTTCCGGATCAAGTGGGGCACCGATGCTGCGATACGTATTCCGGCGGCTTTTGACCGCCATACCGACGCTGTTCGTCATCGTGACGATGGCGTTCTTCCTGATGCGCGTCGCGCCAGGCGGGCCATTCAACCAGGAGCGGGGGCTGAGCCCTGAGATCAGGGCCAACCTTGAAGCCCAGTTCGGCCTCAACGATCCGCTCTGGCTGCAATATGTCCACTATCTCGGCAATCTCTTGCGCGGGAATTTCGGCCCAAGCTACAACATGCCGGATTTCACCGTCACCGAACTGTTCGCCAAGGGCCTGCCCATTTCGGTGCAGCTCGGCGCTTCGGCGCTGATCCTGGCGCTGCTGCTCGGTTCCGTGCTCGGCACCATTGCCGCGCTCAACCAGAACAAGCTTGGCGACTATACGGTGATTGCGCTGGCGACGGCCGGCAGCACTATCCCGACCTTCGTCATTGCGCCGGTGATCCAGCTTCTCTTCGGGCTGACCTGGAAGCTCCTGCCGATCGGCGGCTGGGGCGATGGCGCCTTCATCAACAAAGTCGGCCCGGTGCTGACGCTTGCCTTGCCGCAGATCGCCATCGTCGCCCGCCTCATGCGCGGCTCGATGATCGAATCGCTGCGCTCCCACCACATCCGCACCGCCCGCGCGCTCGGCCTTTCCGACTGGTCGGTGGTGGTCAAGCACGCCTTGCGCGGCGCCATCCTGCCGATCGTTTCGTTCACCGGCCCGGCGGCGGCGGCCCTATTGACCGGCTCCGTCATCGTCGAGACGATCTTCTCCATTCCCGGCGTCGGCCGCTACTTCGTCGATGCGGCGCTCAACCGCGACTACACGCTGGTGATGGGAACGGTGGTGGTGATCGCCATCTTCACCATCGTGTTCAATCTGATCGTCGACGTCATGTACGCAGTCGTCGACCCGAGGGTGCGCTATGACTGACATCGCAGCCACTGCTCCCGCTATCGTCGGCCGCTCGCTATGGGGCGATGCCTGGGCGCGCCTCAAGGCCAACCGCGCCGCCATGTTCAGCCTCTACTACCTCGCCCTGATCGGGCTCGTCAGCGTGTTTGGCCCCTGGTTCGTGCCGCATCAGTACACGACCATCTATGCCGACTATGTGCGCATGCCGCCAAGCCTGTCAGCCTATCCGAAGCCCGACATGATCGAGTCCGCGCTCAATGATGCGATCAAGCGCATGCGGGTCGATATCAAGGAATGGCACCAGGAGGGCGATCACGTCTTCGTCACGGTCAAGTCGACCAAGCCGATCGATGACCGCAACATCCGCTACCTCGACCGCTCCGACGCCTTTGACGACACCAAGATCGAGAGCAAGTCGCCCGACGGTCTCGAAGTGACGATGAGCGCGTCGGTCAAGCAGCAATATTTCCTGTTCGGCACCGACAACACAGGCCGCGATCTGCTCTCGCGCACGCTGATGGCCGGGCGCATCTCGCTGGCCATCGGCCTGCTCGCCGGCGTCGTGGCGGTGGTGATCGGGGTGATCTACGGCGCCGCCGCCGGTTTCTCCGGCGGCAAGATCGACGAGGTGATGATGCGCATCGTCGATGTGCTCTACTCCTTGCCGTTCATCTTCTTCGTCATCATGCTGGTGGTGTTCTTCGGCCGCAACTTCGTGCTGATGTTCCTGGCCGTGGGGGCAGTGCTGTGGCTCGACATGGCGCGCATCGTGCGCGGCCAGGCGCTGTCGATCCGCCGCCAGGAATATGTCCAGGCGGCGGAGGCCATGGGCGTCGGCCAGCGCGGCATCCTGTTGCGCCATGTCATCCCCAATTTGCTGGGTCCGGTGGTGATCTACATGACCTTGCTGGTGCCGCAGGTCATCATCCTGGAGAGTTTCCTGTCGTTCCTCGGTCTTGGCGTGCAGGAGCCGATGACCAGTTGGGGCGTGCTGATCTCGGTCGGCGCCAAGAATATCGGTACCGCCAACTGGCTGCTCCTGTTCCCCGCCTTCTTCCTCGTCTCGACGCTGTTTGCGCTGAATTTCGTCGGCGACGGCCTGCGCGACGCGCTTGACCCAAGGGATCGATAAGATGGGGACCGCTGACATGGCCACTCCCGAAACGATCCTCAGCGTCAAGGACCTGCGCGTCCGCTTCCGCACGCTAGACGGCGCGGTCGAAGCGGTGAAGGGCATCAACATCCACGTCAATGCGGGCGAAACCGTCGCCGTGGTTGGTGAGTCCGGCTCCGGCAAGAGCCAGACCATGATGGCGGCGATGAGCCTGCTCGCCTCGAATGGTGAGGCCACGGGCAGCGTCGACTATCGCGGCCGCAACCTGCTGACGCTGAGCAAATCCGACCTGAACAAGGTGCGCGGCGCCAAGATCAGCATGATCTTCCAGGAGCCGATGACCTCGCTCGATCCGCTCTATTCGATCGGCAATCAGCTGATCGAACCGATCCGCCGGCATCGCGGCCTGAATGCCGCCGAAGCACGCGAAGAGGCGCTCAAGCTCTTGCGGCTGGTGCACATTCCCGATCCGGAGCGGCGGATGAAGTCCTACCCGCACGAAATGTCCGGCGGCCAGCGCCAGCGGGTGATGATCGCCATGGCGCTGGCCAACGATCCCGACATCCTGATCGCCGACGAGCCGACCACGGCGCTCGACGTGACCATCCAGGCGCAGATCCTGATGCTGCTGGCCGAATTGCAGCGCAAGCTCGGCATGGCCATCGTCTTCATCACCCACGATCTAGGCATCGTCCGGCGCTTCGCCGACCGGGTCTATGTCATGCGCCAGGGCGAGGTGGTCGAGGAAGGCGAGGCGGGAGCGATCTTCGCCAACCCGCAGCACGCCTATACGAAGATGCTGCTTGCGGCCGAGCCGACGGGAAGCAAGGCGGCGCCGCCCGCCAATGCACCCGTGGTGCTCGAAGGCAGGCATGTCGAAGTCACATTCAAGATCGGCGGCGGGTTTCTGGCCGGCGAGCCGCTGATGCTGCGCGCCGTCGACGACATTTCGATCCGGCTGCAGCGCAACCAGACCATCGGCATTGTCGGCGAATCCGGCTCGGGCAAATCGACGCTCGGCCGCGCTCTGCTGCGGCTGCTGCCGAGCGATGGTTTGATTCGTTTCGGCGATCGCGACATTTCCACAGCCGACCGCCAGGCGATGCGGCCGCTGCGGCGCCAGATGCAACTCGTCTTCCAGGATCCGTTCGGCTCGCTGTCGCCGCGCATGACCGTCGGTCAGGTCATCACCGAAGGGCTGCTGGTGCATGAGCCAAATCTTTCGGGAAAGCAGCGCGATCAGCGCGCGGTCGAGGCTTTGCGGGAAGTCGGCCTCGATCCCAACGCCCGCAACCGCTACCCGCACGAATTCTCCGGCGGCCAGCGGCAGCGCATCGCCATTGCCCGCGCCATGATCCTGAAGCCAAAGATGGTCGTGCTGGACGAGCCGACCTCGGCGCTCGATCGCTCGGTGCAGAAACAGATCGTCGAACTCTTGCGCAAGCTGCAGGCGGACCATGAACTGTCCTACCTCTTCATCAGCCATGATCTTTCGGTTGTGCGCGCCATGGCCGATTACATCATCGTCATGAAACAGGGCAAGATCGTCGAGGAGGGGCCGACCGAAGCGATCTTCAGCAACCCCCAGCACGTCTACACGCAGACGCTGATGGCTGCGGCGATCGATGTGACGCGGTTCCGACTGAGCGCCTGAGACGTCGTTTCAGGTGAGGGCAATCATCATGGCGGCGTCCGTTCGCTCATCCCGGTGACCTCGAGCATTTGCGCGCCCGCGCGGCGGCAATGGCATCCTGCTGCTGTTTCAGCCGGTCGATCCGGGCAGTCTCACGGTTGGCGACGGCGGTCTTCACGCGCGAGCCGCCAAGCAGCCAGCGCGGAACACTGGTGTTGGCGACCCTGCCGCGGGTGATGGCGGTTTGTGAGATTTCGCGGGCGTTTTCGCCCAGCGCGCTGTTGAGCTCGCTACAGCTCATGCTCTCGTACTTCGCCGGATCGGCGGTCCTGCCGATCGACGCGCAACCGGTAACGAGAAGCACCGCAATCACAAGAACCGGTGTCGAGGTTGTCGTCGCGATCGAATTCATGTCCACACCCCGCTCACCGTTTCACTGGCTTCATCATATCCACCGAACTATCTGAAACCGACGATTATTTCGTCAAAGATTGGGCTCTCGAAAGAGCCCTACGGGCATGGACCTCGGAGGCCGGCCGATGTGGGAACGTTCTCGGCCACTCGAAGTTGGTGTCCGTCGAGTGTCTAGATTCAATCACTGGAAACGAAGAGGGCCGCCCCTGCTGACGCCGGGGCGGCCTTTCGTCGATCCTTGGCTGACGGTGCGGCCTCAGCGGCTCGCGCTGGCGTGGCGCCCGGCCTTCGTGCGCCGCCGTTCGTTCAGTCAGCCTGAAATTCAGGCTGCTTCGGCGATGAATGCAGTGGGAGCGCAACCGCCGAGGACTGCCTGGGCGATGCCGGTTCCATTTTCATCGACATGCGCCGTCACCAGGACGATGCCCTCGGCAACGCTCCGCTCATCCGACTTTGCCGCTGTGGTCATGAAGGCACCGAGCAGCCCGCCGCCGCCGCAGACCGCGCAAACCAGTGCCGTTGCCGGCAGTCCGGCCGGAAGAGAACTGACGCCGTAGACAGCCATGGCGCTCAGGCAAGCCAATGCCGCACCGACTGTACCAAGGATGACACTTGGAGACCTTAGAACTGCAAGTTCGTCCTGGTAGGGCCCGATAATGGCAATCTGAACGCGGGGAATACCGACCGCCATCAGCTCTCCGGCAACCCGGGAGGCTTCCGCACGGGAATCAAAAAGCTTGCTGATTGTCCGCATGGTCTCAGAGCGTTTTCTCGTCAAGCAACCTGCCGGCAACGAAGGACGCGATTAAGTCGTCACCATCAATGCTGCCTCGTCCGTCGACCATCACGGCCGCGACCTTTTGGAAGGTCTTCATTTTGCTCATGGTAATCCGGGCCTGCCGCATTCTGGCTTTGAGGTCAGCTACGCGCGCCCCCAGGACATCGGATTGTGTGGTCTCACTGTTAGACATAGTGACGTTCATTCAGTTTCGCTTCCTCGTTTGATTGTCCTCGCGCCCAACCACCCGAAACAAGTCCGCAGCGCAAACGTTCCCTGGCTGGGCTTCGGTCCGGCGGAACATCGGACCTTGGTCTGGCCGCAAAATGCAATGGTCCTGCCTATGTTGCAGCTCGGAACGCCCACCGTTCGGAGCCGTTATTCGCGACACGTTCGGGAGGAAGCTGATGGACAAGAGTGTCGGCCAAGCGCGCTGGTTGCTCGCAGTGATCTTCGCCATGCCCATCACCTTCATGGCGATTGGAATGGTCTTCGGCTGACCATCCGGGAGTATTGGCAGATCGGCGCAGCTACGTCCCTTCCTGCGCTGATAGGGTTCGCCCGCCACGTCCGCGTGGCAGGCGAACCCTTGCAGGCGCCGTAGCCGGCATTCCAGCCTACGTGGCGAGATTCCGCGACCTTTTTTCGGAGAGGCTGAATGGCATCGTCATCACACGACTGTCCGTTGTTGATGCCTTCTGTCGGCACGCCAGATCGCCAGTGACATCTCAGATTTCTTCCAGAAGGCCCGGCTGCAAAGAGCCGGGCCTTTTGGTCGATCAATAACCGTTGTTTTCGATCACCACGGGGCGGCGGTGATGGTGCTTGGAGACCGAACTCGTAACAACGACGGCATCGGGGCGATGGTGCCGGCGGCCGTGATCGTAGAAAGCCACCGTGCCATGGTGGCGATGATGCAAGCGCTGGCCGTCCTCGTTGATGATCCTGACGTTGCTGTGGTGGCGATGGTGAGTCCTGATGATTACGTCGGCTTCGGCCGCCGAAGCGACAGCCGGCAATCCGATGGAAAGCGCCAAAGCGCATATGATCATTGATTTCATTGCAATTTCTCCAATGCCTTGATTAGCCCTTCGTTGGATTAACTGCCACTGGACCCTTTGGTTCCGGTCTTTCCAGGGCGGTTGGGACGCGCCGGGATGTTTGTCGATATTTTCAAGTGGTGGAACATTAGTTATATCTAATGGTTATCTCTCGCAGCCGAGACCAAAGCTTTATGTCTGCTGAAGATCAGTCGGCAAAGGCCGGTCAGCCCGCGTTCTTCGCCGGAGGCGCGGGGCCCTCAAGGGCTAAAGGAGAGACATTATGAACAATATCATTTGGCTCGTTGGAGCGGTGGTCATCGTACTAGTGATATTGAGCTTTTTCGGCCTTCGATAGGCGCGGCTGAGTCATGCCCGCAAAGGAAAAGGCCGCACCGAGGAAGGCGGGTCATCTCGCCGTATTTTCAAGTGAGATATCAGTTCGAGCGCCAAGTCGGGATGCGCTAACACATTGTTTTTCTGGTCGGAGTGGCAGGATTTGAACCTGCGACCCCCTCGTCCCGAACGAGGTGCGCTACCAGACTGCGCTACACTCCGTGACCAGACGGCGGGCTTATAGCCGCCACACTTCATTCCTGCAAGCGGCAATGGCAGCGCTTCTGTCGCATTTCGTCAGCTTTCGCCGCGCAGGCCGCTGGCGCTCCAGTCGAACGCGCGCGCCCAGTGGGCAAAACCGTGCCACCGCACCTCGGGAAATTGCCTGTGCAAGGCAGCGATATCGACGTCGTAACCGACACGGTCGAACCACTCGAACATCAGTGCCGCGTCCTCGCTCTGCTGGCGGGCAGCAGCGATCGGGATCTCCTGATACCGGATCGGACGGCCGATGGCCTCGGTTAGGATTTTCGCCTGCTCCTCGCCGGACAATTCGTCCCCGGCGAAATCATAGCGCTTGCCGAATACCTCATCCCGCCGCTCCGCGAGCGCGGCGACGAAGGCGCCGATATCCGCCAGCGCAACCAGTTGGAGGACACGCTTCGGCGGCATGGCGAAGGCAAGAGTGCCTTGGCTGAGCGCGCCGGTTGACCACGGCGCGATGGCGTTCTCCATGAAGGCGACCGGCGCGCTGATCGTATGGGGAATGCCAAGCTGCCTGACATGCTGTTCGACCAGATACTTGCTTTCGAAATGCGGAATTCCGGTCTGCTTGTCGGCGTCGGCCACGGATGAATAGATCAGGTGTCCGATGCCGGCGGCCTTCGCTGCATCGGCGGCAAGGATCCCCTGACGGGTCTCCTCCTCAAGTCCGGCCTCGTAGCTGTTACCCATCAGGAACATGGTGTCGACGTCTTTCGCGGCCTGCACGATGGAGGCTGCGTCGGCAAGATCGCCGGCCACGACCTCGGCGCCCGCCGCGGCCAGTTGCCGTGCGGCATCGCTGTCCGGCTTGCGCGTCAAAGCCTTGACGCGATGGCCCCTGGACAGCAGGGCACGCGCAACGGCGCCGCCTTGCTGGCCTGTGGCGCCGGTCACAAGAATGCTTCGTTTGCTGGTCATCTCATTTGCTCCTTGTCGGTTTGTCTGGAGCAAAATTAGGCTCTATCTCATTGATGCATAATTGCCTATAATTGGAAAAACCTGTCCCATTAATGAATACAATGGTCGATCTCAACGATGTCGTCGTGTTTGCCCGCGTCGTCGAAGCCGGTAGCTTCACCGCTGCCGCGCGCCTGCTGGCCATGCCCAAGACGACCGTCAGCCGCCGTGTCGCCGCGCTTGAGCGCGAGGTCGGAGTGCGGCTGCTGCAGCGCACCACACGCAGCCTCAACCTGACGGATGCCGGGCGTCTCTACTATGAGCAAAGCAGCCAGGGGCTGCGGACGATCGAGGAGGCGAACCTTCGTCTTGCGGAGGCAAGGGCGGAGCCTTCGGGCACGATCCGCATTTCGGCCCCGGTTGGTTTTGGCGGTCACTTCCTCATCCGCGCCGTGGTCGACTTTCTGGCTCTGTACCCGAAGACCAATGTCGAGTTGCGCCTCACCGACGACAAGCTCAACCTGATCGAGGACGGCATCGACCTTGCCTTCCGCACCGGAAGGCTTGAGGATTCGACGCTCATCGCCCGCAAGCTGGGTTCCACGCACAGGCTGCTCTGCGCCAGCCATGACTATCTCGCACGCTACGGGATTCCGGAAGGCCCGGCCGATCTTGCCCGCCATCGATGCGTCATCGCGGGTCCGTCGGCCTCAGGCGCTCATTGGGTGCTGGATGGACCACAAGGCCAGGAAACTGTCGTGGTCGCCGGGCGCTTCGCCGCCAATGAGATGCAGGCGGTGGCGGCGGCCGCGCTCGCCGGTTTCGGCATCGCCCAATTGCCGCAGCCGATGGCCGACGGGCTGATCAACGAGGGGCGGTTGCGGCGCGTTCTCGACGGCTACACGACGCCGGCCGGCGGCCTGCACGTTCTCTTTCCCAGCAGCCGGCACCTTTCACCCCTGGTTAAGGCCTTCATCGACCTGGCGGTCGAGCGGATTTCCAATCGGGCAAACACGGCTTAAGGCATGTCTGCTACCTCCGACCAACTTCTCAGCGAGACCACAATGAGTCAGCGCATCGTCAGTTTTGTCATGAGCGGCGGCGTCGGCTCGCGGCTCTGGCCGCTGTCGCGCGAGGACAATCCGAAGCAGTTTCACGATTTTTCGGGTGATGGCTCCATGCTGGCCAAGACCTTGCGCCGCCTGGCGGCAAGGCCCGACGGTCAAACTCCGATCTTCCTGATCGCTTCGGAACGCCATGCCGACCGCGTCCGTGCCGATCTCGCCGGCCTCGATCTTGCCGGCGGCGGTCCGCTGTTCGAGCCCACAGGGCGCAACACCGCCGCGGCGGTGGCCCTTGCAACGCTGCGCACTTTGTCCGAATTCGGCGACAGCCTGGTGCTGGTGGTGCCGTCGGACCACGAAATATCGACGGCAGGGCAATTCTGGCAGAGCGTTGAGGCGGGCACTGAGGCGGCACGCGCCGGCCGGCTCGTTGTGTTCGGCATCAAGCCGACGCAGCCCGAAACCGGCTATGGCTATATCGAGGTCTCCGCCGAGAAGGGCGGGGTATCAGACGTTTCGCGCTTCGTCGAAAAGCCGGACCTGGCGACCGCGCAAGGCTACCTCGAAGCCGGAAACTTTTATTGGAACACCGGCATTTTCCTGTTTCGCGCCGCTGCCATGCGCGACGCTTTCGCCGTGTTCCAGCCGGACATCTGGCGGGCGACCGAAGCCGCTTACAAGGCGGCGACATCGGATCTGTCAGGCCTCTACATGCCGCTCGACCTCTACGCGGCCATCCCGTCCAATTCGATCGACTATGCCATCATGGAGCGGGCGAGGGACATCGCGATGGTGCCGGCCGGCTTTCGCTGGAACGATCTCGGTTCCTGGCAGTCGTTGCTCGATGTCGGCCCTGCCGATGACCAGGGCAATGTCATTGTCGGCGACGTCGTCGCCATCGATTGCGAGAACTCCTACATCCGCAGCGAAGGGCGCCTCTTGTCGGCGATCGGCATGAAGGACGTCGCCATCGTTTCGACCGCCGATGCCACGTTCGTGGCTCCGGTCAGCCACAGCCAGCATGTCAAGAAGGTGGTCGAGCAACTGGAGAAGTCGGGCCGGCTGGAAACCAGGTTCACCCCGGCGCATGACCGCGTCATCGAAAGCGGCGCCTGGCGGCGGCGCGTGCACCACTGGCTGTTCCAGGAAACCTTGCCGCTGTGGTCGACATCGGGCGTCGACGAGCGCCACGGCGGCTTCCACGAAGCGCTCGGCTTCGACGGCGCCCCGCTGATGAAGCCGAAGCGCATGCGCACGCAGGCCCGCCAGGTCTATGCCTTTGCGGTTGCCAAGGAGCACGGCTGGACTGGGCCGGCCGAGCGGCTGATCGCGCATGGCATCGACTTCATGGCTGGGAAGGGCCGCACCGAACGCGGCGGTTGGGTGCGCACGCTGAATGTCGACGGCGCTGTCGCCGACGCCACGGAAGACGCCTACGATCATTCCTGCGTACTGCTGGCGCTGGCGCATGCGCATATGTCGGGCAATACGGATGCTCTTCGGCTCGGTGAAGAGACTTTCGCCTTTCTCGACGCACATCTCGAGGACAGCCGCATGACCGGCTTTCTCGAGACGTCGGATGGGGAGGGCGAGCGGCGCTCAAACCCGCACATGCATTTGCTGGAGGCCTTTCTCGCCTGGTATCAGGCGACCGGCGAGCGTGCCCATCTGCGCCGCGCGGCTCGCATCATCGACCTCTTCCGCAGCCATTTCTTCGACGCCGAGAGCTGGACGCTCGGCGAATATTTCGATGCCGAATGGAAACCGTCGACTGGCGAGAAAGGGTCCTGGACCGAGCCTGGCCATCATTTTGAATGGGCTTCGCTCCTGGTCGATTTCGCCGAGCGCAGCGGCCAGGCCGAACTGAGCGGCTTCGCGAGGAAACTTTACGCTTCGGCCATCGCCAACGGCCTCAACCGGGCCACCGGTCTTGCCTATGGCGCCGTCTCCAGGCAGGGCCTGCCGCTCGACCTGATCTCGCGCAGCTGGCCGCAGGCCGAAGCCATCAAGGCGGCGATCGCGTTGGACGGCTCGGGCGGTCCCGACCTGAAGCCCGAGATCGAGGCCCGTGTCGGCCGGCTTTTCCGCTGGCACATCGACCCGGCGCCGCTCGGCCTGTGGATCGATCGCATAGACGAACGCGGCCGCTCGCTGGCGTCGGATGTTCCGGCCAGCATCTTCTATCATCTGGTCTGCGCGCTGACGCAGTATCTGGATAGGACGGCAAAGAAGGCGGTCTAGGCTCGGCTCAATACGGGCTCGCCACGTCCCCAGTCTCGACATAGATCGACTTCAGCTGCGAATAGAGCGCCAATGCCGCCAGCGAATTCTCGCGGCCGATGCCGGACTGCTTGAAGCCGCCGAAGGGGATTTCCACCGGCGTCAGATTGTAGGCGTTGATCCAGCAGGTGCCGGCCTGCAATTCGGCGATCACGCGGTGGGCGCGCGGCAGGTCGCGGGTGAAGACGCCCGCGGCGAGGCCGAATTCGGTGTCGTTGGCGCGGTCGATCACCTCGTCCTCGCCGTCGAATTTCAGCACGCTCATGACAGGTCCGAAAATCTCCTCGCGGGCGATGCGCATCGTGTCGGTGACCCCGGTGAACACCGTCGGCTCGACGAAGAAGCCGCCGTCAAAACCCTGCAGCGACGGCACATTGCCACCGCAGGCGAGAACAGCGCCGTCCTGCTTGCCAATCCCAATATAGCCGACGACCTTCTCGTGCTGTGCCTTGGAGACCAGTGGTCCCATCTGCGTCTCGGGATCAAGCGGATTGCCGATGCGGATTTTCTTCGTCCGCTCGACCAGCCGCTCGACGAAGCGGTCGTGGATGCCGCTTTGCACGAAGACACGCGTGCCGTTGGAGCAGATCTGGCCTGTGGAGTAAAAATTGCCGAGCATGGCGCCGCCAATGGCGTTTTCGATGTCGGCATCGTCGAAGACGATCAGCGGCGACTTGCCGCCGAGCTCCATCGTCGCGTGCTTCATCTTCGAACCCGCAAGCGACAGAACCTTGCGCCCGGTCGGCACCGAACCGGTCACCGAAACTTTTGCCACGACATCGTGGCCGACGAGGCCCGCGCCAACATCGCCATAGCCCTGCACGACATTGAACAGCCCGTCGGGCAGGCCGGCCTCGCTGTAGATTTCGGCCAGCGCCAGCGCTGACAACGGCGTGTTTTCCGACGGCTTGAATACCATGGCGTTGCCCATGGCCAGCGCAGGGGCGGATTTCCAGCCGGCGATCTGGATCGGGTAGTTCCAGGCGCCGATGCCGACACAGACGCCGAGCGCCTCGCGCCGTGTGTAGGCGAAGGGACCGCCGAGATCGACGGCCTCGCCATTATAGGCGGCGACCGCGCCCCCGAAGTATTCCAGGCAGTCCGCGGCCGACGGTGCGTCCGCCACCAGCGTTTCCTGGATGGCCTTGCCGGTGTCGAGCGTCTCGATGCGGGCGAGGTCGGCGTTGCGGGCGCGCAGAATGTCGGCTGCGCGGCGCAGGATGCGGCCGCGCTCGACCGGCTTCAGCCGCGCCCATGCCGGTTGCGCGGCGCGTGCGGCCTCGATGGCGAGCTCCAGCACATTCGGCGTCGCCGAGCGCAGCATGGCGATGGTCTCGCCGGTTGCCGGATAGATGACCGGCAATGGCGCCCCTTGCTCGTCGTCGATGTAGCGTCCGTTGACATAGTGCGATGCCGTGGGCTGGGCGCGCATGGGTAGTCTCCGAATGTCTGCGCCCCCAAAAGGGACGGCTCAATCTAGGGACGGCTCAATCTGACAGGTGGATCATGCTCTATCTGTCCGACACCTGCCAGCGCGGATTGATCCATGGCTCCTGGTTGGACGGCGCCAGCGGCGTGCGGCCAAGAATATGGTCGGACGCCTTCTCGCCGGTCATGATCGATGGCGCATTGAGATTGCCGTTGGTGACACGCGGGAAAATCGAGGAATCGGCGACCCGCAGCCCGTCGACGCCGATGACCCGGCATTCCGGATCGACAACGCTCGTCACATCGTCGGCGCGGCCCATCTTGCAGGTGCCGCAGGGGTGGTAGGCGCTCTCGGCATGGTCGCGGATGAAGACGTCGAGATCATCGTCCGACTGCACATGGCTGCCCGGCGAGATTTCCTGGCCGCGAAAAGCGTCGAAGGCCGACTGGCCGAAGATTTCGCGGGTCAGCCGGATGCAGTGGCGGAACTCGGTCCAGTCGTCCGGATGCGACATGTAGTTGAAGCGGATCACCGGCTTCGCTTTCGGATCGGGCGAACGCAGCGTCACCGAGCCGCGCGACTTTGACCGCATCGGCCCGACATGCGCCTGGAAGCCGTGCGACTTCGCCGCCGCCTTGCCGTCATAGCGCACCGCCGCCGGGATGAAGTGGTACTGAATGTCTGGATAATCGACGCCGGCGCGCGAGCGCACGAAGGCGGCGGCCTCGAAATGGTTGGTGGCGCCGAGGCCGGACTTGAAGAACAGCCACTGTGCTCCGATCAACGCTTTCGAGAACGGGTTGAGCACCGAATTCAGCGTGATCGGCTTGGTGGATTCCTGCTGGATATAAAGCTCCATGTGATCCTGCAGATTGCGGCCGACGCCGGGCCGGTCGGCCACCACGGCGATACCGTTTTCGCGCAAATGCTCGGCCGGGCCGATGCCGGACAGCATCAGGATCTTGGGCGAATTGATCGACGACGCGGCGACGATCACCTCACGTCGCGCCTTAACAACTTGAATCTGTTTGTGAGCTTCGATCTCGACGCCGATAGCGCGTTGATTCTCGATGATCACCCGACGGGCAAAGCCCTTGACCAGACTCACGTTTTTCCGCTTGAGCGCCGGCTTCAGATAGGCTGATGCCGCCGACCAGCGGCGGCCGCCGCTTATGGTCTGTTCCATCGGCCCAAAACCTTCCTGCTTGGAGCCGTTGTAGTCGTCGGTCAGTTCGAACCCAGCCTGGCGGCCCGCTTCGACGAAGGCGCCGTAGAGTGGATTTTTACGCGAGCCACGCTGCACATGCAGCGGCCCGCCATGGCCGCGCCAGCCGTCCTCGCCGCCGTCATTGTCCTCCATGCGCTTGAAGTAGGGGAGTACGTCGGCGAAGCCCCAACCCGTTGCACCTTCTTCGGCCCAATGGTCAAAGTCGCGGGCATGGCCGCGCACATAGACCATGCCGTTGATCGAGGACGAACCGCCGATCACCTTGCCGCGCGGCGTCGCCAGCACGCGGCCGCCGAGATGCGGCTCCGGTTCGCTGGCAAAGCCCCAGTCGTAAAGGCTCATATTGAGCGGGATCGACAGCGCCGACGGCATCTGGATCAGCGGCCCGATATCGCTGCCGCCGAATTCGATGACAATGACCGAATGCTTGCCGTCTTCCGACAGGCGATAGGCCATGGCCGAGCCGGCGGAGCCGGAGCCGATGATAACGAAATCCGCTTCAAGCATGGTTCATATGCGCCATAAAATCGGCGAGCGAGACATTGCCGCCGGTAGCCACAACAAGGACGGTTTTATCAGTCACATCCACCTTGCCACCGAGCAATGCTGCCAGCGACGCAGCCCCGGACGGCTCCAGCACCAGCTTCATCCGCTCGAAGGCGATCCGCATGGCACGCCGCACCGATTGATCATCGACGGTGATTCCGCGAACGCCAGCGGTCTTGACCGCCGCGAACGGCGCATCGCCCGGCCGCCGCGACATCAGCCCGTCGCAAATCGATTTCGGCCCGATCGGCATGGTCTCGATGCTGCCATGCGCCAGCGACGAGCCCATGCCATTGAAGCCTTCCGGCTCGACGCCGATGATCTCCGTCGCCGGCGACAGATAGTGGAAGGCGAGCGAAACGCCGCCGATCAGCCCGCCGCCGCCGACCGAGCAGAACAACAGGTCGGCGCTGGCGTCCTTGGCCTCAAGCTGGTCGAGCGCTTCGAGCCCGGCGCCAGCCTGGCCGGCGACGATCTCCGGATCGTCGAAGGGATGCAGCAGGGCCAGCCCTTCCGTCTCGGCGATCTCGCGCGCCTTGGCAGCGGCAACCTCTTCTCGCGCGCGCTCGCCATGGTCGGTCAACACGACACGCGCGCCATAGCCCGCCGTCGCGTCACGCTTGGCGGCGGGTGCGTCGATCGGCATGACGATGGTGACGGGAATGCCGAGCGCTTGGCCGGCTGCCGCCAGGCCTTGCGCGAAATTGCCGGAGGAGTAGGCGACGACTCCTTTCCTCGCTTCGTCGGCCGACAGCCGCTTCAACCGCCAATAGGCGCCGCGGATCTTGAACGATCCGGCCCATTGCAGCGATTCCGGCTTGATGAAGACACGGGCAGCACCGGTCTCCCTGGCGAGTGCGGTCGATTCCAGCAGCGGCGTGATCTGCGTCGCCCTGGAGGTGACGGCATAGGCCTGTTTGAGATGGGCCAGCGAGGGGACGAGAAGGTCTGCCATCATTCGCCTCGCGGAAAGCGTTTTTGCTCTTCGAGCACGTTGAGATCCATGTGGTTGCGCATGTAGCGTTCCGAGGCCTTCTGCAGCGGCTGGAACTCCCAGGGGTAATGCGTGCCGTTGCGCAGCGCCGGGTAGACCACCCAGCGCCGCGCCTGGTTGGCGCGCACGGCGGTATCGAAGGCCGCCATGTCCCAGCGTGCGCGCACCTTTTCCAGGAAAGCCGCCACCAGATCGGCATGCGCCGGATCGGTGGCAAGATTGCTCAGCTCATGCGGGTCGGCTTCGATATCATAGAGTTGCGGCGGATCGATCTCGCAATGGACGAATTTGTAGCGGCCGTCGCGGATCGCCACCAACGGCGCGTTGGAGCCTTCGGCCGCATACTCCATCAATACGGGCGCGTAGCGCTGCTTGCCCTCCAGCAGCGGCAGCAGCGACTGGCCGTCGGTCCATGGCGCGATCGCGCTCATGTCGATGCCGGCGAGGTCGCACAGCGTCGGCGTCACGTCGAGATTAGAGACCGGCGCCTTGATCAGGCCAGCGGGAATGTCCTTGCCGGCGATCATCAGCGGCACCCGTGCCGAGCCCTCGAAGAAGCACATCTTGAACCACAGGCCGCGCTCGCCGAGCATGTCGCCATGGTCCGAGCAGAACAGGATGATCGTGTCGTCGAGCATGCGCGTGCGCTCAAGCACCGACAGCAACTCGCCGACCTTGTCGTCGAGATAGGAGATGTTGGCGAAATAGCCGCGCCGCGAGCGGCGGATTTGCTCTGCCGTGATGTCGAAACTGTTGTAGTCGGAAGCCTTGTAGAGCCGCTGCGAATGCGGGTCCTGGCTGTCGCAGGGGATGAAGCCCACTTCGGGTTCTAGCGCTGGGCAATCCTCATAAAGATCCCAGTACTGCCGCCGCGCCACATAGGGGTCGTGCGGATGGGTGAAGGAAACCGTCAGGCACCAGGGCCGGTGCGCCGCATCGTCGGAGACGCGGGCGAAGTCGTAGAGTTTTTGCACCGCGTGGAAGGCGACCTCGTCGTCATACTCCATCTGGTTTGAGATCTCGGCGACGCCGGCGCCGCTTACCGAGCCCAGATTGTGATACCACCAGTCGATGCGCTCGCCGGGCTTGCGGTAGTCCGGTGTCCAGCCGAAATCGGCGGGATAGATGTCCGTGGTCAGCCGCTCCTCGAAGCCGTGCAACTGGTCCGGCCCGACGAAATGCATCTTGCCCGACAGTACGGTGTGATAGCCGTCGGCGCGCAGATGATGGGCAAAGGTCGGGATCGACGAGGCGAATTCGGCGGCGTTGTCATAGACCTCGGTGCGCGACGGCAACTGGCCGCTCATGAACGAGGCGCGGCCCGGCGCGCAGAGCGGCGAGGCGGTGTAGTTGTTCCTGAATCGGGCCGAACGCGCCGCGAGTGCCTTCAGATGCGGCGCGTGCAGAAACGCGGCAGGCCCATCGGGAAAAAAAGTCCCGTTGAGCTGATCGACCATGACGATCAGGAAATTGGGTCGCTTCGCTGTCACTGCTTTTGCCGCTCGCCGAGTTTGGTTTCGAGATAGTCCTCGACCAGCGCGATCGCGGTCGCGGCGTTGGGCACGCCGTCCTTCAGCGCCCGCCTGATGTAGAGTCCGTCGATCATCGCCGCTGTGGCTTCGGCGGCGCTGTCGGCCTCGGCCCTGGGCAGGATGCCGGTCAGCCCGCTCATCAGGTTCGAATGCAGCCGCCGCGCATAGATCTTGAGCAATCGGCGCAACGCCGATGATTTCTGCGCCTCGACATAGAAGGCAAGCCAGGCTGCAATGGTTTGGGCCTGGAACTGGATGTCGGAGAAGTTGACGGCGACCACGGCGGAGACGCGTTCGCGCGGGGACTTGGCGGATTGCAGGGCGCGGCGCATGTCGATGGTCAGTTCGGCGAGAATGTGCCGCATCGTCGCGAACAGCAATTCGTCCTTGGCGCCGAAATAATGGTGGGCAAGGGCCGAGGACACGCCGGCGCGGCCAGCGATCTCGGACATGGTCACGTCGAGCGAGCCGCGTTCGCCGATCGCCGAGATCGTCGCGTCGATAAGCGCCTTGCGGCGCAGTGGCTCCATTCCGACTTTTGGCATGCTGCTCCCGATTTTTGCGCGGAGATTATTTTTTATTGACGGGTCAATCAACAAAAAATCGACGTGGGCGCGAGCTGTACCAAGCGATTGTCCTGTTCCGGCCCTTCACGGTCCGGGCGAGAATGTTTATCTTTGAACAATAAAGGCGAAGTGCGCCATGAGCCCAGTATGCTAGGCTGGCGCCAAGGATGGAGACCGCCATGACCGCATGCATCGTTGGCTGGGCGCATTCGCGCTTCGGCAAGCTCGAGGGCGAGACGCTCGAAAACCTCATCGTCAAGGTCGCGACGGATGCGCTCGACCATGCCGGCATCGGTCCGGACGAGGTCGACGAGATCGTGCTTGGCCATTTCAACGCCGGCTTCTCGGCGCAGGATTTCACCGCGAGCCTGGTGCTGCAGGCCGACGACCGGCTGCGCTTCAAGCCGGCAACGCGCGTCGAGAACGCCTGCGCGACGGGATCGGCGGCGGTCCGGCAAGGCATCCGCGCCATCGACGCCAACGCGGCCCGCATCGTGCTGGTGGTTGGCGCCGAACAGATGACGACGACGCCGGGACCCGAGATCGGCAAGAACCTTCTGAAAGCGTCCTATCTGCCGGAGGACGGCGAGACACCCGCGGGCTTCGCCGGCGTCTTCGGCAAGATCGCGCAGGCCTATTTCCAGCGTTATGGCGACCAGTCCGATGCGCTCGCCATGATCGCCGCCAAGAACCACAAGAACGGCGTCGACAATCCCTATGCGCAGATGCGCAAGGATTTCGGCTATGATTTCTGCCGGCAGGAGAGCGAGAAGAACCCCTTCGTCGCCGGTCCTCTCAAGCGCACCGACTGCTCGCTGGTCTCCGACGGCGCCGCCGCTCTTATCCTCGCCGATACGGCCACTGCGCTGAAGATGCGCCGCGCAGTTGCCTTCAGGGCCAATGAACATGTGCAGGATTTCCTGCCGATGTCGAAGCGCGATATTCTGGCCTTCGAAGGCTGCGAGCAGGCTTGGACCCGCGCGCTGAAGAATGCCGGCGTGACGCTCGACGATCTGTCCTTTGTCGAGACGCATGACTGCTTCACCATTGCCGAACTGATCGAATATGAGGCCATGGGCCTGGCCAGGCCCGGCGAGGGCGCGAAGCTGGCGCTGGATGGCACGACGGCCAAGGACGGCCGCCTTCCGGTCAACCCCTCCGGCGGGCTCAAGGCCAAGGGCCACCCGATCGGCGCCACCGGTGTCTCCATGCATGTCCTGACCGCCATGCAGCTTGTCGGCGAAGCCGGCGGCATTCAGGTGCCGGGCGCGAAGCTTGGCGGCATCTTCAACATGGGTGGCGCGGCGGTCGCCAACTACGTTTCCATTCTCGACCGGATCAGGTAAACCGCCCCGACATTACAGCGCCGCGCGCCTTTTGGGGTGCGCAAAGGACGCTGTAACACTTTGATTTTGCGCATGACCTCGAGGATCGATTTCGATTTTCGAGGTCATGCGCTGCGGGAGGTGGCATGGCAAATCCGGTTCTGATCGAGGTTCTGCGCGGCGCGATCGTCGAGAGCGCGCATCGCGGCGCCGTCGCGGTCTTCGATGCCGACGGCAAACCGGTCCTGGAGATTGGCGACACCTCGAAGCCGGTGTTCCCGCGTTCGGCGGTCAAGGCAATCCAGGCCTTGCCGCTGGTGGAAACCGGTGCTGCCGACGTCTATGGCTTCGGCAACCGTGAGCTGGCCCTGGCCTGCGCGTCGCATTCGGGCGAACCGGCGCATGTCGAACTGGCGCGGTCCATGCTGGCCAGGGCCGGGCTCGATGGGTCAGCGCTCGAATGCGGCGCGCATTGGCCTTCAAACCATGCTGCCGAGATTGCACTCGCCCGCACCGGCGATTTGCCCAATGCGCTGCACAACAACTGTTCAGGAAAACATTCCGGCTTCCTCTGCACCTGCGTGCATTCCGGCATTGCGCACCGTGGCTACGTCAAGGCGGGGCACGCACTGCAGGAGATGGTGCGCGACGCGATGCAGTCGGTCACAGGTGCCGTCCATGGCGCTGATGAGCGGGCGACCGACGGCTGCTCGATCCCGACCTATGCGGTGCCGCTTAGGAGCTTCGCGCTCGGCTTTGCCCGCATGGCCACGACAAATGGTTTCGGCCCCGAGCGGGCCAAGGCGGCAAAGCGGCTGCTGGCCGCCTGCATGGCGGAGCCCTTCTATGTCGCCGGCACCGGCCGCGAAGACGTCGCGCTGATGGAAGCAGCACCTGGGCGGATCTTTGCGAAAGGCGGCGCCGAAGGCGTCCACTGTGCCGCAATTCCGGAACTTGGCCTCGGTATCGCGCTCAAATGCGATGATGGCGCCGGCCGCGCCAGTGAAGCCATGGTTGCCGCCGTCCTCGCCAAGCTGCTGCGTGCGGACGAGGCCCTGACGGCGAAGCTCATCGAACTGGCAAACGCGCCGATCAAAAGCCGGATCGGAGCCAAGGTGGGGGCGCTGAGGCCGACTGCCGCCCTCAACTGACGCGGTTGCGCTCAACGGTCAAATGCGCAAAGCCGCTGTTGCTTAACTGGGTAAGGTCGGCTGTCACAGGCTCGGCCCAACGCTGGCCGATGACCGCGCCGTTCAACGCGCCGTCGATGACGTTGTCGGAGATGACGGCCGTGCCGGCACCCTCGACCACACTGACGACGATGCCTGTCCCAGCCTTGCGGATGATGTTTCCCGTCGCCACCACATTGCGCAGGTAAGGCCCCCAGCCGATCGACATGCCGTAGAGCGGCGCGTTCTCGATGACGTTGTTGGAAGCGATGGTGTCGGCCTCGACGCCGATGCCGACGCCGAAGCCGGGCGGATCGGCGGTGTAGGGGCCGCTGGTCGACAGATTGCGCACGATGTTGCCGGAGCAGACACCCATGCGGCCGCCTTCGTTGAAGTTGACGATCGAGATGCCGTTGGCCGCGCCATCGACGATGTTGTTGCTGATGACAGCGCCCTCGAACGAGAATTCGGAATAGACCGCGGTCTCGCCCGAGCGCGAGCAGGTATTGCCGGAAATCTGCAGATTGCTGGAACTGTTGGCGCGGATTGCCGAGAAAGCGCAATCCGACACGACATTGCCCGAAATAATGACGTTTCCGGCACGGAAGGCGTTGATGCCATTGCCGTTCTGGCCGGTTCCACCGCTGCGCGCGCCGATGCGTTCGACCCGGTTGCCCGTGACCATCGTGCCGTCTTCGGCCGCCTGCCAGCGATGCACGAGGATGCCGCCATTAGCACAGTCGGAGACCGTGTTGCCTGATATTGCCAGTCCAGCCGCCTCGACCGAATAGATGCCGGCGTCCGCCGCGCCCGATATGTCGGAGCGTTCGATGCGGCCTGTCGCATGTTCCAGCGCCAGCCCGTTCTTGCCGCTGCCGGTTATCTGGCAATTGTCGACAACGAGATGGCCGACCCGTCGAAGATCGAGCAGCCCTTGCGCATAGTCGCCCATCGAGCGGTTCGAACCATCGAAAACCAGCCCGCTCAATTCAATATGGTCGGCCTGTTCGGCCATGAAAAGGTGGCCGTCGCCGCCATAGACGATCCGCGTGGCGCCCGGTACGCCGGAAAGACGCACGCGGCTGGGCAGTGAGAGATTGGATACCACATAGGTGCCAGCCGGCAGGAACACCGGCACGTCCCGGCTGTTCGCGTCGCGCAGCAGCTTGGCGAAGGCCTTGCTCTGGTCGTCGAATGTGCCGGGCTGGACGCCGAGTTCGGTGGCATTGATGGAACCGCGCATCGAGGCTTTTTCAATGCCGGTCAGGCCAGCGGCCGCCGCCTTGCCAAGCGCGAGGCCCACAACGGCAAAGCCGGCGGTTCCTGTCAGCAGCGTTCGTCTGTTCAACATCGGCACAGAATCTCAGCGTTCAAGCCTGATGTCGCAGGAATCGTGCCAAACGTACCGTTCCTTTTCACAATGACTTGTCGAGCTGTCGCTCGAGGCTTAGGTTCAGGCAATGAGCAGAGCTTTTACCCGCGAAGAAGACAGCGAGAATGCCATTGCCGGTGTCGGCGAGCGGCCGATCAGCCCGCACCGCAACCTCGTGACGGAGCGCGGCCTGGCGCAGATCGAGGACAATCTGGCCGAACTGCGTGACATTCTGGCGAAAGCCGAGAGGAAGGCAGACCGCGAGCGTATCGCGGTGGTGTCACGCGATTTGCGCTACTGGACGGCCCGACGCGAAAACGCCGAACTGTCCGTACCGGAACCCGGCAGCGACGTCGTCCGCTTCGGCATGGGCGTCACGCTGGAAGCCGATGACGGCAAGAAGGTGCATTGGAAAATCGTCGGCGAGGACGAGGCCGATCCCACCAAGGGAAGCATTTCGCATGTTTCGCCGATGGCCGTCGCCCTGTTCGGCAAGAAGGTCGGCGACGTGGCCGCGGTCAACGGCAAGGAATGGGAAATCGTCAAGCTCTCGGATAGTTAGAGCGGCATAGCCTAGTTGGCTGCCAGCAGTCGATCCATTAGCCGATCCGCCGCTTCCGGAATAACCGTGCCCGGCGGGAAGATTTCCGCCGCGCCGGCTTGCAGCACCGCCTCGTAGTCCTGCGGCGGGATGACGCCGCCGGCCACGATCAGCATATCACCGCGGCCGAGCTTTTTCAGCGCGTCGCGCAATTCGGGGATCAGCGTCAGGTGTCCCGCCGCCAGTGATGAGGCGCCGATGATATGGACGTCATGCTGGACCGCCAGTTTCGCGATCTCTTCCGGTGTCTGGAACATCGCGCCGACAGTAACGTCGAAGCCGAGATCGGCGAAAGCGGTGGCGATCACCTTCTGCCCACGGTCGTGGCCATCCTGTCCCATCTTGGCAACGAGGATGCGCGGCTTGCCGCCGTTTTTCCTCTCGAAAGCTGCGAGCTTGTCCTGCAGCCCGTCGACCACGGGACTGTCGCCAAGCGCCTTGCGGTAGACGCCGGAAATGGTCTGCACCGTAGCGACGTGGCGGCCAAAGGCCCGCTCCAGCGCAAACGAGATCTCGCCGACTGTCGCATTGGCGCGCGCGGCGCGGACGGCGAACTCCAAAAGGTTCTCATTGCCCTGCGCGGCGCGGGTAAGCGCATCGAGCGCGCTTTCGACGGCAGCGACATCGCGCGTGCCCTTCAGCCGTTGCAGCTTGGACAATTGCCGGGCCCTGACCTCGGCATTGTCGATCTTCAGCACGTCGACCTCGATGTCGTTCTCGGGGCGATGCGCGTTGACGCCGACCAGCATCTGCTCGCCGGAATCGATGCGCGCCTGCGTGCGCGCCGCCGCTTCCTCGATGCGCAGCTTCGGAATGCCTTGTTCGGTCGCGGCGGCCATGCCACCGAGAGCCTCGACCTCCTCGATGTGGGCGAGCGCGCGCGCGGCGAGATCATGGGTCAGCCGTTCGAGATAGGCCGAGCCACCCCACGGGTCGATGATGCGCGTGGTGCCGGATTCCTTCTGCAGGATGAGCTGTGTGTTGCGGGCGATGCGCGCCGAATGGTCGGTCGGCAGCGCCATCGCCTCGTCGAAGGAATTGGTATGCAGCGACTGGGTATGCCCTTGGGTCGCGGCCATCGCCTCGATCATGGTGCGGATAATGTTGTTGTACGGGTCCTGCGCCGTCAGCGACCAGCCGGACGTCTGGCAATGGGTGCGCAGCGACAGCGAACGTTCGTCCTTGGGCGCAAAATTCTTCTTCATCAGCGTCGCCCACAGCAGGCGCGCGGCCCTGAGCTTGGCCACTTCCATGAAGAAGTTCATGCCGATCGCCCAAAAGAAGGACAGGCGTGGCGCGAAGCGGTCGATGTCGAGGCCCGCCGCAACGCCGGCGCGGGCATATTCGATGCCGTCGGCGATCGTATAGGCGAGTTCCAGGTCGGCCGTCGCACCGGCTTCCTGCATGTGGTAGCCGGAGATCGATATCGAATTGAACTTCGGCATGTTCTTCGACGTATAGGAGAAGATGTCCGACACGATCCGCATCGAGGGTTTTGGCGGGTAGATGTAGGTGTTGCGGACCATGAACTCCTTCAGAATGTCGTTCTGAATGGTTCCGGCCAGATCCTTCTGCGCGACGCCCTGCTCTTCCGCTGCGACGATGTAGAGCGCCATGATCGGCAGCACCGCCCCGTTCATCGTCATCGACACCGTCATGTCGCCGAGCGGAATGCCGTCGAACAATTGCCGCATGTCGAGGATGGAATCGATGGCGACGCCCGCCATGCCGACATCGCCGGCAACACGTGGGTGGTCGCTGTCATAGCCACGATGCGTGGCGAGATCGAAGGCGACCGACAGGCCTTTCTGGCCGGCGGCAAGATTGCGCCGGTAAAAGGCGTTGGATTCTTCGGCCGTGGAGAAGCCGGCATATTGCCGGATCGTCCAGGGCTGCTGGACATACATGGTCGGGTAGGGGCCGCGCACGAAGGGCGGCAGGCCCGGATAGGTGTCGAGATGCGGCAGGCCCTTGAGGTCGCCCTGATTGTACAGATGCTTGACGATAAGCCCTTCCGGCGTCACCCGCTGGCCCTTGACCTCGACCGGCGCGCGGCGCGGCGGCGCCCAGCCGACCTGACTGAAATCCGGGATCAAGAGGCAGCCTCGATCGATTGGTCGATGCGGGCCGGGAACAGCGCTTCACACAGGACGACGCCTTCGGTGAAGGCAGGCCGCTGCTCCGCATCCAGCGTCTCGACCGGGCTTTCGCCCTTCTGAGGATAGAGTGTGGTGCCGATGATGGCCCGTTCCCCGGCCTTGAAGGCGGCGTCGCGCCGGGCGGATGCCGCGCGAACGCGGTGTTGGATGTGTCCGTCCCGAAGGCTGGACAGCACACCGCCTTCGGCCTCGATCGCCTGCAGCTCCCCCCAGGCGGCTTCGCAAAGGTCCGCCGTCAGTGCTTCAACCGCGCCGGAGCCATAGGCGGGATCGGCGACATGATCGACGTGGCTTTCATTGGCCATGATCAGCTGGGCGTTGCGCGCGACGCGGCGGGCAAACGGCGCCGGCAGGCCGTGCGCGATCGTGTGCGGCAGGATGGAGATCGAATCGGCTCCCCCCGCCGCCGCGGCGAAGCAACTGATCGTCGTGCGCAGGATGTTGGTTTCGGGGTCCAGCGCCGTCATCATGCGGAATGACGTTTCGGCATGGATGTTGGCCGTGGAGTTGGGGATCGAGCAGGCCTCCTGCACGCGTGCCCACAGACTGCGCAAGGCCCGTACCTTGGCCATGGAGAGGAACTGGTCCTGGTCGACGCTGAGCGCAAAGCCGATATGGGGTGCGGCATAGACGAGCGGCTGCCGCGCCTTCTCGAACATTCTCAGATACGAGACCGCCGACGCCAGCATGATGCCGAGTTCCTGCGCTTCCGTGGCGCCGGCATTGTGGAAGACGCGACCGTCCGCCTCCAGAAGCACGCCCGGAACGCCCATCGAGAAGAAATGCGCCAGCGACTGGGGCATCGATTCCTGCAGCGCCTCGATCGACATGCGCAGCCGGCCGGTGCCGGCGAGGATCGCCGCCGGATCGATGCCGAAGGACAGGTTGAGTTTTGCCGGATCGGAGCGACGCTTGCTCAGGAACGCCACCAGCCAGTCGGCCATGGGGCGGCTCCACGGGTGGGTGTCGATGCGGATCTGGATCCGGTTGAGAGGCACGCCCTCCAGCACCGTTTCCAGCGCCTGTGCGGTTCTCGGCAGACCGTAGCCGAATGCGTTCGGCGCGCCTTCGAAGACGAGCGACAGTCCCGTCGCGCCCTGCGCGATATCGTCCAGGACCTGGGCCTTGGCGCGATCGATATTGGGGTCGTCGACGCGCTGGCTGACGATCCAGGGCGATCGGGGATTCGCGCGCACAAGTGGTTCGGCCCCGCTCACTCGGTCATAGAGTGGCTCGATGCGGATGGCGTCGTCGGTGTGCGAAACCAGCTTTTCCTCGAAGGATGCACCAGCCAGTGCCTTTTCCGCCAGGGCCAGCCATCGCTGGCGCTCGGCGCCAACTGGTTCGACATGCTTGGTCAAGGCTCCGGCGCCCATCCATCTTCCTCGTTCATATGGCCGCACCAGCCGGGCGGTTCAGTCTACGGTTCCCGGTCGGTTATCGCAATGCGCATCCCGGGCCTGAATTCGATCCACCGGATATAGGGCGGCTTGCATGGACGAACCATGAACGATTGCCAAACACCAGCAAAATCCGCAAGTTCCAAAATCCGATTTCGACGATAGGCCTGATTGGGACGATTGGCCCGGCTCCGGACAATTGGCATTGTCGCTGTGCGACAGCCTCACTATACCTTCGGGCAAAGGCTGGCTTTTGATACATCAGTTTGCGGAGACCCCACATATGGCTGACGATACCAGTATTTTCATCGGCGCCAGCCGCAAGCCCGACGACAGCTATCAGCGCCCGGAGCAGTTGCTGCTGCAATATGGGAATCGCCATGGCCTGGTGACCGGTGCCACCGGCACCGGCAAGACCGTCACCTTGCAGATCCTGGCCGAAGGGTTTTCGAATGCCGGCGTGCCGGTGTTCTGCGCCGATATCAAGGGCGACCTGTCCGGCATCGCGATGATGGGCACGGCGCAGGATTTCCTGGTCAAGCGGGCCGCGCAGGTCAAGCTCGACCCCTACGACTTCCAGGAATTCCCCGTCATCTTCTGGGATCTGTTCGGCGAGCAGGGCCACCCCATCCGCGCGACCATTTCGGAAATGGGACCACTTCTCCTGTCGCGGCTGATGAACCTGACCGACGCGCAGGAGGGCATCATGAACATTGCCTTCCGCATTGCCGATGAAGAGGGTCTGCTGCTTCTCGATCTCAAGGACCTGCAGGCGCTGCTTGCCAACATCGCCGAGCGCGCCGAAGAGATCAGCGCTCGCTACGGCAATGTCACCAAGCCATCGGTGGGTGCCATCCAGCGCACGCTGCTGGTGCTGGAGCAACAGGGCGCGGCCAACTTCTTCGGCGAGCCGGCTCTGCGCATCTCCGACATCATGCGCACCACGCGTGACGGTCGGGGCGCCGTCAGCGTGCTGGCCGCCGACAAGCTGATGATGAATCCGCGCCTCTACGCGACCTTCCTGCTTTGGCTGATGTCGGAGCTGTTCGAGGAACTGCCCGAAGTCGGCGATCCCGACCAGCCGAAACTGGTGTTCTTCTTCGACGAGGCGCATCTGCTGTTTGACGAGGCGCCGAAAGTGCTGATCGACCGCGTCGAGCAGGTGGTCCGCCTGATCCGCTCGAAAGGCGTCGGCGTCTATTTCGTCACGCAGAACCCCCTGGATATCCCCGAAAAGGTGCTGGCCCAGCTCGGCAATCGCGTCCAGCACGCGCTGCGCGCCTATACGCCGCGTGAGCAGCAGGCAGTCAGGACGGCAGCGGAAACGTTCCGCCCCAATCCCGATTTCGACTGCGCCACCACCATCACCCAACTCGCCACTGGCGAAGCGCTCGTCTCGACCTTGGAGGCCAAGGGCGTGCCGTCCATGGTGCAGCGCACGCTGATTCGCCCGCCATCCTCGCGGCTCGGACCCATAACTCCGGCCGAGCGGCAAAAGCTGATCGTGGAAAGCCCGGTCACCGGCCAGTATGACCAGGTCATCGACCGCGAATCGGCCTTCGAGATGTTGCAGAAAAAGGCCAGGGACGCGCAGGACGCTGAAGCGCAGGCCCAGCAGGCAGGTACAGGCGGCTCGCGCTGGACCATACCGGGCTTCGGCAACGACGATCCCGCGCCGCAGTCCGGTGGCCGCCGGGCGCCAGCGCCGCGCCCCTCCAATCGCCAGACTGTGGCCGAGGCCGCGATCAAGTCCGTGGTGCGCTCGGTCGGCTCGTCGGTCGGACGCGCCATTGTGCGCGGGATCCTGGGGAGCCTGTCGCGCGGGCGCTGAGCCTCGTCAGGGCCGGTAACGAGTCGGGCGCAACCTTGCTAGATGTTTTCGCGGGTGTAGATCTCGAAGGGCAGGATGTTTGTGAAATTCCCGCCTTCGTTCGGCGTTGAGACAGCGCGGATCATGCCGGCCAAGGTCTCTTGCGCAATGCGGGCGAGGGGGTGCGAGATGATGAAGGTCAGCGTGCCGTCGAGCAACGCCGGTCGGGTCGACTCCATCAGTTCATAGCCGACAACAACGAGGCTTCCGGCTCTGCCGGTGGAGCGTAGGGCCGCAATAGTGCCGGTGATGCCGCCGCCGGCGACATAAAGCCCAGACAGGTCCGGATTTTCGTTCAGCAGCTTTTCGGTCATCTCCTGCGCAATGGCGCTGGATTCGAAAGTCAGCAGCGGCTCGAGCAGCGTGAAGCCAGGGGCGTGCTCACGAAAATAGGAGCGAAAGCCACTCTCGTTCATCTCCTGGCACCGATAGCGGTGGTTGCCGACAAGGATGCCGAGCTTGCCGGGCGCGCGGCAGACATGCTCGAACACCCAGGCCGCGGTGCGCCCGACTTTCCAATTGTCCAATCCGATGTAGCGCACATGCCCGGTCGCCGAAATCTGCGAGATCAGCGCAAAGACCGGCACGTTGCGGGCATGCAATGTGTCCACCGCCTGGGTGACGAGGGGATGAACCGCTGCGACGACGCCAACGGCGTCGCATTCGGCGCCGAGCGCCAGCATCCGCGATGCGACGTTCTGCGGTGACAAGTCGTCGAGAAACTCGATGCGCAGCTCTATCTCGCAGTCGGGCAGGGTCGGCGCCACCGCGCGCAGCGCCTCGGCGATGTTGCGGTAGAACGCGCGGCCCGGCTGGTGCAGCAGGAAGCCAAAGCGGTAGTGGGGCCGGGCGGCCGCTATGCGGCTGCGTAGCGCGCCCATGCCGTAGAAGCCGATCTGCTCCGCCGCCAGCTTGACGCGCTCGCGCGTGCCCTGGCGGACGGCGCCAGCGCCGCTCAGCACCCGGTTGACGGTGGCCACCGAAACATTCGCCTCGGCGGCCACATCCCGGATCGTCGGCCGCTTGTTCTGATCCATTTCGTCTCATCCGCCTGTAGCAATTGATACGAAAATATCATTTGTCGTGCCAGATTGATATGAATGACACAATCCAATTGGAACAAACATTCTATTCTTGATTCATTTTGGATCAAGATGTTTATCTCGTCAAAAGCAAGCAAGGCGGACGCACCGCCAGCCCAGGGATAGCAGCAGCACAGCGCGGGACAGGTTTTCGCCCACCGCTCTCAGGCGGTGTGAGGCAGCGCGCGCGTGCGGCACATCCCAAGGCGTTGGTGCGGCATTGCGGGTGGAGGAATTGCATGGACGATCTCAAATATGGCGTGCGCGACAAGCGCGGCGACTGGAAGCCGAACGGACGCATCGAGGGGGCACCGCTATGGAACTGGCCGCCCAGGCTGCCGAAGATCCTGGCGTGGCTACCAGGCTATATCTGGCCGTGGAATGCCTTCCACATGGCCACGGCGCTGATCTACTGGTTCTATATCGTCCCCGGCGTCGAGACGATGAAGACCATCGGCTGGGGCTGGGCGCTGTGGCTCTACGCCGTCAATGCGGCGGCGATCCTCGTTTTCTACGGCATCTTCGAGCTGCGCTACTACATCAGGCGCGCCCAGGCGACACGCTTCAAGTACAACCATAAATTCCCAGCCGATGCGCCCTCCGACGTCTTCTGGTTCCAGAGCCAGAACCTCGACAATTTCCTGCGCTCGTTCTTCATCACGATTCCGCTATGGACCGTGGTCGAAGTCATCTTTCTGTGGTGCTTTGCCAATGGCTACGTGCCGTGGGTAGGCTGGCAGGATCATCCGGTCTACCTCGCCGCACTGGTGCTGATCGCGCCGGCCATCCACGAGGTGCATTTCTTCTTCATTCACCGGCTGATCCACTGGGGACCGCTCTATCGCTGGATCCATTCGGTCCACCACAATTCGATCAACCCGTCGCCCTGGTCGTCGCTGTCGATGCATCCGGTGGAAGGGTTCCTCTACCACGCGGTCGCCTTCTGGCACCTCGTCATCCCGTCCAATCCGATCGTTGCGCTGTTCCAGCTGCATGTTGCCGGCTTCGGCGCCGTCAATGGCCATCTCGGCTTCGACAAGCTGGAAGTGACCGAGGACACGGCCGTCAACAGCCATGCCTACACGCATTACCTGCACCACAAATATTTCGAGGTGAACTATGGCGGCGACGGGCTGATCCCGCTCGATAAGTGGTTCGGCACCTGGCACGACGGCACCCGAGAAGGCGAAGCCATGATGGACGCCCGCTTCCAGAAAAAGAAAAAACGCATGAACGCCAGGGCGTGAGCAACGCCGAGGCGAAGCATTCGTGACGCGCAATCGGGAGAGAGGCGCGCATGGAGCGACGAAGCAGCTGTTTTTCTAACCCGTCTGACGACGGCAACCGGGAGGAATGAAATGAAAACGATCACGAAACTGCTGACGGCGATCATGCTTGCGGGCGTGGCGGCGACATCGGCTACGTCGGCAATGGCTGACGGAGCGAAGATCTTCGTCATCGGCGGCAAGGCGGACGACCCGTTCTGGTCGAAGGTCAAGAAGGGCGCCGACGATGCCGGCAAGGTCGCCGGACTGACCGGCGGCTCGGTGACCTGGCTCGGCCCGCAGAACTACGACAATCTCGGCCCGGACGCGGCCAAGCTGATTCGCACCGCGCTCAGCCAGAAGCCGAGCGCCATTGTCGGCCCCGACTGGGTACCGGAGGCCATGGACGACGCCTTCAAGGAGGTCGTTGCCGCCGGAGTGCCGCTCATCATCTACAATTCCGGTGGCATGGACGCGGCCAAGCGGCTCGGCGCCATGAACTACGTCGGCAACGAAGAATACGCCGCAGGTCTCGGCGGCGGCACCTACTACGGCAGCCATGGTTCCAAGAACGTGCTGTGCGTCAATACCTTGCCGGGTGCCACCAACACCGAAGACCGCTGCAAGGGCATTGCCGACGCCATTGCCAAGAGCGGTGGCAAATCGACCCAATTGCCGCTGCCCTCATCCAGCTTCGGCAACCCGACCGCGGTCGCCGAGGCGATCAAGGCGGCCGTGCTGAAGGACAACACCATCGACGGCGTCATCACCATCAGTGCCGGCGATGCCAACAGCGCCGCCAACGCCATCAGCCAGGCCAATGCCGGCGACAAGGTCAAGCTCGCTTCCTTCGACATGGATGAGACCGGCCTGCAGCGCATCAAGGCCGGCACACAAATGTTCGCGGTCGACCAGCAGCCCTATCTGCAGGGCTATCTCGCGGTCTCGCTGCTGAACGGCTTCGTCAATTATGGGCTCGACCTGCCGACCAAGCCGGTGCTGACCGGACCGGGGATCGTCGACGCTGCCAATGTCGACGCGACAATGGCCGGCGCCGCAGCCGGCGCTCGCTAGCTTGCGCAGATTGGTGTCCGGCTCATCCGAGGGCCGGCATCATCTGCCCCGCGCCAGGCTCTCCATTGTTCAAGCCAGGGACATTTCGATGACATCCCAAGCCCACCACCAACCCGCGATGGCAGCCACTGCGCCACCCTCTCAGCACTCTTCGATGCCCTCGATCGGCAGTCTCGTGCGCCGGCCCGAGGTCGGTTCGCTGATCGGCATGGTCGCCGTTCTGGTCTTCTTCTCGATCTTCGGCGGCGCCAATTTCATGTCGGCCGGCGGGGCCGCGAGCTGGCTGAACGTCGCCTCGGAACTCGGCATCATCGCGCTTCCCATCGGGTTGCTGATGATCGCCGGGCATCTCGATCTCTCCGTCGGCTCGATGGTCCCCGCCAGTTCGATGACCATTGCCATCCTGTCGGGGCACTATGGCCTGCCGATCATCGTCGGAATCCTCGCCGCGCTCGGCCTTGGGCTCGCCGTCGGCTTCGTCAACGGCGTGCTGGTGATTCGCACCAAGGTGCCGTCCTTCGTCGTCACCTTGGCCACGCTGTTCGCGTTGGCCGGCCTGACACTCGGCCTCTCGGTCATCCTGTCCGGCAGCACCAGCGTCGCGCTGAAGAGCGGGCCGACCGCCAAGCTCCTGTTCGGCGACTATCTCGGCGGCAAGTTCGAGGTGACGCTGTTCTGGTGGATCGCCGCCATCCTGATCGTCGGCTTCATCCTGAATTTCTCGCGTTTCGGCAACTGGATCCTGGCCATGGGCGGTGACGCCGTCAGCGCTCGCAATGCCGGCATACCGACAGACCGGGTGACCATAGCGCTGTTCATGAGCAGCGGCCTGTGCGCCTCGTTCGTCGGCATGTCGCAGGCCATCCTATACAACAGCGCCCAGGTGGCCGCCGGGCAGTCCTTCATCTTCAATTCGATCATCGCGGTGGTCATCGGCGGCGTGCTGCTCACCGGCGGCTACGGTTCGGTGGTCGGCATCGTGCTCGGCACCCTGACCTTCGCCATCGTCAACCAGGGCATTTTCTACACCGGCTTCGACGCCAACTGGGCGAGCCTGATCATCGGTGTCCTGCTGCTGGCGGCCGTGCTGATGAACAACACTTTCCGCACCATGGCACTGACCTACGCGCCGCGCACCAAACCGAGGGCACGCTGATGACCACGCCCCTGCTCAGGCTGACTGGAATCAACAAGTCGTTCGGCCCGATCGACGTGCTCCACGACATCTCGCTCGAGGTCAACAGAGGCGAGGTGCTTTGCCTGCTCGGCGACAACGGCGCCGGCAAGTCGACGCTGATCAAAATTCTCTCCGGCGTCCACCGGCCGACATCGGGCACGATGGAAATGGACGGCAGATCGGTCGCCTTCGACAGCCCCCGCGACGCCAGCGACCATGGCATCGCCACCGTCCACCAGTTCGGCGGCACATTCCCGCTGATGAGCATCGGCCGCTCCTTCTTCGTCGGCGCCGAGCCGACGCGGCGCTGGGGGCCGCTCACCATCTACGACCGCAAGCGGGCCAACGAGATCGCCGTCACCGAGATGCGCCAGCTCGGCATCACCCGCATCGACGACGGCGATCGCCTGGTCGGCGGATTGTCCGGAGGTGAGCGACAGGCGCTGGCCATCGCGCGAGCTGTCCACTTCGGCGCCAGCGTGCTGATCCTCGATGAGCCGACCGCGGCCCTTGGCGTCAAGGAGGCGGCGCATGTCCTACGCATCGTCCTGCAGGCGCGCCGCAAGGGCATCGCGGTGATCTTCATCACCCACAATGTCGTCCATGCGCTCACCGTCGGCGACCACTTCGCCGTGCTCATCAGAGGCGCCAAGGCCGCCGACTTCCGCAAGGGCGAGAAAAGCCGCGAGGCGATCACCGACCTGATGGCGGGCGGCGAGCAGATGGCCGAACTCGAAGCCGAGATCGAGAGCTTCTCGGCGGCTGACAACGGGCATGCGCCGCAGGGCGCGAGCCATGCGTGACCAGTGAAGACGCCCATCTCTTCCTCCCGGGCATCTTCCTGTACGGCCGGCGGAATGCGTGGTCCGCCGGCCGCCTTTTTCAACCAACCAGAGAACAGACGGCGGAGTGGCAATGGCAAAGTGGATTGATGCGTGCGCGACCGATGACATTGACGAAGAAGACGTCATCCGCTTCGATCACGAGGGCCGGACATTCGCCATCTACCGCAGTCCCGACGATGCCTTCTTCTGCAGCGACGGGTTGTGCACGCATGAGAAGGTGCATCTGAGCGACGGGCTGGTTATGGAACACAGGATCGAATGCCCGAAGCACGGCGGCGTGTTCGATTACCGCACCGGCGAAGCACTACGCGCACCGGTCTGCGTGAACCTGAAAACCTACGCCACGAAGGTCGAGGACGGCCGCGTGTACATCGAGGTCTGACATGTCCGATACCTTTACGCTTGCGGCTTGCGCCGAGATGCTGTGGCGCGACAAGCCGATGGAATGGCGCGTCAAGCGCCTCACCGAGTTGGGCTTCCAGGTCGGCCTCTGGAACTGGCCGGACCATGACCTTGCGATGCTGGAAAGATCCGGCGCGACCTTCTCGATCATGAACGGCTATCTCAGCGGCAGGCTTTCTGATGACGAGGGCGCTGCCGAACTGTTGAAGACGGCGAAGGAGACGGTGGCGGTAGGCAAGCGTCTCGGCGTCGCGCGGCTCAATCTGCACGGCACGGGGCTCGGCGAAGGCGGCCTGCCGGTCACTCCTTGCGAGACCGTCACCGGCGCTATGTGGCTCAAGGCCCGCGACACGCTGAACCGCATCGCCGACCTCGCCGAGGCGGAAGGCGTGACCTTCACGCTGGAGAATTTGAACCTGCCGGTCGACCATCCCGGCGTGCCGTTTGGGCGCGCGGAAGACACGCTAGCGCTAGTGTCTGATGTCAACCGGCCTGGTCTGCGTCTCAACCTCGACCTCTACCATGCGCAGATTGGCGAAGGGAATTTGATCGAACTGTGCCGCACCTGCTTGCCCTGGATCGGCGAGGTCCAGGTGGCCGACGTGCCCGGACGCATGGAGCCCGGCAGCGGCGAGATCAATTACCGGGGTATCGCCCATGCGCTGAAGGACATGGGCTACCGCGGGCCGGTGGGCATGGAGGCGTTCGCCTCCGGCGATCCTGAGGCCGCCCTGCAAGCCTTCCGCGAAGCTTTCACCATCTGAGGGAACAAAATGGTCAGCAAAAATACCCGGCCCACCGTCGCCGACATCCGCGCCATGAAGGGCCGCGGACAGAAGTTCTCCATGCTCTACGTCACTTCGCTCGAAGAGGCGGCGGCTGCGGACGCGGCCGGCGTCGACATGCTTTCGATCGAGGGCCGCTTCTTCTCGCCCGAGATGCGCGAGGCTGCCGGCCGCTGCTTCGTACAGGTCGGGCTTCCCTACGGCCCCGCCGGCAATCTGGTTACGGCGGAGGACTATCTGAAGACCGCCTACCACTTCATGCGCATCGGCGGCGACTGCTTCTACTGCGCCGCCTCGCTCGATATCCAGAAGACGCTGTGCGACAACGCCGTGCCGGTCGTCGCCCATGTCGGCCTGATCCCTTCGCAATGCACCTGGACCGGCGGTTTCAAGGCCGTCGGCAGGACGGCCGAGAGCGCGCGTGCGGTGTGGGACCACGTCAAGCGCCTTGAAACCATCGGCTGCTTCGGCGCCGAGCTGGAAGTGGTGCCGGACCGGATCGCCGAACTGATCACCAGAAGCACGCCGATGATCATGCTTGGCATGGGCGCCGGACCGCATGCCGATGCGCAGTATTTATTCAGCGAGGACGTACTCGGCCACACCTCAGGCCACAAGCCACGCCACGCCAAGACCTACCGCAACTTCGCCGCCGAGCTTGAGCGACTGCAGCGCGAGCGCATCGCCGCCTATCGCGAGTTCATCTCCGACGTGAAGACCGGCACCTATCCCGAGCCGCAGCACGTCGTCTCGATCGCCGACGAAGAGCTCGCGGCCTTCAGGGCCCCGCTTGGCCTCTGACGGATCCCGCCCCCGAAATCGTTCTAGGCTGCGGGCACCGACAGGCGTGGCAGGAGCGACGGCTGTCCGCCGCTCTTCGACAAACTCAGAAGATCGCGTTCGTCACCGCCTTGACCGGGCCGAGCAGCACCGATCCGTCCGGCACGCCGGCGTCGATCGGGATGGCCTTGTGGTTCGCCGTCGCTGCCGCCGCCATCGGCTGGCTGGCGTCGCTGGTCACGATGACGGGGGTTTTCGAGGGCACGCGGTCGTAGAGGTCGATGATGTCCTGGTTCATCAGGCGCACGCAGCCCGACGACACCGATTTGCCGATCGACTTCCATTCCGGCGAGCCGTGCAGGCGATAGAGCGTGTCCACATTGCCCTGGAAGAGATAGAGCGCGCGGGCGCCGAGCGGGTTCTTCAGCCCGCCGGGCATGCCGCCATTGTCGGCGCTATATGGCTTCAATTCCGGCTGCCTGGCGATCATTTCATCCGGCGGCGTCCATTTCGGCCATTTCTGCTTCCACTGCACGACGGCATCGCCCGACCATTCGAAGCCGGCCCGGCCGAGACCGACGCCGTAGCGGATGGCCTGGCCGCCCGGACGAACCAGATAGAGGAAATGGCCCGTCGTATCGACGATGATCGTTCCCGGCTTCTGCCCGGTCGGGTCGGGAACGATCTGGCGCAGGAACTGTGGATCGATCCTGTCGAAGGGGATGGCCGGCAGGTCGAAGCCGCCATCGCTGACGGCCGCGTACATCGACGCATAGTCGGCGAGCGGCGGCTCGACATAGGTTGGCGGCGGCGGCGGCTCGACAGGGCCCGGTCCAGTGGTGGCGCATGCGGAAACCGCGATCGATGCGGCGCCCAATGCTGCGGCATTGAGGAAGCCGCGACGGCTCAGGCGATAGGATTCGATTTCGGTTATGGACATGACTGCCTTCTTTAAGACTCAAGTCGCAACAAAGCGTCAATATGCCGACGACCGTTGCAGGTGCCTGACAACACCTGGGGCGATAGGCGGTTCCGATTCTGGCCCGAACGTGGACAAACAAAGGCGAAGCTGTGACTGCGCCGCCACTGTGGCGCCAGGGCCACAGCTCGACAGCTCAGGCGGTGACCAGCGATTCGAGGGTCGGCAGGATCAGGGCTGGCGGAAAGTCCCGGTACTCCTCGGGCTGGTTGGAACGGTTGATCCACACCGTGCGGAAGCCGAATTTGGTGGCGCCGGCAATGTCCCAGCGATTGGAGGACTGGAAGGACACCGCGCCGGGATAGAGGCGCCAGCCAGTGGCCACCATGTCGTAGACCGCCGGATCGGTCTTGAAGCGCCGCACCGTATCGACCGAGTAGATGTCGTCCAGAACCTGGTCGAGCGCGGCGGATTTGACCGCCGCTTCCAGCATTTCGGGCGAGCCGTTGGAGAGGAGCGCCAGCCTGGCTCCAGAGGCCTTGAGCGCCTTCAGCACGGCCGGTACCTCCGGGTAGCAGTCCAACCGCCAGTAGGCTTCCAGCAGTTTTGTCCTGAGGCCGGGATCGGCGGAGGGGACCTTGCGCAAGGCGAAGTCGAGCGCCTGTTCGGTCAGCTGCCAGAAATCGGCATAGGAGCCCATCAGCGAGCGCACCCAGGAATATTCGAGCTGCTTGGCGCGCCAGATTTCGGACAGCAACTGGCCGTCAGGTCCGATCCGGTCGGCATGCCGGCGCACGGCGGCATGCACGTCGAACAGCGTGCCGTAGGCATCGAAAACATAGGCAGCGTATTGCATGGCGACAGTTTTGAGGCGAGGCGGGGCAAGGTGCAAGCCTTGATTGCATCGCGCCGCCGCTGGCCTCAACAAAACTGCCCCATGCCCGTTGACGGCAACGGCCAAAGCATCATCCAATGTCGTCACACAAGATTGATCGGAACGGGACAACGCGATGACACTGGCGGCAGCGGCGCAATCCGCGACTTGGACTTTCGTCGATGGCGACTGGTACGAAGGCAATGTCGCCATTCTGGGTCCGCGCAGCCATGCCATGTGGCTCGGTACCAGCGTGTTCGACGGGGCGCGCTGGTTCGAGGGCGTGGCGCCCGACCTCGACCTGCATGCCAGGCGTGTGAACGCCTCGGCGATCGCGCTCGGCCTCAAGCCGAACATGTCTCCCGAACAGATCGTCGGGCTGACCTGGGACGGATTGAAGAAATTTGACGGCAAGACGGCGGTCTATATCAGGCCGATGTACTGGGCCGAGCATGGTGGCTACATGGGCGTGCCCGCCGATCCCGCTTCGACCCGTTTTTGCCTTTGCCTCTATGAATCGCCGATGATCTCGCCGACCGGGTTTTCGGTGACGATGTCGCCGTTCCGGCGCCCGACGATCGAGACCATGCCGACCAACGCCAAGGCTGGGTGCCTCTATCCCAACAATGGCCGCGCCATCCTCGAAGCCAAGATGCGCGGCTTCGACAATGCTTTGGTTTTGGACATGCTGGGTAATGTCGCCGAGACCGGAAGCTCCAACATCTTCCTGGTCAAGGATGGCCACGTGCTGACCCCGGCGCCGAACGGCACCTTCCTGTCCGGGATCACACGCTCGCGCACGATGACGTTGCTGGGCGAGTACGGATTCAAGACGACGGAAAAGACGCTGTCGGTGCGCGATTTCCTCGAAGCGGACGAAATATTCTCGACCGGCAACCATTCCAAGGTGGTGCCGATCACCCGCATCGAGGATCGCAATCTGCAACCCGGCCCGGTGGCCAAAAAGGCGCGCGAGCTTTATTGGGATTGGGCGCATTCGGCGTCGGCCGGCTGACGCGCCGGTCCGGCCTTTTTGTCGCTGCGCGCTTCGCCGCAGGAAAACCGTGTGACAGTTTTCCGGAACCCGCCTAGAAAGGGGACCGGCGCTTCATTCCGGAGTTGTTCCAGCTCAATCCAGTCCTATCTTAATCCGGTATCCGCACCGGATTTTTCCACGAGGGAGTACTACCCATGGCTTTTGAATTGCCCGCTCTGCCCTACGACTATGAGGCCTTGCAGCCTTACATGTCGAAAGAGACGCTGGAATATCACCACGACAAGCATCACAAGGCCTATGTCGACAATGGCAACAAGCTGGCTGCCGAGGCCGGAATGGGTGATCTGTCGGTCGAAGAGGTGGTCAAGCAGTCGTTCGGCAAGAATGCCGGTCTCTTCAACAATGCCGCGCAGCACTACAATCACATCCATTTCTGGAAGTGGATGAAGAAGGGCGGCGGCGGCAACAAGCTGCCGGCCGCGCTGCAGAAGGCTTTCGACAGCGATCTGGGCGGCTACGACAAGTTCAAGGCTGATTTTGTCGCCGCCGGCACGACGCAGTTCGGTTCGGGCTGGGCCTGGGTGTCCGTCAAGGACGGCAAGCTGGCGATCTCGAAGACCCCGAACGGCGAAAATCCGCTCGTTCATGGCGCCTCACCGATCCTCGGCGTCGACGTCTGGGAACACTCCTATTACATCGACTACCGCAACGCCCGCCCGAAATATCTCGAGGCCTTCGTCGACAGCCTGATCAACTGGGATCATGTGCTGGAGCTCTACGAAAAGGCAAAGTGATCGACAATCAGAAAGGCCCCGGCAATCCGGGGCCTTTCTTTTTCCGTATCGATCAGTGGCTGCGAAGGCCCGGAAAAAACCATCCGAGCAGAGGGAATATTCCGTCGGCCGCGTCCGTTAACGTCGTGTCCCAAATACCTTCATCACGGAGCCAAATGAATGAGAAAGCTTGTCATCGCCATCTCAATGCTCGCCTTCGCCGGTTCGGCGGCCTTTGCCGATCCGATCCTCGACCGGCAGGCTCTGATGAAGGAACGCGGAAAGATCGTCGGCGGGTTGGCGAAGGTCGCCAAGGGCGAGGATCCCTTTGATGCCGCGGCCGTGCTGACACAACTCCAGGCGTTGCAGGCGAATGCCGAGAAGCTCGACGTCGATGCGTTGTTCCCTGCCGGCAGCGATGCCGGCGACACCACGGCGGGGCCGAAGATCTGGGAAGACATGGCCGGCTTCAAGGCTACCGAGGACAAATATCTCGCCGACGTCAAGGCCGCCACCGCTGCTGCTCCCGGCGACGTTGATGCCCTGAAGGGGCAGATCAACACCCTCGGCGGCGATTGCGGCACCTGTCACCAGACCTACAGGGTGAAAAAAGGCTGATAGCCGGCGATGCCCTGGCTAAAAAAACTCGTCGGCGCCGTCGTCGTCCTGGGCGGTGTCGGCGCGGTCGCCGGCTGGGTCCTGTCGGCACCGGCCAAGCTGGACGCGACGGCCCTGGCGCAACTCGGGCCGGGCGACGCGACTAAGGGCAAGCGCATTTTCTATGCCGGCGGCTGCACCTCCTGCCACGCGAAGCCGGGTTCGCAGGGCGATGCGCGGCTTCAACTGGTCGGTGGTCTCCAGCTCAAGACGCCGTTCGGCACCTTTGTTCCGCCCAACATTTCGCAAGACCCTAAAGATGGCATCGGTGCGTGGTCGGTCGAGGATCTTGCCAACGCCATGCTCAAGGGCGTTTCGCCGTCCGGCGAGCATTTCTACCCGGCCTTTCCCTATGCGTCCTATGCCCGCATGAAGCCTTCGGACATTGCCGACCTCTATGCCTTCCTGAAGACGCTGCCCGCCGTCGCCGGCAAGGCGCCGGACAATTCGCTCGGTTTCCCCTTCAACATCCGTCGCGGCATCGGCCTGTGGAAACGGCTTTATCTCAGCGACCAGCCTGTTGTTGCGCTGGCCGATGGCGAGCCTGAGCCGGTCATGGCCGGCCGCTATCTGGTCGAAGGGCCCGGCCATTGCGGTGAATGCCACAGCCCGCGCGACTTCGCAGGCGGCACCAAGAAAAGCGAGTGGCTGGCAGGTGCCGTGGCCGCCGAGGGCAGTGGAATTGTGCCGAACATCACATCGGGCAAGGGCGGCCTCGCCAACTGGTCGGAAGCCGACATAGCCAACTATCTCGAAACCGGCTTCACGCCCAATTTCGATTCCGTCGGGGGCGCGATGGTCGACGTGCAGCGCAACATGGCCGCGCTGACACCGGAGGATCGGGCCTCGATCGCCGCCTATCTCAAGGCGGTACCGCCGCATCCCAACGGTTATCCGGCGCGTAAGCCGGCGAGCTGATTGTCGACTAGAGGTGCCGGTCGCCGAGGAAATCGAAGCCTGCCTCGAAGAAATGATTGTAGTTGCAGGTCAGTTCCTCGCCGGGCGCGATGTCGCGCAAGGCATAGGTTTCCTCTGGCGACGAGACATCGCAATTCGGCTCGTCGTCATGGTTCATGTAGCGGGCGTCGTCGGCTTCGAAGACGATGTAGGCCGGATCGCGCCGGTCCGGGTAGGAATAGCGGTCGAGATAGTTCTTCACCGGCCCGCTCTCGCCCTCATAGGTCTCGACGTCGATGATCCGGTCGAAGCGGGGGTCGAGCTTCCAGATCAGCGTGCCCATGGGGATGTGGTGCTTGGCAAAGACGCCAATGCCCTGGATCGGCGATTTGTCGAGATAGACGTCGACGAGCAGCATAATGGACCCTTGTGCGCGTGCGGGCTTCATCGCCCGGGAAAGTCGTGCAGGGGTAACGCGCGACCATCGCAATTGCGAGGGGAAATAAGCAATGCGGAATTCAAAAAGTCATGATCGCTGAACCCAAAAGTGAACGTGCTGTCCGGAGCCTCAGCGTTGCTGCAAGGCCAGGCGCACGCCCAAGGCACAGTAGATGCCGCCGACAACCTTGCCCTGCCATTTCAGCACGGTCGGATTTCGGCGCAGGAAAGAGCCGAGGCGACCGGCGCTCACGGCAAAGACGACCGTGCTGAAAAGGCCGAGCACGACGAAGACAATTCCCAGCACGGCCAATTGAAGCATCACCGTTCCGTTTTCGGGCCGTACGAACTGAGGCAGGAATGCTAGGAAAAACAGTGCGGTCTTGGGGTTGAGCACTTCGGTCAGGACGGCCTGCCGAAACGCCTTGCCGGCGGAGATCGCAAGCGCGCCGGCAGAGGGATCGGCCGGCGTTTTCTCGATGATGGCGCGAATGCCGAGGTAAACGAGGTAGGCCGCACCGATATATTTTACGATGCTGAACAGCGTCGCCGAGGTGGCGATGATCGCCGAGATGCCGAGTATCGCCATGACAGTGTGAAAAATGTCGCCGGCCGCGATCCCGGCGCCGGTCGCGATCCCGACCTTCGTTCCCGAACTCGTTGCCCGAGCGATCGTCAGCAGCGTGGCCGGACCTGGAATAAAGACAAAGCCGAGCACGACGGCGGTATAGGCGATCGATGTCGACAAATCGATCATCGGAGGGTCTCCTCGATAAGCTGCGCCTTGCCTGTAACCTTCAGCGCGAAGGAATAGGTATAGGCGATCTCCTCCAGCCTTGAAAACCGGCCGGAGGCCCCGGCATGACCGGAATCCATGTTGATCTTGAACAGCACCGGATTGTCGCCGCTCTTGCGGTCGCGCAGCCGCGCCACCCATTTGGCCGGTTCCCAATAGGTGACGCGCGGATCGGTGAGGCCGGCGAGCGCCAGGATCGGCGGATAGTCGAGGGCCGCGACATTGTCGTAAGGCGAGTAGGCGGCGATGGTGCGGTAGTCATCGGCGGACGCGATCGGATTGCCCCATTCCGGCCATTCCGGCGGCGTCAGCGGCAAGGTCGCGTCGAGCATGGTGGTGAGCACGTCGACGAAGGGAACCTCGGCGACGATGCCGCCAAAACAGTCGGGCGCCATGTTGGCGATGGCGCCCATCAGCATGCCGCCGGCCGAGCCGCCTTGCGCGACTATGCGGTCATGCGCGCTATAGCGCTCGGCAACGAGATGGCGCGCACAGGCGATGAAATCCGTAAACGTGTTCATCTTGTGCGCCCGCTTGCCGTCATCGTACCAGCCATAGCCCTTGTCCTTGCCGCCGCGGACATGGGCGATGGCGTAGACGAAGCCGCGGTCGACCAGAGACAGGCAGTTGGTGTTGAAGGCCGCCGGCACTGTGATGCCGTAGGAGCCGTAGCCGTAGAGCAGGCAAGGGGCTGATCCGTCGAGCGGCGTGTCTCGATGGTGCAGAAGCGAGATCGGCACCAGCTCGCCATCGGCGGCCGGCGCCATCAGCCGCCTGGTGACATAATGGTCCGCATCGTGGCCGGATGGCACCTCCTGGGTCTTGAGCAGCGCACGTTCGCGGGTGCGCATATTGTAGTCGAACACCTGCGCCGGCGTCGTCATCGACGAATAGGAAAAGCGCATGATCTCGGTGTCGTATTCATAGGAACCAGACAGGCCGAGCGAGAAAGCCTCCTCATCGAGAGACAGGAGATGCTCTTCGCCAGTGATACGGTCGCGCACGACGATGCGCGGCAGGCCCTCCTTGCGCTCGAGCCGGACCATATGGTCCTTGAAGCCGATCACCGACAGGATCAGCCGGCCCGGCTCGTGCGGTACCAGCTCCCGCCAGTTGGCGCGGACCGGATCGCTTGCCGGCGCCGTCATGATCTTGAAGTCCTTGGCGCCGTCCGCATTGGTCAGGATGAAGAAGACGTCGCCGCCTTCCTCCAGCTCATACTGAAGGCCGGTCTCGCGCGCCGAAACAACCTTGGGTTCGGCAAACGGATCGCTGGCGCTCAACAGGCGATATTCCGAAGTCTCGTGATCGTTGATGCCGATCATGATCCATTGGTTGTCGCGGGTGCCGTCGACATTCATGAAGAAGCCGGGATCGGTTTCCTCATAGATCAGGCGGTCGGTTCCAGGGTCTTGTCCAAGCGCGTGGAACAGCACCTTGGACGGGCGGTGGTTGGGATCGAGGCGGGTGTAGAAGAAACCGTCATTGCCTGCGTCCCAAACGCCCGACCCGCCTGTCGCGGGAATCTGGTCCGCCAGTTCCTTGCCATCGGCAAGGTCGCGCACGCGCAACGTGTAGAACTCGGAACCCTTGTCGTCGAATGCCCACAACAGCTTGCGGTGATCGGCCGAATGGTCGACACCGCCGAGCCGGAAATAGGCCTTGCCTTCCGCCTCGAGGTCGCCGTCGAGCAGGATCTGCTCGGTTCCGCCCTCGCGCGGCAAGCGGAAATAGCGCGGCTGCTCGCCGCCAAGCTTGAAGGAAGACCCATAGGCATAGGGCCCGTCCTTCATCGGAACGGAAGAATCGTCTTCCTTGATGCGGCCCTTCATCTCCTTGAAAAGCTGCTTCCGCAGGTCTGAAGTATCGGCCATCAGCTTCGACTGGTAGGCATTCTCGGCTTCGAGTTCGGCGCGGATCCCTGCATCGAGCAGGGAGGGGTCCCGAAACATCTCTTGCCAGTTGTCGGCCCGCAGCCAGGCATATTCGTCGGTTCGCGTGATGCCGTGATGCGTCTCGTAAACCGGCCGCTTCTGCGGTGTCGGCGGGCTGACGATCGGAAATCGGGAAGTCTTGGTCATTGCGTCTCGCTTGGGAACTATCTTGAAGGATGAATGAACACGCCGATCAGGGTGGGTTCAAGGACCGTAACCTAGGGGTGGTGTCGGCTCCATGAGGTGGGCCGGGGGGAAAGATGATGACTATTCGATCTCGGCTCGCTGCGACGTTCGCCGTTGCTTCGCTGACTCTGGTCTTTGCCGGCCAGTCTCATGCGGCCGTATTCGCGGCTTGGCAAGTGGCCAATGTGCCGTTCGGTGACACGCTCAACGTGCGCCAATATCCGTCCGGCACCTCCCAGAAGCAGGCTGCATACCCCAACGGGACCGTCCTTCAGATGACAGGACGATGCACCGGCGGCGTAAACCTGCTCGACATCACTAATAAGCCGGCATGGAAGCAACAGCAGACGGTTCGCTATCGCTGGTGCGAAGTCTCGCACGACCCGGCCAAGAACGGCGCTTTCATCACCAACTGCGCCTATGGCAAGTACATCACCCCGTATTGATCGACGGTCGTCGATTGATCGTGATGCGGCCGGCGGCACATACCGCCTGGTAGTCTGCGAAAAGGTGAGTGGCAACCTGCGGTTTTGTGGACAGATATGAACAACCAAGATTGACGGCGCCCTGGCAAAAGCAAACCAGAGCATTGAAAGTCGCTTTGTGAGTTATCGCGAATGTAACGATCAGCTGACGTTACGTCAGGCAATGGCGGTTTGGCGGGCGAAATATCGAAAAATTACATGATGCACGAAAGATTGAAGCTGATTGGCGAATAGTTGATCATATTTCGTAAATATAATGCAAAGGGTGAATTGACTTACTTGCCCTATGGTCGCATTGATGTGCCCGCGACACGAATCGTAGAAACTCTACCTGCTCAAAATTCGTGCGATGCCCTGCCTGTAAAAAAGGGCGCATGTCGACGTAACTCTTGTTGGGGCCTGAAGACCATGGATATTGTCGAAACACCTTCCAGAAACAACGATGCGCTGATCGAGCTGACCGCTGATGTGGTGGCTGCCTATGTCAGCAACAACCCCGTGCCGGTCGGCGAATTGCCGAACCTCATATCGGATGTCCATGCCGCTCTCGGGCGTGTGGGCGGAACCGCCGAACAGCCTCCTGCCGACAAGCAGAAGCCGGCTGTCAACCCGAAGCGCTCGGTTCATGACGACTACATTGTCTGTCTTGAGGACGGCAAGAAGTTCAAGTCGCTCAAGCGTCACCTGATGACCCACTATGATCTGACGCCGGACCAGTATCGCGAAAAGTGGAATCTCGACCCGAGCTATCCGATGGTTGCTCCGAACTATGCGGCAGCCCGTTCGCAGCTCGCCAAGAAGATGGGCCTTGGCCGCAAGCGCAAGGCGCGGTAATCGCTGTTCCGTCAGGTCGAACCGACGTCGACGGCGCCTTCGGGCGCCGTTTGATTTTGAGAACAGGATTGCCGGCTGGCTGGAGGGTGTCAGGCGGTCTGCTTGAGTGCCATCTCGGCATCGCGCTTGATGCGCTTGACCATCGAGCGAAGGCCATTGGCGCGCTGTGGCGACAGGTGCTCATCCAGGCCGAGTGCCTTCAGTGTCGCTTCCGCATCGGTTTTCTGGATTTCGCTGGCGGTCCGTCCGGAAAACAGCGCCAGCATGATGGCGACCAGCCCGCGCACGATATGAGCGTCCGAATCCCCCGTGAACGTGATGACCGGATCGCTGCCTGGCCCCCGCTCGGTGGTCAGCCAGACCTGGCTGACGCAACCCGGCACCTTGTTGGCGGCGTTGCGCTCCTTATCGGGTAAGGGAGGCAGCGCCTCGCCGAGCTCGATGACGTAGCGATAGCGGTCCTCCCATTCGTCAAGGAAGGAGAAGTCGTCGCGGATCGTCTGGATCGTGGTCGTCATGACCCGGATATAGTCACGCGGCGGCCCCGCGTCACGGAAAAAACAAGGACACCGCAGGCGTCGAGAGGGCAGACGGCCCGCGGTGCGCCGTCGAGACGGCTTAATTCTTGACCGGCAGGTTGACGGTCTCGGGCAGAACGATCTCTTCCGCCACGCTGCCCGTCATTGTCGAGGTATCGGGGCTGGCGGACTTGTCGTCCAGCATGGCGGCCGCAATCTTGGCGGTTTCCTTGGCGCGCGCGGTGATGGTGTGCATCGCCGATTTGCCGGTCTCACAGACATCGGGCTTGCGCTCGCAGATGCCGGCAATGTCGCCAACCGCGTCGCGTGCCGCGAAAAGGGCCTGGATAGGCCCGACGCTTTCCTGCCCCGGCTCGTCGGAACCGACACTCAGCGGCAGCGCCAAAAGCACCAGTGAAAACCAGAAAGCCATTCTTATCAGGAAGAACATGCCTTGCCTCTCGTCGTGACCGGATCATGCATCATATGGCATGACCTCTTTTATGGGCAGGATGTTGGCACACAGGCACAAAGGACGGCTTGCACGCACAGCGACAATTTTCCTCAAATTTTAGGCAAATTCGAAATGAAGCGTTTTGCCTTGGATTTGTTTCATATCGGGACGATTTTCGTCACCTCTTGATAACCATCTATCCTGCTGTTTCCATTGCGATTTTCTGGAATTCGGACGGCTCTACCACCGTCCACGATCCGCCGACGGCAGGCGTTCGCAGATAACCCTCCATTTACTATGGCGGCATTTGCCCGGGTTTTCGACCGCCGCGATCCCGATATTTGCCACGGGCCGGGCTTTGGTCGGCTCTGCCTTATCCATTCCTTAAACGCTGGATGAGAGTTTCGGAGCCAATCAAAACAATCTGCAAAAGCAGAGCTGTTCACGACGAGTGCGAGTGCGTTGAGTTGATGCCGATCAAGGCCAGATACGCTGAATTGCCTGGCGCGATTGCCGCCGGTTGCGAACGTATGGTCCATCCTTCCATTCTCGGGCAGAGCGGCCGCGAGCGCCAACGCCGTTTCATCGGCGTCATGCTGGCAGCGCCATTCTTCGCCGCCGGTGCCGCGGTCACGCTGGTCACATCGGGCATGGGCGCCGCTGTGACCATGGCCGCCATCTTCGCCGCCTTCGGCCTGTGCTGGTTCGTCGCCTTGCTGGTGGCGGCTACCGGCAAGATGGCCGCGGCGGCACCGGTTGCCCTTGCAATGGCGGCTGTTGCCCTTGGCGGTCTGATCGCCGCTGCCGGCGGGTTGAGCTCTCCCGTCGCCGTGCTTGCCGTGGCGCTGCCCTTCGAAGCCTGGTGGATCGGCGCTTCGCGGCGCGCGGCCCTGTGGGGAGCGGTCTCGGCCATTGCCGCCATTGCCCTTCAGCCTCTGGCCGCGGCCTTCTTGCCCTTCGCGGGCGCGCAGATCGCGGCCTGGCATTGGCTGGTGCCGCTGGCCTGGGCGCTGACGCTGATCCCGCGCCTGTCGGCGGTTGGCGATAGCGCCGGCGCCACCGATACGCTGGATGCCGGCGGTCGGCTGGAAGACATCATCGATGCGGTAATCCTGCGCGTCGCCCGCCATGGCGAGGTGCTCGATGCGTCCGACAAGGCACGCACGCTTTTGAAATTGCCGCCGGAACTCCTTTCCGGAACCGGCTTCTTCGACCGTGTCCATCTGTCGGACCGTGTCTCCTATCTCAGCGCGCTGGCCGATATGCGCGATGGTGCTGCCTCGCGCCGCCTCGAATTGCGCGTCAGGCTGCCCCAGAACGGCAACGGCCAGAATGATACGCGCCAAAGTGACAGTCGCTTGATGGCCGACAATTACCGGCCGTTCCTGCTCGAACTGCTGCGTGGCGAGGAGCAGAGCGACGTCTTCACGCTGGTGCTGCGCGAGAATGACGAGACTGCCCGGCTGCGTGAGGAACTGGCGCAGGCCAATGAGACGGCGGCAGCCGCGGAAGTGGCCAAGGGCCGGTTCCTGGCGGTGGTCAGCCATGAGCTGCGCACGCCGCTGAACGCCATCATCGGCTTCTCGGACATGCTGCTGCACGAGATGTTCGGCGCCTTCAAGGACCCGCGCCAGAAGGAATATGTCACCCTGGTGCGTGATTCAGGGCAGCATCTTCTGGCGGTCGTGACATCCATACTCGACGTATCGAGGATCGAATCGGGCGCCTACACGGCGGACCCGGAGCCGTTCCGGTTCATGGAAGCCGTCGACATGTGCCAGTCGATGATGCGGCTGCAGGCGCAGGCCAAGAACATCGACCTGCAGACGCAGATCGCTCCCGACGCCGGCGACATCAATGCCGATCGCCGCGCCGTGCAGCAGATGCTGATCAATCTCGTCTCCAATGCGATCAAGTTCACGCCCGACGGCGGCGATGTCGTCGTTGGCGCCAAGCGGATCGGTTCGCGCCTGCATTTCTGGGTCAGGGACACCGGCATCGGCATTGCCGAGGAGGATTTCGCCAATCTCGGCAAGCCCTTCACGCAGATCCAGAACGACTATACGCGCCGTTTCGAGGGGACCGGTCTTGGCCTGTCACTGGTGAAGGGGCTGGTGGCGCTGCATGAAGGCACCATGTCGATCGAAAGCATGCCGGGCGAGGGCACCACGGTGACCATCAGCCTGCCGGTCAACGGGCCGAAGGGGCGCCCGGCGAACGAGGCAGGGGTGCTGACGATGCCGGTGACGAGGGCGAAAGGGGACAGAAATGGCTCGCTCCGCAAAACAGCCTAAGGCGGTCAAACGCCGCAGCAACGCCTTCCAGGATGGCGCCATGGCCGTCGGCGGGATGATTTCGCGCAACCCCGTGCTGGTAGGCGGATCGACGGCATTCCTGGTGACGCTGTTCTATGTCTCGGCGAATGCGCTGTGGTATCAGCCTTTCCCGCATGCAGGGGCGTTCTTCGCCACCCGCAATTTCCAGGGCTTTCCGCACACTGCCTCCGACGAACCGGAGACCACGATCAACATCGTGCGGCCCAATGCGGCCCCTGCACCGATGAAGGGCGATCCGGTGGTCGAGCAGGTGCAAGGCATATTGAAGGACCTCGACTTCTATTCCGGCACGGTCGACGGCATTTCCGGCCCCAACACGCGCAAGGCCATACAGGCCTACCAGCAGAAGGTCGGGCTCAACGCTTCCGGCGAGATCGATGCCCTGTTGCTCGATCAGCTTGGCGCAACACCGAAGACCGCCTCCGTGCCCAAGCCGCAGCCGCGCCCGGATACGCAGGCTGCCGTTCCGGTGTCCCTGCAGACAAAGTCTGGGCAGACAAATTCCGGGCAGGCGAATGCCGGGCAGACGGATGCCGCCCCGATCCAGGGACCCGACCCCCGCATCGTCAAGATCCAGGCCGGGCTCAAGGCGTTCGGCAACGATGACATGCAGCTGGATGGTGTCGTCGGCGCGCGCACCAAGGCGGCTATCAAGGAATTCCAGTCGCTGTTCGGCCTGCCGCAGACCGGCGAGCCCGACGAGATCGTCTACGTCAAGATGCGCGAGATCGGTCTGACCAATTGAGGTCCGACCAACGAGGCCATAAACGACGGCTCGCCGAGCGGCGGAATTATCGGCAAGCAATTCCAGGGAAAGTGTGAGCGGTTTTCCCGGGAAAAGCGCGTAGCGCTTTCCCTAGGGAATTGCGTCAAAAACAAAGAGTTAGAGCAGATGGCCGTTTCCTTGAAACGGCCATCTGCTTTAGATAGCCCGCACGCTTTCGGAGCTTTCTTATGCGCGTCACATCGGATCTGTGGGTTTCTGCCTTGGTGCGCCGCGTTTTCGGCGCTGGCGGATTTGCCGCAGTGGTCAACCGTGGCGCGACCGAGGCCGGTGCTGTTTTCGTGCTGACGCGGGGCAGGCTGGGTGACGTCGCCCTCTACGGGCCGGCGCCGCAGACAAGTTACGATTCAGCCAAGCCAGACGACCGTTTCTTCAGCCTTCTCGCCGCCGGCGACGATCCGGCCGTGCTCGATGCCCGTCTGGAAAAGGAAAAGAAATTTGATCCCGACATCTGGGTGGTCGAGATCGAGGCCGGTACCGTTCCCGTCGAGGAGCTTATTTCCGTGAAGACGCCCTGAGGGCGAGGGCTGAGGCCTCGTCACTGTTCGACGCCTTGCGGCTGTCGCTGTTTGCGGGCGACGCGTCACGAACCATCCTGGAGAGTGCCTCGGCCTTCCATCCCCGCACCCGGTCCAGAGCCACATCGCGATGCAGCAGGCGGTAGCGGTCGAGATAGGTGCGGATGGCCTGCGGGTGCGGGAACAGGCTGGGGTAGATCGCGACCGTGATCAGGAAGGCCCTGTCTTCGCTGAAGTCGAGCGAGCGCAGCGCCGCGAGCAATGATGCATAGTTCTGGCTGGCAGTTAGCGAGCGCGCGGTCGAGAAATCAATGTCGAGCGCGTCCGCAAGCGCGGTCTGGAAGAAGGCGGCGTTTCCCGTCAACGCCGTCTCGCGCAGTTTGACATAGGTTTCCGAGCCGGGAAACGCATCGACCTTCGCCGCCGATGCTTCGTCACCGGTGCGCATCATGGAGCGCAGCCTGCGCCGCGCATTCTCGGCGGCAATGCCTGGAGATTGTTGCTCTGTCGCGCTGTGTTCGGCCGCCTCCGCAGTGACGACTGCGACGGCTGGTGCCGTGGGGGCTTGCACGTCTGGTTCCCGCACCCGCACCAGTGTCGGCCGTTCGAGCGCCCGGATCAGATCGGCGATGGTCGGGTTCAGGTCCTTGCGGCGCGCTATGGCGCGCGCATGCGGCAGCCCGTGCCGGCCGATCAGCGCGATGAGGTCGATATCGCTGACGGCGCGCGAACGGATCAGCAGCGGCGCGGCAATGTCGACCGGTTCCTCGCAGAGGCGCCGCACGAGTGCTGCGGGGGCATATTCGCATTCCGAAAGGGCGGCGGCCACATAGCGTCGCGATTCGACAGACACATCGTCGAACAGCGGCAGCGTCAGGTCTTCGAGCTGGCCGATCTCGCGGCGCGACGGGCGGGTCAGCGAGCAGAATGCCGACACCGCGGCGCGGAACAGCCTTTCGGCCTTGCCCGATTCCGTCCGTATCGCGATTTGCCTGAAGTCCGAAGATGACACGAACGATACCCGATACTCGATACACAGCCTGGGTCATGCTCAACCGGGACCATGTCGGTTTCGCGATTGCCAAGAACAAAGATCAAGTTAGCGGCGATCCGTTAGCGCTCCGTTAACCCTCTGCCGGCCTTAATGATATTTGGAGGCGTTGCGTTGTGCTCCGGGGAAACCGAGAGGAATGCGCGAATCATGGGCATGGTACTGTCTTTCGTGCCGCGTGCGGCACCGACCAATCGAGCCAAGCAAACCACCGAAATACCGGCGGCGGTGATCATCTTTCCCGGCATCCGCTATGAGCGGTCCAGCACCGGCGAAGCGCGGCCCGCTGGGCCTGACAAGCCGGGATCGCCGCGGACGCCGGTGCCGCATCACTGAGCCTTGCTGAAGCCTTTGGCCTGGTCCATCAGGCCGTCAGCTCAGGAGCTCTGAGCTAGAAATCCTGCAGCTCGCAGGAGCTTTGATCGAGAAAGCGCGACACGATCGGCTTCCAGCTGTCGTCCGGCACGAAGCTGCGGATGACGAAGATACCCTCGTCGATCGGCGCTTCGACGAAGATCGCCCCCTGCAGGCCCTCCGGCAAATCCTTGCGCACGTCGATCATCTGCGCCGGCGTCAGCACCACGGCATCAAGCTTGCCGCCGGTCGCCGTATGGTCGTTGAAGGAATAGATGTTGTGGCCGTTGCGGTCATAGACCGACACCGACCAGAAGGGGACGTTCCCCGGCGCCTTGATGCGGACCATGCCTTCCTCGAGGTCGAACCGGCAGGCCGTGGCATAAAACAGCGGGTCGACCGATTTCACCACCGGCGCGCCGCCCGCCTCGGCATCGAGCCGGTTCATCCGGTAGAGATCGGATGCCATGGACAGTCGTGACCAGGCGTCGCGCTCCGAAAATTCCGGCACCAGAAGCAGCACAACGATGTGCACGATGCCGGCACCCACCAGGCCGAGCAGCACGGCGTGGAAAAGACGGCGTAGCGTGGCCAGGACATTACGCATCGCAGCCGGCCTTCACGATCCTGGGCAGCGAGACGTCCGACAGGCCGGTGCTGCTGGCGATCGGCGTGTCGTAGAAGGTCAGGACGAAATACATCCGCCCAGAACCGTCGGTCAGCAGCCAGTTGCCGGGCATGGGGTGATGGCCGACCGAGATGGTCACCGAATTGTCGGCCCGGCGCAGCACCTCGTAGGACTGAAGTGCTGCAAGCCGCGGCTTGCCGGTTTCGACGACGCCGAGCGATTGGTCTGCGGCGTAGAGCGTCCAGAAGCGGGCGGTCGGGAATCCGCCCTCTATCCTGTAGCTGCATTCCCGCTTGAGTTGGTCGCCGGCAGCGTCATTTTCGGCGACGAAGGACAGGCCCTCTGCGCGGCCGAGCGCAAGCACGCCCTCGCGCGCCACGCGCGCCTTCGAGTAGGGGTCGGCCGCCGGTGTGCCGATGTCGGGGAAGGCCGTCCATTGGCCGATACGGATAGCGCTGACGCCGTCCTGGATCTTCAGCGCATACCAGACGCTGGCGCCGCCGCCGCCAATGGCTATGGCAAGCGAAAGCAGCATCAGGAAGGCGTTCTTGAGCATGAAGGGCCGCGTGCGCGAAGGATTGCCGTTCGGGGATATCGCGGCGCGGGGCCTTGTGGCAAGCGAGCGTGATGGATTTGCCTGTTGGCTTGGTCCGCGCCGAGGCCGAAGTCACAGCGCCGAGAGCGTTTCGGGCGAGGCGGCGGCGTCGAGTTTAGGGGCGGACTGGAACAGCTGCGTCATGTCCCTCAGCGTCTGCGTGGTTCGGCTGGACAGCACCGCCGGGCGTTCGGCTGCCGCGTCGGCCGCGGCTTCATCCTCGCTCTTCTTCTGCGCTTCAGCGGCCTTGGCCGCGATATCCTCGTCGACGAAAGGTTTGTCGATGCCGGGGATCGGCTTCAGGTCGATGTTCTGGTGCGCGTAGACCATCAGGCGCTGCCACACCATCGCCGGCAGCGAGCCGCCCGTCATGTTCTTGGTCGGGGTGAAATCGTCGTTGCCCAGCCACACGGCTGCCGTGTAGTTGCCGGTGAAGCCGACGAACCAGGCATCACGGTAGGATTGCGTCGTGCCGGTTTTGCCAGCGACGACGATGTTGGGAATTTGCGCGCGCCGCGCCGTGCCCATCACCGGCACGGCCGCCAGCATGGTGTTCATGGATTTCAGTGCCTGCTCGGACAGCACCCGGTGCGGCGGCGTCGCGTCCTTGGTCCAGTCATACACCACGTCGCCGGTGCGGGTGACGAGCTGGGTGATGCCGTGCCGGGAGCCGACAAAGCCGTTCTGGGCGAACACGCTGTAGCCCGTCGCCTGGTCCATCACGGTCATGCCCGAAGTGCCGAGCACCATCGTCTTGTGCGACTCGAGCGGCGATTCAACGCCCATCGCCTCGGCCATCGCCTTGATCGGCGCGATGCCGAGATGGTCCTTGGCCAGCCGCACCGGCACGGTGTTGATCGACTTGGCCATCGCCATGATCAGCGTGATGTTGCCAGCCGACTCGCCGCTATAATTGTGCGGTGACCAGTTGCCCCAGCTGATTGGCCCGCCGGAAATGATTGAGTTGGGCGTAAAGCCGTGCTCCATCGCCGTGGCGTAGACATAGGGCTTGAAGGAGGAACCGGTCTGACGCAGCGCCTTGGTGGCGCGGTTGAACTGGCTGGCGCCGTAGTCGCGGCCGCCGACGATCGCCCGCACCGCGCCATTGGTCTCGATGACCACCACGGCACCTTCGGTGACGTTGTACTCCTTGCCGAACTGGCGCAGATGGAACTCGACGGACTCTTCCGCCGCCTTCTGGATGTTGGCGTCGAAGGTAGTGTGGGCAACCAGCGAATGCTGGCCCGGCTTGGCGATCTTCTTGACCTCGTCGAAGGCCCAGTCGAGGAAATAGTCGGGGCTTTTCTGTTCGCCGCGATCGACGACGTCGGCCGGATGCAGCCTTGCCTGCAGCACCTGGCCTTCGGTCATGAAGCCGGAATCGACGAGGTTCGACAACACCACATTGGCGCGGGCGCGTGCCGCCGGCAGGTTGATGTGGGGGGCGTATTTGGTCGGCGCCTTGAACAGGCCGGCCAGCATCGCCGCCTCGGCGAGATTAAGATCCTTGACGCTCTTGCCGAAATAGAAGTCCGCCGCCGCCTCGATGCCGAACGTGCCGCCGCCCATATAGGCGCGGTCGAGATACAGCTGCAGGATTTCCTTCTTCGACAGATTGGCTTCGAGCCACAGCGACAGGAAGGCTTCCTTGATCTTGCGCTCGAAGGTGCGCTCATTGGTCAGGAACAGGTTCTTGGCCAATTGCTGAGTGATGCTCGAGCCACCCTGGACGACCGAGTTCGCCCGCACATTCTCGAAGATCGCGCGTGACAGGCCGAGCACGTCGATGCCGTAGTGGTCGAAGAAACGCCGGTCCTCGGTGGCCAGTACCGCCTTGATGACGTGATCGGGCATCTCGTCGACCGGCACGGAATCGCGCTGGATGATGCCGCGCTGGCCGATCTCGTTGCCATAGCGGTCGAGGAAGGTAACGGCGAAATCGCCCTGGGCGCGCCAGTCACCGGCCGTATCCTGGAACGCCGGGATGGCCAGCGCCAGCATCACCACGATGCCGCCGGCGCCGAGCGTGAAAGTTTCGCTCAAAATCTCGATGATGCCGCGCCGCCAGCCCTTGAGCCGAAAGCGCCGCGAGAAGATCGTCGCCGCTTCCCAGAACTGCCGCGCCTTGAACCCGATCTCGTAGAGCGAGGAATCGATCCAGGCGTCCAGCGCCAGAAGGCGCGACGCGATCGGACCTCTTCTCTTGCGCGGTTCAGGGCTGACCATTCAAAAACCCGGCTCGGCTGTGGCGTGACCTGAAAACCGCAAGCCGGCAATTTCAGGGCAGCGCCCTGTCGTGACTATTCATCCATTTTATGGGTGCCCACAAGGGCTGCGAGGACACAGCTGCAAGGTTTGTCGACGAGAGGGCAGGGGCAACCATGGTTGGCGACGGTCGCCACCTCGAAACCGCGCTTGGTCGGCTGACTGCGATCAGCCTGTCAGAGACGGGTGCAATGAATGGTCATCGCGGCGAGGCGGCCATGATGGCCGTCCGCAGCAGAACGTGTGCGCCGATCACTGCGTCGCCAGGTTCCACATACTCCGCCTCGTTGTGGCTAAGCCCGTCACGGCACGGCACGAAGATCATTGCGGCAGGCGCGACGCGGGCGAGGAACAGCGCATCATGGAAAGCGCCCGATATCATCTGCTTGTGCGCAAGCCCCAGGGAGCTGGCGGCCTCCTCGACGGTTTTGACCATATCGGGCGAGAAGGCCGCCCCGGGCATATCGAACGATCGCTTGATCATTGCCGTGCAATGCTGGGCCTCTGCTTCCGCCGCGCAGACCTGGCGGACCTCGGCCTCTATGACATCGAGCTGCTCTGCCCGCGGATGCCTGATATCGACGGTGAAGGCCACCGATTGCGGTATGGCGTTGATCGATCCCGGCCTGGCGGCGATCCGGCCCACCGTCAGCCGCGCGCTGCTGTCGAGCGGCATGATTGTCGTTTGCAGCCTGTGTATCGCGGAAATCGCGGCGACCATCGGGTCCCTGCGGTAGGCAAGGTCTGTCGTGCCCGCATGACCGGCAGTGCCCTGGATGGAGACTTCCAGCCAGCGCGTACCCTGGACGGCGGTCACGACACCGATCGGCAACTGCTGCTTTTCCAGTGATGGCCCCTGTTCGATATGCAGCTCGATATAGCCTGATATGGGCATGCCGGTTGGACGAAGGGCAGCCTCCGGCAAGGCGGTGATCGTCGCCTCCAGCTCGGCTGCGAGGAGCGCACCGTCGGCGCCGACAATGGATTCCCACGCGGCGGTATCCGCGCCTGTGAAGGCCATGGAGCCCATGACGCCTGGCGCGAAGCGGCTGCCCTCTTCATTGGCCCAGGCGACGACCTCGACCGGCATCCGGGTTTCAGCCTGCGCGTCCTCCAGCGCCTCGAGCACCTCGAAGGCGGAAAGCGTGCCGAGCGCACCGTCGAAGCGCCCGCCTGTCGGCTGGCTGTCGAGATGGCTGCCGATCAGAAGTGGCGGCAGCGTGGCATCCGTACCCTCGCGGCGAATGAAGAGGTTCGCGATACCGTCCTGAAAGACCGTGAAGCCGCGCCCCAGCGCCAGCTCCGCTAGCAGGCGCCGGGCCTTGCGATCCTCGACGCTGAACGCCTGCCGGTTGACACCGCCGGCTGGTGTCGCCCCGATCCCAGCGAAAGCATCAAGCCGCCCGAGCAGTCTGTCGCCGTCAATCCGAGGCGTCAAACTCATCGCTTGAGGCCACTGATGAAGGCCTTCACCCGCAGTGGATCGACTTGGTTCCACCAGACGCCATCATGTTTCAGCGAGCTGGCGACGATGACGCCGTCAACGATGTCGAGAATGTCGTTGGCATTTTCGGGCGTCACGCCGCTGCCAACAAGCGTCGGCAGCCCGGCCGCGTCTTTGATCATCCTGATGTAGCCGAGGTCGGCGGCGTGGCCGGTGCGTTGGCCGGTGGCGATCACCGCATCGGCATCGAAGAACACCAGGTCCTTGACCTGTTCCTCGACCGGCCGGTCGCCGACGATCGCATGGGCGCCATGCTTGACATGGGCATCGGCGAAGATGCGGATGCCGTTGGCGCGAAGCCTCGCGCGGAAGCGCATGGCACGCGCCGCCTCGCCTTCGATAAAGCCCTCATTGGCGACATAGGCGTTCGCCCACTGATTGACGCGCACGAAGGAGGCACCCGAGGCGCTGGCGATCGACAGCGCGGGGATGGAGGCATTGGCGAGCACGTTGATGCCGATCGGCCGGCCGATTTCCCTGCGGATGCGATCGGAGACGACGGACATGTAGGCGGAAGTTTCAGGGCCGATATCGTCCGGCTTGGCGAACGGCACGTCGCCATGGTTCTCGACGATCACGCCGTCGCAACCGCCATCGAGATAGGCTTTGGCATCGTCGAGGCCGCGCTGGTAGATGGCCTCGACCGCCTCGCCATCGTAGCGCGGCGCGCCCGGCAGGGGCGCCAGATGAACGACGCCGATCACCACTTTCTTTCGGCCGAAGATCGACTGCAGCGCGTCATCGGCGACCTGCTTGGAGCCGATGGAGTTGGGGGATTTTGTCATGCGGTTTCCGCTTCCGTCGTTTCCATGAGTATCTTCATCTCCTGCCTGTCGGGGCAGGAGCCGAGCGTGCCGGGGCGCCCGACCGAAATGGCCGCGGCTCGTACAGCGATCCGCGCTGCCGCGGCGAGGCTGATGCCAGCCGCAAGGAAGCCTGCGAGGCAGCCGCAAAAGACATCGCCCGCGCCGCTGGTGTCCACCACGTCCACCTTGGGCGCCGCGAACCGGTCGATCCGTCCTTCGCGGTCGGCAACCAGGCAGCCGGCCGCGCCAAGCGTCACGATCGTGCCCTCCGTGCCTTGACGGATCAATTCGCGGGCCGCCGAGGCTGCATCGCCGGTTCCGGTCAGTTGCTCTGCTTCGCCTGCGTTGACGACAGCGAGGCTGACGGCGTCCATACACGGTGTCGAACCGACCGCGAGCGGACTCGGATTGAGGATCGTCATGGCGCCCGCGCTGCGCGCCGCTTGCAGGCAGGATGTCGTCACATCGGGAAGAAGATTGCCTTGCATCACCACGATGTCGCCGTGTTCGATCGACGTCGCGAAACCGCCGTCGGCCAGTGGATCGAAGGCGGCGGCGCAGCTGGCGCCGGTGACGATGAGGTTTTCGCCCCGCACATCGACGATGATCGTCGACCGGTCGCTGGGCAGCGCCAGCACCGTCAGATGGCTGGCGTCGAGGTCGCGGCTCAGCCGTTCTCGTATCCAAAGGCCGGCGGTATCGTCGCCGATCGCCGCGCGGAAACAGACATCGGCTCCGGTGCGGGCGGCGGCCACTGCCTGGTTCGCCCCTTTGCCGCCAAGTCCGTCAACATGACTGGACGCGTTCAACGTCTCGCCAGGCCGCGGAAAGCGGCCCAGCTGAAACGTCGTATCGACGCAGACATTGCCGACGACATGGACGCGCATGGCTAATCCCTGGCTGTCGCCCAGCCCAGCATCTGTTCGAACAGCGTCTTGTAGCCAATCCAGGCGATGAAACCCGGCGGCAGCCAGTGCGGCCCGACATCCGATGTCCAGGCGACGGTGCGGCCCTTGCCATACTTGCCGGTCACCAGCAGCGGCATGGAATGGTAGTCGGAGGACACGGTGGCGAGGACTTCGGCGCCCTCCTTGACCATGACCTCGTTGAAGCCGAGCAGGATCGGCCAATCCTTGCCCAGGCCCTTCAGGATCGGATGGCTCTGAGGGCCGACAACGACCGGCGCATAGCCCTCGGGCACCTCGACGCGATCGTCCACCGGCAGGCAGGTCACCGGCAGAACGTCCTCGACCGGCGTCTTGTGGTAGCGTGCGCCGCCGTTGATGCCCTGGAAGCTGTAATAGCCGCCGAACATCAGCAGACCGCCGCCATTGCCGACATAGTCGCGCAGCAGCCGCAGCCGGTTCGGCGTCGGCTTGGAGTGAACCCAGGTGTCGGGGTGAAGCAACAGCGTGTTGGCGCCGAGATCGGAAAGCACCACGGCGTCATAGGCCGAAAGCGTCTCCATGGTCTGGGGAAAATTCCGCTGCGCCTCGTGCGCCGGCATGAAGGTGACATCGAACGGACCATCCTTCAGCGCCGCCAGCAGTTCATCGGCGCCGGTGTGATAGGTCACGGTCGGAAACTGGTCGAAGCCCTTGATGTGGGTCGCGGTCGAAACCCAGGACTCGCCGGCGAGAAGAACTTTCTTCCTGGACATGTAAACTCCCTGTTTTTTGCTGTGGCCGGCAGCTCAGAGGCTCGCGGCGAACACGGTCTTTGGGTTGTCGATGAGCATGCGGTCGATTGCCGATTGCTCGACACCATGGCGTTTCAGCCTTGGCACGAAATGTTTGAGGATGAAGCCGTAGCCGAAGCCGCCGAAGCGCGTCAGCATGATCTTCAGGAAGACGTCCTGCGACAGCAGGATCCTGTCGACCAGCCCCATGTCGATCAACGAACGGATCGCCTGCGCGTTCTGCTCGTCGGAAGGCGATTGCGCATCCTGGTCGGCATAATAGAAATCCATGCCGATCATGTCGTATTCCAGGAAGGCGCCACGCGCGGCGAGGCTTCTCTGGTAGGCAAGGTCATTGTGGCTCGGATTCATATGGCAAAGGATCGTATGTCTCAGATCCGCGCCTTCGGCTTCGACCACGTCGAGCACGTCATGCGCCAGCCGTTCCCAGCCGGGCAGGTGGATGGTCAGCGGGACGCCGGTGATCCTGGCCGCGCGCGCTGAAGCCCGCAGTGATTTGCGTTCCTCTTCGGTGAAATCCTTGCTGATGCCGACTTCGCCGATGATGCCGGCCATGATTTCGGGCTGCGTCGAGCCGCCGCCGACATCGTTGACGAGAAATTCCGTAGCGGCATCGACGTCCATCGCCTTCAGCCAGTCCGGATGGGTGTGCTGCAGATAGAAGCCCGTGCCCATGACGATGCGCAATCCGGAGGCGCGGGCAATACGTGCCAGCTTCACCGGATCGCGGCCGATGCCGATATTGGTCGCGTCGACAACCGTATGGCCGCCCAGCGCCCGGTACCTGGCGAGCTCGGAAAGCGCCAGGTCGCTGTCGTCGAGCGAGACATTGTCGCGGTTCATGTAGGGGTTCATCCGCAATTCGCCGATGATCTCCATGCTGACCGGCTGCTCGGCGATCTTCCTGTCGTCGGGATGGCAGGGGCATTTCCAGGATGTCGAGCCATCGAGCAGGATATGCTCGTGCATCAGCGTCACGCCCATGTCGGCGATCGCGACCGGGCCGGTAACGGTCATCACGGTCCCGGAGCGAACACCGATCGGCACTCTTTGCCTTGGCCTGTTGTCGAACAAATGATCCATGTCAGCGGCTCCGCGTCGCGCCCTTGAACAGGCGGAAATTCAGCCAGATGGCAACGAGGATGATAGTGCCGGTGACGATCGGCGTCAGGAAGGGCGACATGTGCGCCAGGATCAGGCCGTTGCCGATGACCGCGACGGTCAATGCGCCGAGCACGGTGCCGATGATCGTACCGCGCCCGCCGAACAGGCTGGTGCCGCCAAGCACCACGGCGGCGATGACATCGAGCTCGAAACCCTGGCCGGAATTGGACGAGCCGGAGCCCAGCCGCGCGGCCAGAATGACACCGGCCGACGCTGCCGCCATGCCCGACAGGACATAGACGAAGAGTGTCATGAAGCGCGTATCGACACCGGCGCGGCGCACAGCCTCGGCGTTGGCCCCGATGCCGGTCACATAGCGGCCGAACGGCGTCTGGTTGAAGGCGAGATAGGCGATGGCCAGGACGACAAGGGCGAGCAATGCGGGTACCGGCACACCGAGGAACCAGGCCCTGCCGATGTTGACGAAGAAGCTCGTCGGCTCGACCGGGATCGAATAGCCGCCGGTGATCAGCAGTGCCACGCCGCGGATGACCGAGAGCCCGGCAAGCGTGACGATAAAGGCCGGGATGCGCTCATAGGCGATGAAGAAACCCTGCAAGGCGCCGATCGCCGCGCCAAGCGCCAGCATGCCGACAACGACCAGCGGCCATGGCAGGCCGGCCTGCAGCGCAACGGCCGAAAGTGTCGCCGTCAGCGCCAGCACGGACCCCACCGAAAGATCGATGCCTCCGGTGGTGATGACGAAGGTCATCGCCGCCGCAACGATCAGCAGCGGCGCTGATTGGCGCACGATGTTGAGCAGATTGGGCGTCGTCAGGAAGGAACCGGTGACCAGCGAGAAGACCACGCAGACGACGATGAAGAACAGCGCGATGGAGACGACGCTGCCATTGGCTGTCGCCACATCCTTCCAGGTGCTGTTGTGGGCGCGTTTGGGCTGCGAGGCGCCAACACCGGCGGAGGTGACGTTCATGGCTGTACCCCCTCGTCGCGGCTGGCGCGTGCCGAACGCGCGGTGAATTTCCGGCCGACGATCAGGTTGACGACCTCCTCGATGCTGGTGTCGCCGATCCTGCGTTCGGCAACGTTGCGGCCCTCATACATGACCTGGATGCGGTCGCAGACCAGGAACAGGTCTTGCAGCCGGTGCGTGATGAGGATGACGCTGACGCCGCGGGCGCTGACGGCGCGGATGAGTTCCAGTACCGCCTCGACTTCCGCCACCGCAAGGGCGGCTGTCGGTTCATCCATGATGAGCACCGATGGATCGAAGGAGGCGGCGCGGCCGATGGCGATCGACTGGCGCTGGCCGCCGGACAGGTTCTCGACCTTGAGCCTGGTGTCGGCGATGACGATGCCGAGCCGGTCGAGCATCTCGCGCGTCTGTTCATGCATGCGTCTGTTGTCGAGAAAGGGGACGCCGAGCACGTGGCGGCGAGGCTCGCGGCCGAGGAAGAGATTGCCGGCCACATCCACCGTGTCGCAGAGCGAAAGGTCCTGGTAGACCATCTCCACCCGAGCGGCGCGGGCATCGGCCGGCGAGGAAAAGGACACGGCCTTGCCATCGATCTCGATAATGCCGGAATCCGGAATGACCGCGCCGGACAGAACCTTGCTCAGGGTGGATTTGCCGGCGCCATTGTCGCCGACCAGGCCGAGCACCTCGCCAGGTTTCAAGTTCAGCGAAACATCATCCAGCGTCTGGATAGGGCCGTATCGTTTGGAAATACCGGTCATCCTGACGCGGCAGGTCTCGCCATCGCTCATCATGGTTCCAGTTCTCAATGCGGCATATTCAATCGGTCGCCGGGCTGCGCAACGACCACTAAGTCGATGCGCGGCCCGGCGGTCTGGGGAGGATCTTACTTGAACATGTCCTTGAACTGGCCGACATTTTCCTTGGTCACGATGGTGATCGGAACATTGATGATCGGATCGATCTTCTCGCCCTTCTTGAGCTTGCCGAAGGCTTCGATGGCAGCCTTGCCTTCACCGGCCGGATCCTGCTGGACGACGGCGATTACCCAGCCCTCTTCGAGGCCTTGCACCGCGGACTTGGTCAGGTCCCAGCCAAACACCTTGACGTCGCCGGTACGGCCCTGGCTGGTGACGGCCGAAACGGCGCCGAGCAAGGCCGGCTCGCCGGTCGCATAAAGCGTCGTCATGTCGGCATTGGCCGTCATCAGGTTTTCGGAGGCCGACAGCGCCACGTCCTGTACGTTCTGGCCATCGACCGTGTCGAGGAAAGTCACCTTCTGGCCGCTCTCGGTGACAGCCTTCTTGAAGCCGTCCAGGCGCTGGTTCTGGATGAACGAATTGAGCGCGCCGACAACGCCGATCTTGGCGGTTCCGTTCAGCTTGGTCTTGACGTATTCGGCGTAGAATTTGCCGATATCCTCGCCAGCCTTGGTGTTGTCGACGCCGACGAAGGCGACATTGTCGCCATTCGGAATCTGCGCGTCGATGGCAATCACCGGAATACCGGCGGCCTTGGCAGCGGTGATCGCGGGCTTCACGCCGTTGACATCGATGGCGACGAGAATGATGCCGTCGACCTTCTGGGTGATGTAGTTCTCGATCGCGTCGTTTTGCGCGCTCGGCACATTGTTGGCGTTGAAGATGACGAGGTCGACGCCGGCGGCCTTTGCCGCGGCCTTGGCGCCGTCATTGATCTGGTTGAAAAACAGGGCCTGCTGGTTGATGGTGACCAGCGCATAGGTTTCGGCCATGGCCGAGGCGGAGCCAAGCGCGAGGGTCATGGCGATGGCTGCGGCGCAGCCTGAAAGGATCTTGATAAGACGCATTCCGGTTCCCCTTGGTTTTGCGGAAAAGGCCCTTGATCGGGCTCATCTGGCGCTGAGCGCAGATGCATAATTCAAGATACTTGATTTCTTGTCAAGTGACTTGAATTAGCGTCTGCGAAAGGAGAAGGGGGCTGGCCAGATCAGAATGTCGCCGGCGTATTCACCCAGAAAATGCTGGCGCGTTCGTCGCCGACATTGCGGTACCAGTGCGGCAGTTCCGAGTTGAAAACGAAGGAATCGCCGGCGGACAGGCGAAACGTCTTTTCACCGACCATCAGTTCGATGGCGCCTTCCAGCAGATAGCCGACTTCCTCACCGGCATGCTGGATTGGACCGGCGCTTTCACCGCCCGCCTCGATATGATGGATGTTGCACTGCAGAAGGTGGCCCGGCGAATAGGGAATGACGCGTTCCAGCGATATGCCTTCGCCGCGCCTGAGCGGATCGAGCGCGATCAACGGCCGTGCTCCGGCGCGAAAGACGATGCCTTCCTCGCCATCGGCCTCCTCGAACATCCAGCCAATGTTGGTGCCGAGCACCTCGACCAACCGGTGAAGCATGGGTAGCGAGGGTGAGACCTTGCCGTTCTCGACCTTGGAAAGCAGGCTTTCGGAGCAGTTGGCGGCGGCGGCGAGCGCCTTCAAGGTCAGGCCACGCGTCTGCCGGGAGAGCTTCAACCTTGTACCGAGCCGTACCAGGTTGGTGGCGGTAGAGCGCTCGTCGCCGCCCTTGCTGTTGTGGGTATCGATCTTGTTCATTGGGGGGCGCGAACATCTCCGCTGGTCGGGCTGACTCGTAAAACCGATCCCGGGCGTTGTCCATCCTGTGAAAAACGGACGATGCATCGGATCGAGCCAAGAACCCGTCCAGGGCAGTCTCCGCGCCCCGCCGTATAACACCGGCGGGGCGGTGATCCCTTACGCTGCTTCGCGCTTCAAGGCCTGCGCCATGCAGTGGATGCCGCCGCCGGTCTTGGAGATCTCGCTCATGTCGACGGCCGCGACCTCGAAGCCGCGCGCCTTGAGCTGGCCGATCAGCGTCTGGCTGGAGGTCGGCGCGATCACCCGGTCCTTGCCGAGCGACATGAAGTTGCAGCCGAGCGCCATCGTGTCCTGGAAGGGAACATCGATGATCTCGTGGCCCTTGCCCTTCAGCCAGTCGACGATGCCGGGCTCGGTGCAGGCGAGGCAGACCGCGGTCAGCTTTTCGGCGATCGGCACCACCATCAGGTCGATATGGACGTAATACTCGTCGATGAAGGCGATGCGGGTTTCCCAGCCCTCCTTCTCGAACCAGGCCTGCACCTGGCGGGCACCTTCTTCCTGGGTGCGGGCGCCGCCGCAGCCGATCAACACCACGCCGTCCTCGATGACGTTGAAGTCGCCGCCCTCGAAGGTGCCGGCCGTGACCATGTCGTAGATCGGGATGCCGAGCTTTTCATACGTACGGATGGCGGCATAATTTTCGCCGCGCCGCCACCAATTGGCCATGGCGGTGATGATGGCGCCGTAAGGCGTCATGACGCTGGAATCGCGGGAATAGACCTGCATCGGCAGTTCCGGCGTCGGCTCGTGCCAGTGGATGTTGACGCCGAAATGCTCATAGGCTGCGACCAGGTCCTTGTGCTGCGCCTGGGCGATCTGGACGTTGCAGGGCGCCTCGCGCAGATGCTTGCGCGACAGCGAACTGGTCGACAGATGCCGCAGGAAATTCGGCGATCCGAGCAGCACGTCGGTCAAGACGTCGGTTTCGTTGGCGAAGCCCCATGATGTCAGCGGCTTGGTGCCGCCGGCCGGATTGCGGCGCTGCAGCGAAAACGGCTCGGCGACGATGCGATCATGAACGGTCATGCGGTTCTCCTCGTGGGCTTGCTCTCAAGAGTTGGTCGGGGGCCATGCATGGCTTGGGATCCACCAGTCGCGGCCGCGCGCGGTGGTGACATATTCCGGCCAGCGGAAGTTGATCGGCGGTTCGTAGTCGCAGAGTGGCGCGATCCAGTTCGTGCCGCCAATGCCGCCGCCGGTGCGGGTGACGAACTCGTCCATCGCCGTATCGCGAGCGGTCTTGTCTTCGAGTAGGCGCAGCGCCGCCAGCGCAACGGTCTTGGCAGCGCAGGTGACCATCGGGTCGATGGTGGCGGAAATGCCGCCCAGCGCATTCATCACCCAGGAAGGATAGGCATGGCCATCTGCCGAACGCAGCGCCGGACGGGCGACGTAAAAGCGCGCGGTCGGTGCGTGCCAGCTCATGTCGGTATAGTCGTCGGAGGTCGAATTCACCTGCGAGGGCGGCAGGTCGCGGCGCAGGATCGCTTCCGCTTCCTTTGGTGCGATCAGCCGCTCCAGTTCGTCAATGAACGGGTTCTCGGTCGCGGTGCCACCGGCATTGACCTGGATTTCGCGCCCGATCGCCCTGGCGGCCTCGTCCCAGCGGGGCGGCCCGACCGTCGACAGCGCTTCATAGGCGATCTCGGCCATGGCGTGATTGGCCAGCCCGGGCCGTGATTTCGACACCCAGTGGCGCTCATAACGGCAGCCGCTGATCGCCGCCGCCGCTGCCGCATTGCGCTCAAGCACGGCGGTGACCTGCTCGGCCATACGAAGCGTCGGCACGCGGATCATGTACTGGATCTCGGCCAGCCCCGCCGGCAGATTGTCGGCGGTGGCCTGGCCCGCCGTCAGGATCGCCTCGCTGATCGACCAGCCGCCCTGATGCGGCAGCATGGAATCGCGCAGCGCCTTGGACGCCATGTACATCGTCATCAGCGCGTCGTTGGCGCCGGGCGCGCGGACCGCCGAATGCGCCTGCGGGATCGGTGCGCCATCGCCTGCACGAACCCAGTTCTCGGGTTCGTCGCAAACAAAGCGGTAGATCATGGCGTAGGCGGCGCCGCAATGCGTGTCCCAGCGCGCGGTGTTGCAGAGCGGCAGCATGTAGAACGGGTGGAAGGAGATCATGCCGGCAAGGCCGTCATAATAGCCCTTCGCTGCATGGATCGGCTTCGAGCCGCGCACCTTTTCGGCCGGTTCGCCGGTAAAGCGCAACGTGCCTGGAATGCCGTGGTGCTGCATCGCCGCCTTGGTGGCCAGCAGGCCGCCGAGGCTTGCCATGCCCAACCCCGAATGCGGATCGGTGTGGCCGCCGGCCTCGACGCCAAGGCCGGGCCGCGGCTGCTTCACCGTCACCGCGTCCTGGCAGTTGCCGGGCACGGCATCATACTCGGCATACAGGCCGATCGTCGGTCCGGCGCCATTCGTCCAGTGGGCGCAGAAGGCGGTCGGCATGCCGCCGGAACCTTCCTCGACGGTAAAGCCTTCCCGCTTCAGTCGCTCCACATACCACGCGGCGGACTGATATTCGCGCCAGGCGGTCTCGCCGAAATCGAAGATGGTGCGCGTCCACGCCGACAGCAGCGGCTGGATGCCGTCGAGGCAGGCAAGGGCGGTCTCTTGCGCCGATGTCGTCACCGGTTTGTCCATGCATCAAAGAAAGCAGTGAAGCGGCTCGCCAAAAAGTGATATGTTTTCCCGGTTCATGCAAATTCGGTTCACCTCTTGAGAATTCCATCCACACAGGCGCTGCGCGCCCTCGACAGTTTCGCCCGCCACGGCAGCGTCTGGCGTGCTGCCGACGAACTGCACCTCACCCGCAGCGCGGTGAGCCACCAGTTGCGGCTTTTGGAACGCGATCTCGGCTTCGACCTGCTGCAGCGCATCGGCAAGGGGGTGGCGCTGACGCCGCGCGGCCAGCGCTACGCAGCCGATGTCAGGAAGGCGCTGACCGTGCTCGGCGATGCGGGGGCGCAAAACAGCGGCGCCGGCGTCGGCGGTTCTTTCGCCATTTCCTGCCCGCCCGGCTTCGCCTCGATGTTCCTGTGCAGCCATATTGGCGAATTCCAGCAGATGTACCCGGACGTGGCGCTCTCGGTGCTGACGCCGCGTCGTCTCGACGACGTCAGCAATCCCGAGGCCGACGCCTTCATCGCCTTCGGCGTCGGCAACTGGCCGAACCGGGTGGTGGAACTGCTCTGCGAAGTTCACTTCACGCCGCTCTGCAGCCCGACATTGCTCAACAAGGTCGGCGGCTTTTCCAAGCCGGCGGACGTGCTGCGCGCCAACCTGCTGCATCTCGGCGATACCGAGGACTGGGCGCGCTGGCTGGCTCTGTCCAAGGTGGAAAACCCGGATACCGAAGGCGGTATCTTCTTCTCCGACATGAACCTGGTCTTCTCGGCGGCGGTCGCCGGCCAGGGAATTGCCATGGGCGACGAGCTGACCGGCCGCCGGGCACTGAGCGAAGGCCGGCTGGTCAAGCCGTTTGAAGCGTCCGTGCCCTCGCCACGCTCCTATTTCCTGGTCTTCGAACACGCCAAGGCCGGCCATCCCGTGCTCAACGCCTTCAGCGACTGGCTCAGGGCAAAGCTGTCGGAGAACAGGCTCTAGCCCTATTGAGCACCGCTCCTTTTCGCCAGACGTGAATCAAATTTGCCGATCAGGCGAAAACTATTCGGTTGCGGTGAGCCGCCGGCCTGCCTACGATTTCACCTGGGACTGAGGAAGAGGCAGGATGCAGCAACCCGGCCGGGCCGCAGAGATCAAGGCAATTGGAATCGGCAAGAGCTTCGGCTCGTTCCGTGCGTTGGACAATCTGTCGCTCAATATCGGCCGCGGCGAGTTCCTGACGCTGCTCGGCCCCTCTGGCTCGGGCAAGACCACCTTCCTGATGATCCTGGCCGGCTTCGTGCAGCCGACCGAAGGCAAGCTTTTCAGCGACGGCACCGACATCACCGACCGCCCGGCCGAGCAGCGCGCCGCCGGCATGGTGTTCCAGGGCTATGCACTGTTCCCGCATATGAGCGTGGAGGCCAACATCGCTTTCCCGCTCAAAGTGCGCAAGAAATCGGCCGCCGACATCAAGAAGCGCGTCGGCGAGATGATCGAGCGCGTCGGCCTGATCGGCCATGAGAAGAAACTGCCCTCGCAGCTCTCCGGCGGCCAGCAGCAGCGTGTCGCGCTGGCCCGCGCATTGGTGTTCGAGCCGGGCGTACTTTTGCTCGACGAGCCGTTCTCGGCGCTGGACAAGAGCCTGCGTGGCCAGATGCAGGCCGAGATGAAGCGCCTGCACCAGGAAACCGGCACCACCTTCGTCTTCGTCACGCACGACCAGAGCGAGGCCCTGGCGCTGTCCTCGCGCGTCGCCATCTTCAACCACGGCAAATTGCTGCAGGTCGGCGCGCCGGACGAAGTCTACGACCGGCCGGACAACCGCTTCGTCGCCGAATTCCTCGGTGAAATCAACATGCTGCCGCTGAAGGGGGTCAAGCCCGCCGACAATGGTTCGACAGGCCTTTGCGAAGACCGCGCGGTCAATATGCACTGCAAGGCCGAGAAGGTCCGTGGTGACGCCATCCTCGCGATCCGGCCGGAGCACATGTCGATCGCGCGCGAAGCGGCCGCCGGCGAGAACGGCATTGCAGCGACCGCCATCGCCTCCACCTATCTCGGCGCGGCGACCAAGCTCGACCTGACCACGCGCCAAGGCGCGAAGGTGACGGTCTCGGTGCCGAACGAGGTTGCCGCCGCGGCACTCAGCAAAGGCAATTCCGTCTGGCTGACCTGGCCGGCGGAAAAGGGTTTCCTCCTTCCGGACGGAGGACAATGAGCATCGGCGCGGCCTGACCTGCCGCACCGGTTTCCGGACTGAAATCAACGAAAACAAAGGGGAACTGACATGAACGACACCAAAAAACACGCCATCGACACGCTGTCCGAAAGGACCAGACGCGGCGAGATCTCACGCCGCCAGTTCACGCAGCTGGCGGCCCTCGTGCTCGCCGGCACGCCGATGCTGCTGCGCTCGACCGGAGCCTTTGCCGCGGCCAAGGAACTGGTGCTGGTCAATTGGGGTGGCGACGCCATCACCGCCTATGACGCGGCCTATGGCCAGGCTTTCACGAAGGACACCGGCATCACCGTCAAGATGGACGGTTCAGGCCCGACCGAAGGCGCCATCTCGGCGCAGTTCAAGAGCGGCGCGCCGACCTGGGACCTGGTCGACGTGGATCCGTTCTCGGCGATCACCCTCGGCGCGCAGGGCGCGCTCGAGCCGATCGACTACAAGATCGTCGACAAGACGAAAATGCGGCCCGGCTTTGGCTGGGAATATGCCGCCTCGACCTACTTCTTTTCCTATGTCATCGCCTATGATTCCGAGAAATACGGCAAGGACGCCCCGACCGGCATGGCCGACTTCTTCGACGTGAAGAAGTTTCCCGGCAAGCGCTCGCTCTACAAATGGGGTGTATCGAGCTGGGAAGCGGCGCTTTTGGCCGACGGCATCGCGCCGGCTTCGCTCTACCCGCTCGACCTCAAGCGGGCGCATGACAAGATCGCCGCCTTCAAAGAGAACGTCGTTGCCTACTGGGGCGGCGGCGCCGAGAGCCAGAGCGTGCTGCTCAACGGCGAAGCCTCGATGGCCATCGTCTGGTCGACCCGCGCGTCGCTGATCGAGCAGGATTCTGGCGGCAAGATCAAGTTCATCTGGGACCAGGGCCTGATCTCGCCCGGCGCGCTGGCCGTGCTCAAGAACAATCCCGGCGGCAAGGACGCGGCGATGAAATTCATCGCCAGCGCACAGGATCCGCAAAAGCAGCTCATCATGTTCGACAAGCTCGGCCAGGGCCCGGCCAATCCGGCGGCCGATGCGCTGATCCCGGCCGACAAGAAGCGCATCAACCCGGTCGACCCCGAAAACATGAAGAAGCAGATCGCGCTCGACATGGATTGGTACGCCAAGAACTACGGCGCAGCGCTCGACGAATACACCAAGATCATCTCCGCCTGATCGGCAGCGATGATCTGAGATGAGAGGCGTTCTCTCCGACAGGATGGGCGCGGCGCTGTTGATGGCGCCGCTGCTCCTGTTCCTTGTGCTGGCCTATGCCTGGCCGTTTCTCGGCGTGGTGAAGTGGAGTTTTACTCTGCCGACGCCGGGGCTTGGCCAATATGATGCCTTGCTTACCGACGATCTGGTCCAGTCGGTATTCATACGCACGCTGCGCATCGCGGCGATCGTCACGGTCGTGTCGGTCGCCGCCGCCTATGCCATCACGGTCGTCTGGGTGCGCGGCGGCCCGGCGCAGCGCCTCATCGCCGAATTCTGCATCCTGGTGCCGTTCTGGATCTCGGTGCTGACCCGCGCCTTCGGCTGGGTGGCGCTTTTGTCCAATCGCGGCCTGATCAACACCTGGCTGCAGTCGATCGGTTTCATCTCCGAACCGCTGACCCTGGTGCGCAACGAGTTTGGCGTCGTCGTCGGCATGACGCATTTCCTCATCCCGTTCGCGGTCTTTCCGCTGGCGTCCGCCATGCGCAGCCTAGACGACCGTGTGCTTCTGGCGGCGCGTGGGCTTGGCTCCAGCCGCATGCGGACCTTCTGGACGGTGTTCGTACCGATGACACGCTCCGGCATCATCGGCTCGGCGCTGATCGTCTTCGTCTTCTCACTCGGCTTCTTCGTCACGCCGGCGATCCTCGGTGGCGGCCGCAGCGTCATGATCGCCGAACTGATCTATCTCAGGATTTTCCAGAGCCCGGACTGGGGGCTGGGAGCGGCGATTAGCGTCGTGCTGGTGCTGTTCGTCGGCGCGCTGATGGCGCTGCTGTTCCGCTATGTCAGACCGAAGCAGTTGATCTGATGCCGACCTATCGCCCCGGACCCGTCTCGCTGATCCTCGCCGCCCTTGTGGCGCTGTTCCTGCTGATGCCGCTGCTGGCGGTCATCCCGGTGTCGCTGACGCCAAGCCGCATGCTGGCGATGCCGACGGGCGAACTGTCGCTGCGCCACTATCGCTCGCTGATCGAGGATCCGCGCTGGCTCCAGTCGATCCTGCTGTCGATCCGCATCGGCGTCGTGAGCAGCGCGATTTCCACGGTGCTGGCGCTCTGCTTCAGCCTTGGCGTGTGGATGTTCCAGCCCCGCTTCACCGCCGCGCTCGTCGGCTTCGTGTTGTTGCCGATGGTGGTGCCGCCGGTGGTCTCGGCGATCACTCTCTACTTCCTGCTGACCTCGATCTCCGGCTTCAGCTCGTTCTTCGGCTACGACACTTGGCTCGGCGTCGCCATGGCGCATTCGGTGATGACGGTACCTTTCGCCACGGTACTGATCCTGGTCTCGCTCAGCCAGCTGGACCGGCGCATCGACCTTGCGGCGCGCGGCCTTGGCGCAACTGTCTGGGAGCGCGCCACGCGCATCATCATGCCCAACATCAAGTTCGGCATCATCACAGCAGCGCTTTTGTCCTTCGTCCTTTCCTGGGAAGAGATCGGCGTCACGCTGTTCATCACCTCGGTCAACGCCATCACGCTGCCGCGCCTGATGTGGATGGGTCTGCGCGACAACATCGACCCGGCGATCGCCGCCCTTTCGGTGATCCTGATCATCATCACGGTGCTGGTTCTGGCGGTGCGCAGTGTGATGACCCGGCAGCGCGCCGGGCACTAGACAAACCGCACCGAGATGCGGCCGAGCCTGGCCCGTCTCCTCGACTTCATTCACGATGCGGCGCTAAATAGACAAAGCACTGGCGTTCATGGGAGGTGATGATGTCGGTGACGTATGATTTTACGGGCCGAACAGCAATCGTCACAGGAGGTGCCCGTGGTATCGGCCGAGCGATAGCCCACAAGCTCTCTTTGAGTGGAGCGGACGTCTGGATCTGGGATATTGAGCCCGTCGAGCTTGAAGGCACACGATCTCTTTCAGTGGACGTGACGAAACGCGATAACGTCATGCAAGCGCTGACCATCATGGGTGAAGTCGGGGTCGACATTCTCGTCAACAATGCGGGTTGGCTGGGTGGCTATAAGCCGTTCGAGGAATTCGAACCGGCGGAATGGCAGAGAATCCTGCAGGTCAACCTTCTTGGCACGTTCGAAGTAACGCATCGCGTGCTCCCGCTTATGCGACGAGCGGGAAAGGGTCGTATCGTCAACATGGGATCCCTTGCCGGGAAAGAGGGACTGCCGAGCCTTGCGGCCTATTCCGCGGCCAGCGCCGGTGTCATCGCTTTTACCAAAGCACTGTCGCGTGAGGTCAGCGATACCGACATTCGCGTGAACTGCATCGCCCCGGGTCCGATCGATACGCGCCTTATCCGGGACCTCGGCAATGAGACCGTCGATGCGATGATATCGGCAAGTCCGTTGAAGCGGCTGGGCGATCCGAACGAGGTAGCGGCGCTCGTGGTGTGGCTTTGCTCGGATGCCAGTGCGTTCAACACCGGCGCTGTTTTCGATATGTCGGGCGGCCGAGCCCGATACTGACAGAGACTGCGGAAATCAAAGTGTCCCCGGGAACCATGCCGGCCGAGCAGATCGGCTCTCCAAGGTTGCTCGGCATGGCAATCTGTTCATAACAGAGTCGTATTTTCGAGATGATCGGCGTTCATGATCACGCCGAGACGAATCACGCGATATGGCGCAGACTTGACGAGCCGGCTACGCTGCGCGTGAATTTGCGAGTATGACGAACCGCTTGCACAAGGCATGACAGGCGAGGGGGACGACAAATGACCGCGCCCGGCGATTTGCTGCAGGCACTTTTTCTGAGGCTCAAAAGCGATAAGTCGCTGTCTGCGCTGCTTGGTGGCGCCGGACTGCTGGAGCGGGCGACGGAAAATGCCGCTTTTCCCTACGTGACTTTTGGTCAGACCAGCGCCTTTGATTGGGACACCGGCGCCGAGAACGACGACGATCAGTTGATTACGCTGCATATCTGGTCGAAAGCCCATGGTGAAGACGAAACCCTTGCCATCATGGCCGCCATCAAGGCCCGCCTTGCCAACGCCGCACTGGTGGTCGGCCGGCGCGGCAAGACGCGGCTGTCGCTTGAATTCACCGAGGCCCGCTACGACGAAGATCTCCTCGTGCATCACGGGCTGCTGCGGTTTCGCGCGCTGACGCAGGAAAATGCCTGACACGCTTTCAATCCGGCCGAAACAGAGTCTAGACTGGCGTCTGCGGGACTTCGTCGGGTCGGGGCGTCGAAATCACCATCGGTCGTCTCGCGTTTCACGGGTGTAGCGGACATGGTTTTCGCATCGATCACCGTTCATTTCACGTTCAGCACCGATGCGTTACAACCCCGACCATGAAAACGCTTCGCTCCCACTTTCGAACCGCGACCCTGGCGCTCTGTGCTGCCGGGCTGTTCGCGTCGCAGGCGACGGCGATGTCGGTGATCGCGCCCGACCAGTCCAGCCCGATCGTCCTGGCCGCATCCGACTGCTACGCGATCGGCCAGCAGGTGGCCGAGCAGAATGGCGGGACGCTGGCCAAGGCTTCGCAGTCGACACGCGGTGGCCAGCCGGTCTGCGTCATCGTCGTTCTGGTGCCGGGCAAGGACGGTCAGCGTCCGCGCCGTTCCGAGATCGTCGTTCCGCAGAACTGACCAATCTTCCATCTCACAGGCCTCCGTTTCCCAGTCCGCCGGAATCGGCCTATATCTGAACAAGTCCTTCAAAAGGTATCGATCTCCGCATGCGCGTACTCGTCGTCGAGGATGACAAGGATCTCAACCGGCAGATAGCGGACGCGTTGGTCGACGCCGGCTATGTCGTCGACCGTGCCTTTGACGGCGAGGAAGGCCATTTCCTCGGCGACACCGAACCCTATGACGCCGTCGTGCTCGACATCGGCCTGCCGCAGATCGACGGCATCAGCGTGGTCGAGCGCTGGCGCCGTGGCGGTCGCAAGATGCCGGTGCTGATCCTGACCGCGCGCGACCGCTGGAGCGACAAGGTCTCGGGCATCGATGCCGGCGCGGACGACTATGTCACCAAGCCGTTCCACATCGAGGAGGTGCTGGCGCGGCTCAGGGCGCTCATCCGCCGCGCCGCCGGCCATGCCTCGTCGGAGCTTACCTGCGGGCCGCTGCGCCTCGACACCAAGGCCTCGAAGGCCGATGTCGACGGCGTGCCGTTGAAGCTGACCTCGCACGAATTCCGCCTGCTTGCCTATCTGATGCACCATATGGGCGAGGTCGTCTCGCGCACCGAACTGGTCGAGCATCTCTACGACCAGGATTTCGACCGCGATTCCAACACCATCGAGGTGTTTGTCGGGCGATTGCGCAAGAAGATGGGCATCGACATGATCGAAACCGTGCGTGGCATGGGCTACCGCATGCGTGAGCCGGAGGCGTAACTCGGAACCGCTCAAACCAATCGCAAGGGCGCCGCTTTCGCTGCGTTTGTGGCCGCGTTCGCTGACGTTCCGCGTGATCGCCTTTTCGACGGTGTGGGCGATCCTGACGCTTGTCGTCATTTTCACCCTGATCACCACGCTCTACCGCCAGGCCAGCGAGCGCGGCTTCGACAGCCTGCTTTCTGCGCATCTGTTCAACCTGATCGGCTCCGTCGGCATTTCCGACACGGGTGCGCTCATCGGCGCCCCGGACCTTGGCGACCTCCGCTTCTCCGAGCCGAAGTCTGGTTGGTACTGGTCGGTCGAGCCTGCCTCGGAGGGCGTGCATGGCGACCTTCATTCGTCGTCGATGACGAGCAAAATCCCGTCGCCAAGCGTCGCCGAGGTGCCATTCAATGCCAGCTTCCAACGCAGCTATTCTGCGGAAGGCATAGACGGCGAGCAACTCGAAGTGTTCGAGAGCGAATTCGTGCTCGATGCCAAGAACCGTGCCGCGCGTTTTCGCGTGATGGGCAACCAGAGCGAGCTCGAACAGGAAATCGTCACCTTCCAGCGCCGCCTGCTGACCTATCTCAGCCTGTTCGGCGTCGGCATGATCGCCATCAACGCCATTGCCATCCTGCTCGGCCTGCAGCCGCTGCGCCGGGTGCGCAACGCCCTTGCCATGGTGCGCGAAGGCACCGCGCAGCGGCTCGACGGCCGCTTCCCGGCCGAGATCGAGCCGTTAGCCAACGAAACCAACGCCTTGATCGAAAACAACAAACGCATCGTCGAGCGCTCGCGCACCCAGGTCGGCAATCTCGCCCATTCGCTGAAGACGCCGCTGGCGGTGCTGCTCAACGAAGGCAGGGCGCTTGGCGGCGCCAAGGGACAATTGATCGCCGAGCAGGCCGCCTCGATGCAGAAGCAGGTGGACCACTATTTGCAGCGCGCCCGCGTCGCGGCGCAACGCGACAGCGTCGTCTACCGCACGCCGGTGGCGCCACTGGTGCAGCGCATGGTGCGGGTCCTGCAGAAGCTCAACCCGCAGACCAGCCTGTCGCTGTCCCTGCCGGCCACCGAGATCGTCTTTGCCGGCGAGCGCGAGGACCTCGAGGAGTTGCTCGGCAACCTTCTCGAAAACGCTATGAAATGGGCAAAAAGCGCGGTGTCGGTCACCGTCGCGCCCGGCAAGGACGATAATCTTTTCGAGATCAGCATCGACGACGACGGTCCTGGCATTCCCGAGGACAAGGCGCGCGACGCGCTGAAGCGTGGAAGGCGCCTGGACGAGACAAAACCGGGAACAGGTCTGGGACTTGCCATTGTCGCCGACCTCGTCAACGAGTATGGAGGCATTCTCGCGCTCGAACGGTCCGGCCTGGGTGGATTGAAGGCAGTCGTGCGCTTGCGGAGCCTTCAGTGACGCTTAACTGGCCAATCGACAGCGGTGCAAGGCGTATGTTATGGCGGCATATCGATTGATTTTGAGCTGGCCGGCAGCGGCCAAATTTCCGACAAATATCAATACTATGGCCACGCCTACTTCTCCGATGACGCGGCCCCCGGCGCATCCATGGCAGGCTCCAACTCAAGAAAACCGGTTGTTGGCATGAAGATTCGCGTCGCGCTTGTTTCCGCATTGCTGGCCGTCTCCGGCTGCACCACCTTGAGCGGCAAGGCCCCCACGCTCGCGCCGACACCGGCGTCGACGCCTCCGACAAGCGGCAAGGTCACCAAGTCGATCATTTCGGCGATGGACGGCGGCCTCATCGGCGGCTCGATCGGCAACGGCCTTAGCGACGAAGAGAAGCGCAGCGCGCTCGAGGCCGAATACAAGGCGCTCGAATACACGACGAGCGGTCAGAAGGTGGCGTGGAAGGGCGATCAGGCTTCGCACTATGGCGAGGTGGTTCCGGCCCAGCCCTATCGCGTCGGCTCGCAGGACTGCCGCCAGTATACGCAGACCGTGTTCACCGGCGGCGCCGGGGTGACGGCGCGCGGAACCGCTTGCCGCAATGCCGACGGCAGCTGGACGCCGCTGACCTGACTGCTCGCATGTCGCCCAAAAGTGCGCAGCGGTTTTGGGACAACGACATGCACAAAACAAAGACCGGACCGGCTCCGGTTGGAATCCGGTCCGGTTGATGTCGATCAAGGACGTCAGGCGCGCTGACCGTCAAAGCGTCGCAGGATGCCTGTGTTGGCAGGGCAGGGCTCTGTCGTTATTGGAAGAACCATGCTGTTCTGGGTCATAGCCGCGATACTGACGCTCGGCGCGAGCCTGGCGGTGCTGCTGCCGCTGGCCGCGGGATCCAAGAGCGCGTCTTCGAGCGGCGATCACGATCTGGAAGTCTATCGCGACCAGCTGTCCGAGCTTGACCGCGATGCCGGGCGCGGCTTGATCCAGCCGGCGGAAGCGGCCGAGGCGCGCGCCGAAATCGCGCGCCGCATCCTTCGCCTCGACAATGCCGATACAGCCGGCAAGGCATCGGCCAGGCAGGCCTCGGTCACGGCACGGCTTGTCGCGACCGTCGCCGTGCTGGCTGTGCCGCTGGTCAGCTGGGGCGTTTACAGCCAGATCGGCTCGCCTGACCTTCCGGCGCAGCCGCTCAGCCAACGGCTGGCCAAGAACCCGGCCGACAGTTCGGTCGACGAATTGGTTGCACGCGCCGAGGCCCACCTTGCCGCCAACCCGTCCGACGGCAGGGGATGGGACGTGCTCGCCCCGGTCTATCTGCGCATGCAGCGCTTCTCCGACGCGGTCGCTGCGTATCGCAATGCCATCCGCCTCGACGGCGACAGCGCTGTTCGCCAGGCCGGCCTCGGCGAGGCAATCGCCGGTGCGGCGGGCGGCATCGTTTCCGCCGATGCCCAGGATGCCTTCGAGGCGGCGCTGAAGCTCGATCCCGCCAATGCAAAAGCCAACTTCTACCTGGCCATGGCCCTGGCGCAGGAGGGACGCAGCAAGGAAGCGGCCACGGCCTGGCAGGCGATGCTGGGCACTTTGCCGCCGGATTCGCCATGGCGCAGTGCCGTTGAACAGGCGCTGGCCAAATCCGCCAGCCCCGAAGTCGCTTCCAGCACGGCGGCGAAAGGCCCCGATACCGCGGATGTCGACGCGGCATCCTCCCTGTCGCCGCAGGATCGCGAAGCCATGATCAACACCATGGTCGCCGGCCTCGACGAAAAACTGCGGCAAAATCCGCGTGACCCGGAAGGATGGATGCGGCTCGTTCGTTCCTACGTCGTGCTGGGCAAGGCCGATCAGGCGCGCGAGGCGCTCGGTCGCGCCATCGCCGTCTTTGGCGCGGACAGCGACGAAGCCAAGAAATTCACCGCCTTCGCCGCCTCGCTCGGCCTGACGGCGACGGAGTAGACCTGGATATGACGCGCAAGCAGAAACGACTGTCGGTCATTGTCGGCGGATTGGCTTTCCTTGGTGCCGCCACCGGGCTGACCTTCTACGCGCTCGGCCAGAAGGCTTCCTATTTCTACATGCCGGCCGACCTCACCACGGCGAGCGTCCAGCCCGGCCAGCGCATCAGGCTCGGCGGTTTGGTCGAAAAAGGCACCATCCAGCGCGGGCAGGGCGCGACGGTCGCCTTTTCGGTCACCGACACGCACAAATCGGTCAAGGTCACCTATACCGGCATCCTGCCCGACCTCTTTCGCGAGGAGCAGGGCGTCATCACCGAGGGCAGTTTCGGCCCGGACGGCGTCTTTGTTGCCGACAGCGTGCTGGCCAAGCATGATGAGCGCTACATGCCCAAGGAAGTGGCCGACGGGCTGAAGGCCAAGGGCGTCTGGCAGGAGAGCAAAAGTGAGTAGGTCTGGCAGAAGGGCAGGGGTCAATCATGGGCACAACCATGGTTGAAACCGGACATTTCGCCCTGGTCCTGGCGTTCGCGCTTTCGCTGGTGCAGACGATCGTGCCGCTGTTCGGCGCGCGCCTCAACAACCAGCGCCTGATGGCTGTCGGCGGTCCTGTCGCGGTCACCGGCTTCGCGCTGACGGCGCTGTCCTTCGTCGCGCTGGCGAGCGCCTATGCGAACTCTGATTTCTCCGTGGCGAGCGTCTGGGAGAACTCGCATTCGCTGCAGCCGATGATCTACAAGATCACCGGAACCTGGGGCAATCACGAAGGCTCGATGCTGCTCTGGGTGCTGATCCTGACCTTTTTCGGTGCTCTCGTTGCGGCTTTCGGTTCCAATTTGCCGGCAACTCTGCGCGCCAATGTACTGGCCGTGCAGGGCGCCATCGGCGCGGCCTTCTTCCTGTTCATCCTGGCGACGTCCAATCCATTCATCCGGCTCAATCCGGCGCCGATCGAAGGCCGCGACCTCAACCCGGTCCTGCAGGATCTCGGCCTCGCCATTCATCCGCCGCTGCTCTATCTCGGCTATGTCGGCTTCTCGATCTGCTTTTCCTTCTCGGTCGCCGCCTTGATCGAGGGGCGCATCGACGCCTCCTGGGCGCGCTGGGTGCGGCCATGGACACTGGTCGCCTGGATGTTTTTGACCGGCGGCATCGCCATGGGATCGTACTGGGCCTATTACGAGCTTGGCTGGGGCGGTTTCTGGTTCTGGGATCCGGTCGAGAACGCCTCCTTCATGCCTTGGCTGGCGGGCACCGCGCTGCTGCATTCGGCCATCGTCATGGAAAAGCGCTCGGCGCTGAAGATCTGGACGCTGCTGCTCGCCATCCTCACCTTTTCGCTGTCGCTGCTCGGCACCTTCCTGGTGCGCTCGGGCGTGCTCACCTCGGTCCACGCCTTCGCCACCGACCCGGCGCGCGGCGTCTTCATCCTGTGCATCCTGACGCTGTTCATCGGCGGGTCGCTGGCGCTGTTTGCGCTGCGCGCCTCGAGATTGACGGCCGGCGGCCTGTTCCATCCGATCTCGCGTGAAGGCGCGCTCGTCCTCAACAATCTGTTCCTGACCACGGCGACCGCCACGGTGCTCGTCGGCACGCTCTATCCGCTGGCGCTGGAGGCGCTCACCGGCGACAAGATCTCGGTCGGAGCACCGTTCTTCGATCTGACTTTCGGCCCCTTGATGTTGCCGCTTCTGGTCCTCGTGCCGTTCGGCCCGCTGCTGGCCTGGAAGCGCGGCGACGTCATCGCCGCGTCGCAGCGCCTGATGGCGGCCTTCGCGACGGCGCTGGCGGCAATGCTCGTTACCGGCCTGTTTATCGACGGCGCGTCGGTGTTCGCCGCCCTCGGCATCGGCCTTGCGGTCTGGCTGGTCGCCGGTGCGCTCACCGACCTTGCCGTCAAGTCCGGCGCCGGATCGGTTGCGCCGGCCGTCATGCTCAGGCGCTTTGCCGGCCTGCCGCGCTCGGTCTTCGGCACGGCATTGGCCCATCTCGGCCTCGGCCTGACCTTGCTCGGCATTGTCGCCACGCTCTCCTTCGGCACCGAGAAGATCCTCACCATGCGCGCCGGCGAGACGGTGGAACTGTCAGGTCATACGCTGCGTTTCGTCGGGCTTTATCCGGCGCAGGGGCCAAACTACAGCGAGGACCGTGGCCGCTTCGAGCTGATCGGTGTCGGCGGCAGTCCTGTCGGTGAAATGAGTTCCGCCAAGCGTTTCTATCCGGTGCGGCAGACGACGACGACTGAGTCCGGCATCAGAACCCTCGGTCTTTCCCAGCTCTACATCTCGCTTGGCGACGAAGCCAAGGACGGCTCGGTCGTGGTGCGCCTGTGGTGGAAACCATTGGTGACGCTGATCTGGGGCGGCGGCCTGATGATGATGGCGGGCGCGGCCATGTCGCTGATGGACAGGCGCCTGCGCGTCGGCGCGCCTTCGCGCCGGCGCAAGCAGGCGAGCGCCGTGACGCCCGCGGTCCTGCCATGAAGGCAAGGTTCTGCGCTGCGTTGCTCGTCCTGATGCTGGCGCTCGGCTTTGCCGGCACGGCGCTGGCGGTGAAGCCCGACGAGATGCTGGCCGATCCGGCGCTCGAAGCGCGGGCGCGGGCTCTGTCGGAAGGCCTGCGGTGCATGGTCTGCCAGAACCAGTCGATCGACGAATCCGATGCCGATCTTGCCCGCGACCTGCGCATCCTGGTGCGCCAGCGCCTCGTCGCCGGCGATACCGACCAGCAGGTCATGGACTATGTGGTTTCGCGCTACGGCGAGTTCGTGCTGCTGAAGCCGCGCTTCGACCTGCGCAACGCGCTGCTTTGGGGCACGCCGGTGCTGTTGCTGCTGGTGGGGGGCGTATTCATTGTGCTTACCGCGCGGTCGCGCCGGACCCTGGCGACAAAGACCCTGTCGGCCGACGAACAGGCGGCATTGGACGCTATCCTGCACCGCGACTGACGGCTGCTGTCGCCCGCCAACATTACCAAAGTTTCATGCGTCGGAAATGGCGCTGTAATGTGCGCCGCTCTAATTCTCCTTTCCTGAGGATGCCGATCAAGGCGCGTCCCTTTGAAAGAGGATACGAGACCCCATGAATATTGCCCCCAATTCATATTCCCGCACCCGCAAGCGTCTCCTGGCTGCCGCTGCTTCCGTCGCCGTTGCCGGCGTGATCGGCGTTGGCGCGCTGACCAGCGGAACCAGCCCCGTTCTGGCCGACGCCGTACGCGTCGAGGCGCCGCAGGTGCAAGGCTTCGCCGATGTCGTCGAGCGCGTTTCGCCCGCCGTGGTCAGCGTCAAGGTGAAGGCCAAGATCCAGCCGACCGCCGATGACGGCTCCGATGACCAGGATGGCTTCGACAATCTTCCCAACAATCCGCAGCTGCGCCGCTTCTTCAAGGAATTCCGCGGCTTTGGCGATCAGGGCGGCCAGAATGATGAAGGCCATCGCCGCTTCGGTCACCGCGACCGCAGCAATGACCAGCCGCGCCCGGTGGCGCAGGGCTCCGGCTTCTTCATCTCCGAGGACGGCTACCTCGTCACCAACAACCACGTCGTCGAAGAAGGCACCGCCTTCACCGTGGTGACCAATGACGGCAAGGAACTCGACGCCAAGCTGGTCGGCACCGACCCGCGCACCGATCTCGCCGTGCTCAAGGTCGAAGGCGGTGGCAAGTTCACCTATGTCGACTTCGCCGACGATTCCAAGGTTCGCGTCGGCGACTGGGTCGTGGCCGTCGGCAATCCGTTCGGCCTCGGCGGCACGGTCACCGCCGGCATCGTGTCGGCGCGCGGCCGTGACATCGGCGCCGGCCCCTATGACGATTTCCTGCAGATCGACGCCTCGGTCAACCGCGGCAATTCGGGTGGCCCGACCTTCAACCTCAATGGCCAGGTGGTCGGTATCAACACGGCGATCTTCTCGCCCTCGGGCGGCAGTGTCGGCATCGCCTTCGACATTCCTGCCTCGACCGCCAAGCAGGTTGTCGAGGACCTGATGAAGAGCGGCGCGGTGCAGCGCGGCTGGCTCGGCGTCGAAATCCAGCCGGTTACCTCCGACATCGCCGAATCGCTCGGTCTGAAGTCCAACAATGGCGCGTTGGTGTCCAGCGCCCAGGACGATGGCCCCGGCAAGAAGGCCGGCATCACGGCTGGTGACGTCATCACCCAGGTCGAGGGCAAGGACGTCGCTTCGCCGAAGGAACTCGCCCGCCTGATTGGCGCCTATTCGCCCGGCAAGTCGGTTGACGTCACCGTCTGGCGCGACGGCAAGAGCCAGACGATCAAGGTCGATCTCGGCAAGCTGCCGGCCAGCGACAAGCAGGCCTCGAACGACCAGCAGCAGCAGCCTGCCGCTCCGGCAAAACCTGATACGCTGGCCGATCTCGGCCTCACCGTCACCAAGTCCGAAAACGGCAAGGGGCTTGTGGTGACCGATGTCGATCCCGAAAGCGCTGCGGCCGACCGCGGCATCCAGCCGGGAGACATCATCACCGCGGTCAATTCGAACGAAGTGAATGGCACCGACGATGTCACCAAGGCGATGACCGACGCGGTGAAGTCCGGCCGCAAGGCGGTGCTGATGCAGATCACCCGCGACAACAACAACCGTTTTGTCGCGCTGCCCGTCGCCAAGGGCTGACACCGACTTTTCCGGTGCGGCGGTATCAAACACCCCCCGAGCCGCCACATGGGAAAGCATGGAGCCGGGTACGTTAGTCAGTCATCGTGCTCTCCTCCAGCGGCAGCGGGCCTCCCATCGCCCGCTGCCGCACATTTTGTAAGCCGCCCAAAAACGCTACCTCGGGCCTGGGCCGAGAGGATGTGATGATTTGCCGGATCATGCCTCGAAGCAGGCATGTTCGGGATGAAGACAACCAGAGAACAAGATTTTATCGCGTGCGGCCTCGATCATCTTGATCGAGGCGCGCTTTGGCAAAGGCTAAAATGCAGATGCCGACTACTCAACCTTCCAGCGAAATCGCGTATAACGGCCCTATGAAGATTCTCGTCATAGAAGACGATCGCGAGGCTGCCGATTATCTGCAGAAAGCCTTTACCGAGGCTGGCCATACCGCCCATGTAGCCGGTGACGGCGAGACCGGTTTCGCGCTTGCCGACGCCGGCGACTATGACGTAATGGTCATCGACCGGATGATGCCCCGCCGCGACGGTCTGTCGGTCATTGCCGGTCTTCGCTCCAGGGGCAACACCACACCCGTGCTGATCCTGTCGGCGCTGGGGGAGGTCGATGACCGGGTCACCGGCCTGCGCGCCGGCGGCGACGATTATCTGACCAAGCCCTATGCGTTTTCCGAACTTCTGGCCCGCGTCGAGGTGTTGAACCGCCGTGCCAGCGCCAAGGAAGCCGAAACCGTCTACCGGGTTGGCGACCTTGAACTCGACAGGCTGTCGCATTCGGTGCGCCGGGCAGCGCGCGAGATCACGCTGCAGCCGCGCGAATTCCGCTTGCTCGAATATCTGATGCGCCATGCCGGCCAGGTGGTAACGCGCACCATGCTGCTCGAAAATGTCTGGGATTATCATTTCGACCCGCAGACCAATGTCATTGACGTCCACGTGTCGCGGCTGCGCGGCAAGATCGAAAAGGGCTTCGATAAGCCGATCCTGCATACGGTTCGCGGCGCCGGTTACATGCTGAAGGGCGGCTAGGCGACAGCATGGCTCTTTCCGTGCCGGCCATCATGAAGACGACGGCAGCGCGGCTTTCGGCGCTCTACCTTCTGCTCTTCGCGCTCTGCGCCGTGCTGCTCGTCTTCTACATGACCTCGCTGTCGGCGCGTATGCTGACGGCGCAGACGCAGGAGACCATCAACGACGAAGTGCTGGGCCTCGCCCGCGCCTATCAGCGCGGTGGCTTGCCCGTGCTGGTGCGCGTCGTCGAAAACCGCTCCCGCCAGCCCGGTGCCAACCTCTATCTCATCGCCGATGCCAATGGCCAGATTCTAACCGGCAATGTGCAGAGCCTCGAACCGGGCGTGATTGACACGGAGGGCTGGACGACCGAGCCGTTCTCCTACAAGCGCTTCGGAGAAGGCGAGCTTGACCGCCTGCGCAGCGGAACGTCCGACCAGACGACAGCTCCTGCAACTGGCGACAACGCGGCGCAGCAAGCCGAAGGCGAGCAGGGCCACAACGCCATTGCGCTGGTGCTGCGGCTGCCTAACCAGATGATCATGCTGGTCGGCCGCGATCTTGGCGAACCGGAGCGCTTTCGTGCCGTCATCCGCCGTGCGCTGACGCTGGCGCTCGGCATGATGGGGCTCGGCGGACTGCTAATCTGGTTCTTTGTCGGCCGTGCCGCGCTGAAGCGCATAGACAGCGTTTCGGAGGCCAGCCGCCGCATCATGGGCGGTGATCTCTCGGGCCGGCTGCCGGTGACCGGCGCCGGCGACGAATTCGACCGGCTGTCGGAAAACCTCAATTCCATGCTGGCCAGGATCGCCACGCTCAACGAAGGCCTGAAGCAGGTTTCCGACAACATCGCGCATGATCTGAAGACGCCGCTGACCCGGCTGCGCAATCGCGCCGAAGCGACACTTTCCGGCAAGCACAGGCCCGCCGACTACCGCCAGGCGCTGGAAAGCACCATCGCCGAGTCCGACCAGCTGATAAAGACCTTCAACGCTATCCTGATGATCTCCCGGCTCGAGGCCGGATATTCATCAGAGCACACCAATCGCGTCGACCTGGCGGCGGCCGTGCGTGATGTCGCCGAGCTCTACGAGCCGGTGGCGGAAGAGGCCGGCGTTTCGCTCGAAGCCGAAGTGAATGGCGCTTTTCTCGTCGACGGCAACCGCGAGCTGATCGGCCAGGCGCTGTCCAACATCGTCGACAATGCGATCAAATATTCGACGGACTCCACGTCCAAGCCGGCCGTTCGCGTGACGCTCGAGCGGACACATGGCGAGATCTGGCTTTGTGTCGCCGACAACGGCCAGGGCATTCCCGACGATGCCGATCGGGCCCGCGCGACCGAACGCTTCGTGCGGCTGGAGAAGAGCCGTTCTCAACCGGGCTCCGGCCTTGGCCTCAGCCTCGCCAAGGCGGTCATGACTTTCCACTATGGACGGCTTGATCTCTTGCCTGGCAATCCGGGACTATCCGTGGTCATGAGTTTCCCTGTACGGGAGGATCACTGATGGCTGCGGTTGCGAAGCGGACGGTCACGGACTGGCAGTTGAAGCCCGCCCTTGGGCTCGCCCCTCTCGACCAAGGCCGGGCGCGGCAGGAACTGGCCGAGATCGCCGCCGCGGCACGCGAAGAAGGGTTGGCGCGGCTGGCCAAATTCCTGGCCGGCAAGGGGGCGGGCCAGGATTTCCTGGCCGCCGTCTTCGACCTGTCGCCCTTCCTGCGTGATACGTCGCGGCGCCGGCCTCGTATCCTGGATGCCCTTTTCGATCAGCCGGTCGAGGCGCGCCTGGAGGCGATCACCGCAGCGATCGAACAGGCGCCGTTGGCCGAGACGGTCTCCGAATCGAGCCTGATGATGGAGCTGCGCCAGTGCAAGGCCGAGGCGCATTTCCTGATCGCGCTGGCCGATCTCGCCGGTGAAGCGGAAACGTCGCTGACCGTGCGGCGGCTGAGCGATCTTGCCGATGCCTGCACGCGTGCCGCCGTCGACTTCCTGCTGCGCGACGCGCATGGCCAGGGCAAGCTCAAACTGCCGGATCTCGACAACCCGTCGCTGCAATCGGGCTGGATTCTGCTTGGCATGGGCAAGCTTGGCGCGCATGAGCTGAATTTTTCCTCCGACATCGATCTTGTCGTCTTCTTCGATCCGGACGCGCCCGCCGTGGTCGACCGCCTCGACGCCACGGAGCTGTTTTCGCGGCTGACACGCCGCTTGGTGCGCATCCTGCAGGACCGCACCGAGCATGGCTATGTCTTCCGCACTGATCTCAGGCTGCGTCCCGATCCCGGTTCGACGCCGCTGGCGATCCCGGTTGAAGCGGCACTGCGCTATTACGAAGCGCGCGGCCAGAACTGGGAACGTGCGGCGATGATCAAGGCGCGTCCGGTGGCCGGCGATCTGGCCGCGGGTGCTGCATTCCTTAGGGAACTCCAACCCTATATCTGGCGCAAATACATGGACTACGCGGCGATTGCCGACGTTCATTCGATCAAGCGCCAGATCCACGCTCACAAGGGCCACGGCGAGATCGCCGTGAAGGGGCACAACGTCAAGCTCGGCCGTGGCGGCATCCGCGAGATCGAGTTCTTCGTCCAGACCCAGCAGCTCATCGCCGGCGGCCGTTTCCCCGAACTGCGCGGCCGCGAAACAGTGCCGATGCTCGGCCAGCTCGCCGCGCGTGGCTGGATCACCGCTGATGCGCGTGACGCACTCGCCCGCCAATACTGGTTCCTGCGCCGCGTCGAGCATGCCGTGCAGATGGTGGCTGACGAGCAGACGCATACGCTGCCGGAAGACGATGAAGGGCTGGAGCGCATCGCCCACATGCTGGGCTTTGGCGATGCGGCTGCGTTTTCCCAGGCATTCCGCGCCTCGCTGCTGCAGGTCGAGCGCCACTATGCAGCACTGTTCGAAACGGCTCCCGAGCTTTCGGCGGGCATCGGCAATCTGGTCTTCACCGGCGATGTCGATGACCCCAACACGCTGCAGACCTTGCAGGGCCTCGGCTTCCAGCGGCCGAGCGACATCTGCCGAGTCATCCGCGGCTGGCATTTCGGCCGCTATCGCGTCACCCAGTCGGCGGAGGCACGTGAGCGGCTGACGGAGTTGACGCCGGCGCTGCTCAAGGCCTTCGGCCAGACACGCCGGGCGGACGAAGCCTTGATCCGTTTCGACGAATTCCTTGCCGGCCTGCCGGCCGGCATCCAGCTGTTCTCGCTGCTGCAGTCCAACCCGGCGCTGCTCAAGCTGATGGCGACAATCATGGGCGCCGCGCCCCGGCTGGCGGCGATCATCACGCGCCGGCCGCATGTTTTCGACGGCCTGCTCGACCCCGCTCTCCTCACTGAACTGCCTGACCGCGTCTATCTTTCGGCGCGGCTTTCGGCCTTCCTCGAAGGCGATAGGGCCTATGAGGAGGTGCTCGACCGGCTGCGCATCTTTGCCTCGGAGCAAAAGTTTCTGATTGGCGTGCGGCTGCTTGCCGGTTCGATCGATCCGGCCCGCGCCGGCCGCGCCTTTTCCGATCTCGCCGATCTCACCATCGAGGCGGCGTTGCAAGCAGTGACGGCCGAATTCGCGGCGCGCCACGGCACGATCGCCGGTGGCGTGGTTTCGCTGCTCGGCATGGGCAAGCTCGGCAGCCGCGAATTGACCGCGGGATCGGATGTCGACCTCATCCTGCTCTACGATCATGATGCGGACGCCGAGGACTCCGACGGTGACAAGCCGCTGGCGCCTTCACACTATTATACCCGCATGACGCAGCGGCTGATCTCGGCCGTATCGGCGCCGACAGCGGAAGGCGTGCTCTACGAACTCGACCTGCGGCTGAGGCCGTCCGGCAACAAGGGACCGGTGGCTACCCACATCGACGCCTTCAAGAAATACCAGCGCCAGGAGGCCTGGACCTGGGAACACATGGCGTTGTCGCGGGCGCGCGCCATTGGCGGCGACACCGGCCTGTGCGCCGAGGTTGAAGCGGAAGTCGCCGCCGTGCTTGGCCAGCCGCGTGACGCGGCAAAGGTGAAGACCGAGGCCGCGGACATGCGCGCCATGATCGAGAAGGAAAAGCCGGCACGCGATCTCTGGGACATCAAGCTGATCCCCGGCGGGCTGATCGATCTCGAATTCATTGCGCAGGTGGCTGTCATCACCGGGCAGGTCGGGGCCGGGCCGCGCGCCACCGGTACGGCCGAGATCCTATCCCGCCTCGCGCCCGGCTTCGCCGATGCCGGCGCCAGGCAGGAACTTGGCGCCGCCTTCGCACTCTATCTGGCGCTGACCCAGATGACCCGGCTGTGCCTCACCGGCTCGTTCGAGCGCGACGACGTTCCGCCGGGACTATCGGATCTGCTTCTGGCGGTCACCGACCTGCCGGATTTCGGTGTGCTGGAAGCACATCTCAAGGAGACGTCGCAGAAGGTCAGGAAGGACTTTGACCTTTTGCTTCGTGCCGGACGACCATGAAAAAGGTGTTCGCCAGATCGACAAGAACAATGACGGCAAGATCGAGAAGAGCGAACTGCCGAAGGGCCACCGCTTTGGCCATCATCGCCAATCGGATGATGGCAGCGTCCAATAAGATTGTTTGATCCAGGCCCCGGCGACACCGCTCGGAGCCTGCTGCTCAAGCGGCGGCCTTGACGGCCGGCGGCGCCTTCTTCACCGGAATGCGCACCGACACGATCGTGCCGACACCTTCGGTCGAACGGATCTTCAGCGCGCCGCCCTGAAGCTCAGCCAGCGAGCGCGAGATGGCAAGGCCGAGGCCCGATCCGGCATGGTTCTTGGAGAACTGGTTCTGCACCTGTTCGAAGGGCCGCCCGAGCTTGCCGAGCGCCTCCTTTGGAATGCCGCAGCCATTGTCCTCGATGGTCAGCACCAGCGCACCCGATGTGTTGCGGGCCCTGACCGATATATGGCCGCCCTGGCCGGTGAACTTCACCGCGTTGGACAGGAGGTTGATGACGATCTGCTTGATGGCGCGGCGATCGGCGAACAAACTCAGCGCGTCGGCGATGCGCGTTTCCACGGTGATCGCTTTTTGCGCGGCCTGCAGCGAGACGACGCGCACCGTCTCGCTGATCAGCGGACCGAGGTCGATCTGCTCCTGGTCCAGTGAGAACTGGCCGGCCTCGATCTTGGACATGTCGAGAATATCGTTGATGACGCCGAGCAGGTATTTGCCGCTGCTGTTGATGTCGGTGGCGTACTCCTCGTAGCGCGCCGATCCCAGTGGACCAAACAGCCCCTGTTCCATCAGCTCGGAGAAGCCGATGATGGCGTTCAGCGGCGTGCGCAATTCATGCGACATGTTGGCCAGGAATTCAGACTTGGCCCGGTTCGCCGCCTCGGCGCGCTCGGTTTCCTTCATATATTTGCGGTTGAGATCGACCAGTTCGCGCGACCGTTCCTCTTCGGCCCGCCGCGCGAGGCTGAGATCATGGATCGTCGCCATCAGTCGCCGCTCGCTGTCGACCAGCTTTTCCTGATGCAGCTTGATCTGGGTGATGTCGGAGCCGACCGAGACGATGCCGCCGTCCCTTGTCTTGAGTTCATTGACCTGCAGCCAGCGGCCGTCGGACAGCTGCCGCTCGAAAGTGGCGCCGCCTTGCGGACCATTGGTGTTGGCAAGCCGGCGTTCGGACGCAAAGGCCAGCATCCGCCCCTCCAGCGAAGCGCGTGTCACACCCGGCATCACGTCGCGATCCGACAGCCCGTTATCCTGCTGGTATTTGGAGTTGCACATGATCAGCCGCTGCGCCGAATCCCACAGCACGAAGGATTCGTTGATGTTCTCGATTGCTGTTCTCAGGCGAAGGTCGGCAGCTTCGGACCGCAACGCCAGATGGCGCTGCTCGGTGACATCGACGGCGATGCCGATCAGCTGGATTTCCGGCGCTTCCGGATCCATGACCTGCGCACGGGCGCGCATCCACACCCATTGGCCGTCGGCATGCCGCATCCGGAACACCTGGTCGATGTGGTCGATTTCGCGCGCGACAATTCTGTTGGCTAGCTCGAACAGGTCACCGTCCTCAGGATGGATGATCTCGTCGACCTCGCCGAAGGACAGCATCGTGTCGCAGGGCTCGTAGCCCAGCATGTCGTACATGGAACGCGACCAGTACATCTTGCCGCGCACCATGTCCCAGTCCCACAGGCCGCAGCGGCCGCGCACCAGCGCCATGTCGATGCGCTGATGCGCTTCGAGGTAGATGCGGTCGGCGGCCTGGGCGCGCGCCGCCTGCCCGAAATAGGCGTAGAGGATGATGATCAGCACGCCGGCCGTCAGCACGAACAGGGTGACGTTGAGCGAGACGGTCTTGCGCCACGTGTCGAAGACCGCCTCCTGCGGCACCAGCGCCGCCGCCGCTCCCTTCCGATCCTTGGCCACGCTGACCGCGGCGTACCAGTCCCGGCCGCCGATGTTGACCTCCATGACGCCGGCGCGGTCGCCGAACATGAACAGCGGTTGGCCGCCCTGGACGAGGCCGTCGAGCGAATGACCTTGCCACGGCATCGAGCGCGGCGTCACCGCGGTGATCCTGAAGGCGCTGTCGGTGACGACGAGCACATGGCTGCGGCCCATCGCGCCCTGGCGGCTGGTGGTCTCCAGCAGGTCCTGGACGGCGCCGGGCTCGGTATCCGAGGTGGTGGCCAGCGAACTGGCCAACTGACCCGCAGCCAGTGTGAGGATCGCCTTGGCGTCGCGCTCGGCATCGTCGCGTTCGTTCATCAGCGACAGCACGCGCAGCGCCGCGATGACGAGCAGGAAGATGATGATGAGGGCCGGTATCGACCGGCGCAGCAGCGGCTCGGCCGCCAGAAGCCGCTTGTAGGCCGGTTCGGCAATGAGCCGCGTATTCCCGGCAAGGCCGTCGCTGCGCGTCTCGCGACGCGCAAAAACCATCCCGCCGGGCGCGCCCCACGCGTCCGCCTTTGCCATAAATGGCACTCCCCGAATTTGCCTATGCTGCTTTGTGATCCGGCAAACGCCGCACTTCCGAATCGTCAGTAAAGAATCAAACGTGATTCGCCTTGTCCAGTGGTCCGGCGAAAAAAGATTAAAAATCGACTAAAATAATGCGCTTTTGGAGGTGCGGGGGCTAGGCCTTCTCCCGCGGGAGAAGGCAAGGGTGCGCTTAGGCCAGCGTGCGCTCGACAATATCGCGCAGGTCCGCCGACAGGTTTTCGGCATTGGCGATCGAAAGCAGCGCTTCCCTAGCCTTGGCTTGCCGGCCCGGTTCGAGCGAACGCCACGACCGCAGTGCCGTCGCCAGCCTTGCCGCCACTTGCGGATTGCGCTTTTCGACCTCGAGCACCGTTTGCGCGAAGAACCGGTAGCCTTCGCCGTCGGCGCGGTGGAAGCCGGTCTGGTTGGCGCTGGAGAATGTGCCGATCAGCGAACGCACCCGGTTCGGATTGGCCATCGAGAAGGCCGGATGGGCGGTTAGAGCCCGCACCGTGTCCACAGCCTGCGGCCCCGGCACGCTGGCCTGGATCTGGAACCATTTGTCCATGACCAGCGGATCGGATGCATAGGTCTTTTCGAAAGCCGCCAGCGCCTTGTTTGCCTCCGGCGAGGCGTGGTGGCGATGTGCGAGCACGGCAAGGGCTGCCGCGCGGTCGGTCATGTTGGTCGCCGACTGGAAATGCCCCGCCGCCAATGCCGCCCCACCCGGCAACAGCGAGAGATAGTCCAGCAAAGTGTTGCGCAGGGCGCGTCGTCCCGCGCTCGCCGCGTCGGGGCTGAAGGCCGCCTTGTCGGCAAGGCTGTGGTAGAGTTCGGAAAATAGCTCGGCATTGGCCATGGCGATCGCCAGTGCAAGGGTCTGCCGGGCTGCATGAATGGCATCGGGGTCGATGTTCTTGCCGATGTCGCGGGCGATGTCGGCATCGCCCGGCAGTGCCAGCGCAAGCGCCCGATAGGCGTGCTCCAGGGTGTCATCGCCGGCAATGCTGCCGGCAAGCTCGGTCAGCCGCGTCGCGAAGACCGGCTGCTTGCCGCCAAGGAACTCGCGGAAGGCAGCGATCAGCGCATCGGTGAGCAGTGTGTTGAAGGCTTGCCAGCGCGAGAAGGCATCGCTGTCATGGCGGGCAAGGAAGAACTGGTCGTCGGCCTTCTGCTCGACCGACAGCGTCACCGGCGCCGAAAAGCCGCGGTTGAGCGACACCGCCGGACGTTCGGCAACGCCCGAAAAGCGCACCATATGGCGGCGCTTGCGCAGATGGATGACGCCATCCTCGACGCCGGCGCCCTCGACGCCGCTATACGCGACAGGCTTGCCGCCCGCGCCGATCAGGCCGAAGGCGAGCGGAATATGCATCAGCCGCTTGCGGCTTTCGGAGGGTGTCGGCGGCACCGACTGCTCGATTTCGAGCGTGAACTCCTGCGCGGCTGCATTGTGTGTCGAACTGACCGTCAGATTGGGCGTGCCGGCCTGATGATACCAGAGCGCGAACTGCGACAGGTCGCGGCCCGAGGCATCCTCGAACACCTTGATGAAATCCTCGATGGTCGCTGCTTCGCCATCATGCCGTTCGAAATACAGGTCCATGCTGGCGCGAAAGGCATCTGCCCCCAGGATGGTGCGGATCATGCGCACCACTTCGGAGCCCTTTTCGTAGACCGTCGCCGTGTAGAAATTGTTGATCTCGCGGTAACGGCGCGGCCGCACCGGATGCGCCAGCGGGCCCTGGTCCTCGGGAAACTGGTGGGCGCGCAGCGTGCGCACCTCGGCGATGCGCTTGACCGCGCGCGAGCGCTGGTCGGCGGAGAATTCATGGTCGCGGAAGACCGTCAGGCCCTCCTTCAGGCAAAGCTGGAACCAGTCGCGGCAAGTGATTCTGTTGCCTGTCCAATTGTGGAAATACTCATGCGCGATGATCGCCTCGATATTGGCGAAATCGGCGTCCGTCGCGGTCTCCTCGTCGGCCAGCACATATTTGTCGTTGAAGATGTTGAGGCCCTTGTTCTCCATCGCGCCCATGTTGAAGTCGGACACGGCGACGATGTTGAAGACGTCGAGGTCGTATTCGCGGCCAAATGCCTCCTCGTCCCATCGCATCGACCGCTTCAGCGCGTCCATGGCGTAGCCCGCCAGCTTCTCCTTGCCGCGCTCGACATAGATGCCGAGTTCGACCTTGCGGCCGGACATTGTAACGAAACTGTCGGCGACCTGGCCAAGATTGCCGGCCACAAGCGCGAACAGGTAGGATGGCTTGGGGAAGGGGTCATGCCAGACGGCATAGTGCCAGCCATCCCCGATATCGCCCTTGTCTCCCGGATTGCCATTGGACAGGAGCAGCGGCGCCTCGCCGCGCAGCGCCTCGATCCGCACGGTGTAGACGGACAGGATGTCGGGGCGATCTAGGAAATAGGTGATGCGGCGAAAGCCCTCGGCCTCGCATTGCGTGCAATAGACATTGTTCGAGCGATAGAGACCCATCAGGGCCTGGTTGCCCGCCGGGGCCAGCTCGGTCTCGATCAGCAGCTGGAAGCGGCGTGCGGCCGGCGGCTTGAGAATGGTGAGCTGGTCAGGCGTCACCAGCAGGTCCGCCGGTTTTGCCTTCTTGCCGTCGATCTCGATGCGCTTGAGCGTCAGCCCGTCGCCGTCGAGCACCAATGGCGCCGCCGCGGCTACGCCCTCGCGGCGTTCGACCGTCAGTGTCGCGGTGACGATCGTGGCCTCGGGCGAAAGGCGGAAGGTGAGGTTGGTCTGCGGAATGAGATAATCGTTGGGGCGATAGTCTTCGAGCTTGAAGACCTGGCCGGTGTCCGTGCGCATTCCGTTGTTTTTCCTGTCGATTGCGTTGGACGCGGAGTTCCCGCTGGTCCAAGAAATTTGAAGTCCGCGCTCTTTACACGAAATGGTCCCTCGACAAAACTCGGCCGATGCCTATTTCAGGCGTTCGTTCTCCACATCCCCGCGAGGCAGCCATGACCGTCGTCACACCGAAATTCGGCATGGGCGCTTCCGTGCTGCGGCGCGAGGATGCCGCCTTCATCCAGGGTCAGGGCCGCTATACCGACGATATCCAGCCCGCCGGCGTCCTGCACGGCTATGTTCTGCGCTCGCCGATCGCCAAGGCGAGCTTTACCATCGGCTCGATCGAGGCGGCGAAGGCGGCACCCGGCGTCCATCTGGTGCTGACCGGTGGGGATCTCACCCATCTGCGCGATCTCAAGTCCGGCGTCATGCAGCCACAGCCGGACGGCACCAAAGCGCCGACGCGCGACATTCCGATCCTGTGCCGGGACCGCGTCAACTATGTCGGCGATGCGGTTGCCTTTGTCGTCGCCGACAGCCGTGCCTTGGCGCAGGATGCCGCCGAACTGATCGAGGTCGATTATGACGGCGAGGACGCCGCCTCAGGCACGGCGACGGCGCTTGCCGAGGGCACGCCGCTGGTCTGGCCGGAACTCGGCTCCAACCGCGCCTTCACCTATCATATGGGCGACAAGAAAAAGACGGACGCGGCTTTCGCTGGGGCCGCTCACGTCACTCGCATCGAATTCGTCAACAATCGGCTGGTCTGCAACTACATGGAGCCGCGCTCGGCGATCGGCGAATGGAATGTCGGGGAAAACCGCTTCGTGCTGACCACCGGGTCGCAGGGCGTGCATTCCATGCAGTACATCCTGGCCAGTGTGTTCAAGATCAAGAAGGACCAACTGCGCGTCATCACGCCCGATGTCGGCGGCGGTTTCGGGCCGAAGAGCTTCGTCTACCGCGAATATCCGCTGGTGCTCGAGGCGGCGAAGCGGCTTGGCCGTCCGGTGAAATGGGCCGGCGACCGCACCGAGCACTTCCTCACCGACGCCCAAGGCCGCGACAATGCGGTGACGGCCGAGATGGCGCTCGACAAGGATGGCCGCTTCCTCGGCATGAGGGTCGATCTGCTTGCCAATATCGGCGCCTATATCTCGCAATATGGCCCTTTCATTCCGTATATCGGCGTCACCATGTCGACCGGCGTCTATGATATCAGGGCGCTCGATGTCTCGGTGACCGGCCTCTACACCAACACCTGCCCGGTCGACGCTTATCGCGGCGCCGGCCGTCCCGAGGCGGCGTTCCTGTTGGAAAAACTTGTCGATGCCTGCGCGCATGATCTCGGCCTGCCTGTCGAAGAGATCCGCCGCCGCAACTTCATTCGGCCCGAGCAGTTTCCCTATCGCACGCAGACCGGCCGGCTCTACGACAATGGCGAATTCGAAGGCCATATGGACCGCGCCATCGAACGGTCGCAGTGGAAGGCGTTTCCGCAGCGGCTGGAGCAGTCCAAAGCCGATGGCAAGATCCGCGGCATCGGTATGGCCACCTATATCGAGGCCTGCGCCTTTCCGGGCTCCGAACCGGCCTTTGTCGAGCTCAATGGCGACGGCACGGTGACGCTGAAGATCGGCACCCAGACCAACGGCCAGGGGCATGCCACCGCCTATGCGCAGTTCCTGTCGGAAAAACTCAATCTCGACATCGACAAGATCCATGTCCGCCAGGGCGACACCGACGAATTGAAGGCGGGCGGCGGCACAGGCGGCTCGCGCTCCATTCCGCTGGGGGGTGTCTCGGCTTCCCGCGCCGGTGAGGACCTGGCCAACAAGATCAAGCGCATCGCCGCCGATGAGCTTGAGGCCTCGGCCGGCGATATCGAACTGTCCGATGGTGTTGCCCGCATCGTCGGCACCGACCGGAGCATCGATTTCTCGAGCATCGCCAAGGCTGCGAAGACGCCGGATGACCTTAAGGGATTCGGCGAGTTCGTACAGGACGAGTGCACCTATCCGAACGGCACCCACATCTGCGAGGTCGAGATCGATCCCGACACCGGCGCGACCGAGATTGTCCGCTACACCATCGTCGACGATTTCGGCGTCACGGTGAATCCGATCCTGCTCGCAGGCCAGGTGCATGGCGGCGTCGTGCAAGGCATCGGCCAGGCGTTGACCGAGAACACCATCCATGGCGAGGATGGGCAGCTCTTGACGGCGAGCTTCATGGACTACGCCATGCCGCGCGCCGACAATTTCCCGTTCTTCCATTTCGAGACCCGCAACGTGCCTTCAACCACCAATGCGCTGGGCATCAAGGGCGCGGGCGAGGCCGGCACGATCGGCTCGACACCGGCGGCGCTCAACGCCGTCACCGATGCGCTGTGGCGCGCCTATGGCATCAGGCATATCGAGATGCCGGCGACGCCGGCGCGCATCTGGGCCGCGATCAGGGGCGCATCGCCGACGTGACATCAGGGGCGGAACCAGGAACGACGGGCGGCCACGGCACGCTGAGGGGGATCGCGCTGAAGATCGTCTCGGTGGCGGTTTTTGTCGGCATGCAAACCTGCATCAAGGCGGCCGGCGACGTGCCGGCCGGGCAGATCGTCTTCTTCCGCTCCTTCTTCGCCATCTTCCCGATCATTGCCTTCCTGGCATTGAAGGGACAGCTGCCGACGGCATTCGTCACCAAACGTCCCTTCAACCATGTCGCGCGCGGCGTCGTCGGCGTCGGTGCCATGGGCCTGGGCTTCTTCGCGCTCACCAGGCTGCCGCTGCCGGAGGCGATCACCCTGAACTATGCGCAGCCGCTGCTGGTCGTGGTGTTCTCCTCGGTCTTCCTTGGCGAGTCGATCCGCGTCTATCGCTGGAGCGCGGTTGCCGTCGGCCTCATCGGCGTGCTCATCATCTCCTGGCCGGAGCTGACGCTGCTCAATTCGGATGAAGGGCTCGACGACCAGGAGGTCCTGGGCGTCATGGCCGCGCTGGTGGCCGCGGCGATCTCGGCGGTCGCCATGCTGCTTGTGCGCAATCTCGTGCAGACGGAGAAGACGGCGACCATCGTCCTGTGGTTCTCGTCGACCGCGAGCGTGCTCTCGCTGCTGACGCTGCCTTTCGGCTGGCAGTCGCTGACGCCGGTGCAAGCCGCGCTGCTCGTCATGGCGGGCTTCTGCGGCGGCCTCGGCCAGATCCTGATGACCTCGGCCTATCGCCATGCCGAGGCCTCGGTGGTGGCGCCGTTCGAATACACCTCGATGATCCTCGGCGTCGTCGTCGGCTATTTCATTTTCGGCGACGTGACCTCGCTCAACACGCTGATTGGCGGTGCGATCGTGGTGGCCGCCGGCGTCTTCATCATCTGGCGCGAGCGGCAACTGGGCCTGGAGCGCACGCGAACGCGCAAGGTGACATTGCCGCAGGGGTGAGGAGAGGTCCGCGTAGCGGACGGAAAGCCAATTGCTTGGCTTTCCGAACGACGAACGCCCGGAGGGCTGGGGAGCGATGGCGAAGGGCCGATCTCCTCAGTTACGACCGTTCGCTGCGCTCCTTTGCCAGCCGCACCAGAACCGCGCGAGTCTGCTCGTCGGCAGGGAAGAAGGATTCGATCGCCAGTTCCGACAAGGTCACGTCAAGCGGCGTGCCGAACACGGTGATGGTGCTGATGAATGACAGCACCTGGTCGCCATGGGCGAGGCGCAGCGGATGCACGATGGCGTTCGGCTCGACGGGTGTTGGCCTGCTGCCCTTCAGCCCGGAAGGATAGCTGCGCAACTCCCGCTCCAATTCGACCAGCACCGGATCGCCGCTGGCATCGTTCTGGTGTTTGAGGCGTTCGAGCAGATGCGTGCGCCATTCCTGGAGATTGACGATGCGCGGCGCGATGCCGCCGGGATGCAGGGAAAGGCGAAGCACGTTGACCGGCGGCGTCAGCAGCGAAGCCTCGCTGAGATCGGCAAGGAAGGGAGCAATCGCGGCATTCGCCGAAACCAGGTTCCAGTGCCGGTCCACCGCCAGCGCTGGAAACGGCTCATGCCCCTTGAGCACGATCTCGACCGCCGCCATCGCCGGTGCCAGCGTCGTGTCGGTCAGCGGCCGTTCGCTGAAGCTCGGTGCGAAGCCGGCGGCCAGCAGCAGCTGGTTGCGTTGCCTCAGCGGGATCGAAAGCTGCTCGGCCAGATGCAGCACCATATCGCGCGACGGCGCGGCCCGCCCGCTCTCGACGAAGGACAGATGCCGCTGCGAAATCTCGGCCTCCATGGCGAGATCGAGCTGGCTCATGCGGCGGCGCGTGCGCCATTCGCGGATGAGACTGCCGGCGGAGGTTTGGGCTGTTGTCATGGGGCAGGATTAAGGCGGCGGCAGAGGGATTTCAATTACCTCCAAGGTTATCGCTAGGAGAGCGCCCGCAGCTTCGCCTTGACCTCGAGAAAATCCCGCCATGCCAGCTTCTTGTGCGCGGGCGTTCGCAGGAGATAGGCCGGATGCAGCGTCGGCATGGCCGGAATGGCGATGCCCGAGGCGGTGGTGTGGACACGCCAGTTGCCGCGCAGCCGCAAAATACCTTCCGAGGTGTTGAGCAAGGTCTTGGCCGACGGTCCGCCGAGATTGACCAGCACCTTGGGATTGACCAGTTCGATCTGCCGCTCGATGAACGGCCGGCAGATCTCGGTCTCATGCGGCGTCGGCGTGCGGTTGCCCGGCGGCCGCCACGGAATGACGTTGGCGATGTAGACCGAAGTGCGGTCGAGCCCGATCGCGGCCAGCATGCGATCGAGCAGCCGGCCCGAGCGGCCGACGAAGGGCAGCCCCTCAATATCCTCGTCGCGGCCCGGCGCTTCGCCCACCAGCATCACCGCGGCGTCCGGGTTTCCATCGGCGAAGACCAGGTTCTTGGCGGTGGCCTTGAGATTGCAGCCGTCGAAGGCAGCCATGTGCTGGCGCAACTCGTCCAGGGTCGTTGCGGTTGTCGCCAACTGGCGCGCAAGCGCCGCCTGAGCCTCGTCTGGCACGGCGGCGACCGATGAACGCGCCGGTGGCGCATCCGGAACCTTGCTTGCATCCAGTCCGGGCGGTGCCGCTGGCCGCTCCGGTGCCTTCTCTTCGCGAGGTGGCGCCACCGGCGCCGGCGCGCGCTCGACAGGTCTCGGCGCCGCCTCGGCGAAGCGGTTCACCGGAGCGTCTTCCAGCGCCTCGTCGACGCCGGCGCTGGCATAGAAGGCCAGGATGTCGGCAATATCGGTCGGGCTGTTGGGGGAGGCGGCGGTCATGGCGCGCACATTCGTCCCCATGGCCGAAATTTGCAAGACCGGCGGCTTTCCCTATCCCGTCGGAATGCGCGGGTCTTGCACCAGATAGAAGGTCCATCGCGGCGTGTAATCCGTCATCAGGAACTCGAAGCTGACGGTCTTCAGCGGGTCTACCTTGCCGTTCTTGAACAGCAGCCGGTCATAAGGCTCAAACTCCCTGTCGAAATCGGCGAAATTGCTCGACCAGATATTGTCGGGCGTCTTGTTGCGTTGGTCGAAGGAAAGCCCGTCACCAAACACGCTCGGCTGATCCAATATCTCCTGGAGCTCGAACTGGAATTCGATCCAGGCCTGGCCGCTGTTGTTGAGCACGTTGATGCGCATATACATGATGCCATTGGCGAATTCGCCCGCCTTGCCGAATGTCTGGATCGGCTTTGTCGTGCGGATGGTCAGCGTCACCGGCGTTGCCGAATTCAGCTCTTCGGTGATGACCAGCGGATCGTCCTTGGTTCCGATGCCGGAGGCTCCGGTGATGCGGAAGCCGCCAAGCTCGTCGGAGAAGGAGTAGGCGCCTGTCGCCCAGACCTTCACCTCGTTCGCGGCAGCGTGCCCCGGTGCCGCCATCAGAAGGGCCAGAAGAATCGCCCGGCAGGCCCGGCCGGGCGGGAAAAGAAAGCGCGTCGAAGAAAAGCCCGCTGGCCCAGGAAAGCGCATGGCGGGAAGTATGGCCGATAAGCAAGCCGCCGAACAATTAAAAAACGCAGGCGTGGTCGGTCTTATCGGGCGCAAATGCCTGCCGTGCCGCAAGATGCGCGACTTTTTGGCCAAAACCGCATTGTCACGTCTGCGCCGGTTTCCTGTCGCCAATTGATGCGCTATGCAGCGCAGGAGCCAGCAAGATACGCAACAGCGGCAAGCCAGTGCGGAGGGGTTGATGAGCGATATCGAACGCGAAAGCATGGAATTCGACGTGGTCATCGTCGGTGCGGGTCCGGCCGGCCTTGCCGCGGCCATCCGCCTCAAGCAGGTCAATCCCGAGCTTTCCGTCGTCGTGCTGGAAAAGGGCGGCGAGGTCGGCGCCCATATCCTCTCTGGCGCCGTGGTCGATCCGATCGGCATCGACCGTCTGCTGCCGGGTTGGCGCGAGGAGGAAGGTCATCCTTTCAAGACGCCGGTCACTGCGGATCATTTCCTGGTGCTCGGCCCTGCCGGCTCGTTTCGCCTGCCCAACATATTGATGCCGCCGCTGATGAACAATCACGGCAACTACATCGTCTCGCTCGGCAATGTCTGCCGGTGGCTGGCCGGCAAGGCCGAGGCGCTCGGTGTCGAGATCTATCCGGGCTTTGCCGCCGCAGGCCTGCTCTACAATGAGGAAGGCGCAGTCACCGGCGTCGTCACCGGCGACATGGGCGTCGAGAAGGACGGCACGCATGGGCCGGGCTTCGCGCCGGGCATGGCGCTGATGGGCAAATATGTGCTGATCGGCGAAGGCGCGCGCGGCTCGCTCGCCAAGCAGTTGATCGCCAAATACAAACTTTCCGACGGCCGCGAGCCAGGCAAATACGGCATCGGTCTCAAGGAACTCTGGCAAGTCAAGCCGGAGAACCACCGGCCGGGCCTGGTCCAGCATTCCTTCGGCTGGCCGCTCGACATGAAGACCGGCGGTGGCTCCTTCCTCTACCATCTCGAGGACAACCAGGTGGCGGTCGGCTTCGTCCTCCACCTCAATTACAAGAACCCCTATCTGTCGCCCTTCGAGGAATTCCAGCGTTTCAAGACCCATCCGGCAATCAGGGGCACGTTCGAGGGCGCCAAGCGGCTCGGCTATGGCGCGCGCGCCATCACCGAGGGCGGCTGGCAGTCGGTGCCGAAACTGTCGTTCCCCGGCGGCGCGCTGATGGGTTGCGCTGCCGGCTTCGTCAACGTGCCGCGCATCAAGGGCTCCCACAATGCCGTGCTGTCGGGCATGCTGGCGGCCGAACATGTCGCCGAGGCTATTGGCGCCGGCCGCGCCAATGACGAGCTCTCTTCCTACGAGCAAGCCTGGCGGGCGACCGACATCGGCAAGGATTTGAAGAAGGTGCGCAACGTCAAGCCGCTGTGGTCGCGCTTCGGCACCATCGTCGGCGTCGGTCTTGGTGGCCTCGACATGTGGCTGAACACGCTGTTCGGCAACTCGCCCTTCGGCACGCTGAAGCACGGCAAGGCCGACTATGCCACGCTCGAGCCCGCCGCCCAGCACAAGAAGATCGCCTATCCGAAGCCTGATGGCGTGCTGACCTTCGACCGCCTGTCCTCGGTGTTCCTGTCCAACACCAATCACGAAGAGAACGAGCCGGTCCATCTGCTGGTCGCCGATATGGAACTGCAGAAGCGATCCGAACACGATGTCTTTGCCGGGCCTTCGACCCGCTATTGCCCGGCCGGCGTCTATGAATGGGTCGACAAGGACGGCAACACCGCCGCCGATCCGGCGGCGCAAGACGTCCGCTTCGTCATCAACGCGCAGAACTGCGTCCACTGCAAGACTTGCGATATCAAGGATCCGAACCAGAACATCAACTGGGTGCCGCCGCAAGGCGGCGAGGGTCCGGTCTACCAGGGCATGTGACCTCGCGCGGCCGGCGGTTTCGGCCTCGGCGGCAAGAAAATGCAGGTAGGGCTGGCCGCGAGGGCATGCAGGCCAGCAGAAACGTTGAAACGGCCACCGGTCTATGGTTCCTTCTCTGGAGATAGGGAGAAGGCCGATGCGCCGGACAGTTCTGACATGCCTCGTCGCCATCGGGGCGCTGTTTGCGCCACAGGCCTCAGCCGGCACCAGGGCAGTGATCCAGACGCTGACCTACGACGTCACGGGAAGCTCGGGCGCCGCCCTCGTCGACGCGATGGACAGAAAAGGCCCCCGGCACGGCTTCATGACGCATGCCATCGCCACAACCGCCTATACCGTCGACTGGGACCTCGACGCCGGCCAGGGCAACGGCTTCTGCCGGATACGTGGGGTCAATGGCACGCTCAATCTTTCCTACACCTTCCCGCACCTTGCCCCGCCCGCCACGCCGGCGCTGAAGAGGCGCTGGAACAGGTTTTTCGCAGGTGTTCGCGCCCATGAGGAAACACATGGGCGCATTGCCAGGGAGATGATGCGCGCTACGGAAAAGTCGATAACCGGCTTGCGGATCGCCAACGATCCGTCCTGCTACAAGGCGCGCCGCGAAGCTCAGCTTCGCATCCGGGCCGTCTATGCCGAATATGAGGCCAAACAAATCGCCTTCGATCGGCGCGAACACAGCAGTGGCGGCCATGTCGAACATCTGATCGCTGCCTTGACCGGAAAACCATGAACCGAGTGATCCGGTCAGCGCCGTGGCGCGCGAGCTTCGCTCAGCCGCGCGGCTTGGCCGACAAGTCGCTCGCCGCGAGCGCTGTGGCGTGGCCATTCTCGGGCTGCTTGTCGTCAGAGCGCAGCGTGAACTCGACCAGCACCGGCAGATGGTCGGAGCCGGTGTCCTCCAGCCGCTGCGAAGACAGGATCGTCAGCCCGCCCTTGCTGAACACCTGGTCGATCGGCAGGCCCGCATAGCGGCGCAGGACGTCGGGCAGCGTCCGGTGAATCCAGGTCGGGCCGGCCGATGGCATAAGTGTCAGCCCGCCGAGAGCCGCGACCCGCCGCACCGCCGCACTCCACGGCACGGCGTTGCAATCGCCTGCCATGATCGCGGTCTGGCCCAGCCCGGCCAATGTCTGCGCCAGTTCGCCGATCTGCCAGTATTGCTCCTTCGGCCACGGCCAGCTCAAATGAATCGCGGCGACATCGACCTCGATCCCGCCGAAGTCGATGGTGGCGGTCGCCATCGCACCGCGCGGCTCGCAGCGTGGCGCGGTGCCGGCCACGAACGGCCTGCGCGATAGCAACGCAACCCCGAACATGCCGTTCGGGTAGGGGCAAAGGATGCGATACGGATAGGCGCTGGCGATGAAGCCAAGCTCTGTCGTCCACATCTGCGACACCTCATCGAGGGTGATCACGTCCGGGTTGGTGCGACCGATCAGGGAGAGCACTTTCTTCGGTGTCGGGTTGTTGAAGCGCAAATTCATCTGCAGCAGGCTGTAGACGGCTTGATCGGCGGGCTTGGCAACCGCCGGCTGCGGCCAAAGCCTCGGCAGGGCGCTTGCCGTCGTGGCCAGGCAGGCGATGGCAAAGAGCAGCCCCGCTGCAGCTTGCAGCCGAAACGAGCTGGCAAGCAGCGGCAGTGCCAGAAGCGCCATGAGCACGCTGAAGTGAATGCGGAAATGCGAGAAGGAATCGAAAGCCGGATGCAGCGTGCCGAAGAACCCGGCCAACAGCGCGGCCGACAATGCCGTCATCGCCAGGAATGCCAACCCAGCCGTCATTTTCAAGCGCGCGCCTGTCATCATCGAGGTCGTGTCTGCCGAATGCCGCCTGACGATCCGTTCCATCTGCTTATCGGCCGAATTGCGGCCTGGGCAAGACGACGAAATGCCTCGCCCAGGCGCTGCGGCCGCCTATTGGAACGCTGTCTCCGAAAAGCTCCGGAGCTTGCGCGAATGCAGCCGCTCCATCGGCATCTCGGCCAGCTTCTCCATCGCCCTGATGCCGATGGTCAGGTGCTGCGCCACCTGCCGCTTGTAGAACTCCGTCGCCATGCCCGGCAGTTTCAACTCGCCATGCAGCGGCTTGTCGGAAACGCACAGCAGCGTGCCGTAGGGCACGCGGAAGCGGAAGCCATTGGCGGCGATCGTCGCCGATTCCATGTCGAGCGCGATGGCGCGCGACTGCGACAGGCGCTGCACCGGTCCGCGCTGGTCGCGCAGTTCCCAGTTGCGGTTGTCGATGGTGGCGACCGTGCCGGTGCGCATGATGCGCTTCAGATCGTAGCCGGACAGGCCGGTGACTTCGGCGACCGCTTCCTGCAGCGCAACCTGGATTTCCGCCAGCGGCGGGATCGGCACCCAGACCGGAAGGTCGTCGTCCAGCACATGGTCCTCGCGCACATAGGCATGCGCCAGCACATAGTCGCCGAGCGCCTGGGTGTTGCGCAGCCCGGCGCAATGGCCAAGCATCACCCAGGCATGCGGCCTCAGCACGGCGATATGGTCGGTGATCGTCTTGGCATTGGAAGGGCCAACACCAATGTTGACCATTGTGATGCCGCCATGGTTCGGCTTTTTCAGGTGATAGGCCGGCATCTGCGGAAGGCGCTGCGGCCCAACGCCTTCGCTAGGCGAACTCTGCCCGGCTTTGGTCACGACATTGCCCGGCTCTACGAATTCCGCGTAACCGCCACCGCCCTTCTCCATCAGGTCGCGGGCGCGGGCGACGAATTCGTCGATGTAGAACTGGTAGTTGGTGAACAGCACGAAGTTCTGGAAATGCTGCGGGCTGGTTGCCGTATAATGCGTCATGCGGTGCAGCGAATAGTCGATGCGCTGCGCCGTGAACGGCGCCAGCGGCCTTGGTTCGCCGAAGGCCACCTCGAACGTGCCGTTGGCGATCTGGTCGTCGGTGCCGTCGAGATCCGGCACGTCGAACAGGTCGCGGATCGGCCGCTTGATGCGCTCCGCGGCGGCCCCGTCGACGTAAGTTCCCTCCAAGAAGGCGAAATGCAGCGGAATGGGCGTGGTCGATTCCGAAACCGTGACCGAGACACCGTGGTTGCGCATGATGAGGCGCAGCTGTTCGATCAGGTAGCGCTCGAACAGCTGCGGCTGTGTGATCGTGGTGGCGAAATGGCCGGGTGTCGGCATATGGCCGTAGGCTTGGCGCGAGTCGACCTGGGTGAACGAACTCGTGGTGACGCCGATCTCGGGGTAGAAGGCGCGGTAGCGCTTGCTGCTGTCTCCGCCGGCCGACGCCAGGGCCGCGAAGGCGTCGCGCAGGAACTTGGTGTTGCGATCGTAAAGCCGCTGCAGTGCGGCGACGGCTTTTTCGGCGCTGTCGAAGCTTTGCCGGCCAAAAGGCTCGGGCATGACGACGGATTCGATGGCTTGAGGGTAGATTCGCTTTTCCATGGCTCAATATAGAGACTTGGACGGGCGGTTGGGAGGGGGCTCGCCGCCGAAGGCGCCCAAAGCGCCATTTTTCTTTATCCCCGCTGCAGGCTGACCAGCAGCACAAAACCCACGCCGGACTTCCTCAGGGCCGGCGCCTCGATCGTCGAGCCGGTATCGGCGCGCATCATCGGCACCGCCAGGACCGGAGCGGCCAGAAGCACCAGGATAAGCGCCGCCCGCGGCAGCAGCCGGAGGGTCTTGAGGGTGTTGGCGGCGATGCGGTCCATGATCTCTGAGCTTTTCTTTTCGAGGTCCGGTTCGTTGTTTCAGTGGCGAAGATTGGTCGGGCAGGCGAGGCGGCATATTCTGGTGGCTTCGTCCCAGGAGCGGGGCGAACGGCCCGCTTCGGCGACGAGGATGGCGAAGAACATTCCAAACAGGCTCATCAGCAGGCAGACGATGGTGAAGCGGCGAGCAAGCATTGGGTCGTGTCTCCTTCAACACGCTGGAGAATGCCCCAATGCCTCTGAACCGGCTCTGATGCCGGCGTTCATCTGGGGTTCAAATTGATTGACGGGATCTGGGCCGGTCGTCGTCGCCAGCGCGGCCACCGGCAGCGGGGGCAAGAGCCCCAAGGCTTGACATACCGATGAAACGAAAACGGGGCCCGTCGGGCCCCGTCAGGATGTCACAAGGATAGGCCGATCAGAGCTTGTGCCAGGTCTGGCTCTTGCAGATCAGTCCGCCCAGCACGCAGCCGCTCATCTTGAGCGCGGTGCCCGACAACGTCGCCTTGCCCGAATAGGTCTTGTCGTTTGCAGGATCGGTGATGCTGCCGGCATATTTGTTGTCGCCCGCCGCCTTGAGCGAGCCGATCGTCTTGCCGGCATATTTGCCCGATTTGAGCGTGATGGAAAACGAGTCGCTGCCTGATATGGCCGCTGTATCGCCGGCTTGCGTTTTCCAATTGCCCTCGATCGGATCGGCCCACGCCGCACCCGCCATGATCAATGTGGCTGCAAGAGCCAGGCTCACTTTTCGAAACATGTCTTGCTCCCTTTGGATGGCCGGCCGAATTCTCCGCCTCGCCGGTCTGCCGCTTACGCAAACGTAAGCTAATCCAGCTCCCGGCAAAACAAAAGCGGTGCCGCAACGGAAGACTTTGGGATTTTGAAGCCGCCTGAATTGGCGCCGTCGGCGGGGAAATGAAAACGACCGGCACGTGCTGTTTGTTTCCCGTGGTTAGCGGAGTGTTGATCGAGGCTCGGAAAGTTTTCGTCAAATTTGACGAAAATCGGCTGAATTGCTGGCTTCGTATCCTTAACGAATTTCCGCGTTTACCTCTTGTTTTAGCTTTGTTTTCCTCAAATTAAGCACGCCATTTAACGACGGATTCAAGCCTGATCGGCATTCTCGAAAGCATCGAAAGAGCGGCCCGGACAAGACGAACGGAGGCAGCTCTCGGGAGCCAGACAGGGGACTAAAATGGCACGTTTTGAAATGCTTGAAGCAGGTTTCGGCGCCATGGGGGCAACTGCCCAGGCCGACATTCTTTTCGAACTGGGCATGATGTATGCGACCGGCCGCGATTGCGAGACCGACGTCGTTGCCGCCCACAAATGGTTCAACATCGCCGCCATCAAGGGCTCGGCCCGCGCCGCGGAACTGCGCTCGGAACTGTCGGCCGCCATGTCGAAGGTCGAGATCGCCAAGGCGCTGCGCGAAGCCCGCGAATGGATGACCATGCACTAAAGTTCCGGCAGACGGGGACGCTCCGGCCAAGACCGCTTCAAGACGGTCGGGCCAAACAGGGATAAGGCTGCGCAGACAGCCAGGCCACAGGCTATCAACACCAAGAATGCGGCAGCCGGACAGGTCCAAGCCGTACGACGGACCATCATCCGAAAGCATCGGTTTTCGGATCAGGGCAGGGAAGACAGGGAAAGCAAAGTTGGGGTTCGCGGCGCGGGGGCGCTGGGGAAACAGCCCGATAGGCAAAAAGCCACGACCAGCCGGAACAAGGCTGGCGTGGCTTTTTGCGTAGATGACGGCTCGCAGGCCCAATCGAGTGGCGCCAATGCGCCTAGACAGGCCCAATGAAGGATGAAATTGTCCCGCCTCTCTGGAAGAAGCGCGGCCGGGCGGCCGCGCGTGAGTGGAGGAGTTCTATTGCCATGAAAAAAATGAGTATTTTGAGCGCGGCCATTTTCGGCCTGATGATGAGTGCGCCGGTCGCATTTGCCGACGACATCACCGTTTCGGTGGTCGGTCCGATGACCGGACAGCTCGCCACTATCGGTGACCAGTTCAAGCAGGGCGCACAGGCCGCGGCAGACGCCATCAACGCCGCGGGCGGCGTCAACGGCTCGATGATCAAGCTCGACATCGAGGACGACCAGTGCGATCCCAAGCAGGCCGTGTCGGTCGCCAACCGCATCATCGCCAACGGCGTCAAGTTCATCGACGGCCATGCCTGCTCGGGCTCGAGCATTCCCGCCTCGGCCGTCTATGCCGAAGCCGGCGCGCTGATGATGAGCCCGGCTTCCTCGAACCCGGTGCTGACCGATGCGGCCGCCAAGGCCGGCTGGCCGACCATCATGCGCCTCTATACGCGTGACGATGCACAGGGCGCCTTCATCGGCCCGTGGATCGCCAAGAAATATGCCGGCAAGAACGTCGTCATCCTGCACGACAAGAGCGCTTACGGGCAGGGCGTGGCTGATGCCGTCAGGGCAACCATGAACACCGGCGGCCTCAAGGAAGTCTATTATGACGCCATCAATCCCGGCGAGAAGGACTATTCGGCGCTCGTCACCAAGCTGAAGGATCTCAAGGCCGACGTCGTCTATTTCGGCGGCTACCATCCTGAAGCCGGCCTGATTCTGCGTCAGTCGGCCGAACAGAACCTGAAGTTCCAGCTGATCATGCCGGACTCCATCGCCTCGCCGGAATTCTGGCAGGTTGCCGGCCCGGCTGGCGAAGGCACCATGTTCGTCTTCCCGTCGGACCCGCAGGCAAAGCCGGAAGCCAAGGCCGCCGTCGAGAAGATCAAGGCCGGCGGCTTCGTGCCGGAAGGCTTCACGCTGTTCTCTTACGCCGTGGTCCAGGCTTTCGCCGAAGGCATCAAGCGTGCCGGCAGCGACGATCCGGCCAAGGTTGCCGAAGCGTTGAAGAACGGCACGCCGATCAGCACCGTTGTCGGCGACGTCACCTTCGACGAAAAGGGCGACCTCAAAAACGCCAGCTACGACATCAACCAGTGGCATGACGGCAAATACGCGCCGATCGCGCAGTAGTCGCTGACATCACCTAGTGGCATTGCAGCGCCGCGCGTTCTTCTGGACGCGCGGCGCTCTGATGCAGCGGCCTAATAGGTCACGGTAACGACAACGGTATCGGTATAGACGCCGGCCGAAGGTGTCGTTTGAGCGGGAACACGGCCGTAGATGGTGAGATTTTGCGCCGCACCGCTGCCGCTTCCCGCAACAGTACTGCCTGGCATCGCCGCGTCGCCCCACACCTGGCTGCGTGCGTTATCCTTGTAGAGGCCGTAGGTTACGGTTTCCACGCCCTTGGACATCTTGCGCGCGGTTGGGGCCGAACCAGTCGTTCCGTTGCTGAGCGACACTGTGTAGGGCGTGCCCGGGGTGCAGGTGATGGAAACCCCGCCAGTTGCATCGACATTGGCGCCCAGAATGCCGTTTGATCCGAAATCGATGTTCTGGATTGCCAGCAGACAATTGGCCGGAACGATCGCGTTGATCGTGAATGTGGGTCTGTCGACGGAGCCTGCGCCGGTGCTGCAATCGTTGCCGGGAGTGGCTCGATAGCGGAACTCGACGTGGCTCCCAGAAAATGTGGAGAGGTAGGTCGACGGCACCGCGGTCGCCTGTCCACCCAATATGGCGCCATAGATCGTCTGGCTGGCCGAACCGCTGCCGAGCACGTTCAGCGTCAGCGCAAAGCCCGGCGCTGTCGGCGGATACGGCCACGCATAGGAGCCCCACACCACCGAGCGCGCGGAATCCGAATAAAGCTGGTAGTTGAGATCATTGGCGCCGCTCAGCATCTGACGGGCCGAAGCCGTGGCACCGCCGCTGCCCGTACCCAGATTTGGGCAGACGAGGATGCGCTGCAACAACAATCCAGTGCAGTTTACGCTGAGTGTGGCGGTTGAATTGCTTGACGAACCGGAAAGCGTATCGACCAGCCCGAAATTCATCGCCGATACGCCAAAGCTGCAGCTTTGGGCCCAGGCAACGGTCGGCAACAGCAGGGCGGCCGACAGCATAGCGAAACGGAGCATGGTTCGTCCTCGCCTCAAGAACAGATGACCTGCTTGATGACCACCTGCTGGCCGGGTATCGCTCGATAGGCGAATTCTGCTCGACACGAGGTGCCGTCCGGCAATTCAATGGCCACGGCATTTTGTCGGTGGAGGGTGCGGATGTAGGCCTCGCCGTCATAGCCGATCACGAATTCCTCGTCGGCACCCTCGACACGACCTTTGGCGCCGACGGCGATCGGCGTGCCTTTGCCGTCGACCAGGGAGACAAGCGCCGCATCGGCAGCCTTTGAAACGCCGAAATCAAGGACGACGCCACTTCGACCGGCCGGCACGACGATTTTGCGGGTCTCCGGCACGTCGGCATCGACCGGCAAGTTCCTTGGATCAATGGAAATGGTATTGTCTTCGTAGGAGTTCAGGTCGGGAACCAGGATCCTTCCCTGCCGGTTGCTGACGCCGACCGGCCTGTTCTGGTGCTGGACCTCCACGCCAGCAACGCCGACATCGACAACAGCAAACGCGTCGTCGATGCGGTTGGTGGCAAAAATGCCGCCGCCGGCGACGGCGATTGCCCCATCGACCTCTGCGGTTCCACGAACGCTCTTGTCGAATTGCTGGATGCCGGTCTCAACTCGTGCCCGTGGTGAACGGTAGCTGACGGCTGCCGACCGGTTGGGCGTGCCGCCCTCGGACGTCCTCGCACGCCAGCCGATGCTGCCGTTCTCCAGCCGTTCGGACTTGGCGATGTCGGCGACCACCGACACGCCGTCAGGGCCGTCTGCGACCCCGGTCGAGGCGGTGACATCACCGCCGAGTGGCACGGAGATGCCCGCAAACACTCCAAAGCTGTTTTTGTCGTCAAGGTCGGTGAAGGCGGTGGCATAGAAGCTGCTGTCCTTGAACACTGTCTGGCTGTACGAAACGCCGACGATCTGGCTGCTCTCTCCCTCGGCGCTCGTAAGATGCGCGTAGGAGAGGTTGAGGTTTGAAAAATCAAGCGGCATCGGCACGCTCAGCGTTACCTGGTCGAGCGCGCGAGGAACGCCGGCTGTGAAGATCGGGAACTCGTTCGGACCCGGTACAGCATTGATCTCGGCGGTGACCGATGCAATGTCCTCGTAGTCCGCGAACGCGCGCTGCATGCGGCCATAGAGCGACCACCCATCGTAGCTCAGCTCAAGCGAGGCGTTGACGAGCGCGCCCGTCTGGCCATTGTGACGACTGCCGGCCGCAGCAATGGAGGCTGCGCCGAAATAGCTGAGCGGAAACGCTATGCCGGCGCCGCCATTCACAAGATCTTCGCCGCCTTCGACGTGGCCTTCCAGTGTCAGCCGGTTGGTCAGCCCATAGCGTGCACTTGCCGAGCCATAGATGCCGCCGTCATAATCATACGATTCGACACCGAAATTGCGCCGCGGAGAGCCGACCTCGGCGGAGAAATCGAGCAGGCCTCGTTTCAAAAGCATGCTGGAATTGTAGAACGGCAACGTCACGGTGGTTTCGCGGCCGAGGCTATCGCGCAGGACAATTTGGGCTTGGCCAGCTCCGGTGAATATTGGCAGGTTTGTCACCTGGAACGGCCCGGCCGGGACGTCGCTGGTATAGGTCCGCACATTCTGTGTATAGACTTCGAGCGTGGAGGGGACAGCAGCTGTTCCCGAGAAGTTCGGAAGCGGCAAGGTGACGAGATCGGAACGCAAGGAAAAATTGCGCTGGACCTGAAAGCCGCCGAGATACACGGACCTTGTCCATGCCAGCCCACCCGAGACGAAGTCACCCGCCTTGTAGGTCAGCAACCGCTCGGGATCGGAATAACTCCAGGTCGTGTTCAGCCGGGTGAAGCCGTCAAGTTCGCCGTCGGACAGGCTGACGATAAAGCCTTGGCTCAACGTTCCGTAAGGGCTGAAAAGCCGCGCATCGAAACCGCCTGAGACGCCACTAAAGAGCTGCGAGGTACGATCCTTCAGATCGTTGATGCTGGCGAACAGGGAATAGTTCAGCACGCCGCCAAAGCCGGATTGCGGCTTGAGCCTGTCCTGCTTACCCTGCGGAGCGATGTCGATGACGTGGGCGGAGCGTGCCGCATTGGTGGCCGTCACATAGAGACGTTGGGTCGCTTCATCGATACGATAGGAGACGTCCGGGAGCCGATCGACCCGCACCAGGTGATCGGCACCCATCGCACCCTCGACAGGTTGCAGCCCAACCTGCTGCAATTCGTCTGGCGTGGAAGCCAGGCCGCCATCCGACAGCTGCCTGAAAGCGCCGATCAGCCCGGTGGAGACGTCGTTGACGAAGACTTCCAGATACAGATCGCGGCCGTCGGCTGGAGCCGCCGCGGAATCCGTTGCCGCGGGGGCCGGCAACACATCTTGTGCTTTGACCTGCATGGTGGAAAATGCGGTCACGACAGCGGTGATCGCGACCCTACTGGCCCTTGATCGAAACGTTGGCATCGAACGGTCCAAAATCGCTCTGGGCCGACAGCAAAACCGCCCCACCCGAAAGCGTCTTCCCCGCGATCGGCCATTGCATGGTCGCACCGCCGAGCACATAGCCGACAAGACCGTTGCGATTGCCGAGTTTTCGCCCGCTCTGCGTCAGCGTCAAATCGGACAATCTCAAGCGGCTTTCACCGGTGTTTTTTGCTGTCAGGAGCAGCCCGCGCCCCTTGCCTGAGAGGCTCCAGGAAACATCTGGAGCAGCCGCGTCGGGATTGCGAAAGAACACCGGAACCGAATAGCGCAGGACCAGACTGACGGTACCGGCCTTCTTTCTAGACGGATCAGGAAGTTCGTCGATGATCACGCGATAGCTTTCCTCGCCTGCAACGGCTGATTTCGATACCCGCACAACCCGCACCAGATAGTCGGCGCCGGGGCCGAGCTTCGCAGCTGGGGGACTGGCAACAACATCACTGGTCGGCTCGAGCCGTTCGATGCCGCCCTCTTGAGTCCAGCGAAACACTCTTATCTGTACGTTGATGGGCTGTTTCGCGTCGTTGCGCAGGGTCAAGGCCGCCGCGCTGTCCGGCGCGATCATCTCGATGTTGGTCGGTGCCACCCGAAGCGACGCTGCTTGCGCCAAACCGGCCGCGAGGAGCAAAAGCGCGATCGCGCTAATGCTTTTGAGCATGGAACGCATGGCGTTCTCCCTGTTTGACAGCACCTTAGTAGGTGACGGTGATCGCAACCGTGTCTGTGTAGACACCCGCACCAGGCGTTGTTTGCGGCGGCACGCGGCCATAAACCGTAAGTGGTTGCGCGGCGCCATTGCCGGTGCCTGCCACCGTGTCGGTGCCTATGGTGGTGCCCCATAGCTGGGCACGCGCCACGTCGCGATAAAGCGAGTAGTTGAGGACCGCGGCTGCTGGGCCGGTCATCTTGCGGACGGCGACCGTTGCCCCGGCGCCGACACCGGCGCTCAGGCCGACATTGTAGGGCGTACTGTTGGTGCATTGCACTGAAATGGTGCTGGTCTGGTCGACATTGGCGTCAATGACACCATTCGTGCCGAAATCCATATCGGTCGCGGTCTGAACCTTGCACTCCGCCTGAATGGTGATCCGGACTGTCATATTGCCGGTGGCGGTCGCTCCTTGTGCAGGACTGAACCACTGCAGTGGCAACGCGGCGGTCAAAGCGAGCGCTTTGATGAAAGTCTTCATGGGTTTTCCCTCGAAAAGGCCGCGTAAGGAAATCCGCCCGATCCCGTTAACGCCAACCCATCGTCTGCAGATATCAAACCCAGAGTGGGTATAGGCTATAAATAAATCTAAAGCAAATTTCAGGACGTCGGATTGTAAGAATGTCTTTAAGTAAAATATTATATTATGCGTTTTGCCATCCGATTGACCCTGAATCAGCCAAGAGCGAAATTGATAATATCGACACATAAAAAGGAGCTGTGTTTTATATTTTGTCGATTGAGCATTGCCGGCGGCCATCTCGTCGCGGCCATTTTCATTTTGGCAGGGCGTCTCCAATGCGCCTTGGGATGTAGCGATAGAACACGTCATTGTCCTGAGCCTGTCCATCCCGATAGAGCGGGATCGGCTCTGTCCTTCTTGGGCATGATCTTTTCCGAAAACCGGATCCAGTTTTCGGGATCGCGCTCTACGCGTTCTGCTCCTCTACGAACCGCACCAGCACTGTCCCGTCCGTGACCTGCGCGCCTTCCGTGGCGATCTCGGCAACCACCCCGTCATGCGGGGCGGCGATAGTGTGCTCCATCTTCATTGCCTCGAGGATCAGCAACGGTTGCCCCTTGATCACCGCATCGCCCTTCGCCACGCGCACCAGCTTGACCAGGCCCGGCATCGGCGCGCGCAGGCTGCCGGAGGCGGCGGCCGCTTCATCGCTCCGTGCCAACGGGTCCGGTACCGCGAATGTGTAGCCGACGGCGCCTTCGAACACCGTGATGTGGCCAGGCCAGCGGGCGAGGCGGGGAGCGGCGCGAAAATCATGCGAATTGGTGCTGTCATAGGGCGCATCGAACGCCACCTGGAAGCGCCCGTCCGGCCGCACCGAAACCTTTGCCAGTATATCGGTCTCCCCGAACTTCAGCCGCGTGCGCCGCGCCACGCCGTGGAAATGCGCGTAGCCGGAAAGTGACGACCATGGGTCGTTCGATAGCGGCAAGGCTGCGGCACCGGAGGCGGCAAGGGCTGCTGCCGAGACGATTTCGCCGGTCGGCGGCGCGACCCCGGTCAGTGCCGCCTGATGTCTGCCGATCAGGCCGGTGTCGACATCACCAGCACAAAAGTCGGGATCGGCGGCAAGGGCGGCAAGAAAGCCGGTGTTGACGGTGGAACCCGCGATTTCGGTCCGCGCCAGCGCCGCGCCGAGAGCTTCCAGCGCTGCTAGCCTGTCCTTTGCATGGACCACCAGCTTGGCGATCATCGGATCATAATAGGGTGAGATGGCATCACCGGTCCGCACGCCGGTCTCGACGCGCATCGTGGCGCCCTCGGGTGCCGCCTCAGGGAACTTCAGATGATGGAGCGTGCCCGTTGCGGGCAGGAAGCCCTTTGACGCATCCTCGGCATAGATTCGCGCCTCCAGGGCATGGCCGGTCAGCGCGATCTCGCTCTGCGTATTCGGCAGCTTTTCGCCGCTGGCAACGCGCAACTGCCACTCGACGAGGTCGGTGCCGGTGACCATCTCGGTGACCGGATGCTCGACCTGCAGGCGGGTGTTCATCTCCATGAACCAGAAGCGGTCGGGCTTGAGGCCTTGCGAGGCATCGACGATGAATTCGATGGTGCCGGCGCCTGAGTAGCCGATCGCCTTGGCGGCCTTCACAGCCGCTTCCGTCATCGCCTTGCGCAGCGCCGGCGTCATGCCGGGGGCGGGGGCTTCCTCGATCACTTTCTGGTGGCGGCGCTGCGCCGAGCAGTCGCGTTCGTAGAGATGCACGGCATTGCCGAAATTGTCGCCGAACACCTGCACTTCGATGTGCCGCGGCTTGTCGACATATTTTTCGACGAGAACGCGGTCGTCGCCGAAAGCAGCCTTTGCCTCGCGCCGGGCGCTGGACAGCGCCTCGGAGAAATCATCGGGATGCTCGACGCGCCGCATGCCCTTGCCGCCGCCGCCGGCGCGCGCCTTGATCAGCACGGGATAGCCAATCTCGCGTGCCTTGGAGGCAAGCAGCACGATCTCCTGCGCTTCGCCATGATAGCCCGGAACGACGGGAACGCCGGCTTTCTCCATCAGCCGCTTGGCGGCGTCCTTCAGCCCCATGGCGCGGATCGAGGCCGCCGACGGGCCGATGAAGGTAAGCCCCGCCGCCACCACCTGGTCGACGAAATCAGGATTTTCCGACAGGAAGCCGTAACCGGGATGGATGGCCTGCGCCCCCGTCGAAAGCGCAGCCGCGACAATCCGGTCACCGCGCAGATAGCTTTCGCCAACCGACGGGGGGCCGATATGAACGGCCTCGTCGGCCATCTCGACATGCAGGGATTTCGCGTCGGCGTCCGAATAGACAGCGACGGTGCGCACACCCATCTTGCGGGCCGTGCGGATGACACGGCAAGCGATCTCGCCGCGATTGGCGATCAGGATTTTGCTGAACATGGAGCCTCCGTAGCGAGGGCTTGCTGAAAGCGACGCAGGCGTTCCTTCGCGCCCCCTCTGTCTCGCAAGCCTATATGGATAGGCTTTCGCTTCGCCGGATGCTGCCTTGCAGTTCGGCACTTGATGTAGAGCGCTCCCTTACCGGGGGAGTGCTCTACCAGCAAAGCGCACGCGCCTATTTCGATGCCGAGATCGCGCAGCCGCCACTCGCGGTCTTTAGTTTCCACCGCGTCAATCCGGCCTGGCAGTTGCGCAGCGCGATCTCTTCCGCGGCCTTCTGGGACGTCGCGTTGAACTTCGTGCCGCAGATGATGTAAAGGTCGACGACGCGCGAATAAAAGGTCGTGGCGTAGGCCGAATGACCGCTCGCCGCGACGTAACCCTTGTAGGCGACGTTGCATTCGCCCGAGCCTAGGGTCGGCGGAAAACGCACGTCTCCCTTGCTGCCTGCGAGCGATCCGGCCTGGCCGGCGCCGGCTGTTGAGAATATTAGTAGTCCTGCAAGTATCGAGGCAGCCGTCCGCCGGCAATATTTCAGTTCCATTTCCACCCTGTCCCCATTGCATTGTGCGGGACAAGCAGTAGCGAATATTTTTCCTCGCCGCCAGTTCGTTGTCGGGGATTCGAGTTTGCATGTGCTGATGAATCGGTTGGTCCATATACAGTTCAACCTTTCCGGAGTGCAGCAACGGCTCGTAGGTATAGTTGCGCCGTTTGCTCGTCGAAGCAGCAGAAAATGACGGTTTCAGGCATGGCTTTCTCTTCGATGACCATGCTGACCGTGCCGACAGCGATCCCGGTCGCCTCATCCTTGGGATAGCGGTAAACGCCGGTCGAGATCGCCGGAAACGCCACCGAACGGCAATCATTGGCGGCCGCAAGTTCCAGCGAACTGCGATAGCAGGAGGCCAGTAGCTCGGCTTCGCCCTTGCCGCCGCCCTGCCAGACCGGCCCGACCGTGTGGATGATATGTCGAGCCGGCAGTTTGTAGCCCTTGGTGATCTTGGCGTCGCCGACCTTGCATCCATTCAGCATCCGGCATTCGACCTCGAGCTCGCGGCCGGCGGCGCGATGGATGGCGCCATCGACCCCACCGCCGCCGAGAAGCAAGGTGTTGGCGGCATTGACGATGGCGTCAACATCCAGCTTCGTGATGTCGCCGGTGTGGATGCGGATCCTGTCCAGCGCCTTGCTCACCTCACATCCTGAACACGCCGAAGCGCGTGTCCTCGATTTCGGCGTTGAGCGACGCGGACAGGCTGAGCGCCAGCACTTCGCGCGTCTTCGCCGGATCGATGATGCCGTCATCCCAGAGGCGGGCGGACGAGTAGAGCGGATGGCCCTCATGCTCGTATTTCATCAGGATCGGCTTCTTGAATTTCGCTTCTTCTTCGGCGCTCCATTCGCCGCCCTTGCGCTCGATGCCTTCGCGCTTGACCATGGCGAGCACGGTTGCCGCCTGTTCGCCGCCCATCACCGAGATGCGGGCGTTCGGCCACATCCACAGGAAGCGCGGGGAATAGGCGCGGCCGCACATGCCGTAATTGCCGGCGCCGAACGAACCGCCGATGATGACGGTCACCTTCGGCACCCTGGCGGTGGCAACCGCCATCACCAGCTTGGCGCCGTCCTTGGCGATGCCGCCTGCCTCGTATTTCCGGCCGACCATGAAGCCGGTGATGTTCTGCAGAAAGACCAGCGGGATCCTGCGCTGGCAGCACAGCTCGATGAAATGCGCGCCCTTCAGCGCGCTTTCGGAAAACAGCACACCATTGTTGGCGATGAGGCCGACCGGCATGCCGTGGAGGTGGGCAAAACCGGTGATCAGCGTTGTGCCGTAGTTCTGCTTGAACTCGTCGAATTCGGAGCCGTCGACGAGGCGCGCGATCACCTCGCGCACATCATAGGGCTGGCGCAGATCGGTCGGCACGACGCCGTAGAGTTCATCCGCCGGATGAAGCGGCGGAATCGATCTCTGTAAGCTCAGGCTTACGGTCTTGTTCCGATTCAGGTTTTTGACGATGCGCCGGCAGATGGCAAGCGCATGTTCGTCGTCCATCGCATAATGGTCGGCGACGCCGGAAAGCCGCGTATGCACATCCGCGCCCCCCAGATCCTCGGCGCTGACATCCTCACCGGTGGCCGCCTTCACCAGCGGCGGGCCTCCGAGAAAAATGGTCGCCTGGTTGCGCACCATGATCGTCTCGTCCGACATTGCCGGCACATAGGCGCCTCCGGCCGTGCAGGACCCCATGACGCAGGCGATCTGCGGGATGCCGGCAGCCGACATGTTGGCCTGGTTGTAGAAGATGCGGCCGAAATGCTCGCGGTCGGGAAACACCTCGTCCTGGTTGGGCAGGTTGGCGCCGCCACTATCGACCAGATAGATGCAGGGCAGATTGTTCTGCAGCGCGATCTCCTGCGCCCGCAAATGCTTTTTCACCGTCAGCGGATAGTAGGTGCCGCCCTTCACCGTGGCATCGTTGACGACGACCATCACCTCGGTGCCCTCGACACGGCCGACGCCGGCGATCATGCCGGCTGAGCAAATCTCCTCGCCATACATCGACCACGCAGCGAACTGGCCGATCTCGAGGAATGGGGAGCCGGTGTCGAGCAATTGCGCGAGGCGTTCGCGCGGCAGCAGCTTGCCGCGCGAAATATGGCGCTCGCGCGCCTCCTCCGAGCCGCCACGCTCGACGGTCGCGGCCTTGTCGGCGATATCGGTGACCAGCGCGCGCATGCGTTCGGCATTGGCGCGGAAAGTGTCGGAGGAGGGGGAGATCTGAGTCTCTAGGACGGCCATGCTCACACCCCCTCCGCCATGATCTCGCGGCCGATCAGCCAGCGCCGGATTTCGCTGGTGCCGGCGCCGATCTCGTAGAGTTTGGCGTCGCGCAGCAGCCGACCGGTCGGATAGTCGTTGATATAGCCGTTGCCGCCCAGAAGTTGGATGGCGTCCAGCGCCATCTGCGTCGCCTTCTCTGCTGCGAACAAAACGCAGCCGGCGGCGTCTTTGCGGGTGGTCTGGCCGCGATCGCAGCCGGCCGCGACGGCATAGACGTAAGCGCGCGCGGCGTTCATCACCGTATACATGTCGGCCAGCTTGCCTTGCACCAGCTGGAACTCGCCGATCGGCTGGCCGAACTGCTTGCGTTCGTGCACATAAGGGATCGCCACATCGAGACAGGCTGCCATCAGGCCGATCGGGCCGCCGGCAAGCACGGTGCGTTCATAGTCGAGGCCCGACATCAGCACCTCGACGCCGCGTCCTTCTTCGTGCAGCACATTGTCGAATGGCACCTCGACATTCTCGAACACCAGCTCCCCGGTGCTGGAGCCGCGCATGCCGAGCTTGTCGAGTTTCTGCGCCACGGAAAACCCCGTCATCGCCTTCTCGACGATGAAGGCGGTGATGCCGCGCGATTTCCGCTCCGGATCGGTCTTGGCATAGACGACCAGCGTATCGGCGTCCGGGCCGTTGGTGATCCACATCTTGGTGCCGTTGAGCACATAGCGGTCATTGCGCTTTTCAGCACGCAGCTTAAGTGAGACGACGTCGGAGCCGGCGCCGGATTCAGACATCGCCAGCGCGCCGACACGCTCGCCCGAACACAGCGGCGGCAGGAATTTTTCCTTCTGCGCCGGCGTCGCCCAGCGGTTGATCTGGTTGACGCAGAGGTTGGAATGGGCGCCATAGGAGAGACCGACCGAAGCCGAGGCGCGGGAAATTTCTTCCACCGCAATCACATGGGCGAGATAACCCATGCCGCTGCCGCCGAAATCGGGATCGGCGGTGATGCCGAGCAGGCCGAGCGCGCCGAGCTCGCGCCACAGATGCGCCGGAAATTCGTTCTGGCGGTCGATATCGCCGGCGATCGGCGCGATCCTGTCCTGGGCGAAGCGCCGCACCATGTCGCGCAGCGCCTCGATGTCCTCGTCATGCCCGAAGCTGAGCGTGTTCGTGTACATGGCGTTCCTCCTGCCGCATGACCCCGAAAATCGACTTCGATTTTCGGAAAGGATCATGCGCAAATTCAAGTGCTACAGCGTCCTTTGCACGTCCAAGGGACGTGCGGCGCTGTAGGTATCCATCCTCGCGCCAACCAGGCGCATTGTCATTGAAAGATATGTCGCCGTCACTTCAGGGACTGACAGCCGCTCGCCCGGGCGAAACCAGACGATGACGCCGGTCATCATCTGGATCAGCGCCATGGCCGTCAGGCCGGTGTCCTCGATGCTGAAGTCGCCGGCCTCGGCGCCTTCGCGCAGGATGCTGCGGAGTTCCTTTTCGTAGGCTGTGCGCATGCGCAAGATCTGTGTCAGCCTGTCGGGCGACAGGCTGCGCAGTTCCATGTTCGACACATGCGTGGAATGCCGGCGCTCGATGTGGAAAGCGATGTGGTTGCGCACATAGGCCGCAAGCTGCTCCGCCGGATCTGCATCGATTGGCCTGACGTGTTCCCAGGCCGCCCGAAGCCCCTCCATGTGTTCGCGCATGAGCGTGAACAGCAGGTCTTCCTTGGTCGGAAAATAGCGATAGAGCGCGGCCGCCTGCACGCCGACCTCGGCCGCCAGCTGGCGCATCGACATCGCCTCGTAGCCGTAGCGTGCGATCAGGTTGACCGCCGCTTCGCGGACTGCCGCCTCTGTTCGCTCGCCGTCGGATCCTGTGGTGCGCGCCATGATCGCCTCGTTGATCTGACAATAATAAAACGAACGTTCAATTAATTCAAGTGTGTCAGACCGGGTCCCGTGGCGCGCATGCGCCTATGCGACGATCCTGAAATCTCCAGGCGCGGTCCAGGTCTCGATCTCCTCCACCTCGACCCGCGAGACTGAGGCGCCCGCAGGACCTTGCCGAAGCCGTTCGATCATGGCCGAAACCGCCGCGTCGGCGCCGGCAAGCCATGCCGTTACCGAGCCGTCTCTTTCGTTGCGCACCCAGCCCACCAGCCCAAGCCCTGCCGCTTCGCTTCTCGTCCAGATCCTGTAGCCGACGCCTTGCACTCTGCCGTATACGCGGGCCTGAACTGCTCTTTTCCGATCGTTCATCGCGCGCTCCCTTGCATAGAGTCTGGCGCAGGAGCTGGCGAAGGCAACTGGCTCGAAGGGGTTATCGAATAGAGAGCCGAGGCTGCTCGCAAGATGGATGACTTGGCCCAATAAATAGTTGACTTAGTCAATTTTTTGCAATGATCTACCGATGTGAAATCTCAGGGAAGGCGCATGACATGCCAGCCGATCGGAGTGCCTTGGTCAGCGATCTCAGATGCTTCAACCGGTTCTATACCGGCCTGATCGGGCTGCTCGACGAAACCTTGGCGCACAGCGCCTTTACGCTGACCGAGGCGCGGGTGCTGTTCGAACTGGGCTGTCGACCTGGCCGTATTGCCGCCAATCCTGGCGGCACGCCAGGTTTTCTGGCACGGGTGCTTCAAATCGACTTCGGACCGGCAGCGTCCGACATTGCCAGGGAACTCCAGCTGGATCCTGCCTATGTCACGAGAATCCTTCGAAAATTCTCTGCCGCCGGCCTGATCGAAACGCGCACCGGCCTTGAGGCCCTGCGCGGTCGCATCCTCTCGCTCACCGTCCACGGCCGGGCCGCGCTTGCCACACTCCAGGCAGCCGCGGATCGCGATGCCGCCCGCCTGACCGCGGACCTGGGCGATGAGGAAGCCGCCGAATTGTCGGACATATTGGCACGCGCCAGGAATCTGCTCAGCGGCGCGCCAACATCCGAACGCAGCGAAATTGCCTAGTTCCCCCGCGCCGCCGCCAGCGCACCCGGCAATTCCTCGGCAAAAATATCCAGTTCGTGGTCGAGGCCGACGCTGACGCGAATGCAGCGGTCGAGCTTTGGCGCCATCGGCTTGCGGATGAAGACGTCGCGCGACAGCAGCCCTTGCAGCACTTTCAGCGCGAAGGCGCCGTCATGGCCGCAATCGATAGTGACGAAATTGGTCGCCGAGGCCAGCGGCTTCAACCCGTTCTGCTCGGCGATCGCCGCGATGCGCCGGCGCCCTGCTGCCACCCGCGCCACCACCGTCTCGAGATAGGGCTGGTCGGCGAGCGCCGCGACGCCGGCGATCTGCGCCATGCGGCTGACGCCATAGTGGTTGCGGATCTTCTCGAAGTCGCGAATCACCTGGGCCTCGGCAATCGCATAGCCGCAGCGTATCCCAGCGAGCCCGTAAGCCTTTGAAAAGGTTCGCATGCGGATGACATTCGGTCGCGAGATATCGATCGGCGGCAGGGCCGAGGCCGGCCCCAATTCGCCATAGGCCTCGTCGAGCACCAGCATGGTGGTCTCCGGCAGCGCTTCGATGAAGCGGATCACCTCGTCCGCATCCCACCAGCTGCCCATCGGATTGTCCGGATTGGACAGATAGACCAGCGGTGCCTTCTCCTTGACGACCGCCTTAAGCAAATCATCCAGGCTTTCGCGGTCGTTCTCGTAGGGGACTGTGACCAGCCGCCCGCCGACGCCGGCAACATGGAAGTTGAAGGTCGGATAGGCGCCGAGCGAGGTGACCACGGCATCGCCAGGCGCCACATACATGCGCGCCACCAAGCTGAGCAGCCCGTCTATGCCTTCGCCGACAACGACATTCTCGACCGCCACGTCGTGATGCGCGGCAGCCGCGACCTTCAGATCGAAATTGTCGGGATCGCAGTACATCCACATGTCGCGGGCAATCCCGGACATGCGGGCGATGACGCGCGGCGACGGACCAAAACTGCTCTCATTGGCGCCGATACGGGCACGAAAAGCCCGCCCGCGCTCACGCTCCTGCGCTTCCGGGCCGACAAAAGGCACGGTCGAGGGAAGTGCTTCAATGATCGGCGAGAGGGCAGGGCGCTGACGCATGGCGGGAACTCGCTTGGAAAAGGGACTTCTTGCTAGCGTGGCCAGCCGGGCCGTGCAAGCGCTCCGCGGTCTGCAGCCGTAACGCTGGATTCCGTCACCTCTTTTGGAGGCGCGATCCAGGAGCTGCCTGCCGGCTTAGTCGCTAGACGAAACTGTCAGAGGCGCGCCGTTGGCTCGTCGGCCCAGCCAACTTTCAAAAGAACAGGGCCATTGCATGCGCCCCAAAAGTGACCTCGGTTTTGGGAGCACGGCATGCATAGAGCAAAGGCGTAAAGCGCGTCGCATGAATCCGTTTCGACGCGCTTTGGGCCTCGCGGCAGCATAACCGCATTTTTATGAGCATCATGAAAAAACCCGGCGGTTGCCCGCCGGGTTCCGATTTCGACAAGGCGAAATCTATTAGAACGAGCGCTGGAAGCGGAGGAGACCGCCGACGCTGCTCTTCTTGCTGGCCCCGGTCCAGTTGGAGAAGTCGGCGTCACCGAACTTGCCTGCATTGAGGTAGTCGACTTCGGCCGTGATCGTCATGCCGGGAACGATGTCGTAGGCGATGTTCGCCGCGACGCCGAGATTCTTCCACTCGTCATAGGAAATCTGAGCGTTGAACGAGGTCTTCTCGTTGAACTTGTAGGTGCCACCGCCCCACACTGCCCAGTTGCCGCCCCACTGCTTGTAGAAGCCGCGACCGCCAGCCGGGAAGGCATAGGTGCCGTCGCTGAGGTTGCTGTCGGAGCCGTAACCGCCCATGACCCACAACTGGATGGCGTCATTGACGTTCACGTCCAAGCGAACCTTGCCGGCCACTTCTTCGTAGTTGCTGTCATACGACACAACGCCGGTGATCGCGCCCCAGCCCTGAGTCCACTTCACGCCGCCGACGACATGCGGAACGTAGCTGTCGATCGTATCGAAGCCAGCGCCTTCTTCGAGCGAGACCACGGCCGAGAAGCCGTTGCCAGCGTCGAAATAGTACTGGACGACGTTGGTGTCGAAATCGCCGTAGGGAACCAGCGTATCCTGGATGACGTTGCCGGCGTAACCGATGAACGTGTTGAAGGCCGATTCGTCCTTACCGACGCGCAGGCCGCCGAGCTGGATCCAGGCGAAGTTCAACGAAACGCCCTTCATGCCGGCACTGTTGAGTTCGTCAGCAGCGCCCAGATCGGATTGGTGATTGCCGAAGTTCCAGCGGGTCTCGGTGTAGGTCTTCAACGTGCCGAGTTCGGTTTCCTGGCCGGTCCAGGTCTTCAGCGTGAAGCGGGCGTTCTTGTACCAGGTGTCGTTGCTTTTACCAATATCCTTGTGATCGGCGCTTGTCGCACCGTCGAACGAACCGACGTCGCCGCCGCCGATGTCGTAACGGACATAGCCGCCGATGCGCAGGCAGGTTTCGGTGCCGGGGATGTAGAAGTAGCCAGCGCCGTAGACGTCGCAAATCTTGACGTATTCAGCGGGTTCCGGCTCGGCGACGACGACGGCGTCGGCGGCGCGCGCACCGGAAACTGCGATCAGGGCCGCAGCGGAGCCGAGAAGAAGGCTCTTGATGTTCATTTTCTGACCTCCAGTCAAAAGTTAAAAAACGGGTCTGGGTATTCTTTGCTGAAGGACAGCGTTCCCTGCCCCATCCCCACTACCGAAAAAGATGCGCACCGCGCCGCTCCTTCGAATTCGACATTACCCATGAGGCGGCGGCGTTCAACAACGATCGTACCGACGAAAGGGCTGTTCGGCTGCTATCCCCCAGCGTTGTTGCACAAATGACACGATTTGGCCTCACTCAGAAAGCTCTCGTTAACCATCTGGCCGGTCGCAGCCGCCCATTTCCAGCCGAATCCGGCAACCGGCTGACGGAATCAAGGCAAGGCCGCGAGTCACTAGCCAGGGATTTGCCGCAGAACCGCCGCAGCTGGGAAAGCCACGGCGCAGCATGCGGTTATTTTTCGACATAATGATTTCTTTTTCCGAGATAATGGTCGGGGCTTGTTGATTGTGCCGGCGCTTTTCTTTATCCAGCGGCGCAACGGAGAGGTGGCCGAGTGGTCGAAGGCGCTCCCCTGCTAAGGGAGTAGAGGTCAAAAGCTTCTCGTGGGTTCGAATCCCATCCTCTCCGCCACCCCACGCCCTGCGGGCTTGGAATCACATCAATCAGGCTATTGACTTCGGCCAGGCTCATCTGCCTGTCGCCTTGAAGGCGCAGTTGGAACGGTATTTGAAGGCCGGATCGGGCAAGGCTTTTGCGAGCAAGCGATTTTGGCGAACTGAGCGCCCCTGACGGCCTATGAGGCTATCTATCTGAGATAAAACGGAAAATGGCCATTCGAGCTGCTTTTAGCTGACCTCCGCTCTCGATTCTGACTGGAGGTCAGAAAATGAACATCAAGAGCCTTCTTCTCGGCTCCGCTGCGGCCCTGATCGCAGTTTCCGGTGCGCGCGCCGCCGACGCCGTCGTCGTCGCCGAGCCGGAACCCGCTGAATACGTCAAGATTTGCGACGTCTACGGCGCTGGCTACTTCTACATCCCCGGCACCGAAACCTGCCTGCGCATCGGCGGCTATATCCGTTACGACATCGGCGTGGGCGACCGCGAAGGCGTGCAGAACGTTCAGGATCATCTGGATGGCGGCACCAACGACACCTACTACAAGCAGGCTCGTTTCGCGCTGAAGACCTGGACCGGCCAGGAAACCGAGCTCGGCACGTTGAAGACCTACACCGAGACCCGCTTCAACTATGGCAACAGCAGCGGTGACTATACCGGCGTGCCGACGGACGTCGACAACAATCCGGCTACCCCGGACGTGCTGGTTTACCCTACCGGTTGGCAGGCGGGCAACAAGACCGTCTCGCTTAACTTCGCCTGGATCCAGCTCGGTGGGCTGCGTGTCGGTAAGGACGAATCGGCCTTCAACACGTTCAGCGGTTACGCTGGCGAGGTGATCGACGATACGCTCGTTCCCTACGGCAATTTCGACACCAACGTCATTCAGTACTATTTCGATGCTGGCAACGGTTTCTCGGCCGTGGTCTCGCTCGAAGAAGGCGCTGGCACTGACACGATCGACAGCTATGTTCCGCATGTCGTCGGTGGCGTGAAGTGGACCCAGGGCTGGGGTGGCATTTCGGGCGTCGTTGCATACGACAGCAACTATGAGGCTGTCTCGGGCAAGGTTCGCCTGGACGTCACTGCGACCAACGAGCTCACGCTGTGGGTCATGGCCGGCTATGGCAACAAGTCTGACGTCGGCGACCCGAATTCCGGTCACAACTTCTATAAGAACTGGGATGGAAGCTGGGCTGTTTGGGGCGGTGGCACCTACAAGTTCAACGAGAAGACCTCGTTCAACGTCCAGGCGTCGTATGACGACGGCAAGACTTTCGGTCTGGCGGCCAACGTTGCCTATGAGGCCGCTCCGGGCTTCAAGGTCGTGGCCGAAGTCGACTACTTCAACAAGGCGTCAGGCGATTTCCGTCCTGTCAAGGATGACGGTGTCGGCGGTATCCTCCGCTTCCAGCGCTCCTTCTAAGGGCTGGTTCCTTACAGGTGAAATCCAGCCCGGGCGAACAAACGCCCGGGCTGTTTTTGTTTCGTGACTGGGCTTTGGGAAACAGAAGGAACAGGGGGGGAACTCGGTAGCTGAAAAGTCTGCGGAACGATTTCGTGGGATTCGCCGTCAGGTGGATGAAATTGTTTGTCGGACAAAAACTCTTGAAAGGACGCTTCCAAGTGGCTAGGTCTGACCATCCACTCGGGGGTGTGGTCAATAATGACAAACGAAACGATTCAAGAGGGGTATCCCTCTGATCATTTTGCTGTGTTCTCTTCTCAAAATTCGAAGTTTAAATATACGTACAACAAGATCCGAGAAGTAACGTCGCATAGGGTTGGAGAGCTTTTTCTAGCGTATCGAGATATATTGTGGGATGATGGGCGGCATAAATACAATGTCAGCTCTTTTATCGGCGAAATAGACGAGATCCTCCTCGGGGAGCGTTTCAGCGCCTTTGACCAGAGTACCCTTGATAACCTTATCGGCACCTTGCGCCAGCGCGGCAACAGCAACGCAACCATCAATCGAAAGATGGCTGCCCTCAGCAAACTGCTGCGCAAGGCTCACAAGATGGGGGATATCCACAGCCTGCCCGAGTTCCGCCGCCAGAAGGAGCGGGCGGGACGGATTCGTTTCCTCGAGAGGGACGAAGAGGCAAGGCTGTTCGCCGCCATCAGGGGCCGCAGCGAGGATGCCTACAGGCTTTCCGTCTTCCTTGTCGATAGCGGCTGCCGTCTTGGCGAAGCCCTCGGTTTGATCTGGAACGACATCCAGGAACATCGCGTCTCCTTCTGGATCACCAAATCCGGCCGCAGCCGCACCATTCCGATGACCGAGCGGGTCAAGGAGGTCATCAAGCTGCCTCCCACCGAGGGCCGCCGGCCCAAAGGTCCGTTCACCAAGCTCAGCCAGGCGCAATATCGTGCCATCTGGAACGACGCGAAGGCTGAAGTCGGTCTTGGCGCCGACGATCAGGTGGTCCCGCACATATTGCGCCACACCTGTGCCTCGCGTCTTGTCCAGGGCGGCATCGACATCAGGCGCGTGCAGATGTGGCTCGGTCATCAGACCTTGTCGATGACCATGCGCTATGCGCATCTGGCCACCAATGATCTCGACGGCTGTGTCACCGTGCTCGAGACGCCTCGGGGGTGCGGAGCGGCCAATGGCATTGAAAACTCTGCATTCTCGTCGCCGCTGACCACGCCTTCGGCCTCGAAGCCGGCGCGCAAGCCGAAGAGCGAAGCGGTAAAGGCCCAAGGTAAAGGCTCCAAGGCAAACTAGCTCCGCGCCGAGCTTGCCAATTGGCCGCGTGAGTCGGCGCTCCTGCTGGCGGCATCCTTTCCTCTATAGTGTTGGGGAGAGGGGCGCTCTCATCGCCGGTCGCGCAATCGCCGGCGTTACAAGACGAGTTGAGACGTCGCGGCAAGTCCCTTGTTCAACTCGGCACACAGGCTGAGCTCATCATCGATGATTCGCCAATTGTCGGCGATGCAAAGAGGGTGCCGGCGTTGCGACTAGCTGGTTTCTTCTCGACTCCGTTGGGGGGGCGATCCGCGAAGCAGGCAGAAAAGCCAATTGCCTGGCTCGTCGAGTGACGAACGGCCGGCGTGGCAATGAGGGTTGCGCCAACGGCTAGGAATTGCTGCGCACGGCAAGAATAATGGCGAAATGGAACTAAGAGGCCGCTCAGTCTACAAAGTGATGGTTGTTTGAATATTCAACTTCCTGAAGTTTACTCTGAGCAGCTCTGCTGTTCCGCCCTGTCGAGAAAAGCACCAATCGAGCCTGGCAAGCTGCCGGTTTCAAGGAACGGCGCATGGCCCTGGCCCTCGACGGTGATCGTTTCCATCGTCGGATGGCGCTGGCGCATTTGTTGCAGTGCTTCAGCCGACAAGAGCCCCGAATTGGCGCCGCGGATAGCGAGCAAGGGAATGGCGGCCAGTGCCTCGAACTGCGGCCACAACGCCGGCAATGGCTGTGACAGGTCGAGATTGGCAACTGTATCGACCAGTTTCGGATCAAAGTCCGGCATCAGCCCTTGATCTGTCTCGCGGTAGAGCGCCCCCACCATCCGCGTCCAGTCGGCATCGGTGAGTGCATGAAAATCCTTGCCGTGAACGCTGCGCTGGGCATCCATCGCCTCGGCGAAGGTTTTCGGCTTCGGCGCGCGTTCGAGATAGGACTGGATGTGGGCGAGGCCGGCCGTTTCTATCAGCGGTCCGATGTCGTTGAGAACAATCGCCTTCAGCACGGCCGGCTGCAGCGCGCCAAGCACATGGATGATCAGCCCGCCGCGTGAGGTGCCGATGAAAGCGGCTTCCTCGATGTCGAGTGCGGTCAGTCCGGCAAGGACGTCGCCGGCCTCGACGCCGACATTGTAGTGGCTGACATCGAGATCGTAGGCCGATTGTCCGCGTCCGCGATAGTCGAAGGCGACCACCTTGCGCGCCACCCGGGATCGCGCCGAAAGGTTAAGCGCCAGCTCGTGAAAATCCCGCGCGTTGCGGGTCAGGCCGGGCAGGCAGACGACCGGCCAGTGTCCGGAATTCGCACCGCCATAGACGCGCGCATGGAGTCTCAGCCCATCTGGCGCGGCGTAGAAGAAGTCGGAAAAGCCTTCGGTGCTCGACATCTGGACACGCCACCTTCTCGCTGCGGGATCGTCTCGGACTGCTACAGGTGAGAACAGGAGTGGTCAAACAGAGGCGCGACACCGAAGCTACGACCCTCTCCTTGCGGCAGATGCCTGTCAAGGCAGACAGGTGCTATGCCTCGGACTACCGGCCTATTTGCGGGTTCATTGCCGGTGACGTGACATGAGCCATGCAAAGGTTGGAAATCCCACTCCGCCTGGACTGCCGGCCATCAGTGAGATCGGCAGCGGAGCTGCTATCGAGCCTCTCAACTGCGCCCGTTCACGAGGTCGCCGATGATATCGTATTTGCCGGAAATACGCATCTTGTAGACTTCGTAATTCTCCATCACGCGCTGCACGTAACTTCTTGTTTCCGTGTAGGGAATCCGTTCGATCCAGTCCACCACCGCATCGATGTCCTTGCCGCGCGGATCGCCGTATTTCGCCACCCACTGGCTGGCCCGGTTGGGGCCGGCATTGTAGCCGGCGAAGGTCAGCACGTAGGAGCCGTTGAAGCGATCGAGCTGCTCGCCGAGGAAGGCCGAACCGAGTGTCGCGTTATAGCCGGCGTCGGTGGTCAGCCGCGCCTGCGAAAACTGCAATCCGGCCCTCTTCGCCAGCTGTTTGGCGGTTCCCGGCATCAGCTGCAGCAGCCCGCGCGCGCCGGCGCTGGATACGGCGCCGACGTTGAATTCGCTCTCCTGACGGGCAATCGCATAGGCCAACGCCTTGCCCGAACCGGAAATATTGGCCGAATCAGGGATGACGCCGAGCGGGTGCGACAGCGCACCGACATCGATGCCGCGCGCGCCGGCGATCTTGCCGACCTTCAGCGCCATGAAGTGGTTGTCCTGTTTTTCGGCAAGGACAGCAAGCAGCGCCAGTTCGCCCGGGCTGGTCAACTGGCCGGCAAGGTCGCGATAGAGCGTTTCGGCATAGCGATCATAGCCTGCCTCCTGCAGCCGCTTGATCGCGCTGACAGCTTCGCGGCCGGCAAAATTCTGCCGGTCGGCGGCACTTGGCGTGGGATAGACGATGTTGAGCGCCTGGCGACCGACGCGTTCGGCGGCAAGCTGGCCGTAAAAGGTCGTGCCGTAAGTGGCGGCGCGCCCAAAATAGTCCTTGGCATTGCCGGGGCCGCCGACTTCCGCGGCGCGGCCGAGCCAGTAATAGGCGCGCGACAGGGTCATCGGCCCTTGGGCAAGGTCGGCGATGCGCGAAAAATGCGTCGCGGCAAGCTTGGGGTCGTTCAGGCCCCGCAGCGCATACCAGCCGGCATGGAACTCGGCCTCGGCCGCATTGGCAGCGCTTTCGGCGGCATGCGTGGCGACAATCTTGTACGCCGTCTTCATGTCGCCCTGGTCGACCAGTTCGCGCGACAGCACCCGGCGCTCGACCCACCAGGCGTCCGGATCGACCAGAGCCTCACGGTCCGTCGGCGCCTTCATCACGATGGCGGCGGCGCCGGCAAAATCCTCCTGCTTGCGCAGATACTCGGCCTGCGCGAAGAAATAGCCGGCAGAACGCTGGGACGCCGGGACGGCCTTCAGCAGTTTCAGCGCATTCTTGTCGCCTCTGTCGGCCGCGGCCCAGGCCTCGGCAAACTGCTGGGCGCCGGCAAGGCCGGCAATGCGCAGCGCGGAATTCACCCGGTCGGCATAGAACATGCGGTCCATGCGAAAACGGTGGTCGGCGGCAGGGATCAGACTGCCGAATTCCTTGATCAGCGCCGTCTCGTCCTTGGCTTCCAGGATCGTGGTGCGCCAGAACGGCGACAGCACCGAACGCGCCGCCTTGACATTGCCCGTCGCCACATAGGCGCGGGCGAGAACCATGACGCCTTCGAATGTTTGCGGCTGGCTGCCATCGAATGCCGCAATGACGATGTCGGGAGCCGGGTTTTCTCGATAGAGCGCCCGCTCGCTGTTCTTGCGCAAGGCAATGGTGCCCGGCCAGTTGGGCAGCATTTTCGCGGCGGCGGCGATGTCGCCGCTTGGAACCTTGTCGCCTCCGTAAAGTGCGATCGCCCAGGCCAGTATGTGCTGGTCGAGCGATTGAGCGGGAAGCGCATCGCGCACACCCCGAGCGCCGGCAATGTCGCCGGCGGCCAGTGCGTCGAGCCCAGTTTTCAACAGCGCGACGCTGGGTGAGGGGGCCTGCTGCGCGCTGTCCTGCGGGCTCGGCATCGGGATCGCCGAGGTGGCCCGCGCATCCACGCTGCCGCTGATCGCCACACCGGGCATCAGCGCGGCGATCGCGCCAAGCAGCGCGAAGAGGTGAGGCCGACGGGTCGGCATGATCTCGTGTCTTTCCCTAGTCCCGCATTCTACCAGCAGGCGAAGATGCCTCGAAGCCTAAACTTAGGTCGTGAAGGGCTCGTAAACAAAGAGTTATCGAGGCCGCTCGAATTGCGCTTGCTGGCACCATGGCAATGCTTGCCGCGCAACCATGTCGAGACTATGGTGCGCCGCTTCGCTTTCAGTTAGAAGGCGCGCACGACAAACTGATCGACAAAACACCGATGCATGTCGCCCAAAGGTGGATACCGGTTTTGGGACAACGACATGCATAAACAAACAAGTCCCAAGGAGTTGGACGACATGCTGAGAGGCTCGCTTACTGCGCTCGTGACACCGTTCGAAAAGAGCGGGCGTTTCGACGAGAAAGCCTTTCGCGCCTTTGTCGAATGGCAGCTCGGGGAAGGCACGACGGGTCTGGTCCCGGTGGGCACGACCGGCGAGTCGCCGACGCTGTCGCATGACGAGCACCGCCATGTCGTCAAGGTCTGCATCGAGGTGGCCAATGGGCGCGCTCCGGTCGTCGCCGGCGCCGGCTCCAACAACACCGCGGAAGCGGTCGGGCTTGTGCAATATGCCGAAAAGGCCGGCGCCGATGCCGCCCTGGTCGTCACGCCCTATTACAACAAGCCGACACAGCGCGGCCTCTACGAGCATTTCGCCGCCGTCGCCAGGGCGACCAAGCTGCCGATCATCATCTACAACATCCCGCCGCGCTCGGTGATCGACATGATGCCGGAGACGATGGGCCGGCTGGCGCACGACTTCAAGAACATCGTCGGCGTCAAGGATGCGACCGGCAAGGTCGAGCGTGTGTCCGAGCAGCGCATGACCTGCGGCAAGGATTTCATCCAGCTTTCCGGCGAGGATGCCTCGGCGCTCGGCTTCAACGCCCATGGCGGTGTCGGCTGCATCTCGGTGACCTCGAACGTCGCCCCGCGGCTGTGCGCCGAATTCCAGGAAGCCACGCTGTCCGGCGACAGTGTGAAGGCGCTGGAATTGCAGGACCGTCTCTTGCCGCTGCATAAGGCGATCTTCCTGGAGCCCGGCGTGTCCGGCGCCAAATACGCGCTGTCGAAGCTGGGCAAGGTCGAGAACGTGCTACGGTCGCCGTTGGTCACGGTCGAGGAGTCGACCGCGGCGAAGATCGATGCGGCCATGAAGCACGCCGGCTTGATCAATTAGCGAGCCCGTTTGGAAACTCTACTCCTGCGGCATCTGAAGGCGCCACCTGCGCTTCCGGTGCTCACGTACTATATGTACGCTCCGCTCCGGTTTCGCGCATGGCTTCGAAAGCACTTTGCTTTCGGAAAAGGCCATGCGCAAAGTCGGATTTCTAGAGCGTCCTTTGCGCGTTTGATAACGCGCGGCGCTCTAGTGGCACCATCATCTGACTCGCAGGGGCGAGTTTCGAAACGGACTCTAGACGTTATGAATCAAGTCAGAAAAGCCGATCCCAACAACAAGACCGTTGCGGAAAATCGCAAGGCGCGGTTTTCCTATGAGGTGCTCGACACGATCGAGGCCGGCTTGGTGCTGACCGGCACCGAGGTCAAGTCGCTGCGCCAGGGCCAGGCCAATATCCAGGACAGCTATGCCTCGGTCGAAGGCGGCGAAATTTGGCTGATCAATTCCTATCTGCCCGAATATCTGCAGGCCAACCGCTTCAACCATGAGCCCAGGCGGCGGCGCAAGCTCCTGCTCAACAAGCGCGAGATGGCCAAGCTGTCGCAGAGCGTCGACCGTGAAGGCATGACGCTGGTGCCGCTAAAAATCTATTTCAACGACCAGGGCCGCGCCAAGCTGCTGCTCGCCGTCGGCCGCGGCAAGAAATTGCACGACAAGCGCGAAACCGAAAAGCAGCGCGACTGGTCGCGTGAGAAGGGCCGGCTCTTGAAGGAGCGTGGGTGAGAGACGTCAGGCGGTAGCCCTCGAAAAGCCAGGTTGGCTTCCAAGTTTCGGGCAAGCGCAACCGGCAGATACCAGAGGGGATAGCCTTTGAAGAACCGGATCATCCTATGGGGATCGGTCTGCCTGGTTTTTGCAGCGCTGGGCGTGGCAGGCGGCTTCATCTACTTCCACACCTATTCTCCCGACCGTAGCAAATATCCGGTCAGAGGCATCGACGTCTCGCATCATCAGGGCCAGATCGACTGGCGGCGCGTTGCCGCCGACGATGTCGCCTTCGCCATCATCAAGGCGACCGAGGGCGGCGATCATGTCGACCGCGCCTTTGCCACCAATCTGCGTGAGGCCCGCGCGGCTGGCATCGCCGTCGGCGCCTATCATTTCTTCACCTTCTGCCGGCCCGGCGCCGACCAGGCGAAGAATTTCATCTCGGTGGTACCGCACGATCAGCCTCTGCTGCCGCCGGTGGTCGATGTCGAGTTCGGCGGCAATTGTCCGCAGCGTCCGTCGCCTGAACAGTTGAATGCTGAACTCCAGGCTTTCCTCGGACCCGTCGAGGCGGCGTTCGGCAAGACGGCGATCGTCTATCTGACCGATGAGGCGGAGGCCGCCTATGCCCGGCAGATCGCTGCTCGCCCGCTCTGGCTTCGCTCGCTGCTCATGGAGCCGGACCGCCACGACTGGGTCTATTGGCAGTACCACAACCAGGGGCGCGTGGATGGCATCCAGGGCAACGTCGACCTGAACGTTCTGCAGGGCGGGCCGGTCGTGCTAGCCGCGCTGTTTTCAGCATCACCGGGATCGATCCCTCCGGACGCTCCGCCGTCCCCGTGAACCCATTCAGGGAACAGCGCTCACTGCCGCTTTATGCTGCAACCTGCGAAACCTCCGGCGCCAGCGTCACATTCGCATCGCCCCATTCTTTCAAGGCGGTGATCACCGGCGCCAGGCTTCTGCCACGCGGTGTCAGGCTGTATTCCACCTTCGGCGGCACTTCCGGATAGATCTTGCGATCAATCAGCCCATCGGCTTCCAGTTCGCGCAACTGATTGGTCAGCATGCGCTGCGTGCAGTTCGGAATGCGCCGGCGGATTTCGTTGAAGCGCAGCGTACCCTCGAACAGATGGTAGAGCACGACGCCTTTCCACTTTCCGTCGATATAGCGCAGCGTTCCCTCCACGGTGCAGCCGGGGCTGCAATCGAATCGTTCATGACGAATGCGCGGCATCACGGTATCCTTTTCGACACTATGTGCTTTATATGTGCATTCTTGCGCTTGACGCACATAATCCGCATCTCTGCCCCAGACAAAGCTCAACAGCAATCGCGGAGACCAGAATGCGCGCCGTCGGCTATCAAATCCCAGCCCCGATCACCGATGAAGCCTCCCTTGTCGATATCGACCTGCCCAAGCCGGAGCCGAAAGGCCGTCAACTGCTGGTCGAGGTAAAGGCGATCTCGGTCAATCCCGTTGACACCAAGATAAGGCGAAGTGCCAAACCCGAAGCCGGAAGCTGGCGTGTGCTTGGCTGGGACGCTGCCGGCCGGGTCGTTGCAACGGGGCAGGATGCCAGCCTGTTCAAGCCCGGAGACGACGTCTTCTATTCCGGTGCGCTCGCGCCGCAAGGCACCAATGCCGAGTTCCACCTTGTCGATGAGCGCCTCGTCGGCCGCAAGCCCAGTTCGCTCGACTATGCGCAGGCTGCCGCGCTGCCGCTGACGGCGATCACCGCTTTTGAGGCGCTGTTCGATCGCCTTGACGTGAAGAAGCCTGTCGTGGGTGCCGCGAATGCCATCCTGATCATCGGCGGCGCCGGCGGCGTCGGCTCGATCGCGGTTCAGCTTGCACGCCAACTGACCGATCTGACGGTAATCGCCACCGCATCAAGGCCAGAGACACGCGACTGGGTGCTTGGGCTTGGCGCCCATCATGTCATCGATCATTCCAAGCCGCTGGCTGCCGAAGTCGCGGCACTCGGTATCGGCGCACCAGCCTTCGTGTTCTCGACAACCAACACCGACCGGCACCTGGCCGAGATTGCCGAATTGATCGCACCGCAAGGCCGGTTCGGGGTGATCGACGATCCCCAGACGCTGGATATCAGTCCGTTCAAACGCAAGAGCGTTTCGGTCCATTGGGAACTGATGTTCACCCGCTCGCTGTTCGAGACGCAGGACATGGCCGCGCAGGGCGGGCATCTGAACGAGTTGTCGCGCCTTGTCGACGCAGGCACCGTCCGCACCACCTTGGGCGAAACCTTCGGTCGGATCAATGCCGCCAATCTGAAGCGCGCCCATGCACTGATCGAGACCGGCAAGGCCAAGGGCAAGATCGTGCTGGAGGGGTTCTGAAAGGGCGTTATTTCCGCAGGAACGCCGCGATCTCGCTGAACACGTTGACGAACATTTCTTCCGTCAGGACACCGGTGTTGGTGTTGTAGCGCGAGCAATGATAGCTGGAAAACAGCGCGATGCCGCCGGCCGGCAACTGCCCGCCATGCTTGAACGGATAGGCGGCAACGCGCCCGCCGAGCGCCCGCACGGTCGACTGGTGCGCGATCGATCCAAGCGCCAGCACCGCGCGTAGCTTGGGAAAGCGCGCGATCGTCGGCACCAGGAATGTTCGGCAGGTGGCGATCTCGGCGCCGACAGGCTTGTTCTCCGGCGGCACGCAGCGCACCGCATTGGTGATCGCCGTGCCGACAAGCTCCAGCCCGTCATCGGGCCGCGCCTTGAACTCACCCCGTGCAAAGCCGTGCGCGATCAGCGTCGAGTAGAGCAGGTCGCCGGCATAGTCGCCGGTGAAGGGGCGTCCGGTGCGGTTGGCGCCGCGCAGGCCGGGCGCCAGCCCGACGATCAGAAGCTGGACCGTGTCCTCGCCCTGCGGCGGCAGGAAGGTCGGCACCGGCGCGTTGAACCAGGACGGCTCGCGCTGCCGCCACTCGGCTATGAAATCATGCAGCCGCGGGCAGAGCGGGCAGTCGCGACCCGGTTCGGCTTGGGAGAGGGCGGTCAAGGCGACCGGCCTCAGTAGTCATCCTCATCGACTTCAGCCGGTTCGGGACGGCGCACGGGCCTCTCCGAGGGATCGCGGCCGACTTCGTTCTTCAGCGTCGTCAGGTCGATGAAGTGGTCGGCCTGGCGGCGCAGATCGTCCGAGATCATCGGCGGTTGCGAGGCCATGGTCGAGACGATCGACACCTTGCGGCCGCGCCGTTGCAGCGCTTCGACCAGCGTGCGGAAATCGCCGTCGCCGGAGAAAATGACATAGTGGTCGACGACATCGGCGAGCTCCAGCGCATCGACGGTGAGTTCGATGTCCATATTGCCCTTGATCTTGCGGCGGCCGGTCGAGTCGGTGAATTCCTTGGCGGGCTTGGTCACCACCTTGAAGCCGTTGTAGTCGAGCCAGTCGATCAGCGGGCGGATCGAGGAATATTCCTGATCCTCGACCAGCGCCGTGTAATAATAGGCGCGCAAGAGATAGCCGCGCTTCTGGAAACTCGACAAGAGCTTGCGATAGTCGATGTCGAAGCCGAGCGCCCGCGAGGTGGCGTAGAGATTGGCACCGTCGATGAACAGGGCGATTTTTTCACGTGGGTCGAACATGGAAAATATTCCTTTTCGAAAAATGCGGCCGTCTAAACGAAATGCGATAGCGACTATCGGTCAGCCTCTTAATAAACGGCTGACCTTGTCCATCCGAGATAACGCCAGTTTGGTGGCAATCCAAGGCATGATGGGGCAATGCAAGCAATTGTGATCGCGGCGTCGAACGAACGACGCGGCCGGTTTTGCCAAATCCGTCGTCCGGGCAGGGGGACTGAGCGCCCAATAGCCCCGCCAATGCCATGATGCTTGTATTTTGGCGGCGTTCGGGTTATGGACCGCGCCTGTTTTCCATCAAATCCAGGCATGAAAGGGGCAGTCCATGGCCCGCGTAACCGTTGAAGATTGCATCGACAAGGTCGACAACCGCTTCGAGCTGGTGCTTTTGGCCGGCCACCGTGCTCGCCAGATCAGCCAGGGCGCACAGATCACCGTTCCTCGCGACAACGACAAGAACCCGGTCATCGCCTTGCGCGAGATCGCCGACGAGACGCTGTCGCCCGACGACCTCAAGGAAGATCTGATCCATTCGCTGCAGAAGCATGTCGAGGTCGACGAGCCCGAGGCCGATGGCGAGGTGATCGCCGATCAGACCGGCGCCGCTGTCGCGGCCACCGAAACCGACGACGCCGAGGACAACATCACCTTCGATCGCATGACTGAGGAAGACCTGCTGGCCGGCATCGAAGGTCTGGTACCGCCGGAAAAGAGCGACGACTACTAAGAGAGTTTTCTGGACCTGCCCGGAACACGTTTCCGGCACTTCCGTCCCGGCAGTTTCGTGGCTATCTATGACATGCGCCGTACAGCAGTGCGGCGCATGATTCATTTCATCGCTGAGAGATTCCGCCCATGATGCGTCAGTATGAGCTTGTCGAGCGCGTCCAGCGCTACAAGCCTGACGTCAATGAGGCGTTGCTCAACAAGGCCTATGTCTATGCCATGCAGAAGCATGGCCACCAGAAGCGCGCTTCCGGCGATCCCTATTTCTCGCATCCGCTCGAAGTCGCTGCCATCCTCACCGAAATGCATATGGACGAGGCAACGATCGCTGTCGCTTTGCTGCACGACACCATCGAAGACACAACCGCGACGCGGGCCGAGATCGACGATCTGTTCGGCCCCGAAATGGGCAAGCTGGTCGAGGGCCTGACCAAGCTGAAGAAGCTTGATCTCGTCTCCAAGAAGGCCGAGCAGGCGGAGAACCTGCGCAAGCTGCTGCTGGCGATCTCGGAAGACGTCCGCGTGCTGCTGGTCAAGCTCGCCGACCGCCTGCACAACATGCGCACCCTCGACCACATGCCGGAGGCCAAGCGCCTGCGCATCGCCGAGGAGACGATGGACATCTATGCGCCGCTGGCCGGGCGCATGGGCATGCAAGGCATGCGCGAGGAGCTGGAGGAGATCGCCTTCCGCTACATCAATCCGGAAGCCTACCGTGCCGTCACCGCGCGGCTTGCCGAGATCTTCGAACGCAACAAGGGCGTGCTGACCGACATCGAAAAGGCGCTGTCGGCGCTGTTTGAAAAGCATGCCATCAACGCCGGCGTGAAGAGCCGCCAGAAGAAGCCGTGGTCGGTGTTCCGCAAGATGGAGGCCAAGGCGCTTTCCTTCGAGCAACTGTCCGACATTTTCGGCTTTCGTGTCGTCGTCGATACGGTCGAGGACTGCTATCGCGCGCTCGGCGCCATCCACACCACCTGGTCGATGGTGCCCGGCCGCTTCAAGGACTACATCTCGACGCCGAAGCAGAACGACTATCGCTCGATCCACACCACCATCGTCGGCCCCTCGCGCCAGCGCGTCGAACTGCAGATCCGCACCCGCGAGATGAACAAGATCGCCGAATACGGCGTCGCGGCGCACTCGATCTACAAGGACACCGGCGGCAAGACGAACGGTGCCGGCCATGCGATCTCGAAGGAGACCAACGCCTATGCCTGGCTGCGGCGCACCATCGAGCAGCTTGCCGAAGGTGACAATCCCGAGGATTTTCTCGAAAACACCAAGCTGGAACTGTTCCAGGACCAGGTGTTCTGCTTCACTCCGAAAGGCATGCTGATTGCCTTGCCGCGCGGTGCCACGCCCATCGATTTCGCCTATGCGGTGCACACCGATGTCGGCGACACCTGTGTCGGCGCCAAGGTCAACGGCCGCATCATGCCGTTGATGACGGAACTGAAGAATGGCGACGAGGTCGAGATCATCCGCTCCAAGGCGCAAGTGCCGCCGGCGGCGTGGGAATCGGTCGTCGTCACCGGCAAGGCGCGCGCCGCCATCCGCCGGGCCACCAAGAACGCCATTCGCAAGCAGTATTCCGGCCTCGGCGCGCGTATTCTCGAACGCGCCTTCGAACGCGCCGGCAAGAATTTCACCAAGGAAAGCCTGAAGCCGGTGCTGCACCGGCTGGCGCGCAAGGATATCGAGGACGTGCTGGCGTCCGTCGGCCGTGGCGAACTCGCCTCCACCGACGTTATGAAGGCGGTCTTCCCCGACTACAAGGACGAGCGTGTCACGCCGGCAGCGCCCAAGCAGCGCGAGGAGGGCTGGTCGAAGATCCGCAACGCCGCCGGCATGCTGTTCCAGATTCCGGGCCGCGCCGCGCGCAAGGACAAGGACCAGCCGCGCGACGGCGCCGTGCCGATCCGCGGCGTACGCGGCGACCTGCCGGTGCGCTTCGCGCCGGAGGGTGCTGTGCCCGGCGATCGCATCGTTGGCATCGTCCAGCCGGGCACCGGCATCACCATCTATCCGATCCAGTCGCCGGCGCTGCAGGCTTTCGATGACCAGCCCGAGCGCTGGATCGATGTGCGCTGGGACATTGACGAGCGCACCAAGGAGCGCTTCCCCGCGCGTGTCTCGGTCACCGCCATCAATGCGCCGGGCTCGCTCGCCGATATCGCCCAGGTCGTTGCGTCCAACGACGCCAACATCCATACGCTGTCGATGGTGCGCACCGCGCCCGACTTCACCGAAATGCTGATCGATCTCGAAGTCTGGGATCTGAAGCATCTCAACCGGCTGCTGTCGCAGCTCAAGGACAATTCGAGCGTCAGCGATGCACGGCGCGTGAATGGCTGACATGGCTGATCTATTTGGGGGCAGGCGCAGATGAAGACCGATGAAGTGCTGGGCATTTTCCGCGAGGCGGGTGCTGTTCTGGAGGGGCATTTCATCCTGACGTCGGGCCTGCGCAGCCCGGTCTTCCTGCAGAAGGCACGGGTGTTCATGCATGCCGACAAGACCGAGCGGCTTTGCAGGGCGCTGGCCGAAAAGATCCGGGCAGCGGTGCCAGGCAAGATCGACTATGTCGTCGGCCCTGCGATCGGCGGCCTGATCCCGGCCTACGAAACCTCGCGCCATCTCGGCGTGCCGGCGATCTGGGTCGAGCGGGAAGGGGGCGAGTTCCGCCTGCGCCGCTTCGAGATCGCCAGGGGTGCGCGCGTCGTCATCGTCGAGGATATCGTCACCACCGGCCTGTCGATCCGCGAAACCATCGAGTGCCTGCGCGAGCTTGGCGCCGAGGTGGTGGCGGCCGCCTGCATCATCGACCGTTCGGCCGGCAAGACCCATGTCGGCGTGCCGCTGATCGCGCTCGCCGAATACGAGGTTCCGGCCTATCCGCCGGACCGGCTGCCGCCGGAGCTTGCCGCGATACCTGCGGTCAAGCCTGGCAGCCGCAACATCTGACCGTGGATGTCGCCCAAAAGTGTGCAGCGGTTTTGGGAGTAACGACATGCATGAAAACAAATTCGAAACGATCGTCGGGATCGATCATTTCGTGCTGACGGTGGCGTCGCTCGAAGCGACCTGCGCCTTTTACCAGCGCGTGCTGGGTTTCGAGCGCATCGACACGCCGGGCCGGCCAACAGCGCTGGCTTTTGGCAGCCAGAAGATCAATGTCCATGAAATCCGCCGCACTTTCGAGCCGAAGGCGAAGGTGGCGACGCCAGGGTCGGGCGATTTCTGCCTGGTTACCGGACGACCGCTCGACGAAATCCGTGCCCGTCTCGAAGCCAATGGCGTTGCGCTCGAACTGGGACCGGTCGAGCGCATTGGGGCGCGCGGTCCGATGATGTCTGTCTATTTCCGCGATCCGGACGGCAATCTTGTCGAAGTCAGCCAGTACTTGCGGTAGTGTCTCAGGCATCCGGCTGCGACAATAAGCCGAAGCCATTCTCAAATTCGCCGCGATTGTCGGGTGTTGGAGACGTGAACCTTACCAAAGATTATGGCGGCGCGGCCGCTGTGCAGGTAGCCTTCGGTTGTTGTCGGGGCTGCGGATCGCTATATCAAAGTGGCGATTGCCTTCGGGCGACCGTAAAGCGCAAGATATGGCGGTTGAAGCCCGGCTGAAGACGGCCGGCATGCAAGCTGTAAAGTATCGGGAATAGAAAAGAGTGCTTTTTCGTCGCCGCAAGCCTGATGGTCTTTTGGAGCGGGTGCGCACCTATCTGTGGCCGCGCCGTTCGTTTTCGCGCTCGCTGCAGTATTTCTCGAAACGCATCCTGCGCCTGAAGGCCACGCCGCACGCAGTGGCCGCCGGGGTCGCGGCCGGTGTTTTCGCGTCGTTCTTTCCCGTGGGCTTCCACTTCATCATTGCCGCCGTTCTGTGTTGGGTGATTGCCGGCAATCTGGTGGCGGCGGCACTGGGTGCTGTTTTCTTCGGCAATCCACTGACTTTTCCCATTCTGTGGGGCGCATCCTGGGAAACCGGCAAGCTCATCCTGCACGATCGCCTGCCGGCGCATGGTCCGCCGGCGCATCTGGGCGAGATGCTGCACACGCTTTCCTTCGCAAAACTGTGGCATCCGGTGCTGGAACCCATGCTGATCGGCGCGGTGCCGCTCGGGCTGGTGTTCGGTCTCCTGTTCTACGGTGTCACGCGCTGGGGGATGAATGTCTTTCGCGAGCAGAGGCGCAAGCGGCTGGCCGAGCGCGCAAGCCGCGGTGAGCAGCCGCCCCATCCCGGTGCAAGCATCGGTTCCGCTACGCGATGATCATCGGCATCGGCAGCGATCTGATCGATATCAGGCGCATTGAGAACTCGCTGGAGCGTCACGGCCAGCGCTTCGTCCAGAGGATCTATACCGAGGTCGAGCAGGCACGTTCGGAAAACCGACGAGCCCGCGCCGCTTCCTATGCCAAGCGCTTCGCCGCCAAGGAGGCCTGCGCCAAGGCACTGGGCACCGGTCTGGCGCAAGGCGTGTTCTGGCGCGACATGGGCGTCGTCAACCTGCCCAGCGGCGCGCCGACCATGGCGCTGACCGGCGGCGCGCTGGCACGGCTCGAAAAAATCCTGCCCCCGGGGCACAAGGCGGCGATCCACCTCACCATCACCGATGATTTCCCGCTCGCTCAAGCCTTTGTGATCATCGAGGCGTTGCCCGTCGAACAAGCGCCACATTGATTGCATTTGACGACCGGCATTGACGTTGCCCAGCGCGCGCCGAGACTCTATACATCCAACGCACAATCGAGGACGACATGAGCGTGGCTGAAAAATCCCAGAAGAAATCCGGCGGGCTTGGCGAAACCGTCAGCGTCATCGTCCAGGCGCTTTTGCTCGCGCTGGTCATCCGCACGCTGTTGTTCCAGCCCTTTTCGATCCCGTCGGGATCGATGCGGCCGACGCTTCTGGAAGGCGACTATCTGTTCGTCACCAAATGGTCCTACGGCTATTCGCGCTATTCGCTGCCGTTCGGGCCTGACCTCTTCTCGGGCCGCATCTGGGGCTCCGAGCCCAAGCGCGGCGACGTTGTGGTGTTCAAGTTCCCGCCGGATCCGTCCGTCGACTACATCAAGCGCGTGGTTGGCCTGCCCGGTGACAAGATCCAGATGAAGAATGGCCAGTTGTTCATCAACGGCGTCGGCGTGCCGCGCGTGAAGACCGGCCAGATAGACAATCCCGATATCACCGAAATGCCTCAGCCGATCGACGTCTACCGGGAAACCCTGCCGAACGGCGTCAGCTACGACACGCTCGACCTCAATCCGAATTCGATCGGCGACAACACGCGTGAATTCGACGTGCCGCCCGGCCACTATTTCATGATGGGCGACAACCGGGACAATTCCGCCGACAGCCGGTTCACCGTCGGCTATGTTCCCGCCGAGAACCTGGTTGGCCGCGCCAACCTTGTCTTCTTCTCGATCGCCGGCAAGGCAAGCCCTCTCGAAATCTGGAAATGGCCGTCGCTGATGCGCGTTTCGCGCCTGTTCCATTTCGTCAATTAGGGTCATGGCGGCAACAAAGCGGTTGACCGCCGATGCGCTCGCCGAAGCGCTGGTGGAACGGACGGGCCATGCCTTTGCCGATCGCCAGCGCCTGCAGCGCGCGCTCACCCATGCCAGCGCCCGCGGCGCCAATGCCGGCACCGATTACGAGCGTTTCGAATTTCTCGGTGACCGGGTTCTCGGCCTGGTCGTCGCCGACATGCTGCTGGCGGCGTTTCCCGACGCGGCGGAAGGCGAATTGTCGCTGCGGCTCAATGCGCTGGTCAATGCCGAGGCACTTTCCGAGATCGCCGAACATATCGGGCTGCCGGACCTGATCCGCGCCGGATCGGATGTGCGCGGGCTCGAGGGGCGCAAGCGCGTCAATCTGCGCGCCGACGCCTTGGAATCGCTGATCGCCGTGCTCTATCTCGACGGCGGGCTGGAGGCGGCACGCGCCTTCATCCACAAATACTGGCAGCCGCGTTCGCAGGCTTCCGGTGCGGCGCGCCGCGACGCCAAGACCGAATTGCAGGAATGGGCGCATCAGGCGGCCAGTGCCGTTCCGGCCTACCAGATCGACAGCCGCGAGGGGCCGGACCACGATCCGTTGTTCACCGTCAGTGTGAGGGTCGGTGCATTTCAGCCGGCGACCGGCAGCGGTCGTTCTAAACGTGAAGCGGAGCAGGCAGCCGCGGCTGCCCTTCTGCTGCGCGAAGGTGTATGGAACGCGGCATGACCGATATTGAAACTGCAGAAACCCCCGCCACGCATTCCGGCTTCGTCGCGCTGATCGGCGCGCCGAATGCCGGCAAGTCGACGCTGGTCAACCAGTTGGTCGGCGCCAAGGTGTCGATCGTCACCCACAAGGTGCAGACGACGCGTGCCATCGTGCGCGGCATCGCCACGCATGACAATGCGCAGATCGTCTTCGTCGACACGCCGGGCATCTTCAAGCCCAAGCGGCGCCTCGACACCGCGATGGTGACCACCGCCTGGGGCGGCGCCAAGGATGCCGATATCGTGCTTTTGCTGATCGATGCCGAACGCGGCATCCGGGGTGATGCCGATGCCATTCTCGAACGGCTGAAGGATGTGCGCCAGCCGATGGCGCTGATCCTCAACAAGGTCGATCGGGTCAAGCACGAGACGCTTCTGGCCCTGTCCGCGGCGGCGAACGAGAAAGTGCCGTTCAAGCGCACCTTCATGGTCTCGGCGCTGACCGGCTCCGGCTGCAAGGACCTGCTCGACTATCTGGCGCAGGCGCTGCCGGCCGGCCCCTGGTACTATCCGGAGGACCAGATTTCCGACCTGCCGATGCGGCAACTGGCGGCCGAGATCACCCGCGAAAAGCTGTATCTGCGGCTGCATCAGGAACTGCCCTATTCCTCGCATATCGAGACAGAGAAATGGGAAGAGAAGCCGGATGGCTCGGTGCGCATCGACCAGACCATCTATGTCGAGCGCGACAGCCAGAAGAAGATCGTGCTCGGCCACAAGGGCGAAACCATCCGTGCCATCGGCCAGGCGGCGCGCATGGAGATCGCAGGCATCCTCGAGCAGAAAGTGCACCTCTTCCTGTTCGTCAAGGTGCGCGAGAACTGGGGCGACGATCCAGAGCGTTACCGCGAGATGGGGCTCGAATTCCCGCACTAGCGGCCTGGCGTGTCATCGATGCGGTGCTGGCTGACCGCAGGCGCTGGACATGATGTGATTCTCGACCGTCATTGTTCTCGTTCGCGCACCTGTCGCACTGGGCTCCCTAAAGCCTGTCCGGTGGCACGCACCGGCATGTGACTGTCACGGAGCGAGAGGCCCGCCGTCACAAATCAGGAATGCGACAGCGTGCGTCGGTGCGTTTCGATTGCTTTGGCAGATATGGCCAACCCAGCGACCAGCTTGGCTATCCGTCGCAACCTCGAAGTGGATTGGATGCCAGTCCACGATAGATGGAACGAAAAATAACCACTGATTGTTGTCGTAAATAGTCAAAAAGGTCCTATTTAATGGGATATTTGTGGAATGGTAACTTGTTTAAAATATCGTTAGCCGAGAAATTATTAGGAAATATATTGATTTTATGACGCTGTTCCGATTGTGCCATTTGCTATACGGCGAGTGTTATTTGTGCAACACGGTATTAATCTGTTCGAAGAATCGCCGTTATTTTCAAAACCGTCATTGAAGGCGGAAGATTGATGGGTATGTTCGCCGCGAAAAGGGGACGCGGTGCGCGCCTTTTTCGTTGTGGGTGAGGCGGGAAAACATATCCGCCAGCCACAAATCCGAAGCCATTTAAAACTATGACTGGAGAGGTCAGAAAATGAACATCAAGAGCCTCCTTCTCGGCTCAGCCGCGGCCCTGATCGCGGTCTCCGGCGCTCGCGCCGCGGACGCTGTCGTCGTCGCCGAACCGGAACCGGCCGAATACGTCAAGATCTGCGACGTCTACGGCGCCGGCTACTTCTATATCCCGGGCACCGAAACCTGCCTGCGCATCGGCGGCTACCTCCGCTATGACATCGGCGTGGGCGATTCCGGTACGTTCGATGGCGTCAATAACGTCGCGGATCACAAGGACGGCGGTACCAACGACACCTGGTACAAGAACATGCGTTTCACGCTGCGGACCTATACCGGCCAAGAGACCGAGCTCGGCACGTTGAAGACCTTTACCGAGACCCGCTGGCAGTTCGGCAACAAGTCGGGCGACTATGACGGAAGCGCCTCCACCGACTGGCAGGGTGTCAACAAGGGGACTACCCTCAATTTCGCCTGGATCCAGCTCGGTGGCCTACGCGTCGGTAAGGATGAAACCGTATACGACCAGTTCATCGGCTATGCCGGCAATGTTATCCAGGACACGATCATCCCGTACGGCATCAAGGATACCAACGTCGTCAGCTACTACTTCGACGCTGGCAGCGGCTTCTCGGGCGTCGTCTCGCTCGAAGAAGGCACCGGCGCCAACACGATCGACAGCTATGTTCCGCATGTCGTCGGCGGCTTGAAGTACAAGGCCGACTGGGGTGCGATCACCGGCGTCGTCGCCTATGACAGCAACTATGAAGAAGTGGCCGGCAAGGTTCGGTTGGACGTCAACGTCACCAAGGAACTGTCGCTGTTCGTGATGGGCGGCTACGGCACCGACGACAATCTCAAGGACCCCAGCAATTTCGTCAACGCTCATGGCCGTAGCCAATACAAGCCGTGGGGCGGCAATTGGGCTGTCTGGGGCGGTGGTACCTACAAGTTCAACGACAAGACGGCGTTCAACGTCCAGGCATCTGCCGACGACGACAAGAATTACGCTCTTGCGGCGAACGTCGCTTACACCATCGTTCCCGGCTTCACGATCACGACCGAAGTCGACTGGGATCACTACGGCAACTACGGCAACCCCTCGCTCTACGGCAACTGGACCAAGGCCAACAAGAAGGACAGCGTCGGCGGTATCGTCCGCTTCCAGCGCAACTTCTAACCGCTCGACTGACCTTACCAGGCCGCCCGCAGCATCTTGCTGCGGGCGGTTTTTTTATGCGTTGGTGCAAGAGCCGGCCCAGGCGCCAGGCCCATACCTTGATTTCGCCATCCAACCGGTGAAAAGCTCCGGAAATGGAATGGCGCGACGAGGGAATCATTCTCGGCACCCGCAAGCATGGCGAAACCAGCGCCATCCTCGAGGTGATGACCCGCGCGCATGGCCGCCATCTCGGTCTTGTGCGCGGCGGCCGTTCGCGCAAGCAGCAGCCCGTTCTCCAGCCAGGCAATCGCGTCGATCTGTTGTGGCGGGCGCGCCTTGACGAGCATCTCGGCACGTTCCAGGCCGAGGCCATCGAGATGAATGCCGCCCGGCTGATGGACAGCGCCGTCGCCGTCTACGGCCTGCAGACCATGGCCGCGCATTTGCGCCTCTTGCCCGAGCGTGACGCGCATGGCGGCCTTTACGAAGCGCTTTCCGTGATGATCGTCCATCTCGACGATGCCGATGCCGCCGGCGAACTGGTGGCGCGCTTCGAACTTCTGATCCTTGATGAACTTGGCTTCGGCCTCGACCTCAGCCAGTGCGCCGCCACCGGCACAAGGCAGGATCTGGCCTATGTCTCGCCGAAGTCGGGCCGCGCGGTGTCGCGCGAGGCCGGCGCGCCGTGGCGTGACAAGATGCTGGCGCTGCCGGCCTTTCTGCAGCGCGGTTCCGGCCTGCGCGCCGATCCTGCGGCGGTCGAGGACGCCTTCCGGCTGACCGGGTTTTTCTTCACGCGCCACGTCTATGAGCCGCGTGCCATCGAACAGCCCGATGCCCGCGCCGGCTTTCTCGCCGCCTTGCGCAAGCATCACGCGACGCGCAAGGCCATTGCCGGAGACAATGCCGCATGAGAGAGGTCGAACGTTATCCGGACCTGGTTCGTCGCGCGGCGGCAAGGTCTTGGCTTTCGGCACCGAGACATGTTCGATATTTCCAGCCGCAAATCTGGCGGCACGTTGAGTTTTCCAGCCGTTTAGCCGCCGCATTTGGATGTCAGTGAAATGAAACGTCAGTGAAAACTGGCCTGGTTTGGGGGAACCGCCATGTTTGAAAGCCTGATCGGCCTTGTCGCCATCATCGCCTTGTTCGTCATTATTTCGCGTCAGCAGAGCCGCATCGGTCTGATCGAACGCGAACTTGGCGCGCTGCGCAGTCTCGTCCTGTCGGGCGCCGTGCCGCCGGTGGCCAAGCCGGCAGAACAGATGGCGGCCGATGGCAAGGCCGAAGCGGCGCCGGTGCCCGCGGCCGCGGCCGATATTGCCTCGCCGGCGGTGAGCGAACCGGTCGTACAGGCGTCGGCTACAGAAACGGAAGCTCCGGCTGGCGAGGCTGTGTCCGGTCCCTGGTCCACGAGCGAGGCTCCGAAGGCAGCGGAACCTGCCGAGCCGGTTGCAGGGGCCAACCCCCCCGGCAAGCCGGATATTGAGACGGCACTCGGCACGCGCTGGGCGGTCTGGGTCGGCGGCATCGCGCTGGCGCTGGGTGGTCTGTTCCTGATCCGCTACACAATCGAAGCCGGCATCTTCGGCCCCGGCGTGCGGCTCACCATGGCGGCGGTGCTCGGGCTGGTGTTGGTCGCCGGCGGCGAGTTCATTCGCCGCACCGGCTTCAAGGTGCCCGTGCAAGGCGTTGCCGGCGCCTATATTCCGGCGATCCTGACGGCGGCAGGTGCCTTCATCCTGTTCGGCACCGTCTATGCCGCCCATGGCATTTACGGCTTCATCGGCCCGGCGCTTGCCTTCACGCTGCTCGGTGCCATTGGCGTGGCGACAATCGCGGCGGCCCTGGTCCATGGCCTAGCACTGGCCGGCATCGGCCTCGTCGGCGCCATGGTGACGCCGGTGCTGGTCGCCTCGCAGGCGCCCAATCCCTGGGCGTTGTTCGGCTACCTCGCCATCGTGCTCGCCACCACCGCTGTCATCGCCCGCATGCGCGACTGGAAAGCGCTGATGGCGGCGGCCTTTTTCGGCACCGGCATCTGGACTATCCTTTACATGACCGACGCGCCGGGCGTGAACCTCCCCGCCATCCTGTTCATCGATGCCGTCACCCTGGCCGTGCTCGCTTTTGTCTGGCTCGGCGGCCATCGCGACGAAACCGCCAGGACCTTCGACTGGCCGTCCATCGTGCCTGGCCTGTTCGTTGCCTTCTCGGCGCTGGGCCTGTCGGTCGACCCGACCTTCGCCGCGGCCGGCTACGCCTTGCCGGGTGCCGCGATCCTCGCGGCGATGGTGGCTGTCGCCCTTTATCGCCCGCTGGCGCTGCCGCTGCTTTACGCCGCCGGACTGGCGACGGTCATGATCTATCTTGGCATCATCCCGCCAACCTCGATCGCGTCCGACTTTTCGGCCGGCGCTCTCGGTGTCGATGGTTTGCCCGTGGCGACGTCCAATGCCTTGACCTTGCGCATCGGCATCGCGCTGGGCCTGGTCTTCATCGGCGCGGGCCTGTGGGCCGCCCGCAAATTCGCGGCATCTTCCCCGCTTCGATCCGCTTCATGGGCGGCATCGGGTGCCGTCGTGCCACTGGTCATCCTGCTGGCACTCTGGTTCACCTTCGGCAATCTCGACCGCGACTTTGTCTACGCCGCCGTCGCAGCGCTGATGGTCGTGGTTTTCGCCGGAGGCGGCGAGTGGATCGCGCGCGCCGAAGAGCCTTCGCTCAAGGGCGGGATAGCAGTTTCGTTTGCCCTGGTCGGTGCGGCGCTCGCCGGTCTCTTGATGCTGCACATGGCTTTCAGTTCCGGCTGGACCACCATTCTGCTTGGTGCAGCAGCCATCGTGCCGGCGCTGGCGACGCGCTGGCGCTCGTACCCGGTGCTCGGCTGGATTTCGGTTGGCGCCGTGATCGCCGTGCTTGGCCGCGTCGCCTTCGATCCGACCATCGTCGGCGCCGAGTTCCTGTCGACGACACCGGTGTTCAACTGGCTGCTGCCGGGCTATGGCGTCCCGGCGCTCGCCTTCGGCTTCGCCGCCTGGCAACTCGCCCGCACCACCAATGGCCGGCCGCGCCTCGCCATGGAAGCGGCCGCGGCGCTGTTTGCGCTGCTTGCCGTTGCCATGCTGGTGCGTCACGCCATGCATGGCGGCGTCATCGACACGGGTCCGATGACGCTCGCCGAACAGGCGATCTACACGCTGATCGCCATCGGCGCCGGCGCCATCCTGGTCGCCATCGACATGCGCTCGCCAAGCTCGGTATGGTTCGATGGCGGCCGGCGTGGTTTCGGTCGCCTTGATCGTCGTCCGGCATTTCGGGGTGCTCAATCCGCTGTTTACGGACGAATCGACCGGCCGGATCCCGGTCTTCAACCTGTTGTTCCTTGCCTATCTCTTGCCGGCCGTAGCCGCCGGCGGACTGGCGCTCTATGTCAGGGGCAAGCGGCCGAAATGGTATTCGGCAATGCTGGCACTGGTCGCGGCGCTGCTTGCCTTTGCGTATGCCACCCTGTCGGTCAGGCGGCTGTTCAAGGGTGAGTTCATCGGCCTGTGGAGTAGGCTTGGCCAGTTGGAGACCTACACCTATTCGGCGCTCTGGCTGGTGATCGGCGTGGCGCTGCTCACCGCCGGCGTCTGGCTGAAGTCGCAGGTGCTGCGCATTGCCTCGGCCGCGTTGATCGCTATCGCCGTGCTGAAGGTCTTCCTCTTCGACATGTCGGAACTGGAAGGCGTACTCAGGGCGATGTCCTTCATCGGTCTCGGCGCCGTGCTGATCGGCATCGGCCTGTTCTACCAGCGGCTTTTGACCAGCGCGGCGAAGGAGAAGATACCGGTCGTCGAACAATGACGGCAGGAATTCAATCAAGCCGGGAATAAACCGGCACCCGCCAGCGTTATCTCATTGCTTGGGTGACCGGGGCGGCGGACCGCTTCGCGCTGGCCGCTTGCGCCGCGCCGGGAAGGCGCGTTGAATCGGGATCAACAAGGGCGATTTCAGAACCAGCGGTCATGGACGAAAAGAAGGCAGCAATCCTTGGCGAAATACCGCGACTGCGCCGCTACGCACGCTCGCTGTTGCGCGACCGGGATTCTGCCGACGACCTCGTCCAGGACTGCCTCGAGCGCGCACTCATGCGGCTCGACAACTGGCAGACGGGAGAAAGCCCCAGGAGGTGGCTGTTTACGATCATGCATCATTTGTTCATCGACCAGATGCGTAAGGTGAACCGTCGCGGCGAAGCGGCGATGCTGCCGCTGGAAGCAGGCGAGGCGGTTGCCCAGCCGGCCGAGCAGTTGGAGGGCATCGCCTCGCGTGAGATCATCCACGCGCTGCAGGCGATCAGCCCCGATCGCCGCGCGGCCCTTGTCATGGTCGCCATCGAGGGCTTTTCCTATGCCGAGGCCGCCAACATGCTGGGCGTTCCCGCCGGCACGCTGATGTCGCGCATCGCGCGCGGGCGTGAGGAACTGCGCGGGTTGCTGGATGACACGGCGCGTCGCCGCGCGATAAGGATCGTCGAGAAATGATCCGCCGCGATTTTTCAGAACGTGACATCCATATGGCGCTCGACGGCGAACTGCCTGCCGACGAGCGCGCCGCCTATGATGCCTGGCTCGACGCCAATCCCGAGATGAAGGCCAGGAGCGCCCGCTTCACAGCCGACCGGGAGGCGCTGCGCTCGGCTTTTGCCGGCGTGCTGGATGAACCTGTTCCCGCGCGCTTGCGCAAGGTGGTGCTCGGCGAAGCGCCGGTTAAGGCTGCGGTGCCGCGATCGCGCTGGTGGCTTGCCGCAGCAGCTGCCGTGCTTTTGGCCACGGGCGGATTTGGCGGCTACTTTGCCGGCATGGACGGCGTCGGACAGGAGGATCCGGCGGAGGATCGGCTCGCCGAACAGGCGATTGCCGCCCATGTTATCTACGCTGCCGAGAAGCGGCATGCCGTGGAAGTGCCGGCCAGCGACAAGGATCATTTGCAGACCTGGCTGTCCAACCGGGTCGGGCTGAAGCTGGTGGCGCCGGACCTGACCGCGAACGGCTTCCAACTGGTTGGCGGCCGCTTGCTGCCCGCCGGCGAAGCTAAGGCCGCGATGCTGCTCTACGAGGACGACAAGGGCGAGCGCATATCCCTCTTCGTCACCGCGGAATCGGTGGAGAATGCCAAGGGCACTTATGCTTCGGCGCAGGACGGCCCGCAGGCCGTCTACTGGCTGGACAAGGGCTATGGCTGCGCCGTCGTCGGCTCGCTGCCGCGCGAGCAATTGGCGGTCGTGGCTAAGAATGCCTATGGCCAGCTTCTGGCAGGCCTCGCAAGCTGAGTTGGCCGCAATTGTTCGCAGCCAATGGCCTGTCAGAATGGCGATCCTGTTCAAAGCCCACGGGCTTCCTTGCCGCCGCGGAAACTGTCACAATTCGGCCCTAATCAAGGAGCGATAGCGCTTGATGAATACCGGCGCTTCGGCCGGTGTTTGCGACGCTTTTGACCGGGGCCGTTTCCGCAACGCAATCGAGGTTTTCTCAAGTCGCATGCCTGCCGAGATCCGTACGGCCCGCGCGTCTGATGTCGATGATCTCGCCGCTATCGAGAAAGCCGTTTTCTCGAGCGATCGCATTTCCCGTCGCTCCTTTCGCCTGTTCATCGAGCGGGAGACCGCCGAGACGCTGGTCGCCGAAGTCGACGGCCGCGTCGCCGGCTATGCAATCGTGCTGTTTCGCAAGGGCAGTGGGGTGGCGCGTCTCTATTCCATAGCCGTCGGCCCATTTTTCGGCGCGCTTGGCATCGGGCGCCAGCTTTTGACCGCGGCGGAGGAGGCAGCCTTCGAGCACGACCGCATGATGCTGCGTCTCGAAGTGCGCGAGGACAACAGCCGGGCCATCCGCATCTACGAGCAGGCCGGCTACCGCAAGATTGGCCGCGAGCCTGGCTATTACGAGGACGGCGCGACCGCGCTTCGTTATGAGAAAACCCTGCGCGGCGACCTTCCGGTCGCCACCAGGGTGCCGTTCTACCAGCAGACCTGCGAGTTCACCTGCGGCCCATGCTGCCTGATGATGGCCATGGCGAATTTCGACCGCGGCTTCGTGCCCGACCCGGTGATGGAAATCCGCCTGTGGCGCGAGGCGACGACCGTCTTCATGATGTCGGGGCCGGGTGGCTGCGAACCATTCGGCCTGGCTGTCTCGGGATATGAAAGCGGGCTCGCGGCGGAGATCTTCGTTTCCTTCTATGGCGCGCTGTTCCTGCAATCGGTGCGCAGCGAGGACAAGCGCCGGGTGATGGAACTGGCCCAGGTCGACTTTCGCCGCCGCGCGGAACTTTATGGCATCCCGGTGAATTGCCGCCCGTTCACCCTCGATGACATCCGCACCGCGATCGCTGCGGGAAAACTGGTGCTGGTGCTGATCAGCGGTTTCCTGATGTTCGGCAAGAAGGTGCCGCATTGGGTGCTGGCCATCGGCGACGATGGCGATCATATTCTGATCCACGATCCCTGGGTCGAGGACGAAAGGCAGGAAACCATCCTTGATGCCGCCAACATTCCCGTGCCCTACGGCATCTTCATGAACATGGCGCAGTTCGGCCGCGACGGACTGCGTGCCGCCATCACTCTAGGGAAGCGCGACACACAATGACCTGGGTCATCCTTACCGGCCGGCAGAGCGATCTCGACCAGGTGGCGACACCACACAAGATCATCACCAATCGCGACTATCTCGCGCATCCGTCGCTGTTTCGCGGCCAGCGGCCTAAGGTCATCAACCTGTCGAACAATTACGGCTACCAGAGCCGTGGCTACTATGCCTCGCTGCTGGCGAGTTCACGCGGCCACAAGGTCATTCCGACGGTCGAGACGATGATCGACCTGTCCGAACGCAAGCTCTACGAACATGCGCTGCCGGAACTGGAGCTGGCACTCAACAAATGCCGCAAGGATCTCGGCGGTGTCTTTCCTGCCAAGGTGTGCATCTTCTTTGGCATCGGCCCCTCCAAGGTCTGGGACCGCTTCGCCAAGCTGTTGTTCGACTGGTTCCGGGCGCCGGCGCTCGAGGTCCACATCAAGGACAGCGCGGAATGGGCTTCAATCCGCAAGATCGGTTTCCATCCGCTGGCGCGCATGACCGAGGACGAGGAAAAAAGCTTCATCCAGTGCCTGGAGACCTACACCAACCGTGAATGGCGCGACACCAAGGGGCGCACGCCGGCGCGCTACACCTTCGCCACGCTGGTCGATCCGCACGAGGAACTGCCGCCGTCGGAAATCTCCTCGCTGCGCTACTGGGCCAAGATCGCCGAAAAGATGGGCGTCGAAATCGAGCCCATCACCAGGAAGGACCTCGCCAAGCTCGCGAACTACGATGCGCTGTTCATCCGCGAGACCACCTCGATCTCCAACCATACCTATCGTTTCGCCCGCCGCGCCCAACAGGAAGGCATGCCCGTCATCGACGATCCGCTGTCGATGATCCGCTGCACCAACAAGGTCTATCTCAACGAGCTGATGGCCTACAACAAGGTGCCGGTGCCGCCGACCGTGATGATCGCCGGCACCTCCGACTTCGAACTGGCCGCGCAGACGCTGGGCTTTCCGCTGGTGCTGAAGATCCCGGATTCGTCCTTCTCGCGCGGCGTCAAGAAATGCGAGAATATAGAGGAACTGACACGGCTCGCGACCGAGTGGCTGGAGGATTCCGACCTTCTCATCGCGCAGAAATTCATCCCGACCGAATATGACTGGCGCGTCGGCGTGCTCGGCGGCCAGCCGCTGTTTGCCGTGCACTACCTGATGGCCAAGAAGCATTGGCAGATCGTCAACCACAAGGCCAATGGCAAGCCCGACCAAGGTGGCATCAAGACCTTCACGCTGAAGGAGACGCCGGCCCATGTCGTCGAGACGGCGGTCAAGGCGGCGCGCTGCATCGGCGACGGCCTCTACGGCGTCGACCTCAAGGAGACCAAGGACGGCGTCTTCGTCATCGAGGTCAACGACAACCCAAATCTCGACCATGGCTGGGAGGATTCCGGCGAGAAGGACGAGGTCTGGGTGCGGCTGACGCAGTGGTTCCTGGAGCGCCTCGACCGGCCGGGGCGGTAACGGTTCAACTCTATCTCTTTGTTTTAAAGCAATTCCGGACGGAAAACCGCTTCACGCTTTTCCAAGAATTACACTGGGGGGAAAACATGCAGTTCATCGTGATCGAGGATTTCACCGGCTGCGACCGCAAGGATATCTACCGCCGTTTCCGCGATCGGGGCCGCCTGAAGCCGGAGGAGCTTGTCGTTCACCACAGCTGGATCGCCGCGGACATGAGCCGCTGCTTCCTGCTGGTGGAGACGGACGACGTCACGCTGCTGCAGCGCTGGGTGATCGAATGGGCCGATCTGGTTGAGTTCGAGATCATTCCGGTGGCGACCAGCAAGGACATGGTGGCGGCCTTGAGCGGGCACCTCTGACCACGCGAGCCTGACGGGTCAACGCAGCGCCGGCGAGCCCACAGCGCGACGGCATTCCTCGATCAGCCAGTCGCGGAACGCCGCCACGACATCGCGCCTGGCGCTGCGCTCCGGAATGGTCAGGCAATAGGGCTGGCGCAGCGCGATCACCCTGGCGGCGGGCCGGACCAGCCTGCCGTCTTCCAGCGCCTCGGCACAATAGACCCCTTGCGCCAGTGTGACGCCGAGCCCCGAAATGGCAAGGTCGAGGGCGGCGCGCGACGAGTTGGCGGACAGGCCCCGCTGCGCTGCCCGGCCAGGCTGGACACCTTCAGCCTCGAACCAGTTGCGCCAGGACGGAAACGAGGCGCCGGTCGGTCCCCAGTCGGTGTGGATCAGCGGCAGCCCGGCGAGCGGACCGCCGTCCGCCTTGATCGCGCTGGCAAGCCCCGGTGCGCAGACGGGATAGACGGCGTCCCGGGCGATGTCCTCGGTAGGGTGCTCGCGATAGTGCGGACCATAGGAGAGCCTGATATCGATCAGTTCGCGATCGAACGGCACCGGGTCGTCGTCGCCGCGCAGCGAGATGTCGGCGGCGCCGTGGCTTGCGACGAAGCCCGCCAGACGCTGCGAAAGCCAGCCCATCGCCATCGAAGGCGGCACCGATACAACCAGGCGCGGGCGGAAGGCATCGCCGTCCAATTCGCGCGAGACACTGCCGATTTCCTGGAAGGCCATGGTCAACCGTGGCAGTATTTCCACTCCGGCCTCGGTCAGCACAACCTTGCGGTTGACCCGATGAAACAGCTTGCGGCCCATCTGTTCCTCGACGGTGCGGATAAGCTGGCTGACAGCAGCCGCCGAGACCGAAAGCTCTTCCGCCGCCGCGGCAAAGCTGCCCGCGCGCGCCGCGGCCTCGAAAGCCTGAAGTCCTTTGAGCGATGGAGATGTGACCATAATCGCCAGATAGATAAGATGGACTTATCAAAATCGCAGGAATCGTCGTTTTTGAAAAGTTTTTTCACCAACTAGAATAGGCCTTATCAAGTCGCCAGCCCGGATCGAAACCGATGGACCATCGCGACATCATCGCGTCACTTGCTCCCGAAGAGCGCAGTCGCCTGACCGCCAAGTCCAACGCTGCGGGTCTCGTTCAGCTCGGCGCTCATTGGGGGGCGATTGCGATCATCGGATCGCTGATCGCCGCGAAAGTACCATTCTGGCCGCTCCTGATGCTGCCGCAAGGCATCCTGATCGTCTTCCTGTTCACGCTGCTGCATGAGACGGTTCATCGCACGGCCTTCGACACGCAGTGGCTGAACGATTTCGTGGCGCGGGTGTGCAGCCTGGCGCTGGCGCTGCCGGCCGACTGGTTCCGCTATTTCCATTTCGCCCATCACCGCTTCACGCAGGACCCCGAGAACGATCCGGAGCTGGCGTTTCCCAAGCCGGAAACGCTGCGGCAGTACCTCGTGCATGTTTCCGGCATCCCGCTGTGGTGGGGCCATCTCAAGACGCTCTACGCCAATGCGGTTGGCGGCAGCCAGGAGAGCTATGTGCCGCCGAAAGGCCGGCCCAAGGTGCGGGCCGAAGCGTGCGCCATGATTGCCTTCTACGCCGTCGTCCTTCTGCTCGCCGTCTATTTTCGGCTCTCCGTGCTTGTCTATGTCTGGATCATTCCCGCTCTGTTGGGACAGCCGTTTCTGCGCCTCTATCTGCTCGCCGAACACGGCCGCTGCCCGTTCGTGGCCAACATGCTGGAGAATACGAGAACCACGCTGACCAACTGGGTAGTGCGCAAGCTCGCCTGGAACATGCCGTTCCATGCCGAGCATCACGCCTATCCCGGCGTGCCGTTTCACCAATTGCCGCAGTTTCACGCACTGATCGAGCGGCATCTGAAGGTGGTCGAGCCCGGCTATGTCAGCTTCCACGAGAAATATGTGGAAACGTTGCGTTGATGAAGATGCGCGGTCGGCAACCGGTCGCACCCGCTGAGGACGCGACCGGCGTGAGGGGCTAGACCTGTGCGGTGCCGCCGTCGACGAACAGCTCAGCCCCGGTGACAAAGCTGGAATCATCGGAGGCCAGGAACACTGCCGCCTTGCCGATCTCGTCAGGGTCGCCGAGCCGGCCCATCGGCACCTGGGTAGCAAGGAAATCAAGCAAACCCTTCTGCTGTTCGGCTTCGGGTCCGGCAAGTTCGGCGAGGCCTGTCGTACGGGTCGGACCGGGGCTGAGGATGTTGACGCGGATCTGCCGTTCCTTCAGGTCGATTATCCAGCTGCGGGCAAAATTACGCAGCGCCGCCTTCGACGCGCCATAGACGCTAAACGCCGCGGCGCCGGTTGAGCCGGCGGTCGAACCGGTCAGGATTACCGAGGCGCCGTCGGCCAACAGTGTGAGCGCCTTCTGCACCGTGAACAGCACGGCCTAGACGTTGCGGTCGAAGGTTTCGTCAAAGTGCTGCTCGGTTATCTGGCCGAGCGGCAGCATGGAGCCGCCGCCGGCATTGACCGAGAGCACATCGATGCGGCCGCTTCGCGCTTTCACCTGCGCGTAAGCCGATCGAGATCGGTGAAACTGGTCGAGTCGGCCTGGATGCCGGTGGCGTGCTTGCCGATTGCCGCGACAGCCTTGTCGATCTCCGCCTGTCGCCGCCCGGTGATGTAGACGTGCGCGCCTTCGGCGGCGAAGCGCTTGGCAATGCCAAGGCCGATACCGCTGCTGCCGCCGGTAACCACGGCGATCTTTCCTTCGAGTTTGTTTGTCATTTTCGTCACTCCTGTTGTGGGTGACAGAGACATATGGACAGGTTGATCATTTCGAAATAGCAATGCTTGCAAACAATCATTGCAGGATTGGCGATGTCGAAAGCTCCGGATTTTGAAGGTTTGGCCATGTTCGCCAAGGTCGCGGAGGAGCGTTCCTTTGCCGCCGCCGCGCGCGTGCTCGGCCTGTCGGTGGCGACCGTGTCACGCGGTGTCAGCCGTCTGGAGGAGCGGCTTGGCGCCCGGCTTTTCAACCGGACGTCGCGGCGTCTGGCACTAACGGATTTCGGTCATCGGCTCGCCGAGCGTGCGTCCCGTCTCTACCGCGATGCGGAGGACGCCGAGAACGCGGCCCGCGAACTGTCGGCCAGTCCGCGCGGTCTTGTACGTCTGGCCGTTCCAATGTCGTTCGGGCTGAGGTGGGTGGCGCCGCTGCTCCCTGATTTCTTCAAGCTCTATCCCGACGTGTCGATTGACATGCATCTAAGCGATGCAGTCGTCGATCTGATCGGCGAGGGGTTCGACGCAGCCTTGCGGATTGCCGTGTTGCCGGATTCTTCGCTGGTTGCCCGGCGCCTGTGTAGTATTGCGCCGTTCATCGTTGCTGCACCATCCTATCTCGCCAGGCATGGCCGGCCGAGCACGCCACGCGACCTCGACGCACATCACTGTCTTGGCTATGCCTATCGGCCGCGACAGGATGTCTGGCATTTCAGCAATGCCGCGGGCGATGAAGAGGTTGTCACCCCGTCAGGACCATTGCGGGTCACCAATTCCGACGCCCTTGTTCCGACCGTGCTGGCCGGAATCGCGATCGCCGAGCTGCCGGAATTCATTGCCAGCGAGTATCTTGCCGATGGGCGCCTGCAAGCGATCCTGACCGACTGGACTTTGCCGAGGGGAGCGCTGTATTTCGTAACGCCGTCGGCTCGCGCGCGCCCGGCGAAGGTCGAAGCCGTCGCGGGTTTTATGGCTGCCCACCTGTCAAGACCGAGCTGGCAGCCGATCAATCCATAGAGGGCACGGCGTCTGCCTCCCGAATGGATCAGCCGGTCTGGCTGTGTAGCGCACGCGCCTTCAACAGACGCTGGATGTCCGCCGCCTTCGACGGCACGCCGATCAAATAGCCTTGCGCCTCTTCACAACCATTGTCGCGCAGCATGTCGAGTTGCACCTCGGTCTCGACGCCCTCGGCGGTGACGACAATACCAAGCTCGTTGCCGAGCCCGATGATGGTGCGGACGATCGCCGCCGTGTCGCGATTGCCCATATCGCGGATGAAGGAGCGATCGATCTTGATCTTGTCGACCGGGAAACGCCTGAGATAGGCGAGCGAGGAATAGCCGGTGCCGAAATCATCCAGCGCGATGCGGATGCCGAGATCGCGCAGCTGCCGCAGCGTCTTCAGCACGGCTTTGCTCTCGTCCATCAGCACGGTTTCGGTGATTTCCAGCTCCAGCTGTCCGGCCGGCACGCCGGAAAAAGCCAAGGCCGAGATGACGCTGCGGGCAAACCCACCGCTTTTGAGCTGCACGGCCGAGACATTGACCGCGATGCGCAGGCCGGGAGGCCAGCTGGCCGCCGCCGCGCAGGCCTTCCTCAGCGCCCACTCGCCGAGCGGCACGATCAGCCCGGTCTCTTCGGCGACGGGAATGAACGCGTCCGGCGCGACAGTGCCGCGCGCAGGGGAATGCCAGCGCATCAAGGCCTCGGCGCCGATGATCTCGCCGGAGGCGATGTTCATGATGGGCTGGAAATCGAGATCGAACTCCTGGCGCGGCAGCGCCGCGTCGAGGTCGACTTCGAGCGCCCGCCGAGCCTGCACGATGGCGTCCATCGCGGGCTCGAAGAAGCGATAGAGGTTTCTCCCTTCGCTCTTGGCCCGATAGAGCGCCGTATCGGCGTTTTTCAGCAGCGTATCGGCGTCCCTGCCATCTTGGGGGAAAACAGCGATGCCCAGGCTGATGCCGATATGCATATCCCGGCTCTTGTCGCGAAACTGTTTTGCGATGGCCTCGACGATGCGTTTCGCCAGTTTTTCGGCATCGGCGATGCCCTTCGAGTTGAACTGCATGACGACGAACTCGTCGCCGCCGAAGCGGGCGACGACGTCCGTCTCATTGTGCAGGCAACGCTGCAGCCTCTCGGCGACGCTTTTCAAGAGCCAGTCGCCGGCGGGATGTCCCCAGGTGTCGTTGATCGCCTTGAAGCGGTCGAGATCGAGCGAGAAGATCGCCAGCGGCGGTGCCGCCGCATCCTCCAGCGCCAAATCGAGCCGTTCGCGGAACATCGAGCGATTGGGCAGTCCGGTCAGCGTGTCGTGATGCGCAAGATGGATCATGCGCTCTTCGGTGCGTCGACGTTCGGTGACGTCGTCGAAGGTCACCACCCAGCCGCCGCCGCTCATCGGCTGGCGCGTGACCAGAACCGTCCTGCCGTCGGTTAGGTAGCGATAGGCCGAGTGCATTTTTGCCACCACCAGACAGGCCTCGGTCTTGGCGACTTCGCTGTCGACGTCGATCTGCTGATAGATGCCGATTTCCAGCAGTTTTTCCAGCGCATCGCGATGCGTCGTTCCAAGCGGGAAGTCCGCCGCGGTAACGTTGTAGAGCTCCAGAAAACGCCGGTTGCGCACGATCATCTTGCCGTCGGCGTCGTACATCAGCAGGCCTTGCGACATGTTGGCGAGTGCCGCGTCGAAACGGCGATGTTGCTCCTTGAGGTCCTGCTCGGCGCGCCGCTGTTCGGTGATGTCCTCGTAGATCGAAACCCAGCCGCCCAGGGCCAGCGGGCGGTGCGAGATGTTGATGATGCGACCATCCGACAGCGTCTCTTCGTAGGTCGAGGGTTTCGCCTGGTCGATATAGGGTTTGCGGACGGCATAGAGCTCGTCGGCGCTTTGCGAGGCGATGCCGATGTCGACGCTGTGCCGCAGGATGTCGATGAAGTGGATGCCCGGTCGTACCAGCTTGGCGTCGAGGCAGAAGATGTTGATGTAGTTGCCGTTGCAGATGATCATGCGTTCGTCGGCGTCGAACATGCACAACCCATGCGACATGTTCTCGACAGCGGCCGAAAAGCGTTCGTTCTGTTCGCGCAGCTCGTCTTCCATGCGGCGCGGGCGCTCCACGCCTTCGGCCGCCCGCTCCGGCACGATCGAACCATCCTTGACATCCACGACGGGCATGAGGCGCGCCTGCGGTGCGTGATCGAACACCACACTGTTGCCGTTTCCGGTTAATTTAGCGTTCTCTACCCTACCACCGACGTCGCAACTGGATGCCGCGATTTCTCAAGCGCCGAAAACCGCTTCAGGAAGGCATCCTGCGCCCAGGTGACCGAGCGTGGTGTGAAATCGAAGCGCTCGGCTGAAAAACCGCGCGGACGGCCGAAGAATTCGGTCGCTTCGGCGGTCGAGAAGCCGGCAAGCAGCGTTGCCTCGAAATAGGCTGCGATCTGGTCGGCGCGCTTGATGTCCCTGCGCACCGCCGCGGCCGGTTCGGCCGGCAGCGAAAAGCGCTGGTGGATGGCACGCTGCAGGCGCAATTCGCAGTCCTTGTAGCTGCCGCCCATCACCGACTTAAACGGCGAGATCATGTCGCCAATGACATATTCAGGCGCGTCATGCAGCAGCGCGGCAAGCCGGTCGGTGGCAGAAGCCTGAGGCACCAGGTCATTGAACAGGGCTTCGACCAGCAACGAGTGCTGGGCGACTGAAAACGCATGCTCGCCGCTGGTCTGGCCGTTCCAGCGGGCGACGCGGGCGAGCCCATGGGCAATGTCCGAAATCTCGATGTCGAGCGGAGAGGGATCGAGCAGGTCGAGCCGGCGGCCGGACAGCATGCGCTGCCAGGCGCGCGGCGGCGCCCCGGTGCGGTCCGCCGCCATCAGGCTTCCTCCGCGCTGACGGTTTCCTGCGGAAAACTGAATTTGGCCCAGGCGGGAATGGCGAGCCGCACCGGAACGTCGCCGGCCAGGATCGGCTGGCCGGCGTCCAGTGCCACCTTGACCCTGTCGATGCGGGCAATGGCAAGCCCGATGTCGCCGGCGCTCGAGCCGAGCGTGCCGACCGGCCGGCCCTCGACGGTGAGTTCGGTGCCGGGGGCGGGCAGGGCAAGCCCGGCCTGCACGATCAGCACACGTCGCCTGGCGGTGCCGCGATGCTGCATGCGCGAGACCACTTCCTGGCCGACATAGCAGCCTTTCTTGAAGCCGACCCCGCCGGTCTCATCGAGAAGCACGTCATGCGGGAAGGCGTCGCCCAGCGCATAATCGGCACCGCTCTCCGCCATGCCGTGGGCGATGCGGAAGGCCTGCCACGCGGCGATGTCGCCGGCGTCCGCAATGCCGGCATAGGTGCGTGTGACGCTTTCCTTGGCAAAGCGCTTGTCGGCAAACGCGGTTGAATCATTTTCTGAGGCGATTGACTCTTTTCCCCACGCAACAGCGACAAGCGACTGTTCCGACTTGGCAATCTCGACCTTGGCGCGAAGTTTGTAGAGCATCAGCCGGCGAACAAAATCATCTGAAATGTCGGCCCGGCATTCCAGCCGGAAGGCGTTTTCGCCGGCACGCGAGATCAGGAAGTCGAACAGGATCTTGCCTTGCGGCGTCAACAGCGCGCCAGGCTTTGTTTCGCCGGCGCCAAGCGTATCGAGATCGGTGGTCAGGATGTTTTGCAGAAAATGCTCGGCATCCGGGCCGGAGACGGAGATGAGCGCGCGGTCTTTCAGCAGGGCAAAGGGCATGGGGAGGATAAACGCCTGATCTTGCAAAACGGTTGGCCATTACGTAAGCCGCTGACACTCCCCCCGCAAGAGAGCATGGCCATGACCTACGACCTCATCCTGACAGGCGGCACAGTGGTCAACCATGATGGCGAGGGGGCACGTGACATCGGCGTGAAGAATGGACGCATCGCCGCAATAGGCGATCTCCGCCAGGCCTCGGCCGACGAGACGATCGACTGCCGCGGCCTGCACATCCTGCCGGGCGTCGTCGACAGCCAGGTGCATTTCCGCGAGCCGGGACTGGAGCACAAGGAAGATTTGGAAACGGGCTCGCGGGCGGCGGTGCTTGGCGGTGTCACCGCGGTGTTCGAGATGCCCAACACCAACCCGTTGACCACCAGCGAGGCAACGCTGGCCGACAAGGTGCGGCGCGGCAGTGGGCGCATGCATTGCGACTTCGCGTTCTGGGTCGGCGGTACCCGCGACAACGCCAGGGATGTCGGCGAGCTTGAACGGCTGCCAGGCGCCGCGGGCATAAAGGTCTTCATGGGATCGTCCACCGGCGACCTGTTGGTCGAAGACGACGAAGGCGTCGCGTCGATCCTGCGGAACACCCGCCGCCGTGCCGCCTTTCATTCGGAGGACGAGTTCCGGCTGCGCGAGCGCCTTGGCGAACGCATCGAGGGCGACCCGTCATCGCATCCGGTTTGGCGCGACGAGATCGCCGCCTTGCGTTGCACCGAACGGCTGGTGCGCATTGCGCGCGATGTTCGCGCCCGCATCCACGTCCTGCACATCTCGACCGCCGAGGAGATCCTGTTCCTCGAACAGCACAAGGACGTCGCGACCTGCGAGGCGACGCCGCACCATCTGACGCTGAGCGCCGACGACTATCTAAGGCTCGGCACGCTGATCCAGATGAACCCGCCGGTGCGTGCCTCCCGCCACCGCGATGGCGTCTGGCACGGCATCGCGCAAGGTATCGTCGACGTGCTCGGCTCCGATCACGCGCCGCATACGCTGGCCGAAAAGGCAAAACCCTATCCGGCCTCACCGTCGGGCATGACCGGTGTGCAGACGCTGGTGCCGATCATGCTCGACCACGTCAACGCCGGCCGGCTGACCTTGCAGCGTTTCGTCGATCTCTCCAGCCACGGCCCGCAGCGTATTTTCGGCATGGCCAGAAAAGGCCGCATCGCCGCCGGCTACGATGCCGACTTCACGGTTGTGGATATGAAGCGGCGCGAGACCATCACCAATGCGCAGGCCGGCTCCAAGGCCGGCTGGACGCCTTATGACGGCAAGGAAGTCACCGGCTGGCCGGTCGGCACCGTCATTCGCGGCCGCCGCGTCATGTGGGAAGGCGAAATCGTCACGCCCGGGCAGGGCAGGGCGGTGGAGTTTTCCGAGGCGTTGCCTGCTTAGAGCCTCAAACTCCCCTTGTGAGGTTGGACCGAAAGTTCGGGTGGACGCGGCGCCGCCCCCTTGCTCCGAGGGGCAGGGGTAAGCCCACTCAGTCTCCGGCGACGAAAAATGTCCACTGCCCTGCAGGCGTGATGCCGACGCGATAGAAAATATAAGCGCCGAACTGCTTCATGTCGTCGAAATCGCCGGCTGTGACGATCTTGAACAGTTCGACACGCTGCTTGGCGTCGAGCTTGTCCAGCGGCAGCGCGAAGAAATACGGCCAGACATAGAGTTCCTGGGCTGTTCCGGCGTCGACATGGACATAGCCGGCGCTGAGCACTTCCTCCAGGATGGCCAGGATCTCCTGGCCGTCAGGGTCGCCGGACAGGCCTTTGAGGAAGGCGATGGCGTCGCCATCTATGTCGGCCAGCGACAGCTGGGTCATGCTGTCGCCCTTGCCGATCAGGGGCCGGAGCTTTTCGATGTCGCCGCTCTTGCAGGCCTCGATGATCAGATCATGCATGCGCCGCACGGGCTCGGGCAGCTTGCTAAGGTCGTAGACCACCTCGGGCAACGGCGCCTCGGGATCGACACGCGGCCTGTTGCTGCCGCCATCCGCTGGACTGTCGGGCTCCGCCGCGTCAGGAGCGGCCGGCTGCTGGCCGGTGGAAGGCGGCGTTCCGACCGGGGCGGGCATGGGAACCGCGCCGCCGGGCGACGAGACGTCGTCATCCGCTGACGGTGTGACAGGTGAGGGAAGTTCTTCGCGTTGGATCTCGCTCAGCGCATAGGCCGGGCTGCTTTCCAGACACGTCACAAAGGCAATCGCTGCACAGCAAGTGGCGAGACGGATGTAGAGGACCAAGCCCTTCGGCCCGCCTGACATCGGAAAATTCACTGCCCGTATCTCCTTGGCTCCCGGGCATGATGCCCAAACGGCACTCGATCGTCAAAGAACCGGATGTCGGTTCAGTGCCGCAGCCGCTCGGGTTCGAAGGCGCCAGCAATCACCTTTTCACGCATGCGGTCGAGCAGGGCAAGGGCCGACGTCTCGCCATTGGCGCGCAACATTTCACCGAATGCGGTCTCAAGCGCCGCCTCGGCAATGATCTCGGGCTCGATGCCGGCTGAAAGGCCTTCGGCCCAGGCTTCGCTGTGGCTTTCCACTGCCGTCAGGCGTTTTTCTTCCCTGACCAGCGCGTCGATGTCGTTGACACCATGTTCCATAAGCGATGTCCACCCTTTCAAGCTGCGATCCATCAGTGCGGATCTGGCTTGATCTGTTCCGTTTACACGCAGCCCTAAGTAAGTATCTGTAAATACGACATTTTTTTGATCGTCTTTTACAGCAGACGGCTGTGTTTGGCGAAGCTGCGTTTCAACCCGGATCAAACTTAGCCGATTAGGCCGGCCTGCGGGGTGAAAACCTTCAGTTTGAGTTAATTTCGCATTCTCGCGGTAACGTTTGATTAACGTTGTTGCAGAAGTGCAACATCAGGTTTGCACCAAGACACAGGCCGCTACAAGCCAGATTTGTCCGACATGCCCAGCGACGGCTCGGATATCTGTTGATGGACGCCTAGTTGCCATAGCGCGAGGCGATATCGCGCGACAGCGTCTCGCCTTCCTTCATATAGCGGCTGATGGCTTCCGTGGCTGAAGCGGTGCACTGCGTATAGGTGCCGCCGAAGGAACGATAGCCGCGATTGAAGCTGGCAATGAAGCGGGCGCGACGCTCGGGATCCGGATTTTCCGAATCGAGCAGTTTCTCCATCTCGCCACGCCACTGGTCGCCCTTCTCGCCGCACAGATTGCGCAGGAAATGCAGCGACCCCAGCACCTCCGCCAACCGCATCAGCCCCGGCTCGAACGGCGACTCGGCGCTAAACGCCGGCCGCACGGCCACGGCCGTACTGGCGGCAAGGCATAAAGCGACAAGAAAGGGAGCGCGGCTCATAAGTCTATGTGACCAAACAATTTGTCGCCTGCAAGGCGTTTCCGGCGCGGCGGCTGGGGGATTCAGCGGCTTTCAGGGGAACCAGCAAGTCGGCCAAGCAGATCTTCCGCCACCGCGAACACCGAGCCGGCAAGCGGCAGCGCCGTCATCTCACGGAGCGTGTAGAAGGCAGCTGTCTCGGCATCGTCGCTGGCCACGGCCTCGCCGCCTGCATAGGCAGCGCCGAAGACCGTGAGGCGGTAATCGACCGGGTGGGAATCGTCCCTGCCGTCGATATGGATTTCCCGAAGCGGGCGAAAACCGGTGGCACGCAAACCGGTCTCTTCCTGCAGTTCACGCTTGGCGGCATCCTCCAGCGTCTCGCCGGCCTCGACCTTGCCGCCAGGAAAGGCATAGAGACCCTGCGAAGGTTGCCGCGCCCGCTTGACCAAGAGCACGGTGTCGCCACGCACCACGGCTACCGAGACCGCCGGCAGTATCTTTCGCGTATCGCTCATGGCTCCCAATCGTTCGACCGCCGCAGCCGCTGTGGACGGTCAGCACCGGACAGCTTTAGCGGTTGCGGTGCGGCTGTACCATCGCCACTTTCTGGCGGAACCATTCGAAGGCAGGAGCAATCGATCATGTGCGGACGTTTTGCCTTGACCGCCACGCCGGATCAGACCGCCGCCTTTCTCGGCCTGGCCGAGCTGCAGGATTTCCCGGCGCGCTACAACATCGCGCCGACGCAACCGGTGCTGATGGCGACCGCCGGCGCACCACGGGCGCCGGGCTCCAATTTGCCGGACCTGCAACCGATGCTGGTGCGCTGGGGGCTCATTCCCACCTGGGTCAAGGACACAAGGGAGTTCCCGCTGCTGTTCAACGCGCGCTCGGAAGGCGCAATCGAAAAGGCGTCGTTCAAGGCCGCCATGCGCCATCGCCGCGCGCTGGTGCCGGCGTCTGGCTTCTACGAATGGCGGCAGAGCGGGGGCAAGAAGGGGCAGCCCTACTGGATCCGGCCCAGGCATGGCGGGCTGGTCGCCTTTGCCGGCCTGATCGAGATCTATGCCGAGCCCGGCGGCTCGGAAATGGACACCGGCGCCATCCTGACGGTCAACGCCAATACCGACATTGCCCATATCCACGATCGGATGCCTGTGGTGATCGATCCCAGGGATTTCGCCCGCTGGCTGGATTGCCGCACGTTGGAGCCGCGCGATGTCGCCGACCTGCTGCGGCCGGCGCAACTCGATTTCTTCGAAGCTATCCCCGTCTCCGACCTCGTCAACAAGGTCGCCAACACCGGCCCTGAGATTCAGCAGAGGGGCGAGGTCGGGCCGGAACCCGAGAAGACCAGGCGCCAGAAGCCCGACGCGGACGACAGTCAGATGACGTTGTTTTAGAGGATACCGCTTTTCGAGGCGTATGTGAGCGCCTCATGCCCGGCGCCTTTGGCGCCGGCGGCACTGCTTCAGGCAGCGCGGGGTGATACGATCTTCGGCGCCGGCTTCTTTTTCTTCGCGGTGTGAAGAAGGGCGGCGACGATCGCGGCCGGGCCGATGGCGCGATAGTGGCTGGCCAGCGCCGGTTGCTTGGCGCGGGCGGCTTCCTGCTTGCTTCGAGGCATGTTTCTCTTCCCAGGTAACGTTTTCGTGTTCGCGTTTGACCGTTGAATCCGACCAAATCGTGACGTTTGGTGATCTAGCCGGCGAATGTTTCATGACTGTGCCGACATGTTTAATAAAATGTTTCACTGCCTGATTCCGCGTGATCGGGCGACGCGTTTCCCAATCTTTACAGCGTTTTTCTTGGAAGCAGCGGCTTGACGGCAACACTGACCAAGGCGATAAAGCCGCCCATGAAAACGTCTTTCGCCATTTGTGGCATTTGCATTATTGGCTAGCCTCGCGCTGGTCCGGACGTTTTCGCCTCATCTTTTCCCAGAGTGGACAAACGCCCCGGCCAGCAGGCTGGAGTCTGATTTGCGCCTCGGCGCGGGCCTGGCTCCATCCAGATAGAAGTTCTGAACCGGGAAGGCATGGAATGTCCGACGCATCGCAGGGCCTGCGCCTCTACAACACACTGACACGTGCGAAGACGGACTTCGTTCCGATCGATGCGCTCAATGTGCGCATGTATGTCTGCGGCCCGACGGTCTACGACTTCGCCCATATCGGCAATGCCAGGCCGGTTATCGTCTTCGACGTGCTGTTCCGCCTGCTACGCCATCTCTATGGGCAGGCGCATGTCACCTATGTGCGCAACATCACCGACGTCGACGACAAGATCAACGCGCGTGCGCTGCGCGATTTCGGTAGCGAGATATCGGCCGGAAAGCTGTCGCTCAACGAAGCCATCCGGCGGGTGACCGAAAAGACCGCCGACCAGTTCCACAGGGATGTCGCCACGCTCGGCTGCCTTGAGCCGACGGTCGAGCCGCGCGCCACCGAATTCGTCGAGCCACGCGCCGACGGCAAGGCCGACATGATCACCTTGATTCAAAGCCTGATCAAACGCGGCCATGCCTATGCCGCGGCAGGCGAAGTTCTATTCGACACCGCGTCGATGCCGGACTACGGACAATTGTCGAAGCGCAATCTCGACGAACAGCAGGCCGGCGCCCGCGTCGCCGTCGACGCGCACAAGAAGAACCCTGGCGATTTCGTGCTGTGGAAGCTGTCATCGCCGGAAGAACCGGGCTGGCAGAGCCCATGGGGCAGGGGCCGGCCGGGCTGGCACATCGAATGCTCGGCGATGTCGGCAGCCTATCTCGGCGAGGTGTTCGACATCCATGGCGGCGGCCTCGATCTCATCTTCCCGCATCATGAGAACGAGATCGCCCAGTCGCGCTGCGCCCACGGCACATCAGTCATGGCCAATGTCTGGATGCACAACGGCTTCCTGCAGGTCGAAGGGCAGAAGATGTCGAAGAGCCTCGGCAATTTCTACTCGATCCACGAACTGCTGGAGACGGAGACCTTCGGCGGCCGCAGCTGGCCCGGCGAGGTGCTGCGGCTGGCGATGCTGATGACGCACTACCGCGAGCCGATCGACTTTTCCGTGCGCAAGCTGGAGGAGGCCGAGAACACGCTGCGCAAATGGAAACGCGCCGCGGATCTGGCGCCTGCGGCAGGGCAGTTGCCGGTGGAGGTGATCGATGCCTTGTCGGACGATCTTGCCACCTATGCCGCCTTCCAGGTGCTGACGCAGTTGGCCGGCGAGGCCGCGGACGGCAACGAAGCCGCCGCTGCGCTGAAGGCGTCGCTGCTGTTCCTCGGCTTCGATGTCGCCTCGGCCGACATCGATGAAGATGGTGTTGCCAAGGCGATCGCCAATCGCCTCGCGCTCATCGCCGCAAAGAACTGGACCGAGGCCGACCGCATCCGCGACGAGTTGCTGGCGCAAGGTGTACAGTTGAAAGACGGCAAGGACCCCGTCACGGGCGAACGCATCACCACCTGGGAGGTAAAAAGATGATCGACCATCTCGGCATAACCGTGGCCGATTTCGATGCTTCGAAGGCTTTCTACGACAAGGCGATGGCTCCGCTTGGCGCCTTGCTCCTTTACATGGTGCCGCTGGAATACACCGGCGGCGCCAAGGTCGGTGGTTATGGCCGTGACCGGCCGGTGTTCTGGCTGAGTTCGGCCAAGGACAAGCCGAGAGATCGCCAGCACGTCGCCTTCACCGCGCGCAGCCGCGCCGAGGTCGATGCCTTCTATGCCGCGGCATTTGCCGCCGGCGGCAAGGACAATGGCGGGCCGGGCCTGCGCCCGCACTATCACGCCAACTATTACGCCGCCTTCGTCTTCGACCCCGACGGCAACAATGTCGAGGCCGTCTGCCATGCCTCGGAGTGACCAGCGATGAGCCTCGACAACCGGCCGACCTACACCGGCGGCTGCCAATGCGGCGCGGTGCGCTTTCGTGTCGAGGGTGCGCTTGGCGACGCTTCGATCTGCCATTGCCGCATGTGCCAGAAGGCGTTCGGCTCGTTCTACGCGCCGCTGGTATCGGTGCGCGGCGCCAGGCTCGACTGGACGCGCGGCGAGCCGAAATACTTCCGCTCTTCCAGCCATGTCGACCGCGGCTTTTGCGCCGATTGCGGCACGCCGCTGACCTTCACCGCGCCGGATGGTGTCGGTCTCGCCATCGGTGCGTTCGACAATCCGGCGGAGATCGTACCGCTGATCCAGTGGGGTACCGAGGCAAAATTGCCCTATGTCGACACGATCCCGCAATTGCCGGGCGAGGAGACGATGGCCGACATATCGTCGGCCCCCTATCTTGCCGATCTCGTCTCCTACCAGCATCCGGACCACGACACCGAACAATGGCCGCCGAAGGAAAGATCATGACCGAAACAATACGAACCGGCGGCTGCCAGTGCGGCGCGGTGCGCTTTCGCATCAAGGGGGCGCTCGGCCGTCCGTCGATCTGCCATTGCCGCATGTGCCAGAAGCAGTTCGGCTCGTTCTTCGGTGCGCTGGTCATCGTGCCCAAGGATGGCGTCGAATGGACCCATGAAGAACCGAGCTATTTCCAGTCGTCGGTCAACATCGATCGCGGCTTCTGCGCCCGTTGCGGGACACCGCTGACCTACCGGCAGCCCGGCGGATTGGAGATCGCCATCGGCGCCTTTGACGACCGTTCCGATCTCGCCCCGCAAATCCAGGTCAACTACGCCGCGCGGCTGCCCTGGGTGGAGACGATCTTCGATCAGCCCATCCATCAGGACCCCGACTACTATGCCCGGCAGGAACAGATCATTTCCTTCCAGCACCCAGACCATGAAACAGCGGACTGGCCGACCAAGGGTTTGCAGCTATGAGCAGCCAATTGCGTAGCCTCTATCCCGAGATCGAGGCGGTCGAGTCCGGCATGCTCGACGTCGGCGACGGCCATCAGGTCTATTGGGAACGTTCCGGCACCAAGGGTGCCAAGCCGGCCGTGTTCCTGCATGGCGGGCCGGGCGGCACCATCTCGCCAAAACACCGGCGGCTGTTCGACCCAAAGCTCTACGATGTCATCCTGTTCGACCAGCGCGGTTGCGGAAAGTCGACGCCGAACGCCTCGCTGGAGGCCAACACCACCTGGCATCTCGTCGCCGACATAGAGCGGCTGCGCGAAATGGCCGGCTTCGATACATGGCTGGTGTTCGGCGGCTCCTGGGGCTCGACGCTGGCGCTCGCCTATGCCGAGACGCATCCCGATCGCGTCAGCGAACTGGTGGTACGCGGCATCTATACGCTGACCCGCGCCGAGCTCGAATGGTATTATCAGTTCGGCGTCTCCGAGATGTTTCCCGACAAGTGGGAGCGTTTCCTGGCGCCGATCCCCGAGACCGAGCGCGGTGACATGATGGCCGCCTACCGCAAGCGGCTGGTCGGCTCGGACCGCAAGGCGCAGCTGGAAGCGGCCCGCGCGTGGAGCCTGTGGGAAGGCGAAACCATCACGCTGCTGCCCGAGCCGGAAACCAGCGGCAAGTTTGGCGAGGACGACTATGCCGTCGCCTTCGCCCGCATCGAGAATCATTATTTCGTCCATGCCGGCTGGCTCGACGAAGGGCAGCTGCTGCGCGATGCCTGGAAGCTCAAGGATATCCCCGGCACCATCGTCCATGGCCGCTACGACATGCCGTGTCCGGCACGTTACGCCTGGGCGCTGCACAAGGCCTGGCCGAAGGCCGATTTCCATCTGATCGAGGGCGCCGGCCATGCCTATTCGGAGCCCGGCATCCTCGACCGGCTGATCCGCGCGACGGACAAATTTGCAGGCAAATGACCATGACCCGCGAGCGCCTCTATCTCTTCGACACCACATTGCGCGATGGCCAGCAGACGCCGGGCATCGACTTTTCCGTCGAGGACAAGATCGCAATTGCAAAACTGCTCGACGAATTCGGCATGGACTATGTCGAGGGCGGCTATCCCGGCGCCAATCCGACCGACACGGCCTTCTTCCAGCAGAAACGCACGGCAAGCGCCAAATTCGTTGCTTTCGGAATGACCAAGCGGGCAGGGGTGTCGGCATCCAACGACCCCGGCCTTGCGGCGCTTGTGCAGTCGAAATCCGACGCCATCTGCTTCGTCGCCAAGAGCTGGGATTATCATGTCCGCGTCGCGCTCGGCTGCACCAACGAGGAGAATCTGGAGTCGATCAAGACTTCGGTGGAAACCGCTGTCGCTTCGGGCAAGGAGGCGATGGTCGATTGCGAGCATTTCTTCGATGGCTTCAAGGCCAATCCGGACTATGCCTTGGCCTGCGCCAAGACGGCATACGACGCCGGCGCACGCTGGGTGGTGTTGTGCGACACCAATGGCGGCACGCAGCCCTCGGAAGTGCGTACCATCGTCGCCAAGGTCATCGCCTCGAGCATACCGGGAGATCATCTCGGCATCCATGCCCATGACGACACCGGCCAGGCGGTCGCCAATTCGCTGGCCGCGGTCGAGGCCGGCGTGCGCCAGATCCAGGGCACTCTGAACGGCATAGGCGAGCGCTGCGGCAACGCCAATCTGATCTCGATCGTGCCGACACTGGCGCTGAAGCCGGCATTCGCGGATCGCTTTGTATCAGGCATTTCGGCCGAAGCGCTGACCGGCATTTCGCGCCTGTCGCGCGCATTCGATGAATTGCTGAACCGCGCGCCGGAAGCGCAGGCGCCCTATGTCGGCGCCTCGGCTTTTGCCACTAAGGCCGGCATCCATGCCTCCGCCCTGGCCAAAGAACCGGCGACCTATGAGCATGTGCCGCCGGAATCCGTCGGCAACCGCCGCCGCGTCATGGTCTCCGACCAGGGCGGCAAGGCCAATTTCCTCGCCGAGCTGAAGCGGCGCGGCATCGAGGTGCCCAGGGACGATCACCGGCTCGACGCGCTGATATCAGTCGTCAAGGAGCGCGAGGCCGAAGGCTATGCCTATGAGGGCGCCGACGCATCCTTCGAGCTCCTGGCGCGCAAGATGCTGCATGGCCTGCCGGAATTCTTCAATGTCACCTCATTCCGCTGCATGGTCGAGCGCCGCTTCGACGCCAACGGCAATCTGAAGACCGTCTCCGAGGCCATCGTGAAGGTCGAGGTCGACGGCGAGGAGAAGATGTCGGTGGCGGAAGGCCATGGTCCGGTCAACGCGCTCGACATCGCGCTGCGCAAGGATCTCGGCAAATATCAGAGCGAGATCGTCGACCTCGAACTCGCCGACTTCAAGGTGCGTATCCTCAATGGCGGCACCGAGGCCATCACCCGCGTTCTGATCGAATCGCATGACGGTACCGGTGCGCGCTGGTGGACGGTCGGGGTTTCCGAAAACATCATCGACGCCTCGTTCCAGGCGCTGATGGATTCGATCATCTACAAGCTGATGAAGAACCGTGAGATGGCCGGGCTTGTTGCCGCCGAATAAGGTTGAACCATAAGCGAAAGTCCATTGATCCATCAGAACTTTGTGATGGTCTTGCCAAGGTTACTGGGCCATAGCGTTGGGCCATGGTCACTGAAGCAATTACCCTGGACGCAGAGTCAAAAGGCCGTCGCGGCTTCCTGCTGGCGCTGGGCGCCTATCTCTTGTGGGGGTTGCTGCCTTTCTACATGAAGGCGGTGGCGCATCTGCCACTTGCCGAGGTGATCGCCCACCGCATCGTCTGGTCGGTGCCGATCGCCGCGGCGGTCCTGGTCTGGGCCGGCCGCACGGCGGACTTCAAGGCGGCCATTCGCTCCCCCCGCACCATCGCCATGGCGGCGCTGACGGCGGCGCTGATTTCGGTCAACTGGGGCATCTATGTCTGGGCGATCGCCGTCGACCGCACCGTCGAGACCGCGCTTGGCTATTACATCAACCCGCTGGTCAGCGTCGTCGTTGGTGCGCTGCTGCTTGGCGAGCGACTCGACCGTTTGCAGATCGCGGCGGTGGTGCTGGCGACGGTCGCCGTCACGGTGCTGACAATCGAGGGCGGCAAGCTGCCCTGGGTGTCGCTGGCGCTGGCGTTTTCCTTCGCCGCCTACGGCTTTTTCCGCAAGACACTGCCGATCGGCCCAAGCCAGGGCTTTCTGCTGGAAGTGCTTTTGCTGTCCGTGCCGGCTCTTGGCTGTATCGTCTACCTGATCGCGACCGGACAGGACCACATCGTATCCAGCACCGGCACCGACACGGCGTTGCTGATCGGCTGCGGTCCGGTCACGTCGGTGCCGCTGCTTTTGTTTGCGTTCGGCGCCAAGCTTTTGCGCCTCTCGACCATCGGCATCATGCAATACATCGCGCCGACCATGGTGTTCCTGATCGCGGTTCTGATCTTTGACGAGCCGTTCGGCACGGCACAAGCCATTGCCTTTGTCCTGATCTGGACGGCGCTGGCGATGTATTCCTGGTCGATGCTGGTCACGGCGCGACGGGCGGCGGCTACATCTGTCCGAGCCGCCTGACGAACAGGTACGTCACGCCGGCGATCAGCAGCGAAACCGCCGTCACTACCCAGAAACCCATCGGCGTGTCGACCAGGGGCAAACCGCCGACATTCATGCCGAACAGGCCCGAGATGATGGTCATCGGCAACAGCACCGCCGTCATGACCGAGAGAATGTAGAGAAGCTGGTTCGACTGCATGGTCAGTTTCGCCATCAGCTCGTCCTGCAACAACCTTGTGCGTGCCTGCAACTGCTCGCCGTCATTATAGAGGGTGAGTGCCCGGTGCGAGAGCCTGGCCGCCATATCGTTGATCAGATCGGGTAGCTCGTCGCGATGCGAATGGTCGAGATGCCGGAACAGGTTGGTGAGTGTCGCCATCTGCCGGTGGATCACCACCAGTTGCCGGCGCGCCTCGACCAGCGCCTGGCGTTCATTGTGCCATGCATCGCGCACGACGCGGTCCTCTATGCCGTCGAGCGCATCGCCGAGCTTGCCGAGCTCACTCGACATGCCGTCGAGCGACTGGCCCATGACCGCCTCGATCAGGTCCGACGGCGAGCGGAATTTCCGCGATCCATTCTCCACCGCCTTGCGGATGGCGTCGACGGACTCCAGCGGCTGCTTGCGGGCGCCGATCAGCATCGTGTCGTTGAAAGCGAAGCGGAAATGGACGAGCCCACGCGCCTCCGAGAAGTCGTGCTTGAGGTCCGGCAGATCGCCATAGAGCCAGCCATCCTCATAATCGATGTGGCAGCCATGGCTGGGGGCGAGGAATGCGTCGCGTGCCGGGGCCGGCAGGGCCTGCTCGGCGCCTATCTCCTGGCGAGCGTGGAGGTCGGTGATCTGGTAGCTGCGCCAGGTCCAATGGGCTTGCGCGGGATCCTTGGTGCGCACGCCCTCAGCGGTGAAATGGTAGATGAAGAACAGCCCGTGTTCATCGGGCAAATAGGGCGAAAGGTCGGTGCCTTCGGCGGGGAGGGCGATGTTCACTTGTCGCTTCTCCAGATGGTCCAAGCAACGAACCGCGCAAGCGGCTCAACTCCAAGGTCTTAGCATGCGAGAAGCCGGTTTCGTGTGACAGTTTCTTGACAGCTGATCACAGTGTGTCGAGCAGGGAGCGCGGTGACGGCGCCTTCACCGCCACCGCGTCGCGATCGGGGCAACTCAGTGCTTCGGCCCAAATCCGGGATAGGGGTTCAGCGGCACGATGGCCGCGATCTCCATCATGCCGGCCTTGATCAGCGGCAAGGTGGCGAGGTGGCCGCGCACTTCGGCGTCGTCGGCCGCCTCGAACATCATGCCGCTGCCGGGGATGTCGCCACGGTTCCAGACCTGGCGCACCGCACCTTCGGCGTAGAGCGTGCGGCGCTGTTCGGCCTCGCCTGGCAGAAGCGGTGCAAAGTCGGCGTCGGCGAACTTTGCGGTGTTGCGGGTGAGAAGGGCAAAGAACTGCATGTCGGTCTCCTTTGGTTGGGATGACCGAATATCCCTGAGACTGGTCAGACTGTCCAAGACTGATTAGGATAGAGTTCAGACCTGTAAGGACTTGATCGCCAGGGAAAAGATGTTCGACCTGCGCCAGCTCCGCTACTTCATCACGGTCGCCGAAACCGGCAATGTCGGTCGCGCCGCCGAAATCCTGCACATTTCGCAATCGCCGCTCAGCCGGCAGATCATGCAGCTCGAGGAGCAGCTGGGCGTCGCCCTGTTCGAGAGGGCAAGGCAGCGGGTTCATCTCAATGCCGAGGGCCGCGCCTTTCTCACCGAGGCCCGCGCACTGATTGCCAATGCGCGGCGCGTGGAGGAGTTCGGCCGCAGCCTCGCCAGCGGCGCGGTCGGCCGTCTCGCCATCGGCTATGTCGAGGGCGCCGTGCATGCTGGGTTGGTCGCCGGCATGCTCGGGCAATTTCGCCGCGAGCGGCCGCAATTGCATCTCAGCCTGATGAGCCTCCGCTCCGCCGCACAACTGGAAGGGCTGCACCTGCGCACGCTCGATCTCGGCCTGGTCTATTCACCGCCGCCGGCCGACTATCCTGAAATTGCCTCGATGCTGGTCCGCCGCGAGCCATTGGTGCTGGCGATACCCGAGGGCGATGCGCTTACGGCTGTCGCCGACATCGGCCCGCATCACCTCGACGGGCGCCCGTGGGTCACCGTGGTGCGCCAGCCCGCCGACACCAACCGCGGCCAGTTCCTGGCCGCTTGCATCGAGGCCGGCTTCGTGCCCGACATCGCCTATGAGACCGCCGATCCGTTGACCTCGCTTGGCCTGGTCAGCGCCGGATTGGGCCTGGCGACGGTGCAGCAAAGCCTGCGAAGCGCCGCGCCGCCGGGAATAGTCTTCCGCGACCTTCCCTGGTTCAAGCGCAGCGTGGCGATTTATCTCGCCTGGCGCCGGCAGGATGAGCGCGCGGTGATTGGGGATTTGCGGAAGGCAGTAGGCAGTAGGCAGTAGGCAAGCCCTATTCCCCACTTCCTATTCCCTACATCTTGTCGATCACCGACTGCACGCCCTCGGTCGGGGCGTCGACGGAAGAGCCTGCCACCATGATGGCGGCGACGATGGCCTCCGGATCGTTGACGACCAGCGGCTTGACCCGCTGCGCGGTGTGGATGAAGCCCTCCGCCGTCATATGATCAAGCAACGCCGTCATCGGATCCCAGAATCCGTTGATATTGGCGAAGACGATCGGCTTGCGGTGATGGCCGAGTTGCGCCCAGGTCATGATCTCGACGATTTCCTCGACTGTGCCGATGCCGCCAGGCAGCGCCACAAAGGCGTCGGATTTCTCGAACATCTTGTGCTTGCGCTCGTGCATGTTGTCGGTGATCAGCAACTCGTCGAGCCGGTCGAGCGCGGTTTCGGTTGCTTCCCTGTTGATCAGGAAGCGGGGAATGATGCCGGTCACCTTGCCGCCGGCCTTGAGCGCGCCTTCTGCGACGGCGCCCATAATGCCTTTGGTGCCGCCGCCATAGACCAGCCGCAGGCCCGCTTTGGCAATCGAGCGTCCAAGCAGGTGCCCGGCCTTCGCATAGATTTCATTGCGGCCCGGAGACGAGCCGCAATAAACGCAGACGGATCGAATCGTGTTCATGCGGATGATTGGTGATTGGGTCTGAAAGCGTGGTCAAGCCCTAAGGGTTGACAAGCCGGGCTTTTTCTTGAGTGCCCGTTTTTCTTGTCGGCATTGGCAAAACACGCTAGACCGGCATTAGGTGGCTAAGGGGTAGGGAAATATGGCAATTAATCCACTGAAGGCGTTCCTGTTCGCGGCGGGTGGGACCGTCGCGGCCGCGGGAACTGCCTATGTATCGGGCGCACTCGACCCGTATCTTCATCCAACGCCGCCGGCGAAGGTCGCGGCCTTGACGCCGCCCGAGGCGCCGAAACCGGCTGATCCCGGCACGGAAGGGCGACTGCCAGCGCCGGCGGTGCCGGCCGCCCCCGCCGCGGCGCCGCAGGCGACTGCTCCAGCCGCGTCCGCGACAGAGGCTACAGCTCCGGCAGCGCCTGCACCGGCCGCACCCGCAGCTGCCGGCCCGACCGCGCCGACTTTCGATGTCGTGCGCGTCGAGAGCAATGGCTCGATCGTCATTGCCGGCAATGCAGCGCCCAATTCAAAGGTCGAGATCCTGAGCGGCACGGCGGTGCTCGGTTCGACGGTGGCGGGTGCCGATGGCGCCTTTGTCATCGTGCTCGACGATCCGCTGAAGCCTGGCGACTATACGATTACCCTGCATTCGACCGTCGGCACGGTCGTGACCGTCTCGGTGCAGACCGCTGTCGTTTCGGTTCCCAAGAACGCCGCCGGCCAGGTGCTGGCCATGGTCGAGGAGCCCGGTAAGCCGGCCGAACTGCTGACGGTTCCCGCGCCCGAGACCAAACTGGCAGCACCCGCCACCGGCGACCAGGCTGCCGCTCCGGCTGCACCGGGGCCAGCTCCGGCCGCTGAAGCGCCCGCAACGGCTGCTCCGGCCCCCGCCGCACCGGCAACGCCGCCCGCCGCCGTGGCCGAACCCAAGATCGTCGTCGAGGCGGTCGAGATCGACGGCAACAAGATCTTTGTCGCCGGTCTCGCCGATCCGGGCCGCAAGGTGCGCGCCTATGCCAACGACATCCTGCTCGGTGACGCGCTGACATCGCCGGACGGTCATTTCCTCATCGAAGCGACGCGCGACATTCCAGTCGGCAGCTACACCATCCATGTCGACGGCCTCGATGCCGACGGCGTGAAGGTCGTGGCCCGCGCCGCCGTGCCGTTCGAGCGCGAGCCGGGCGAAGCGGTTGCCGCGGTGGCGCCTGCCGGGACCAAGCCGGCGGATGCCAAGCCGGCCGCACCGGCAGCCGCCGAAGCACCCGCCGCTCCGGCTCCTGCCGCACCGGCTGCGCCCGCTGCGGAGGCTCCGGCCGTTGTCGTTGCCCCCACGCCGCCAAGCGACGTGCCGGAAGCCGTGGCGCCCAAGCTCGAACATGCCGACGGCGCCGTGATTATCCGCCGCAACGACACGCTGTGGCGGATTTCGCGGCGCGTCTACGGCCACGGCGTGCGATATTCCACCATCTACCTCGCCAACCAGGACCAGATCAGGGATCCCGACCACATCTGGCCCGGCCAAGTGTTCAAGGTCCCGGAAAAGTCCAAGGAAGGCGAAGCCGCCGACCTCAAGGCAATGGGCGAGCAGGCCACGACGGCGCCGACTAAGAAGCAGTAGGAGCCTACATCGATCAGCTGGCATCGCCTGCTTGGTTGGAGTGAAGCGCGAAACCGTTTGCCCCGGGATCGCCCAGCTCAGGGCGGAGATTCATGCTCGGAATGAGATAATCTCCGCCATTTTGCCGACGGTATGGAATGGGCGCCGTCGTCGCAAGCGTCCTCATCCTGTCACGCAGCCGTTCAGCCACGGGCTCGAAGCCGGTCTCGTCGAGACGATCGACCTTGTAGACCACGAACGGCGGAAGCACGTCGTATCCGGGGTAATAAAGGATCCCGTGATTGATCGGAAACAGCAGGTCGTCGATGGGTCCGTTGATCCCGCGCGGCGTGTAGTGCTCCTCCCAACCCCCGGCGGTCACGATCAACATAGCGCGTTTCCCGACAAGGGTGCCCTCGCCATAGCGATCGCCCCAGCGCCGATCGCTGTGCTCACCAACGCCATAGGCGAATCCGTAGGCGAACACACGGTCGACCCAGCCCTTGAGGATTGCCGGCATGGCGAACCACCAAAGCGGGAACTGCAGGATCAAGGTGTCGGCCCACAGCAGCTTCTCGATCTCGGCCTTTACATCTGCGGTTAGCGTATTGGCCTCGAAACCCTTCTTGGAAGCCGCGACCGGGATGAGCCGCGCATCGGGTTCCAGCGAAGGGAAGTCGGCGCGATCGATTTCGGATTTCCAGCCATCGGCGTACAGGTCCGATACGCGCACCTCATGCCCTTGAGCCTCGAGTTCCCTTATGGCGACGTCACGAAGCGCGCCGCTCAGCGAGCGTGATTCAGGGTGGGCGAAGACAAGCAGAACTTTCATGGGTCAGATCCGGTATTGAGGAAACTGACGCAAACGTAGTCAACGACGATACGATCCACTATATGCAGGTAATGCATAATATTGTGCCGAATAATGGATAAGTCCGACATTACATTCGAGCGCATGCGCAGCTTCGTTCGCGTGGCCGAGCGTGGCAGCCTGTCGGCCGTCGCGCGGGAATTTGGTGTCGGGCAGTCAACGATCACGCGGCATGTGCGGGAACTGGAAGAAGCTGTCGGCGTGCCTTTGCTCAGCAGGACGACCCGGCGGGTCACGATGACCGCCGAAGGCAGCCGCTATTATGCCAATAGCGTTCAGATCCTGCGCCTCGTCGAACAGGCCAGCGATGAGGCCCGGGGCACGCGCGGCGCGCCCGCCGGCACGATCCGGATAAGCTGCACGGCGGCCTTTGGCGTCTTGCACGTCAGCCGCCTGATCTTCGCTTTTCAGGACCGTCATCCCGACATAGGGGTTGACCTCAGCCTCACGGATGAGCGGGTGGACCTCGTCCGTGAGGGTGTCGATATCGCACTTCGGCTGGGCCCGCTCACGGACAGCTCGTTGAAGCTGCGGGCTCTCGGCCAGTCGCGGCGCCTGCTCGTGGCGTCTCCGGACTATCTTGCGGCGCGGGGAAGACCGGCCGACCCTTCAGATCTGTCCCGGCATGAGGGCATCCGGATGTCGAACGTGGCGGGCAGCGAAACGCTTGCTTTGCAGGGCGCCGACGGCCAACGCCACACGGTGCCTTTCGCCGGGCGACTGCGTATCGATCATGGACTTGCCGCGCGGCAGGCCATGATCGCCGCTCGCGGGATCGCGCCGGCGCATCGATGGCTGGTGGACGATCTCCTGGCTGCGGGCTTGCTCGAGACGATCCTTGCGGATTATTCGCTGCCGTCCGTCCCGCTGAACATGTTGATCGTCCCGGAGCGCGCGGGCGTCGCAAGGGTCCGCTTGCTGGTCGAGTTTCTGGCTGAGCAGATTGCCGCCATTCCAGGGATCGAGAAATCCCTGTCGGAGCATTAGCCGCCGTCCGATCTGCCCGGAAGAGTAGCTTGCGGCGGTGCCGTTCATCGTCTATCGCCGATGAACGATGACAGAATCCGCCCTTGAACCAGACCGCGCGACGAGTGCTATACCCAGCTGCATCTCAGACAGTGGCGCTATCGCGGCGCGATTTGCGGCGTTGTCGCATCCCGCCCGCATTGAGATATTGAAACACCTTTCGGCCAGCAATTCCTGCTGCTGCCGCGAGGTCGTCGACCGTTTCGATCTGGCGCAGTCCACCGTCTCCCAGCATCTGAAAATACTGGTCGAGGCCGGTCTGGTTCGCTTCGAGCCCGACCGCCAGCGCTCGCGCTATGCCGTTGATCGCGCAGCCCTTGCCGATGTATCGGCATCGCTGAACGCCCTCGTCAATTCCTGCTGCTCCGGCCGCTGATCCTCTCACCCAAAAGGCAAGAAAAGTGGCCGAAAAAACCGTCTCCGCCGACACCTCAACGCTCACGACATTGCGCAATTTGTGGCCCTATATGTGGCCAGCCGACCGCGCCGATCTCAGGGCACGCGTCACCTGGGCGACGCTGCTGCTGGTCGTTGCCAAGTTAACGCTGGTCGCCGGTCCCTATTTCTTCAAATGGGCAACCGATGCGCTGGCGGGCGGCTTCAAGACGCCGCCGCCGCTGCCGTCTTTCATGCTCGCCCCGGTGATGCTGGTCGTCGCCTACAATGTGCTGAGGCTGGTTCAACTCGGCTTCAACCAGTTGCGCGACGCGCTGTTTGCCCGCGTCGGCCAGCATGCGGTGCGCCAGCTTGCGTTCCGCACCTTCGTTCACATGCACCAGCTGTCGCTGCGCTTCCATCTGGAGCGCCGCACCGGCGGCCTGTCGCGTATTATCGAGCGCGGCACCAAGGGTATCGAGACGATCGTGCGCTTCATCATGCTCAACACCGCGCCGACCATTCTCGAATTCGCGCTGACCGCCGGCATATTCGGTTTCACCTATGGCTGGAAATATGTGGCCGTAGTGGCAATCACCGTCTGGGTCTATGTCTGGTTCACGGTCAAGGCCAGCGACTGGCGCATTTCGATCCGCCGCGACATGAACGACAGCGACACCGACGCCAACACCAAGGCGATCGACTCGCTGCTCAATTTCGAGACGGTCAAGTACTTCACCAATGAGCGCATGGAGGCCGACCGCTTCGACCGTTCGATGGCGCGCTACGAGATCGCCGCCACCAAGACCTGGACCTCGCTCGGTTGGCTGAATTTTGGCCAGGGCGTCATCTTCGGCCTCGGCACGGTTGTCGTCATGTGCATGTCGGCGCTGGAAGTGCAGGCCCACACCCAGACCGTCGGCGATTTCGTCTTCATCAACGCCATGCTGGTGCAGCTTTCCGTGCCGCTCAACTTCATCGGCTTCATCTACCGCGAAATCCGGCAGGGGTTGACCGATATCGAGCATATGTTCGATCTGCTCGACGTGCCGCAGGAGATTGTCGACAGACCGGACGCCAAGCCGCTCAGCGTCAGCGCGGGCAAGGTCGAGTTCCGCGACGTGCATTTCTCCTATGATCCGAACCGCAAGATCCTGAAGGGTGTTTCCTTCGAGGTGCCGGCCGGCAAGACGGTCGCCATTGTCGGGCCGTCGGGCGCCGGCAAGTCGACCATCTCGCGGCTGCTGTTCCGCTTCTACGACGTGCAGGCCGGCCAGGTGCTGATCGACGGCCAGGATATCCGGGATGTCACCCAGGACAGCCTGCGCTCCATGCTCGGCATGGTGCCGCAGGACACGGTGCTGTTCAACGACACCATCGCCTACAACATCCGCTACGGCCGCGTCGGCGCGAGCGAGGAGGAAGTCCGCAAGGCTGCCGAACTCGCCCAGATCGGGCCGTTCATCGAAAAGCTGCCGGACGGCTACAAGTCGATGGTCGGCGAACGCGGGCTGAAGCTTTCCGGCGGCGAAAAGCAGCGCGTGGCGATTGCCCGCACCATCCTGAAAGCGCCGCCGATCCTGATGCTCGACGAAGCGACTTCGGCGCTGGACAGCCACACCGAGCAGGAGATCCAGGCCGCGCTCGATCTCGTCAGCAAAGGCCGCACCACCATTGTGATTGCCCACCGTCTGTCGACGGTGATTTCGGCCGATGAGATCATCGTGCTCAAGGACGGCCAGATCGCCGAACGCGGCACCCATGTCGAGCTGATGCGCAAGCACGGCCTCTATGCCTCGATGTGGGACCGCCAGCGCGAGGCGACCGAAGCCGAGGAGCGCTTGCGCCTTGCCCGCGAGGGCGACGAGCTCGGTGTCATCGTTCGCCGGCGGACGTCGGAGGTAAATTGACGCCGCTTTCCTTCTCCCCTTGTGGGAGAAGGAAAAAATTCGCTTGACCTCAACTTAAGTTGAGATTGTACGCCGTTCCTGGAGCCCGAAAACGCCATCATCCAGGAACGGAACAATCGAAATGAACGACATAAATCAGAACGTTAACGGCGGCAGCGTGTTCAGGGTGGACAAGTTCGTCGTCCCGGCCGCCGCCCGCGAGGAGATCCTCGTCAAGGTCAAGACGACGCATGAATTGCTGCGCCAGCAGCAGGGTTTCGTGCAGGATTTCCTGCTCGAGCAATTTTCGGGGCCGGGCGAATTCAACCTGGTGACGATCGTCGAATGGGAAAGCCAGGCGGCCGTCGACAAGGTCGTTCCGATCGTCAAGGCCGCGCATGAGCGCATCGCCTTCAATCCGCAGGAGACGATCGCGCGCCTCGGGGTACGGGCCGACATCGCCAACTATCAGCGGATTCCCGAGGCATAGAGCGACGAACTGCTCCAGGCTTAAGGCCAGCCGACGCCGGGTGCCGGCGCATCCACGCTGAGCACCTGGCCGGTGCGGGCGTCGCCGACCATGTGTTCGAAGCCGCGCCACTCGGCGGCGACGATGAACAGCGTCCTCCTGTCCGCGCCGCCCAGCATGCACGCGAAGCAGCCGCGATCGACGGTGACGGTCTGCAGCACCTCGCCGCCTTCACGCACCCGTACGCAGTGCTTGTTGGGAACATCCGCATACCAGACCGCGCCTTCTGCATCGAGGCAGATGCCGTCGGGATAGCCGTCGAGGTCGGCCCAGGCGCGCCGGTTGGACAGGCTGCCGTCGGCGGCGATATCGAAGGCGGTCAGCCGATTGCCATGGGATTCGGCAAGGATCAGCGTCTTGTTGTCCGGGGTCACCGCCATGCCGTTGGCGAAGGCGATGTCGTCAGCCACTTGCCGGACCGCGCCGTCCGCCGTGATCAGCACGACGGTGCCCGGGCCGAAATACTCACCGGCAGCCGGCGCCGGCCCGCCGCCATTGACATAGATGTTGCCGCGCCCGTCGACGACGATCTCGTTCCAAGGGCTTTTCGACAGGCCGCGCAGATCGGCATGGGTGACGAGCTTGCCATCAACTTCCTGTCGCAGCAGCAAGCCTTCACGGCCTGAAACGACCAGCAGACGACCGTCCTGCAGCCAGTCGATGGAATAGGGCAGGACGGCAGGCACTATGAGCATGATTTCGCGGTTGCCATGCGCATCGGTCGCGATGATCTCGCTGGTGCCCCAGTTGCAGACCCACAGGCGTCCGCCATGCCAGCGGGGCGATTCCCCGAAGGCAAGGCCAGTGGTGACGAGACGCGCCGGGGTGACCGATTGCATCTGCATGGGGAACTCCTTGTTGCGCGTCATCATGGCTGAAAGAGCCTTGGAAAGACCGCTGTCTCAGCAAGGACGGGCGAGGGGTCTTCTTTCCGACAGCCGCTTTGTTATTTCGTTCAGGAAAGTTGCCGATAGGGCGCTGGCAACGCATCACGGTGGCTTGTTCGTTGTCGTTGGTATCGGCGCCTGCGGGTCTTGACCGTGCCGCCAGCATTTGCAGGTACTGTAGCCCATCGTCGCGCCCGCCAGCGGCAGCCAATGCGGCGTGGCCGATTGTTGCGTTGCGGGCAGGGGGTGTTTCGGCTATTGAGGCCGGACCTGAAACAGGGACCGCCCCCACCCCATGAGCCTTGTCGACACGGTCAAGAACGCGTTCGTACCGATCCATCGCGAAGGCTATCCCTTCATCGCGGCCTGTGGCGCGGGTACGCTTTTCCTTGGCTATTTCTCCTCGGTCCTGTTCTGGCTCGGCCTGATCCTGACAGCCTGGTGCGTCTATTTCTTCCGCGACCCCGAGCGGGTTACGCCGGTAGACGACCGCCTGGTGGTGAGCCCCGCCGATGGCATCATTTCGGCTGTAGGACCGGCCGTGCCGCCGCGCGAGCTTGGCCTCGGCAATGTCGAGATGACCCGCATCTCGGTGTTCATGAACGTCTTTTCCTGCCATGTGAACCGCTCGCCCGTGCGCGGCCGTATTGCCAAGATCGAACATCGGCCGGGAAAATTCCTCAACGCCGAACTCGACAAGGCCAGCACCGAAAACGAACGCAACGGCCTGGTCATCGAAAGCCCCAACGGCACGGTGGCGGCCGTCCAGATAGCCGGCCTGGTGGCGCGCCGCATCGTCTGCTGGGCCGAGGCCGGCGGCTCGATCGGCACAGGCGAGCGTTTCGGCCTGATCCGCTTCGGCTCGCGCGTCGACGTGTTCCTGCCCTTGACCGCGACGCCACGCGTCGCCGTTGGCCAGACGGCGGTCGGCGGTGAAACCGTGCTCGCCGAATTCGGCGGCGTCGCCGGCACCCCGCTGGTCAGGATTTCCTGAGCCTTGGGCGCGCCATTCAAGAAGTTCGAGGCCCATGCCAGCGGCGGTCCGCGCATCCGCGAGATCCCGATGCGCATGGTGCTGCCCAATCTGGTCACCGTGCTTGCCATCTGCGCCGGCCTGTCCGGCATCCGCTTTGCCTTCGAAGACCGCTTCGAGACGGCGGTGGTGATGGTGCTGCTGGCTGCCTTTCTCGATGGCATCGACGGCCGGCTCGCACGCATGCTGAAGGCGACTTCGAAATTCGGCGCGCAGATGGATTCGCTCGCCGACATCGTCAATTTCGGTGTCGCGCCGGCCTTGGTGCTTTATGCCTTCCTGCTCGACCGCGCCGGCTCGCCGGGGTGGATCGCCGCCCTTCTGTTCGCCATCGCCTGCGGGCTGAGGCTCGCCCGCTTCAACGTGCTCGACGACGAGAAAGCCGAACGCCCGCTGTGGCAGTCGGAATATTTCGTCGGCGTGCCGGCACCGGCGGGCGCGGTGCTGGTGATGCTGCCGCTCTATCTGTTTTTCTTGCGGCTCGGACTGGAGCCAAGCCGGCCGGCCGCCTTCGTCGCCACCGGTTTCACCATCCTGGTCGCTTTCCTGCTGGTCAGCCGGCTGCCGGTCTATTCCGGCAAGAGCATCAAGATCCCGGGCGACAGGGTACTGCCGGTCATTCTCGCCGTCGTGCTCTACATCCTCTTGCTGATGACCTATCCCTGGTACACGCTGACGGCATCGGTCGCGGGCTATCTGATCTTCCTGCCGTTTTCCGTGCGCGCCTATTCCAAGCGCGCCAAGCTTGAAGGCGAGAAGGTGCCGCCTTCGGACATAGGTTAGAAGGTTCGCCGAAGTCCTTGATTTGACTCAGGCCGCGACGCCCAGTCCCAGCCTGTCGATCGCCAGCTTCCTGGTCGAGACATAATCGGTCTTGCCGGAACCGAGCACCGGGATTTCCTCCACCTTGACGATGTCGTTGGGCACCATCAGCTCGGCGGCCCCGGCTTTCTTGCCGAACTGGCGCAATTCTTCGGGATTGGCGTCGTCGGCGGTGGTGACCAGTACGATGCGCTCGCCGCGCCTCTTGTCGGGCACCGCCACCGCCGCATGGCGTTCTTCCGGCCACAGCGACTGCACCAGCATCTCGACCGCACCCAGCGACACCATCTCGCCGGCGATCTTGGCGAAGCGCTTGGCGCGGCCGCGAATGGTGATGAAGCCATCGCGGTCGACGGCGACGATGTCGCCGGTGTCATGCCAGCCGCTCAGCGGCTGCAGCTCACCGGGGCGGTCCGCAGTCATGTAGCCCATCATCAAATTGGGTCCGTCGAGCCACAACTGGCCGGCGTCCGAAATACCTTCGACCGGTTCCAGCTTCATGCGCATGGCCGGCAACAGCCGGCCGACCGTACCATCGCGCCCATGGATGGCGGTGTTGACGGCGACCACGGGTGCGGCCTCGGTCAGCCCAAACCCTTCGATGATCTCGGCCTGGAAGCGCTCGCGATAGATGCGGCGGGTTTCCGGCTTCACCGCCTCGGCGCCGGCGACGACGAAGCGCAGGCTGGAGAAGTCGCCGTCCTTGGCGGTGCGCGCATAGTTGGCGAGGAAGGTGTCGGTGCCGAACATGATCGTCGGCTGCACCTTGCGGGCGATCTCGGGGATGATCTTGTAGTGGAGCGGCGAGGGGTAGAGGAAAAGCTTCACTCCGGTGACCAGCGGCAGGACGGTGCCGCCCGTCAGGCCGAAGGAATGGAACACCGGCAGCACGTTGAGCAGGATATCGGCCGGCGAGATGGTGATGCGCGCCTCGGCCTGCATGGCATTGGCGAGAAGGTTCTTTTGCGACAGGACAACCGCCTTCGGCGTGCCCTCCGAGCCTGACGTGAACAGGATCACACCCGGCTTGGCCGCATCCTGGCGCTGCAGCGGCAAACGCCACAGCAACGCGGCGGCAAGCTTGTCCAGCGCGGTGACGCTGGTCCGAACATCTTCCAGCCACAGCAGCCTGGCGCCGCCCATCTCGACCGCGGCGACGATGTCGCCAAGATCGGCCTTCTCGACGAAGGCGCGCGAGGAGATGACGGTGCGGATGACGGCCGTGCGCACGGCGGCGGTGACGCTCGCCGGCCCAGAAGTGTAGTTGATCATCGCCGCCACTCGTCCCGCTGACAGAAGGCCGACGAATGACAGCACGACGCCATTGGCGTTGGGCAGCATTATTCCCACCGCTTCGCCTGGCGCGGTCACCGCCTCGAAACGCCTGCCCAGCACGCGGGCGCCGATGAACATCTTGCGGTAGCTCAGCGCACCCGAGATCACGTCCTCGATGATCGGATGCGAGGCGCCGACCCTGGCCGCGGCATCGCGCATGGCCAGGAACAGGCCGCGGTCGAGGTCGTTGCCGAAAAGCCGGGCCTCGGCGACGCGGTCGAACAGCGCATTGGTATTGGAGGCCTGGTCCGGATTGCGCGCCACCAGCTCGGCGATGGTCATCGGCTCCAGTACGCTCATCGAGAGCTGCGGAAACCAGTGCCGCGGGGCCCTGGCCGCCGGCGTCAGGGAAACAGGCAGGCTGCGCGCGCCGGCGACAAAGATCGGCACGATGCGGGCATCGGCCTGCATGGCGATGCGGGTGACGGCGCGAAACAGCCGAAACGTCTTGACGTCAGGCTCGACCGCATCCGGCAGATAGACGGCGAGCCGGCCCTTGCCCTTCAGCACACGCACCAGCCGGCGGCTGACGAAAAGATGTTCGGCATTGAAGGCAATCGTGCGGCCAAGCTCACGCCAGGGTTCCAGCCACGGCGAGCGCGCCGAGACCTCGTCCAGAATGTGCAGCGTGTCATCCGGCAGCAGCGACAGCATCAGCGCCGGTTCGAAGCGCGACTGGTGCGAGATGACATAGATGACGGGAGCCTGCGCCTTGCGCGCGATCCTGATGTGGCTGTCGTCGATCCGGTAGGCGAGCTTGAACGGCACATAGAGCAGCGCCTGGCCGAAACGCAGGCCGAGGCGGAATTTTTCCACCACGCCGATCAGCAGCCAGGCCAGGGCAAGACCCGCAAGCAGAGCCAGTGTCAGGATCATGCCGCTTCTCTCCCAACGATTTTTGTCATCGCGGCTCTTCCGCGGCCGCCTCGGCGCAGAGGGTAGCGCAAGTGGGCGCTAGGTCAATGTGGGAAGAGACGGTGTTCCTTCTCCCTCCGGAGGAAGAAGGAACGACCCTTACGCCGCCTTCAACCGCCCGCTGATGAAGCGGAACTCCTGCGTCTTGCCGCCATAGCCATAGGCGGCTGCCGGCACTTCATGCACGAAGGCGTAGCTTTCCTCGTGCACGCCACCCAGCAGGCGGCCGAAGGCATCGAAGAGGGCCTTGAGATAGGCTTCCAGCTCGAGCTTGGTGTTGGTGCCGTCGACCACCTTGATGTCCAGCCAGAACGTGTTGGTGCCATGCTCGGCCAGAGACTTGCCGCCGGCGAACCAGTGCTGCGGATCGATATAGGATACGACAACGGCGGTGATCGTCGGATCCTTGCGCAACTGCGTGGCGGTGATCTCGGTTATTTCCCTGGCGATGCTGGCGGACAAAGCGGCGTTTGGCTTGCCGGTGACGCTGATATTGATGATGGGCATCTTTTTTCTCCTTGGTTTGTAGCGGCGTCTGACCGCCGTTGGAGAGACCATGCCATCTTAATTGAGTCAAAAAAATCGAATTGTTTTCAACTAAAGATTCGATATCATCGAATTATGGAAACGCTCGATCCGGATTTGCTCAAAACCTTCCTCGCTTTCGTCGACAGCGGTTCGCTGGTGCAGGCAGCGTCGAGCGTTGGCCGTTCGCCTTCGGCGGTGACCGCCCAGATGCAGCGGCTGGAGGAGATCGTCGGCGAGCCGCTGCTGGCGCCGCAGGGGAGGGGGCGCGGCCTGACGCCGGCCGGGGAGGACCTTGTCGGCCATGCCAGGCGCATCCTTGCCGCGCACCGCGAGGCGTGGCTGGCGCTGAAGGGAGCGCGGGCTGCCGGGCGTGTCGCGATCGGCACGACGCAGGATTTCGCCGACAGCGGCTTGCCGGAACTTTTGCGTGCCTTTGCCACCAGCCATCCGCGCGTCAGGATCGAATTGCGGGTCGGCCGCTCCGCCGAACTGGCGCAGGCGCTGCAGGCCGGCTGCCTCGATCTGGCGATCGTCATGCGCCAGACAGCGGTACCCGATGAGGTCGGCGTCCTGCGCGAGCCGATGATGTGGCTGTGTTCTGGGAAAGGGCTCGCCTCGCGGCAGGAAGAACTGCCGCTGGCGCTGCTCGATCCCTATTGCGGTTTTCGCGAGGCCGCCCTCGCAGCGCTCGATGCTGCCGGCCGCCGCTACCGCATCGCCGCCGGCAGCGCCAGCCTGGCCGGCCTGCGCACCGCGGTGAATGCCGGCGTTGCACTGACCTTGCGAACCCCGCGCTTTGCCCATTCCGGCATTGTCGAAGCGCCGCGTGAGCTTGGCCTGCCGTCGGTTCCGATGGCCGAATTCGCGATCCGGCTGCGTACAGGAGCCGATGCTTCCGCGGGCGATCTGGCGGCGCTGCTCAGCGGCAACCTGGCCCTGTCCCAGCCGCCTGGCTGATCAGGCAGGGCCGGGAACTGCGTCGCCGGCCTGTCGGCAAAGAAAAAGCCGACCTTGCGGTCGGCTTCGGAGTAGGACGGGCCGAGGGGTTTGGGGGGACTTGGGGGGTGGCCCGTCGCACCAATAATGTCTGAGTCCGATGATGGTTCCGTGACTATGTCACTTTTTTAAGAAATATTTGACGCCGCCTGGTGTGAGCGGGCTGCCAGCCAGTCGCGGCCGGCATGGACGAACACCGCGCAGAGCACAATGGCGCCGCCGACCATGCTGGCGACAGGCGGTATCTCGGCCAGGAAAAGGAAGGCAAACAGGATCGCGAACGGCACTTCCGCCGAGCCGAGCAGGCCGGATTCGGGCGCCGGGATAAGCCGCGCCCCTTCCGTCCACAGGATCGACGACAATGCGAAGGATGCGCCGAAGGTGACGAGCAGAACCGCATCCCTTGCCGACACTGCCAGGGGATCGGTGATGAACCAGCCGAGAATGAACAGCAGGAAGGCTGAAACCGCGCCGGCCCACACCACCGGCGTGTCACGAAAGGCGCGCACCATGATCATGTAGAGCGCGCTGCCGGCCGTCATCAGCAGCGCAAGCCCGTCGCCGAACAGATGGCCGGTGCCGAACCCCGACCAGACCATGATGCCCACGCCACACATTGACACGGCCGCCGCCAGCATCGTCTGCAGGCGGAAAGGCTCGCGCACCAGCACCCAGGCCAGCAGGGCGGCAATGAAGGGCGACGTCGCATAGATGACCGCGACATTGGCGACGTAGGTGAACTTGAATGCCGAGATGAAGGCGATGCTCGCCAGCGCGCCTTCCACCGCCAGCAGCCAGCCGCGCCAGCCAAGCCGCAGCGTGCCGCGGTTGCCGGAGCGATGGTGGCGCCACAGCACATAGAGGCTGATCAGGATCGAGCCGACAAAGCCGCGCCAGCAAGTGATCGTCAGCGGATCGGCGTGGATCGACTTGGTCAAGACGCCGGTCAGGCCGAATACCGCCGCCGATGACGACACCAATATGATGCCGAGCGTGCGTTCGGTGGCTTCGGGTTTGGCGGCTGCGGCGTCAGTCATGCCGGCAGCCTACCCCGTCCGGTCCTGACATCGTAGGGTCAGCAGCGAGCGCCATCCACATCACAGCCGCTTGCGGAAATGCTCGCCGCCGACGATCAGCAGCCCGGCGGCGATGATCAGGGCGGCACCCAGGAACACCTCGCGGCGCGGCACGTCGCCCCAGATCGCGAAGCCGAGCGCGAACGCCCACAGCAGAGAACTGTATTCAAGAGGGGCGAGGATCGATGCCGGCATGCGCTTCATGCCTTCGAAGAGAAGGTATTGCGCCAGGCCGCCAAGCGCGCCGACGCTGGCGAGAAGCAGCAACTGGGCCAGATCAGGCGTATGCCACCACAACAGCGCCGGCACCGCCGAAAACAGCAGGAAATAGAAATTGTTGAGGAGAAGCTGGATCATCGAGCGCTCGGCAAGCGCTGTCTTGCGCAGCAGCACGATGGCGATGGCCCACAAGAGTGCGGCTGCCAGCACCAGCAGCACCGGCACGGACAGGCCGAGATGGGTCGGGTCGCAAGCGACGAAGACGCCGGCAAAACCGATCAAAACCGCCAGCCATCGCAACATCGGCACCTTTTCGCCGAGCAGGAACACCGAAAACACGGTGACGATGATCGGCGCCGCGTAATAGACCGTGGTCAGTTCGGCGAGCTGCAGGCTGCGGGCGGCGTTGTAGTAACAGAGCCAGGCGGCAAGGGTGAAGGCGCTGCGCACCAACATCGGCCGCACGATCGGCGAGCGCACCGTGTCGGCAAACAGTTGCCGCCCGCCGATCGCCGCGCAGGCGCTGAGGATGGTGATGCTGCGGAAGAACATGATCTGCCAGACCGTCATCCCGGTGACCAGCAGCTTGATCGAAGCGTCCTGCGTCGAAAACAAGAGATAGGCAGCACCGGTCAGCAGGATGCCGGCGAGAACCCTTTCGCGTGTTTCGAGAATGGCGACATCGGCCATAGGCGCGGACCAGAGGTGCGGGAAGCGACAGGAATAGCTCGAGGACTCTGGGAAATCAGGCCTCGGCTCCCAGCTATACGGGTGAAAGTCGACACAGCGCTACGCCAGCCCTGAGGTTGCATTGGGGCAGGGATTACTTGCTTCCAGGATCCGATCGGCACTTATATCTGATATCCGACGAAGCCATGCTGCTCGCTGGCCGCAAAAGCGAAAGAGGCAACGAAATGGACGCCACCGAACTGAAGGCCATGCAGGCGCCGCTGAAGCAGGCCTATCGCGACGACGCCTCGCAGGCGCTGATCACGCTGAGAGCGAAGGGCTCCATCGACGACCAGTCGGTGGCCTGCAAGGTGGAGACGGGCAGGGCGATCGCTGTCGCTGGTCTGCATCCGGCAACCGGCGGCTCAGGACTCGAGCTCTGCTCCGGCGACATGCTCCTGGAAGCACTGGTGGCTTGCGCCGGGGTGACGTTGAAGGCAGTGGCGACGGCGCTCGAGTTCAAGCTCGGCGCCGCCACGGTGGAAGCCGAAGGCGATCTCGATTTTCGCGGTACGCTCGGCGTCGCCAAGGACGTGCCGGTCGGTTTTCGTGCCATCCGGCTCAATTTCACTCTCGACACGGATGAACCGCAGGAGCGCATCGATTCACTGCTGAAGCTGACCGAGCGCTATTGCGTGGTGTTCCAGACCATCAGCCAGAAGCCGGAATTGACGGTGAGCGCACGGCGCTGAAAATAACAAGGCCCGCAGCCAACGGCTGCGGGCCTTGTTGCAACGGATGCTTACTGCGCAGACGGCTGTTCGGCATCGCCTTCGTCGGTAAAGGGCGAGGCACTTGGCACGCACTGCACGGACCAGCCAGCGGGGGTCGGCTGCTTCTGATATTCGGTGATGGCGGCGGTGCACTGTTCGCGCTTGTCGAAGGTGCTGGGCAGCACCACCATGCCGCCCTGTGGGCCGGCGATTACCAGATACCAGACCAATGCTGCGGTCGTAGCCATGGGAGTTTCCTTGTTCTGCCCAGTTTGGGCTCTCGCTGTTGTGGGAGTCGCTACGATCCTAACAACTCCGGGGAAATGACGAAAGCATGACCGCCGCGCAGCTTTTCCCCCCTCAGATCACAGCCGCGTGATGATGTGGCGGATTTGGGGCCGGGATTTTGAGCCAGGTAGGCTCAGTTGGAAGCCGTCTGCGCATGATCAGTGCTCAAGATCGCCCGGCCATAAGGATGCGGTTATTCGGGTTGCCTGTAGGCGACGAAGCGGTTGTGCTTGGCCTGGAAGATCAGCCCGGTCTCCTTCAGCTCCGGGCTGGCCAACGGCACGATGCGCTTGGCGATCTCGGAAGGATGCGGCAGCGTCTCCGGATCCTCGCCTGGCACGGCCTGGGCTCGCATGGCGGTGCGGGTGGCGCCCGGGTCGGCGGCATTGACGCGCAGCGGCAAGCTTTGCGTCTCATGCGCCCACGAGCGCATCATGGTCTCGACTGCCGCCTTCGAGGCGGCGTAAGGCGCCCAGAAGGCGCGCGCCGAATGGGCCGCGTTGGACGACAGGATAATGGCCCGGCCGGCATCCGAAAGCCTGAGCAGCGGGTCGACCGAGCGGATTAGCCGCCAGGTCGAGGTGACATTGATGGTCATCACCTTCTCGAAGGTTTTGGCCTCGACATGCCCGATCGGCGAGATGACGCCGAGCACGCCGGCATTGGCGACGAGGATGTCAAGCTTGCCCCAGCGCTCATGGATGGCGCCGCCCAGCCGGTCGATGCCGGCCATGTCGGCGAGGTCGAGCGGCACCAGCGTCGCCTGACCGCCGGCCGCCTTGATCTGGTCGTCGAGTTCCTCCAGCCCGCCGACCGTGCGCGCAACGGCGATGACATGCGCCCCGGCGGCGGCCAATTCCCTGGCGATGAAATAGCCGATGCCGCGCGAGGCGCCGGTGACGACCGCGACGCGGCCGGTAAGGTCGAGGGTCATGCGAGAAATTTCCGTAAGGTCTGGCTTACGCCCCACTGTTCGCCAGCAGCGACAGCGTGCGCACATTGTCGTGGCCTTCGAAGTCGAGCAGGCGGGTCGGATACTGGCCGGTGAAGCAGGCGTCGCAGAATTGCGGTTGCTCATCGTTGCGGCCGGCCTCGCCGACGGCGCGGTAGAGGCCGTTGATGGAAAGGAAGCCGAGCGAATCGACACGGATGAACTCGGCCATCTCTTCCACCGACATGCGCGACGCCAGCAGTTTCGATTTCTCCGGCGTGTCAACGCCGTAGAAGCAGGAGGCGCTGGTCGGCGGCGAAGCGATGCGCATATGCACCTCCCGGGCGCCGGCATCGCGCACCATCTGCACGATCTTCTGGCTGGTGGTGCCGCGCACGATCGAATCGTCGACCAGCACGACGCGCTTGCCCTCGATCATGCGGCGGTTGGCGTTGTGCTTCAGCTTGACGCCCATGTGGCGGATCGAATCGCCGGGCTGGATGAAGGTACGGCCGACATAGTGGTTGCGGATGATGCCGAGCTCGAAGGGAATGCCGGCCGCCTGGCTGAAGCCGATCGCCGCCGGGGTGCCCGAATCCGGCACCGGCACGACGATGTCGGCCTCGACCGGGTTTTCCTGTGCCAATTCGGCGCCGATGCGCTTGCGCACCTCGTAGACGTTGCGGCCTTCGACCGAAGAATCCGGCCGGGCGAAATAGACATATTCAAAGATGCAGAAGCGGGTCTTCTGCGGTTCGAACGGGAACAGGCTTTCAATGCCCTTGGAGGTGACGACGACCATCTCGCCGGGTTTCAGGTCGCGCACGAAACGCGCGCCGATAATGTCGAGCGCGCAGGTCTCGGAAGCGAGAATCCAAGCGCCGTCGAGGTCGCCGAGCACCAGCGGCCGGATGCCGAGCGGATCGCGGCAGCCGATCATCTTCTTGGCCGTCATCGCCACCAGCGAGAAGGCACCTTCGACCTGCCGCACGGCGTCGATGAAGCGTGAGTTGAGGTCGCGTTCCTTGCTGGTCGCAACCAGATGCAGGAGCGTCTCGGTGTCGGAGGTCGAGGAGAAGATCGCGCCCTGCTTCTGCAGCGCGCGCTGCACCGTCATGGCGTTGGTCAGATTGCCATTATGGGCGACGGCAAAGCCGCCATCGGCGAGCTCGGCGAAGAAGGGCTGGATGTTGCGCATGCCGGCGCCGCCCGTCGTGGCGTAGCGCGTATGGCCGATGGCGCGGTTGCCTTGCAGGCTGTCGATAACGCGCTGCTTGGTGAAAGTGTCGCCGATCAGGCCGACATGGCGTTCGACATGGAACTGGCTGCCGTCATAGGAAACGATGCCGGCCGCTTCCTGGCCGCGATGCTGCAGCGCATGCAGGCCGAGTGTGACGATGGCCGCTGCGTCCTGCCGGCCGAAAATGCCGAAAACGCCGCATTCGTCGTGGAAATGGTCGTCGGCCTCGGCGGAAAGCACGTCGTCTGCGTCTGCCATCTTAAGCTCCGCTAAAATCGCCATATAATGCGGGTTCGCGTCGAAAGCAACGCGCGCCATGCAGTCGTTCACACCATCGTCTGTTCAGACGCCCTTTTGGGGGTCAGTTTGCCGGCGCTGCTGGTGCGGCCGGTGCTGGCTTGGCTGTGTTGTCCGCCGGGCCAGCGTCATTGTCGTCCGGGGCCGGCGCATTGGCATCGTCACCTGTTGCCGGCACATCCGCCGCTGGCGCATCCGGAGCGGCCGGAGTCTCGCCACCCGATTTCGGGCTGAGCTTCTTGAGGATTGCGTTTTCGGTGTCGGCGGGCAGCAGGTTCTCGATCTTGGCGCCGATCGATTCCAGCAATGGCCGTGATTTGGCGTCCGTCACCCAGGCCGGGGCCTTGGCGCCGGCCAGCCAGTTGAAGAACAAAAGCGCCACCGCGACGACCAGGATGCCGCGCGCGGCGCCGTAGAGGAAACCGAGCGTGCGGTCGAGCGCGCCGATGCGCGAATCGATGATCCAGTCGGCGAGCTTCATGGTGATGACCGAGACGACGATCAGCGCGATGATGAAGACGACGCCGGCGGAGGCCGCCATGGCAATCTTTTCATTCTCGATGTAAGGCTTCAGATAGGGCAGGACCGGCTTGTAGAAGAAGAAAGCCGCCGCCGCCGCCGCCGCCCACGAGACGACCGACAGGACCTCGCGCGAAAAGCCGCGAACCATGGCGAGCATCGCCGAGACCAGGGTGAAGCCGACCAGGATTCCGTCAAGCAGCGTAATCGGCATGTCTTTCGCCCCACTCCGATTCTTTTTTCACGGCTCGGCGAGCCGCGTCATTCTTCTTCGTCCACGCGGCTTCGACGTGAGCCGGCTATGCGCGCCACGAGGTCGGCAAGCTCGGTGGGCTGGAAAGCACCGGCCCCGATCCCTCCGGCAAGTTCCTCGCTGCCCAAGGGCAGAACCGCACTACCAAAACCCAGCTTTTCGGCTTCCTTGAGGCGTTGCTGCGCATGCGCGACCGGCCTCACGGCACCCGACAGGCTGATTTCGCCGAAATAGACGCAATCGGCGGGAAGGGCAAGACCGGTGAGCGAGGAAACCAGTGCGGCGGCGACCGCGAGATCGGCCGCCGGCTCGCTGATGCGGTAGCCGCCGGCGACGTTGAGATAGACGTCGTGCTGGCCGAATCGAACGCCGCAATGCGCCTCCAGCACCGCCAGGACCATCGATAGTCGCGCACCGTCCCAGCCGACCACTGCCCGGCGCGGCGTGCCGAGCGAGGATTGTGCCACCAACGCCTGGATCTCGACCAGAACGGGCCTTGTGCCTTCCATGCCGGCGAAAACGGCGGCACCCGGCGACTTGGCATGCCGCTCGCCGAGAAACAGCTCCGAGGGGTTGGAGACCTCGCGCAAACCCTTGTCCGACATTTCGAAGACGCCGATCTCGTCGGTCGGCCCGAAGCGGTTCTTCACCGTGCGCAGGATGCGGTAGTGATGGCCGCCTTCGCCCTCGAAATAGAGAACGCCGTCGACCATGTGCTCGACCACGCGCGGGCCGGCGATCTGGCCTTCCTTGGTGACATGGCCGACCAGCACGATCGCGGCACCCGTGGATTTCGCATAGCGGATCATCGCCTGGGCGGCGGCGCGCACCTGGGTGACTGTACCTGGCGCCGAATCGGCAAGGTCGGTCCACAGCGTCTGGATGGAATCGAGAATGACCAGGTCCGGCCGCTTGCCGTCGGCGATCGTGGCAAGGATGTCCTCGACATTGGTCTCGGCCGCCAGTTCGACTGGTGAGTCGGCGACGCCGAGCCGCTGCGCCCTCAGCCTGATCTGCGCGACGGCTTCTTCGCCCGAGACATAGACGATACGGTGGCCTCGCGACGCCAGCGCGGCGGCGGCCTGGGTGAGCAGCGTCGACTTGCCGATGCCGGGATCGCCGCCGACCAGAAGTGCGGAGCCGCGCACGAAGCCGCCACCGGTGGCGCGATCCAGTTCGCCAATACCCGAAATGATGCGCGGCGCGTCCTCGATGTCGCCGGAAAGCGTGGTCAGCACCACCGCGCGGCCCTTGCGGGCGTTGCGCATATTGGCTGGCCCCGAGCCGATGCCACCGGAGGTGCCTTCCTCGACCAGCGTGTTCCATTCGCCGCAGGCATCGCATTTGCCGGCCCAGCGCTGATGCACCGAACCGCAATTCTGGCAGATGAACTGGACGCGCGATTTGGCCATCAGGCGTGGCCTGCCGTCAGATACGCGCACAAAGGTGCTGGAAGGGTCGAGGCCTGTCTCAAAAGGTCACTCAAACCTCTCCGCAATATGATGCTCTTCCGCCAGATCGGAGAAGCGGGTGAATTCGCCGTGGAAGGCGAGCGTTACCGAGCCCGTCGGGCCGTGGCGCTGCTTGGCGACGATGACCTCGGCCTTGCCGCGCATCTCGTTCATCTCGTTTTCCCACTTGACGTATTCCTCGGTGCCAAGCTTGGGCTCGCGGTTCTTGAGATAATACTCTTCGCGGTAGACGAACATCACGACGTCGGCGTCCTGCTCGATCGAACCGGATTCACGCAAGTCGGAGAGTTGCGGGCGTTTGTCTTCGCGGCTTTCGACCTGACGCGACAGCTGCGACAGCGCGATGATCGGCACGGCGAGCTCCTTGGCCAGCGCCTTCAGGCCTGTGGTGATCTCGGTGATTTCCTGCACGCGGTTCTGCGAAGCCCTGGCGGATGAACCCTGCATCAGTTGGATATAGTCGATGACGATCAGGTCGAGGCCGCGCTGGCGCTTCAGGCGACGCGCGCGGGCGGACAGCTGCGCAATGGAAATACCGCCGGTCTGGTCGATGAAAAGCGGGATCTTCTGCATGGTCTGCGAACAGGCGACCAGCTTTTCGAAGTCCATTTCGCTGATTTCGCCGCGGCGGATTTTTGACGACGAGATTTCCGTCTGCTCGGAAATGATACGGGTCGCTAGCTGTTCGGACGACATTTCGAGCGAAAAGAAGCCGACGACGCCGCCATTGGCCGCCTTGAACGAACCGTCGGCCTGCTGCGCTGGCACGTAGGCTTCGGCGATGTTGAAGGCGATGTTGGTGGCGAGCGACGTCTTGCCCATGCCCGGGCGTCCGGCAAGCACGATCAGATCGGACGATTGCAGGCCGCCCATGCGGCGGTCGAGATCGCGCATGCCGGTGGCAAGACCCGACAGGTGGCCGTCGCGCATATAGGCGGCGTTGGCCATGTCGACAGCGGTCTTGACCGCGTCGGTGAAGCTCTCGAAGCCACCATCGTAGCGGCCGGTTTCGGCCAGTTCGAACAGCCGGCGTTCTGCGTCCTCGATCTGCTCGGAGGGCGACATGTCGACCGGCGCGTCATAGGCGATGTTGACCATGTCCTCGCCGACGGTGATCAGCGCGCGGCGCGTGGCAAGGTCGTAGATGGCGCGGCCATAGTCGGTGGCGTTGACGACGGTGACGGCTTCGACCGCCAGGCGCACGATATATTGCGCCACCGTCATGTCGCCGACCTTTTCGTCGGCCGGCAGGAAGGTCTTCAAGGTGATCGGCGTCGCCACCTTGCCCATACGGATGAGCTCGGCCGCGATCTCGAAGATCCTGCGATGCAGGGGTTCGTAGAAATGGCCCGGCTTCAGGAAGTCGGAGACGCGGTAGAAGGCATCGTTGTTGACGAGGATCGCGCCGAGCAGCGCCTGCTCGGCCTCGATATTGTTCGGTGCCTCGCGATAGAGCGGTTGCTCCGCCACACCGAATTTCCGCGCTGCCTCTGCCATGATATCCCCGATTTCAAAACCCACCTTGCCGTAGCAGACCACGTTAAGGGCGGGTGAAGATTCGTCGTCCTCTCCTGCTTGTTCACAGCACAAAAAAATCGGTGGAAAGAATCCCGATTGACTCGAATCAGGCGGCTAACCGTAGCGAATCCGCATCAGGAACAAAACAGGAAAATACACTGCCGCAAGGTCGGACGAGTCTAGTCGCGCAGGGTGCGATGTTCGGCGAGTTGATCGAGACGAGTCTTTAGGAAACGTCGTTCTGCCGGCTGGCGGGTCAGGTCCAGCGCCTGCTGGTAAGAGGCGCGTGCGGCTTCAGTCAGGCCTAGTCTGCGCAACATGTCGGCGCGCGCCGCGTGCGCCAGATGGTAGCCGTCGAGGCCACCCTGTTCCAGTGCCGCTTCGATCGCCGTCAGACCGGCTTGCGGCCCGTCGCGCATGCCAAGGGCGGCGGCACGGTTCAGCGTGACCACCGGGGAGGGGGCGACGCGCCTCAGCACGTCATAAAGTGCAACGATCTGGGTCCAGTCGGTGTCCACCGTACCCGCCGCTTCCGCGTGGATGGAGGCAATGGCCGCCTGGAGGATGTAGGGTCCAACCCGTCGTGAAGCGAGCGCCCGCCCAATGAGGCCGTTGGCTTCGCTTATCAGCCCGCCGTCCCACAGCGACCGGTCCTGATCCTCAAGCAGGACGATGTCGCCATTGGCATCGACCCGCGTCGCGCGCCTTGCCTCATGCAACAGCATCAACGCCAGCAGCCCGTGTGCTTCGGGCTGGTCGAGCAAATCCACCACCAGTCGGCCGAGGCGGATCGCCTCTGCGCACAGATCCGCCCGCGTCAGGCTTGGTCCCTGCGTTGCCGCGTAACCCTCGTTGAAGATCAGGTAGATCACCTGCAGCGCACTTTCGAGGCGTGCCGGCAACGCGCTGCGGTCGGGCACTTCGTAGGGGATGGCCTCGTCGCGGATCCTTGCCTTGGCCCGCACGATGCGCTGGGCAATGGTCGGCGCCGGCGTCAGATAGGCGCGGGCAATCTCTTCGGTAGTCAAGCCGCCCACCTCGCGCAGCGTCAAGGCAATGCGTGCGTCCGGCGCCAGTGCCGGATGGCAGCAGACGAAGATGAGCCGCAGTTGATCGTCCGCTATGTCTTCAGGCGTGATCGGTTCCGCTATCTGTTCGCTCAAGGCCAACAGTTCCGGCAAAGTGCCGGCCAGCCGCGCTTCCCGGCGCCAGCGATCGATGGTTCTGAAGCGGCCGGCCGAGACCAGCCAGGAATAGGGATTGGCCGGCAGGCCTTGGCGCGGCCACCGCTCGGCGGCGGCGGCGAAGGCCTCATGCAAGGCCTCCTCCGCCGCGTCGAACCCGCCGAGCAGGCGGATCAAGGTCGCCAGCACGCGCCGTCCCTCGGTGCGATACACCGTCGCCAGGCAGGCATGCGTGCTGGCGGCGCTCACAGTACCGGCCGGGGCTGGCTGAAGTCGACGACCGGACGGACTTCGATGTGCCCGATCGTGGCCAATGGATGTCCGCTTGCCACCCGCACGGCCTCGTTGAGGTCACGGGCCTCGATGACGATGATCCCGCCCAGGACCTCCTTGGTCTCGATGAACGGGCCGTCGACCGTCGACATCTTGCCGTCGCGGACCTGCAAGGTCATCGCTTCTTCCGGCAGCACCAGGGCTTCGGCGGTGACGAAATGGCCGCTGGCCTTGAGCACCTCGTCATATCCGGCGCACTCGGCAAGCGCGGCATCGGCCTGCGGACTTCCCCCGAACAGTGTCTGAGGGTGATAGTAGATGAGACAGGCATAGCGCATGATGGTTTCCTGGTCTTGATTTGCGCGGTCAGGCGTCGAGGATCGGCGCGAAGCCGCCATGGACCCTTCGTCCGTTGTCATAGGGCTTGATGTCGGCATACATGCGCGGATCGGAAATCACCTTCTTCCAGCCTTCGTCACGAACCTGCTTCGACGGCCATTCCACCCAGGAGTAGACGATGGCTTCCCCGTCCGTCGCCTTCACCGCTGTCCTGTAGTCGGTGACCTCGCCGTCGGAGATGTCTTCGCCCCAGGCTTCGACGATGCGGGTGGCGCCGAATTCCTTGATCACGGCGGCATGCTTTGACGCCACGGCCAGGTAGGCGGCCTTGTTGGCGATGGGAACCGGCACCAGCGAGCCGTCAATATAGCCGGGCTTGCCGGAAATTCCCTCGTCGATGATCGATGCGAAGCCGCCTGTCATCATGCGCTGGCCGTCGAAGGGCATGGTTGCGACGATCTTCGCCAGACGCGGATCGCTCATCATCGTGTGGTAGGCGGCGTCCGCTGCTGCCTTGTCGGGATATTCGTGCCACGAAAAGATGACGACCTCGTCCGACGTTGCCTTCACGGCGCGCTTGAAGTCGGTGGTCTTGCCGCCGGGCACGTCGTCACCCCAGGCTTCGACCATCCGGGTCGTGCCGAATTCCTTCAGCACCGATGCCGCCTCGGTGACATGCCTGCGATAGGCTTCCTTGCTGGCGGCGGGGACGGCGGCGACAAATCCTGCGATATAGTTCATTGTCCTTCTCCTGTTGGCGTCCCGGAAGGTCCGAGAACGCCAATGGTCGAACGGCGCAGCTTGGATTCGACATCGCCCCCAAATTTTTCTTGGCCGGCGCCGTCTGGATGCCGTTGCGCTCTATTCGGACGCCAGCCTGTCGCCCCAGTCCAGCCGCCGGGCCAACTTGAAGTCCGCGCCGTCACGCTTGGTGAAGAGTTGCTCCGTGGCCGTGCCGTCTTCCTGGCAAAGCTTGAGCAGAACCTTGCCCGAACCGGATTTCGGCGGTGCGATGACCCGCGCGGCATGGGAGGCGGCCGGCTGGCGCGACGCGGCGACAAAGATGAACTTCTCGTCTTCCCACGGCACATCAGCATCCTTGGCCAGCCGGTGCAGGCGCGAGCGGGCGACGCGGCGGGAAAAGTGGCACCAGTCGGGTGGGGTAAGCGGGCAGGGCGCCTCGTGCGGACAAGGCGCCAGCAGATGCGCCCCGGCGGCGATCAACTGCGCGCGCACCGCCAAAATGCGCTGCCAGCCCGCCGGCGTGCCCGGCTCGACGATCAGCAGCGTGTCTGTCGTCAGCTGCCACAACCGGTCGACCATCTTGGGCAGCGATGCCGGCACGATCTCGTCCAGCACATAGGCGCAGGTGACGAGGTCTGCCGGCTGAAGGTCGGCAAGGTCCATTGTGACATCGCTGGCCCGCCAGACGGTTCGGGCTGTGATGGCGTCGGCGGCGAGCGTCTCGCCGACCTTGCGCACCGCCGCACTCGCCTCCAGCAAGATCGCCTGTTCGAGATCAGGCCAGAGACCGTTGGTGGCCCAAAGCACCGTGCCAGGACCGGCGCCGACATCGAGCAAGGTTTTCGGCGCGAAATCCGGCCGGGCCGCGTTCAGCGCGTCGAGGCTGGCACGGACCGCGGCATAGGTCGCCGGTAGCCGCGTTGCCAGATAGGCCTTGACCGCCATGTCCTGTGCCATGTGCAGACGGCCGTCGCGCAGTTCGGCGCGGTAGCGGTCCGACAGGGTTTTCGCCGCCTGCTTGAGCTCAGGCAGCGGAATTTTTTCCAGGATGCGATCGACGGCTTGTCGAAGGGGGGCCGGCAGTTCCACGCTATGCTCCTCGCGGTGCGAGCAGGATGAGCGAAGCGCCCGCTATGCAGAGCGCGGCGCCAGCAAGATCCCAGCGGTCGGGCCGCACGCCTTCCACCAGCCACAGCCAGGCAAGCGAGGCAGCGATGTAGATGCCGCCATAAGCTGCATAGGCGCGGCCCGCCGCATTGGTGTCGACCAGCGCGAGAAGCCAGGCGAACAAAAGCAGCGAGACGAAGCCTGGCGCCAGCCACAAGGGCGATCTTTCCAGCCGCCACCAGGCCCATACCGAAAAACAGCCGGCGATCTCGGCGAGCGCCGCGGCGGTATAGAAGAGATAAGTCATGAAAAAAGGCCTCGCGACGATCACGAGGCCTTTTTCAGGGCAGGGGCCGGGATTGGCAAGCGCCAATGGCGAACGGCGTGTCTACTCCGCCACCTTGCGGCGGCGGGCGGGCTTGACGGGCTTCTCGACGGGAGCCGCTTCGCGGCGGCCCATGTCGCGCATTTCCAAGGCCTTTTCGCATTTGGCCATATAGTCGCGGGTCATCGGCAGCGTGTCGTTCTTCTTGGCAATCTGGAACTGGAAGATGACTAGGTCCTGCCAGCGGAAGGCAGCTTCCGAAGCGGCCAGATAGAATTCCCACATGCGGCAGAAGCGTTCGTCGTAGATGGCCTTGGCCTTGTCGCGATTGGCGGCGAAGCGCTGGCCCCAGTGCTTCAGCGTGTCGGCATAGTGAAGCCGCAGGATCTCGACGTCGGTGACCACGAGGCCGGACTTCTCGATCGCTGGCAGCACTTCCGACATTGCGGGTATGTAGCCGCCCGGGAAAATATACTTGCGGATGAAGGCGCTGGTCGCCCACGGCACGCCTGAGCGGCCGATCGTGTGCAGCAGCATGACGCCGTCAGGCTTCAGCAATGTCGCCGCCTTGTCGAAGAAGGTACGGAAGTGGTTGACGCCGACATGTTCGAACATGCCGACCGAAACGATGCGGTCGAAGCGTTCGTTGAGTTCGCGATAATCCTTCAGCTCGAAATGGACGTGGCTTTCCAGGCCTTGCGCATGCGCCCGGTCTGTGGCCACGCCATGCTGTTCGGTCGACAGCGTCACGCCCTGGACGTCGACGTCGAACGCCTTGGCCAGATAGAGGCCGAGCCCGCCCCAGCCGGAGCCGATGTCGAGCACCGTCTGGCCGGCCTTCAGCCTGAGCTTGGCGGCGATATGGCGCTTCTTGGCAGCCTGCGCCTCGTCCAGCGTCATATCAGGCTGTTCAAAATAGGCGCAGGAATACTGCATGTCCTCGTCGAGGAAGAGCCGGTAGAGATCGCCCGACAGATCGTAGTGGCGCTGCACGTTGCGGCGCGAGCGCGAGGTGGTGTTGATCTGCTGCAGGCGGCGGAAGGCGTGGCGCAGGCCTTCGATGGCTTTCGACCAGGTCGCGTCGATGCCACCGCTGCCCATGTTCTGGAAGGCGATGCGCATCAGGCCGAGCACGCCACCTTCGAGAATGTCGAGCTCGCCGTCCATGTAGGATTCAGGCACCGCCAACATCGGATCGAAGGTGATGGCGCGTTCGGCATGCCGGGTCTTGATGTGCATGTGCACCGGCTCGCCACTGCCGTCGCCGAAGATGACTGTCGAGCCTTTTGGCCCAGTTACCTTGAGATTGCCCGTGCGCACCAGGCGGTCGAGAACGCGCTTCAGCAGAATGTTCATAACCAAATGTCCCCTCACGGTCAGACTGGCTGCCTTAATTCTGCAACAATATATAGGGGTTCGAAAAGTTCCTTTTGGCATAAAAATGCCCGGGCGAGAGGCCCGGGCATTGGTCCACAAAGGTGGGATTACGACAAAGTGATCGGAGCGCTGCTCCGACGCCCGTCTTGCGCGATCAGGCGTTGTCTTCGCCGCCGTCGAATTCGGCATTCGGATCGAAGAAGTTTTCCGGACGCGCATTGTCGTTGATGTCGTCGCCATAGATGGCTTCGGCGGTGGTCAGCGTTTCGCCCTTGGCCTGGCGCTCGGCTTCGTCGGCCGTGCGGGCGATGTTGAGCGTGACGGTGACCTCGACTTCCGGATGCAGCGCGATCGCCACATTGGTCAGGCCGATGGTCTTGATCGGCTGGTTGAGCAGGATCTGGTTGCGGTTGACCGAAAAACCTTCCGCCGTCAGCAACTCGGCGATGTCGCGCGTCGACACCGAACCGTAGAGCTGGCCGGTTTCACCGGCGGAGCGCACGGCGATGAAGCTCTTGCCGTCGAGCTTTTCGGCAACCTGGCTGGCTTCCGACTTGCGCTCGAGATTGCGGGCTTCGAGCTGGGCGCGCTGGCCTTCGAACTTCTTCTTGTTGGCTTCGTTGGCGCGCAGCGCCTTGCCCTGCGGCAGCAGGAAATTACGGGCAAAGCCGTCCTTGACCTTGACGGTATCGCCCATCTGGCCGAGGCGGGAAACGCGTTCGAGAAGAATGACTTCCATGGTTTTGTTCCTTTAAGGTTAGGCGTAGACGCCGAATTCTCTGGAACAGGTCAGGAAGCTTGAGCGCCTTGAGCGCCGGTGTCGCTGTCCTGCCTGTCGCGGCAGTTAGAGGTCTTTGACCTCAACTCGGGATTTGACGGCTGAACCGGTCATGCCCGTCATGGCCGGTAAAAGGAACGGGCGGCGAACCGCCCGTTCTGGAGAATTAGCGGACCACGTAGGGCAGCAGGCCGAGGAAGCGGGCGCGCTTGATCGCCTTGGCGAGTTCACGCTGCTTCTTCTGGCTGACGGCGGTGATGCGCGACGGCACGATCTTGCCGCGCTCCGAAATGTAGCGCTGCAGCAGACGCACGTCCTTGTAGTCGATCTTGGGCGCGTTGGCGCCGGAGAACGGGCAGGTCTTGCGGCGACGATGGAACGGGCGCCGGGTCGGGATCTGGTTGATGTCGACCATTATTCTGCACCCCCTTCAAAGCCTTCGCGCGGACGGCGCGGACCACGATCGCCACCGGCGTCGCCGAACGAACGCGGCGGACGATCGCCACGGTCGCCGCGATCGCGGTCGCCGAACGAACGCGGGCCACGATCGCCACGGTCGCGGTCGCCGAAGCTGCCGCGCTCGGAGCGCTCTTCGCGCTTTTGCATCATGGCCGACGGACCTTCCTCATGCGCCTCGACCTTGATGGTCAGGAAACGCAGGACGTCCTCGGACAGACCCATCTGGCGCTCCATTTCGTTGAGCGCTGCCGGCGGGCAGTTGAGGTCCATGAGCGTGTAGTAGGCCTTCCGGTTCTTGTTGACCCGGTAGGTGAGGGACTTCAGTCCCCAGTTCTCGACCCGGCCGACGGACCCGCCATTCGCGGAGATGACGCCCTTGTACTGTTCGACAAGCGCATCGACCTGCTGCTGCGAGAGGTCCTGCCGGGCAAGAAACACATGTTCGTAAAGAGCCATTATGTCTTCGTGCCTTTCTTCGTTTCTCTCCCGGTTCCCGGCGGCAAAAGCCTCTGCAACTTCTCTGACCCGCTGGTCCCGGTTAAGGGGCGGGGAAGAAAGGAGCATGACGAGACGGTCGAGAGCGGAGACACGGGAGGCGGAAGCACTTCTGGCGTCACACGAAGGCTTTGATAAAACCTCCGGCCCTCCGTTCAGCCCCCAGCTGGGACCGGCAGATTGGCGGCGTCTATACAGCAATCCGGCGATAAGGCAAGGGCAAGCGGCGTTCCCGATGTCGCAGGTCGCCGGAAAATCAGGCGACAGCGCCGGAATAGCCTGGCGATATCCGGCAAGCCGCCCTTAACCACAATGTCAGGTTGTACAGGTTGAGCCCTCGCCGTCAACGGTCGATTCATCAGGGAGGGCGCAAAAGCCCGGGCGATCCGCGCAGATCAAGCGGGCAAGCATTTCCGGGGGTAAGGATGCTTCTCAACAAATTCTGGCGCTCGAAGAGCGGCAATTTCGCGCTGCTGATGGGGCTCGGCCTGCCGGCCATCCTGTCGGCCGTGGCCTTCGCGGTCGACGTGTCCACCGTCATGCGGGCCAAGAGCAACCTGCAGAATGCACTCGACGCCGCAAATCTTGCCTCCTCGCATCTCGGCGACCTCGACATTAGCCGCACCGATGCCTTCGATCGCTATTTTCAGGCCAACATCGCCGGGCATGGCGAACTTGCCAACGCGCAGGCGACGCTGACCGTCGACAGGGGCGTCAACTTCATCAAGACCAAGGCGGTTGCGTCGGCCGACGTCAATTTGAACTTCGGTTTCCTCTTCGGCCACAACAGACACATCGCCGTCGATGCCTCGGCGGTCGAATCGGACAATCAGCTCGAAGTCGTGCTGGTGCTGGACAATACCGGCTCGATGGCCGGTGCCCGCATGACGGCGTTGAGGACGGCAACCAAGTCCTTGCTGGACACACTCGAGGCGACGAAATCGCCGACGCGCCAGATTCGCGCCTCCCTGGTTCCGTTCGTCACGGCCGTCAACGTCAATGGCGATGAATTCGACCCGTCATGGATCGACATGGACGGCAAGTCTTCCACCAACGGCGTCAATTTCCCCGTCATCGACGGCAAGCGTCCCAATCATATGGCGCTTTTCAAGCAGCTCAAGGACACCGGATGGACCGAGGCCGGATGGAACGGCACCGGGTGGAAAGGCTGTGTCGAGGCGCGGCCGGGCGCTTACAACATTTCCGATACCCCACCCGACCCGGACAAGCCCGACACGCTGTTCGTTCCGTATTTCGCGCCGGACGATCCGGAAGATGCCCAAAAGCCGTCTAGCTCCTATGGCAATGCGGCCAAATACTACAACAATTCCTATCTCGACGACGTCAGCGACAAGACCAAGACCGCCAAGCTGAAAGGCAACCGTCTCGGTATCGATCTCAGCAGTCTGGCCGACCCTGTGCCACCGGCCGACAAGGATGCCAAGGAAAAGGTGGCCAAATATGTTGCGCCGACCAAGGCGCTCATCACCGAGACGGGTTCCCCCATCACCGTCGGCCCGAACCGCGCCTGCCCGACCCCCGTCGTCTCCCTGACCGACGATTTCGACAAGCTGCGCAAGGCAGCAAGCGAGATGACCGAGTGGAACGGTTCGGGCACCAATGTCTCCGAAGGCCTGTCATGGGGCATGCGAGTGCTGTCGCCCGCCGCGCCCTACACCGATGGAGCGCCGTGGAAGACGCCCGGCATCAGCAAGATCGTGCTGTTGCTCACCGACGGCGAGAACGTCGTCTATGGCGCCAGCGAACAGCCGACGAAGTCCGACTACACATCCTATGGCTATCTGGCGGGTGGCCGTTTCGGATCGGACGACCAGACCGCCGCGGCGCGCAATGTCGACGGCTGGACCAAAAGCGTTTGCACTCAATTGAAGAACCAGGGCGTGCAAATCTACACCATGGTGCTGCAATCCGACACCGCCGCCAACCGCGCGCTTTACAGCGCATGTGCCTCGGACCCGAGCGGCTACTACGCCGTCAACGATCCGGCCAAATTGCCGGACGTTTTCCAGCACATCGCCAACAAGTTCTCAAGGCTGCAGCTGACCAACTAGCAGCCTATCACGCGCGAGCCAGGCACCTCTAAGGATCACCCCTCAACTCATGTGAGCGACAACCTTGTCGACCGTCTCGGGGAAGAAGTCGGGCGCCGCGTGGCGCTTGCCGAACATCATGTCGTACTGGATGAGCTGGAAATCGCGGATCGCCGGGTCGATCTCCTTCTGGCGCGACCAGTCGGGCGTGGCCGCGCCGGCCGGCGTCAGAAGCAGGTTGCGGTCGACGACCCGGTAGCGTTCCCGCATCTCGCCCAGGAAGCCCGTATAGTAGGGATGGGTGATGCCGGCGGCAGTCAGGATATGATAGGGCAGGAATGCCGGGCTCACCGTGCCGAGGTCCGCGACCGGACCGGAACGGTTCGACCAGATGATCAGTGGCGTTTCGTGATGGTCAAGGGCGGCTTGCGGTGTCGGCTCCTTGCGCGGCGCGACATTGTCCTTCAGGAAGCCGGTTTCGACATAGACCGGCCCCAGCGGTGGCAGATGGTCGCCGAAGAAGGCGACAATCGTCGGTCGCTCCCGCTTCTTGGCCCATTCGATCAGACGTTCAAGGCCGCGGTCCGCGTCGGCTGAACCTTCCGCATAACTCAACAGCGAGTCGCGCGCCCATTGGCTGATCGGCGCCTGCACCGCGTGGGTCGGGTTGTAATAACGGTTCGGTTCGTAGGGGCCATGGTTCTGCAGGCTGACCGCGAAGAAGAACACCGGGTCGTCGCTGGCGCCGGCTTCGCGGATGATCTCGTCGGTCATCGCCGCGTCGGATGCCAGCGGTCCGCGCTTTTCCATGGGCGGCAGCGTCTCTTCCGACTTGAAATCGTCGAAGCCGAAATCGGCGTAGACCGCGCCACGGTTCCAGAACCAGTTGGTGCCGGGATGGATGGCGCGCGCCCTGTAGCCTTCGCTTTTCAGGAAGGTCGCCACGGAAGGCGTCGGCGTGCGCACATATTGCTGGTAGGGGATGCTGCCAGCCGGCAGGAAAGCGTTGGAAAAGCCGGTCAGCGCCTCGAATTCGATGTTGGCGGTCATGCCGCCGAATTCAGGCGAGAACATCGAACCGGAACGCAATGCCCGCACGGTGGGAATCGGATCCGGCGTGATGGTGACGCCTGGCAGCTTGGTCGGATCCCAGAAGGATTCGCTCATGACGATAATGATGTCGGGCTTTTCATCGGGCACCGAGGCCGTCATCTGCGGCCGGTCGATCGCCGCGATCGCCTTGTCCGTATAGCCCGGCGGTGCCGAGACATGCGCCATCGGCACGTTGAGCGCGAAGGCGAGCGCAAAGCCGTTGGAGGCGTAGTTTTCCTTCTGGTCCCACATGATCGGGATGATCTGCAGCCGGTCCCTGGTCCAGGAGAAGGTGGCATAGTCCATGATCGAGACGAAGAAGGCGAGCAGCGGCACCGCCAGCGTCAGCCGGGCAAGGCGGCCCTTGTGGCTGAGCGCTGGAACCTTGCGGCGCCACAGCCGCCAGCCATAGACGAGCAGCGACAGGCCGGCGATGATGCCGGTGACCATGGCGAGCGCGGTCATCGGCCGCTCACGCACCAGAAGCGGCAGCAGCGCAAAGATCTGGCGAGCGTAGAGAAAGTCAGTCGGGTAGAGCGGATCGCCGAGATAATGCGATTTCTGATGGCCGACAAAGGCCAGCGCCAGCGTCAAGGGCGCGACGATCATCAGGCTCTGATGGCTGCGTCCCAGCAAGGCGTCGAGACCGATGAGGATCAGCGCGAACACAACGATGGTGGTCCAGCCCGGCTTGAGCGGCTGCAGGAAGAAGGAAACGGTGCCGGCAAAGTCGCCGCGCACGATCAGTTCGATGGCAAACACCAGGATGGCAGAGATCGCCAGGCTTATCAGCCCGTAACGGACGACCGGCCATCTCCGGCCCGGCAGATAGCCGGTGGACGGATCGTCTTCCAGGAATTGAGGCACGGCTTTACCCGCGCGTTTCGAACTCTTTGCCACTTTCACTTCCCACCCAGCGACAACCCAAGTCACGCGATTGTCATATAATTGTCACGCAAAGCTAGCGCCTGTGGCGGAAATAAGAAGAGCCAGCAAACGATTCGTGAGCGGTTTTCATCAGGAGTGATCGCCAAAAAGCCTTTTGGAACAGGCACTCGGCGCACGGTTCGGAGCTGGGTCCGGGGTGAACCGGGCTTGACTTGGCGGCCCGCCTTGCGCCACAGGCAGGGAAAATTCGTGTTATCAGCCAAGTAAAACCAGTCTTCGGGAGCCCTCGCATGGCCGTCGCATTCACCTTTCCGGGACAAGGCAGCCAGGCTGTCGGCATGGGCAAGGACCTCGCCGATGCCTTTCCCGAGGCGCGCAGGGTCTTCCAGGAAGTCGACGACGCGCTCGGCGAGAACCTGTCGAAGCTGATCTGGGAAGGTCCGGAGGAGACCTTGACGCTGACGGCCAATGCGCAGCCGGCGCTGATGGCGGTTTCGTTGGCGGCGATCAGGGCGCTGGAAGCGCGCGGTTTTTCGCTGAAGGACAAGGTCGCCTATGTCGCCGGCCATTCGCTGGGCGAATATTCGGCCCTTGCCGCAGCCGGCTTCGTTTCCGTCGCCGATGCGGCCCGGCTGCTGCGCATTCGTGGCAACGCCATGCAGGCGGCGGTGCCGGCCGGCGAGGGCGCCATGGCGGCGATCATCGGACTGGAGCAGCCAGATGTCGAAGCCGCTTGCATCGAGGCCGCGCAAGGGGCCAGCAAGGTCTGCCAGATCGCCAATGACAATGGCGGCGGCCAGCTGGTCATCTCCGGCGCCAAGGCCGCGGTCGAGCTGGCTGCCAAATTGTGCACCGAAAAGGGCGCCAAGCGGGCTCTGATGCTGCAGGTCTCGGCGCCCTTCCATTCGGCGCTGATGGCACCGGCTGCCAATGTCATGCGCGAGGCGCTCGCCGGTGTGACGAAGCATGCGCCGGGGGTGCCAGTGGTGTCCAACGTCACGGTGACCCCGACCAGCGATCCCGACGAGATCGCCCGGCGCCTGGTCGAGCAGATCACCGGCCGCGTGCGCTGGCGCGAAACAGTCGAATGGTTCGGCGCCAACGGCGTCACCACGCTTTACGAGATCGGCGCCGGCAAGGTGCTGTCGGGCCTGGCTCGGCGCATCAACCGCGACATCGCGACATCGGCCGTCGGCACGCCGGCCGATGTCGAGGCCGCGCTGGCCACATTCGCATAATCCACTGGCGATTTGACCCCACCCGTGTGAAGGGTGTTTTCTCAGATCAGGAGACGAAAATGTTCGAACTGACCGGCCGCAAGGCGCTCGTCACCGGCGCATCGGGAGGCATCGGCGAGGCGATCGCCCGCGTGCTGCATGCGCAAGGCGCCATTGTCGGCCTGCACGGCACCCGCATCGAGAAACTGGAGGCCTTGGCGGCCGAACTCGGCGATCGGGTCAAACTGTTCCCGGCCAATCTGTCGAACCGCGACGAGGTCAAGGCGCTCGGCCAGAAGGCGGAGGCCGATCTCGAAGGCGTCGACATCCTGGTCAACAATGCCGGCATCACCAAGGACGGCCTGTTCGTGCGCATGTCGGACGCCGATTGGGACTCCGTGATCGAGGTCAATTTGACCGCCGTTTTCCGGCTGACCCGCGAACTCACCCATCCGATGATGCGCCGCCGTCATGGCCGCATCATCAACATCACCTCGGTGGTCGGCGTGACTGGCAATCCCGGCCAGACCAACTACTGCGCCTCAAAGGCCGGCATGATCGGCTTCTCCAAATCGCTGGCGCAGGAGATCGCCACCCGCAACATCACCGTCAACTGCGTCGCTCCGGGCTTCATCGAATCGGCGATGACCGACAAGCTCAACGACAAGCAGAAAGAGGCGATCATGGCGGCGATTCCAACGCGCCGCATGGGAACGGGTGCCGAGGTGGCGTCCGCCGTCGCCTACCTTGCCTCCAACGAAGCCGCCTACGTCACTGGCCAGACCGTCCATGTCAATGGCGGCATGGCCATGATTTGACGGATGTGGCGGGGCTGTGAAAAGAGACCATTTCGCCTTGGACCTCAGCCATTTTTCGTGTAATGCGGCCCGCAACCCGGCGGTTCGGGCAAAAACCGGTTCGTAGCCGTTGCGTTTCCGGCAGGACCATCTTTCAGCTTGATTAGCGGCATTCTGCCCGCTAACGAAGACAGACAAACAAAAGACGAGGATGCCCCAAATGAGTGACACCGCAGAGCGCGTCAAAAAGATCGTCATCGAGCACCTTGGCGTCGATGCCGACAAAGTGACGGAGCAGGCGAGCTTCATCGATGATCTGGGCGCTGACAGCCTCGACACGGTCGAACTCGTCATGGCGTTCGAAGAAGAGTTCGGCGTGGAAATTCCCGACGACGCGGCCGAGACCATCCTGACCGTCGGCGACGCGGTGAAGTACATCGACAAGGCTTCGGCCTGACGCTTTCCGCAGTCATCACTGGGGAGGACCTGCGATGAGGCGTGTCGTCGTCACGGGCCTTGGGTTGTTGTCGCCATTCGGCATGGGCTTCGAGCACAGCTGGAAGGAACTTCTGACCGGCCGCAGCGCGGCCAAGCGCATCACCGAGTTCGAGGTGGAGGATCTTGCCTGCAAGATCGCCCACGTCGTTCCGCGTGGTGACGGCAGCAATGCCACCTTCAATCCTGAATCCGTGCTCGAGCCGAAGGAATTGCGCAAGATCGGTGACTTCATCCTGTACGGGATTGCCGCCGCCGACGAAGCGCTGAAGGATTCCGGCTGGGAGCCCAAGACCCACGAGGAGCAATGCGCCACCGGCGTGCTCATCGGTTCCGGCATTGGCGGCATCGAGGGCATCGCCGAGAACGCGATGATCCTCAAGGAACGCGGTCCGCGCCGCATCAGCCCCTTCTTCATCCCGGGCCAGATCATCAATCTCGTCTCCGGCCAGGTTTCGATCCGGCACGGGCTGAAAGGTCCGAACCATGCCGTCGTCACGGCCTGCTCGACCGGCGCGCATGCCATTGGCGATGCGGCCCGGCTGATCATGTGGGGCGATGCCGACGTCATGGTCGCCGGTGGCGCGGAGGCGCCGGTGACCAGACTTTCGATCGCCGGCTTCGCCGCCTGCCGGGCGCTGTCGACCGAGCGCAATGACACGCCGCAGACGGCGTCGCGTCCCTATGACCGTGACCGCGACGGCTTCGTCATGGGCGAGGGCGCCGGTGTTGTGGTGCTGGAAGAACTCGAGCACGCCAAGGCGCGCGGCGCCAAGATTTATGCCGAGGTGACCGGCTACGGCCTCACCGGCGATGCCTATCACATCACCGCACCGGCCGAAGACGGCGATGGCGCTTTCCGTTGCATGACCGCGGCGTTGAACCGGGCCAAGCTTACGCCCGCCGATGTCGACTACATCAACGCGCATGGCACCTCGACCATGGCCGACACGATCGAACTCGGCGCTGTCGAGCGGCTTGTCGGCAACGCCGCGTCGAAGATTTCGATGTCGTCGACCAAGTCGTCGATCGGCCATCTCCTTGGTGCAGCGGGAGCCGCCGAAGCGATCTTTTCGATCCTTGCGATCAGGGACAATGTCGCGCCGGCGACCATCAACCTCGACAATCCAGAGCGCGAAACCGCGATCGACCTGGTGCCGAACAAGCCTCGCTCCCGCCAGATCGACGTTGCGCTCTCCAATTCCTTCGGCTTCGGCGGCACAAACGCATCGCTTGTGTTCCAGCGCTACAATGGCTGATCGCCCGGCTGCCGGGCGATGCTTCGGCATGTCGTCAATTTTGCCATATTCGCCCCTACTCTGCCGCAGGGGATTCGTTGAGAGATCAAACGGTAGGGCGAAATGAACACAAATCCGGCGGGCAACGGAGAAGTCGGGCAGCGGCCGACGAACAATACCGGACCGATCGTGCCGAAGACGGCCAGCGAGGCCTTGCGGCCGGAAGCCGGAACGCCGCCGCCGAAGCGCTCGCGCGCTTCGCGCAGCCAGGTCGTCGTGTTCATGAACTTCGTCATCTCCCTGGTGATGCTGATGGTTCTTGCCGCGGGCGCAGCACTTTACTTCGGCAAGCAGGAATTCATCGAACCCGGTCCTTCGGCCAATGGCGACACCTTTCTGGTCAAGCCGAACACCGGCGTCCAGGACATCGCCGACCAGCTTGAGCGCCGTGGACTGATCAGCGACGCCCGCGTCTTCCGCCTTGGCGTGCGTGCTTTCGGCAACGATTCCGCGCTCAAGGCCGGCGAATACGAGATCAAGCCCCGGGCATCCATGCGCGACATCATGGAGCTTTTGAAAAGCGGCAAGTCGGTGATGTATTCCCTGACCATTCCGGAAGGGCTGACGGTCGAGCAGGCCCTGCAGCGTATCGCCGATGAACCCGCCTTGAGCGGCGACATGCCGGCGACAACGCCCCCGGAGGGCAGCCTTGCCACCGACACGCTGCGCTTCACGCGCGGTGCGACGCGCCAGCAGATGATCGACAAGCTGGTGGCCGATCAGAAGAAACTGGTCGACGAGGTCTGGCAGCGGCGTGCGCCGGATCTGCCGCTGGCCAATATCGAAGACTTTGTCACCCTGGCCTCGATCGTCGAGAAGGAAACCGGCAAGGGTGACGAGCGTTCGCGCGTCGCCGCCGTCTTCCTCAACCGCTTGGCCAAGGGCATGCGCCTGCAATCCGATCCGACCATCATCTATGGTCTGTTCGGCGGCAAGGGAAAGCCCGCGGACCGCCCGATCTACCAGTCGGACATCCAGAAGCAGACGCCTTACAATACCTATGTGATCAGCGGCCTGCCGCCGACGCCCATCGCCAATCCGGGCCGTGCAGCACTTGAGGCCGTGGCCAATCCATCGAAGACCGACGATCTCTATTTTGTCGCCGACGGTGCAGGCGGTCACGTCTTTGCCGCGACGCTCGACGAGCACAATGAGAACGTCGCCCGTTATCGTGCGCTGCAGAAGAAGCAGGCCGATGACGCGGCCAAGGCCGCCGCTGCCGCTGGTACAAACGGCAATGCCGACAAGCCTGCTACCGACAAACCAGCTGCCGACAAGCCTGCCGACGGCAGCACCGGGGGCGACAATGGCGACGCCGGCGGCGACGCGGGCGATGCCCAGTAGGTGAAGAAAGGCGTTGCCCGGAGGGCGACAGCCTGACATTTGAAGGAACGCCATGCGTCCGATTTCGACGCACCTACGGCGTGGTTATTTTCAAGCAGCACTTGCCCTGTCCGGAAACTGGTTTCGGGGTGATGCGCCAGGAATGTGCGGGCGACATGAATTTACAGAGCATGACCGGATTTGCGCGTGCCGTCGCCGAGCATGACGGCACCTCGATCGCCTGGGAGGTCAAGTCCGTCAACGGCAAGAGCGTCGAGGTGCGGCTGCGGCTGCCGCAAGGTTTCGAGCGTCTGGAGCCGGCGGTCAGGCAAACGCTGCAGAAGCGTTTCGCACGCGGCAATTTCCAGGCGACGCTGACCATCGGCCGCGCCGCCGGCGCGCAGGCGCAACCCGTCGTCAACGAGGCGTTTCTGAAGGACCTTGCGGGTCTCGCCAAGCGGCTGCAGGAACAGTTCGGCGTTGCTCCCGCGACGGCCGATGGGTTGCTGTCGCTGCGTGGCGTGCTCGACATTCCCGAAACCGTGGAAACCGAAGAGGCGCGCGCCGCGCTCGACATCGCCATCATGGCTGCGCTCGACGTATCGCTGAACGGGCTGGAACTGGCACGGCAAAGCGAGGGGGCGGCGCTGGCTTTGCTGCTGTCCGGCCATATCGACGCCATCGAGGCATTGACGCTGCGTGCGGAGGCGGATCCGTCCCGCGAGACGGCGGCGATCCGTGAACGCATCGCTGAGCAGGTCAGGCTGCTGATGGACGCGTCCGCCAACCTGGATGCGAGCCGGCTGCACATGGAAGCGGCATTCCTCGCCACCAAGGCTGATATTCGCGAGGAGATCGATCGGCTGAAGACGCATGTCGCATCTGGCCGGGCTTTGCTTGAGGGCGGCGGCGCCGTCGGTCGGAAGCTCGATTTTCTGGCACAGGAATTTAACCGCGAATCGAATACGCTGTGTTCGAAGTCGAACGCCGCAGCCGTCACCGCGATCGGGCTGGAGCTGAAGGCGGTGGTCGACCAGTTTCGTGAACAGGTCCAGAATCTGGAGTAGCCGATGGTCGCCAAGGAACCGATGGTTCCCAGGGATTTGGGATCCCGCATCCGCCGCCGGGGGCTGATGCTCGTCCTGTCGTCGCCATCCGGTGCCGGCAAGTCGACGATCGCGCGCAACCTCCTGGAAAGCGATTCCAGCCTCGAATTGTCGGTCTCGGTCACGACCAGACCGCGCCGCGGCAGTGAGATCGAGGGGGTTCATTACCATTTCCGTACGATGCGCGAGTTCGAGCGGTTGCGCGATTCCGACGCTCTGCTCGAGTGGGCGGAGGTGCACGGCAATTGCTATGCGACACCGCGCGAACCTGCGGAACTGGCGCTGGCGCAGGGCCGCGACATGCTGTTCGACATCGACTGGCAAGGCGCTCAGCAGTTGAAGGAGAAGATGCGCGCCGACATCGTCTCGATCTTCATCCTGCCGCCGTCGATGAAGGAATTGAAGGCCCGCCTGAAGCGCCGCGCCGAGGACCAGGAAGCGGTGATCGAGACGCGGCTGAAGAACGCCCGCAACGAGATCGAGCACTGGAAGGAATATGATTTCGTCATCGTCAATGACGATCTCGACCGTGCCTTCGCCGAGGTGCGGGGCATCGTCGTCGCCGAGCGGTTGCGCCGCGACCGCCGGCCGGGTCTCTTCGATTTCGTCTCGGGGTTGCTGGACGAGAAAACTGTCTAGAGCAATTCCAGGAAAAGTGTGAGCGGTTTTCCCTGGAAAAGCGCGTAGCGCTTTCCCTTGGGAATTGCGTCAAAACAAAGAGTTAGAGGGTTTCCGCGTTTCCAGGAAACGGTGAAACGCTCTGACAGGCGTCATGGCGCTATGCCGTCGACAAGGATCAGATGGCGGCTGAGCGCGGCGTCGCGCACATCTAGCGCTGCAGCATACTCGGCGGATGCGTACCAGCGCCGTGCCTGCTCAATGTCAGGAAATTCGACAACGATCAGCGGCGTGGGATGCCATTCGCCCTCCAGCGTATCCACCTGGCCGCCGCGTACGAGATAGCGCCCGCCATAATGGGCAATGGAAGCCGCGGCACGCGAGCGGTATGTCTGGAATGCCTCTTGGTCGCAGATGGTGACATCGGAAATGATATAGGCAGGCATTTAGGTTTCTCCGGCATGCTCGCCGAACTATCTATTCCTGCATCGTCGCAATTCCAGGCCGGCGCTAAACAGAATTGGTCAGCCTGACGAATTCCTCGACGCTGAGCGTTTCAGCGCGGCGGGTCGGGTCGATGCCCGCGCGCTCGAGCAGGGCCTCGCCGCCAAGGCTTTTCACACTCTGTCGCAGCATCTTTCGGCGTTGGCCGAAGGCGGCTTCGGTGACGCGGCCGAGTTTCTTTACATCGGCCGGCAGGGGCGTCGCGCGCGGCTCCAGATGCACCACCGAAGAGGTGACCTTTGGCGGCGGCGTGAAGGCCTGGGGAGGCACGTCGAAGGCGATCCTGGCCTTCGTGCGCCAGCCGGCCAGCACCCCAAGCCGGCCATAGGCGTCGCTGCCGGGCTCCGCGACGATGCGCTGGGCAACCTCGCGCTGGAACATCAGCGTCATCGACGCGTAGAAGGGCGGCCAGTCCACGACCGTCAGCCACCGGACGAGCAGTTCCGTGCCGATGTTGTAAGGCAGATTGGCCACGATCCGCACCTGACCGCTGGCTCCGCCGGCCGCGGAGGCGAGGGCGGCGAAGTCGGTTTTCAGCGCATCGCCGGAAACTACCTCCAGCCGGCCGGGATAGTGAGCGGAGACTTCGGCCAATGCCGCCAGACAGCGCTCGTCGCGCTCGATGGCGACAACCCGGCGGGCGCCGTTGGAAAGCAGTGCTCTTGTCAGGCCGCCAGGTCCCGGCCCAACCTCGATCACGGCGGTGTTTGTCAGGTCGCCCGCGCTGCGTGCGATCTTGCCAGTCAAATTGAGGTCGAGCAGGAAATTCTGGCCGAGCGCCTTTTTCGCCTGCAGCCCGTGGCGCTCGATGACATCGCGCAATGGCGGCAGCCCGTCGATGCTCATGCGGCCGCGGCCTTTTTGTCGGTGTCGGCGAGCGTTCTGGCGAGCTTCAAGGCGGCGATCAGGCTGTCCGGCCGTGCAATGCCCTTGCCGGCGATATCGAAGGCGGTGCCATGGTCTGGCGACGTGCGGATGAAGGGCAGGCCGAGCGTGACGTTGACCGCATCGTCGAAGGCCAGCGTCTTGGCCGGGATCAACGCCTGGTCGTGGTACATGCAAAGTGCTGCATCGTAGCCTGCCCGCGCCCGCGCATGGAACAGCGTGTCGGCCGCCAGAGGGCCGAAAGCATCGATGCCCTCGGCGCGCAGGATGTCGACCGCCGGCCGCACGATATGCTCGTCCTCCAGGCCCAGGGACCCACCTTCGCCGGCATGCGGATTGAGGCCGGCAATGGCCAGCCTCGGCCTGGCGATGCCAAAGCGGCCGGCGAGGTCGGCCGCGGTGATGCGCGCGGTCGCGACGATCAGTTCGGTGGTCAGGGCCTTCGGCACCTCGGCCAGGGCGATGTGGATGGTAACGGGAACCGTGCGCAGGTCAGGGCCTGCCAGCATCATGACCGGCATTGCCTCGACACCGCTGTGCCGGGCCGCCAGATGCGCCAGATATTCGGTGTGGCCAGGAAAGCGGAAACCGGCATCATAGAGCGGCTTCTTGGCGATCGGACAGGTGACCATGGCGGCGGCGTCGCCGGCAAGGCAGGCGGCGACGGCGCGGTCGATCGCCTCGACGGTTCCGGCCGCGTTGGCCGGATCCGGCCGGCCGGGGCTGTCGATGAACCGGGCCGCCAGTGGAACGATCGGCAAGGCGCGGGCGAAAACCTGCGCCGCCAGCGCCGGTGTCGTTTCGACGATCGGCACCGACACGCCGAGCCGGCTTGCCCGTGAGGCGATCAGCGCCGGATCGGCCAAAAGATAAAAGGCCGGCAGGCCGACTGCCTCGCGCGCCAGGAAGGCGGCGATGGCGATTTCGGGGCCGATGCCGGACGGATCGCCGACACTTAGTGCCAGCGCGGTCATTGCGCTCTTCACGTCAGCGCTTGACGATGCGGGCTTTCGCCTTCAGCTCGTCGACATATTTCTTGCTGAGATCGTCGGCGGCCTTGTCGTTGGAGCCTTCGCTCTGGAACACCATCTGGGCCGTCTTGTCGTCGGACACTTCGCGCGACGAGCAGATGCCGATGAACTCGACGCCGCGCTCGGTCTCGCGCGTGACGGTAGCGCCGCCGACCTTGGTAGCCTTGATCTGCTCGGCCCAGTCCGGCGGCAGCTGTGGCGCCAGCACCCGGCCCAGATCGCGAACGGTAACGTCGATCAGGCCTTTGGCGAACTCGCGCGTCGTGTTGCAGCCGTTGAAGCGGGCGCGCATGGCATCGGCCTCGCGCTTGCGCTTGGCCAGCGTCGCGCTGCGTTCAGATGCCGGGACGACGAAGATGACCTGCTGCAGCATGTACTCGGTGGCGCTCGGTTTGGCCCCGCCCTTGTCGAGCATGCGCCTGACCGCATCCTGCTCGGTCACGCTGCCGCCTTCACCGGAACGGTAACGCGCACTCAAAGCCTGGTTCCAGGCCATCTGGGCACGGATGAATTCCTTGAAATGGTCCTTGCCGACGCCGGATTTTTCCATCACGCCGTCGAGTTGGCCGAGCTGCATCTTGTTGTTGGTGGCAAAGCGCTGATAGGCCGCCTCGACCTGGGCGTCGCTGATGCGTATGCCAAGCCGCCTGGCTTCGGCAAGGCGCAGCGTCTGGTCGATCATTTCCTGGGCGGCATCGCCCTTCTTGCGCTGCAGCTTCAAGAAGGCGGCGCGATGCGCGATATCGCCCGTCGTGATTGGTATGTCGTTGACGACGTATTTGATCTCGCTGGCGAAAGCCGGCGGCGTCATGACGGTCATCGACACGGATGTCGCCGCCACAAGCAGCGCGAACCCTGCTGAAAAGAGGTATTTCCTCATCATTAGCATCCCAATTCTATCCCGGTTCCGCCCAATTTCGTCCTCTGCCGGGTGCGCGAATCCGTGCCAGCCCTATGCGGCGAAACGATGTCTCGCCGGCTACTGGATGGTGTCGACTGCGCTGGTCGACGAGCCGAAGTCGCCGAGGGTGCGGAACGACAGGTTGAAGCCGATGCTCTGGGTCACTTCCCTGGTGTTCAGGTCACGCGACTGCGAGTACGTCATCAGATAGGTGAAGCAGGAATCGTTGTAGGCAAAGCCGACCCCATCCTTGACCAGCAGGCTTTGCTGCAGATCATAGGTTCCCGTCCCGAACACGCGCCAGTTTTCGGCAAGATGCGTGGACGCACCGAGCGTCACCTCATGCCGATCGGTCGTGAAACCGTAGAGCGGCTGGGCCTGGATGAAAGCGTACTTGGCGCTGAGCGACACCGGCAGGCCTGAGTAGGCTGCCTTCACCTCGGCGCGGCGAACCTCGAAAGTCTGTTCGTCGAAGCGGCCGCTGACGGAAGCCGCAAACCCATTCGGGCTGTTGATGCCAAACAGGCCGACGTAGTCGGACTTGGTTGTCTGAAGGCCGGAATTGGCACCGACATTGACCAGGTCCGGCGCGGCAAACGAGTTCTCGCCGCCAATCTGATAGGACTGGCCGAAAATGGCATTGGTGCCCCAGCCGTTGATGTAGGAGCCGGAATAGCGGAAGCCGACATTGGCGCGCGAACCGCCTTCGATGCGATCATAACCGGAGAATTTGTCACGTTCGAACAGGGTGGTCGCGTCGAACACCATGCTCTGGGCGTCTTCATTCGGAATGGCGAGACCGCCGACATATTGTTCGTTCGGACGCAGGAACAGCTGCGCCATCGGCTCGACGACGTGGCTGGACCCGCTGGCCAGCGAAAACAGCAGCGGCCAACGCATCTCGAGACCGGCGGTTGCCATGTAGCGGGCGAACGACGAGCGCATATCGTCGCTGGCATTTATAAGAGGGTTGGCTGCCATCTGGTTGACGGCGGCGAGCGAACCCGATGACGCGTTGACGTAGTCGACGTCGCCCTGCAGCGCCAGCAGCGGTGTCAGCACCAGCCCGTCATCGGTCACGAAAGTCCGCTTCCATTCGGCCTCGGTGGTGAGGCGCCCAGACTCACCTGCAATGCCGCGCACGCGCTGCACAGGTGTGAGGGAATTGTATGGGGTGTCGAAAGTCTCGTCGAGCTCGTTGCGGTGCAGGACGCGCGTGTTGACGTTGAGCGACAGCTGGCCACCGGCCACCGGCGTATCGGGGATATAGGCGTAGTCAAGCGACGGCAGCACCCAGGGCTGCTGGTTGCTGCGCGCGGCGATATTGCTGTTGAGTGTATTTTCCTGCACGTCGAAGTGCATGGCGCGCACATCGAAGTAGTTGCGGCCATTGAGCCCCGTCAGGTAGACCGTCGACTGATGGACGCTGCCATTGTACTTGTCGATCTTGTAGGTGCTCGAGAAGTTCTTGTCGGTCTGCAGCAGTACGTCCCAGCCGAAATTCCAGCGTTCGTTGATAGCGAACTGCCCTTGCGTGCCCATCATGCCGCGCAATTTGTTGGCATCGCCCGCCGTGCCCGAATCAACGTTGCGCCCGGCACTGTCGATAAAGGCGTCCGGATCGCGCTGCTGAATTCCGGCGATCTTCAAACTGTATTCGCCATTGTTGAAGCGCTGGCGCCACTCGGCCTCGCCGAGGAAACCCTGCTTGGTGTAGCCGCTTCCGGACACCGTCAGGTCGTAAGTTGGCGAAAGGGCGAAATAATAGGGAACCTTGACGCTGTATCCCAGATGGCTGTTGTAGCTGACGCCCGGGATCAGGAAGCCGCTCTTGCGCTTCACCGTCGGGTCGGCGATCTCGAAAGCCGGCAGGTAGGCGAGCGGAAAGCCGAAGAATTCGAAATTCGCATTCTCGAAGCGAACCGTCTTCTTTTCGCCATTCCAGATGATCTTCCTGGCTTTCACGCGCCAGGTGGGCGCCTTGTCAGGCTTGTCCTCGCACGGTTCGCAGGCGGTGTAGACGCCATTGTGGAAGGTGGTCAGCACGCCGCCCATGCGCTCGGCGCTTTCAGCGGCGAAATAGGCCTTGTCGATGGTTTCTACGCGCAGCGCGTTGACGAAACCGTCGGCGAAATCGTCGGTGATATCGATATGCTGCGAATTGATCTTGGTGCCGTCGCTGTTGACGATTTCAACATTGCCGGTGGCGACCATCCGCTTGGTGTTACGGTCGTATATGACCTTCTGGGCGACGAGGCGATTTCCGCCATAGTCGATCTGCACACCACCGACGGCGGTCACCGTCTGATTGTCATTGTTGTAGACCAGCGTGTCAGCGGCCAGCAGCATCTGCGAACCGGACGGAACATTGGTCGCTATCTTGCCGACTTCCTGCGAGAATGCAGGCAACGGCACGGCGCAGGCAAGCAGGCACGCCAAGGCGCTCGCCGCATAAAGGCGCGCCAAATGGGCCTGCCTGTTGCTGGGCAAAAACGCCTCCCTCACTAGCCGTCTTCCTTGTATAGCAGGAAAGTCACCCCGAAGAACATAGCTACCACGACCGGCACCCAGGCGGCTATGGCAGTCGGCACGAACCCCGCCACGCCGAATGCCTTCACCAGCACCGAAACGACATAAAGCAGAAACCCGGCAACGACGCCACCCAGAATCATCGTTGCCGATTGTCCCATCCTTGCAAATCGCATTGAAACTGTTGCCGCAATCAGCGTCATGGCGACGAGGAGGAACGGCAACGCCACCAGCGAATCAAACTGCATGGCAAACGCATTTGCCTTGAGGCCGAAGGAACGGGCAACCTCGATTTTTCCAGGCAGGTCGTAGAACGGAATGGTCTCCGGGCGCGCCAGCCGTTCCTGCACGAATTCCGGCTTCAGATTGGTCGGCACACGGTCGCTTGCAGAGGGCTGAATGGTGCCGTTCCTGAAGGTCTTCACATCCTGCAATTCCCAATAGCCGTCCCGCAGGTAAGCGTGCGCGGCGTCCTTGCGCTCGACGATATTGCCTTGCTGGTCGAGGACGAAAAAGACGGCGTCGGACATCTCCAGGCCCTGGTTGAGGATGGCCCGCGCGCCGATGATGGTGTCGCCGGTGCTGGTCTTCTGGCGAATCCAGGGAGCGGCGTCGGCCGAAACCGTATTTGATTTGCCGGAGCGCAACTGGGTTTCGATCTGTTCGGACAAGGAGAAGGCATGCGCGGCGAGCGGGTTGATGAGCCCGACCGACACAAAGCCGAACAGCAACGCCCCGATGCAGCATGGCAAGAGGAATTGCCAGGCGGAAACGCCGGCCGACCGCGCGATGACCAGTTCGTAGCGGCGGTTGAGCGAAACCAGTGTCGCCATCGCCGAGAACAGGCCGACAAACGGCACGGTCTGCAGCATGATCATCGGCATGCGAAGGCCCGAAATGGCCACCGCCGTCCCATAGGTGAAGCCGGGCAGGCCGGTGGTGCGGCCGGACAGCTCGGTGAAATCGATCAGGAACACCAACGCCAGCAGGCCTAGGAAGAACCAGATCGTGATTGTCACATAGCGGAAGAAGAAATAGCGGCCCAGCGTCCAGCCCATCAGCCGATCCCCTGACCTGAAGTGCCGCGTCTGGACCAGCGCAGTTTGAGGGCGTTCCAGCCGTCACCGACGCGGCTGGCCAGATTTGTCATCCAGTCCGCCCAGGCCACTGGAAGTTCCATGGTCCGGTTGGAGACGATGAACCAGATCGCCACCGCGGAAGCGACGATGGGCACGCCATAGACCATATAGGCATATTGCGGCACTTCATCGGCCTTGCTTGCGGCAAAGAAACCCAGCCAGCGCACGAAGAGGGATATGGTGATGGCCGTGATCAAGGGATTGACGCGTGCCTCGCGATGCGAGCGCGCGTCCCCGGCGACCGCAAGTGCGATCAGCGCGAACACCATGGAATACAGCCATTCCGAAAACCGTTGGTCGATCTCGGCCCGGTATTGCTGAGGGGCCTGCTGATAAAGCTTGTCGTTGACGTTGGGATTGAGCAGGTACTGAGTGGTCTGGTCCTTCGGCAGCAGCGTCACTTCGGAGGCCGCCGCCATGAAGGCCGACATGTCGAAAGCATAGGAGGTGAAACGGATGACACTGAGGTCGCCGGTCAGCGTTTTGCGGTGGATGACGCCGTCATTCATCATCAGCACCTTTTCACCGCCGCGTTCGACGACGCTGCCGGTCTTGGCGTAATAGACGAGATTGACGCCTTCCTCGCGCGAATCGGCGACGAAGATGCCGCCCAGCCGATTGTCTGGAAGCCGCTCGCCAATCTGCAGGAACAGCCCATCCTCGATCTTGCGGAATGTGCCCTCCTGGATGATCAGCGACAACAGATCGGCGCGCGATTGCGCCACCAAAGCGCGGTTCTTCTGCCGGGCATAGGGGTCGATGCCATTGTCGACGGCAAAGGAAAAAACGCTCGCCGCAAGGGCCAGAAGCATGATTGGCCGCACGATCGTCCAGCGCGAAGCGCCGGCGGCGTTGACGACGACGAGTTCGGAATCCGAATTCATGACACTGAGTGTCTGCGCGACCGCCACCACCAGCGCGAAAGGCACGACGATCGGAATGATCGAGGGAAGAATGAGCGCGGCGACCTCGAAGAAGGTCAGCGACGACTGGCCGCTGTCGGTAACCAGATCGATCTTGGCCAGCACCTGTGTGGTCCACACGATGGCCAGCGTCCAGACCAGCGCTGCCAGAAAGACCACGAAAGCGCGGCGCATGATGTAGCGTTCAACGACCTTCATGAAGGCTTTACTCGATTTTCTCGAACGGCATCATGCCACCAGCTAAGGGTAGCTGTCCGGCGACGCCCGCACAACTGGCTCCGATGCCTCGATCAGGCAGGCGATCCGGTTCCCGTCCCACGTCGCTTGCCGCAGTGGATCGGAGTGTCGGAGGGAATGGATAAGAAAGGGCGAACATCGATGGTTAACAACAGGTTGCGGCATGAAGCGGGGCCGTGCCGCGACGAATCGCCATCGATTCCAACTGTCATATGGGTAGCCATTTTGGCAAAGTCTTGCCAAATGCCGGAAAACGACCAAATGTCGCGGATCGCTTCAAACGCTTCGCGCGCCATCCCCGAAAGCAGGACATGATGAACCCGAGACCATCGATCGCCTTTGCAAAATTCGCCGCGCCTCAGACGGCGGCGAACAGGAAGGGCACGGTCTTCGTGCTGTCGGCGGATGACGGCGGCCTGAGCGATGCGGCCAGGGCTTACGATCCCGGCAAGACATTGGAACGAGCCTTTCCGGTGGCCGAATTCACCGGCAAGTTCGCCGGCGTCGTCGAGATACTGGCGCCGGAAGGAACGTCGCTCGACAGGTTGGTCGCGATCGGCGCGGGCAAGGCGGCCGGGCTCGATGAATATGCCTGGCTGAAACTCGGTGGCACCATTGCGGCGTCGCTGCGCAAGGCAACCGATGTCGCCGTGGTCCTCGACCTGGTCGGCGCTTCGATTGACGGCAAGGACGCCGCCAACCTTGCGGCAGGCATTCTCCTGCGCAGCTATTCCTTCGACAAATACAAGACCAGCAAGGACAAGGATGACGCAAAGGCCGATCCGAAGAAGCCGGTCAAGATAACCATCCACACCGCCGACCCGGCAGGCGCCAAGAAGGCCTTCGCCGATGCCGAGGCGGTGATCGACGGCGTGCTTCTGGCGCGCGACCTTGTCAACGAACCGGCAAATATACTGGGACCGGTCGAGTTCGCGGCCCGCGCCAAGGAACTCGAGACGCTCGGCGTCAAGGTCGAGATCCTGACCGAGAAGGAAATGAAGAAGCTCGGCATGGGCTCGCTGCTCGGCGTCGCGCAAGGCTCGCCGCGCGGCGCGCGCATGGCCGTCATGCAGTGGAACGGCGGCAAACCCAAGGACGGGCCGATCGCTTTCGTCGGCAAGGGCGTCACTTTCGACACCGGCGGCAATTCGATGAAGCCGGCTTCGGGCATGGAGGATATGAAGGGCGATATGGGTGGCGCTGCCGCCGTGACCGGCCTCATGCATGCGCTGGCCGCGCGCAAGGCAAAGGCCAATGTCGTCGGCATTATCGGCCTGGTCGAAAACGCCGTCGATGGCCATGCCCAGCGTCCCGGCGACATCGTCACCTCGATGTCGGGCCAGACCATCGAGGTGCTCAACACCGACGCCGAGGGGCGTCTCGTGCTGGCCGATGCGCTGTGGTACTGCAACGACCGCTTCCAGCCGAAATTCATGGTCAATCTGGCGACGCTGACCGGCGCCATCATGGTCGCGCTCGGCCTGCACTATGCCGGCCTGTTCTCCAACAATGACGAATTGGCGGAGAGGCTTGCGGCGGCAGGGCAGGCGACGCAGGAGCGGCTGTGGCGCATGCCGCTCGGCGCCGAATACGACAAGCTGATCGATTCCAAGAACGCCGACATGAAGAACATTGGCGGCCGCTATGGCGGCGCCATCATCGCGGCACAATTCCTGCAGCGTTTCGTCAAGGACACGCCCTGGGCGCATCTCGACATTGCCGGCACGGCCATGGGCTCGCCGTCGAGCGAGATCAACCAGTCCTGGGGCTCAGGCTTCGGCGTGCGGCTGCTCGACCGGCTGGTGCGCGATCACTACGAGAGCTGACCCTGATCCATGGCCGACGTGCTGTTCTACCATCTGACCGAATCGACCCTGGAGGAGGCGCTGCCAGGCCTGCTCGAGCGCAGCGTCGATCGTGGCTGGCGCGCCGTGGTGCAGACCGGCACCGAGGAACGGCGCGACGCGCTCGACCAGCATCTGTGGACCTTCCGCGATGACTCCTTCCTGGCGCACGCGACCGATCGCGAGGCTTATCCCGACGAGCAGCCTATCCTGTTGACCACCAGCGACGGCAATCCCAATGAGGCCAAAATAAGGTTCCTGGTCGACGGCGCGGTACCGTCCGACCTTGCCGGCTACGAGCGTGCCGTGTTCCTGTTCGATGGCCATGACGCCGCCCAGGTCGAGGCGGCGAGGGGGCATTGGAAGACGATGAAGGACGCGGGCCATGCCGTGACCTACTGGCAGCAGACAGCGGACCGCCGCTGGGAGCGCAAGGCTTGATGCCATGCACGGAACAATGGCTGAAGCGCGTCGCATAAACCCATTCGATGCGACGCGCTTCAGCCGGCGATTTGCCGCGGACGATAGGGCTACTCTTGTGCCTTGATCCGTTTCTCTTTCCAGCTGACGTAGTCGCCGTGTTTCAAATTCATGAATTCGTCCCCCAGGTTGCGATGCGAACTTCGGAAGACGTACCAGTCGCCATCCGGTAATTTGCGCTGGTAGAGCACCCGGCCGGCCTGGCGATGCTCGAAGCAGGTGAGGGCGTTGGAGTCACCCCCCGCGCCATGCCATTTTGCCCGGAAGCAAAGCTTGCCGCCGCCGGGAATGAACCAGATCCCGTCACCATAACCCAGCTTGCCGTTGTCCGAAGTCCAGGCGCTGAATTGACGGCGCTGAACGGCAAAATAGCCCGCACCATTTCCACCCCAGAGCCATGAACGGTTCTGGTACATCTGGTAGATGCCCTCGTCAGGCACCGCCTCGGCCTTCATGGCCAGGTCAGCGGTTTGCGACGCCGTCTTGGATGTTGCCGGAAGCTGGAAAGCCAAGACGGCTATGGAACAGGCAAGTGCCGTTCCAATGGAATTCCCCAATACTCGTTTCACGACCCCACCCCTACAATTTACGCTACGCTCAGTTTTTACGCTTGTACTTGAACCTGACAAAGTACGCCTAGGGCAGGACGTGCTGGGTAACCCTCCAATCGGGCAGCCCATAGACGCCCAGCCATGGCCACACCTCCTTCTGGTTGAAGTAGACGACCGAGGTCAGGGCCGGAAACTCCGAATAGGACTTGCGGGAATCGGCCTCCCATTGCGAAACATAGTCCTGCTTCCCGACATAGCCGAGTTCCGCCACCACGACCGGCTTGTTGAAGCCCGCGACGCGGTCATATCCCGGCTTCAGGCTCTCCGCGAAGGTACGGTCACGGCCGGCCTCGTCATTGTCCTTTTTCTGCAGGCCGAATACCGACAGGCCGATGACGTCGACATAGTCGTCGCCGGGGTAATACTTCTCCAGACCCTCTTCGCCTTTGGGCGACCACATATATTTGGCGGCCGGAGCAGCCTTGCGGCAGAGATCGACCTCGCGCTTGTAGGCGGCGATCCAATCCTTGGGGGCCCAGTTGGCCCAGGTGAAGCGGCCGTTCTTGTCCTCCATTTCCTGCGCCCAACGAATGGTGACGGGGCTCTTCATGGCCCCCACCAGGTCGCAGATCGCCTGCATGTTGGCGTCATATTTGCCGCTCAATATACCGTCGCGCAGTTCGTTCGGGGTGATACGCCAATCCTTTGACCAGGTCCAAGGCTCGATGGTGATCAAGAGCGACCGGTTTCGCTGAAGGGCATAGGCATCGGCCAAGGGAAGGGTCGCCAGATCGACGTCTTCCCAAGGTAGGAACAACTCCTCGATGCTGGCGGTCTTGTCGGCGCTGAAGTCGCCGTAAGGGTCATAGGATCCGAACGCCGACGCGGCGCTGCTCGTCTGAACGGGATCCGTCGCGGCTGCCGAGCCGGCGCCAGCCGAAGTCGACAAAGCGGCGCTGCCGCCCAAGGCCAACGCGATCGCAAGCGCACTTACTGCGATATGTTTCATGATAATCTCCCATGGCTTCGATATCCTGCGGAAGTCGAAGCCTCGCCCACGCGTCGACAAGTGGTCGACGCTACCATCCAAAACCCGATCGGCTTTATCGGCGGAATCTGCGGGATTTCGGAGCGACGATTGGCGGGAGTGCTGCGCACGGATTCCCGCCAAAAAAATCATCTCTCAAGACGCCGGCACGAGGAGCTCAAGAGAAAAGGTTCGCCGCGATACTCACAAATTCGCGTCATATTCCGATATATTATCCCGGGCTAATTTAAGAGCCGATCGTCATAGAGAGTCAAGTACAATTAACGGTTGCTTAATCATGATTCGCTGGGCATGGTTAACGGGCCGGCCTTGCCTGAATCCCGCCGGGAGCCTTTGGCCCATCGGCTATTTTCCAACGCTGAAAAATTTCACCGAACGTCTATTCCGGAGCCGGCCATTGGCCCCCGTGCCGAAAGTTTGGGCTCCCGTTCAAGGGGTTAGGTTAACCAACGCTGAAGAAGCACGGTTAAGCAATATTTAATTTAGTTGACACTAACGGAGCGACGGCCGATTCTGCTGCGGGGATTTAAGGGGCCTTGCGGCAATCGTTGGCTGCAGCCCTAAGTGGCGGCGTAAGGGTATGGGTTTAGACGTAGGCATCATCAGCCGTACGATCAGACAGGCAAGGCGGCCCGGGTCAGTTCTGGCCGACTCGGCTGAGAAGGCTCCTTTTCTCGTGCCCGTACTCTCTCCGATCCAGCAATGGATCCTGCGGACAGGCCTGGCTTTCTGGTTCGTCACTCTCGGTTTTTTCTGGGTCTGGTGGCTAAAGCCGGAACATATCGAACACATCGGACCATTCACCTTTGCCACGCTCGTGCTGGCTTGGCTGACCCTGATGCCGATGTACTTCCTGCTCAACGTGCACGCGTCACGGAAACCTTCAAAGCTTTACAGCGTCCCGAAGAGTTCGCGAGTCGCCATGGTGGTGACCAAGGCTCCATCCGAACCCTTCGCCGTGGTCGCGCGCACGTTGGAAGCAATGCTCGCGCAGGATTATCCGCATGACACTTGGCTGGCCGACGAGGATCCTTCCGAGGAGACGGTTCGCTGGTGCGATGCCCGCGGCGTGCTGATATCGACGCGGCGCGGCAGGGAAGACTACCATCGCAAGACATGGCCGCGCCGCACGCGCTGCAAGGAAGGCAACTTGGCCTTCTTCTATGACCACTATGGTTATGAGCGTTACGATTTCGTCGCGCAGATGGACGCCGACCATGTGCCGACGCCGACCTATCTCAGGGAAATCCTTTATCCCTTCGCCGATCCCGCGGTCGGCTATGTCTCGGCGCCGAGCATCTGCGACAACAATGCCGCCGAAAGCTGGTCGGCGCGCGGCCGGCTGTTTCCGGAAGGGATGTTCCACGGCCCCTTGCAATCCGGCCATACCGGCGGCGGGGCGCCGCTCTGCATCGGCTCACACTATGCGGTGCGAACCAAGGCACTGAAGCAGGCGGGCGGTCTCGGCCCGGAACTGGCGGAGGACCATTCCACCTCGATGCTGATCAACGCGGCCGGATGGCGCGGCGTGCATGCGATGGACGCTATTGCCCATGGCGATGGCCCGCAAACCTTTGCCGATCTTGTCACCCAGGAATTCCAGTGGTCGCGCAGCCTGATGACGATCCTGCTCGAATATTCGCCCACATACTTTCCCAAACTGTCGCCGAGACTGCGGTTCCAGTTCCTGTTCTGCCAGCTCTGGTATCCGCTGTTCGCCGTCTTTGCGCTGTTGATGTACGCAATGCCGACGTATGCGCTGTTCACCGGGCGCAACTTTGCCAACGTCATGTATGCCGACTTCCTCTTCTACTACCTGCCCAACGCCGTCGCCCTGGTTGGCCTGGTCATGATGCTGAAGGCATTCGGCCTCTCGCGGCCGATGACGGCCAAGACGATAAGTTGGGAAGGCACGCTGTTCCTCTTCTTCGCCCGCTGGCCGTGGGTGCTGGTCGGCACGGTGTCGTCGGTGCGCGACTATCTGACCAAGTCGTTCGTGGATTTTCGCGTCACGCCAAAAGGCAGTGGCCCAAAGAGCCTGATTCCGTTGCGCGCCTTCGTTCCTTATGTGGTGCTGGCGGTCGGTGCGGCGCTGCCTGTCCTGCTCATCGACCACCCCTTCGACGCCACCGGCTTCTACTGGTTCGCTGCCCTCAACGCCTTCCTCTACGGGCTTCTGGTGTTGGTCATCGTTGTAAGGCATGTCATCGAGAACCGGATCCCGCTGCGTGCCAATGCCGCGAAACTCGCCTTTCAGGCATCGCTCACTATGCTGGCGCTTGCCGTGCCGGCCATGGGTTTTTACGATCGTGGCATGGAGGGCGTCTACGGGCTGCAGCAGGGAGTGGGGGGCTTCCGCATCGTGCGCATCGCCTATGTGGTTTCCGGCGCCGGCCAGGGCAACATCGGCACCCGCAATTTCTACTTCGATCCGGGTTGGGAAGCGCGGCGCTGACGCCCAGCTTCATCCGCGCAAAGAGCTCTCCTGACTGCACTCACCTTGATGGACGGCTTCGATTGCAGGCCGGCGACGTGCCGCGGCTTCAGTCACGAGCAAATAAGATCAAATTTTAATAATATCCGATCGAGCGCTGAAAGGCGGCTCTGACCATGCCGTTTGCGCGAATTTTAATAAGTATCCCCTAATATTCAGACATGATGTGAGTGGCGGTTGGCTGTTCACGCGGCGCGGAAGACACCAAAGAAAAATATCTCCGCGTCCAATCGAATTGCATTTCTCGGCAGGGGATAGGTGATGAACAAGTTGATGAGGGATTTGGCTGCCAAAGGCAGAAAAAACGCCTGGTCTATAGTCGCCATTGCACTGATGTCGATCGTTTCCGGTTGTCAGAGCATGGACGCGACCACGACCGGCTCACTCGCCGGCACGCCTGCGGTGCATGCATCCGCCAAGAAAATCCACGCCGTCGGCAAGAAGCAGGTTCGCGTGTTCCACCACAAGCGCCTCATGCAGATGACCAGCGTCACGCGCACGACCGAGACGGCCTACGCCGCCTTCGTGCGGCCGCAGCCGGCCAGGATCGTCGCGCCGGCGCCGGTGAAGGTTTCTTACAGGCCGGGCAATGCTGGCCCGCTCCTGGGCCATTCGCCCTGGATCTGCGGTCCAAGCGGATTTGGCCAGCGCGCGACATGCCGCGCCCGCTAGCAAGAGTTCAGTTGGGGGCCGGAATCCGGGCGTGAGAGGTCAGGCGGCACGGGTCGCGCCAGTCACCTCCTGCGCCCGGATTTCCATTCGCGCCCATACCAATCGACAAGCGTCTTCGGATCGTCTTCGATCGGCTCTCGTGGCCTGACGTCGAAGCCTCAGGCCGGCCTGGTTTACCGGGGCTTGTCGATCCCTCGGCCTGTGGCGCCTCTTTGCGGCGCAAAAGATTGACATCGGTCTTTGCCCGGCTGTTAATGCTCGCAAAGTCAACTGCTGACCGCGCGACCTGGGAAATCCAGCATTGTGTCGCTGGAGAGAACGCTTCGTAAGTGGGCGTCCTGCGTCATGGTCGTGTCGGCGCTATGCTGGATCGGGGTACGAAAACCGAAATGCGACCGCTGATTGCGCTGACAGTTTCGACCGGATTGCCTTGGCCTTGCACAAATCGTGAGCGGGAAGGCGGCCAGTCTGCCAGGCGTTCCTGGCTTTTGCCCCTGCTGGTCGTTTGTGGTCAGTTGGCGCTTTCCGGAGCGGCTCAAGCGGCCAACGAAAAGAACGCCAAGCCTGCTGAAGCCGACGCTACCGTGCCGACGGCTTTCGAGGTGCAGCGTCTCTACACCGACCACACATGGCTGTGGAAAGATGGAGCAGCCTACTTTGGACGGACCGGCCGCCCCTTCCGGGCCTGGACTTCGGGGCAGGATTCAGCCTCTGTCGCCGAGGGCAGGTGGCTGGTGACGAAAGACGGCAAGATGTGCATGGACGCCGCCTGGCGGTCCAAGAGCTACAAGGGCAAGCAGCAGCGGATCTGCTATAGCCACCGCGTCAGGGGCGGGACCATCGAGCAGCGCAAGGATCCGGACGGGGACTGGTACAGTTTCAAACGAACCCCCGAGGACCTTTCCGATGAATACCGGAAATTCGAAGTGGGCGACACCAAGGGCGCGCAGTTCGAAGAGACCCGCAAGCTGATCGATTCCAAGAATTAGGTCGTATCTCCAGCCAAACTGAGCCCGATGGTGCCTTGCGGCGTGGCCGGATTGAAGTTGTCGCGGCTGGGTTTCGCGATCCTGCTCCGTCCCATTGTGGCGAGTTGGCAGACAGTCAAATCGGTCTCTGGTTCGACGGCAGGCTGCCGGTGGGAGCCTGTCCGGGAACTTACGAATCACTTATCGTGAAGGCTGAGGGTGGGGTCCGACCGGAGTTGCCGGCGCACCGATCTTCGATGAATTGCATTCAATCCTAAAAAAACGGCGAGAGGTTGCGCCTAACTGCACGGTTTGTTTAATAAGCACTGTCTAATATTCGGCGTGATTGTAAGTGGCAGGCGGCTACTCATGCGGCGTGAAGGCAACGACAGCATAGAATGCCGCACCTCGCCCTTGGCTTGATAAGAGGGGATACGTGATGAGCAATTGCGCAATGGGCGCATTTCGTCCAGGCAAATACAGTCTATGCATTGTTGCGGCCGCGGCGATGATCTCGGGGTGTCAGGCCCTGGATGCGACCAAAACCGATGCGGTCGCACTCAAGCCTGTGGTCCACGCGCTCCGCAGCAAACCTGTGGTCCTGCCGGTCTACGTCATGTCCACGGTTCATTCGCTTAGAATCGAGCCTGAGCTTCTGACGACGAGCACGACAGGGTCGACCGAAATTGACCACGCTTTCGTATCACCGCAGCCGATCAAAATCGGCACGCCGGGAGCCGGGAAGATCGCCTACAATCCGGCCATTGGTGGGTCGTTTCCGGGCAGTTCGCCCTATATCTGCAGCCCCAGCGGATTTGGCCAGCGCGCCAGTTGCCACCCGCGTTATTTTTGATCTAGCCAGCAGCGAGGGATGCTGCCGCCTTGCTTGGCGGCAATTCCATCGGTTTTGTCCGCAATCCGAAGAATGGCGCCGCCGTCCTGACGATCGTGTCGATGTCGGAAAGCTGCGGCACAAAGCCAAGATGCGCGCGCGCCTTGCCCGGATCGGCATAGAGCTCTGCCGGATCTCCCGGGCGCCGGTCTCTGAAGACGGCCGGAACCGGTCTTGAGGTTATCCGGCCGACCGCCTGTATGATCTCCCTGATGGATACGCCGCGCCCTGTGCCAAGGTTGACCGCCAGGTTTTGTCCGCCGCCCTCGAGGTGCTGGAGCGCCTTCAGATGGGCGCGGGCCAGGTCGCTGACATGGATATAGTCGCGCACGCAGGTGCCGTCCGGCGTGTCATAATCCGTGCCGAAGACTTCGATTTCGTCGATGATGCCGGACGCCGCCATCAGCACCCTGGGTACCAGATGCGTTTCGGGTGAATGCCACTCGCCGAGTTCGCCGTCGGGATCGGCGCCGCAGGCGTTGAAATAGCGCAGGATCGCGAATTTCATCCCATAGGCGGACGCATAGTCGCCGATGATCTGCTCTCCCATCAGCTTGGTGCGCCCGTAAGGGCTGATTGGATTTTGCAAGGAGGTCTCGCGAACGGGCAACGCCTCCGGCACACCGTAGGTAGCGCAACTGCTGGAGAAGATGATGTTGTCGATGGCGTGCGCGCGTGCCGCGTCGAGCACGGCGATGGTCCCGGTCACGTTGGTCGAATAGTAATCGGCCGGCTCTTGAACGGATTCCCCGACATAGGCCAGCGCCGCGAAGTGGATGACGGAAATCGGCCGGTACGTCCCGATCGCCGCCCGCAGCGCATCCCGATCCCGGATATCGCCGACGACCAGCGGACCCCAGGCGACGGATTTCCGGTTGCCGCGGCACAGATTGTCGAAAGCCACGGGCAGATAGCCGGCGGCGGCCAGCAGCTTGCAGGTGTGACTGCCGATGAAGCCCGCCCCACCTGTCACCAGGATCGCCGGTTGGCTCATGAAGCCGCGGCCCCGGTGATCATCCGGCTGCCGTAGAGCAGGGTGTCGAAATAGTCGACGGTATGGGCGAGCCCCTGGGCCAGGTTGATCCTCGGCTCCCAACCGAGATTATCCCTGGCAAAGGAAATATCCGGTTTGCGCTGCCTTGGATCGTCGATCGGCAGCGGCCGATGCACGATTTTCGATCTCGAGTTGGTGTAGCCGACGACCAGCGTCGCGAGTTCCATGATGGTGAATTCACCGGGGTTGCCGAGATTGACCGGATGGGCGGGCGCATGCGGCGCATTCATCAGCCGGATGAAGCCCTCGATCAGGTCGTCGGCGTAGCAGAAGGAGCGGGTCTGCAGGCCGCTGCCATACACGGTCAGGTCTTCGCCGCGCAAGGCCTGGACGATGAAGTTCGAGACCACGCGCCCATCATCGGGCTGCATGCGGCGGCCGTAAGTGTTGAAGATGCGGGCAACGCGGATGTCGAGCCCATATGTCCTCGAATAGTCGAAGAACAGGGTTTCGGCCGAACGCTTGCCTTCATCATAGCAGGACCGTGGTCCATGCGTGTTGACGTTGCCGAAATAGCTCTCGGGCTGTGGGTGCACCAACGGGTCGCCATATACCTCCGAAGTCGAGGCCTGGAATATTTTGGCATTGCTCCGGCGCGCGAGTTCCAGAAGGTTCAGCGAACCGAGCACGCTTGTCTTGAACGTATGGATCGGATCAGCCTGGTAGTGCGCCGGAGAGGCCGGGCAGGCGAGATTGTAGATCTCGTCGACCTCAAGGCCGGCAGGCAGCGGATCGACGATGTCGTGCTCGATGCAGGTGAATCTGGGATCGCGCAGAAGGGTGTTGAGATTGTATCTCTTGCCGGTGTGGAAATTATCCAGCGCGACGACGTCATACCCGTCCCGCAACAGGCGTTCACACAGATGCGACCCCAGGAAGCCTGCGCCCCCGGCAACCAGGGCGCGACGTCGTTTTTGGTGAGGCTCCCTTTGACCGATCCCGGATCCCAGCTTCAGAACCTTGATGATCTTGCTCATGCTTTTCCCCTACGCAACCCGCACGCTATCGCCGCGCCGGGACAACAGCCCGGCGACGCCTTCAGAAAGTGACAAACCCTCCGCATCAGCGGATTCGCTGTTCATTGATGTGCGCTAATTGTTCTCTGGGTTCGCCGGGTCGGTGCCGCACGGTTTAAGTGCTGCCGCTCACCCGTCTCCAAGCCCCAAAATCGCGATCACACGTACAGTGCCATCATCGTCGATTGCTCGCCCAAATTGCACATCCCAACGCACTAAAAATATACCTGTGGAGATCATAGTCAACTAAATTAGTGGTTTCTTAACTATGGCAATTTGCGAATGGTTAACCTTCGATGGCTCGGCTTCGCAACGCCGGACTGTGAGCGTTCGGGGAGATATTCGTTGCAAGTCAATGGTTTGGGGCGGCCGCTGATGCAATGCCGGGGCAGCGGATGCCGAGGCCGCCACTCCATCGCGCGTCTCAGTCTGTGTCCGAGGAAATATACTTAGATGAAGAACAGAGCTAGGCGATCCCTGCGGGTGTCAAATTTTCAGTTCACAATGAGACTGCTGGCCAAAGCCGCTTGGGCTGCAAACATAAACGTCGGGATGCGAATACTTTGCAAGTATTTCTCTGCGAAAATCGGAGGCATCGCAGCCATTTATAGCTAAGAGAAAGCCGAGAGCCAAAAACTGAATGGAGAACCGCTGCGTCAGGGCGGATTTTGACCGCGATTTTGTTCCATCGAACTGCTCGAAGGCTATGTGCATAAGGCCTCTCACTCGCATGGCGCGGATCGTCGGTCATTTGGTCAGAAAAGGCGCAAGTGTCCATTCCATGCCGTAACATCGATGATTTCCACAATGGCATTGAGCGCATAGGTAGAGAGCGCCGTCCATTGCGCGATCGCGTATGCACGCAACGGCACCTCGGCACAACCGGTCGTAAAATGCCTGAGCCAGAGGATGGTCGCATCTGCGGCCATCCTCTGGCTCAAGCACGACAAAACGGTCGCATTGTTCTTTTGTCGGTTGGGCATGGATCGACCTGGAGGCGGCCGACCAGTTCCAGGTCGGACAGCCTACTGCCCGCCCATCTCCTTCTTGAATGTGTCGAAATCGACCTGCATGCCGTTGAAAATGGTGCTCCAATGGCGGGTCAGTGCAGCCATCGCCACGGCTTCCTGAATCTCCTCGTCGGTGGCGCCGGCGCGCTTGGCGTCCTGCGTATCCGACCAGACGCAATAGTTGCACGGAATCTGCGCCGCCACTGCAAGCGAGATCAGCGACTTGACCTTTGGCGGCAGCGCCGTCTTGTCGCTGAGCTCGATGGCCTTGACCTCGGCCCAGGCGCCGGGCAGACCGGCTTTGGGAAACTGCTTCACAAAACTCGGTACGCCGCCCATGGTCGACTGGATATCCTTGAGCGTTGCATCATAGTCGTCGGCAAAGGCAGGTGCCGCGACCAGGGCCAGCGCACAGCCGGCGGCGGCGAGCAGGCAGCCGCGGTGTATCGATGAAAGCACGGATGAAAGAATGCGATAATTAGACATGACATTCTCCTCTGGTCTTTGTTAGCCTTACGATGTAAGGTGGTGCGGAAAGTGAACCTTACAGTGTAAGTTGTCAAGCGGCGCAATGGACACGTCAATCAAAAAAAAGCGAGTGCGCGGGCGCTTGTCGCGCGAAATGATCGAGGACGCGGCCTTCGAGGTGATCGAGAAGGAGGGGCTCGCTGGCTTTTCAATGCGCAAGCTAGCGGCGGCGCTCGGCTGCGAGGCGATGAGCATCTATCACCATTTTCCTTCGGTGGCGCATTTGCACGAAGCGCTGGTCGACCGGCTGGTCGGTGCGCTGGAAATGCCCGACGCCAGCCTTCCATGGCGGCAAAGAATGCGTATCGCCATCGAGGATTTTCGCAGCATCGGCCGCGACCATCCCGCCTATGCCACTTTCTTTGTCACCTACCGGATGAACTCGCCGATCTGCCTTGCATGGCTGAACGGCATTCTGAGCCTGTTCAGGGATGGCGGCTTTGACACCGAACTCAGCGCGCGGCTGTTTCGCGCCGTCGGCTATTATCTGATGGGCGCGGTGTTGGATGAGAATGCGGGCTATGCCAAGGGTCCGTCGGCGGTGAACACGGTCAGCGACGAGCAACTGGCCCGGGATTTTCCCAATGTCATGGCCGCCGGGCGCTTTTTCGGTACCGCCGAATTCGACAAGACATTCGAGCTCGGCCTCGACATGCTGCTGGACGAAATGGAACGCCTGCGCGACGGTGCCGACGCTGGCCAGTTGTCCGGCAAGGTGTGATGACGAGGTGGCTGTCTGAATGCGCTTTCTGTTTGTCCTGATCCTGCTGGCCGGCACCGGCATCGGCCTCATATATCCCTGGGCGATGACCAATTTTTCCGGCCGCGAGATCGGCACCTGGCGGGTCTATGAGCAAGGCCGCTTCAAGCCGTTGATCGTGTCGCTCTCGGGCCGCGACGCGCCGGTCCGGGTCCTTGTCGATCTCACCGCGCGGGCCGAACGCATCGTTTCGCAGCAGCGCACGGTGCTGACGCTGACCGCCGCCAGCAATGGCCGCACGGTGCTTGCCTCGACGTTGCAGTTCAACCATGTCGACAATCCACGCCAGGCCAGTCCGCAGCTGCCCGACAAGATCTTTCGCGACGAGGCCGGCGTCATCGCCAGCGTCAATTCCGGTCCCTATGTCTTCACCGCCGGTCCGGGCGACGCAGAGGACATCCCGATGCGGGCGGTCGATCTCATCCTGCGCTCCGGTGTCGGCGAAACCGACCGGCGCGCGCGGCCGGTCGGCTTCGCTCTGATGGCGGTCGGCTTGATCGGCTTCCTGCTGTCCCTGCGTTCCGGTGGCGGCCGGCCGGACAATCCGAACTCGCAACCACCGCCGCCGCGTTGGGGCAGGGGTTGACGCATGTCGCCAAAAAGTGTGCAGCGGTTTTGGGGTAACGACATGCGTAACGGCAACAGATCATGAATTACCGCCACGCCTACCACGCCGGAAATTTCGCCGATGTCGTCAAGCATGTCGTGCTGACGCGGCTGCTCGACTATCTCAAGCAGAAGGACAAGGCTTTTCGCGTCGTCGACACCCATGCCGGCATTGGCCGCTATGATCTGTCGTCGCTCGAGGCGCAGAAGACCGGCGAATGGCAGGGCGGCATCGGCAGGCTGATCGATGCCTCGCTCGACGCCAGGGCGGGTGCGCTGCTGGCGCCCTATCTGGAAGCGGTGCGGTCGCTCAATCCCGGGGACGGCGTGAAGAAATATCCGGGCTCGCCGCTGCTCGCGCGCCATCTCCTGCGCAAGCAGGACCGGTTGTCGGCGATCGAACTGCACCCGAAAGACGCCGCCAGACTGAAGGCGGAATTCGCCGGCGACTTCCAGGTGCGGGTGATGGAACTCGATGGCTGGCTGGCGCTCGGCGCGCATCTGCCGCCGAAGGAAAAGCGCGGCCTTGTGCTCATCGATCCGCCCTTCGAGGAGGAGGGCGAGTTCGGCCGCCTCGTCGAAGGGCTCATCAGGGCGCACAGGCGCTGGCCCGGCGGCATCTATGCGCTGTGGTATCCGATCAAGGACCGCAAGGCGGTGATCGCCTTCAGGAAGGCGCTGAAGCAATCCGGCATCCCGAAAATCCTCGACATAGAATTCGAGATCAGGCCGGCATCTTCGGAGCCCAGCCTCGATGGCAGCGGCATGGTCGTGGTCAACCCGCCCTTCACGCTGGAAGGCGAATTGCGAACCGTGCTGCCGGCCCTGCACAAACTGCTCGCCGTGGAAAAGCCGGCGCACTGGTCACTGGAATGGCTGGCGGGGGAGTAGGCGGGCATGGCTTCGGCCGGGTTGGCCGGGACGCCGCTATACTCCAGCGGCAACCAGCGCCGCCGGGGTGATGCCGGATAGCCGCCTGCTTTCGCGTATCAGATGGGCCTGGTCCGCATAGCCTGCCTCGATCGCCAACACTGCGACCGAGGTATCGCTGGATGCCTGCCTCAGACGTCGGTAGCGGTGAAAGCGCAGGATGCGGTCGAGCGTCTTTGGGCCGTAGCCGAAACTCCCCTCGAAACGCCGACGCAGCGTCCGCTCGCTCATATGCAAGGTGCGTAGCAGGAATGGCACCAGCGGCTTGTCGGCCGGCAGACCCCGGTCGATGACGTCAAAGGCAAAGCCCATGACGGCATCGGGCGCATGGTGGTGGTCTTGCGTGTGTGCGCCGATTGCCTTCTGCAATTGTCCCACCATGCCGGCGAGGTCGGGCACGGCGCGGACGTTGCCTGCCAGATGGCGCGCCCGCATACCCCAGAGGTCACCGAGGTCAAGGCGCTCTCCGACGATCTGGCTAGCCGGCACGCCTAGCCAGCCGGCGGCCGCCCCTGGCCGGAATCTCAATCCGACAATCGTCGTTCCTGACGGCAGTGTCTCGATCTGTGGCTCCCGGTCCGGTCCCGCGATCCGGAACCGGCCATCGATCCACTGCAAGTCGATCGTCGCATCCGGCGTTATCACGACCGGTGGAGCATCCCGGTCCCGCATGCGGTGGACCCAGACGGACGTGAAAACGGTAGCCAGCCGCCTGTCTGCGGGGCGTTCCTGGAAAAAGCCGGTGGTCTGCGCCAGTACAGCTTCCATCTTTTAAGCTTTCGTCAGTCTGCGCGGCCCTTGGTCTTCTCGTTGGCTCGTCATTCGGGTCCGGGCCATTTTGGCCGAAATCTTCAATGCATGCCGCTCCCGCCATGGCAAACCTGCACGAAGCTTTTCGGTGTCATCGCGGCCACATCGGCGCCGAGGTCACCGATGCCGTGCAAGCCCAGAATATAAAAAGGAGAAACCAAAATGAAAGCTCGCATCAGTGTCATCACGCTTGGTGTCGACAATCTGGAAACGTCGCTCGAATTCTACCGAAACGGACTGGGATTTCCGACCGAAGGCATCATCGGCAAGGAGTTCGAGCACGGTGCCGTCGCTTTCTTCGATCTGCGGAACGGCTTGAAGTTCGCGATCTTCGAGCGCTCCAACATCGCCCGTGACGCCGGCATCGCCCAAACCCGCCGCAGCCCGACCGAATTCACCATCGGTCACAATGTCACGATCGAGGCCGAAGTCGATGCCGTGATGGCGCAGGCCATTAGCGCCGGCGCGCGCCTCGTCAAGCCGGCCCAGAAGACGTTCTGGGGTGGCTATGCCGGCTATTTCCAGGATCCGGATGACCATCTCTGGGAAGTCGTCTTCAACCCTGCCTTTCTTCCCGAGGACTGAACCCTGCAGGCATCTGGTGGGAGGGTTGGCATGCTCGCTCAAGCGGTTCAGGCGCTGGGCGCGCTTCTGATCGGCGGCGTGTTTGTATGGGCCGGCGTCGAACATTTCGTGAAGTTCAAGCCAATGACCGAGTATCTGGCTGCCCGGCAATTTCCGGCTCCGGCCTTCCTGCTCGCCGCGGGCTCAGCATTGGAGATCGTCGCCGGGTTGCTGGTTGCCGTGGGCATTGCGGTGCCTTTCGCCGCCGGCGCGCTGGTCGTGTTTACGCTGGCGGTGAACATGCTCCTGCTGCGGTTCTGGGCCTGTGAGGGCCTGGAACGGCAGACGTTGCGATCAGCCTTTCTGGTCAACTTCGCCGTTATTGGCGGATTGCTGCTTGCGGCAACCGTCTAGTCTCGTTCTGGAAACCATTGTTTCGGCAACCGCTTGACCGCCGCCAAGCGAATCCGCACAGTGCGCGCAATCGACCTTGAGAGGCTGCCATGACTCGCTTCGCCAAATCCGCACTTGCCGCCCTGATTTCGCTCTGCACCCCGCTTGCCGCGCCTCTCGGTATCACCCACGCGGCGCAAGCGGCCGACCTTGCCGTCTATTCCGATGACGATGGCGGCGTCTGCGGCCAGCCCTGGGTGCTGAGCAAGATCACCAGCCGCTTCTCCCATCAGGTGCATCACGTGCCGCATCTGCCGGACGTGCAGATCACCGATTTCCGGCGCATTCACCAGCACCGCTACCTGCCGGCCAACGACACCTGGCCGATCGGCCGCCGCTATTGCGGCGCCACTGTCAGTCTCTCCGACGGACGCGACCGGACCATCTGGTACCTGATCGAGGAAGGCCAGGGCTTTGCCTCGATCGGCGACAATGTCGAATTCTGTGTCTCGGGCTTCGACCGCTGGATGGTCTATAACGGCCGCTGCCGCGTCCTGCGCTAGACGCAGCCTTCCATTCTCGATTTTGATGTGGCGCCTGCGGCTGGATCAGCCGCAGGCGTTTTCTGTGCCGTGTTGACAGAAGGTGAGATTGGTCACATGAATATGGGACAGACCTGTCTCATCACATGGTGCGCATCATGACGCCGTCACCTGTCTCCGACAAACGCCAGCATGTCGTCGAAACCGCCTATGCGCTATTCAAGCGCGCCGGCTTCCATGCCACCGGCGTCGATCGGATCATCGCCGAGGCCGACGTGGCCAAGATGACGATGTACCGGCATTTCCCCAGCAAGGACGAGTTGATCGTCGCGGTGCTCGACTACCGCGCCAGGCGTTTTGACGATCAACTCGACAAGCTTGCCCAAAAGAGCATCACGCCGGAGCAGAAGATCGCAGAGATTTTCGACTGGCATGGGCGCTGGTTCCGCAGTCCGGATTTCCACGGCTGTCTGTTCGCGCATGCGCTGGCCGAATTCGGCGATCCCGGGCATCCGGTGTTCCAGGCTGTCGCCAGGCAGAAGAATGGCTTGAGGCAGCGCATGCGGTCGATCCTGTCGGAGGTGATGCCGCGCGGGCGGGCCGAGAACGTGGCGGCGACGCTGCTGATGCTGATCGAAGGCGCCACCCTGATGGCGCAGATGGGGCAGGCTGACACCGCCCTTCGTGAAGCCCGCAAGACCGCCCTCGACATCATCGCCGCCTCGCGCAGGCCGCAATGAGCCCGCTGGTCATCGGGCTCGCGCTTTTCGCGGCGATCCTGCACGCAAGCTGGAACGCTTTTCTGCGAACCGGCGCCGACAGGTTGTGGACAGTCACCGTCATGAGCTTCTCCGACACGGCGCTGGCCATTCCTCTCGCCATCTTCAACGGCTTTCCAGCCACGTCGGCCTGGCCCTATGTCGGGCTCTCGGCCTGCCTGCAGGTCGGCTACAGCGTGTTTCTGGTGGCTGCCTACAGATATGGCGAGTTGGGACAGGTCTACCCGATTGTTCGCGGCAGCGTGCCTCTGCTCGTCACCCTTGGCGGCTTCCTGCTCGCCGGCCAACAGCTTACCGTTCCGGAGACCGTCGGTGTTGTCCTGGTCGGTGGCGGCATCATGGGTCTGTCGCTTGGACGCGGAAGAGCCGCCACGACATCGATCCTCTATGCCCTGGCAACGGGAGCAATCATCGCCGTCTATGCGACGGTCGATGCGATCGGCGTCCGTGCGGCGGGCAATGTCGGCGCCTACACCGCCTGGGTGCTGCTCGCCTATGGAGCCCTGCTGCCGGCGACCTTCGTCGCTTGCCGCGGCCGGCTTCCTGTCGACCCGCGAGCGCCGGAAACCTGGAAGGCATTGGGCGGCGGCCTGTTCGCGCTTCTGGCCTACGGCGTCGTGGTCGCGGCTTTCGCGCTCGGGCCGGCCGGTCCGATCACCGCGATCCGCGAGACCAGTGTCGTCTTCGCGGCCTTCATCGGCCGGCTGTTTCTTGGCGAGACGCTGACGCCTCGGCGGGTTGGCGCCTGCGCCGTCGTCGCGCTCGGCGCCATCTGCCTCGGTTATCAATCGTGACGACAATGCATGCGCAGGCCGCCAACCAGGCGCGCATCCATGCTCTCGATCCAACCGCGCGCAGCCGCCTGAACGCCATCTTCATGGCGACGATGATTCTCGGCGGCGCCTGCGGCTGGGATCTCGCGGGACTTGCCTATTCGGCGTGGGCTGGAGCGGCACCTGCCTGTTCGGCGCGGCATCCGCCGCGGCCGCGCTGCTGGTGTCACGGAGGCCCTGAATTTTCAGGCTATCGCCGGCAGGCAAATCGGCTAACCTGGACACCCGAGAGCAACACATGACTTTCGGGAGCCTTCATGGACCTTGCCACCATCCTTGCTTTCGCGGCCGCCTTCTTCGTCTTTGCCGCCAGCCCAGGCCCCGACAACATGACCATCGTTGCCCGCACGATCTCCAGCGGCGCCGCGTCGGGCATCGCCTATGGCGCCGGCACGGTGGTAGGCATTCTTATCTTCCTGATGCTCGCAGCCTTCGGCCTGTCGATCGTCGCCGCCAAGATGGCGATCGTCATGACGTTGCTTCGCTATGGGGGAGCGGCCTATCTGATCTGGATGGGCGTCAAGCTCTGGACGGCCGTGCCCGTCGTGCCGGAGCTCCAGCCCGTCTCCGGCCGGCGCGGGCTGCTGACGATCTTCGCCACCGGTGTCGCGCTCAATCTCGGCAATCCGAAAATGCCGCTGTTCTATGTGGCGCTGCTGCCCAACGTCGTCGGTGCCTCGCTCACACCAGCGCATCTCGGCATCCTCGTCGCGGTGATCCTGGCTGTCGAGATTGTGGTGATCGGCGGGCATGTCCTCCTTGCCGGCCGCGCCCGCAGCCTGTTGCGCACGCCCAGGATCGTGCGCCGGGTCAACCGCGCGGCGGGGGGCGTCATGATCGGCGCCGGCGTTGCCGTGGTCGCCACGCGCTAAAGCAATTCCAGGAACAATGTGAAACGGCTTTCCCGGGAAAAGCGCATAGCGCTTCGCCTTGGAAGGCGCGCCAACGCAAAGGGTTGGAGAGTGCTCAATCGCAGCGCTATTTCCTGCGTTGCGCCGCCTCGGTCTGATCGATGATCTTGCGAAGAAAAGCGATGTGGCCGCGAAAGGCCCGCCGCCCGATCGTCGTTGCCTTGACCCGGGTCTGCGGCCGTCGCCCGACGAAAAGCTTTTCAACATCGACATAGCCCGCTCTGGCCAGCGTATCGATGTGCGCTCCGAGATTTCCATCGGTCGTTTCGATCATGGCCTTCAACTGGGTGAACTCCAGCGCCTCTCGCCTTTCCAACGTGTTCAGGATGGCCATGATCCTGAGCCGTGTGCTCTGATGGATGATGTCGTCGGCGCTCACCGATAGGCTCCACTGCGGCAAAGCCCTGGACTGTCGCTATATGGCCCGGCGATTGCGGGTCGCGGCTCCGTCAGTTGCCTCCGTGTGATCGAAATCAAATCGCCAGCTCCAGCTTCAGGCAGAATACTCTGCCTTGCAGAGTTGTCTGTCAATCTGCCGCGGGTGATGGAAGTACGCTTGACAAGGTGATCTTCAGATCGGTCGTCGCGTCGCGCTCGTTATCCGCATGGATCGTTCGCTCGTAGAAGATGATTGCTTCGATGAGGTGGCGGGTCGTGATATTCGCGGATGAAGATCGTGCGTGAAGCTGCTCGCTAATCTTCGTGGCTTCATGGCGGGTTCGCATCGAGAATGCCGGTGTGAAATCGCTGGCGATATAAGAAGATCAGCAGCCGATTTTTGCGATGATGAGTGCGATCGTGTATCGATCTCAACCAAAATTTAAGCTGAGAAAATCATACCATTGCTTCGCTGGCTAGCGAGCCGCGAGTCAGATATGCATTGCGCGCCGGGGTCATTCACGGCCAACGGCACAACGTGAAGGGGCATGACATGGCTAAGCAGTCATCTAAAGCGCCGGCATCCAAGGTACCGGCAAAGAAAGCACCCGCAAAGGCAGTCGCGGCGAAGGCCGCAACAGCAGTGAAGAAAGCAGCGCCTGCGAAGGCGGCGGCAAAGCCCGCGGCCAAGGCAGCACCGGCCAAGAAGCCGGCGGCGGCCAAGGCTGCGGCAAAGCCCGCAGTGAAGAAAGCAGCGCCCGCCAAGGCCGCGGCAAAGCCGGCGGCTAAGGCAGCACCTGCGAAGAAGCCTGCGGCCAAGGCAGCGGCAAAACCCGCGGCCAAGAAAGCAGCGCCCGCCAAGGCCGCGGCAAAGCCCGCCGCGAAGGCAGCGGCAAAGCCGGCAGCGAAAGCAGCGGCAAAGCCGGCCGCGAAGGCAGCAGCGGCCGCGACGAAGCCCGCGGTGAAGAAAGCCGCCGCGCCGAAGGCCAAGGCAGCGCCTGCGAAGGCGAAGGCTCCGGCCAAGAAGTAGACCGGTCGTTGGGGCGTCGCGTATCCGCAAGGACGCTCTGACGCTCTGGATCGAAGCTGTCCGGCAGCGGGTTCAGCCCTGAGGGCTGAACATCGGGGATGGGACCTAGGGGGCAAGCAAAGCGAGGCGCCGGTTGGCTGCCTCGCTCGCCCTTTGGATTGTCTGCTTTGCCGCGGCCGGCGAAGGCCCGGGTGCGATGCCTGGGTTCGTGAGATGCGAATGCAGGTTTGAATCCCGTCAACCTGCCGTCGTCGCTCGCTCGTGGTTCCAGCGTACCAGTCTGCAGGCTTGTCCGTGATGTCTGGAGCGGAAACCGCAAGCGGTTTCTGGCTGCTGTTTTTTCGCGCTCTGGCGGTTGATCGCAAGCGCCTGTCCAGTCGACACTGGGCGCCTGCAAACAGGAAGCCGATCATGCCGAAGCTGCTCTATGCGTCCACCTCTCCCTACAGCTCCAAGGTAAGGATGGCCGCGGCCTATGCCGGGGTCGCGATCGATCTGGTGCCGGTTAAGACCGAGGACAAGCCGGCCGAACTGATCGGCGCCAATCCGCTCGGCAAGATCCCGGTGCTGGTGCTCGACGATGGCCGATCTATTCACGACAGCCGCGCCATCACCCAGCACCTCAACCGGATTTCGAAGAACGCGTTGTTCCCGCGCAATCCCGACAAGCGGCTGGAAGCGGAAGTGCTGGAGGCGCTGGCCGACGGTATCTGCGATTGCGCGCTGTCGATGGTTTATGAGCGCCGCACCCGGCCCGACGAGATGGTCTATCAGCCCTGGCTCGACCGGCAATGGGCGAAGATCACCGCCGCGCTCGATCTGCTCAACGCCAACCCGCCGAAACTGCCGAAGAAGATCACCGCCGGTCAGATGGCGCTGCGCGCCTGCCTTGGCTATCTCGCACTGCGCTTTGCCGGAAAATGGGAGAAGGGCCGTGGCCGGCTGACCCGCTGGGCGGCGCGTTTCGACGAAAAATTCCCAGAGCTGAAGCCGGCGGTGCCGGCGTAACGTAACGCGTTCAACGTTGGCGATTGGCGAAGGCCAGCGTGACAGCGCGCACCTCACTCTCCACCTTGAACCGCTGCCTGCTTCCGTGCTTGCCTGTAGCCACACAATTGCGGAGTGTCGAGCATCGCGAAGTCCGTCACCAAAACCAGCGTGGCCTCCGATCCCATGGTCGAGCGCCTGCGCGCCGCCCTTGGTCAGCGCGCCTTCACCGAACAGAAGATGTTCGGCGGCACCTGCTTCATGCTCAACGGCAACATGCTGATCGGAACCTCGAAGCGCGGGCTGTTGGTCCGCGTCGGCAAGGCCGCGCATGCAGAGGCGGCCTTGCGTCCCCATGCGCGACCGATGGAGATGGGCGGGCGTTCGATGGAGGGCTACGTCCATGTCGCGCCGGAAGGCACAATGACTGAAACGGATCTCGCAGGTTGGCTCGATCGCGCGCTGACCTTCGTCGAGACGCTGCCGCCGAAATCGAAGCCAGCCAAGGTCGCAAAGCGGCGTGCGTGAGCCGGTCGCCCAGCCGATTTTCTCGCGGGGCGAAGTCGCTCGACCCGTTGCCGTCGATCCCGACCCCGTGACAGTTTCCAGGAAAGGCCATCGGTCCAACCGAGTGCTGAAACGCTCTGAGGTCCGGGCGAGGCGCCGAGACGGCAGCGAAGCCCGCGCTTGCAGGTTCGCCATGCAGTTTTCAAGCCTAGAAGCGTGCAACGGCTATTTTGCGGCTTCTCCTGCCCCACAAGGGGAGAAGGGTCGGGGGAGTACAGGCAATAAAAAAGCCGGGCGCGAGGCCCGGCTTTTTCGTGTCGTGGCTTGAACGACTTAGAACTTCATACCGACGCCGAAGGTGACGCGGTTGTCGGTGGCCTTGACCTTGCCGATACCGTCGAAGCTCTTGCTGCCGAAGTCGGTATAGCGATACTCGACACGGCCGAAGACGTTGTCGGTCAGCTTGATGTCGGTGCCGACGCCGGCGGTCCAGCCGAGCATCGTGGCGCGGTCGCTGACGCCGAGGACGGTGTCTTCCACCTTCAGGCTTCTGCCGGCGAGACCGCCGGTGCCATAGAGCAGGATTTCCGGGGTCACGGCGTAGCCGAGACGGGCACGCAGCGAGCCTTCGAAGCCGGCCTTGGAATTGATGCCGTTATCGTCGCCCTTGACGCCGTTGTAGCCGAGTTCGGCTTCACCGCCGTACACGAAGTTCTCCTGCTGCCACTGATAGCCGCCGAAGACGCTGCCGACGAAACCCTTGGTGTCGGTCGAAACGTCGAAATCCTTCTCCTTGGTACGGCCGCTGAAGCCGTAGCCAACGTTAAGACCAGCATAGGGGCCGGCCCAGGATGCGACAGGCAGTTCGGCAACCGGTGCGGGTGCCGGGGGCTCTTCCTGGACGACGTCTGCGGCATAGGCAGTACCACCGAGGGCGAAGAGCCCGAGCGCAACGGCCAGCGGCCGTGCGAATTTGAGATTGGCTTGCATTGTTCTTTACTCCTTAAGCCACAGGACACAGGCTTGTTTCTCACGATCGCCATCAACCCGTCCGGGGGGTGAAACGGATCTGGCGTTCGTCGGTTCCAAATGTCGTGTCAAAATGCGGCTGAAGCGAACCTGAACTTGGGTCATTACCCGGCGCGAATGAGGCGGAACCTTGACGTTGCATCTTCGCAACAGCGAAATGTCAGCAGCCATTTCATGCTGCGCTGCACACCGCTTGGTGCAAGGAGTCCAGCGTCCTATATTGCTTCCGGCGGTTCCGACTCCGAGACGAGTCGGCATGCCGAACCGGGCGTTTCGCCACAATGCTGCCCCAAGTGCGAATGCCGTTTAACGCATGCCGGGCCATATTTCGTCGGCGTCGTGTTTTCGGGCCGAAATTGAGGATTGACAGCAGATGAGCAAAGCCACTGCCGCGGCCCTGGTGACGGGCGGGGCGAAACGGATCGGCAAGGCAATTGTCGAAGACCTCGCCGGCCATGGTTTTGCCGTCGCCATCCACGCCAATCGCTCGCAGGGCGAGGCGGATGCCTTGGCGGCGGGGATCAACCAGTCTGGCGGCCGCGCCACCGTGGTTGGGGCGGACTTGACCGACACGAATGCTGTCGCCGGCCTCGTTGGTCAGGCGGAGGCCGCGTTGGGGCCGATCTCGCTGCTGGTCAACAATGCTTCGCTTTTCGTCGATGATTCGATCGAGGATTTCGATTGGCAGGCCTGGGACCGCCACTTTGCCATCCACGTGAAAACGCCGGCGCTGTTGGCGCGGAATTTCGCCCGCGCCTTGCCCGAAGGGCGCGAGGGGCTGATCGTCAACATCATCGATCAGCGCGTCTGGCGCCCGACGCCACGCTACTTCTCCTACGCGCTGTCGAAGTCGGCTTTGTGGACCCAGACGCAGATGCTGGCGCAGGCGCTCGGCCCGCGCATTCGTGTCAACGCGATCGGTCCTGGCCCGACACTGAAGAATGTGCGCCAGGACGATTCCGATTTTGACGCACAGCTCGCTGGCCTGATCCTGAAGCGCGGCCCGGAATTGCCGGAATTCGGCGCCACCATCCGCTATCTCTGGGATGCGCGCTCGGTCACCGGTCAGATGATCGCGCTCGATGGCGGCCAGCATCTTGCATGGCAGACGCCCGATGTGACAGGCATGACGGAATGAGTCCTTTAGACCAAAAGAACAAGCCGCGTGGCGGGGCCGATGACCTGCCTCCCGAAATCGACCTTGAGGATGAGGCGCTGGAGGAGATCGTCGAACCGACAGGTCCGGATGTCGCCTTCACGGCCATCGACTGGACGCCGCATGCCGGGGATGCCGAAGGCATGGTCGGCGCCGAGGTGATCCAGACCTTGGTCAAGCGGCTGCCCAACGCGCCCGGCGTCTACCGCATGATGAACGCCGCAGGCGACGTGCTCTATGTCGGCAAGGCGCGCAGCCTGAAGAAGCGCGTCACTAACTACGCGCAAGGCCGGTTCCACACCAACCGTATCGGCCGCATGGTGCGCGAGACGTCGACGATGGAATTCGTCGTCACCCGCACCGAGATCGAGGCGCTGCTGCTCGAAGCCAATCTTATCAAGCGCCTGCGGCCGCGATTCAACGTGCTGATGCGCGACGACAAGTCGTTCCCCTATATCCTTTTGACTGGCGACCATGTCTCGCCCGGCATCTACAAGCATCGTGGCGCGCGGTCGCGAAAGGGCGATTATTTCGGCCCCTTTGCCTCGGCCGGCGCCGTCGGCCGCACCATCAATTCGCTGCAGCGCGCCTTCCTGCTGCGCAGCTGCACCAACTCGTTCTACGAAAACCGCACCCGGCCATGCCTGCTCTATCAGATCAAGCGCTGCGCCGGCCCCTGCACCGGCGAAATCTCGCATGAGGGCTATGCCGAACTGGTCGCCGAGGCGAAGGATTTTTTGTCCGGCCGCAGCCAGAAGGTGAAGACCGAGATTTCGGCCGCCATGCAGCAGGCCTCCGAGGACCTCGATTTCGAACGTGCCGCCATCTATCGCGACCGGCTGGCCGCCCTGTCGCATGTGCAGAGCCATCAGGGCATCAATCCCGCGACCGTCGACGAGGCCGATGTCTTCGCCATCCATCAGGAAGGCGGCCAGGTCTGCATCCAGGTGTTCTTCTTCCGCACTGGCCAGAACTGGGGCAACCGCGCCTATTTCCCGAAAGCCGATCCGGCCCTGGAAGCGGCCGAGGTATTGGGCTCGTTCCTGGCGCAGTTCTACGACGACAAGCCGACGCCGCGGAACATTCTGCTGTCGCGCGGCGTCGAGGACCAGGAATTGCTGGGCGAGGCGCTGTCCACCCGCGCTGGCCGCAAGGTTACGATCTCTGTGCCGCAGCGCGGCGAGAAGAAGGACCTGACCGACAATGCCTTGCAGAACGCCCGTGAGGCGTTGGGCCGCAGGCTGGCCGAAACCTCGACGCAAGGACGGTTGCTTGCCGGTTTCGCCGAGACCTTCGGCCTGGCCAAGCCACCGGTGCGCATCGAGGTCTACGACAACTCGCACATCATGGGTACCAATGCCGTCGGCGCCATGGTTGTCGCGGGGCCGGAAGGGTTTGTGAAAAACCAGTACCGGAAATTCAACATCCGCTCGACCGAGATCACGCCGGGCGACGATTTCGGCATGATGCGCGAGGTGATGGAGCGGCGCTTTTCGCGACTGCTCAAGGAGCATGGCGATGTCGCGCCCAACGACGCGGCCTCGGCGGAAGCGGGTGATGATATCGAAGACGACATCTCCGGCAGCTTCCCAGCCTGGCCCGACGTCATCTTGATCGATGGCGGCCAGGGCCAGATGACGGCGGTGCGCAAGATTCTCGCCGATCTCGGCATTGAGGACCGCGTCGTGGCGATCGGCATCGCCAAGGGCCAGGACCGCGATGCCGGCCGCGAGCGCTTTTTCGTCAAGGGCAGGGATTCTTTTTCGCTGCCGGTGCGCGACCCTGTTCTCTATTTCGTCCAGCGGCTGCGCGACGAGGTCCATCGCTTCGCCATCGGCTCGCACCGGGCGCGGCGCAAGAAGGAGATGGTCAAGAGCCCGCTCGACGAGATCGCCGGCATCGGCCCCGGCCGCAAGCGGGCGCTGCTGCTGGCATTCGGCACCGCCAAGGCCGTCAGCCGTGCCGCGATCGAGGATCTGAGGAAAGTCGACGGTATTTCCGAACAGGTCGCCAAACTGGTCTACAATCATTTCCACGAAAGTTGAAAATTCGGCACTTTCCGCTGGTCAGTCGAATCTGGCCTGTTGACCCCCTACATTGGCTTCTGATTTGAGTACGCAGGCAGAAAGAGTCCACCAGACATGGCCCAGCGCGCGTTCAACCTGCCCAACATGCTGACCTACGCCCGCATCATCGCGGTGCCGCTGGTGGTGCTGTGCTTTTTTCTCGAAGGTCATCTGAAATCGAGCGACTTCGCCCGCTGGTCGGCGCTGGTCATTTTCCTGCTGGCGTCCGTCACCGATTATTTCGACGGCTATTTTGCGCGCGCCTGGCAGCAAACCTCCAACATCGGCAAGATGCTCGACCCGATCGCCGACAAGCTACTGGTCGCGACCTGCCTTTTGCTGCTGGCGGCCGACACCGATCGCCATGCCGGCATTGCCGGCTGGTCGCTGTGGGCGGCCATCATCATCCTGTGCCGCGAGATCCTGGTTTCTGGCCTGCGCGAATATCTGGCGGCGCTCAAGGTCTCGGTGCCGGTGACGCAGCTTGCCAAGTGGAAGACCACTATCCAGATGGTCGCCATCGCCTTCCTGCTGGCGGGACCGGCCGGCGACAAGATCTTCCCGCTGACGACGCAGACCGGCCTCGTTTTGCTGTGGATAGCCGCACTCGTCACGCTCTACACCGGCTACGACTATTTCCGCGCCGGCCTCAAGCACATCATGGACGAGTGAAATGACGACCCGCCTCATCTATTTTGCCTGGGTGCGCGAACGGATCGGCACGTCAGAGGAAGACGTCGAATTGCCCGCCGACATCGAGACCGTCGCCGACCTCTTGCGCTGGCTGCAATCGCGCGGCGAGGGCTACGAACATGCGCTGCAATATCCCGACGTGATCCGCGTTGCCATCAACCAAGAACATGTCGACCACCGCGAAAAGATAGCGGGCGCGCGCGAGATCGCGCTGTTCCCGCCGATGACCGGAGGCTGACACCCATGTCGGCCGTCCTGGCGCCGACCGTGCGCATCCAGCGCCAGGATTTCGACGTCGCCGCCGAGATCGCTGCGCTGACCCAAGGCCGCGCGGACGTTGGCGCGGTGGTTTCTTTCTCCGGCCTCTGCCGCGATGAGCAGGGCGCGCTCTCGGCACTGGAGCTCGAACATTATCCCGGCATGGCGGAGGCCGAGATCGGCCGTATCGCCGCCGAGGCGGTTGAGCGCTGGCCGCTGCAAGGCCTCACCGTCATCCACCGCCATGGCAAGATTCGTCCGGGCGAAAACATCGTGCTGGTGGTGGCCGCCTCGGCCCATCGCCAAGCCGCGTTCGAGGCGGCGAACTTTCTCATGGATTACCTCAAATCGCGCGCGCCCTTCTGGAAGAAGGAGCATCGCACCGATGGTTCCGAAGGTGGCTGGGTCGAGGCCAAGGAAACCGACACCCAGGCGGCAAAGCGCTGGAAGTCATCGTCCGAATAAATCCCGTCGCAGCCATGTATTGACCGCAATCCTTTGGCCAATTGCGTGAGGTTGATCAGCCCAGGGCATCGGCGGCCAGGGCACTGGCAGCCCGGGCACTGGCAGCCTGGGGCAAGGGAGGTGGTCATGCTGAGCAGGCTCGCGGAGTTCTTCGTCTTCGGTTTCGTGCCTCTGGTCGTCAGCGTCCTGGCGGTGCCGGAACTGTCCGTGGCCGCTGAAAAGGCGGTGAGGGGCGAGGTGATCTATCGCGAGCGCATCGCCCTGCCGCCCAGCGCCGTGCTTTCGGTCCAGCTTGCCGATGTCTCGCTGGCCGATGCACCGGCCAAGATCATCGGCGAGCAGACTATCAAGCCGGCTGGCCAGGTGCCGATCAGCTTCGAGATCAAATTCGATCCGTCGGTGATCCGGTCGCAGATGACCTATGCGCTGCAGGCGCGGATCACCGTTGACGGCAAGTTGATGTTCATTTCCGATGTGCGCCATCAGCTCGACCCGCTGACCGACACGCCGCAGACCATCATGCTGAAGATGGTGGCGTCAGGTACCGAGCCGACGGCCTCCGTCTTTGGTCAGCTCTGGGTGGTCGATTATGTCGATGGCATCGGCGCCATCACCGCGCCGCAGGCGACGTTCAGGGTCAGCGAGGCCGGCAAGGCCGGCGGCAGCGGCCCCTGCAACACTTATTTCGCCACCGCGAAAATCGATGGCCAGGCGATTGCGATCAGCGACATCGGCTCGACCTACAAGGCCTGCGCGCCTGAGGCGATGGCCGAGGAAAAGGCCTTGTTCGATGCTTTGGCCAAGGCGGCGTCCTACAAGGTCGATGCCGGCAAGCTCACCATATCGGACAAGAACGGCCGCGAAATCCTGCGCTTCAGCGCCGCGAGCTGATCGCCAAATGAAAAGGCCGGCGAAGCGCCGGCCTTTTCCACATCAGACTTGATGATATCGGCTCAGCCGACGATCTCGGTGTCCGAGAACCAGTACTTGATCTCCTGCGCCGCGGTTTCCGGCGCGTCGGAGCCGTGCACCGAATTCTCGCCGATCGACAGCGCGTGCACTTTGCGGATGGTGCCTTCGGCGGCGTTGGCCGGGTTGGTGGCGCCCATCACTTCGCGGTTCCTGGCAATGGCGTTCTCGCCTTCCAGCACCTGGACGATCGTCGGAGCCGACGACATGAACTCGACCAGTTCGCCGAAGAAAGGGCGGTCCTTGTGGACGGCGTAGAAACCTTCCGCCTCACGGCGGCTCATCCAGACGCGGCGCGAAGCGATGACGCGCAGGCCGGCGTCTTCCAGCATCTTGGTGATGGCGCCGGTGAGGTTGCGCCGGGTAGCGTCCGGCTTGATCATGGAAAAGGTGCGTTCGAGCGCCATGGGTCGTCCTTGTCTGAGAATGGAATTGAGAGTGGCGGGCTCTATACAAGCCGCCCGGCCCATTGCCAAGGGGTGAGGAGCGGTCCGCGAAGCGAACGCCCGGAGCGCGAGCAGGGAGACGACATCAGATGGCTGCACAGCAACATTTTGCTTGCTATAGTCACGTGTCGGCGCCGCGCTGAAGTCGGCCCGAATGGAGACAACATGACCATGGCAGACGATCGTCAGGAGCGCATTCGCAACCGCGCACATCAGATCTGGCAGGAAGAGGGGCAGCCGGCCGGTCACCACGAACGCCATTGGCACCAGGCGGCAGCCGACATCGCTCGGGAGGATGCGGGCAAGCCGGCGGCCAAGAAGCCGGCCAAGAAGGCAGCCGGCGTCAGTAAGGCCAAAGCCGCTCCCAAGGAAGAAAAAGCTGCCGCGAAAGCCAGCAAACCGAAGACCAGCAAGCCAAAGAAGGCGGCCAAGTAGGTAGGCCCGCTATCCCGCCGCTGATTTTCGCCACGGATTGACGGCGCGCCAACCTGCCATGCGGGCAGGGCAGGCGCTTGCGGCCGTCAGGCCGCCGCGGCAACCTTTCGTCCCAGCCCGCCATGCAGATCGAGGCAGCGGGCGAACCATTGCGCCACGACGTCGCTGTCTTCAAGCAGCTGGTAGGGCGTTGCGATGCGTGCCCATTGCAGCGCGCCGAAGACGATATAGTCCGCAAACAGCGGCGCAGCGCCGCCGATGAAAGGCTGATAACCCAGCGTCGAACGCAGCGGCTCGAGCGAAGCCCGAAACGCCGCCAGGCCGGCATCGCGCGCCGCGACGACATCTTCCAACTGCCTACCGAAGCGCTGCTCCCGGCTCTGTCGGAAATACACGGCGTTCTCGTCGTCCTGCATGCCATGGAGGTCGATGAGTGCTGCGGTGGTGACGTAGGGGTGGATGGTCAATTGCGACCAGCGCTCGATGAAGCGCGCCATCGTCTTGCCGCCTTCGCCGCCAAACAGCGTCGGCCGGTCCGGATAGGCGTCCTCGAGATAGAGCGCGATGGCGAAGGAATCGATGACGACCTTGTCGCCGTCGCGGATCACCGGAACGGTTTTCGAAGCGCCGCCCTCGATGGTGGGCACCTCGAGAAAACGCGTCGGCGCGGTCGAGATATCAAGCCCCTTGTGGGCCAGCGCCATCGTCGCCTTCCAGCAATGCGGACTGAACGGACGGCTCGCGTCACGCCCGACGAGCTCATAAAGCAGAATGGTCATTGGCGCGGGTCTCTTTGCGGTCTAGGTATCGCTCGCGACACCCCGAAACGGGGGGGCGGGAGAAAAGATGAAACAGCACTTCATGATGTTTGCGGCGTATAATCAATGGGCCAATGGCCGCATCTATGATGCCGCCGCGGACCTCGATGACGAGGAATTCAATCGCGATGTCGGCGCCTTCTTCGGCTCGCTGATGGGCACCCTCAACCATCTGCTTGCCGCCGATCGCATCTGGATGAAGCGCTTCACCGGCGAGGGCGACGCGCCGACGGCACTGGACGCCATACTGCATCGGGCCTTTCCCAAGCTGAGGACGGCGCGCGAGGCGGAGGACCGGCGGATCATCGACTGGCTTTCCGGCTTGAGCGACAAGGCGCTGTCGGGCCGCTTCACCTATATGACGCTGTCGGATATGCGCACCGTCTCGCAGCGCCTTGCGCCTGCGCTGGCGCATGTCTTCAACGACCAGACCCATCATCGCGGCCAGGCGCATATGATCCTGACGGTTCTGGGCCGTCCTTCCGTGCTGCTCGATCTGGCGCATTTCCAGCGTACCGAAGAGGGCAGGGCTTTCGCCTGATCCAGGTAAGCGGCCCGCGCCGACTATCGCCGCATCTTCTGCAGAAGCATGGCCTTCACGTCAGGCCATTCGGCAATTTCAGACAGCTTCGGTAGCCAGGTCGCGGATTTCACTGTCCAATTGGCGTTGCGTCAAAGCCGCTTCCGCCATGACCCATTGTTTGAACAGCAGAACCTTGCGTGCGGCAAGGCACTTGTGGGGAGACACGAAATACCAGCCGGCGCTATTGGGATGGTGGACGGCAAAGGGAGCGACCAGCTTTTCGGCGCGAATGTCGCTGGCCATATAGGCACGGTTGGCCACGGCAAAGCCCATTCCTGCATTGGCCGCCTCGTAGGACATCATGCACGAGTCGAAATAGATGCTTTTGGTTTCGCTGAGCACGAAGCTGGCGCCGGCGAAACCAAGCCAGGATTGCCAGTTCTGGGTGCAGGTGTCGGAATGCAGAAGCGTGAAGTGCCTGAGATCGTCCGGCTCCACCTTGGACACCGGCTTGTCGCCGAGAACCTCATGGAACAATTTGCGGCTGCACACCGGTGTCAGGTCTTCCCGAAACAGCAGATCGGATGGCAGCCCGTTGAAATGGCCGTCGCCATAGCGGATTTCGAGGTCGAAATCGGAGGTCGAGAACTCATGCGTCGCGTAGGAGGTCGAAACCCGCATCACGATATCGGGATATCGCCGCTGGAACTCCGGCAGGCGCGGAAACAGCCAGCGCGCGGCGAAGGTCGGCAGCACGGATATCTTCAGCACATGTTCCTGCGATTGTCCGGTCGCTTCCATGCTAGCGGCGACGATCCGCTCCAGCGCCTCGCGAACGCGCGAGACATAGGTCTCGCCTTCCGGCGTCAGCGACACCGCATTGCCGCCGCGCTGGAAAATCTTGAAGCGCAGCTGGTCTTCCAGGCTCTTGACGCGCTGGCTGACCGCTGAAGCGGTGATGAACTGTTCCTCGCCGGCTCGCGTGAAATTCCCGTGGCGCGCAGCACTCTCCACGATTTTCAGCGAATTGAGGTTGACCTGACTGAGCAAACGCACGGGCTTCGACCTTAAGCTGGGCTTACACTAGCACCAGCATTCCTAATTTTACAGGGGGGGCTAATTCAATCGACTGTTAACTAAGTGTTTGCCCCCCACTTGGAGAAGTACAATGAACGCACATACCATACCCGAACTGCGCTATGCGATGAGCCGTGAGGCCATTATCGGCCACGAAACCGCCTGGAAAGTGTCGAGTTTCGGCGTTGCACAGTATCTGCATGGCTATGACCCGGCACTGCTCGCCGCAATCGAGGAGGCCGCGCTGAAGCTCAAGGACAGTCATGCCGTGCACAAGCACCTCGACCTGACCTTCATCACCGGCGCCGACCGTTTCATCCCCGAAATCAAGGAGTTGCTGCACGACAAGCTGCGCCTGGAGCGGCTGTCCGACATGATGGGCACGAAGCTGGAGCCCTATCCGCTGTCGATCGTCGGTTCGACCGTCACCTTCATGAATCCCAGGGACGGCGCCGTCGAATGGCATTGCGACGGCGTTCCGGTCACCGAGCTTATTCCTTTGTCGATCAGCAATCCGCTGGTCGGGGGCCATCTCGAAATCTATTGCGACGATTCCGAGACCGGCCGCGCCATCCTCGAATCCGGCCGCGAGATCCCGCGCAACCGCATCATGCGCATCGATCACAAGATGAACTACGCGACACTCGGACAGTTTCTTGGCGTGCTGCATCGCACCGCCCCGATCCAGTACGGCGAGCGCGTCACCCTGGTGCTCAACCAGCGTTCGGTGGCCAAGCCCTATGTCGACGACAACCGCATGTTCTATCTCGCCGCCGACAATGATCACGACCGCGAGTGGGTCAACGAATTGGCCGAAGATGTCTGGACCAACCAGTTGCCGGCCTATCGCCGGTTCGAGGCGGAGCATCCGACGCCCGCTCCGGCCTCCGAAACACAGGTTTCGGGCGGAGCCAGGGGATCATGGTAGTCAACCATGATCCCGAGAAGTGGGAGCCGGTCTTCGGACGAGATCATGGTCCAACACAGGGATAGAGCCCCAGGCCGATTGTTTCGGCATGGATCAAGTTCGATATCCGCGCTTGTCTTTGCTGCCGGCGCGGTGGCTTTGTGGTCGACCAATGCCTTGGTCGGCAAATCCCTGCTGGCAACCCATCCGGTATCGCAAGTGCAGTTCCTGCAATTTGCGGGAGCTGCACTGGTCTTCGCCTTGATCCGGTTCATGAGCCGTGAGGCGGCTCCATCGGTCGCGCCCCGGGCCGCGGTCGCAGCGCTTGCCGTCGGCATCATCGGTCTGGTCGGCACCATGGTGCTGCAATACATCGCCTTCGCCTCGATGCCGGTGATCGAAGCCAATCTCGTGGCCTACACCTGGCCCTTGATGGTCGCCGCGGCGGTGATCGCCTTCGACAATCCCCGGCGTCCGGCCTTGCTGGGTCTTGCCGCGGTCCTTGGGTTTGTCGGCGTCGCGCTGGTGATTTCGGGAGGGCGTGAGAACAACTGGTTCCAAGGCGATCTCGTCGGCTATTTCGCCGCATTCGGGTCTGCGCTGTGCATGGCGTTCTATTCGGTGATGGTGGGACGGCTCGCCACTTCGCCCGATCGCCTGCTGCTACCTTCATCGCTGGTCGGCGTCGCCTTGGCGCTTCTATGGTCCGCTGGCGAAGGCGTCGCCTGGCCCGCCGGCATGGATCTGGCCCTCGGGCTCTATCTCGGCGCCGGCCCGATGGGGCTGGGTTATTACTTCTGGTCGCGCGCCTTGAAGCTTGAAGGCAGCGGCAAGGTCGCGGTCGTCGCCTATCTCACGCCGATTGCGTCGACATTGCTGCTGACGCTGTCCGGGGAACAGTTGACGACGACCGCCATTGCCGGCGCTGTCCTCGTCATCGGCAGTTGTATCGCGGTCGGTCTGGAGCGCTCGGAGGCGCAAGACTATGTTTGACGACAATGAACGTCTCGCTAGGCAGGAAGCGCATTGGCTGATCAAGGAATTTGGCGCCGAGGCACCGCTTTACGCGGCGATGAAGGCTGAAAAGGCGATTGAGCAGAAGGATTTCGGGCGCTGTGCCCGTTGGCGGCGTATTCTTGAGATATTGGCGGATGCCCGGACGACCAAGTCTGCCGCTTCCAAGTATTAGATTTTCTAATTTGCGCGGCGTCGATTTCCCATAAAAATAGTTGACGCCAAGTCTTGATTCGTTTTGGCGCTTGGCGACCCGCTGGGGGACGCGGTTAAAGAGATACATCGACGAAAGTCTTCGCTGGGGTGGATGACTTTCTCGCAAATAGGATGAAAGAATTGTCAAATATCGAGGATAAGACCGTTATAGAGCTAACGGCCGATATTGTCTCGGCTTATGTCGGCAACAATCCACTCCCGGCTTCTGGCCTGCCTGACCTGATTGCCAGCGTCAGTGCATCGGTTCGGAAGCTGGCTGGCGCGGTCGTCGTGGAAAGCCCGAGCCTGGTTCCGGCCGTCAACCCGAAAAAGTCGGTGTTTCCCGACTACATCATCTGCCTGGAGGACGGAAAGAAGTTCAAGTCGCTCAAGCGACACCTCAGGACAGACTATGGTTTGAGCCCGGACGACTATCGGGCCAAATGGGGCCTGCCACCGGATTACCCGATGGTTGCCCCGAATTACTCGGCGACCCGGTCGGCGCTGGCAAAGTCGACAGGGCTTGGCCGCAAACCGGCAGCAGCGCCGGCCGCCGTGGCAAAGAAAGGCAAGGCAAAGGCCTGAGCGGGCGGCCTCCTGAAAGGCCCGGTCGCTTTGTTCTGCGCAAGTCGCAGCACGATTGCCTGGTGCAATCGTGCTGCCGTGTCGATGTGAGCGGCGCAATTTGGGTGCCGCGTTCTAAAGAAAAAAATCTGGAGCAGTTCACCGTTTAAGTGAAACATGAACTGCTGCAATGCTTATTTTGAAGCAAAGGGAAAGCGCAGTGCGCTTGTTCTGGACAAGATGTTCACGCTTTTCCTGGAATTGCTCGGTGGATCGAAACCTTTAGATCGCAATCAACATTGCCGCGCGTCCCTACGACCACGATGATGTAGTCGCCGTCCTTGGGAAGGGCGCCGCTCCATTTGGTGACGCCCGCACCGGTGCCGGCTATTGTTGGGCCTTGTACATCGATGCCGCTGTCGCCTTTCTGGTGGTGGCGCCGGGTAGGTAGATGGAGAAAACGCCGTTGTTCTCCACCGAACTGAGTATGATCTCGGCTTTTTTGCCCGGCCCTTGCGCCAAATGAGTAGGTGGCACTCGCCCCTCGCTCTACACCGTCGCTGATGGTGGCGCTGGACTTGCCTGCGGGAAAATGGATCGGCGTCGCGGATAATCGTCTGCATTCTGCCCATGTGTCGCGCTCGCGCCGACGACGATGGTAACTGAAAGCAAAGTTGAGACAACGCTGTTCTTGGTCAACACTCGATCTCTCCCGTTTAGTCGGTACTAAAATTATATCAACACGAATAGAAATAGTATAAATTCCTCAGGCCGGTATCTTCAATATCCGTTCCGGCGGTCTTGCGATCGGCGACTTGGCAATCAAAGTCCGAGCGACGCCATTTGATGCCCCCGGGTTGATGCCGGAGGGCGCTGCCGCTGCCGCCCGTTTTCACGCGATCGGGCCAACTGGCCCGCAAGGCCTTGCGAAGCGTCGATGTCCGGTGCAAAAGCGCGGCCATGCTGATCATCAACGACCTTTCGCTCCGCATGGCCGGGCGCCTGCTTCTCGACCACGCCTCGCTGACCTTGCCGGCCGGCACCAAGGCCGGCCTTGTCGGTCGCAACGGCACCGGCAAGACGACGCTGTTCAAGGCCATCACGGGAGATTTTCCCTCCGAGACCGGTTCGATCAGCCTGCCGAAGAACACGCGTATCGGCCAGGTGGCGCAGGAAGCGCCCGGAACCGAGGAGCCGCTGATCGAGATCGTGCTCAAGGCCGACGTCGAACGCACGGCGCTGCTCGAAGAGGAAAAGACGGCCACCGATCCGCACCGCATCGCCGACATCCACATGCGGCTGGCCGACATCGACGCGCATTCGGCCGAGTCCCGCGCGGCCACCATCCTGGCCGGCCTCGGCTTCGATGACGCGGCGCAAGGCCGGCCGGCCTCGTCCTTCTCCGGCGGCTGGCGGATGCGCGTGGCATTGGCGGCCGTGCTGTTTTCAGAGCCGGACCTTCTGCTGCTCGACGAGCCGACCAACTATCTCGATCTCGAAGGCACGTTGTGGCTGGAAAACTACGTGTCGAAATACCCGCACACCGTGCTTCTGATCTCGCACGATCGCGACCTGCTCAACCGGGCCGTCAACTCGATCGTTCACCTCGACCAGAAGAAGCTGACCTTCTGGCGCGGCGGCTACGATCAGTTCGAGCGCCAGTACACCGAGCAGAAGGAATTGCAGGAAAAGGGCCGCGTCAAACAGGAAGCCGCCCGCAAGCACATGGAGTCCTTCGTCGAGCGTTTTCGCGCCAAGGCGTCCAAGGCCAGACAGGCACAGTCACGCATCAAGGCCCTGGAAAAGATGAAGCCGATCGCGGCCATCGTGAACGATTCGGTGCGGCCGTTTTCATTTCCGGAACCGGTGAAGACCGTGGCCTCGCCGATCGTAGCGCTGAACAACGTCAATGTCGGCTACACCGAAGGCCAGCCGATCCTCAAGAAGATGACGCTGCGCATCGACGCCGACGACCGCATCGCGCTGCTCGGCGCCAACGGCAACGGCAAGTCGACTTTCGCCAAATTGCTATCCGGCCGGCTGAAGCAGGAGAGCGGCACAATGACGGTGGCGCCGGGGCTGAAGGTGGCGATCTTCGCCCAGCATCAGCTCGACGATCTGCGCCCGGAGGAAAACGCCTATGAGCATGTCCGCCGGCTGATGCCGGAGGCGCCGGAATCCAAGGTGCGCGGCCGCGTCGCCCAGTTCGGTCTGACGACCGAGAAGATGAATACGCCCGCCAAGGACCTGTCCGGTGGCGAGAAGGCGCGGCTGTTGATGGGTCTGTCGGCCTTCGAGGGGCCGAACCTGTTCATCCTAGACGAACCGACCAACCATCTAGATATCGACAGCCGTGAATCGCTGATCCATGCGCTCAACGAATTTCCCGGCGCCGTCATTCTGATCTCGCACGACCGGCATCTCTTGGAGGCGACCGCCGATCGGCTGTGGCTGGTCAAGGACGGCGCGGTCAACCCGTATGACGGCGATCTTGAGGACTACAAGACGCTGGTCACTGGCGTGTCCGGCGATCGCCGTGGTAAGCGCGAGGCGGACAAGGCGTCCAAGGCCGACCGCCGCCGCGATGCGGCCGCGCGCCGTGCCGCCTTCGAACCGCTGGCCAAGGAAATCCGCGCCACCGAGGCTCTGATGGACCGCATCCGCAAGCGCATTGACGGCATCGAGGACGAACTGGCCAATCCGGCGATTTACGAAAAGGATCCCTCGACCGCGACCAGGCTAGCCAAGGAGCGCTCGCAGCTAGCCCAGACGCTGGCCGGCCATGAGGAAAAATGGCTGACCATGTCGGCCGAATACGAGGAAGGCACGGCGGAGTAGGAGAGCGTTCTTTCCTTCTTTCCCTTGGGGGAGAAGGGAAGGCGCTATCTGGCCCTACACGCCACGCCCGAAACTCGCTAGACATGCTTCATGAACCAGCACGCCAAGCTTCGCATCGGCCATTCAGCCTGTCCGCATGATTGCCCGTCGACCTGCGCCCTCGAGGTCGAACTGCTCGACGGCAACCGCATCGGCCGCGTCCATGGCGCCAAGGCCAACACCTACACATCGGGCGTCGTCTGCGCCAAGGTCGCCCGCTATGCCGACCGTGTCCATCATCCCGACCGCTTGCTGAAGCCGCTGATCCGCGCCGGCGCCAAGGGCGATGGCGTCTGGCAGGAAGCGAGTTGGGAGGCGGCGCTCGACCTCGTCGCCGAAAAGTTCATCGCAGCCGAAGAGAAATACGGGTCGGAGACGGTTTGGCCCTATTTCTATGCCGCCTCCTGCATCGCTGCGGTAACCGGCAGTTGGCAGTATGAGGGTGGCGGCGCCTTCCATTCGAATTCCGGCATCTTCAAGCTCAACCAGGAGGTGCTGGAAGGCACCAGGATGCGCGATCCCTCGATCCGCTATCTCGACCATTCGCGCATCGGCCCGGTGCTGACCGGCGCCAGCGACGCGCTCTATGGCGGGCCGCCGGTCACGGCGATGCTGATCCAGAACACCAATCCGGTGAATGTCGCTCCCGAGCAGCGGCTGGTGAAGCAGGGCTTTCTGCGCGACGACCTGTTCGCTTGCGTGCACGAGCAGTTCATGACCGACACGGCCAGGCTTGCCGATGTGGTGCTGCCGGCGACGATGTTTCTGGAACATGACGACGTCTACAAGGGCGGCGGCAACCAGCACATCACGCTGGGGCCGAAGCTGATCGAGCCGCCGGAAGGGCCGCGCACCAACCATTTCGTCATCGAGCAGCTGGCTGAGCGCCTGGGGGTCGCTGACCGCCCGGGTTTCGGCCTCACCGAACAGCAGCATATCGACATCATTCTCGGCAAGCGCGGGCTGGGCAGCTTCGACAGCTTGAAAGAGCAGAAATGGGTGGATCTGCAGCCGGATTTCGAGACCGCGCATTTCATCAAGGGGTTTGGCCATTCGGATGGGAAATTCCGCTTCCGCGCCGACTGGACGGGCCAGGCGGCTCCCAACCGGCCGCCGAAGAGCATGGGCCTGTTCGGACCGGTGGAGCGCCTGCCTGAGTTTCCCGACCATGTCGACCTGATCGAAGTGGCGGACGATGCGCATCCATTCAGGTTGACGACCTCGCCGGCGCGCAACTTCCTCAACTCGACCTTTGCCGAGACGCCGGTGTCGAAGGAAAAGGAAGGCAGGCCGGCGTTGCTCCTGCATCCCGACGATGCAGCGGACCTTGGGCTTGCCGATGGTGACCGCGTCGAGGTCGGCAACCAGCGCGGCGACCTGGTGCTGCATGCGAAATTCTTCGACGGCATCAAGCGCGGCGTGGTGATCGCCGAAGGCATCTGGCCGAACAGCGCGCATGAGCGCGGCGAGGGCATCAACGTGCTGACCGGCGCCGATGCGCCCGCGCCCTATGGCGGCGCTGCCTTCCACGACAACAAGGTCTGGCTGCGCAAGGCTGGTTGATCAGAGCGAAGCGCTGGAGGCCGACTATACCGGCAGAATCTCAGCCGCCTTCTTCCTGTTCAGCCGGTGCCGGATGTCGTCGGCGATCGCCTGGGCCTCGATCCCGATCTCGCGCAGCAATCCGGTGACTGCATTGTGGAAACCGATCAGGTAGAGGCCGAGATCCGAAGCTTTGGGGGTAACGCCGCTGCGGTCTGGCTGGATGCCGGGCTCGAGGAATCTGGCATAGCCCGGCCGGTAACCGGTGGCGAAGATGATCGCGTCGAATTCGCCGTGTTTGCCGTCGGCGAAACGGGCGCCGCGTTGCGAAATCTCGGTAATATCGGGCGCCACCTTGATCGCGCCTTCGCGGATCTTGCCGATGGTGCCCACGTCGATCACCGGAATGCGCGATGCGACCGCTATCTGTTCCAGCAGTCCCTGTCCTGGCCGTTTGAGCCCGTATTTGTCCAGCCTGCCCAGAACCAGGTCGAGAATGACTGGGAAAAGAGCGTCGTTCAAGCGTTGCGGCCCCAGGCGCGCCGCCATGCCGACCATCTGGATAGGCACGCCGAACAGTTCGCGCGGCACGATATGAACGCCGCCGCGCACGGAAATCGTCGGCTGTGCGCCGTTTTCCGCCAGATCGAGCGCAATCTCCGCACCGGTGTTGCCCATGCCGATGACCAGCACCGACTGACCGGCAAAAGGCTTGGCATTGCGATAGTCGGCGCTGTGCAATGTCTTGCCTGTGAAGGTGTCGATACCGGCAAATGCGGGCCGCAAGGGCTCGGCATTGTAGCCTGACGCGATCACCACATCTTTGGCGCGCAACGGCCCGGATGCCGCGTCCACACGCCAGCCGCGACCGTCCTGGGTGACCGCTTTGACCGTTTCTCCAAACTGGGGCCTGAGGTCGAAGCGCTGCGCATACGCGTCGAGATAGTCGACGAAGAGAGCGCGCGGCACATAACGCGGATAGTGTTTGGGAAAGGGCACGAAGGGCAGCGACGAATAGCGCTTGGTCGTATGCAGGTGGACCCGCTCGTAATGGCGCCGCCAGGCAGGCGCGGCCTGCTGCTCTTTTTCGATGATGATGAAGTCGACACCGGCCTGCCGCAGGCATGCGGCAACGGCCAGGCCCGCTGGCCCGGCCCCGATGATCGCTACTGTCGTGGTATCGTCCAAGCGCGCCTCCCGGCTCAATTCGCGTCCTGAGAATGTCAAAAACATGGCGGGACGGGCTGAAGCCTGCCCTCCGGCGAGGTTCAATCCGGCAACGGTACCGTCAGCCCGACCTTGACGCGGTCCATGGCCACGAAGGTGCGGAATTTCCGGACATTGTTGCTGCCGAAGAACAGCTTTCGCGTCAGCGCCTCATAGGCGCCCATGTCGGCCACGGTAATGACGAGGATGAAGTCGGCCTCGCCGGTGACATAGTAGCATTGCTGCACTTCGGGCGTTTGCGAGAATTGCCGCTTGGCTGCGTCGATCAATTCGGTGCGTTCGCTCTCCAGCTCCACCTCGACGAAGATGGTGATGGGCTTGCCGACCGCCGCGGGTTCGATGATTGCGACATTGCTGGCGATGACGCCGGCCTGCTCCATGCGCTTGATGCGGCGCTGCACCGCCGGCGCCGACAGGTTCACCGCCTCGCCGATCAGCCGCTGCGGCGTCGTGTTGTCGCGCTGCAGGACGGCAAGGATGGCGAGATCGAAACTGTCGAGCGGGGGCGATGATGGAGGCAATGGCGGTATCCCGGTGAAACAAACTTGCATTTCGGAGGTCCAATTACAGCGCTCTTTGCGTCTGTCCTGCAATATGGTCTCGCTGACTGCCAAGGAGACCGCCAGTGTTCCTGCCCAATCGCAATGCCTTGCACGGCAAGCCGCTTGATGCCGCCGATGCCGAAACCCTCGGGATCGCGGGCGCCGACACGGTCGAGCGCTTTCTGGCCCATCGTGACAATCACGCAATGACGCCGCTGTGCGCGCTGCCGGCGCTGGCGAGGGAATTCGGAGTTGGCACCATCCACGTCAAGGATGAGGGCTTTCGTCTCGGCCTCGGCAGCTTCAAGGCGTTGGGTGGCGCCTATGCTGTCTTCCGTCTTGTGCTGGAAGAGGCAGGCAAGCGCCTTGGCCGCCCTGTCGATGTCGAGGATCTCGATCGTGCCGATGTTCGCTCGGTCGCCGCAAAGATGACCTTTGCCTGCGCCACCGACGGCAATCACGGCCGCTCTGTCGCGCAAGGCGCCGAGCTTGCCGGCGCCAGGGCCGTGATCTTTGTCCATGCCGGCGTCAGCGACGAGCGCATCTCGGCAATCGCCCGCTACGGCGCCGAGATGGTTCGCGTCAACGGTAATTATGACGATTCGGTCAGGCAAGCGGCGCAGGTCGCGGCCGAGAAGGGCTGGAGCGTGGTGTCGGATACGTCGTGGCCGGGTTATGAGCGCATCCCCGGCCTGGTGATGCAGGGCTATACGGCGATCGTGCGCGAAGCACTGCGCCAGCTCAGCGAACCGCCAACCCACGTCTTCGTCCAGGCCGGCGTCGGCGGCATCGCCGCCGCGGTGGCCGGCCACCTCGCCATCGTGCTTGGCGACGCCAGGCCAACCTTCATCGTCGTCGAGCCGGCGCGCGCGGCCTGCATTGTCGCGGCTGCCCGGGCAGGGCATGTGGTCAAGGTGGCGCACGATCAGCCGACGGTCATGGCCATGCTTGAATGCTATGAAGCCTCGCAGGTCGCCTGGCGCGTGCTGGCGCGCGTCGCCGACGCCTTCATGACCGTGGACGAGCACGACGCCGTCGCGGTGATGCGGCGGTTGGCACGACCGGCCGGCAGCGATCCGGTGATCGTTGCCGGCGAGAGTGGCGGCGTCGGCCTTGCCGGACTGATCCGGGCGATGGCCGAGAACAGGACCGATCTCGGCCTCGACGGCAAATCCCGCGTGCTGGTGATCAACACCGAAGGTGCCACCGACCCGCATCGCTATGCCGAACTGGTCGGCTTGAGCCCGGCCGATGTGCTGGCCGGCAAGCTCGCCGCCGAGGCAACATCGTGATCGCGGTCGACGCGCAGCGCCTGCTTGGCCGAATCCGCGAACTCGGCGCCGTTGGCCGCGACGGGGAGGGCAGGCTGACCCGGCTGGCGGCCTCCGACACCGACGGGTGGGGCCGCGACCTCTTCGTCGGCTGGCTGCGCCAGGCCGGTCTCGATGTCGCCATCGACCGCATCGGCAACATTTTCGGCATCTGGCAAAATGCCGGCAATGCGGGCGAGGCGCCGCTGCTTATCGGCTCGCATATCGACACCGTCATCGACGCCGGCATCTATGATGGCTGCTACGGCGTGCTTGCCGGGCTGGAGGTGATCGAGACGCTGAAGGCGTCCGGCCTCTCGCCGTCGCGCCCGCTTGCCGTCGCGGCCTTCACCAATGAGGAGGGCGTGCGCTTCTCTCCCGACATGATGGGTTCGCTGGTCCATGCCGGCGGCGTCGATGTCGAGGCCGCGCTCGCCGCTGTCGGCACCGACGGCAGCACGCTCGGGCAGGAACTCGCTCGCATCGGCTATGCCGGCGAGCGCGAACCCGGCTTCCTCAAGCCGCACCTCTATCTCGAACTGCATATCGAGCAGGGACCGGTCCTGGAACGCGAAGGCATTCCGATCGGCGCGGTGGAAACCCTGCAAGGCATCTCCTGGCAGCGCATCACCCTCGATGGCGTCGCCAACCATGCCGGCACCACGCCGATGTCGATGCGCTGCGACGCCGGATACGCCGCGGCACGCGTGGTCACCTTCCTGCATGACCTTGCAGCGGCCTCCAACGCGCCGACCGTTGCCACCGTCGGCACGATGCGCTTCGAGCCGAATGCCATCAATGTCATCCCATCGCGCGCCGTCTTCACGGTCGACCTGCGCGATCCTGACGAGCAGCGCCTGCAGGCGCAGGAGGCGGCGCTGGCCGCCTTTCTGGAGCGACTTGCCGCCGAGGGCATCACCGTGTCGGTCGAGCGGCTGGCCCGCTTCGAGCCGGTTGTCTTCGACGGGCGGGTCGTCGAACTGATCGAGGCCGCAGCCAGGAAGCGCGGGCTTGCCTCGCGGCGCATGACCTCGGGCGCCGGCCATGACGCGCAGATGATCGCGCGCATCGCGCCGGCGGCGATGATCTTCGTGCCGAGCGCCGGAGGCATCAGCCACAGCCCGCGCGAACACACCGAGGATGCCGAGCTTGTTGCCGGCGCCAACATCCTGCTTGATGTGGTCGCTGAACTCGCCGAGCTCGAAGGCTGAAGAAATGGCTGAACTCGATCCAGAAATGCTGAAGCGCGAGATGACCGATTGGCGGCGCGACCTGCACGCGCACCCCGAATTCGGCTTCGAGGAGAAACGCACCGCGGCCTTCGTCGCCGCCAAGCTGCGCGAATTCGGTCTGGACGATGTCGCAGAGGGTGTCGGCGGCACCGGCGTCGTCGGCACATTGAAGCGCGGCAGCGGCAATCGCGCCATTGCGCTGCGGGCCGATATGGATGCCCTGCGCATATCGGAGCAATCGAGCGCACCCTACCGCTCCGGCAATCCGGGCGTGATGCACGCCTGCGGCCATGATGGCCACACCGCCATGCTGCTTGGCGCGGCAAAGCTGCTGGCGAGCGAGGGTGGTTTCGACGGCACCGTGCGCTTCATCTTCCAGCCGGCCGAGGAGTGGGGCAGGGGTGCGCTGGCCATGATCGACGATGGCCTGATGCAGCGCTTCCCCTTCGACGAGATATTTGGCCTGCACAACATGCCCGGCCTTCCCGTCGGACACCTCGAGACCCGCGCCGGTCCCATAATGTCGGCCGAGGATAATTTCGAGATCATGCTCAGGGGGCTCGGCGGCCACGCGGCGCGGCCGCATTCGGGCAATGAAACGCTGATCGCCGCCTGCGCGCTGGTCACGAACCTGCAGACCATCGTCTCGCGCCGCCTGAGCCCGGCCGACATAGCGGTGGTTTCGGTGACCGAACTGATCACCGACGGCACCCGCAATGCACTGCCCGGTCTTGCCCGCATCCTCGGCGACGCGCGCAGTTTCCGCCCCGAGGTCAGCGCGGAGATCGAACGCCAGATGCGCACCATCGCCGAGGGCACCGCGGCCGCCTACAATGTGACCGCCGAGGTCAATTACACCAGGGAATTCGTGCCCTTGCACAATGATGCCGAACTGGTCGAGGCCACCTTCGCCGCCGCCAAAAAAGTCTTCGATCCTCGCAATATCGCGGTTGCCCGCGAGCCGATGACGGCGTCGGAGGATTTTGCCCGCTTCCTCGATCACGTGCCGGGCTGCTTCGTCTTCCTCGGCAATGGTGAGGCCTCGGCGCCGCTGCACAATTCCAGCTATGACTTCAATGATGATGGGCTGGTGTTCGGCGCCGGTTTCCATGCCGCCATCGCCAGGCAACGGCTCGGAATTTGACCGGCGACGAACCCTCTTCGGCACGCTTTTGCCGGTGGAAAACGCTCGGAAAGGGCCGAAATCCGCGATCCCGCATGACGCAGAGGCAAGACTCAGGTACCCTGCATGGTGCGGCGGACCTGATTTATCCGCTTGGCCGGCGCCTTCTCCTCCCAAGCGGCGCCGGCCTTCTTCGTTGCGCCGACCCTCTTCTAAATTAGCATTCATTAAATTTAGAATATTCGCACTTGCGGGAAGTTAGCGTCTTTCTGGCATGGAAAGCTGCGGGTTTTCGGGTGTTTGCGGGAAGACGGATGCGCGGGCAGAACTGGATAAAGGCGTTGCGTCAGGACGAGGCGCGGCAGGTGCGCGCGCATCGCCGAACTCGAAAGAAACCTCACATGGCGTCTCCATCGCGAGGCCGTCAGCAGCGCCAGGAAGCCGGCCACGAACTGCGCAATGCCAAGTTCCGCCTGGCTTGAAGGATGCATCGCGGCAATGCAGTGAGGTTTTCTGGGATGATCTTAGTTGCCGACAGTCTCCGTGCTCATGACGGGATTGCTGGCATAGGAGCTTTGTTCTGCACCAGGAGCCTTGGTCGGTGGCAATTTGTTGTCGCAGGCCGAGACAGCCAAAACCAGCAGGACAAGGGCTAATCCTAGTTTTTTCATCGCTATCGCCTCCAATCTCACAATGAGCAGCCAATCTCAAAAACGAGGCAATTTCGCATTGGTTGCGACCTTCGCGTGATGGAACAAAAAGCCATGCCTTCGGTTGGTGTCCTTTAGAGGAGACCGCAGCATGATCCGTTTGTTTCTGACAGGCGCCTTTGCCTTTCTCGCGTATCGCCTTGCGCGCAAGATGATCGACGACGTGCCCGGCGACGTCGATCCCCTGTTGCTGCCTGCACCGAGAAGTGACCGCGATGCTCTGCGCCGCCAATCGGCGGCCATGGGCGTCGATCCCCGGCGGTAGGGCTATTGCAGGAAAAGTGTGATGCGATGTTCCCCGGGAAAGGCCTGTAGCGTTCGCCCTTGGGAATTGCGTCAAAGCTAAGGGTCCGTCGGGGCGCTTCGGTGTTGCGAACAAAGCGGAAACGATGCTTGATGGGCGATGAACCTCGCCGCCCATGATTCGACCTTTTTGGAATCGGCCGTCGCGCCCGCCTATCTCGCGCGGCTGAACGACGCCCAGCGCCAGGCCGTCGAGCATGGCGACGGCAAGATCGCAGGGCCGTTGCTGGTCATTGCCGGCGCCGGCTCGGGCAAGACCAACACGCTGGCGCATCGCGTCGCCCATCTGATCGTCAAGGGGGCCGACCCGCGCCGCATCCTGCTGATGACCTTTTCGCGGCGCGCCGCATCCGAAATGGCGAAACGTGTCGAGCGCATCGCCGGCGAGGTGCTCGGCCGCGACGCCGCGGTCATCACCGATGCGCTGACCTGGGCCGGCACTTTTCACGGCATCGGCGCCCGGCTGTTGCGCGACTATGCGCTGGAGATCGGCCTCGACCCGGCCTTCACCATTCACGACCGCGAAGATTCCGCCGATCTGATGAACCTGGCGCGCCACGAGCTGGGTTTCTCGAAGACCGAAGCGCGCTTTCCGACCAAGGGCACTTGCCTTGCCATCTATTCGCGCGCCGTCAACGCGCAGGCGCCGCTCAATGAAGTGCTTGGTTCCGCCTTTCCCTGGTGTGCCGGCTGGGCCGAGCAGTTGAAGCAATTGTTCGCCGGATATGTCGAAGCCAAGCAGGCGCAGAACGTGCTCGATTACGACGACCTGCTGCTCTACTGGGCGCAGATGACGGCCGAGCCGGAGATCGCGGAGCATCTGGGTTCGCGTTTCGACCATGTGCTGGTCGACGAGTATCAGGACACCAATCGCCTGCAGGCCTCGATCCTGATGGCGCTGAAACCCGATGGCGCCGGGCTGACGGTGGTCGGCGACGATGCGCAGTCGATCTATTCCTTCCGCGCCGCCGAGGTGCGCAACATTCTCGATTTTCCCCGGCAGTTCGCGCAGGCAGCCGATGTGGTGATGCTGGAGCGCAATTACCGCTCGACGGAAACCATTCTGGCCGCTGCCAATGCAGTGATCGGCGAGGCCTCGGAGCGCTTCACCAAGAACCTTTGGTCGGAGCGCAAATCCACCGACAAGCCAAGGCTGGTGAGCGTCCGCGACGAGGTCGAGCAGGCAAACTTTGTCTGCGATACCATCCTCGCCGAGCGCGAGGCCGGTACGGCACTGAAATCGCAGGCAGTGCTGTTTCGCGCCTCGCACCACAGCGGGCCGCTGGAGATCGAACTGACGCGGCGCAACATTCCCTTCGTCAAATTCGGCGGCCTGAAATTCCTCGATGCCGCCCATGTCAAGGATGTGCTGGCGGTGCTGCGTTTCGCCGAAAACCCGCGCGACCGCGTCGCCGGCTTTCGCGTCCTGCAACTGATGCCGGGCATTGGCCCTTCCGCCGCCGCGCAGATCGTCGAGACGATGACGACGGCGCTTGACGAGGCGATGGGGCTGGCCGGCTGGCGGCCGCCGCAACGCGCGGCGGACGACTGGCCGGGCTTCGTCTCGCTCTATTCGGGCCTGCGGGCCGGCGCCAAATGGCCGGCCGATCTCGAACAGGTCAGGCTCTGGTACGAGCCGCATCTGGAACGCATCCATGAGGATGCCATCACACGCCGCGCCGACTTGTTGCAGCTGGAGCAGATCGGCTCGGGCTACGCCTCGCGCGAACGCTTCCTGACCGAACTCACGCTCGATCCGCCGGATGCGACCAGCGACCAGGCTGGACCGCCGCATCGCGATGAGGACTATCTGATTCTCTCGACCATCCACTCGGCCAAGGGCCAGGAGTGGAAGAACGTCTTCGTGCTCAACACCGTCGATGGCTGCATTCCGGCCGATCTCGGCGTCGGCACCAAGGAGGACATCGAGGAGGAGCGCCGGCTGCTCTATGTGGCAATGACGCGGGCCAAGGACAGCCTCAACCTGGTCATGCCGCAGCGCTTCTTTCCGCATGGCCAGGCCGCGCGCGGCGACCGTCACCTCTACGCCTCGCGCACCCGCTTCATCCCCGCCTCGATCCTCTCCGCGTTCCAGCAGATGTCGTGGCCGGGCGCACAGGCGGCACAGGGCAGGGCGCCTCGGCCGGACGTGCGCGTCGACATCGGCGCGCGCATGCGCGGCATGTGGAAATAGCTGAAATCATGGCGCAACCGCCGATCAGGATCGCCATCGCCGGGGCGCTGGGCCGCATGGGCCGCCAGATGGTGGAGGCTGTGCAGGCAGATCCGCGGCTGGCACTTGCCGCCCGCTTTCACCGCCCAGATAGTGTCGGCGACGGGCTGGTGAGCCGCGACGAGGCGCTTGCCATGGCCGATGTGGTGATCGATTTCACCACGCCGGCGGCCTCGGCCGATCTGGCGAGGGTTAGCGCAAACCGGGGCGGTCCCGCTTTGGTGATCGGCTCTACCGGTTTCGATGCCGCCGAACTGGCTGATATAGCGGATGCCGCGAAAACAGTTCCCATCGTCCGCTCCGGCAGTTTTTCGCTCGGGCTCAACATGCTGGTCGGACTGGTCGAGCAGGCGGCGAGAGCGTTCGCGCCCGAAGATTGGGACGCTGAGATTTTCGAGGCGCATCATCGCCACAAGATCGACGCGCCGTCGGGCACCGCATTGATGCTGGGACAGGCCGTCGCCGGTGGACGCGGCGCCGAACTGGACGCGGTCGCAAGGCGCGTCCGCGACGGCGTCACCGGCGCGCGGCCGCCCGGCGAGATCGGCTTTGCGGTGGTTCGCGGGGGCAGCATCGTCGGCGAACACAGCGTCAGCTTCTGTGCCGAAGGCGAGCTTGTTACCTTGTCGCACGCTGCCGGCGATCGCATCATGTTCGCCCGTGGCGCCATCGCCGCGGCACTCTGGGTGTCGGGACGCCCGCCCGGCGAATACGATATGCGCGACGTGCTTGGGTTTGACCGCTGAACCTGGCGCGGCGTACATTTTTCACGGCGCCGCGACTGCCCGCCGGCCGCGGCTTACTGATCCGTAAGCCTTGCCGTCATTTTCGGCTTCACCTTGAAAGCTGGATGAAAGGTTGGTGCCATAACTCTTGTCCGGCGCCCCCATATTGTCGCTCAAAAGCGATGGGAGAGAGAGGGGCGCGGGAAACGAACAAAGGGAAGAGGCCATGTCGCTCGCGCGAATTCTGCTTGATTCAGCCGCCACAACCGCACTCGTCGCCACCATGGCCTTGTCAGCGCCGTCCGTACACGCCGCCGACAAAGTTTCCATCATGGTCGGCGGCTACGAGAAGCAGATTTACCTGCCAGCCAAACTGACCGAAGCACTCGGTTACTTCAAGGACGAGGGTCTCGACGTCGAGTTGCTGAATGAGCCGGCCGGGGTCGACGCCGAAAACGAGATGCTTGCCGGTGCCGTGCAAGGAGTTGTCGGCTTTTATGATCACTGCATCGATCTGCAGGCCAAGGGCAAATTCGTCGAATCCGTCGTCCAGTTCAGCCAGGCGCCGGGAGAGGTCGAGCTGGTTTCGACCAAACATCCCGAGATCAAATCACCCGCCGACTTCAAGGGCATGAGCCTCGGCGTGACCGGCCTAGGCTCATCGACGAATTTTCTTACGGAATATCTTGCCGTCAAGAACGGTTTGAAGCTCGGCGAATTCACCTCGGTTCCAGTCGGCGCCGGCAACACCTTCATTGCCGCCATGCAGCAGGACAAGATCCAGGCGGGCATGACGACCGAGCCGACGATCACGCGGCTGCTGAAGACTGGTGAGGCCAAAGTCCTTATCGACATGCGCACGATGGAAGGTACCAAGGCCGCTCTCGGCGGCACCTACCCGGCCGCCTCCCTCTATATGCAGACAGATTGGGTCGAAGCGCACAAGGACATCGTGCAGAAGCTGGCCAATGCTTTCGTCAAGACACAGAAGTTCATCAACACGCACAGTGGCGCCGAGATCGCCGACAAGATGCCGAAGGACTATTATGTCGGCGACAAGGAAGGCTACGTGAAGGCCCTCGATGCCGGCAAGGCGATGTTCACTCCCGACGGGATCATGCCCGAGGGTGGACCTGAGACAGTGCTGACGGTTCTTTCAGCCTTCAAGAAGGAACTGCAGGGCAAGCAGATTGACCTTGCGAAGACCTACACCTCGGAATTCGTCAAGAACGCCAAGTAGCAGACCGTGCCGGCGCGATGAACGACATCGCGCCGGTACCCGTCAGTTTTTTCACCTCCGGCGGCCTTGGGGCCGACGGCGGGCGTCTGCTCTTATCCAGGAGTTCCACCATGGCTATTGAAAAAAATGCACCGGCGATCGAACTGATCAACGTCAGCCGTCGCTTTCTCTCGCCAACCGGCAAATCGCTGACGGCGCTGCGCGACTTCACCATGACCGTGCAGCGCGGCGAATTCGTCGCCGTTGTCGGCCCGACCGGCTGCGGAAAATCCACCACCCTCAACCTCGTGACGGGGCTGGCAAGCCCAAGTGCCGGCGAGGTTCGTGTCATGGGCGCGCCGGTCAAGGGGATAGACCCGCGCATCGGCTTTGTTTTCCAGACCGACGCCCTGTTCCCCTGGCGGACCGTGATCGACAACGTGATGGCTGGTCCGCTCTTTCGCGGCAAGGCGAAGTCCGAAGCCATGGCTTCGGCGCGAGACTGGCTGGCGCGCGTCGGCCTGTCGCGATTCGAGCAGCACTATCCGCACCAGCTTTCAGGCGGTATGCGCAAGCGTGTGGCGCTGGCGCAGACTTTCATAAACGGTCCGGACATCCTGCTCATGGACGAGCCGTTTTCAGCGCTTGACGTGCAGACCCGCGTGCTGATGCACGAGGAGCTGCTGCGCCTTTGGTCCGAAGCAAAGGCTTCCGTGGTCTTCGTAACCCATGACCTGGAAGAGGCGATTGCCTTGGCCGACAAGGTATATGTCCTGACCGCCGGGCCGGCCACCGTGAAGTCGGTCTACCCTATCGACCTGCCGCGCCCGCGCGTCGTCGCCGACATCCGTTACGAACAAAGCTTCATCGATTACTCGCGCACCATCTGGGCCGACCTCAAGGAAGAGGTCGAGACCAGCTATGCACGCGCGGCAGCCTGAGGAGGAACGCCATGACAGATGCCGCCATCGACATCAGGGCAGGGGCGTTCAAGCCCGGCACGTCAGACGCGGAAATCGAAGCGGCTGCGGCAAGGGCATCGCAGCGCCGCCGCCGCACAGTTATATTCTGGCGGGTCGCCATCCTGGTCGCCTTTCTCGGCCTGTGGGAGATTGCCGCGCGCCTGGCGTGGATCGATCCGTTCTTCTACGCAATGCCGAGCGCGATCTCGCAGCGGCTCTATGAATGGACGACGGAAGGAACGTCCGAGGGGCCGCTCTGGTATCATCTCTATGTTACCATGGAGGAGGCGGTCATTGGCTTCGTGACCGGCTCGGTAGCCGGCATCATCATCGGCGTCGCGCTCGGTCGCAACCGGATGGCCGCCGACATTTTCTCCATCTACATCAAGGTGGTCAATTCCATCCCTCGCGTGGTTCTGGCGCCGATCTTCATCATGATCCTCGGCCTTGGCCTCGCTTCGAAAGTGGCGCTTGCCTTTGTCATGGTTTTCTTCGTCGTCTTCCACAATGCATTCCAGGGCGTGCGGGAGGCCGACAGGGCAATGATTGCCAATGCCCGTATCCTCGGGGCCTCCAACTGGCAGTTGACGCGCTCGGTGATCGTCCCTTCGGCGATGAGCTGGATCTTCGCCAGCCTGCATGTCAGCTTCGGCTTCGCCATCATCGGTGCGATCGTCGGCGAATTCGTCGGCTCGCGCTATGGCATCGGCCTGCTGATCAATATCGCCAAGGGATCGTTTGACGCCGCGGGCATGTATGCCGCGATCGTCATCGTCATGGTGGTGGCGCTTGGCGCCGAATATCTGATGACCATGGTCGAGGACCGCTTGGCGAAATGGCGTCCCCAGCCGTTGAACGAGACGCAGTGAGCGACATGGGCTAGCTGCTTGCCAGTGGCAACCTCACGTCAACCACCAAACCGCCGGCCGCGCCATCCCGCAGGGTGACGCGGCCGCCGGCGTTTTCGACGACCTCGCGCACGATGGCGAGCCCCAGCCCGCTGCCTTCCTCGGTCGAGCCGGCGATGCGGTAGAAGCGTTCGAACACGTGATCCCGCTCATCCACCGGAATGCCAGGCCCGTCGTCGGTGACCGTCAGCACGGCTTCGCCGTCGACGGCCGCCAGCCTCACCGTGACGCTGCCGCCTGACGAGGAGTAGCGCAGCGCATTGTCGACGAGGTTGACGATCATTTCGCGCAGCATGGTGCCGTCGCCGATGACCGGCACGGGGCCGGCCTCCTCGAGGCCGAGATCGACGTTGCGGCTGACGGCGATCGGCGCATGGGTTTCCAGAACCTGGCGGGCCGCTTCGGTTAGGTCGACACGGTCGGCGCGCGGCCGTCGGCTGCCCGGCTCGGCCCTCGACAGGGTCAGCAGTTGTTCGGCAAGCCGCGCCAGGCGGCCGGAGCTTGCCTGCAAGGCCACCAGCGCCTCGTGGCGGGCATCGGGGACGGTTTCTCGCAGCGCGTAGCTCGCCTGCGTCGACAGCAATGCCAGCGGCGTGCGCAACTGGTGCGCGGCGTTGGCGACGAAGCGGCGTTGCGACGCCATCTGGGCCCGCACGCGTGCCATATAGGCGTTGAGCGCATCGATCAGCGGGCGGATTTCGCTTTGGGCGCCGGGCACTTCGACCGGGTCGAGGTCGCTGCGGTTCGGCGAACGCACCGCGTCGCGCAGCCTGATGAGCGGCGCCAGGCCCCGATGCAGGCCAAGGAGCACGAAGAGGCCTGCGATCGCCACCAGCGCCAACTGCTGGGCAAAGGCGCCAAACCAGAGACGCCGTACCATCGCGTCATGTCCGGCAAGGGTGACGCCGACGGTAACTGATATCGGCGAATCCTCGCCGGCGCCGACCACACCCTGGCTGAAGGTAAGCAGCCGCAACCGGTGGTCGCGATAGGTTGCCTCGGTGCTGGACGGCGTCAATGCCTCCGGCAGATTGGGATAGCCGGTCAGAAGCCGCCCTCTGGCAGTCTTGACATGGTAGTAGACGCTGTCGCGGTCGCCCGTATCGAACATCTCGATCGCAGCCGGCGGTATCGTGGCATCGAGCACGCCGTCGTTCATGGCGACCTGCTCGGCGATGGTCCGCGCCGAGCCGAGCAGCATTCGGTCGGTGACCAGGTTGGCGGTGGCCAGCGCGCTGCCATGGCTGGTCCACAGGTTGATGGTGGCGAGTCCGGCCAGCGGCAGCACCACCCATGCCAACAATTGCAGGCGGAGGCTATTGATCTTCATGTCGCAAGAGGTAGCCGAGGCCACGCAAGGTGGCGATCTGGACCCGCGACCCTTCGAGCTTCTTGCGCACGCGATGCACATAGATCTCGATGGCGCTGGGGTCGGCATCGGTCTCGAAGTCATAGATCGCCGCCGAAAGTGCTGCCTTGCTCACCGTGCGCCCGGCCTTCACCATCAATTGCTCCAGCACCGCATGTTCGCGAGGTGTGAGCGCCAGTGGTTCGCCGGCCAGCGAAAACAGCCTTGTGTTGGTGTCGAAGACGAGATCGCCGCAGGCAACGACGGGCGCGGTGCGGTCATTGGCGCGGCGCAACTGTGCCCGGATACGGGCCTCGAGCTCCTCGATCTGGAATGGTTTGGCCAGATAGTCGTCGGCGCCTTCATTGAGGCCCTTGACCCTGCCGTCGAGGCTGGCATTGGCGGTCAGCACGATCACCGGCACCCGGTTGCCGCGCGCCCGCAGCGTGCGCAGAACCTCCAGGCCGCTCATTCTCGGCAGCGCCAGGTCGAGGATGACAAGCGCATGGTCGCCCGCCGCCAGCGCATGCTCGACATCCTCGCCGTCATGGACGATGTCGACCACATAATTCGCCTGGCGCAAGGTCTTGCCCAACCAGTCGGCCAGTTCGCGATTGTCCTCAACAAGCAGCAGTCGCATATCTATGACAGTCCGGATCCCATCTCCCCATCGGAACACCCAAGCTTGATGGCCGCGGCACTCCTGATCTCTCCTGAATGAGCGACAGTATCGATCTCAACGCAAGACAAATACGGTCTTGGCGGGGCGCGAAAGCGTATCCTCGCAGCTTCAAATCGATCAGTTTCCGCCACAAATCGAACCGAACGGTTCGGTTCTGATTGACAGATTGTACCGCAAACAGTGAACAATGGCCCCCAAAAGCGCTTCGATTTTGTTGGAGGCGCGGGACCTAATATACTGAAATTATTGTATAAATCGAGTTGAAATTGCTGCAATGCAATATGCATTGTCTATAATATAAGGAAATTCTGCAAAGCCGATGCGACTGGCAATCCCAAAAGGCATTCCTTACTTCGGGGTGGTCCGAGCGACGCGAAATTCCTCTCAAGGGCACGCCACTGGACGGACAGGACAGATAAATACTGGAGTAAGAAAATGACCAAGATCGCCCTTACCGCCGCTGCCATCCTCGTTGCCACGGGCACCGCTTTCGCCGGCAGCGACAACTATGGCTCCAGCAACGTCAACCAGCCCGCCGCCGCTGTCGACCATTCGGTCACCGCTTCGACGTCGAAGTCGACGGCAACCGTCCAGGCCCAGGCTCCGCAGGGCGCTGACCGCAACCTCTTCGGCCGCTAAATCGCGACTGCCGACGTCAATCCAATTTTGAATTCAGGAGTACTTAAAATGACCAAGATCGCTCTCACCGCCGCCGCCATCCTCGTTGCCACGAGCACCGCTTTCGCCGGCAGCGACAACTATGGCTCCAACAACGTCGATCAGCCGGTTGCCAGCCAGTCAACCTCCAACATCGACACCACGCATACTGGTTCGATCGCGAAGTCCGTAAAGACACAGGGCGACGCCAATGCCAACGTGCCGGCTCAGTCGGGTCAGGGCATCTGGGGCCGTTAATTCCTTCAATCCCCGGAAGACGACAAAGAGCGGTGGGCCTGGCCCGCCGCTCTTGTTTTTTATGCATGCGATCGTACCAATCCGAAATCGAACCGATTGGTTCAAATAATGTTGACGAACCGTGAGCGGACGGTCGACGCCGGCTCCGCAAATCGCCATTAACGTGCAATGGTGATTTCCAATAACCATATGATATTTATCAATAAAATTTTTGTCGCTTGATCCATTTGCCAAAATTCAAGGTCTGGATCCGGCGCGTGATGGAACATCTTCGTGATTGGAAGTCGGCAAACGAAAACCCACTTCCAGCCTGTCCGAGCGACGCGAAATTCCTCCCAAGGGCACGCCACTTGACGGACAGGACTTAGGAATACTGGAGTAAGAAAATGACCAAGATCGCACTTACCGCTGCTGCCATCCTCATTGCCACGGGCAGCGCCTTCGCCGGCAGCGACAATTACGGTTCGGACAATGTCAATCAGCCGGCCGTCACCACGCGCGCGGGCAATCCGGACAATATCGACCGCAGCCACACGGCTTCGATCCGCAAGCCGGTCGAGCATCATGGCTTCAAGCTGACGCCCGATTCAGTCCAGCCGGAATCCGGCCAGGGGATCTGGGGCAACTGAGCCGACGCTCGAGCAGGCCTCGATGACAAAGAGGTGGGTTTGACCCGCCGCTCTTGTTTTTTGCGTGGCAGGGCAGGCACGGGTTGGCATCGGTTCGACCCGCCGGGTCTTCGCAGCCAGCGGAAAAGCTTCCACCTCCAGGAATAAAACCGGATGGCCTCGGGTCTCATTTCCAGCGGAACCGTCCTCCCAAGACGCCGCCCAACGGATGAGACAGGAGATTGAAATGAACAAGATCGCTCTCGTTATATCAGCCATCCTCCTTGCGACCGGCGGCGCCTTTGCCGGCAGTGACCATTACGGCTCCGACAACGCCAACCAGCCGGTTGCCTCGATTGCCGGCGTGGATCATGCCGCCACCGGCGCGGTCATGAACACCGATATGGCCGGGCACAAGGCAGCCGATACCGGGACGAAGACCACCACCGACTGGCCGGAACCCGGCCAGGGTATCTGGGGCAACTGAGGTTTCGTTCGCGGCGGGCTTGCCCGCCGCATGCCCGGCAGGACGGCTAGCTCAGATCCTTCGGGCACAGGCAATGCGTCAGTCGTGCGACCGACAGGCCAGACCAGTCGCCGTCGAACACAAAGCGAGCGATGGCTGCCGTGGGGAACTTTTCCTCGAGCCTCTTGTAGGCCTTGGCCTCCGAGCCTGATCCGGCAAGCTGTTTCGCCAGATCCTCCAGGCTCGGATTGTGGCCAACCACCACCAGGCAGCCGCTTGATGGGTCGACTTTGCGGATCTGGCTCAGAATGTCCGCGGCCGATGCCTCGTAGAGCGCTTCGGCAAACACGACCCGGGGATGCGCCGGCAATTCCGCGGCGACCAGCCGCCAGGTGTCGCGCGTGCGCAGCGCCGACGACACCAGCACCTGATCCGGCAGCCAGTCGCGCGCCGCAAGCTCCCGCCCCATCAATTTGGCCGCCTTCAATCCGCGTTGCGCCAGCGGCCGGTCGAAATCATCGAGTGCAGGGTCGTCCCAACTCGACTTGGCGTGGCGCAGGAGAAGAAGCTGTTTCATCGCCACGCTCTCGGCTCAGGGCGTAATCCGCGCCAGATGTTCCAGATCGGCTTCCTCGCGCAGCGGATCGGGCGCCATCACCACCGAGGTGGCGTTGTCGGCATCGTCGGCAAAGTGGGCGAGCACCGTGCGCCCGGCCACCATGCGCGCCTTGCCTTCGGCGACCAGCCCGAGCGCCAGCGGATAGAGCCGATGCTCGGCCTTCAGCACCCGGGCCGCCAGCGTATCGGCATTGTCGCCGACCATCACCGGCACGGCCGCCTGGGCGATGATCGGTCCGTCGTCCATCTCCGACGTGACGAAATGCACGGTGCAGCCATGGATGCGCAGGCCGGCGGCCAGCGCGCGCACATGGGTGTCGAGGCCCTTGAAGGCCGGCAGCAGGGCAGGGTGGATGTTGATCATCCGGCCCTGCCATTTCTGGACGAAGCCGGAGGAGAGGATGCGCATGTAGCCGGCCAGTGCCACGATCTCGGCATTGAAGGCGGTGAGTGCCGCGTCGATCGCCGCGTCATGCGCCTGCTTGCTGCCATGGTCGGCGCGGGCAATGACCTGCGTGGCGATGCCGCGCGCCTTGGCGATGCCGAGGCCGGCGGCATCGGCCTTGTCGGAAATGACGCCGACGATCTCGGCAGGGAAGGCCGGGTCGCTGGCCGCGGCGATCAGCGCGGTCATATTGGAACCGCGTCCCGAGATCAGGACGACTGTGCGTTTCCTGCTCATAGGCCGATCGAGCCCCGATAGATGACGCCGGCGTCGCGGCGGGGCACGATGCGGCCGATCGGCGTTACCGTCTCACCAGCTTCCTGCAGCACGGCGGCGACCTGCGCCGCCTGGCCGGAAGCGACCGCCAGGATCATGCCGACGCCGCAATTGAAGGTGCGCATCATTTCTTCCGGCGCCACGCCGCCGGTCTTGGCCAGCCACGAGAACACCGGCGGCACGTCGATGGCTTCGAGATCGAGCTCGGCCGAGAAATCCTTGGGCAGCACGCGCGGAATGTTTTCCGGGAAGCCGCCGCCGGTGATGTGAGCCAGCGCCTTGATGCCATGCGTGTTGCGGATCGCCTTCAGGATGGACTTGACGTAGATGCGGGTCGGTTCGAGCAGCGCCTCGGCCAGCGTCGCCTCGTCGTTGAACGGCGCCGGATCGCTCCACGCCAGGCCGCTGGCGGCGACGATGCGGCGCACCAGCGAAAACCCGTTCGAATGCAGGCCCGAGGAAGCAAGACCCAAAAGCACGTCGCCCTCGACGATGTCGTCGGTGGGTAAAAGCTGGCCGCGTTCGGCCGCCCCCACGGCAAAGCCGGCGAGGTCATAGTCATTCCCATGATACATGCCGGGCATTTCCGCCGTCTCGCCGCCGATCAGCGCGCAGCCGGCTTGCCGGCAGCCTTCGGCGATGCCGCCGACGATCGCCGCACCCTGGTCGGGATCGAGCTTGCCGGTAGCGAAATAGTCGAGGAAGAACAGCGGTTCGGCGCCCTGCACGACAATATCGTTGACGCACATGGCGACGAGGTCGATGCCGATCGTGTCGTGCTTGCCGGCATCGATGGCAATCTTGAGCTTGGTGCCGACGCCGTCATTGGCCGCGACGAGCACCGGATCGGTGAAGCCGGCCGCCTTGAGGTCGAACAACCCGCCGAAACCGCCGATCTCGCCATCCGCGCCCGGCCGGCGCGTGGCGCGCACCAGCGGCTTGATCTTTTCAACCATGAGATTGCCGGCATCGATATCGACGCCGGCCTCGGCATAGGTGAGCCCGTTCCTGCGCTTGCTCGTCTTGGGCTGGCCCGTTTTGGGCTGGCTTGTGTCGCGCTTGCTCATCGCAATTTTCCTGCTCGTTTGCGGGCTCTTCGCATGAACGGTTTCGGTCCGCAAGGATATCGGCGGAGCCGAGCGCCATTTGACCTGACAAAAGCGTGGATAGAATGGCGTCGGGTTTGGCGCTCGCGCCTGGAACGGACTGTCCCTTGTGGCGGCTCTCCATCTCCTTCATCTATCTCGAAACAGCGCATGGCGGGACAATGCATTGACCATCCCCAACCTGATCACCATCCTGCGCCTTCTCCTGGTGCCTGCCGTGGTGCTGGCCATGCTGCAGGCGCGCTGGGACTGGGCCTTTGCCGGCTTCGTCATTGCCGGCGTGTCGGATGGCGTCGACGGTTTCATCGCCCGCCGTTTCAACCAGCAGTCCGAACTCGGTGCCTATCTCGATCCGATGGCCGACAAGCTACTGTTGGTTTCGGTGTTCGTCGTCATGGGCTTCATCGGGCAATTGCCGCTGTGGCTGGTCGTCACCATGGTGTCGCGCGATGCGCTGATCGTCTGCGCGGTTCTGTTGTCCACGGTTATGGCGCATCCGGTCGAGATAAAGCCCTTCCTGGTGTCGAAGGCCAATACAGCCATCCAGATCGTGCTGGCGGCGGTTGTGCTGGGCGAGCTTGCCTTTGCCCTGCACCTCGACCCGCTGCGGCCAGCCCTCATATTGCTGTCCGGGGTCTTGACCGTGGCTTCGGCCGCAGCCTATCTCGTGGCTTGGCTGAGGCATATGAGCGGCTATGGCGAAGGCTCCAATCCGGAAATCTGAGGAAGAAGCGGCGGTGATCGAGGCCGCGGCTGCCGATCTTGCCGCGGCCTCCGCGTTCCGCCGGCAGATCTCCTTCTGGGTGGCCGGCGTCGCAGGACTTGCGCTGTTCCTCTATATGTTCAGCAACATCCTGCTGCCCTTCGTCGCCGGCATGGTGCTTGCCTATTTCCTCGATCCGGTCGCCGATCGGCTGCAGCGTCTCGGCCTGTCCCGCTTCATGGCGACGGTGGTCATCCTCATCACCTTCCTCATTGTGCTGGTGCTGGCCTTTGTCATCCTCATTCCGGTGCTGGCGACGCAGATGGCCGATTTCGCCGGCAAACTGCCGGAGTACCTGACCCGGCTGCAAAGCCTGATCACCTCCTTTGATCCGAAATGGCTGGAGCAGAAATTCGGCGTCAACGCCAATGGCTTGCGTGATGGGCTGAACTCGCTGCTGACCTCGGGTTTCGGCCTGCTCACCACGGTCTTCACCTCGATCTGGAGTTCGGGCGTGGCGCTGGTCTCGGTGGTCAGCCTGTTCGTGGTGACGCCGGTCGTCGCCTTCTACATGCTGCTCGACTGGGACCGCATGGTGGCGGTCATCGACAGCTGGGTGCCGCGCGACAATGTCGCGACCGTGCGCGCCATTGCGCGCGACATCAACACCGCGACCGCCGGCTTCGTGCGCGGCCAGGGCACGCTCTGCCTGGTGCTGGGCGCCATGTATGCCACCGGCCTGACGCTGACCGGGCTGAACTTCGCCATCCTCATCGGCCTGTTCGCCGGGCTGATCTCCTTCATTCCCTATGTCGGCTCGCTGACCGGGCTGGTGCTGGCGGTCGGCGTCGCTTTCGTCCAGTTCTGGCCGGACTGGACGATGATCGTCGCCGTCGCCGTGGTCTTCTTCATCGGCCAGTTCATCGAAGGCAACATATTGCAGCCCAGGTTGGTCGGCAAAAGCGTTGGCCTGCATCCCGTGTGGCTGATGTTCGCCCTGTTCGCCTTTGGCGCGCTGTTCGGTTTTGTCGGCTTGCTGATTGCCGTGCCGGCTTCCGCCGCAGTCGCAGTTCTGGTGCGCTTCGCCATCGCCCGCTATCTCGAATCGCCGCTCTACAAGGGCCACGCGACAGAGCCCGCGCCGCCGCTGCCGGCCGATCGCGGCGGCGGCCACCGCACCCAACCGCGTCGCTCGAAGTGACCGCCCAGCGAACCGATCCGCCGCGCCAGCTGCCGCTCGATCTCGGCCACGGCACCGGCTATTCGCGCGACGAACTCGTCGTCTCCGGCACCAACAACCAGGCGGCGGCGCTGGTCGACCGCTGGCCGGACTGGCCCTCGCCGGTGGTGGTGCTGGCAGGTCCCGCCGGTTCCGGCAAGACGCATCTGGCCGCCATCTGGCGTGCGCGCGCCAACGCGGTTGCCGTCGACGCACGGCGCATCGGCGACAGCATCGCCGGTCTCGGCGCCCGGCCGGCGCTGATCGACGATGTCGATGCCGGCGCGGTCGACGAACAAGGCCTGTTCCATCTGATCAATGCGGTGCGCGGCGCAGGCTCGACGTTGCTGTTGACCGCACGGCGTTTTCCCTCGGCCTGGGGCGTATCGCTGCCCGATCTGGCCTCGCGGCTGAAGGCGGCGGCGACGGTCGAGATCCACGAGCCCGACGACCTGCTGCTCGCCGGTGTCATCACCAAGCTGTTCGCCGACCGCCAGGTCGAGGTCGAACCGCATGTCGTGCAATATCTGGTGCGGCGCATCGAGCGCTCGCTGGCGACAGCCATGCGCGTGGTGGAGCGGCTGGACCGCACCGCGCTCGAGCGCAAGATGCCGATCACCCGGGCGCTCGCCGCCGAAACGGTCAGCGCCATGGATGAGGGGCAGCGCGAGTTCGAGATTTAGAAAGCCTCGGGCGACCGGCAACAGGGCGTGTCCCATTTTGGGAAAGAACAACTGGCACCCATCTTGCTGCACCAGCTTGCCGGCTAACCCCGGTCCTGATTACGTTCCAAATCAGGTTGTAGGCTCGCCGGGAATGAGTTTGGGGTTCTCGCCCGGCGAGCTTACCTTCAGGTGCATCGAGCGGCCGCCCGCGCCGCGCTGGTGACCACCCAACCAACGACACCGCCATCAGAACTCTTGAGATGGACCATTCAATGGTCCCTGCGAAGCAAGCTTGGCCGATCTCAGAGCCACATTCTGACGAAATGCCGGACCAGCAGATAAACGGCCGAATGAGCGGTGACGTAGCAGGCTGCGACCACCACAAAAATCCCGATGCTCACAGGCCAGGAGCGGGAGGCGATGGTGCCTGGGGCCATACTGGCCAGTCTGCGGCTCTCGCGATTGTTCCATGCCGCCAGCGCCGCACAAGCAATCGCCCACGCCACCATGAATGGAACCGCCACGCCCGCATAGGCAAAGTAGGCTGGCCCGAACAGCGACACCCACGCATCGATCCCAAGCATCGACCATCCCCCCGTCGGCGGGAGTGTAAGCCGGTCATGGCGACGGATGCGAGCTTGAAATGGTGAAACGTGGACGAAGCATCACGCTGTGCAAACGCAAGCTGTGAGCAGAGGGCGGGGCGGCGCGCCGACGAACAAATGTTCCGCGATCCTATTCAACCGAGATGTGACTGCACGAAGTCGATGAAGGCGCGCACCTTGGCCGGCGGCAAATGCCGCGACGGGTAGAGCGCGTAAAGCGGAAAGCTCTCGCCGCGCCAATCCGGCAGCACCTCGACCAGCGCGCCTTGTTGGATGAGGTGCTGCACGCCAATCGCCTTGATCCTGGCGATGCCGACGCCGTCGAGGCAGGCGCCGAGCATGGTGCCGAACTCGGTGACCATCAGGCGGCCCGTCGTCCTGACATCGACGACCTCGGCGCCACGCCGAAACCGCCATTCCTCGATCGGCTGGCCGGTCAGCGAATCGCGGACCTGGATGCAGGCGTGTTCGACAAGATCGGCGGGGATGGTGGGAGTGCCATGTGCGGTGAGATAGGCGGGTGCGGCAACCGTCACCGTGCGGGTCTCGACGAGCTTCTTCACCACCAGCGACGACACCGGCGGCGTTCCAAAGCGGATGGCGATGTCGAACCCTTCGGCCACCAGATCCCCCAACTGGTCCCTGGCGACAAGCTCGAGCGACAGATCCGGATAGAGCGACAGGAACTCGCTGATATGCGGCGTGAACAGCTGACGCGAAAAGAAGGCGTCGACGTTGACGCGCAGCCGGCCGCGCACCGCAACCGATGTGCCCGAGGTGACGGTCACTGCGTCTTCTATGCCTGTCAGCAACGGCGCCACCTCGGCGTAAAGCCGGCGGCCCTCGTCGGTCAGTGACACGGCGCGCGTCGTCCGGTCGAGCAGACGCACGCCGACGCGGGCCTCCAGACGCGAGACCGCGCGGCTGACGCCCGAGCGTGACAGGCCGAGCGCGTCGGCGGCCCGGGCAAAGCTGCCGCCTTCGGCGATCGCGGCCAGCACGCCGACATTGGAGATGACACGCCCGTCGAACGCCATTGGCTCGTCCGTTGATTTGAGATCAACAATGATATGATTTAATGGCACTCACGGCAACAGTCGATGTCGAGTTAAAGATCCGCCATTCCGTGCCGCAGAGGCGCGAACCCACAAAATGGAGACGGATCATGTATGCAATCACCGGCATTACCGGCAAAGTCGGCGGCGCGATGGCACGCGCGCTGCTCGCCGCGGGCCAGCCCGTTCGCGCCATTGTGCGCGACGCCACGAAAGGCCGGCAGTGGGCGGCACTCGGCTGCGACGTCGCGATCGCCACCATGGAGGATGCGGAGGCGCTGACGCAGGCTTTCAAGGGCGCAACGGCAGTGTTCATCCTGCCGCCGCCGGTGTTTGATCCCGAGCCCTTCTATCCCGAAGCGCAAGCGGTCATCGACAGCGTCGCGACGGCGCTGAGGGCCGCCAAGCCGGCCAGGGTCGTCTGCCTGTCGACCGTCGGCGCCGATGCGGTCCAGGACAATCTGCTGTCACAGCACACCAAGATGGAGACCGCGCTGAGCGCGCTCCCGCTGGCCCTTACCTTGCTGCGGCCCGCCTGGTTCCTCGACAATGTCGCCTGGGACGTTTCATCGGCACGCGGGGCCGGTCTCATCCACAGCTTCCTTGCGCCGACGGGCAGGGCGCTGCCGATGGTGGCCGCGGAGGATGTCGGGCGGGTGGCGGCAACACTCATCCAGCAGGACTGGAGCGGCACACGCATCGTCGAACTGGAAGGCCCGGAGCGTGTATCGCCCGATGACCTTGCCGCTGCCTTCACGACCGTGCTCGGCAAACCGGTGCGCGCCGTGCCGGTACCCCGCGAGACCTGGGAGGCGCTTTTCCGTTCGCAAGGCATGCGAAATCCACAACCCCGCATGCGCATGCTGGACGGGTTCAACGAGGGCTGGATCGCATTCGCCGACGAAGCGAGGACGATCAAGGGCACGATATCTGCCACGACCGTGGTTCAGGCTCTCGTGGCGGGCGAGGGCGCCTAGATCACATTGCTATGAAGAAGATGGTCGGAGTGGAGAGATTCGAACTCCCGACCCTCTGGTCCCAAACCAGATGCGCTACCAGCCTGCGCTACACTCCGAACGGTCTGTTGCCTATTCATTTCGGTGTTACATGGCAAGTGCAAAAACCTTGCCGCCATGCGCATTGCGCAGTAATGACGGGCGAAGGGGCGGCGATGCTGCCTTCCACAACCATGAGGTGGCCATGTCCGCGCGCATTTTCAGCCCAGCCAAAACCGCGATGCAGTCCGGCAAGGCCAAGACCGGCCAGTGGGTGCTGGAATTCGACCCCGAGATGCGCAAGAAGATCGATCCCTTGATGGGCTATACGACGTCGGGAGACATGAGAAGCCAGATCAGGCTGACCTTCGAGACGCGCGAAGAGGCCGTGGCTTACGCCGAAAAGGAAGGCCTTGCCTTCCGTGTCGAGGAGCCCAAAGAGACCAAGCGCCGCCAGATTTCCTATGCGGAGAATTTCCGCTATGACCGCAGGACGCCCTGGACGCATTGAACGGCGCCAGCGCCAGATATCCAGCCGGCCCCTTTGGCCGGCCAGTGGTCCCGTAGCTCAGCTGGATAGAGCACCGGCCTTCTAAGCCGATGGTCACAGGTTCGAATCCTGTCGGGATCGCCAACGTTTTCAAATGGTTAGATGCCATATTGCGGCCGGAAGACCAACCGGAACTGGCCGTTTTACAGACCGTTTTACAGTTTTCGTTCCTCATGGGTTCCGTTCCATGCGCAGAATCACCGCATCGCTGGCGTCCTGATCGTCGGCCAGGTAGTGCTTTTCCAGAACGGATTTGATCTCTGAAATCGAGTGGCCGGATATCTTCGCAATGTCCTCGACGCTCGATCCTTCCCGCGCCCGCTCAGTGATGAACGTTCCACGCAGATCGTGGAAGGTGACGCCTTCGATTTGGAGGCGGGTACACTCCTTCCCCCACGACGTTTTGAAGCCGTCCTTGGTCCATGGCCGCTTTCGAGAGTTGAGCAGGATGCGCATCTTGTCCTTGTCCAGGACATCCAGCATCGCCTTCAGCTTCGAATGGACGCGGACCTTCAGCTTCTTGCCACCCTTCGACTGGCGGAACTGAAGATAGATCCCGTCATAGTCCTTCCAGGATCGGGAAAGCAGATCGCCCTGTCGCTGGCCGGTGTGCAGCGCCATTTCGAAGGCAAGCAGGAGGTGAGCAGGCGCGCCGGCACGGAAAGCCTTGATCTGCTCCTGTGACCACACCGATTCGCGCCGTGAGCCGTTGTACAGCCGTTCGATGCCGGTGCAGGGGTTCTTGTCGATCAGTTCGTCGGCGACGGCGTAGGAAAACACCTTGGACAGCGAGAACAGCAGCTTGTCGGCTTTGCGCGGGTTGGCAGCAAAGCTCCGGTGCCATTTCCTGATTTCGGCTTTCATGCCCTTTTGCTGGGTCAGCCTGACCGGCAGCTTAGGCCATTTCTCCTTGATGAGCCGGAAGGCGTAGAGGTGATCCGTCTGCGTAGTGTCGGCTAGCGCCAGGAAATCAGGATTGCGCTTGTCCTCCGGGCCGGTGAACCGATCAATCAGCGTCTCAAGGGTCTCGACAATCTTGGGTGTCGCGAGCGCCTTGAGCTTAGCGTATTCTAGGGCGAAGGCCTCAGTGTGCGGCTTTGCCTCAATCTTCGGGCCGCCGCGCCATGCGTAGTAGTAGACGCGCGTCGATCCGTCGGCCAGCTTGCGCTTGACCTTGTGGATGCCCTTAAGCGCCACCAGCACCGCTCCTGTCTCTCCACGCTAGATATTCGTCCAGCGTATCAAAGGCTTCGGGCGAATCATCGTCGTCAACTGGCTTCGGTGCCTGTGCGAGACTAGCGGGGATAAGGCGGAAAACCGCCGACCCTATCTTGACTTCGACAATCCCGCGCTCCGCCTCGGCCGCTCGCAGCAATGTTTGGGCCTGGCGTTGCGAAAGAGCGAGCGCTCGCGTCATCCTTTTCTCCGCTCAACGCCGTCTCGGGTCGGCGCGAAGCCGCGCGACCGGATCGGAGCTTTCGATTTCGGATAGACGCCGAGGTGCTTGGCGCGGACGCGATCGGCCTTTTCCCGCAAAGCGTTTTCGTCAGCAGATTTCGCCTTGTGTGGTTCAACCAGGGCGGGCCACAGATTGCTTTCGCGGTTCTCGCCACCCAACGACAGCGGCTTGACGTGCTCAAGCTGCCATTTCTCGCCGGCGCCGATCGGCCGCTGGCTGATATGGCAGATGCCGTCGGCGCGAAGGAAGATGCGGGCGCGGACGGTCGGCGGCGGCACGGAATCCGGCGTCTTGCCGATCCATTCCTTGACGCTGCGGCCGCCGTTTGGATCATCGATCATGGGCATGTCATGCCGCCGTCCGCTCGCGGCCGCGCGCCAAATAGACCGGCAGCGGGTCGTAGTTGCACATTTCGGTGAGGCGGCCTTGGGCAGCTGTGAAATAGCGATTGAACTTGTCCTGGGGCATCTCCTGAAACGACTTGGATTCAGGGAAGGCGCGAACCTCGCCCCCGAACATACCGACGTACCGGACATAGCCGAGGTCTATCTGCAGCGCGTCGGATAGGTGGTCAGCCTCGGGCCATTTTCTGCCGATCCATTCCGGGCCGTTTTCGATCACCCATGCCAGCAAACCCCAATAGGTGTTGTTCTGCCGGAGCGACCTGGCGCGCGAAACCGTCACGTTGAGGTCGCAGCCCTCGGGGAACGTTTCCAGCATATCGCCTTCCCATTGAGCGACGGCATGCAGCACGTGGCCACGCCGGCGCATGATAATCGTAGATTTGTTGCTCATGGTCGTTCCTTGAAGAGTTCCCCGGCGCGGTACGCGGACACAGCCGCGCCGGATCGCTGGAGGTCAGCCAGCGGAAACGGGGTGTTGTGCGATCTCGCGGCGCGCGGCGTCGGCGATGTGGTCGATCTCGACCGGCGCGCGGCTGGCCTTTTCGATGGCCTTCTTCAGTTCGAGCGCATCGCCGGGATGCTTCGCCCAAAAGAGCTGGAGGCCGGCGCGGTTGGCGCTGTTCCACTTGACGACGGTCTGATGGTCGCTTTCGCGGATGAAGGCCAAGCAGCGGTCCATGAACTCGCCGGCTGGCACATTCTCCAAAGCCCAGCCGTCGCCCCATGACATCGTGATGGCGTCGTTGCCGGCAACAAGCCGCAGGCGGTTTTCTTCCTGCTCATGTGCGACGATTTCAGACGCTGCCATTTCCAAGACTTTGGCGCGATCCATCTCGGCCTCATCGTAGAGGCCGGTGAACTGCTCGGGCCAGCCGGCGCGCAGCGCCTGCATCTCTGCGCACTTGGCAATCATGAGGCGCGGCATCCGACACCAGTTGCCAGAATCGTCCAACTGCGGTGTCGCGCCATCGCGCAAAACGCGCTTCTTTTTCGGCTTGCCGCTGTCCTCCCAGGTTTCTCCGGTATCAACCATCTTGTAGGCGTCGTAGGGATACGAGATCGGTGCGAACTCGTCCCAATAGGACTGCCCGGCGACCTCGAACCACGCCGCAGTCTTCGCATCCTGCTTCCACAGATAGACCGTGGCCGACACGATGCCTTGCGGGTTCGTCTCGCTCTTCAACTCGGCGTCGAATTCATATGACGGCGGTTTACTGGCCGGACGATAGTCACCGCAGCGTTGCGCTATGACGCGCTGGCCGTCGCGCGAAATGATGATCGTCATTTTGCGCTTGTTGGAGTCGCCCTTCGAAAAGATCATCGGGATGATCTGACCGAGGAAGGGGTCTAGGCCTTTCGCGCGGGCAACCTCGACGAACAGGTTGAATTCGTCGGTGTTGCAGTCCTTGGCGACCGTCTTCTGGATTAGAGCCAACTGGCGCGGCGAATGCGTGTATGTCGTGATCGCGTTCATCATTTCCTCCTGATGGATAGTGAGACTGTGCCGTTGTCGAGCGCAGCGCCTGGCACCTTGCGACCGCCTGCCAGGGCGGCCGCGAGCGCGCGCTTGTCGAGCTTCGGAGCCGGCCGCTCCTGCTCCACGAAGAATTCAGACGGAATGTCCGCCTCATTCTCGACGAACAGTGCCGGCTTGCGCTTCGATATGAACACTGTCGCCGAAGGCAGAGGGATACTGACCTGCTCCGCGGCGATCATCGCCTGCTCGATCGCCGCGCGAAGGTTTTCAGCGCGTGCCTCGATAGACTTCCGGCGATCCGCGAAAGCCTCTTCTTTGGCCTTCAGGCCGATGACCATGACATCGAGGTTGTCGATCTGGTCGATCGCGGCAGCGACAGTTTCGTGCAGTGAGGTTTCCCCCTCGATGATGTCAGCGGCCAGGTCGGTATCGCCGCCGTGACCCGCATCCTGCAGCTGTGCGAGCAACCGCTTGGCGGCTTCAGCCTCAATCCTAAGCCCCCGAGAGACATCGATAGTCACGACGCCCTCCCACGATAGATTTCGCTGGCAATCCGGATGAACCGGCGGCGGACGATGTTGATGTCATCCTCGGGCGGGCCATAGCCGGCCTGCTTGTCGCGCTCGGCCTGTTCGACGTACTCGCGAAGCAGGTCCAGTTGATCCAAGGGCTGCTTGCCCTCGATGGCGCGCAGGGCGCGGTCGGAGAAGAACGGCGAGAGCATCAGTCGCGCTCCCCGTCTGTGGCCAGATCGACTTCGAGCAGGTCGAGGTCTTCGGCAGGAATGCCGCGCTTCAACTGGTCAAGGGTCAGCTGACCTACGCGGTAATAACGGCCGCCGGCAGCGACTGTGTACTCGGGGCCGAGAAGGCCGCCGAAAATCTTGGTGACGATGCGGAAGTCCGCGCTTTCGGCGATGGCTTGGCGAAGGTGGGCGTTCATTGCCGTTCCTCATCTGGTGTTAATGAGGAGATTATGGAAAACTCATAACCGCGTCAAGAAGAATTATGGGAAAGTCATAAACATTTTGACGCGGTCGTTTGGTCGTGCGAATCACTGAAATGGCTGACCGGGTGTCTAGAACCGGCATTGGGAAGTTGGCGGGAGCCTCACACCAGCTTCACACTTTAAACACCAACGAAAGGGATAATTCTGCGATGGCCGAGACTTCAATCGAGTGGACCGATGCTACGTGGAACCCGGTGGCGGGCTGCACGATCCTGACCGCAGGCTGCACGAACTGCTATGCGATGCGCATGGCCGCACGTCTCGAAGCAATGGGCACGGAGAAATACCAGGGCCTAACACGCAAAACCGGCGGCCGCGCAAAATGGACCGGCAAGGTTGTGACGGATCCAAAGTCTCTGGCCATCCCAGCCACCTGGTCGAAGCCGCGTCGGGTCTTCGTCAATTCCATGTCGGACCTATTTCACGTTGATGTACCGGCCGACTTCATCCGCCAGGTATGGACCGTGATGGAGGAGACGCCGCGGCACACCTACCAGATACTGACCAAGCGACCTGAGGTCATGGCGAGCGTCCTGACGCGCGGCGAATTTCCTGTTTTGTCAAATGTCTGGCTTGGGACCAGCGTGGAGGATAGCCGCGTGCTCAGTCGCCTCGACGATTTGCGCCGCGTGCCTGCATCAATACGCTTCGTTTCGCTCGAGCCGCTGATCGGTTCTGTCGCCGGTGCCAACCTAACGGACATCAATTGGGCGATCGTCGGCGGTGAATCGGGGCCGGGCGCCCGCGATATGGATCCGCGCTGGGTAGACGAGATCGAAGCCATGTGCCGGCGAAGCGGTACGGCGTTCTTCTTCAAGCAGTGGGGCGGCCGCAACAAGAAAGCGACAGGCCGGACATTGAATGGCCGTACCTATGACGAGATGCCAGCGGCGATCTAGAACAACTGGCCTTGGCCGTTGTCGGTAGCGGCTTTCCAGAAGGCAAGCGCTAGTTCGTGCCGAGCGGCGAGCGTCAACCAATAGAGGTGCTGGCCGCGACTCCCCGTAATCAACTTCATATCGGTCGATGCTGCCATGCCGAGCCTGACCACCTTTGTTTTCCAGAGATCAAAAACGGCTCTTCGAACGTTCGTAAACGGCTGGTTGACATCGACCTCCGACCGCCAACCAGGGACGAACTTGTCGAAAGCAGATTTTTGCGCTCGAACATTCAGTCCGGTGTTTCGCTGCAGATCCATCTTGCTGATGTGGACCATCATGTCGATGCGCTTCCGTTTCGAGAGGGTCTCGACCACTGAGAAGTCAAACGCAGCGAGGTTATAGGGATCGACGAAGGCGAAGTGCAGGCCATAGGGGTCGAGCTTTGCCCGTATCGTCTTGGCAGTATCTTCCGCCTCCCCATGGAAAGCCATTACTGGCGCCTTGAGTCGCGTCAGCCTCTCGGTGGCCAGATCAAGCCGAGAGGCGTCAGAATCGGCGATGAAAACGGAACTGAAAGGCGCGTTTGATCGAAGGCTTTCATTCCAAGCTGCGACGCAACCTCCTTCGATGAACTCACCCGTGCGGCGAATCTTAGAGCGGCCAGGCCCACAAAACAGGTCGATGTAGGTAGCGCCTGCTTTCCCAGGGCCGATCCACTTTGCCCTTACGCCGCGCGAGATCGAGACATATTTGCAGAGGAGAGCAATCTTATCCTTCGACCATGCCCCAACGTCTTCAACCTGCATACCATCGTCGCCGTCCACCAATTTCCCCAAATCGCCCCTCCCAAGCCCTGCGCCGCAACGATCTACGCCGTTTTGTCCGTCAAGTCACAAGCAATCGAATTTGGCAAATCGCGGACCACTCCTGAAGGTACTTGTCAGGAGCCTCGCCAAGCAGACACCACGACCGGCGATTGACTCTGCCTCATAGGAAGTCTTTCCTATCTCCGTTAACAACGAGCGCCAGGGAAGCGACCATGAGTGCAATGTACGTCGTTCAGTCTTTCATCGCAGGTAAGCGTGACCTTCTGCAGGCCGATAGCCCAATCCAAGCCAACAGCACCAGCCACGCCAGAAGCCTAGCGAAGCGCTTAGCTGTCCGGAAGGCGCTGGTGGTCGCGTTCCAGCGGGAAGGGGATCCGAACACCGGCCAGTGGGAGGACGCCAAGCTTATTGAGGCGTTCGGCGCAGTTCCGGATGAAGTTCGCGAGATGGAACGAGCTTAACCGGCGTCGAACAGGTGGGGCGATGATCAAGGTAGAGGCGAGGCGCAAAGCCACGAATGAAGAAACGCTCACCCGGTTGCGCGGGTTGGCAGACACCATATCGCTCTGGGAGATGCGTCAGATCGTAGATCGAGACGCTACTTTGAAGCTGATTTTGCTTTTGCCGGAGGCTGTACTTGATCAGGCTCTGGCTGTTGGAAAGGCTTTGCAAGATTGCGCAGAATCTCGGCGTAGTTCGCTTGCAGATCGGGAGGGAGGCTATCGAAAGTCGTGAGCAGCTCGCGATACTTCGAAGCCAGGTCGACCATAGGTCCAGTGCCGCGCATTAGCCACTCGAACCGGACTTTGTATTTCTTGGCGTAGATCTCGCCCTTGTCGGCCCTGAATCCGGAACTGCCGTTTTCGTGGCCAGAATAGGTCCCGTACGGCACTCCGACGGCTTCGGCGCCCTCGACGGCAGTCTCATACCCGGCCTGCTTCCTCGCGGCCACTAATCGCTCGTGCAATTCCATGTTCTGAGTTTGCCAGAAATAGTTATGAGAAACTCATTGACATTGCTCTATGAGTTTTCCATAATCTGAGTATGGAAAAGTCAATCGACGTGCGAGCAATCCGCGCCAAGCTCGGTCTTACGCAAGCGCAACTCGGCGACGCTGTAGGCGTCGACCAAAGCACTGTCTCCAATTGGGAGAACGGCATGCCGCCGCGTGGGCCGGCGCGGAAGCTTCTCCAGTCGCTAGCTGCAAATGCTTCGGAGCGCGCAGCATGATCGACATCACGGAAACCAGCCAGACAATTGCCGCCGGCCAGCTCCGCGCCTTCGTCGAACGTATTGAGCGCGTCGAGGAAGAAATCAAAACGCTGAACGCCGACAAGTCCGAAATCTACAAGGAACTGCGCGGCGTCGGTTTTGACGTCAAGGCGGTTCGGCAGTGCGTCGCAGCTCGCAAGCTGGACAGCGCCGAGCGCGAAGAGCGCAACGCGATTTTCGACTTGTACTGGGAGGCTCTTACAGGCGCCTCTCGCGTGCACGTGCACGAGGAGCCCAAGGCGACGGTCACAAAAACCCGCGCGGACAAGGCTTCCAGCGCGAAGACGGCCAAGCTGGCCACCGACGTTCCGCACGACGCCGAAACCGGCGAGATTTTCGAAGAGAATTCGTCCGCTCCGACCTCCTCCCCGGAGCAGACGGACCAGCCCGGCACGGAACCTCCTCCCTCCGTGTCGGGCGCCAATTCCGAGATACCTGACCACGCCACTTCGGGGGCTGCTGACGGCCAGCCCAGCAAACCAAGCTCGGAAGCTGCTCGCGCAAAAAATGACGGTCCGCAGAAGGCCGTCATTGGTCAGGAAGGGCCTGTACGGGGCCATTCCGAGCAAGCCGTCACCATTTCCGATGCCGACGTTCCGGCATTCCTCAAGAAGGCACCGTCGCCTGCGCCAAATCCCGATTGCCAGAAACCGCAATCGTGCCGCTGGTCGCATAGCCAAGCCTCCTGCGCAAAGTGCGCCAACGACGCCGCCATCGCACGGCAGCGGGGGAGGGTAGCATGACCTGCCTTGCCATCTATCTCTACGCTGCAGGTTCATTGCTGGCGGTCCAGTACAGCCACGAGATCGGCGGCGGACGGCTGTCGATTGGCACCGTCGCGCTCGCCTTGTTCTGGCCTGTCACGATCCCCTTTGTTTGGTGCTGGGGCATCGTTCAGACGGTTATCGACGCGGTGCGGTCATGAGCGCGTCATTCGTCATCACTTGCACCTGTGACGGCACCTGGACCGCTCGCGATCCTGAAACCGGGGCGTTTGCCACCGGAGCCACTCGTTCCAAGGCTGAGGCGGAGTTGCGCCGCCTCATCGCCACCGCGAGGGAGGCGGCATGATTATCGTTCGCCCCCCTCGTTGCTACCCGCGCGTCCAGTTCTTCCAGGAGCCTACGCGCGGCCTGACCAATCGTCTCGAACTCACTGTTTGTATCGTGTCTGTGGGGCCTTTCCATGTTGTTCGATCCTCTTTGGAGCCGCCACCAGGCGGGCTCTCTGCTCTTCCGCGAAGTCGACCCGATGTCGACGCCCCGGCTGGCTGGACTTCAATCCAGCATGGGGCACCACAGAATGTCTTCGACCTTCGACCACAAAACTTTGCGGCTCGACATGGACGGCTTTTGCCGGTTCGCGCGGCGAGCGTTTCCGACGTCGACAGCGGCACATCTCGCCAGCGTCGTCGGCGCCACAATGTCGACGGCAGAGAAATGGCTCAGCGGCCACACACGACCATCGGGCGAGCATCTTGCGGCGATGATTTCCGCCTTCGGCCCGGCCTTCCTTGCCGAAGCAGTTCCATCAACCCGCCAGTGGGCCGCGCCGATCATCGAGCGCGCCAGGCTGGCTGAAATCTCACGGCAGCTTTCCGAGATCCTGGAGGCTGCGGAATGATCCGAAGGAGTTTGCAATGCCAGCGTTCCAGCATTGCTCCCGGTACTTTGCCGCGAGGCCGAAGTGAGCGGCTATACCCAATCTGAAATCGACAGCATTGCCGGCTGGCTAAGGGCAGGGGATTCCGCGTCGAAAGCCGCCGCCAAGCTGTCAACCATGCGGGGCCGTGCGGTCTCACGCAATGCCATCATCGGCATCGTTCACCGCAACGCCAAGCTCGCTGCAATCGGTTTCGGCCGCGCCAAATCATCGCCTGCATCCGAAGGGAGCAGCACTTACACGCCCGAGGAAATCAAGCTGGTCGCCGACTGCCTGAAGGCGAAGAGAAACTACGTCCAGATTGCCCAGCGGCTTGCCCTTAAGAGCGGGCGGATCATCTCTCGTTTTGGGGTGAAAAGCCTGATCCGGCGCACCCCCGAACTCAACGAGATCGGCTTTAGAGGCAAGAAGGGCAGGCCGAGCGACAAGAAGAAGGCGGCGCCTGGCCAACTGCCCGGCAGGCTGTTTATCGCGGCAACGGCAGACATCGATCGTGATCCGAGCGCATTCGATTATCTCACGCGGCCGGCTGTGCGTGCTTTGGCGTCGCAGCCGCACTTCGCGGCGATGCGGTTCGTTGACTGCCTTCCGGCCCGCTGCCGGGCTCCGCTCAGCTATGACCTCGAGGAGCGGCCCGGTCCCGACATGCTGTGTTGCGGCCATCTCGCTATGCCGTCGCGCTCATACTGCGCCTACCACGAAATCAGGCTGACCGCTCGCAAGGCCGAGTTCATTGCGGAGGCGGCATGATCTCCGCCGGCCAGCCCATCACCTACGACGTCAAGCTTTCGACGGTGCGCGCACTCATCGCCGGAAAGCAGGATTGGCTTTCTCGGTTCGCATTTGGGAAGGCCAAGCGGCCTGATCACGAGATCGACCAGAAGCGAACCGAACTCCTCGTGCTCGGCACCATCGCCGAGGACTACGAGCGCGCCGTTGAGGTCACCAAGACGAGGGTGGCCGGGTGAATGTGGCTCTATGTCCCGAACACATCGACATCCTCAGCCTCTGCACAGGAGGGGCGGGCCTCGATCTCGGCGTCGAGCTGGCAATTCCGAGCGCTCGAACAGTCTGCATGGTGGAGAGGGAAGCCTTCGCCGTCGCGCACCTGGTTTCAGCGATGGAACAGGGTCTACTTCATCCAGCGCCTATTTGGAGCGATGCCAGAACCTTCGACGGCCGCGCATGGCGTGGCTGCGTTGACGGCCTCGTTGGCGGCATCCCGTGCCAGCCGCATTCCCTTGCCGGCAAGCGGCTCGGCGAGGGCGATGAGCGCGACCTGTGGTCGACGGCACGGCGCATCATCGTCCAGTCCGGCTGCTGGTTCGTCCTCATCGAAAACGTCGGCGGCATGCTCTCCAGCGGCGGCGCGGAGCGCGTATGGCGAGACCTTCGCAGACTGGGCTTTGAGGTTGAGGGTGGACTGTTCACGGCGAAGGAAGTTGGCGCGAGCCATGAGCGCGAACGCTTCTTCCTGCTCGGCGTGGCCGACGCCGGACGCCTTTGTCTCGAACGATGGCGAACTGCCGGCGACCTGGTTGTCGCGGCAAGCGCTCGAAAAATCCAAGGGCAAAAACGGCAACGGCATGGGCCTGCCGCTGGCAATGGCGGCGAAGTTGTGGCCGACGCCGGCCGCGCTCGACGGCCAGAAGGCACCGAAGACGTTCGCCGGCGGCAATATCAGCTTGCCGGAGGCGGCCAAGACCTGGAGCACTCCAAGGGCCTCAGATGGCGAGAAGGGTGGGCCGAAACAGGCGTTCGGGGCGGGCGGAATGCCATTGGCGGCGCAGACACTGCAATGGCGCACGCCGCGATCGAGCGAGTCGGGCCAGTATCAATACGATCGCGGCGACAAGTCAAAGCCGACACCCACGCTGACAGGCCAGGCCTTTTCCCACCTGGGCCAACCGACATCGAAGCCTGGCGAAACGTGCTTGGTAGAGCGCCGCAGCTTGAACCCGCTGTTCGTCGAATGGCTGATGGGGTGGCCGCCCGGGTGGACCGCCTCAGAATGCTCGGCAACGGCGTTGTCAGTCTGGAAGCGGCATATGCGCTGCGCACTCTCGCAACTCGCCTCGCCGGCCAAGGCTCCGCCGGCGCAGCTGTCCTTATTCGCGTGATGGAGAGTTCAATTGCTGCCTAAGCCAGGAAATTTCGCGAAGACCACCACGATGCAACATCTTGTGGCAATTGCTGCAAACACAAGCGAGTTGGGCAAGGGTAGTTCGTCTTCCTTCCTCAGACAGAGCTATCGGGTCGATATGGTGGACCTCAATGAAGCCCTTCCCGTGATCGCCATAGTGCTTCTGAAAAGTCATGTCGCACACTTCGCAAGCCAGCTCACCAAGTGCGGCCAACACTGCTGCTTTCTTTTTGCTTGCGAGCGTAGCGTCCCGCTCTCGGGTCTTGTGTGCTCGGAGAACAACAGAGCCCTCGGCCGAACCTTCGTCGTCGGTGTCCAGATTGGCAGAGAAGGTATCGCCACGGCTGCCGGACTGAATGACGCGAACGGCAGTTTCGAGGGCGCTCCTATCGTCGAAGTAACGCCTCCACACTTCGACCTCGCCACGGCTACCTCGTGTCAACCCAACACGACCTGCGGCCTGGGCATCCGGATCAAGCCGCCTGAAATTCATCAGCTTCATGTAGACGCCGTTGACGTTTCGAAACTTTGCAGTCGCTGCCACGCCGGTTGCATTTCCACGAGCCTGAAGGATCCCCGACAATGCGACGATCCTGGGATCATTCTTAGCGAATGCGCTCCCTTTCAAACGGAAGTAGAGGTCGAGAGCGAGCACATGCTCGTCCCAAGTCCAGTCGGGATTCTCGCCCGGAGTGGTGACTTGAAAGCCAAGGCTGACCAACTTCTTGGCGGCATCATTCTTGCCACCGGTCAACTCGTCGTGCGTGAGTGGGCGGCCTGTAGTCAGGAATTTGTGCGCCACCGCGACGATCGCTTTGCTATCGTAGTTAATCCCGCCGACCATCAAGAAATAGTCGCGGGCTCCCTTGAAGCCATATTCTTCCAGGAAGGCTTTTCGGCCCTTCGCGTCGTACTCGTGAATTGCCGCCTCGACCGCAGATCTCGTCAATTCTTCCACTGCCACCCCCTTACCAGCCCCGATGTCTCATTCTTCATGGACAGGTGGCCCGGTCAAGGAAAGTTGCAGGTCACGGCCAGATGAAGACCTGTTGTCCACACTGCCATGGCGTCTTTGACGACGGTCACGCCGGCGATGCCTACCTCCGCGACGAACAGGCGCTTGCTACCATCATCCTGTGGAGCTCGGGCCAGTTCGACACCACTGACATCGCCAACGCGCTGCAATGTCGCGAGGATGCCGTTTACCGCACCCTGCAGATGGCCAAGGACGGCGCCCGTGCTGACCGGAGGCGGGCGTGAGTAACAGGCGCCTCCCATACATGCCGCTCTGGGTCGACGACTACCAGCGCGACACTCGCCACCTCACCACGGAGGAGCATGGCGCCTATCTGCTCCTGCTCATGGCCGCCTGGGCATCGCCGACCAATTCCTTGCCCGACGACGATGACATGCTGGCGCGCATCGCCGGAGTGTCGCTCGCCCGCTGGCGGAAGATGAAAGCCATTGTCATGGCCTTCTGGAGCCTTGATGGTCGGAGCAAAAGATGGGCGCAAAAACGCCTCAAGAAAGAGAGGCGATTGGCGGTCGATAGAAAGGCGAAAGCGAGCAATGCCGCCGCAAGCCGTTGGAAAGACAAGAAAAAGGATGATGCTCAAGCGATGCTCGGGCAATGCCATCCTTCCATAACCATCAAAGAAAAACCTATCGGTTTTTCAGAGCGCGCAGGCGCGCCGAAAAAATCCCGCAAACAGAAAATCGAGGAGGCTTTCGCCGATGCATGACCTCGTGGCCAAAGATGATTTCGACAAGCTGCCGGAAAAGTACCGCGACCGTGCCAGGGCGATCAGAGCCCGCGTTGCCGAGATTGACGGGCTGATGGTTCCGTGCCAGCCGCAGGACGTTCGCGCCTCGGTGGTCCGCATGGCCGGACAGTTCCGCGACCAGCCCGATATCGACCACGCCGACATGGCAGGGGAATTCCTCGCCGCATGCCGCGACCTGCCGGCATGGGCAATCTGCGAAGCAGCCAGCGACTTTCTTGCTGGCCGCGTCGACAATCACACCGGGCAGTTCATGCCGACATGCGCCGAGTTCGCCAAGCGGGCGAGGGCAATCATGATGCCGTTCCTGTCCGAGCGTGCCGCGCTGCGCACTGAAGCCTCGAAACTGATCGAGCGCGCGACCGACGATCACAAGCGCCACCTGGTCGAGATGGAACGGCAGGATCCTGGAGTGCGCAGCCGGGTAGCCGCGTTGGCCGAAGCGGTCACCGCCGGCGCGTTGAAACGTCAGGCCTTGCCACACCTCGGGCTGAACGTAGCCGAGCAAAAGCGCATCGACGCGCTCAAGCGGCCTCGTCAGGAAATCTCAAAGCTTGAGCAAACCAAAATCGTGAAAGGTCGGTCATGAGCAATTCGGCAAAATGGTTCATCGCCAGGATCGGCATGGGTGGCGCGAAGGCGGCCAAGGATCGCATTGGAACGCCGGAGGAGAGGAAGGGTGAGATCGTTGCCGAACGGTCGATCCGCGACGCTGGCTTTGAGTGCTACTACCCGCGCATGCGCAAAGAGATCATCCACCACCGGACGAACGTGCGCATCGTGCGGCGCTTTCCGCTGTTCACCGGGTATATCTTCGTTGCATTGCCGTCGGCCAACGGCGAATACCTCAAGGACTGCGACGGGCTCGGCCGGCTGCTCAGCTATGACGGCGAGTTCGGCAAGCCTTGGCAGGTTCCGACAGGCGCGGTCGAGAGCTACATGCGCGCCGAAGCCGATCTCGAGTTCGACGACACCAAGGAATCGAGGATCAAGCGTAAGCTCGAAGGCAAGACCAGGCGCGAGACGATCGCTATGACGTTCCCCGAGGGCCAAGCCATCCGCGTCAAACAGGACTGGCAACACAAGCACATGCTCGCCGGCTTCCACGGCGAGGTGGTCAGCGTCACAGGTCGCGGCACCGTCAAGAGCATGATTGAACTGTTCGGGCGCCTGGTAGCGGCTGAATTCGATGCCGACGATATCGAGCCCTATCCGTCCCGTGCGGCCTGAGCTTCTGCGGCAGGGGTGGCTGGCGCGTACCGCGTTAATACCTGGTCGACCCTTCGTGGGCTCTCCAAGGTGAAAGCGCATTTGACGGCTCACGACGTCGGATTCAATATACCCCGGAACGGCGGCCACGACGCCTTTGCCGCGTGTATCGATCTGGACGACGGCAACTACGCGCCACATGTACAGAGCCCTGCGCCAGAGGGAGGCAATCAGGCGAAGAGCCGAACCCCGTCGGGGGAGCAGTCAGCATCGGAAAATATTGCGCCAAAGGCCCGAGAGATCGGCAGCGTTCTCGGTTTGATTCTGATACGTTCCTTAAGCAAAACAGTTTTTTAACAGCCTGCTACTTAGATTAGGTCGCAGTGCGGACTGAGACAGACTCTTGTCAGGTCCATATTACCCTAATCCGGTGCAAGGGAGTATCCTTGAATGAAGAGCCGATTGCTTTGGGGTCTTGTGTGCGGCGCAGCAGTGGCAACGCTACACATCGTAAGCTTACCCGCGATCAGTACTGCGGCGGAAATGGTCGTAGTTCCGCTCGACGTGGACGTGTACGACCATCCGGGCGGCGAAGGGAAGCCTCGCAAGAAGAACTTGCGGGCCAACAGCACCGTCACCCTCCTGGTCAAGCGGAAGGACCATTGGTGCCATGTCGAAGGGGACGCAGTGCCCGGGGGAAAGGGCTGGGTATGGTGCGGCATAGGCGGCGACCAAAAAAATTATGCGCTAATGCCGGCTCGAACGGGAACAATCCCGATTAGCCAAATCCCGGGAGCTACCGGAGAGGTGCTCCCAGCTGGCACAACTGGCGGGGGAGGACCAGGAACTCCATAGGGATCCCCTTGCACTTCTACCCAAGCAGAAAGATTTTCGCGAGCGGAGCAGGAAGCAATGGAGCAGATCAGACAGTACCTCTTAGTCGTGGCAGTTTGCGGGTTCGGCGTGACCACTCACCAAGCGCTCGCTGCCCCGGCTGAGGAGCACCATACGCTCACGCTTACCCCAAACTCGGCGTGGGATTCGTGGCAGGACCGACTTTTTCATGATACGCCAGTCATCGGCACTTTTACGGGCCATGGGGTTACCTGCGTTAAGTATAACGCGTTCCCAGGACCCATTCAGGGGAAAGTGGGATTCGGTCAAGGGGAATGGGGCAGCGACCCTTGCATGTCGTTCATCGTCGAGCACACGGTGGGATTCGATACAGGGCCATACAGGCAAATCCCCAGCAAACGACTTGATCGGGTCGTCCTGACATATGACGAGGCTCCGTTCGCGGCCTGCACAGTGTTTGTTGGCTCGCCCTACAGTAATTGTTGGCAGGGCGGGAGCGGTGCGGCGGTCGACAAGCCTACAGGGTGTGTCACGGTCCGTGTCCCCAATATCGATTGGCAGAACCGGGGAGGGCCCAAAGGTTTGATGCCGTTCAACACCAAGCCGGGAACGACCCAGATTCGCCGCGGCGAGTGGGACGTGACAGAAGCCTTCCGATGGCAAGCCGATACGGGTATGCCAATTGGTGGGAATCCTGGTTTCGGTTTCACCCTCGGGTCACCCTTTACATCCACCAAGCAGTTGACCGCAGAAGACAACACCGTGTGTGTGTCGGATGTGAAAAACGTTCGACTGATCGTGGACTACACGACCTTTCCGGACGACGTTTTTGTTCAACCGAAGTAGGCTGCTACTGACCGTGGCGATCACAAGTCCGTAACGCCGCCTATCGCGGGGATTTCGATTTTCCGTAGGATAGGCTTTGGAACGCATCAAGAACATCGCTTGCATTCTGGCGCACAGGTGATTTATCATTTGTGCTCAGGTGATTTGGCTGTTCTGTAGCGGACCTCCGTCGGAGGGAATACTCGCCGGGCCATAGGGGAGAGTTTCACCACTCCCCGCATAGATTGAATGCGCCTATTGTTTCGGTTTTTTCAAGGCAGTCAGTCTGGCGACCAGCGAAGTGTATTGGTAAACGGCCTTCAGAAGCTCTTTCGCCAGTTCGATGGCGATTTCAGACTCTTCTTTGCCAATCGAGTCGTAGTCTTTTGCTTCAATATGGGCAGCGTCATTGCCAAGGATTCGAAGCTCGTCGGCTGCGGAAAGAAGTTCGCTCGGGATAACAGCAACTGTCCCTAGAGCGGCAAGGCGGGTCTTGAGATCCTTCCCGGTTGCGCTCTTGTTGTCACAAAGTTCTTCCAGCGTTCTGCGGACCATCAGGGCGGACGCTCTGTAGCAATTGGCGGCGTGACAGCGAATCGCCTCCTCTAAGCTGGATAATATATCTGACGGAAGATTGCTTGCGTCGAAATCGATGACCTCTGGCGGGAAGCTTTCGATCTCGCCGTATTTGTCTTCCATTACGAAGACGAGCTTTCTACATGTCGTGTTGGGGCATCTTCGCATGCCGGCTATATCGAAAGTATTGGTTGTAGCACCGCTCGGGTGCCGTTTCGCTTGGACATTGTAGCGTAGGTCGCTGCAGCCGTCGAAGCCGGAGAACGATGCCGCGTGATGGCAATGAGGGCAGCGCAGATTGATGATTTTAAACGCGACATGCGCTGTGTCCTTCACTTCAAAAGTAGTCATGTTGCCCCTCAAGAATGTGTTGACCAAACCGCCAACGGATGACAGCGCGGGAAGCCACTTGAGACTTAAATGGATTGCCTCAACATGGCTGCCATCATTTCGCGGCAGGACTTCAGCAGATAAATTGAAAATGCCCCTGGTGGCAGAAGATCAGATACTGATCTGCGGTGACCACCATATGAAATCCGCGCCGGCGAACCTCAGCTTCCAACAGTGCATGCGATGCAAAATGATTGACGCTGTCAATCTTGCGGCGGACCACACCGCCAGACGTGGCTTGGCGAGATTGAAAGACCTGCTGAATCCAAGGCGCGCCACGGAGCCCTCTCGGTGCTCGTCCCATTAATCGTCTCCCCAATTCCCTGTATTCACCAAGGTAAAATAGATGGCTCCGACCGACAAGGAGCGTCCCTTTGAACAGGCTTGCCGCACATGAAGGCTAGAGCCGGCCTAGGCTCCCTGTTCCAATAGCATGACGACCTGCTGCACTGATTCATTGACGGTGTACCCGTGGGCGCCGTCTTTGCCGCCAGCATCGGTCACGATCCGTGTCCCATCGTCAGTCTTCAGCACCGCAACAACATGTGCAGGGTTGATGAAAACGGTGGTGCCGTCGAATTCTCGGACAAATTTACAGAATGCCATTGTCGATTCCCCCCTATTTGACTGGACTTTGACACAGCAATGGCCAAAGCGAAACTGTCCGATGAGGTTAAGACCTACATCGTTCAAGCCCTGGCGTGTTTCGACAGTCCGTCGACTGTCGCGGCCTCGGTCAAAAGGGAATTGGGCATAGAGGTCAGTCGCCAGCTGGTGGAAAGCCACGACCCGAGCAAAAAGGCGGCCGGCGGCCTGGCGCCAAGGTGGCGCACCCTGTTCGAGGAAACTCGCAAGGCCTTCCTCGAGGACACGGCTTCGATAGGCATCAGTCACCGCGCCGTCCGTCTTCGCGCCCTTCAGCGCATGGCCGACAAGGCCGAGAACATGGGCAACATGAGCTTGGCCGCACAGCTGCATAAGCAGGCCGCTGAGGAAGTGGGCAACGCCTACACGAACCGCCGAGAGTTGACGGGAAAGGACGGGAAGGACCTGCCGGTGCCAGTTTCTCCGGTCACAATCTTCCAGTTGCCCGACAATGGCAGGAGTTGAACACGGGCAGGGCGGTCCAACCATAGTTCGTCCACAGGCGGGGCCGCAAACGACCTTTTTGGCCTCGCCGGCCGATATCGCGATCTACGGCGGCGCGGCCGGTGGCGGCAAGACGTGGGCATTGCTCATGGAGCCGCTTCGGCATGTCGCCAATCCGGGCTTCGGAGCGGTGTTCTTCCGTCGCAACCTTACGCAGGTGAGGAATGAAGGCGGCCTGTGGGATGAAAGCGAAAAGCTCTATCCGGGCCTGAACGCGCAGCCACGATCGGCGCCCGATCTAAGTTGGACGTTCCCGGCCGGTGCCACCGTCTCGTTCGCGCACCTCGAGCACGAAAAGACGATCTACAACTGGCAGGGCGCGCAGATCCCGCTCATCTGCTTCGACGAGCTGACGCATTTCTCGGCCAAGCAGTTCTGGTACATGCTCAGCCGCAATCGCTCCATGTGCGGCGTGCGGCCCTACGTTCGAGCGACCTGCAACCCTGATGCTGATAGCTGGGTTGCCGAATTCATCTCTTGGTGGATCGACCAGGAAACTGGATTTGCTATTCCCGAGCGCGCCGGCGTCATCCGCTGGTTCATTCGCATCGGCGACACGATCATCTGGGCGAGCAGCCGAGAGGAGCTTGCTCATCACGTAAATCCGATCGACGGCGAGCCGATTCCGCCAAAGTCGGTGACGTTCATCCCGGCGAAGCTGAGCGACAATGCTTTGCTGATGGCCGCTGACCCCGGCTACCTCGCCAACCTGATGGCGCAGCCGACAGTAGAGCGGGAGCGCCTTCTCGGCGGGAACTGGAAAATCCGGCCGGCTGCTGGCCTGCTCTTCCAGCGTGGCTGGTGCGAAGTGGTGGACGCAGTGCCCGCCGGCGTCACATGGATGCGTGGTTGGGACTTGGCCTCAACGCCGAAGGTCGAAGGCAACGATCCTGACGGCACGGCAGGGACGAAGATCGGAAAGCTACCCGACGGGCGTTACATCGTCGGACACCACGTCAAGGACTTTCTTTCTCCTGCCGGCGTCGAGCGCCTGATCAAGAACACGGCCGAGGCCGACGGCAGGAATGCGAAAATCTCGCTTCCTCAAGACCCCGGGCAGGCGGGTAAGTCGCAGGTGGCGAACTTGGTGAAACTGCTCATCGGGTTCGATGCCAGGGCAACGCCAGAATCCGGCGACAAGGTTACGCGGTTCAGCCCGTTCTCTGCGCAGGCTGAAGCCGGCAATGTGATGGTTCTCCGCGCGCCTTGGAACGAAGCATGGTTCTCCGCGCTCGAAGGCTTCCCTGAAGCAGCGCACGACGATGACGCCGACAGCACAAGCCGGGCATTCAATGCCCTGATCGATGCCAGCACCTATACCTTGGCCAATATCTAGGAGCCGGCATGGGCAACATCATTTCGCTCGCCAGGGACAGCCTGACCAATCTCGTATCCCGCATGGGGACGGGCAGGGACAAGGCGGCGTCGAGCTATTACGCTTTCACGCCTCTGTCGGATGCCGAACTGATGGCGGCCTATCGTACCGCATGGTTGCCGAGGAAGATCGTCGACATCCCGGCATTCGATTCTGTCCGCGCTTGGCGCGACTGGCAGGCCAAGGGAGACAAGATCGAGCCTATCGAGGCCGAGGAAAAGCGGCTCAACGTTCGGGGCAAGATATTTGAAGCCAAGGTCAAGGCGCGACTCTGGGGCGGTGCCGCAATCCACATCGGAACCGGAGAGGCAAACCTTGCCGAGCCCTTGAACATCGAGCGGATCGGCAAAGGTGGCTTGAAATACGCCACGGTGCTAACCCGGCGCGTCCTTCGTGCTGGCGAAATAGAGCGCAATGTCGACAGCGAATACTATGGCTTGCCGAAAACGTTCAGCCTGACTTCTGCCGGCAATGCTCAGGTCGAAATTCACCCATCGCGACTGGTCATCTTTCAGGGCAACGCCCAACCAGATGACGACTTGACGCTGAGCGCTGAGACCTTTTGGGGCGATAGTGTGCTCCAGTCTGTCATCAACGCGGTCAAACAGGCCGACGGCACCGCGGCGAATATCGCGTCCCTCGTCTTCGAAGCGAAGATCGACATCATCAAGGTGCCGAACTTCATGGCGAGCCTGGCCAGCGAGGACTACAAGGCCAAGATCCTGGAGAGGTACACCTTGGCCAACACCGCCAAGGGCATCAACGGCACGTTGCTCCTCGACAAGGAAGAGGAATACGAGCAGAAGTCGGCGTCATTCGCCACGCTGCCTGATGTGCTCGATCGCTTTCTGCAGATCGTCTCGGGCGCTGCCGATATCCCGGCAACACGGCTTCTTGGCCAAGCCCCTGCCGGAATGAACTCGACGGGCGAATCCGATCTTCGCAACTATTACGACCGCCTCAGCGCCATGCAGGAAGTCGAGATGACGCCGGCCATGCACCGCTTGGATGAGGCGTTGATCCGCTCTGCTCTCGGCTCTCGACCTTCCGACGTCTATTATGAATGGGCGCCGCTCTGGGGCATGTCGGAGAAGGAAAAGGCCGACGTCTTCAAAACCAAGGCCGACGCTGGCCGAACTCTTGCCGGCGGCAACGGTCAATCGCCGCTGATCCCGATCGATGCTCTCTCCGAGGCCCTGGTCAACGCCTTCGTCGAAGATGGCTCCCTGCCTGGATTGGAGGCTGCTATCGATGCGTTCGGCACGCTAGCTGAGCAGGAGCCGAGCCAGGAAGAAATTGCGGCTGCAGCGGCCGCCGCCAGTCAGAACGCAGGGCTTTAATAGACGCGATGATCCCATAGGTCATACGTTTCAATCCCGCGTTGCCGGCACCACGCTGACGCAAAGGCTTGGGCCTCGTCCATGGCAGCGTCAGTTCGATCAAGGTCCTTGGCGACGATCCAACCGGACTCGGTCGTTTCTCCGCTGTCTGGGTCGAATACAGTCACTTTGAAGATCAGTTGTCTGCCTGCTCTTGATACATCGAGCGTGACAGTCCGGTCGGCGGGCATAAGCCACTCCACGGCGGCAATATAGAGCGATCATCATAATGCAATTTACCGACGCTGTAACTGTCGCGGGAACGCGCCGGACCGCCGACGGCTACCTGGTAGCGACGGCAAGGGCTGTCCGCACCGGTATCCAGCTTTACGCCGGCCATGAGGTCGGCAAGCCGGATCAGGAAGTCGTTCGGGTCTATCGGGCCGCCGATCAGGTGTTTTCGACCGAGAGCCTGCAATCCTTCTCCCATGCCCCGATCACGGTCGACCATCCCGACGAAGAGGTGTCCGCCGAGAACTGGAAAGCTCTCTCGGTTGGTGAAGTCAGCACCGCCGCCAAGCAGGACGGCCAGTGGGTGATGCTTCCGCTGATCCTGAAGGACGCGGCCGCGATCAAGTCGGTGATGGATGGCAAGCGGGAACTGTCCGCCGGCTACACCTGCGATCTGGATTTCACGCCCGGCGTTACGGCCGACGGCGAGCCCTACGACGCGCAGCAGCGCGGCATCAGAATCAACCACCTGGCGCTCGTCGATCGAGCTCGGGCCGGTTCAAAAGCTCGCATCGGTGACGATGGGGGACCGTGGGGCGCCGCCCCGATTTCAACCACTGACAAGGAGACCATCACCATGAGTGATGCACTTCGCACTGTGGTCGTGGACGGACTGTCGGTGACCACCACCGATCAGGGCGCCCAGGCCATTTCCAAGCTGCTCAAGGATCTCGAATCCTCGGCGGCAAAGCTGGTCGATGCTCAGACGAGGTATCAGGCCGCACTCGCCGCCAAGGATGCCGATCTGGCGAAGGCCCACGCCGAACGCGACGCGGCCAATGCCAAGGTGCTTTCGGATGCCGACCTCGACAAGCGTGTCGCGGCCCGCGCCGACCTGATCACCAAGGCCAAGGCGATCGCCAAGGACGTCAAGACCGATGGTCTGTCCGACAGCGCAATCCGCAAGGCCGCAGTCACCGCCGCGCTCGGCGATGCTGCCGTCAGGGACAAGGCCGACGCCTATATCGATGCCCGCTTCGACATCCTGGTCGAGGACGCGGCGAAGAAGTCCGGCGGTGCCGATCCTTTTCGTCAGGTCGTCCAGAACGGACTGCAGACGGCGGACAACACCAACGGGGCCGCTGCAGCCCACAACGCCATGGTCCGCGACATGTCGTCGGCCTGGATGATGAAGAAGGAGGCCTAATCCATGCCGGCCATTCAGACCAACTACAGCGCCCAGCATGCGCGCTGGATCGAGGGCATGGTCCTCAACATGGAGCCGTCCGACATCGTGTCCCGCCTTTGCGAGGACGCGGAAGGGATTGGCTTCGGCAAGGTCGCGGTCCAAGGCACGGCTGACAACCAGGTCGTGGACAGCGAAGCCACCGTCAAGTTCTGCGGCATCGCAGTGCTCGACAGCACCCAGCCGACCGGCAAGTACGAGCAGTACGCCACGGCGGCAATCATGAAAAAGGGCGTCATCGTCGTCCAGGCTTCGGTCGCGGTCGCCGTCGGCGATCCCGTCTACTACGTCCCGGCAACCGGCGTTCTCACGAACTCCGCGTCCGGCAACACCCTCATCGCCAACGCTCAGTGGGATACCAGCACCGCCGGTGCCGGCCTCGCTGCGCTGCGCCTCGGCTAACAGGAGCGGCCACAATGAACGCACACATCATGCAGGACGCTCAGCAAGTCGCGATGAGCTTCCTTATCCGTCAGGCCTCGTTGATCGAGCCGACGGTCTACGCGATGCGGTATCAGGACATCCAGTATGCCAACCTGATCCCGGTCGACACTTCGGCGCCGGAGTGGATCCAGTCCGTCACCTACTTCTCGATGGATTCGGTCGGTCAGGCACAGTGGTTCAACGGCAACGCGCACGACGTGCCCAAGGTCGAACTGACCCGCGAGAAGTTCGAGACCACCGTTTCTATGGCGGCGATCGGCTACGGCTACAATCTCGAGGAACTCGGCACCGCTCAGTTGCTTGGCATGAACCTGAATCCCGACAAGGCCACGACTGCGCGGCGCGCCGCCGAGGAAAGGATCGACAGTACTGCCTTTATCGGCGATGCCGCCAAAGGCTTCTCGGGTCTGGTCAATTCCTCGACCCCGACCGCAACTCAGGCGCCGGCGGACGGTACGGGTTCGGCCCGCACCTTCGCATCGAAGACGGCGGACCAGGTGCTGCGTGACGTCAATACACAGATCACCGGCATCGCCACGGACACGCTCGGCAACGAGCTCGCCGACACGATCCTACTGCCGTACTCGATCATGCTGGACCTTTCCCAGCGCCGCATCGACACGGTGAACCAGACCACGATACTCGAATGGGTGATGCAGAAGAACGTCTACACCTTGACGACCGGTGCGCCGCTCACGGTTCGAGGCCTGTTCGGCTACCTCGAAACGGCAGGCACCGGTTCTTCCAAGCGTATGGTTGCGTATCGGCGTTCGCCGGAGGTGCTGAAAATGCACGTCCCGATGCCGTTCCGCTTCCTGCCAGCCTGGCAGACCGGGCCGATCAAGTTCGATGTGCCTGGCATCTTCCGCGTCGGCGGCGTCGACATTCGCCGGCCGAAGGCCGTGCGCTATCTCGACGGGATCTAAGGAGGCGATGATGAAGATCACAAACGCCTCTCAAGGTCCGCGCGGGATTCACACCGTGGAAGGTCTGCGGATTATCCCTGTCGGCGGATTTATCGAGGCAGAGGTTTCGGCGGTCGAGCTGAAGGGCGCGAAGGAGACCGGATGGTTCAGCATCGAAGGATCGAAGGCCGACAAGCCCCATGAGCCTGGCGATGCAAAGACGGCGGCCGAAGTCCTCGCTCTGGCCGACGGCAACTTCATGGCGTTCAAGTCGGCGGCTTCCAAGCTGCTCGGCGACAAGACACCTGAGAAGAAGGCCGAGATCGTCGCGGCTCTCGAAGATCTGGCAACGAAGCCGGAGTAACGACCATGGCCGGCTACGGATCGGATAACGCCCTCAAGGCGTATTGGGACGCGGCCGGGTATACCTATGCGGCGGATGCCCCGTTTGCAGCGCTCAGGCAGCGGGGCAGCGCCTATATCGACGGGACTTATGGGCTGCGGTTTACGGGCCAGCCGACCGGTGGAATTGATCAAGAGCGAGCTTGGCCCAGGACAGGCGCAACCGCCTATGGTGCCGCGCTTGCATCTGACCTGATCCCCACGAGGGTTGAGCAGGCCAGCTACGAGGCCGCCTACGTCGAATTGAAAAAGCCGGGCTCGCTGTCGATCTCATTCGACCCGGCGCAACGTGTGAAGCGCCAGAAGGTCGACGTCATCGAGCGCGAATTTTTCGAGCCCGGGGACAATGGCAACATTTTCGCGCCGAATGCTCCTGTCTCGACCATTATCGAAGGCTTACTCGCCCCGTTGATCGGGCCTGTCTATGGCCTGCCGGCCATTATGGTGGTGTGACGTGGGTTTTTACGACGAGATGGCCGGTGTCGCCACCGACCTGCTGACCGAGTTCAACCAGGGCGTCGTCAAGTTGAAGCGCGAGACGCCTGGCGTGGTCGATCCCGAACAGCCGTGGATGCCAGTCGAGCCGACTGTGCAGATTTGGCCGCTCAATGCCGTCGTGAAGCGCATACACCAGCGCTATGAGGACGGCATCCTGATCGTCGAGACCGGCGACATGGTGACGTTCGCCGTGCCGGCCGTCGTTCCGCAGCTGAGCGATTTCCTTGCCATCGACGGCACCGACCGCGCCATCACAAACCTGACGTCTATTCCGCCGGCAGGTGTCGTCGTGGCCTACAAGGCATGGTGCGCCGCCTAATTCACCTACTTCACCTGCGCGGGTACGATGACTTTGTAAATGTTGCCGCAGCCAGGCGGTGTCGGCACCTTCACGCAGCGTTCGATAAGGGATCGATCCCCTTTGGATAGGTCGGCAGTAGCGATGTTCTTCAGTTTGATTGTGATTATGTTGCCGCGATTGCTCTCGTTTGCCGACTCCGCGCTTGCGCTCGGAGCGATGGTTCCGCCAGCCAAGGGTATATTTGCAGTTGTAATTCCGATCTTGCCATCACTGGTGGCCTTGGCGCTTACATTGAACTGAACAGATACTTCGTCGACCAGAAGTCCGTACTTGTCTTGGCCGGCAAGCTTTCGATTTAGTGTAGTTAGACCATCGCCAACTTGACCCATAGCGCTGGCTACTGAGATTGTGGGCGGGTCGGCGACTTCCGCAGTCGTGTAGGTTCCGCAAGCGGACAGAAAAATAGATGCAAAGACAGATGCGCATACAATTCGAATGCTCATGATCCCCTCCTATTCTCAATTCCTTGAGCAGAGAGACTTTAAGCTGGTGCTACATTAGAGTCGAGAGAAAGTATAATGCTCGTCCGCCTCACGCCTCGTCAGCGCTTCGAGATTCTTGTCTCTCAGTTCGAACCAGCCGTTCGCGCCGGCTTCATCGAGGCGATCGACGATATAACCTCGAACATAGTCCTGCGCCGAATTGTCGAGCGCCTGGAGCGCGGCGACATCAACGGCGCGGTCAATGCCATGAACCTCGACCCGGCAGCCTTCCGGCCACTGGATGAAGCGATCAGGGCGGCATTCAACGGCGGCGGCGTCGCCACTGTCGACGCCATGCCAACCCTGCGTGACCCATCCGGCCATCGCATCGTGGTTCGCTGGGATGCGCGCAATCTAGCAGCAGAGCAATGGATACAGACGCATTCTAGCCAGCTGATCACCGGCATCGTCCAGGACCAACAGACCGCGATCAGGGCTGCCTTGGAGACAGGGCTGGCACGCGGGGAGAATCCGACGAAGACCGCGACGGCTGTTATCGGCAAGGTCAGCGCCGTCACTGGTAAGCGCGAAGGCGGGTTGATCGGGCTCACCACAGCGCAAAGCGAATACATTGCCCGAGCCCGCCAAGAGCTGCTTACTGGCGAGCCCGACCAGTTGAAGGCCTATCTGAACCGGCAGCGTCGCGACAAACGTTTCGATCGCACGATCACAGCGGCGATCCGAGATGGTAAACCAATCCCTACCGCATTGGTCGACAGGATCACCGGGCGGTATGCGGACAGCCTTTTGAAACTGAGGGTCGACACCATCGGTCTGCATGAGACCTTCGCCGCCTTGGGCGCCTCGAAAGACATCGCGTTCCGCCAGCAGATCGAGAAGGGCACCCTTCAGGCCCAGCACATCACCAAGGGCTGGAAGCATACGCCGCAGGAGCACGGCAGGATGCAGCATATCGCCATGCAGGGGCAGGTAGTGCCGTTCGATCAGTCGTTTACCGCGCCTGACGGGACGGCCATTCCTTACCCGCATGCGCCTGGCGTTCCGACCAGGCACACGCTCGGATGCAAGTGCTTCGCCGAATACAAGATCGATTTCGTAGCTCAGTTGGTGCGGTAGTGGCCTCCTTTGCCGCGACGGTCGGCGCTTGGTGCCTGACGGTGCCGATCGCCGTCGAGATTGTGTTTAAGGAATCGGCACAAGAGCTTGTTTCCCAACTCGACCAGCTGCTGGCCGACGAAGTTTACGCCAAGCCGCAGGCGTCCTGCTACAAGCGAACCGGCTTCCTCCGCGCCTCTTTGATGGCGTCAACCTCGGCAATGCCAACGCTGTCGCGGGACAACCCAGGCGTAGCAGTGCCGCCTGACCTTGGCGACGTCATCCTGGTGATAAATGGCGCCGATCTCGGCGATACGCTCTACCTCGGCTACACGGCCAACTATGCGGCATTCGTGCATTACGGGGCCAACGGCACGACGCCGCGGCCTTGGGTGACGATGGTGGCGCAGCGCTGGGTCATGATCGTCGAGGCCAAGGCGGCCGAAGTGAAGACGCGACTGGGGCTCTGAAATGCCATCCATTGAGACCCAGATCTGGCTAGCCTTGAAGGCGAGGGTCGCCGCGTTGACCCTAACACCGGCCTTGCCCGTCGCATGGCCGAATGAGGATTTCATCAAGCCGATCACCGGCTATCTCCGTGTCACTCACGTCCCCAACGTCAATCGCCGGCTCTTCATCGGCTCAACCGAACCTCACCAGCGCATCGGGCTTCTGCAGGTCGACGTATTCAGCAAGAAAAACCAGGACGCGTCCGTCGCGGCTGAGATTGCCGGGCAGGTCGCGGCGTGGTTCCCGACCGATCTCCGGATGACCTACGGCACCGTCTCGGTTCGCGTCACCAAGGCGCCTGACGTCGCCCAAGCCATCGCTGATGACACGCACTGGCTGGCGCCGACGAGCGTCGAATACGAGTGCTTCGCATAGCCGCTTCGCCCTTCGGCAAGGCCAGTCCCCAAAACCTGAAAGGAGGCAGCAATGCCTATCAAAGTGTCCCCTGTGGCGGGCAGCCGCTTCTATATCGGCTCGGCTCCCGTCGACGTCCCCGATACCGACGTGACCGAAGCCGATTTCTCGGCAGTGACGTGGATCGAGGTCGGCCAGTACGAGACCATGGGCAATTCCGGTGATTCCGCCCAAGGCAACACGGTCAATCTGCTGAACCGTCGCCGCACCTACAATTGGAAAGGCTCGCGGCAGGCTCCGCAGCGCTCCGACAACTTTGCCCTGAACACGAGCGACCCCGGCCAGCTTGCCATGATCGCGGCCGAAGCTACGGACTTCAACTATCCATTCAAGGTCGAGCTCAACGGCGCTCCAATCCCGAAGTCCGCCACCGCGATCATCACCATCGCGTCGCCGGGCGTCGTGACGTGGACCGGCCACAACCTTGCGGCCAACACCGCAGTCAAGTTCTCCACCACTGGCGCGCTGCCTACCGGTCTGACCGCCGGCACGAGCTACTACGTGAAGACGGTTCTCGACGCCGACACGTTCACCCTTTCCGCCACGAAGGGCGGCCCCGTGATCGCCACGACTGGAACCCAATCTGGAACCCACACCGCCACTACCATTCCGTCAGGTCCGCAGCGCCTGTTCATGGGCCAAGTGTTGGCGGCAGAGGAAGGCATGGGCGGTGCAAACAATGCACAGATGCTGAACTGCACGGTGCTGCCCAACACGAACTACGTCCGCGTCGCGGCGCTGGGCTGATAGGAGGCTGAGATGAAAGTGTTCAATCGCGGGGCCGAGGCCCACAAGTTGTCGCACAAGGGCGAGGAATATCTTCTCGCCCCTGGCAATCACGTCGAACTGGAACTGACCCACGCGGAAGCGAAGGCCATGCCGTCGCCTTTCGAAGCCACGGGTACGCCGATCAAGGCACCTAAGGCCGAGCCGGAGAAAAAGGCATGAGCAAGCCAGCATTGGGCGCCGGGAACGTCGAGATTGAGCTCGACGGCGAGACTGTTGTACTTCGCCCGTCACTGATGGCTGCACAAGCCATTTCCCGGCAGAGCGGCGGCATATCCAGTGCGGTCCGAGCCGTCGGCAACTACGATTTCGACGTGATCGTTTCTGTTGTCACGCTCGGCCTTGGGGCGACCGGTCAGGAAGCGAAGGCAATCCCTGAAAAGGTGTGGCGCACCGGTCTGACCGATCTCATTGTGCCTGTTTCGACCTACCTCACGATCATTGCCAATGGCGGCCGACCGATGTCGGGAGGAGAGGGAGAGCAGGACCCTCTGAAGAAAGAATAAGCCTCGCAGAGTTCTATGACGACCTCGCCGAGAAAGCTTTGGGCTGGCTCGGCTGGACTGAAGAGCAGACGCTTAGGGCCGACGTGAACGCAATCCTGGCCGGCCTGAATGGGCGAGGGGACATGATCGATTCGATCATATGCGCCGTATTTGGCGAACCCGAAAAACCGGCGATCGAGATCACCGCTCAGCCCATCAGCGAGGCCTATTTCGATGCGATGTTTGCGGTGGAATGAGGTGGCGAAGTGACTGTTGCTTCTCTCGGCATCGCCGTAGATTCGTCTCAGGCCGTCGCGGCAAAGACGAACCTCGACAACATGTCGGCAGCTTCGGCCAAGGCCGAGGCTGCGCAGAAGCGGCTGTCGTCGGCCTCGTCGGCCTCCAATGCGGCGCTCTCCAAGATCGCCGCGGGCATCGACCAGGCGAACGCCACGCTCGTCAAGCTGGCCAGCATCGCCGAGGGCAGCAATGCCTCGCTGGCCAAGCTGGTCTTCACTGCGGAAAAGACCAACACGACGCTGGCAAGCATCGGCACCGGCTCGACGCAGGTTGTGTCCGGCATCGGTAAAGTGGCCCCGGCGGCGGACAAGTCGACCAAAGCCCTCAATGACAACGCCAATGCAGCGCGGCTGACTTCGAACCAGATGCTCAATCTGTCGCGCCAAGGCAACGACGTCATCACCATGTTCGCCTTGGGTGCGTCCCCGGTGCAGATCTTTGCCTCCCAGATTGGCCAAGTCTACGACGCGTTGGAAAGCGGTCCGCGCGGCCTTCGCGGATCGCTGTCGGCCATCGGCGCTACGGCTAAATCGGCTGGGCAGGCGCTCCTCGCATTCATGGTGACGCCGGCTGGTCTTGCCGCTGGTGCTGGCGTAGCGGCTGTTGCTGGCCTTGCCACCTACATCATCTCGACGCGCAAGGAAGTGAAGAGCCTCGACGATCTGTTGAAGGATCATGCTTCCGTCTTGCGCGGTATTGGCGATATCTATGGATCGATCGCCGACAAGGCAAAGAGCGCCTTCTCCGTCTCGAACCTGAACGGTCTGCAATTGCTGTCGTCAGCGACGCAGGCCGGGCTGAAAATTCAGATTGCCAATCAGACACGCGGGTCGTTCGGCGACATCCTGATTGACCGGGGCGGCGGCGGATCGGGCAATCAGTTCGGTCCGCAAAATGTGGTTTCGTCGGAGTTCAAGCCATTCACGGATGCTATTGATTATCTGCGGAAAACAGCCCGCGAGGGAACGCCCGACATCATCGGCTTCCGCAAGATGGTCGAGGACAAGTGGGCGCTTGATCCGAACAATGCCGCGTTGACGGAATCGGCCGGCAAGCTGATCGATCTGACCAAGGACGCGGATGACGCCGCACGCGCGTTGAAGCAGTTGGAGATCGCCCAAGAGGCGCTTGCCAGGAGCGTGGGCCCCGGCGGCTTGCCCTTGCGTCGTGGCTCTCTCAGCACTGAAGACATGGGTGCCTATGAGCGATACCGGGCGGCCGGCTCTGTGTCGGCTGATCGCGCACAACAGTCATTCGATGCTCAGCGTCAGGGCCTCTATGCCCGTTCGCCAGCCGAACTGGCGGCCGCTGCTCGAGCTCAGGCCAGCGCCCAGTACAACGACAACGAGAACCCGGCGGAGCGTGCCCGGCGTATCGACATGGCCGGCCAGCAAGCCGCGCTTGCCGCGCAGCACGCCTTGGATGAAGCGCAGAAGGATCGGAAACGTTCGCTCGACCAGACGCTCGCCTCGCAGCAACTCGACCTTGACCTGATCGGCAAAACGACCGGTGCCGCTGAAGCGATGCGGATGCAGTCCAGTTGACGCAGCAGCTTCGTGAGGAAGCCGCGCGGAACAATGTCCCCGTCGATCAACAGGAACTCGAGCTGATCAAACAGAAGGCCGATGCCTATGGCAAGATGGCCGACCAGTTCGCGCGTGCTCAATTGGGAAATGATCTGGCGTTCGAGCGCTCCCAGCAATTCCTGTCTGCCGGCGAGCAGCAGATCGCCTCCCGCCTTCGCAACACCGGCATCGGCATGGACTCGCCGGAAGCGCAGCAAATGCGCGACATGGCCAAATTCGCTGACGCGAAGGGGCTGGCAGTCGGCTTCCTGACCGACTTCAAGTCGGAACTGCTGCGCAATGGTGGAGACGTCGGCAAGGCGCTCGGCGCGTCGATCCTGAACGCACTGACCAAGTCGGTGGACGATCAGTTGGGCAAGATCTTCGACACCATGGCGACCTGGTTGGCATCAGCGATCACCGGACAGCGGCCGGGTGTGGGCGGCGCGGCCGCGCTTGGGACCGCCGGCGGCTTCGCTGACATGATCTTCGGTGGCGCTTCGAACGATAACTATGCGCCGGGCGCGGTGACGCGCGCACCGCTTGCGGCAGTCGGCCGCAATATGGCGGCTTACGCGGCCGCCATCCGCTCGATCGAGAGCTCCGGCAGTGGCGGCTATTCGGCACTCGGACCGGTTCTGAAGAACGGCAACCAGGCTCTTGGTGCCTACCAAGTGATGAAGAGCAACCTGCCGTCATGGTCCCAGGATGCGCTAGGCGAGACTTTGTCGCCAAGTCAGTTCCTGGCCGACCCGTCCGCCCAGGATGCGATTTTCGAAAGGCAGTTCGGGAAGTATCTGACCAAATACGGCAACCCCCAGGATGCGGCGTCCGCCTGGTCCACCGGCGGCCCGCTATCGACCGGCGCCAAGGCCAAGGACGTGCTTGGCACTTCCGGCTCGGTCTATGTCGATAAGTTCAACACTGCTGTCGAAAAGGCATCCGGCAGTCTCGGGGGGCTGGATGACACCGTAACCAATACGGTGAAGAGCCTCGCGAGCGACATTGGAGGGCAGGGCGGTCTTGCCTCGATCCTGGATGGACTGAAGCCGGGAAATTTTCAGGCGAACACCACGCTCTCGGACATCCTTGGGTATTCCGGGGGCGGTGCATCCGCCGGCGGTTCGTCAGGCGGCGGCTTCCTGAGCTCGATCTTCAGCTTCATCCCGAAGCTGTTCGGGTTCGCCGACGGTACGGAAAGCGCCCCCTCTGGCTGGGCTTGGGTCGGCGAGCGCGGCCCGGAACTGCGCAAACTGCGCGCCGGCGACGTCATCCGCAACAATCCGCGGTCGATCCAAATGGCCCAGAACAACAACGGTGCGCCGCCTGCGACGCCGAAAATCGACCTCCACGTCACCGTCGTCGGAGGCTCCGGCGACGATCACATCCGCACGCTGTCGAGGCAGGGCGCGCAAGAGGCGATCAGCGAGTATCACCGGGGCCAGATCAACGGCGGCTTTGGCGAGACGCAGCGGCGCTACATTTCGCAGAAGGGTTGAGGGATGGGGCGCTACACCGATCTCCCCACGCTAGACGTCGACTTTCTGAAGCCTACGAAAATGTCATTCGATACCAAGGGTGGCGGTTTGGAAGGCGGCCGCAATGGTCTCGGGGAATCTGTCACGATCGAGACCAGCGGCGGCGGGGTTCTGGTCGGCTCCTATGAGGGCTGCGTGGTCAAAGATCGAGAGCAGCACGAATACATCAACTGGGTCGCCGCGCGCATGAATAGCTCCGTCAGGTTCATGAACGTGCCGATCCTGTCCGATTGGATGGGGCCTTTCCCGGTCGATGCGAGGAATATCCCTCAGCCTGTCATATCAGGCATCCCGCATTCCGATGGAGCGCTGTTTTCCGATGGCGCCGGATACAGCCAGCCAACCGTGATAAGCACGGTTGCGGCCGCTGGCCTCAATGCCGGACAGATCTATATCAGGATCTACGGTGCTTCCCGCAAATTGCGGTGGTCCGACTGGTTCTCGATCTATCACCCGACCAAGGGCTGGCGCGCCTATCGCTACTTTGACCCGAGCGATCCCACGGACGCCTTCGAAATCATCGACGGGGTATTCCGCTCCGGCAAGCAGTATCTGGTGTCGCTCGATCGGCCGCTGCGTGAAGCGGTGGTTAACGGCACCAGGGTTAAGTTCGATCGACCGCTTTGCGTGATGAAGTTCCCAGCCAGTTTCTCGCTGGCATGGGAAGCTGAAGGCTGGTGGCAGTCGTCGCCGACATTGCAATTCGTCGAGGGTTTCTGAGCCATGGGATGGCAGGACCTTGTCGGCTCCTACAGCCGGCAATATGTGCCGCAATCTGTTCTCGACCGCATGGCGTCGAGCCATATGCTCGGCATCTTCTTTCGGCTCGATACGGATCCCGGCCTGCACATCTGGGCCGGCGTCAACGACATACCGGCTGGCTTCGACAGTCTTGACGAGGATGGCACGGTCTATCTCGGCGGCGGCCGGCTGCTCAACATCCCGACGCTCGAGGTGCTGGTCAACGGGCAGAGTTCCAGTGTCGAATTCGGCATCTCCGGCATAGATCCGAATACTGCGGCCAATCTGCTCGACACCATGCCGGATGTGCGCGGCAAGGACCTGAAGATCGGCATTACCACGCTCGACGATTACTACCAGCCGACGAGCCCGATCATCGCGCTCTGGACGGGAACGGCGTCGCATCCGACGGAATCGAGCCCGGCTGTGTCCGGCACTGAAAATCCCACGACGACGATCACCCTGGCCACGGTATCGGGCAACAACACCAGGTCGCGAGCCTCGCTCTCTATCTGGTCGGGCCCGCACCAGAAGGCGATGTATCCGACCGACAAATTCTGCGACGGCACGGCGCGTCTGGCGCGCGGCGTCGCACCGGCCTGGCCGAATTACTGAGGTATTAGATGACGCTGGAAGAATATATCCGGCTGCCGCATCGCTGGCAGTGGGGCTACACCGACTGCACGCTGTTCGCGGCCGACTGGGTTGTCGCCGCGACGGGCAAGGATCCTGGCGCCGATTTGCGCGGCACCTATTTCGATGCGGATGCCGCTGTGGCCATCCTGCGCGCCTGTGGCGGCGCCGAGCGGCTGGTCGGCGCGAAACTCTCCGCTCTGGGCTTCCAGCGCGTCCAGACGCCGCGCGACGGCGATATCGGGATGGTTCGCGCGCTGACCGGCTTCGACGCCGGTGTTGAGGTCAAGGAAATCCCCGGCATCCGCTTCGGCCCGCTCTGGGCTGTCATGTCGGCGCGCGGCGCCATCGTCAAGCATCTCGAATGGACTGGCGTGGCATGGCGCATAGCGTGAACCCGTTCGACGATGCCCTGCGCCAGGCGCTGGTGACAGCGTCGCGCAAGGGCACTTACAATCCCGGCATCGGCGCGTTCGAGACGGCGACGACACAGGAGATCGTCGCCCAAGGCTGGAGCGGCGAATATCGCTGGCCGGTCCATCGCGACCCGATCTTCACGCCGATCTTCACCGCCATTCTCGGCAGCGGCGGTTTCTCGCTCTTCGGTGCGACCATCTCCTACGCGGCGATCGCGTCGGCGATCGTCACCACGGCGATTGTCGCCGGCGTGCAATATCTCCTGACGCCGAAGCCGCCGAAACCGGAGGACGGCCGTGCGCCGCTCACGCAACCGATCCCCTATCGCTTCTGGGGTGTCGGCGAGGCCAGGCTGGCCGGCGCGATGATGCTATGGGAGGCGCTCGACAACCGCATGTTCTCGGTACAGGCCATCGTCGGCCACCGCATCAATGCCTACACCGGCTACTACATGAACGACGACAAGGTCGCAGTCGTCGGCGGCCACGTTCAATCCCCCGGCGCAGGTCGCTACGTCGATGATGACAGAGATCTTGTCTTTATCTTCCCTCGCCTTGGCGTGGTGCCTGAAACGCCGATCGCCGATTTCGTTACCCTCCTAAGCGGCCAAGGCATCTGGACGAACGATCATCGCGGCGATGGACAGGCCTCCGTCGGAATGATCTGCATCGGCCCCGGGGCCGACAATTTCCTGAAGAGCTTCCCCTATGGCAAGCCGGCGCTGTCGGTTGTTGCCGAGCTTGCCCTGGTCTGGGATTTCCGCAACCCGTCGCAAAGTCCTGAAGACCCCTCGACCTGGGCGTTCACCCGCAATCCTATCCTTCACCTCGCCTGGCACGAATGTTTCAACCCGTTCGGCACCAAGCGAGATTTCCGCAAGGCGCTGCTGCCTGTTCTCGACATGTGGCAGGAGGAAGCCGATGTCTGCGACGAGGATGTGCCAAGGGCTTCCGGCGGCACGGAAAAGCGCTACGAATGCGGCGGCTTCGACACGACCGAGCACGATCCGAAAAGCGGCACCAATGCCATCCTAGCGACGTGCGACGGCTGGATGTGCGAACGCGGCGATGGCGCCTTGCTTGTCGTCGCCGGCAAGTTCCGCGAAAAATATGTCGCCACGCTGACCGATGCCGACATCGTCGGCCACACCGTGCAGCATGACGTGTTGCCGGAGGAAGAAGTCAATCAGTTCATCCCGAAATTCACCTATCCGGCGACGGACTATACGACGACGGATACCGACTACTTCGAGGATACTGCAGCGCAAATCGCGGCTGGTCGCGTGTTGCCGCAGGACGGCAACTATATCTGGTGCCAGCAATGGCGCCAGGCTCGCCGGCTGGGCAAACGCGAATTTGCCCGTGCGCGCGCCAAGAAGCGCGGCACGCTCGACGTCAGGTTCACGGGCATCAATGCCATCTACGCGCCGTGGGTTCGGCTGAACACCCCGCGTCGGTTGCCGTCGCTCAACGGCAAGTTGATCAACAACCGCCGGTCTGTCCTGACGGTGTCGCGCGGCGGTTTCCAGATGACCTTTGTGATGATGCCCAACGATATCGATGCCTGGGACCCGGCGGTCGATGAAGGATCGGCGCCGCCAGTGCCGCCAAAGCCGGTATCGGACGGCATTCCGATCCCGATCATCGATACAGCGGTGGCAGTCTCCGGCGGCGGCACCGTGTACATCCGCGTCGTGCTGATCGATCCGAACCGGATCGATGTCACGCCGGTTGTTCACTACCGGATATCGGATGTCGGCGGCGGCGTTCCCGGCGCCTGGGTGGAGCAGAAGTTCCCGGGCGCGACACCGTCAGGCGGCCTTATCCCCCTCAACACAAATCCAGTGCCTGCCAACAACTCGATCGACATTCAGGCCGCCTATATCGGCTCCAACAACAGCTATGGCACGTGGACAAGCACGGTGACCCTGGTCTCGACGGTTGACACGACGCCGCCGGCCGCCGTCTCCAGCGTTGTCGCGACGGGCAGTGTCGGCCAGGTCGCGCTCACCTGGAACACGCCGAATTCCGGCAACTATGTCGCCACCAACATCAGACGCAACACCGTGAACAATGAGGGCACCGCGACCCTCGTTCGCACGGAATACGGCGCGCCGTCGTCGGCCGATGCCTGGACGGACGCCGGGCGCGCGGCCGGCACCTATTACTATTGGCTGCGCTCGGCGAACGGATCCGGTGTCGAAAGCACCACAAGCGTCGCCACCGGGCCGAAAGTCGTCACCTAAAGCCCACTCGATCATTCTCATTCGCTCGTCTGTTCGCGAAAAGGAAAACCATCCATGGCAGTCGTACCCTTCAACACGCTTTTCGCTGACGGCCCTGCCGGCAACCCGTATCAGCCGCCGAAGCAAGACCTTCGCGACACGCTCAATGATCTGAAAGATCAGGTTAGCGCAGCGGGCGATGCCGCAAGCGCCTATACCGATGCGCAGATACTTGGCGACCGGGCGATGCTACGCAAACTTGCTGTGGACATGTACAACGGTATCGCTGTTGGCATCGAGTGCTTCGGCGACAGTACCGAGAACGGCCACAATGGGGAGCCGCCTTACGGGCAAGTGGCGGAAATCCCGTCCGCGCGCATGCAGCTCCTCCTGCGCGACTATACGAATAACAATCTGATCACGGTGACAAACCGGGCTATCGACGGAACGCGCTTGACGCAGATGATCGACGGCACGGACGGCTCGGGTTCGACCTTCGCCGCGAAGATGGCGGTCAGCCCGTCGCTGATCATTACCATCAATCACGGGCTCAATGACACGCAGAACGCAATCCCTACGCCGCCCAAGACCTATCGTGATTACCTCATTCAGGCGGTGAAGATTTGCCGTTCCGCGCCCATCCCGAAGGTGCCGATCTTCAAGACGCCAAACCCGATCTACGCGGTGCCTGTCCTTGGTACCACCGACAAAGCAAGCCGCCTAAACGATTACGTCCAGATCATGCGGGACGTTGCCGAAGCAATGGGCGTTGTTCTTGTCGATGTGAACGAAATGGTGGACGCCCTTGTCGCCTCTGGCAACTACCGGGTGCAGGACATCGTTCCTGACGGCGTGCATCCTTCGCAGTACGCCTACCAGATGATCGGTCAGCTAACCGCTCGTCCGATTTTGCATCCCCAGCGCGGCTACGCCGCTCATCAGACTATTACGGCTGGTGGCGGGGTGGCCAACCAAGCTCCCGCGAACTCGGCAAGCACTGCAGAAGGCACGCGCGGCGGTATGCAAATGGTCAGCGTCGCAACGGCGGTGGCGAAGAGTATCAAGCAATTGGTCATGGTGGAGGACAAAGGCGGCGTTGACGTTTACCTGTCCTATCCGCTGTGGACCAATGGCATAGCCTCGGCGGGTTGCACGTTCGACAACGCGAGTGTTGGCCCGATCAACCAGAACTTCGTCAACCTCGGGTCCGAAATCATTCAGGACCATGAGGTCTGCGTGGCCCGAAATGTTCCATATGGCCTGCACTGGATCAACGTCAACGCGAACGTCATCAACTCCATCGCGGTCAATGGCGTGCGGTTGAGGCCGTCACGTACCAAGAGGCAGTATACGCTTAGTACTGGCTCCATGGACGTTTACCGGGACGCGCCTTGCCGAAACTTCACGTTCTTCTCAACCAATGCCGACGACACAATCCTCTTGGATGAGTTGGTGGTGTCGAAGCTGTTGGCAACGGACAAGAACGACATCAACTTTGATGCGGTCATGAACAAGGGCACGAGGTTCGTGATCCTTGGGGTGAGGAGTGGGCTTCTGACAGGCGTGTCTACCCTGAAAGGTCGAATGGGCCTCGGGGTCGGAACCGACAACACAACTGGGTTTGTGACCGTGTACCAGCTAACCGGGGGCGGTACCTATGGTGCGACTGCGGTAAACGCAGCAGATTTCAGCGCGCCCAAACGGGCGTGGCGGTTCATTATTCCTGCCGGGACCAACAATCTGCAAGTGTGGGCGGATGGGTCACTGCTTGGAACAGTTGCCATCACCGTCCCATTCGTCGGCGGCAATATGGGGGCCAGCGCAGTCGCTGGCTCCAAATCGCTCACGATCGAAAACCTGCGCACGATCAATACTAACTAAGGCGACGGCTACCAAACCTGAAGCTCACCGTCTTCCTTTTCTTCGGATTCGGTCAAAGCCCGGTATTGCCAGCTGCCCTTGACCCATCGCCTCATTAGATCGCCGCTGGCGATTGAACCGTCGACCAACTTTCTCGACCGCCAGGAATGAAATGACTGCCAGTTGCCATCCTTGCGGACCATGTATCCATGGGCAAGAAACACGACGGTCAGGCCGAGCACGAGGGCGATAAAGACAGCTTCTAGGGGTTCCATGAACTGTCCTGTATCATGCGTTGACAATCGAACTCAATTGCACGGCAATTCCAATCCATGTAGGGCATGCCTTTGGCGGAGGGACCGAGCCAAGGTGGATACATTGACGACGCAGATCAAACGTCCGGATCGCTTCCCCTATCTCAGCGCGCTACGCGGGCTGGCGGCCCTCTGGGTCGTGATGGTCCATGTTGCCCATATGCCTAATCCGCATTTGATGCTTCCATGGTGGGCAGAGGCGTTGGTCGGAAACGGCGTGATGGGCGTCAATCTGTTTTTCCTCGTCAGCGCGTTCTCGCTTTGCCTGACAATGCCGAAGCATGACAAGGAAGAAAGGCCCTATCTAGGGTTCATGCTGCGGCGGTTCTTCCGGATCGCCCCGCTCTTCTATCTTTTGATCATCGTGACATGCCTTTTGCGCATCTTCCCCTTCAGCTGGAGTGCGATAGCCGCGAACATATCGTTCGTCTTCAACTTCATTCCGGGCATGGGATATCAAACAGGGATGGTCCTGGCGGGCTGGACGATTGGTGTGGAAATGGCGTTCTACTTGGTGTTTCCCTTCATCTATGCCAGAACCAAAAGTGTGACGTTGGCCATTCGGGCGCTCATCGTTGCTTTCTTCGTTGCTGCGGCCTTTCGAGCGGTCATCGGGAACTTGGTGGCGGACCCCGCCTCCTACATAAACCAGTCCATATTTGGTTTGGTGCCGATGTTCGTGTTCGGGATCGTTGCGTTTTACGTGGTGCAGACTGCAGGCGAATGGAAATATAAACGAGAGATCGGCGCTGTCCTGCTGGCGTCGGTGCCGCTGCAGTTCTACGTGATTATCTATGGCTTGGCGCCATTCGGCCCAGCCATCTATTGGCAGGGGCCGATGTTTGGGTGTCTGTTGGTCGGCCTATATCTTCTCCCGATCAGGCTGTTGGTCAACGCGGCAACCGTGTGGCTCGGCAATATCAGCTATTCCATCTATCTCGTGCACAGCCCGGTAATCGTTGCGCTAGCCTACAAATCTTCGGTGTTCCAGCGCCTTCAAGGGTTGGGACTAGGCCCGGTTGAAACCTATGCACTGGCGCTGGGACTGACGCTGGCTTGCGTGATCCCGACTGCTGCCTTGACCTTCTACGGCTGGGAAAACTGGCTCAACGAATGGGGCAAGGGCTTTGCCTCGCGGATGGCGGGGAGGAAAGGACAACACCGTATAGTCGTTCAGGAAGCGGCCTAAGAGGGAAAGGCGCGCGCGATGGTAGTTGGCGCCAATGCTCTATAAAAACATCCAGGGTCTACGCGCCGTCGCGGCATTGATGGTGATGTTCGCCCATATCTACCCAGCATTGCCGATGCAGGCTCATTGGACGCTTCCTTATGTGAGCACCATGGGACCTGGCGGCGTTGATCTGTTCTTTGTGATTTCAGGGTTCGTCGTCTATTTGTCCGCCGACAGATTGGGCAAAAAGGCCGAGATCGTTGGCCGGTGGCTCTCCTTTCGAGAATTCACCGTCAAGCGAGTGTTTCGAATCTATCCCGTCTATTGGGTCGCGTTTTTCGTCGCTTCGGTTCTGCTTCTGACAACCACCTTAGTCGTGGCCCCACCGGAGATATCAGAGAGACCCCTGTGGGGGTTGCTTCTTCTGATTGACCAGCCGAACAACAGAATTGGGGCGGCATGGACGCTGCAGTATGAGGTCACCTTTTACGCAATCTGCGCGCTGGCAATCCTGCTGTTTCCGCGCCGCATCCTGCTCATGCTGGGTCCTGTAGCGGTGGCCGTTTTCTTGGGGTGGGTCGCCGGCATCGTCAAGCCAACGGCATATCTTTTCTTGGAGTTCGTCTTTGGCATCGTCGTTGCCTTGTTGGTGCAGCGGAAGATCTCCGGGCACGCAGCGTCATCGCTGGCCGTAGGGGTCGGCGGCATACTTATTGGCGCGGTCTATTTCTATTCTCAAGGCGGCTGGTGGGTTCTTGGTCACATGTGGCGTGTCTTGTGTTTTGGCCTCCCCAGCGCCTTCATCGTTTACGGCCTGGTGGCCATGGAGATTAGGGCTGGATGGGTATTCTCGAGGCTGTGGGTTGGTGTTGGGGATTCCTCCTACTCTCTGTATCTCTGGCATTATCCCCTGTTTGCGGTGCTGGCCGCCTGCTACGCGGACCTGGGGATCATGAGCAGGGTGCCGGTGGAGGTTTTGGCGCTGACTTCCTGTTCGATCGCCGTTCTCTTTGGGTTTGTCAGCTATTATGGAATCGAGCGACCCATCAACAAGTCTGGATGGGTGGCCCGGCTGGCTGGTACTACGGGAAACAAGCCTGCGCCAATGGCCGCTGATCTCAAGGCCGAGATGGCCTAGCTGTCGGAGGGCGCTCCGTTAAGATCGTAGAGGTGGTCCGTCTCGGGTCGGCTCATCTTTCGGTACCTTCGTATGCACCACGGCTGATCCAGCCGAAGGGACCAATATTGCCAAGTCGCCATCAATCCCCGCAGGTATTCACCCTGCCTTGTGTAGCTTGAACAAGGTCTTCGTCATTGTGAGCTATCCGGGCGGCGCTTCAAAATTGCGCAGAATTCAAACGTGTTGTGCGGCGTGGAGTAGACGCGTTCTACCTCCAATCCAATGAGGCCAAGATTGGAAAGCGTCTCAATTCCCGAGCGGAAACTTTGGGGCGTGAATTGCCATGCGTGGACATCGATATAGGCCCCGCCAGAATTTTCGTATTGGCTCATGGCCGCGGAAACACTAGACAGATTGTGACGAAATCTTGGTACCCCGTGATCTCCGGTCCAATGGCGAACCGGGTCATTGTGCGTAGCAAGCGCCAAGTGCTCGATGACGCTTTTTTCGCTATGCACTTTGCGGCCTCGGGCGCCAATGAAATCGGCAATTGAACTCTCCGCAATGAAATGGTCGAAGCAATAGCGCTTGTCCGGGATAATCAGCAGGTATCTGCCTGTCGCGGTGAGAATCCTCGCGACCTGGTTCAAGTGGTAAATCAGGTCTGGTTGATGCTCGACGCAGTGACTGCTGAGGCAAAAATCAAACTTTTTGTCCACGATGCTCAAGTCGCCGGTGCTGGAGACATAGTCGATATCCACAGGGATGGTGTAGACATAGCCGATGGCATCCGCCCTGTTGATCAAACCTTGTTTGTCCAAGACGTCGAAATATTTCACGTTTCGGCCGCGCAAAGTTGGATTCGTGAAAGGCCCCACCTCAAGCGTTGATTTGTCGCCAACAAGAGAAGCAAGAGTATTTCGGTTGAACTCTGGCGGTGCCGCGTCCATCTCAAATTCCTTGGGTAGGTGTTTCTCATTCGCGGCAGGCGTGATGCTCAAACGATCAATCGGCCCGCTTGAGACTGTCTATAGCTGAAGCCTTTTGGTGATGAAACTTGGCACTTGGGCCACCCAGCCGAACCGTCACGTTAATTCGGCTTCTGCAGCGCCTCGCGCACCACCTCAGCATCGTTCTGATCCCCGCTCTTCAGCACAACCCAGGCGCCATTGATCCGCGCAAGCCGACCTTCATCGAAGGTGTTGATCTCGGATGTCTGCAAGGCCTTGGCCTGCATGCTGGCGCTGGCTTTTGCCCATGGCATGCTGAGATAGGTTAAGTCCCCCGTTGGCCCATCGTTGTCGGCGGCCGGGCCGCTGAGGTCCATCGGGATTTCATCCGGCAGATTGTCATTGTCCGGCTTCCTCGCCATCGCATCGGCCTCCTCCGGGGCCGGCAACCATACCATCATCACCCGAAAGGAAAACTCATGGCTGTTTCCCGTGAAAAGGAATCGCTTGCCCGCGTGCTTGCGCATGAGGGCGGCTATTCGAACCATCCCAATGATCCCGGTGGCCCGACGATGAAGGGCGTCACTCAGCGCGTTTATGACGGCTACAGGAAAGGCAAGGGCCTCGCCACCCGTTCGGTGAAGGGCATCACCACCGACGAGCTCAACGCCATTTATGACCGGCAGTATTGGGACGCGGTTCGCGGTGACGACCTGCCGGCAGGCGTCGACTATGTCGTGTTCGACGGCGCCGTCAATTCTGGCCCTAGCCGCTCGATCATGTGGCTTCAGCAGGCGTTGCGGCCTGCCTATACCGGCCGCATTGACGGCGTCCTCGGCATGGGCACGCTTGCAGCGCTGAAGGCGGACAAGAACAACGACGCGCTGATCGACCGCATCTGCAACGCCCGCATGGCCTTCCTGAAGCACCTCAGCACGTTCGGAAACTTCGGCCGGGGCTGGACGGCTCGCGTTGCTGAAGTCCGAGCAATCGGCCAGGCATGGGCAACCGGTCAGGTGCCACAGGCGGCTAACTTCGTCGACGGCGGCCAAGCGAAAGCCTTTGTCGATGATGCCAACGCCGCGCCGTCGACCGCGCCCGCGGACTTGGCAACTGGCGCCGGCACCGGTGGCCTCGGTCTGTCCGGTTACCTCTATGATCTGCAGAACCAGCTATCGCCGCTGTCCTACACCAGCGAGTGGATCGGCAAGGTGGTCGTGGTCGTGGCACTCGCAAGCGCGGTGCTGGCGATCGGCGGGCTCGGCTATCGCTGGTACGCCAACCGCAAGGCGAAGCATCTCGCGGCCGCCTTGGGAACGGCTCCGGCATGAGCTTCCTCATCGCCCTTCTTGTCGGGCGGCTCGGCGTCCCGCGCCTAGCCGCCGGCGTCATCGTGTGGGCGGCCATCGCCTTGGTAGCCTCGGGCGCGGCGCTCGGGGTCTACGAGTTCATCAAGCACAAGGGCGCCGACGAGGTCCGCGCCAAAATTGAGAAGGGAAACCAGGATGCTATACGCAAGGGTATCGACGCTCGTATGTCTCTCGATGAGTGTATTGACGCTGGCGGCGTGTACGACTTCGGACGTCAGCGCTGTACCGCCGCTACGCTCGGCCCTCGGTAGCAGCCTTCCCGGCGCACAGGGCAAGACGGTTGCCGATCAGAACAAGATCGACCGCACCGTAGCGCCAGGCTGCGCGGTCGAGCTCTACACCCGGGCGGAATGCGATTTGCACACGAAGGCCAGCGCAGCGCGCCGGGCTGAACTGAAATCATAGCAGGGCAGGGACGATGCCGACGTCAGGAACGAAGAGTCTGGAAATGATGATCGGCGGCCTGCTGCAAGCCACGCAGGATATGCAGCGGGACATCACCGAGATCCGCCGCGACATCAAGGAAAGTGATGCGCGAGCGGCGCTGAGCTACGAGCAATCGGAACAGCGGGCCGCCGCCAGTCGTGCGAAAATGTATCAGAAGACCGACGAACTGGTAGAGCGTGTGACCGCCACCGAAAGTGCTGTCAGCAAGCTGAATGCGGACATGACCAGCGTCAAGGAAGTGACCGCCGAGGTGACACGCTGGAAGCTCATGGGTCTGGGTGCCCTGGGAGTGACCGGAATGGCGGCGGCTGCTTTGGCATCGCTCGTAACCGCCTATTGGGGCGATATCTGGCGGGTGCTGCGAGGTGGATGAACGAAGTTGGAGCATTTCTTGTTGGCTGCACTTGCCGCCACTGGCAGGGAGGGCGTAACTGTACAAGATATCTAGGGGTTTTAGGGGCGGTGGGGATGCATAAGCCTACTTTGGCGAGGGTGATAGCTGCGCCTTTTTTGTTTTTCATAGTGCTCTTAATTGCCGCCTGGACCTCGGGGTATCAGGAAATAATATGTGAGGAGACAAAGAGGGGCGAGGAACTGTGCTCTGCCTATAACCTTGCTTTTTTCTTCCTCATTAAGCTCAGAGAATTTGTCGATAAATACGACGGACTTATCACCGCGCTGGCCACATTGGCGATCGGGGCTTTCACCTACACTCTCTGGAAATCCACTGACAAGCTGTGGAGGGCCGGACGCGATGAATTTATCGCAGGCAGGCGACCCTGGACGGGAATAGTCAGCGTAAAAATGGGCAGTTCGCTCAGCATCAGTGAGACGAGCGTTACTGGGACCCTTTCCTTCGAGTTGAGAAACTTCGGAAATTCTCCGGCAGAGTATGTTTTGGGCCAAGCAAAGTTCTTTGCGTTTGAGCAAGTCGGCGATGCTGTGCAGTTTTCCGGTCGAGCGGAGCGCACACTCGGGAGCGTAGGCACGACAATTTTTCCTGGCCAGATCCTGCCAGATCAGAATATTGGTTTCTTCACACTGCCCGAGGAAGGGTTCATCTCGCCTACACAATCTGGGTTCCTTGCCGGAAATATCCGCTACTTTTTCTCCGTTGACGATAGTTTCCACACGACGCCATTCGTCTATCTTTTGAGCAGAAATGATGGCAGCGCGTTGTTCGATGGTAATCCCACAATCATCAAGGCGGATGATCTGACAATTCTACCAACTCCCATGGGCAAAAGCCCGACTTAACTGCGTGGCCATCAATATGACCCCGAAGAAAACCGCGCCAATCATGCCAGCCATCCGACGGCGTCGCACTCACTGGTCGCTTTTGGCGGTGGTCGTATGCCTTTCTCTTGGGGCCAGCGTTGCTTGGTCACAGCATGCCCAGCCAGGCCAGCAGAGCGATCTCCCTCAGCAAGTAACTCCAAAAGATCAACAGCCATCCAATGAGAATATTGGCCCCCAATTCGGTCCGCCCGCGCCGCGACAGGTTGTTGTCAATCAACAAGCCGGCCGTAGCGATGAGAGCGGCGCCCAAAAAAGTTCGAGCGAAAGCCTTATTGAACGCGCGCCTGACTGGTCCGTCGCTCTCTTCACCCTTGCTCTTGTTTTCGTCACTCGTGGGCTGTGGAAATCCACTGAAAAACTCTGGAAGGCCAGCGACGATCAGATGAAGTTGAACGAAGCGAACGCCAAGCGTGAACTTCGCGCCTATCTCACCGTCATTCCGGATGGCATCAACCAGTTGATCGGTCGGCCAGACGTCATTGGTCATGTCTTGCTTAGAAATGTCGGCAAGTTGCCGGCCCGCAATGTGAGTCTGCTGGTCACAATGGAGCGGTCGAAGCACCCTGAACCTGAACCAAGTTTCCGCACGCAGAAGTTTGATTTACCCAGAGTCGTGACGAATGCTGATCGGGTCATTCAGCCTGGGGGCGAGATGCGTCAGGGAAGCGAGAAACCCTACATACCGATTTCGGCCCTCACTTTTCCGGACTACAATGTCTACGTCTACGGAATCGTCAGATATGACGACGGGTATGGGCGACAATGTTTTACGAAGTTCTGCCACAGATATGCCACGGCCAGCCGCAACCGCTCCGTTAAGGGGGACAGCAGGCCGACCAAAAGCCGCACCTTCATCAGTGCCGACAAGGCTCGCTATCACAACTATGGCAATAGCGCCGAGCCTCCATTTGAGCAGCTCGATCATTCCGGTTAACCGGCATGAAGCGGCTTTTGTCTTTTCAGCCGATGCCTTGACGTCGGGTGAGGGAGGTCTTGCCGGCTTTCCGCTATTTTGGGACGCCCGGGAACATAATGATTGTCGCGCCGTCTTCGGGATCCAGCGGTTTATGCCCAGGTTCTTCATGGTAGAGGACCTGGCGTAGATCGCGCTGATCGACCAACTGTCCGCAGTTCGGGCAGGGGTAGAAATGGTCCTCCTCTCGTGCCGGCTCGGTGCCGTGACGCTTGCCCGGGATGGGCGGACCAAGATCGGATAACTTCGTCACTGGGCTACGCCTTAATGCTGGGTGCTGGCGGCTTCTTAGGGGTCATCGTCCGGGCAGACCTCGATGTGGCGCGCCATCGCTGCCATGCTGTTATCGGTGTTTCAGGTATGCCGCAAAGATCGACAGCTTCTTTTCATAGCCTATGCGCACCACAGCTCTGCAGCTGTCGCATCTGAAGCTTCCGATCGTGCGGACCCACGAACCAAATTTCACTATAGGATGAGAACATGCCGGACAGTGAAACTCCATCGGCACGTCGCTCAGTTCGTCGCACAAGGCCATTTTCCGTCGTTCTCCCAACCAGCGTCCCATTGAGAAAAACAAGAAGGGCGGAAAATGTTCCAGGCTGGGCCTTTTGGCTGATCGGGAAGGGACTTCAGTCCTATCCTAAGGGAGCTAACTGGTGCTCGCCGGTTCGGCCTAACCAAACTCGTGCACCGCGGCTTCACGCTCATCGACGACCCGGAATCAGTGTTTTGCAAGGCCCTTGGCGAAACCGCAGCGCTCACAACCCGTTCTGCAGCCATCATCGGGTCGTCAGCTTCCACGGTTTCAGATGCGACAAGCTCCTCACCATAGTACTCTTCGACCTGGTACGTTGGCATCTCCTTACCGACCTTTGAGGGCTTTGGCCTCGCGTTCCAACGTGTCGCGGTCATTGCCGTGCTTTGCAATCAGCTCTCGGACCTGCGGGATAGACAGGCCGAATTTGCTCGCAAAATAGCCGACTTCGTATTCCTCATCGCCGCTCACGCGGCCGCGATCCTGATAGCCAAGCTTGTTTTTGTCGTCGGTCATCGTGCTCATCCCAAGCTACTACGTTCGACCGCAACGTGCGTCGCGCCGAATTGTTTCGCTTTGCACCGTGAGACAAACAGGATCTTACCGCCTTGCCTTTCGCCAACCGGCCGCACGCGCCTCGTCTTCGGTGCAAAACCACCGCTCGCCATATTGAGGGCTGATCTTCGTCTCCCAGTAATGTTCTTGGCCGGGCACATGGTAAATGCGCTCCCCGGTATTGATCGAGATGTTGCCCTTGATGTTGCAACCAATGGAAAGGAGCGAGGCGCTAGGAGCCGTGTCGACAATGCCTTCGGGTTGCATGACGCTTGGTGCTGCGCCGATGATATTGGGGTTATGCGAGAGGATAACGGCGAGGGGCACCAGGATCAGAGCGAACAAATACTCAAGCCGCCAAAAACCGCGTCTCCGCCGCTTCTTGGCATTCTTGCGCCACCGACCAGCCTGATCGGCGCCGATATTGTGCTGTTGCTGGACTTTGCCCACAGTCCCACTCTCCCCACCGGAAGAATGCTTCCATTGGCGAAGAAAGTCCAGAGAGCTTTAGTCTGGGCTAATGTGAGATCAGGCGACGATCGCATCCTAATTCCAACGCCAAGCCGAAAGCGAGGCCTAGGGGAGCTTGGCGGCAAGGTCGAGGGCGATGGCGCGGAATGGCCTCCATGCGTCCGTGCGGGGCGCTCTGAGGGCCAGGGAGATTTTGTCAGAGATAGTGTCCATGGCCCGATTCTGGATCGCAACCCGGAATCTGAATCCCCTCGTTCCGACAAAGTCTCACGACTGGAAATACGCAATGGAAAGCACGTTGGGTAACGGTTGATTCAACCATTGCTGGTATTATCTTGAAGTAGGGTGGCGGCCCCGACAGTGTGGCAGGGGTGCTGGCTTGTCGGAGCCGCCCGCGCAGTCAGGCATGGGTTTGACCGCGCTGTTCCAAAGTAGGACAGCGCGGTCAATTAACCGTTAAAATCTTCCGGAACTAATTAAGCGTATGCTAATTGACTCGCGGTTTGCGAGTCCTGTGCATGCGTTTGAAGTTCGTCCCGCCGATGGAGCCCGAATTGTTCGATCGCCCTCCCGAGGGTGGCGACTGGATCCATGAGATTAAGTTCGACGGCTACCGCACTCAGGTCATCAAGGACGAAGACGGCATCCGATTTTACACCAAGAACGGATTCGACTGGACGGGCCGATATCGTTATCTCGCGGAAGAGGCCACCGCGATCGAGGCGGAGAACTTCATCTTCGAAGGTGAGGCGATCATGGTCAATGAGGCCGCAGACTTCCACGCAATGCAGGCCGTGGTCGGGTTGCGCCGGCCGTCACCTGATATCTACCTGGTAGCGTTCGATCTGCTGCACCTGAACGGACACGATCTTCGTAATATGCCTTTGGAAGATCGCCGCGAAATCCTGCAGCGGATAATTCCTCCTGGCGGGCGTATCCAATTCAGCGAGGCGCTGCCGGGCACGGGCGACGCTGTCTACCATCTCGTCGACCAGTCGGGACTGGAAGGCATGGTCTCGAAGCGCAAGGGCAGTGCCTATCGCAGCGGACCGACTAACATCTGGCGCAAGATCAAATGCTTTGAAGAGAAGCGGATGGAGATCATCGGCGCGCAGCGCGAGCGCGGTAAGGCGGCCAAGGTGCTGATGGCGGAGAACGGCCGCTACATGGGCACCGCCGACGTTGTCTTCAAACGCGACAAGCGCCAGGCGCTGTGGGATCGTGTCCAGGGGAAGATCGGAGCTCCGCCCCCAAAAGGCCTGAAGAAGGACAAGGCCGAATGGTTGAAGCCCGGGCTTGGCGGGTTAGTCAAAACCCTCAAAGGTGAACAGCATCTGCGCCACGCGACGCTAAGGGATTTCTGGGAGGAAGATCGTGCCAATCCGACGAAAGGCGACTGACGCTGGCATATTCGACGCGACAGAATTGGCGCTCCTCGGCAGGGTTTTCGACAAGCTGAAACATGAGCACCCGCCCCCGAGCACTCTAGATATGATCGCATCGCGGGTTATCGCAAACTACATGGCCGGCATCAAAGACGAGGCGGAACTCGTCTCGCTTTCGCGATGGCCGCTCGGTCGCTAGGGCTGGATCGCGCCATCGCTCATAGCGGATTGATCGGCCCGACAAGGGCAGGGTCCTCATTAGGCTCGCGTGGCGCAGCTGCTGCGCCACGCGACGCTGAGGGACTTCTGGGAAGATTAGATATGGCCAGGCGCGCAAGAACGCGCCGGGCCGGCGCCTAAGGGGATGAAGCGGCTGGCGACGCAATAGATGAAGCCCGACATCATCGGCCGTGTGAAGCACTTGCGCGGCGAAGAGGATTTGCGGCACGCTTCGCTGCAGGATTTTCGGGAGGAATGAGAGATATGGGCAGCGATGATCCACCTATTGAGCGACGTGCTCATCCTCGAACGGCTGTTCTGAAGGATGGGGTCATCATTGCCGAGGGTGTAACCATCAATTGCTCCGTCAGGAACCAGCACACACATGGTGCGGAGTTACGGGTCGATCCCGGCGTTGATATTCCTGACAGGTTCGTCCTGCATATCCATGCCGACGACACTAGATATCGGGCCGTGGTGCGGTGGCGAAAGAACGAGCGCCTTGGCGTTCAGATCTATTGAAAGAGAAGGCTGACGATGGCCGTGGCTAAGAAGGACCAGGAGCGTGTGAACTACGCCTGGATGTATGGCGCACAGGCGCGCAAGGACGGCAAGGAACGCGCCGTGCCGGATTACTGGCAGGAGTTGGCCGACGCCTGGCTGCAGGGTTTTGATGGAGTCTCTGCACCGGGCGGAGCCAAAAACAGGCCCGTCGGCGATCAGCTGGAAGCCGAACTCGACGAGTCTGCGGTGATCGAACCGACCGGGCCTAGCGGGCGATAATCCATTCCAGAAAGGCGGAACATTTTCAGCGGGTCGGCATTCATCGGTCAGTTAGCCTAGGGAGGCTTTCTTTGACCCAACGACGGATCGATAGGGAACGAATCGAGCGTGCAGATCGCGAGGCGAAGCTGGCGATCGAGGCCGAGCGAGCAGCCAGAATTGCCAAGACGGAGCGGCTGCGAGCACAGCGCCTTCTGGCGGAACAACCCGTCGACAACCCGGCTCCGGCCAAGCGTCGTCGAGCAGCCTGGAAGAAGCCAGCCCGAAAGATTATCGAGGTTGAGTAAGGCGGAACTTAACCTTGCGGGCGAGCTTATCGCGACATGAGCACGCGCGGAATCAATTTTCTCGAGCAGTGGCTGGCCAACAACGTCCCTGAGACGACGAAGGCGGACGTCATCTCGGTCGACGAACTCACGAACAAGCTGATCGCAGACGCGAAGGCGATTGGCGTCAAGCGGAGCGAGATCGACGAAGAGGTCGACAGCCTCTATCGAACGATCCTGGACGCGATTGTGCATTACGACCCCGGCCTGCCCGAATAGGCCGAGTGCTCTCAGAGATGATTGGTCTGCCAACCATTAGATGCGACGGACACGTGAAGGCGGCTGTCTGCGGCGACCAACCGGCCAGCGTTGGCGCGATTAATAAACGCCAATTCGTAAGGGCGAAGCCGGGAACCGGTCCGGGCAAATGGACGTTTCTTTTGTAGGTCACGTTTTGTTGAATGGCCTGACAGGAGGATACTCAGATGAACTTCAAGATGCTCACAATGGGCGCGATGGCGCTTGCGATGATGACCGGTTCGGCTCTTGCCGCTGGCAACACATCTGCACTCGACGATCCGGCAAAGATGTCGCCGTTCTTCACCGATGCCGGCATGAAAACTTTGAAGACGGAAAAGGATTTCAAGGCCGCATGGACGGCTATGAAACCTGATGAACAGAAAGCGGTGTTGAAAGATTGCGGCGATACCACGCTCAACAAGTCGCACGCAGATTTCTGCGCCATGGCAAAGAAGATGGGCGGCTGAACCTAGGCCGGACGTCGAAGGCGGGCCCCAGGTCCGCCTTCGAGTAACTGCGGCTGGTGCCGTGCCCACAATCCCTCAGCTATAAAGGCTTCCCGGCGCGCATCATGGCGCGCGCAATGGCAAGCTGTGCTTCCGTCCTGGCGTTCTCTGTCTGGGTCATGTTGTCGGCCGCGATCAGCCGCTTCAGTGACCGCAGCGTTTCGCCGCGCGACCAGCCAGCCTCCAGCATGCAATCAAAGATGGCCTGGAAGCCGGGCTCCATTGCCTCCTGGCAGTCGATTACTCGGTCTGGATAATCGTTCGCTTCTCTTGGTCGACTGATCATCTCACCCCCGCCAAATAGCTGTCGCCGTGTTCGCGATGCTCGAAACAGAACCAGTGCGATGGCTGTCTCGGCTTGGCAAATCCGAACTGCGCGCGTTTTCCGCATCCTTCGAACTCGCAAACATGATTTTCGATCCGTGGACGATCGCTAAAAGATTCCATAGGCCAGAGAAACAATGCGCGGCTCTCGCTCGCGCTGCGCGAGGACAGACCTGGTTTTGTTGCATGCGTCCTCGTGTCCTTGGATTTGGGGTGAGAACGACTGCTTACTCTTGATGCCGACCGAAAGGGATGTTCTGCTCCCGGCCCCAAATGAGATGTTGGGCATTGAGGGGACGAGCGCAGTTCGTGGCGCGTCATTGCAAGTTTCTGGTTGCGACAGCGAGCTCGCTACGAGTCGAAGCTGATGGTCGCAGGGCAATCTTCAGGTGGCCACACCATTGCCTAAACAGCCCGCCAGATATTAGCGGAGGCTAAATGATAGCAAAAGGGGAGCGGACCTTCGGGGGAGCCAATACCCATAACTCGTCCGTGCCCTAGAAAGGGCCAGCGATCGGCGCGGCCTCGATGATCGAAACCGGTGATGCCGTGGGAATGACCTGACGCAACGAGAAACCGGATTGATCGAACAGACCGCGAAATTCGGCCTCGCTGCGTGCGCGGGCGTCCCCGAACATGGTCATCATCTGAACGTCGATGAGATAGCCGGTCGCCCGGCCGCGTGCGGGGTCCGGTTCCAGGATCTGTTCGCCTAGGAGCAACCGCGCCTGCGGGCCCATCGCCGCGCGGCAGGCCCGAAGGATGCGCAGGCAATCCTCGTCGGGCCAGTCATGCAGAACCCGAATCAGCATGTAGATGTCGGCCCCGCACGGTACCTGGTCGAAGAAGCTGCCGCCCTGGACGGTGATGCGGCCTTGCATCAGATCGTTGGAAGTGACGGCTGTGATGACGTCCTCGCGGTCGAAGACAAGGCCGCGGGGCGTGGAGAAGCGCGCGAGGATCTGGCGAAGCGCCGCGCCATTGCCGCCGCCAATATCGGCGATGAGACTTGCGCCCGAGAAATCATAGGCAGCGGCCACGGCGGCGTGCCGATTGTCCGGGAAATTCGCCATCATGGCGTCGAACAGGCGGGCTTCGTCCGGATGCTGTTTGAGATAGGCGAAGCGGCCCGTGCTCCAGGCTGCCTCATGCGGCGTGCCGCCAGTCATCGCAACGTCCAGCTTGTTCCAGGCGCCCCATGAACCAGGCCCTGTCCAGAAACGGGCCGCGTGGTGCAGGCTGTTCAGCGTGTCCGTCCGCAGCAGGCGCGAGCGCGGCGTGTGCGCGACAGATCCGTCGGCTGTAACCTCGAAGATCCGGAAGGCGGCTAACGCGCGCAGAACGCGCAGCATGGGCTCGGGCAGAACGGCGCAAGCGGCGGCAATATCCTTCACCGTGACCTGCCCATCCGTAGGGATCTTGTCCGCTACCCCGAGATCGGCGATCAGCCTGAGCATGCGCGACACCTGAAATCCGCGCAGAAGCAGATCCAGTTCCTCGCGGTCGTCGTCAGTTGCGAGCGTCTCGGTCATCGCTCCCTCACTCGTGGCGGCACGACAATATCACTGCAGAGCTGTGCGCACCACGACGGGTCTTAAGTGCCCCACTGCTCGGCTCGATGGAGGTCTGGTTTGGGTCGTCTCCAGTCATCCAGGCCGAAATCATTCCGTCTGCGGTGGAATTCTTCGATTGCCGGGCAAGTTCGCCATCGCTACCCATAGGTAGGCGGCCGCACCGATCCCGTGGTGTTCCAATGGATGAACTCGAGTTTCCTTCCCGGTGACAGCTTTCGACGAAGGCGCGAAGCCGGTGCGGCGGTGCCCTCGGCACTTTGGACTTAAGTCTGATCGCAAAACGCATTGGTCTTATCCAAGCCGTGGTGCGGAACAGCCTACAGGTACGGTTGTTGTTATCTCAGGAAAGTTCGGAGAAATCAGATGGATAGAAGCGCCGCTCGTCAGCGCGTTGGAACGACAGAACGGCGGATGGTAATAAAGGAGGGCTATGCAAACAACGATAGCCCGAAAGTTATAGCCTCACTACTTAACTGTAGTGTGGGTTCCGTTAAGGCTACGGCCAGCCAGTTGGGCATCACCCGCACACAGAAAGACGCGGCAGACTTTAGGCGTGGCTTCGCCATCCCCGCAGACATGCTGGTGCATTACAAGAAATTGTTGGCCAAGCAATTCAGCGCGAAGGAAAGTGGAAAGCTACTGGGGTTGGTTTTGGCACAGGGCGAAATGTGCGAACGCACATTGCAAGAAGAGAGTGAGTTCTTGGATTACCGCCACGAAGCCGATCTCTGTCTGCTAGCTGTTTCGTGGATGCGATGAACGTGCCCCTGCAATTTGCTCGCTATGGACGCGCCAGAAAGACGCCCTTCCATCAGTGCTTTGGGCAACTGGCAAAAAGCACCCTGCGTCAGCAGCGTTTTTGCCCACTCCCGCGCAATCGCCGTCGCTGAGTTGCACATCTAAAACGGCTACGTCTGGGAGATAGTCCGCAAGCAGCTTCTCAGCTTCTAAGATGCGAGGGCGACCCCCAAAGCCGCATCCCTCAAAGCAAGCTCCAGACTGAGACACTACCTGCGGTCGCGCCGCCCGGCGAATATATACGCTTTTGCTAATATAGAAGCATTTTATCAATATGTACGTGAGCCCAAAAAGAACCAACGCTAAAGCAATGGGGGTTCAGCGACAGAGGAGGAGCGCAAGTGGCCGCCTATCTTATCGCGGATGTAGACTCCCGCGTTTGAGGAATACCGGCGGGATGTTCCAGCCACAGAGGAGCGCTATGGTGGGCGATATCTGGGTCGTGGCGGTGCGACCAAGGTTCTCGAAGGTGATTGGGAGCCACACCGCTTGGTTATCGTCGAATTCCCCGACATGGTTTCATTGATGGGTTGGTTCAATTCGCCGGAGTACGCCCGCCTGATCGAAATTCGAAAACATTGCGCCTTGCGCTGGAAGGGATCACACCACCCACTGCGTTGACGATTCTGCGAAGCGGGCCCCCGGGCCGGCAAAACAAGGATTTCAGTCTCAAAATTCTGGCCGGAGATATGCCTATGGAATCCAATCATGGCAATAGGGATGGAGATATGGTCTCTTATGGCGCTTTCGTCGCCAAGGCAGGCTACGATGACGTTCGATCAATGACGCTGTGCCGGGCGGATTGACCTTTCGATCTGACTCTATCCTGTAAAGTGTCGATACCGGGGACCTAGTCATGAGCGACAATAAGCCGACCGTTGACGTTACCAAGGACTGGCAAGCATCGCAGGGCCAGAAGTCCGGCGCCACGCGCCTTCGCCTTTTCGCAGTGCTGTCGTGGGTCGTTGCCATTGGCGGCGAGATCGCCGGCGTTGTTTTGCTCTACCGGCGCAAATTCGACCATGGAAACCTGCCGCTGCTGATCGGCATCTTAGTCGGGATCGCGATTTTCGCCATCGCCGGAAACTTGTTTTGGAAGGCGGCCAACAGGCAGGACCCGGCCCGCACATCCGAGACATTCCGGTTCTTCGTCCAGAATCAGCTCGGCGCGATTATCACGCTGATTGCCTTCCTGCCGCTGGTTATCCTGATCTTCACCGACAAGAACTTGGATCCGCAGAGCAAGAAGGTTGCCGGCGCCGTCGGCGCTGTGCTAGCGGTGCTGGCGACAGTGATCGGGATCAGCTTCCAACCCCCATCGGTCGAGCAGTACACGCAGGACATGAACCAGTGTGCGGCACAGATCAAGGCGGGCGAGCCGACCACAGCCTGTTCGCCCGAGGTCGCTGCCCAGGCTCAGGCGATCGCCACCGACTCCACCACGGTGGCTGCTGCGACGAAGGACTCGGCACACCCCAATGGCCAGGATATCGTCTATTGGATCGCGCCGGAAAACGGCGCCGCTAAGTCCGAGACAGAGCATGTCTTCCACCTCTGCGCAGCCGTCAGTCCGCTGAAGGACAAGACCGTGAACAGCGGTACCGTGACGGAGGCCTACGCACAGAACGCCATCCGCATCACCAAGCAGATCGGGATGGAACAGAAGCAGTGCGGGTTCACGACCACGACGCCATAAATCGACGATGAACTGGCCGTGCGAGGCGAGACGCTGCTCGAAGCCCTCAACCGCCATCGCGGCAAGGGCCAGCAGAAAGTCACGGTCGAGCATGTCCACGTCCATGCTGGCGGGCCAGGCCGTAGTTGGGACTGTCAATGCTGCCTCGCAGGTGGGGGGAGGGGCTACCAACCAAATTGAGGATCAACCCCATGCAAAGATTGCAAATGCACTCCAGCCCGCAGTGCGGGGCCAAGACGAGGTCGGGTTTTGTATATTCCCGGCAATCCAGCCCAAAGCGCCCCAAGCTAAGCTTGTAGCTCTCGGCGGCCGCAACATCCTGAGGCCGTAGAGCTTAGGAAAGGGCATGCGCCGTGGTTCTTAGCCGACGCGAATTGATGCTCTGTGGTGCCGGAGGGCTAGTCTCCGCGGCTTTCTCGGCCAGCGCCGAGGCCAAGGTCCAGGTGCCTCTGACCGATGGCCCTCCGTTGACGAGCAAGGTTGACTACATTCAATGGATGCAGAAGAACCGAGGTGAGACGGCCACTTTCCTGGGTCAGCGCTGGGACCGTTTCGAACAGCTGATTGCCCACAAAGACGTGTGGGACGATCGTAACAAGCGCGCCTATTTGCTGACCCCGCGCGAACGATTCGTCACCAAGGCAAACGTCGCACGCGCCTATGCCAACATATCTCGACCCATACGGGTGACGGCTATTACGGCCTGAAGGAAGAGGCGCCGTTCGACAGGATCATCGTCACCTGTGGCATCGATCACATCCCGCCACCCCTTCTACAGCAGCTGCGACCCAACGGCCTCATGGTCATTCCTGTGGGACCGCCCGGCGCCCAGCACATGCTGAAGGTCACCAAGAAACAGGCAGCGGACGGCAGCTTCACTGTCGCGCGTTCGGATATCTATCAAGGCGGGACTTTGTCCTTCGTGCCACTGACCAAGCTCGGCGAGTCAGGCATCGTCGGCACCCACAATGGCGGCTAACCAACGTGCCCTGCCGGCACTTGCCTAAGGGGATAGGGCGAGCAGTTTGCACATAGCGCCGTCGATCATCCCTGCGGACGATCCCTGTCCAGTTCTTCCGCCAAGGCAGCCAATTTGTGAAGTCTAACAAGGCGGTATTCGTGCCAGATCAACACCATAACGAACAGGTCGAAGACGGTGAGAATGATCAACCCCATAGACCCCGTATAGCTGAGCCGATACATCTGATAGGCAATAAACAACCCCAGGACGATCAAGGAGGCCGGGTATGCCCATAGCTGGTTTTTCAGCAAAGCGACGACGAGGGCGAGTTTTACGATCCCGTGACTGAGAAGATAGAATGCATAAAAATGCTGAGTGGTGACGGAGAAGTTGCTGGCCAGCATCATCAGATGGCTGGCGATGAAGTCATGGGGATCCTCAACCAGCTCGTCCTGTGTCAGGCTGTTGGCCAGGGAAACGATCGTGTCGGTGCTGACGAACGCCAGAACGATACCGCCTACGCATTCAATGAGCGCGTGTGCACCCTTGAGCAGCAGGCTAACCTCGAAAATCTGATGGACGCGATGCTCGTTCATGGGTCTCCTGATTGATAGCAGACAACGATAAGGCAATTTCATGGACGTGGCGATTACGCAATGGATCAACGCGGCAGCGGGAACCAACACTGCGCTGGACAAGATGATGGTCGGAGTGACGACGTTTGGTGTTCCGCTTCTCATCGCCTGCGTAGCCCTTCAATGGTGGAGCAAGACGGATCGGGTGCATGTTCGCCATGCGACGATCGTAGCGGGACTGTCATTCTTGATCGGGCTTGGCGCCAACCAGATCATCCTGCTTTTTGTACACCGCATGCGCCCGTATGAGGCGGGCATCACCCATCTCATCATCCCTACAAGTGCCGACTGGTCGTTTCCTTCGGATCACGCGACGGCCGCCTTCGCGATCGTTGCCGCTTTCGCGTTACAAGCCTTGCCCGGACGTGCCCTCGTCTTCGGCTCGATTGCGGTGTTGGTGGCATGGTCACGGGTTTACGTCGGAACCCATTATATGACGGACGTCCTTGGCGGAGCGCTCATGGGCATCTGCGCCGCTGGGCTGGTGTCCATACTCTACCGGGAGGGCAGCCGGCTTGACCGGATTGCAACAGGGATACTGTAAGCGCTTACGGTCGAATTGACGTCGCGCCCGACGCGGTTGAACTGCAACTGGCCGCTTTCCCCTTTTATGCAGAGGTTAGCCCGCGCCCACGCCAACTGCATAGAAGGGCTTCCAATTTTCGGAGGTCTGCTCGGAGTCGCGATCATTATTTCAAAGACAGATGTCACGGATCCGCTGGCCTCCGCGGGAGCCGAAAAAAGGGGCGCCCGAAGTAGGGGCGGATTGGCGGAATGCCGATAACCAGACGCTCTACCCATTCAACTCGGTACAAAACTATGCCGGGTTCTCAGCCTGGGTTTTTCCAACTGTTGCCCGACTATCCGCACTTGCGCTTTCGGACAACCGGTTGATCAGCATATTCGGAACAAAGCAGCACAGGCTGCGTTTTTTCAGAGACGAGGTCCATCCGTTCAACCGACCGCGTTTGAAGTGGGCAAGAGAGTGCTCTTTAGACGCCGAAATCCTGATGGTCTCTTCGAGCGATTGCGCATTTATATGTGGCCGCGCCGCTCCTTCTCGCGATCGTTTCAGTATGTTTCAAAGCGTATCCTCCGGCTGAACGCCACTCCAACGGCCGTCGCGGCGGGGGTGGCGGCTGGGGTTTTCGCGTCTTTCTTTCCACTAGGGTCCCATTTCGCCATTGCCGCCATCGTGTGCTGGCTGATTTCAGGAAACATGGTGGCGGCAGGGCTAGGAACATTTGTCTTTGGCAATCCGCTGACCCTCCCGTTTGTTGTGGGAGCGACTTGGGAGACCGGCAAGATTATGTTGCATGGCCACATGCAAAGTGACGAACGGCCGGCCCATCTGAGTGAGATGTTGCAGACCCTTTCAATTTCGCAACTGTGGGCACCGGTCTTAAAGCCCATGCTGTGCGGTGCGGTGCCACTCGGGCTGGTTTTTGGCCTGTTGTTCTATGGCATCACCCGCTGTGGCATGACAGCCTTCCGCGAACAGAGGCGCAAGCGACTGGCCGAAAAGGGGAGCCTGCTCCAGCAGCAGGAAGACATCGTGTTATCACCCCCTCTGCCCACTCGACATCGCCGTGCTGGAGGGTGAATCGCGGCAGGGCCGCTGTAGAAATGCGTCCGCTCGTCGGAAATATCGCCGCTATAAGCGCTTCCCTACAATTGGCGGCCCGGATATCTGGAGCCTCCGTCATGGGTTCCTCGCCGCACTTTATTGATGAACGCCCCGTCTGCCGAATGGCAGCTATACGCCGTGCTCGCCCCGATAGCGGACTGGCCGTTTCCCCCCATTCGGACAAAGCAGCAAAGAAAAACCCGCCGACCGAAGCCGACGGGCTTTTTTCCTCGTACTACGCGGCTTCCCGGGATGGCCCCCGCCAACAATCCAGAAAACTCAAGCGCTGCAGTCACTCGTATCTCAGACCCTCGATCGGCGCTGTAACCCGGTGGCAACAGGCGGCCTGATTTCGCAACGTGAGGCGTGTGGCACCTCCGCCATGCGGCAGGTGCTGCCGATCGCTGCTCTGCTGCTCGCGACCAACGTCGCCTCTTCGGCCGAGGGGTCACCCGGCATTACCGTTCCGACGGTTCTACAGCCATTCGTTCCAACGGCGCCGCGCTGCTCCAAGCCGGCCGACCTCAAGCCGATCCTGGCCTTCGCCAAGGACAACAAGCGTGAGTTCATCGAGGGTGTCGATCATGGCCTGGCTCAGGCGGCCAAGGACAACCATCTGGAATATCGTGTCGCCCCTCGCCGCCAATGACAGCGCCAAGATGATCTCGGACGTCGAGGCGCTGCGCGCCGAGCGGGTGGGCGGGATCGTTGTGTCTCCGGTCGACCCGGCGGCGCTGGCCCCCAGCCTGCAAAAGGCCATGTGGTCGGGAACCTATGTCAGCACCGTCGTCGCTCCGCCGGCAACGTCGCTGCTCAATGCGCCGCAATATCTCACTGGGAAGGAACTGGGCGACGCGGCGGTTGCGCGAGGTAGCTGAACGCAAGAAGTGCGCGTGAAGGCTCGTGCGTTCGCCTAACACGTGATCGCGGTCTCGACCGCCAGGGAACGAGCTGGCTTGGCTCGATCTTTCACTTGGAGTCGGTATTGGCTTGTGGGACCGACGGGGTTCCAGAGCGAACCGGGTCCGGGATCAACTTCTGGAAGATCGCATCGTTCTTCGCTCGCCACGCTTCATCCGCAAGCCACAGATATTTCTGGTCGGGCATCAACGGCACGGCTTTGACATCGGCGCTGGAGATGCGGAGGTAGAAGCTTGTCCGCTCCTCGTTCACTTGAAGATAACGTAGCGGGACGACGATGCTGTCCTTCCCGGCGATAAAGAACCCACCGGAGGCAACGACTGCGTAGTCCCATCGGTCCTTCGTGCCAATCACGACATTTCGAACTTCGCCAACGATCTTGTCATCCGAGCTGCGGACCTCGGAGCCGACGATCTCGTCGACGCGAAGGCCAGGTCCAAGGTCGTCGAGATTGATGAGCGGGCGGGCGTCTGGGGCGTCACGATTGCCCTGGATATCCCCACCTTCATGCTGCTTAGGTTCGCCTGCTGCCAATTGCTCATCGGCAAGATCCTCATCATTACCCGCGAGCTTGGCCATTGACGGCGCGGCGATCAGTTGGCGGATATTGGCGAGCACGCGCTCGCAATCGTCGTGCAAACCGTATGTCCATAGAACGAACGCCGCATCCCTCAAGGTGCGCAGGTCATGGACCAGGTATCGGTTTTCTGGCTTGCGCAACTCAGGGCTCTTGAGCACGGCCTCCTCGAGTTTCGCATCGGAGATATTGCATACAGCGAACGCCGGGCTGACACCAAGCGCGCAAAACAATGCCAACGGCGCTGCAACCTTAACGAATTTCATATTGTTTCCCACAGGCGGCTTCTCGCTTTGACTTCGTGTGTCGAGCACGCCAATCGGGTGGAAATGTACCGCGGAACATTTGTACCAGCACAGCTCAACAGCCCGTGTGGATATTGGTTCCAGGGGTGGGGGTCGTATTTTTCCGAGTCGGCTTGAACACAACAAGCTCGCGTGGCGGTTTCGATCGCACTTGCCTAGCAGGCGATAGCGGTCTCGACCTCCAATACGGGCAACGACCCGTAGGAACAGAACACCCGGGCGTCCTCATATTCGCCACTGGCCGGATCGCCGCAGCGGCTGAAGGCGATCACCCCAGCGGCGGTCTTAGAGCAGGACGGCTATGAAACTTGATGAACACAGAAAGCGGTGTTGAAAGATTGCGGCGATACCACGCTCAACAAGTCGTACGCAGATTTCTGCGCCATGGCAAAGAAGATGGGCGGCTGAACCTAGGCCGGACGTCGAAGGCGGGCCCCAGGTCCGCCTTCGAGTGACTGCGGCTGGTGCCGTACCTACAATCCCCAGCTATAAAGGCTTCCCGGCGCGCATCATGGCGCGCGCAATGACAAGCTGTGTTTCCGTCCTGGCGTTCTCTCTCTGGGTCATGTTGTCCGCCGCGATCAGCCGCTTCAGTGACACCATCATGCCTTCGGCAAGCTTGATTGGTTCGTCGCTCATAGCGGATTTATCGGTCGGACCAGGGCAGGGTGGTCATTCGGTTGCTTGTTGACGACGGTCGAATTGACGTCGCGGCCAACTCGGTTGAACTGCAACTGGCCGTCGCGTGGCTGAGGATGTCTTTCAGGTATTCCTTCGGCGTCGCCCGGTCGAGCCAGGCGTCGTAATAGGCCTGGGCGAGAATGACCTCGTGCAGGTTTTTCATCGGCTCGCAGGCCGGCTCGGTGATGATGGTGCAACTCGTGATGTCGAGATTTGAGTTGTGGGCCCAAAGCCCGGCAAACGAAAAAGGAGCGTGGCCGGGGAGGTAGATGTGCCAGGGATCTTTCTTGCCGTCGGCCGGCGAGATCGTCCACTCAAAGAAGCCGTCAGCCGGGATCAAGCATCGTTTCGACTTGAAGGCATCCCGGAAGGCCGGCGCGGTGTCGATGCCTTCAATCCTGGCGTTGAACATGGCCGCCTTGGGCATTTCCTTTGCCCAGAACGGAACGAGCCACCAGCGGCCCTCGCGCAAGCGATGGCTGCCGTTTTCGACGGCGGTGACCTCGACTCAAACGATTGGAACATTAGCGATCCTTAAGGGTTGTCTCGGAGAACCCTTTTGGTGGAACCCATGGCCGAGCTGACATTCGCTTTCGTTTATTATTTAGGGCTGACGGGCAGCGATATGGTCGGCGCTGCCGTGTCATTAGCGGCGGGCCTTCTTCTCTATAACGCCATGCGCGAAGATCAGCCAAATCGATAGTGCACCCGGCGCACGAGTAGGCTTCGACTATTCTATCTGCCCAAACGTACATTGGCGTGGCTCCTTGTCCGGGCGCCAGCGCAAGAGCTTCGTTCCATGCCGGAAGCGGTTGCCGGTGACCTGGTCGAAGCGAACCTCCACGACCAGCTCCGGTCTGACCGGCTCCCATTCGCCACTACGCTCGCTGCTCCAGCGGCTCGGGCCGCCCGGCGCCTTGCCGGTAAAGCCGGATCCGCCAAGCAGATGTCCCAGCCTTTGCGTCAGCACCGCACGCTCGTCATTGGCGATGGTTGATGTGAAGCCGACATGGTCGAGCAGACCATCGCCATTGTATAGCCCGAGCAGCAGCGATCCAACCTGTCGTTTGCCCTTTTGATAGCGGAACCCACCCACTACGCAGTCGGCCGTGCGCAGGGGCTTTACCTTCACCATCGCGCGTTCGCCCGGCTTGTAGGGATCGTTGAGCAACTTGGCCACGACGCCGTCCGTGGCACCGCCGGTACCAGCACCCTTCAACCACTTGTCCGCCGTCGCCAGGCTCGTGGTGGCCGGCGAAAGCCGCAAGGTCTTGGTCTTTGCCTTGGCAACCAAGTCTTCAGCTTCTGCGCGCCGATCGTGCAATGGCAGTTCGACCAGCAGCCGACCTCCCGGGGCCACAAGCATGTCGAAGACGACCAGCTGGGCGGGAGTTTCTCGACTGAGCTTGCGGATGCGGCTCTCTGCGGGATGAAGCCGCATCTGCAGCGCGTCGAAAGAGGCACGGTCCTCGATCTCCACTATGATTTCACCGTCGATGACGAATTCGGTTGCCGCAAGCGCGCTCAAGGCCGCCATCAGTTCGGGAAAATAGCGACCAAGCGGTTTGCCGGATTTTGCCCTGAGGTCGACAGCCTTGCCGCTCTTGAAGCCGAGGCAGCGGAAGCCATCCCATTTCGGTTCGTACTGCCAGAGACCGTCTTCTCGCGGCAACGCCTCCGCCGTGCGCGCCTCCATAGGCTGCGTGTTCAAGGGTAAGGGAAACTCGACGTCAGATGCCGTTACCATTGCTCTTCCGTATTGCGATGGGGCAGGTTGCCGACGCCCGCTTTTCGTTCCATTGACTGGCTGTCGAGCGATTTCGGCGGGCCTCTCCTCGATCGAGGTGGAGTGACAAGCGCAAAAGACTAGCAGCTATTTCGTTGTGGTGTTGAATGCACGATTTGCAGCGTAGTCGATCATGAAGGTGCCTGGAGGGGCACGAACGCCTTCCCTCACATTCGAGAGAGTGACTGTCGTACTCTGTCCTCTTTCGTCAGTGATGCTCCATCTGCGCAGATCGAGTGATTTCCTATCGAAGACCATAGTGATGTTCGAGTTTCCGAAGGCCGACTTGTCGGCCAGCTTGATGGTAACCTGGGCGCCATCGTCTTTGATGCCTTTGAGGCGATTGCCAGAGAATTCGACCTTGTCGTCCAGTAGAAGCTTGAGCGGCGTCTTCGAAAGAGCATAGAGGCGCGATGTCTTCAGCTTTTTGTTATAGATTACGACGGATTGTCCATCTGCGATTAAGCTGATCCCTGATTGGCCCGTATAATTGAACCGAATTTTTCCCGGGCGTTGGAGAAAAAATCTACCGCTGGTCTTTTCTCCTCTTGGGTCAGACTGGACGAAGTTCCCGGACATGGACTTTACGGATGAGAAGTGGTCGGCAATCGCAACCGCATCTACAGGCGCGGCCGAGACCGCAGGGGTAAGTTCGAAATTTATCGCGCTAGCGCTGAAGACCACAAAGCAGAAAGCCAGCAATCTCCTGATCTTTTCCATTCACGTATCCAACTTCAAGCGGCTGCTTGATCGAAACAGATGGGGCCTTCTAGTCAGAAGCGGTCTTGGCAACTCCAGCGCAAATCTGGTCTTGCCGATTGCGATACAATGCCCGGCTTCGCTGGCGTGCCGAAGACAGCTGGATGGCTCTCGGACCGTTCCGCGAGCAACCGCCGCCTATATGAACCGCCACCCTGTTGCGCACCCAAGCTCCCGGCGAAGAACATGGTGACCAGCGCCATGGAGTCGGATTCGTGCTGCTTTCGCGGCCGCTCCACTCACTAAATCGTAGTGCGTGATGCCCGGCTCTAATTTGAGAGCCGGGCCAAAAGGCTTCGGTCAATATCCGTTGTTGTCGTCCTGCTGAATGACAACGTGGCGGTGACGATGGTGCGATCTATCCATCGGCCCTCGGATAATGACGGCGTCGGAGCGGTGATGACGGCGGCCGTGGTCGTAGAATGCAATATCCCCATGGCGGCGGTGATGGAGACGATGTCCTTCACGGTAGACAACCACGCGGTCATTGTTCCAGTGATGGTGTCGGTGATGTCGATGAGTCTGGACTACGATCGCGTCGGCCGAGGCCACGGACGGTACGAGAAGGCACAGTGCCAAAGTACCAAGCATGACGGCTTTCATTTAAGATCCTCAAGTAATTAAGACGGCCCTTCGCCAGCTTAACATTGTGCGATCGCTTTGGTTCCGACATGAAAAGCGTGCGCAGGCTGTTCTTGCCGAACTTTGGATGCTCATGATGGAGAGCCAAAACGCGGAGGCCTCTGAAGGAGGCCTCTGAACAAGCTGACTTATGAACAGCAGCGTCGAAAGTCCGTCTGCGGTAACTGTGCCGAGACAAAGTCTCCTGTCGATTCCCTCACCGAAGTGCGGGCAATCAGTTTGGATCACCGTTTCAGCAGAAACCGTTGGAGAGCCGCCACGTACCCTTTTATATCCGAGTCACACACGCAATTCCCGCCACTCAAATATTGCAACATTAGGCAGGAACGCCTTCGCGGCACCCCCGACGCCGAGTGCCAGATCACTGGTTGATGGAAACGAGGACCGCCTGGCAGAGATCTTGAAGGGCCCGTGGCAAGACATCAAAGCTGTTGTGCAAACATTCCAGAAGCTGGCTCAGCTTCCAGGTTTCCTCGGTCACGATCCGACACTGTTCGGGCAATGGGAGATCGCCGGCGGCGATGGAAGCGCCGAGCGCGTCAAGCTTCGAGATCTGCTCGGCTGGTGAGCACTATGAAGGATCGTCGAGAATCGTCCTCACCTTTTCGGCAAGGTCTTCAAGGCTGAAAGGCTTAGGCAAAAGCTGCGTTACAGGATCGAGGATTCCGTTGTGAACGATGGCGTTGCGCGTGTAGCCCGTGGTGTAGAGAACCTTGAGCTTGGGGTTGCCCCTGCGCAAGATATCCACCAACTGACGTCCGGACATCTCCGGCATAACAACGTCGGTGAAGAGCAGGGACAATTGCTGTCCAGCTTCAATCATCTTGATCGCTTCGTTAGGACCACTGGCTTCGACGACCGAATAGCCAAGTTCGCGCAATGCTTCGGCCGATACTGCGCGGACGCGATCCTCGTCTTCAACCACCATGACGATTTCGCTTGGCACGCCGCCATCTATCGACCTTGATTTGAGCTCGGGAGAATTCTGCTCGGTGCCGCCATAATGCCGTGGCAGATAGATCTTGATCGTCGTGCCAACGCCTGGCTCGGAGTATATTCTCACGTTGCCGCCCGATTGCCGGACAAAACCGTAAACCTGGCTCAGGCCAAGCCCGGTGCCCTTGCCAACGCCCTTGGTCGTGTAGAAGGGATCGAAGGCCTTGGCGAGGACGTCCGGGGTCATACCCGTGCCGGTATCGGTTACTGCAACCAGCACGAATTGTCCGGCCGCAATGGCGGACTCACGAGCGTATCGCTCATCGACATAGGCGTTCGACGTCTCGATGGTCAGCTTACCGCCGTTGGGCATGGCGTCGCGTGCGTTGACCGACAGGTTGAGCAGGGCACTTTCAAGCTGACTGGGATCGGCCTTGACCTGCCAGAGGCCGGCTCCGAACGCCGTCTCGACCTTGATCGTTTCCCCAAGTGTGCGCATCAACAGCTCGGTCATTCCGCCGACCAGGCGGTTGGCGTTGATAGGCTCCGGCTTGAGCGGTTGTTGTCGTGAGAAGGCCAGCAGCCGCTGGGTGAGGGCGGCGGCGCGGTGGGCCCCATCCATGGCGCCTTCGACAAACCGACCGACGTCTGTCTCACCTTTGGACAATTTGCGCTGAAGCAGATTGAGCCCACCGATGATGACGGCAAGCATGTTGTTGAAGTCGTGCGCGATGCCACCTGTTAACTGACCGACCGCATCCATCTTTTGAACCTGCCGCAGCTGTTCCTCTGCCTTCGAGCGTTCCGCCACTTCGTCGATGACGCGTTGTTCCAGCGTGGAGTTAAGCGTCTGCAGTGCGGCCTCGGCACGCCGCCTTTCAGACAGCTCGCGTTCGGCTGACTGGAAGAGGCGGGCATTGTCGATCGCGGTTGCGGCATGGCCGGCGATGCCCAGAAGGGCACTTTCGTGTTCAGGACCAAACTTGCCGGTCTCCGCGTGTCCGAAGAACAAACCGCCTAGAACTTCGCCGGAGTTCGACACGACTGGCACGGCCAGATAGGAGCGAACCGGGACATGGCCTTCCGGCATGCCCTTGTGCGGCGCATTCTTGCCGTACCGCCGATCCTTGAGGATATCGTCCGACCGAACGACGCCTTTCCCAAGGAAAGTCGGTTCGAACACCGCGGTCGCACGTGGCATGGGGTAATTCTGGAAGGCCGAGCGCGGAGCGCCTGCCAGGGCATAGAGCATGTAGCTGCCGCCCTGAGCGTCGAGCACGTTGTAGAAGAAAGCCCCAAACTGGGCTCCGGAAAGCTGGACGCCGGCATCGGTGGTGATTTGCACGATCTTGTCGAGATCGAGTTCCGCCGCGACCGCCGCGCCGGTATCGTTCATGATCTTGAGATGGCGCTCTGCTTTTTTGCGATCCGAAATGTCGATAACCGTGCCGATAAATCGAACGGCCTTGCTGGCTTCGAAAATGGCATGGCCGCTCGCCGCCACCCAACGCTCTATCCTGTCCTCCAGGCCAATTGTTCGGTACTCGATGTTAAATCCTTCAAGACTGTCTGGAGCGATTGCTCGCCGGACCGCCTCATCTGCCCGGATACGGTCATCTGGATGGAGGCCGGCGATGAAGGAGCCCTCATAGGTAACCTCATCGTCCGACGTAATGCCGAACAACGCCCGGCATTGTGCGTCCCACCGCAAATGGTCAGCGACCGGGTCGTAATCCCAGATGCCGATTGCGGCCGCCTGGGTAGCCAGGCTCAAGCGTTCCGCGGTCTCGGCAGCGCTCTGATCCGACCTCACCCTTTCTATATGCGCCCACGACCGCTCCGTTACCTCTGTGAGAAGTGCAAGCTCATTCTGAGTCCAGACCCGCGGAGCGCTGTCGTGGATCGCCATCAGCGCGGTCAGGCGTCCCTCCTTGACAAGGGGCATGCAGATGGTTGCAGCGATGCCGATGTCCTGGAATGTCGCGGCTTCTTCGAGCGGCAACTCGACGTGATTGTCGTTGATGATCAGAGGCAGGCCCTCATGGAGCTTGCCCACGGCGAGCTGGCCAAAATCCCGAAGACTGTAGTAGCCGACGATGCTCGAAGACCCTTGCCGGTGCCAGTCTCCCCGGATCGTGAAGTGGTCCTGGTCAGGCTCCATATCGGCATAGGCACAGATTGCGACGCCGAGATACTCGCCAAGCATCCTAGTCGTAATCTCGAGCACCGCGTCCGCGTCCGAACTTTTCGAAGTTTCTTTCCCCAGTGCGTCGAGAAAGCGCAAGCGAGCTTCATTCTGTCGCAACTCCGCCTGCGCGCGCCGTCGTTCGACTGCGGTACGCGTTCGCTCCGCCATCTCGCGAACGAATTCGATCTCTTCTGTCGACCAGGATCTGGGCCTGTTGTGATTGAGGTAGAGCAGGGCCACAAAGCCAGCCCGTTCGGTGACCGGCATGTTGATCAGGGATTGAGCGCTGATCGCTTTCAGTGCCTCTGGGTTCTGGCTTGTCCGCGGATCTGTGTCAGCGTCCTCAAGGACAACAGTGATGCCGCGCTTCAGGTCATCGATATACGTGCCGTAGTCGCGGAAATGCAGCACCCCGGCCAAACTCTTGATTCCGGGGGCGTTCCAGTCGCGTTCGATGGAGATGGTCTCGTTCGCGAGATCGATCGTTCCATATCCGGCCCGGCTTACATCCAGTTCCCGCCCAATGATTTCGGCTGCGGCGTAGGCCAGGTCGTCAGGGTCTTCGACCAGCCGCACGAGGTCCCCAAGCTCAGCGAGCGCAGCACTCCGCTTTCTCGCACGAAATGTCTCGGTGACGTCAAACCCTTCGCAGAATATCCCTGTGATGAGGTTCCCGCCGTCGTAGAGGGGAGCGTAGATAAACGTCAGGTGGCGCGTCTCCTCGGGACTATCCGCCGAGCGGCGAAATCGGACCGGAAGGCCCTGCGCTTCAAACGTCGTACCACTTCTGAAGACCTCATCGAGGCGTTCAAAAAAACCTTGTCCCTCCAGGCTGGGAACGGCATCCCGAATACGCTTAGACAGCCAATCACCGCTGTTGAAAACCTGGCGATGGGCGTCATTCACGAATTCAACGACATGGTCGCGACCGCGCATGATAATGATGAACCCTGGCGCCTGTTCGAATAGGTGGATCTGACGTTCAGCGGCGAGGCGTTCGCGCTTTTCGGCCAGAAATCGATCCGTGGTTTCCGTGCAGACGCCAAACAGACCGCCGGTCGTCCCAGTCTCCGGCTGCGTGATGGGGTTGTAGGAGAAGGCGAAATGGGTCTCTTCCGGCGCACCGTGCTTGTCGATTCGGATCTCAATGTCGTCCATATGTACAGATTGGCCCTGGTAAACCAGATCAAACATCGGGCCGATCGTCTCCCATGCCTCTGCCCAGACCTGTTGGCTGGGCAGGCCGAGAGCGGTCGGGTGCTTGCGGCCAAGGATAGGGATGAAGGCATCGTTGTAGAGCCAGATGCGGTCCTGGCCCCAGACGACGAACATAGGTTGTGCAGAGCCTAGAATGAGATCGACGAGTGTCTTCAGCTCTGTGGGCCATGAAGAGACCGGCCCGATAGATGTAGCGCTCCAACCAAACGAGCCGATACGCTCAGCCATTTCTCCGGCGCTGCGAAACGCGGCGCTCGCCCTGTCCTTGCTGGATGGTCCCAAGATATCCCCCGAAATATCGAACCGGACAAAACGGCGCAACTCGGTTTTGGTTGCACGGCAAGGGGTAGGGCAGCGGGCGCCGCATGAAAGCAGACGCGGTATCGACATCGCTGTTCAATTTTTCCTTGAACGCACGTTGTCTCAGGTGACCCCAGCAGACCAGGCGCGCTGACAGGACCCGAACACGCATTCTCGCTGACAGTGCGTGTTCGTTAGATAGTCAGTCTGCGGTTTTGCCCAAAGTGTCCGCTACCACGGCACCCCGCTTGCCCATGGGCAGTGGAGGGCCGGTGGTCGAGTCCACCGCTGTCTGGTGCTCCATCTCGGCATTGATGGCTGCGCCAGCAATGAGGATGATGACGGAAATCCACGTCCACATCATCAAACCGACAACAGCGCCGAGCGACCCGTAGGTGGCGTTGTAGTTGGCAAAATGCTGCAGATAGAACGAGAACAGCCACGACGCTGCGATCCATGCTGCGGTCGCTATCAAGGCGCCCGAACTCAGCCAACGCCACTTGGCGCGCTCGCGGCTCGGTCCGAAGCGATAAAGCAGGGATATTCCGGTAAGCATCGCGGCGACCAGGATCGGCCACCGGGATACTGCGACAAGCGTCTCCGTCCACGCATCAAGATAGAAATAGCGCAAAAGTGCGGGAACGACGCCCACGGTCAGGAGCAGCACGATGCCGATAAGCAACGCTCCGACGGTGAACAGGATCGACATCAGGTTGAGCGTGATGAAGCTGCGTTTCTCCCGTTCCTCATAGGCGATGTTCATCGCATCAAAGAGGGCCTTCATGCCGCTGTTGGAACTCCACAGTGCGATACCAAGGCCGATGAAGAAGCCTATGCCAAGAGCACCGGGCTTCTGCATGGCCAAGGCTTGCAGCTGACCTCGAATGAGGTCCAGCCCCCCTGACGGAAGCAATCCGCCGAGATATGCGACATGGTCCGCAACCGTAACCGGGTCCGCGACAAAGCCATAAATTGAAATAAACGCAGCCAAAGCCGGGAAGAGCGCCAGCAGCAAGTAGAACGTGGCACCGGCCGCGACGAGCAGAACCCGGTCCTTGTTGAATTCCTCCAATAGGCGCCAGAAAATATCTTTCCAGCCAAGCGCGGGTATCTGGGACGGCCATGCCGCGTCGCGGCCGCGATCGCCATCTTCCGATCTCAGAGCTGCCTTGCTGTCTTCCGTTGTTGATGCAGCGCGACTTGCGGCTTCTCCGTCGATCAACGACGCATTCACGCCGGGTGCTGTCCTCACTTTGCGCCACATTCGGCCAGAACTCTATTGCGAGCGACCAGTGCGCTGCCACGACCCGGGCCTGGGTTGCGTTCCACCAATTCGCCTCCTCATGCCCTGACTCACGTCCTCAACGTGGTGAGCGGCAAAGCTGTTCCCGCTACGCCTCAAAGAGCGACCACGTCGTCGGGCTGCAGAATGATTTTCGGCAGGCGCGCATCAATCGACGTTCGAACAAGAGCCCATCAGAGGATAAAAAGTTGAAAGCGTTGAGTGAAGCCGATCTCACATCGAGGCGGTGCTCAAGGAAGCTACCGATCAGATCGTCAACCGAACGGCTCACTTTTTCGGCGCGTGAAACATCTGCGGTCAGTTGGCTGACTTCTTCTTTGCCGCCGCTGGATTTTGACCGGTCGCCGCCGACGTCTTGGCGTCCTTGGAATGAGCCGCGATAGCTGGGCCGGCGCCGGTTGCCTTGCGCATGTCTCCACTCGATTTGTCGGCTGGCGCCTTGCGACCCAGGCCGGAGAAGAATCTGCTGAAAAAGCCCATGTCATACTCCTGTTCGCGCCCTGAGACGCCGATGCGTTGATTGTTCGGATGAGCCTGGCGAACAATTGACAGAGGCTTCTACAACGCGATGAACCCGTTAAGCCGCATCTGCTGAACGTTGACCGCCGACTCCGCGAGCTTGGTAAGCGCGACGTGCGTCCTCTTCTCCTGGTTTGTTGCCTTCTCAATCAAGGCACAGGAGGAACTTCACGCTTGCCGACTGGTTCCGGCATGAAAGCCAAAAAGCGACGTCAGGATGTTGAAGCGGCCCATCCAACCGACGCGCCTTTCGGACAGCTAGGTTGACGGGAAGTCAAAGGCAGGCAGGAATGACTGTGAGTTATGAACATACGAGCGGTGCGTGAGTTGCTCTACAGGGGAGCGGTCCATAGGAGGGAGGAGCTATGAGGCAACCGGACCTGGTTTCGGCATCCTGAAGCGCAAATTTGTTTGGTGAACTGCGAGGGTCATGTCGGCTCATGCTGCGACTGGGCGCAATCCCAATTTGCCCGTGCGTCGACCGAGCTTCGCCATCGTCGCGTGGGACCCACAATGCAACACTGGCGGACCAGCGGGCGAATGTTCTGGTGAAACACTTGCGTGGCGAAAAGGTTTTGCGGCACGCTTCCTTGCAGGGTTATTGGGAGGAGAATGATGCCAATTCGGAGAAAGGCGACTGAGGCTGGAATTTTTGATCCGGCCGAAATGGCTCTGCTGGGCCGGGTGTTCGAGCAGCTGAAGCTCGAAAATCAATCACCCGACGAGCGTGACGCAATCGCCTCCAGAATTATAGGCAACTACATGGCAGGCGTCGTCGATGAGGATGAGCTGGTTTCGCCATCCAGGCGACCGTTGGGCCGTTAGAGGAAACGCGGAACTTAAACCTTGCGGTCGAGCTTATCGCTCCATGAGTGCACGCGGAATCGACTTTCTAGATCAATGGATCGCTAACAATGTCCCCAGGACGATGAAGGCAGATGTCCTCCTGGTCGATGAACTCACGCACAAGCTAATAGCGGACGCCAAGGCGCTCGGGATCAAGCGGCCGAAATCGATGAAGAGGTCGACAGTCTTTACCGCACGATCCTCAATGCTATCGAGCATCCCTTGCCTGATTTTCCCAAGTGACCCGGCACGGTTCGCAGCGGTCGATGCGTGCGACTTTCGATCCGCTGGTCTGGAACATATGTGACTTCCGAGGGTTGGTGACTGCGGCAGGCAACGCTCCCTCGCGCCACTGCTGAAGATCGGGCCAGAAACCTTGATCGGCCCGCATTCTTCGCTAAGGCGCGGGCTTCCTTTTTTTGGAAGAGATCGCGCATGTCCCAGACCATTCAACCACCGATATTGCCGGAAGGAAGTCCGGATCGGGCGGTCAACTGTGAGGTGGCCCTGGAAGCGGCGTTCGCGGCCTTGGTGGCTGAATCAGAGGCCCAGGGATGGACAGCGCAAGAGACTGCGGAAACCCTGCTGAAAATTGCGACCGAACATATCAATCTGCTCGGAGCGGCCGTCGATCCTAAGGCCTAAGGAGAGGTCGCGCCAAGGAGGTGTTTGCTATGCCCGGCCTTGACCGCCTTGCGCTATTCAGATCCATTGTTTGTGAATGGTGAAGCGCTGGGGACGCACTGCAGGGTCCAGCCCGTCGACGTTGGCTGCTTCTGGTATTCGGCAATGGCGGCCGTGCATTGTTCCCGCTTGTCGAAAGTGCTCGGCAACACCGCCATGCCGCCCTGCGGGCCGGCAATTACCAGATACCAGATCAGCGCTGCTGTCGAAGTCATGGCGTTTCCTTGTTCCAACCCGACGCCATGGGCGCTGGCGGCCGGATCACCTTAAGCCAATGGCCAGGAATGGGCTAATCGTCATTAAGAAAAAGGCGGCGATCAGGTCGGCGCCGTCAATCAGACCTTGATGGTCCGCCATCACCGATGCGACCTTTCGAAACACCTTCATGTCGCCGCCAGTAATGTTCACGTCCGTGAACTTTGTTCTCAGCTTTGCAGCAGGCGTTTCCAAAGATGAGATCTTGCATCTTATGACCGTCAGTTGAAACCCGTCGCCGGGAGAGGCGACGGGCTTCGGCCGGCAAGGCCGGTCAGTCGTAGATTTTGATGATCTTGTGGGTGCTCGGATCGACCAGAACGGTACGATTGTCGATCACGACGTAGCGGTATTTGACGTTGGGAACTTCGCGAAGTTCGACCGTGTCAGGCAGCGCCGTGCCGATGTTGAGTTCCACTCCGGGAACCTTCACCGAAGCAAGCGGCTGCTTCTTCACATATTCACGGATAACCGTTTCCTGCTCCGGCTGAATGATGATGTCCTCGGCCGCCGCGACGCCGACGCCTGCGAGCAGAAGAAATGCCGGGGCTGCGGCAGACAGATGCAATTTCATAATCTTACTCCTCGTGAGATTGGCTCCGATCGGTGGTGTCGAAGCTCAGCTGCCAACTTGGCGTGGATGCAATCGTTCCCCTGGGAGGACTTCAGTCGGAGGAGGCGGTTGGACCAAAGTCCGGCCGAATTCCGCAATGGTCTTGCCGTCTGTGCAGCTTGGAACGGTCATCTGTCGCGGAAGTTGTCAGCCACGGAACTGAAGGAAAGAATTCATGGACGGAAGTGTTGGTCAAGCGCGTTGGTTGCTGGCGCCAGTTTTCGTCTTGGCCATATCCCTGCTCGTCATCGGAATATCCCTTGGCTGAACCTGGACAGTCCACATTTCAAAATCCGCGCAGCTATGTCCCTTCCTGCGCTGATAACGGTTTGCTCGCTGCTTTAGCGGCGAGCGAACCCGTCAACTTCAATTTAGCCAGCGACGGGTGGTTGGATGTTCAATGACAAAAAGACTCGCTTCATAGAGGCCGGTTTCCTCCTGGCTGTTCCCATTTGCGTGGCTCTGACCGCGCTGATAGCCGTATTCGCTCTGGCCAAGATATGATGGTGTGGTTGTATCCACATCGGCGTTTGGCGCAGGAACGAGCCACGGCTTCACAATCATGGAGCCGCTAGGATGAACCGGATCCTGTTTATGACGGCCGACTTCCTTTCCCGACCGCCAGGCTTCTACGTCATGATGGTCGCAATGGTATTGTGCACCGCGCTGGTGCCATTCGGACTAACCAACGCGGTCACTTATGTCCTTTCGGTGGCCGCCATCGTGATCACTGGTGTTGTCCTGATACAGGGCTATCGCGATACCGCGGCCATTCACGCCAAGCTCGATGAGATCGTCGTTTCGCTTAGGGAGACCAGAAACGACGTGGTCGGCCTGGAGCATGCCGAGCCGGAGGAGATCCGCGAAAAGCTTGCCATGCTCGAACAAGAAGCAGCGCAACGAAATGGGCGAGCCACCTGAATATTAAACGCAAGCTTTCGTCGACTATCAGCAGGCTCAAGGCCCTCGTGCAACCAGATCGGCGCTCGCGGGTTCTTGACCTAATGAAACGGCGCCTCGATCTCCTCCGAAACCGGTCAATTCATGGACGTCTCGATTACGCAAACATCGGCCGATAAAATCAAAGCAGGTAAGAGCGGCCTGCTGCTGATTTCTGACAATTACGATGCGTTCGCCGCGCGTGTTTTAGCGGCAAGGGGCGCGGCTCGCACTCTCGATCTCATGTACTATCTCTGGCATGACGACCACACGGGGCGCTTGCTTTTGCAGGAAGTTGTCCGGGCGGCCCAGCGAGGCGTACGGGTCAGAATGCTGCTCGACGACGTCAATCCGCGCAAGAGCGATGCCGCCTATTTGGCGCTGAGCAACCATCCAAACATCGAACTCAAATTGTTCAACCCGAGCGGCATCAGAGCGCGCGGCCTCATGCGCGGCGCGGAAGTCCTCTTGCGGCTTTTTGCATTGACAAGGCGGATGCACAACAAGGCGTGGATTGCCGACGACAACATCGCAATTGTCGGTGGGCGCAATGTCGGCGATGCATATTTTGACGCGGCGGAGACGAATTTCCGTGACCTCGACATGCTGCTTCTCGGTCCCGCCGTCCAGCAAACCGCACAGATCTTCCAAACTTTCTGGGTATGCCAGGACGCGAAGCCAATAGCCGAACTCGGTGCAGCCGCTCCAGGCTCGCATGCCCCTTATTTCGAGGGAAGAGAGGAGAAAACCGAGTCGACGCTTCTGAGCGGGATCAGGGACAAGGGCTCCATCGCCGAGTTCATATCGGCGAGCAGCAACGTACATTGGGTCGAGCGCGTGCGCGTGATCTCCGACCCTCCGGAAAAGGTCCGAGGCTGGAGACCGCGCAGTTGGCTGATGAAGGAGTTGCTCCCAATCATTCAATCGGCGCGCAAGCGTGTTGAAATCGTGTCCCCGTATTTTATCCCCGGCAAGAAGGGATCAAAAATCCTCGGCGACCTCGTCGACGACGGGGTGCAGGTCGCTGTGTTGACCAACTCCTTGGCCGCGACCGATGTCGCCGCGGTCCACGGGGCATACGCCAACTATCGCAAGCGCTTGCTGAGAATGGGCGTGCAGCTTTTCGAGCTCCAACCCTTTAGCCGGCAGCCCAAGATTTCCGTATTTGGATCCAAGGGTGCCAGCCTGCACACCAAAGCGTTCAGCGTCGACAACAGGATCGGTTTCGTCGGATCTTTTAACTTCGATCCGCGGTCCGTATCCCTGAATTCGGAAATGGGAGTGCTTTTTGAAGACGAGAATCTGGTCGCGGAACTGCGGCATAGGTTCAAATCGGAGATAGCGCCGGAAGCGAGCTACCGGCTCGAATTGAAGAACGAGGTTCTTCGCTGGCATGGCAGCGATGAAGGCAGGCTGCAAACCTATACTCGCGAACCCGAGGCAGCATGGTTCCGCCGCATCCTGGCCGCCCTGGTCAGGCACCTCCCCATCGAATCTCAGCTTTAGCCGTACGTCGGCAGATTCTGGAAATGTAGACGCTCTCTCCCAACGCAATTCAAGCGGGTTCCCATCCGCCTGAACCTTGCCGAAAGGAATAACTGGCTGAGGTTTCGAACCCGGACTGCAACGACTGCCATGCCCGACATTCGATAGAGATCCTCGGGTGCTCGATGCGAATGATGTTAAACGAATTTGCAGCTTGTCGTACCCGCGAAGAAACCGCCGTCCCTGCTTGAACAAGCAGCGCCGCATAGCCGTCGATAAGGTAGCGCCTTGCGCTCGAACCGGCGCGATGAAGATGCTGGTGGCCAGACAATATGATGTCGACGCCGCTGCGCGAGAAGGCATCCATTGCCAGATCCGCGCGGGCAACGATGCCGTCGTCGCTTTCCAGATCCAGCCCTTCGAAAGGATGATGCGTGACCACTATCCGGGTAATGTCATCGGACATATATGCGAATTTTTCCGTCGCCGCCTTGAGCTGGCGGACGTTGATCCTGCCGTTCTTGATTGTCAGGGATCGTGCCGTGTTGATCCCGACAACAGCGACTTCGCTATCGGCGTAGAACGGGTCCGTGTCCGCCTCGATGTAGCGCCTGTAACGCGACAGAGGCGTCATGGCACGCGCGAAGACATTCCAGAGCGGCACGTCGTGATTGCCGGGCACCACGATACGGGGGCCAGGAAGGGAATCAAGAAAGGCCCGCGCCTGCAGGAATTCGTCTTTCCGGGCGCGCTGCGTCAGATCCCCCGACACGACGAGTAAATCAGAGTCGACGGCACGAACCTCAGCCGCGATCGCGTCCACAAGGTGGCTCTCTGTCTTTCCGAAGTGCAAATCCGAAAGGTGGACGAGGGTCTTCACTGAATTTCTCCGCTTTCAGCTGCGGCCACCTATCTTGGTCGTATTGATAGGTGCGAAGACCTGCAGGGTCGCTGGCCGAATCTGAAAATTCAGGGGCGTGTTTATACTGACGGCTTCGCCGTCCAGAGAGATCAGCATGGCGCGTCGATGCGATGTGATTTGGAGCGAATTGGTGCGATAGATTTCCAGATCTCGTGTGGCGTCGACCATGCCGAACGCGATCTTGAACGGAAGCAATGCCAGTCCAAACCAGGACTGCTGCTTGACGACATAAACGCACAGCTCTTTCGACGGCAGGCTGCGGCGGCGGCCAAGATCGGCGATGTCGTAGAAATTGTTGCCAACAAACACGCAGGGCGTCCGCAGTCTTTCGCGGGCGCCCTGGGCAGAGACGTGGACAGCCTGCCAGGAGGCGAATCTCAATGTTCTCATGAGGGCCGGTCCGATGGCGGCAAGCTTGCCGAACCCGCGGCGCCGCTGCTCGGCTGAACGCTTTGCAACAAAGAAGGGATAGATGCCGATCGATGAGTTGTTGAGAAAGACTCGGCCGTTGACCTCGGCGACATCGACCGCGACAGGCTTGCCCGTCGCGATTGTATCGATCGCCGCCGTCAGGTCGAGCGGCACACCCAAATCCTTGGCAAAGTGGTTTAACGTGCCGAGCGGAAGAACACCGAGCACCACATCCGTCCCCGCCAGCGCGGAGGCGGCGCTGCCGAGAGTGCCGTCGCCGCCGCCCACCACTAAGATCGATCCATGACCGGAACTCGACTTGTTTTCGGAAACAAGGCGCTGAGCGAGCTCTCCCACTTCTCGCCCTTCTACCAATCGCACATCGGCCTCGACGCCACATTCGGCGAACCCATCCCGCACGGCTCTCTCGATGTCGCCCTCGCGCGCCGCAGCGCCGGCCCTTTTGTTGATGAGCGCCATAACCTTCAAGTCTTCGGCCCCCGCTTTGGCCTTTCCTGAAACCATAAAGAGACTATCCAGCACAGGATCGCCCAGCCTGAGCCAACGCACCATCCTGCCAACACGTCCGTGGGATAGTGGACTGCGAGATAGACCCGGCTTATGCCGACGGCCACCGTCAGAAACACGGCGAGCGCCATGAAATACACTTTGAGGCGCAGATCCTGACTTGCATGTGAAAGGAGAGCGCCCACGGTCAGGAACGTGATCGCCGAAAGCATTGCATGTCCACTCGGGAAGCTTGCCGTGAATACTCGCGTGACATGAGGGATCTCCGGCCTGGGCCGGTCGAAGCTCAGCTTGAGGATCGTGCCAAGCAGTTCGCCGCCGGCCACCGCCACCGCCATCCAAATGGCCAGAGCCCGCTTGTGGACCAGAAGCAGGTAAACAACCGCTGCCAGTAGCACGAAGCAAAGAAACACCATGCTGCCGACCGAGGTCACATCCCTGGCCGCTTCTTGAAGCCATGGTGGACCGATCGGGTAGGCCGGATCGGCTGCGCGAAGGGCCGACATAATGGTCAGGTCAAATTTGGTTGTGTCGCCTTCCAGGACTTCCTCGGCGAGCACCCCGAAGCCGAGAACGAGGCATGCTACAAGCATCACCGCGATAAGGCTGTATTTACCTTGTGCGGAAGCACCACTGATCCGGGATGGCAAGGGAGGGCAGTCGCCGCCGAGACGCCTGCGCTCAATATCTGGGAATGGTTCTTTCAAGCGCCGGACCTCACGGTAGAGGCATAACGGGCTCGCGAGAACGAGGTTCCCCCAGCCATCACCGCCCTGAGAACGTTGGATATCTGCAACGACACAGTGCGACAGCCCCGACGACCTGACGCCGTCACTCCCTCTCTTCCGAATGGCCCTCATTGCCTCTCTTGCTGAAGAGGGAACCATTGAAAATGCTAGCCGTTAACGTGGTCACGAAAAGCGAGCGGGCAACGTGGATCAAGACGACGCTTCACCAATATCATCTGGAGTGGAAGGCCTCGACTATGTCCTGCGAGGCGGATACGCAAAATACCGTTCACATCTTGTAGAGGGCAGGCCAGGTTCAGGTAAGACCACACTTGGTCTGCAGTTTCTGATCAAGGGCGCGGCGGCTGGCGAGAAATGCCTTTATATAACGCTGTCCGAAAGCAGGCGTGAGCTGCAATCGGTCGCGGTACGGCATGGATTTTCTCTTGACGGTATCGAAATCCTCGAGCTCGTCCCGCCGGAGCTAAGCCTCGATCCGTCGCAGTTACAAACTCTGGTTCATTCATCCGATCTCGAGCTTGGTGAAACCGTCCAGGCCGCGCTCGCCGAAATCGAGCGCATGAAGCCAGATCGCGTGGTCTTCGATTCCCTGTCGGAAATTCGCCTCTTGTCGCAGGGCTCGTTACGCTATCGGCGGCAGGTTCTGGCTTTGAAAAGCTTTTTCCTGCTCAACAATGCGACGGTGCTTCTGCTTGACGATCTCACCGCTGAACATGACGATCTAAACCTGCATTCCATCAGTCATGGCGTCATCCGGATGGAACAGCTTTCGCCGATCTATGGCGGAGAGCGGAGGCGGCTGCGCATCATCAAAATGCGCGGCGTTCAAATTCGGGGCGGCTTCCACGACTTCGTCATTCGACCGGGCGGCGTGATGGTGTTTCCGCGCTTGGTTGCCTCCGAACACGAGATGGCCGAGCATGGAACGCCGGCAACCGGTAATGGATCTGTCGACACGCTCGTGGGTGGCGGGCTGGACCGCGGCACCAGCACTCTCCTGATGGGACCTTCTGGTGTCGGTAAATCGACCATCGCGTGCAGCTATTGCCATTCGGCTCTCAAGCGCGGCGAACATGTGCTGGTGCTTTTGTTCGATGAAACCAAGCGGATTTTCCTGGCGCGCGCGTCAGGCCTCGGCATGGACCTGGGGCCATTCGCCGACAACGGCAATTTGCTGCTGGAACAGATCGACCCGGCGGAATTGTCGCCTGGTGAATTGTCGTCGCGCATCCAGTCGGCTGTGGAGCGCTCAAGTGCAAGGATCGTCGTCATCGACAGCCTGACCGGGTATCTCAATGCCATGTCGGAGGAGCAGCATCTTGTGCTGCAGATGCACGAGATCCTGACATACCTTAATCAAAAGGGCGTTGTGACGATCCTGCTGTTGGCCAATCATGGGCTGATCGGGCAAATGTCAGCCCCCGTCGACATGACCTATCTCTGCGATTCCGTAATGCTACTGCGTTTCTTCGAAAGCGGCGGCCGTCTGAGACGAGCTATTTCCGTGGTCAAAAAACGCGTCGGGCCGCATGAGGACACCATTCGCGAATTCAAGATAAGCGCGACCGGCCTGGCCGTCGGCGAACCACTAGAGGAGTTCCGAGGGATACTGACTGGCGTGCCCACCTACGAGGGTAAGCAAGGCAACCTGCTGCAAGACAAGGCATCGTGATGCCTTCAGACCGCAGTGTGCTCGTGCTGGCGCCGGTCGGGCGCGACGCGAAGGTCGCGTCTGCAATCCTCGCGGAGAACGACATCAAGTCCCACATCTGCGCCACGCTCGACGAAGCAGTTCCGCTGTTGGACCAAGCTCAGTGCTTTTTGGTTACCGAAGAAGCTTTGATCAGTTCCAATCGAAATCAGTTTGCATCGTGGCTCAATCATCAACCGACGTGGTCGGACTTTCCGATCGTGTTACTGACGATGCGGGAAACGGAGATCGACAAGCGCCTGGCCTTTCTGGATCGCTATCTGATCGTTCTCGAGAGGCCTTTCCTGGCGTCGAGTCTGGCGAATTCGGTGCGCTCGGCTCTGCGAGCCCGCGCCCGTCAACTCGAGGTCAAGTCATATATCGAACAGAAGCAAGAGGTCGCCGACCGGCAAAAGCTGCTGATCAGGGAACTCCATCACCGCGTCAAAAACACGCTCGCAAATGTCCGGGCGATGATGGGGGCAACCGCCAAATCGAGTGGTAGCGTGGATGATTTCGTGCGCGATTTCTCCGCCAGGATCGTCTCTCTCGCCGACACGCACTCGATGCTCACCGATGACTATTGGCAGATGGCCTCCCTGCACAAGCTGCTGGAGTCGGAACTGCGCCACTACGATACGAGCGACAGGCCACGTGTTGTGCTCGAAGGGCCAAACGTAGCACTGGTCGCCGATATCGCGATTCCGATCGGGATGGCCTTTCATGAACTTGCGTCCAACTCATCGAAATATGGCGCGTTGTCCCGCCCTCACGGCCGCCTCGAAGTCAGGTGGTCGGTGACCAATTCGGAAGGAGAGCGAATGCTCAATCTGGATTGGCTTGAAAAGGGCGGGCCGAAGGTCGAGCAACCAAGACGGCGCGGCTTCGGTACGACGTTGCTGGAGAAAGTCGTCGCCGTGCAGTGCCAAGCCAAGGTTGAGTTGAACTATCATCCTGACGGCCTGCGGTTCGCAATGGCCTTGCCGCTACGCGACACGAGGCTTGTCCCCGCCTACTGACCTCAGCAAGGTGGCGCTCCGCTTCGGTGGTGGCCTATATGCTCCATCGCTGATACTGATGACCTTTCCTTACAGCGTAGGCGTAAAATGATATCGGATACAGGGAAGCCCGAGGCGGTCGAGCAACTGCTCGATACGCCCGAACTCGCGACCGCGCTGGAGAGCGAACAGTTCAAGAAATTCCTCGATCAGGTGCCTATTGCGATCGCCGTTTCAGACCTGATCGAAACGGAGCGCGTCGTTTATGCCAATCCGGAATTCGAAAAACTCTCCGGCCTGAAGGCCGCCAGTCTGGCGCGAAAAAACTGGGCAGCGCTGTCCGGGACTGGGATCCGTGAGCAGAAGGACAAGGCGCTGGCCGAGAGCGTTATCAATGAAACGGATTTCGTCGGCACTTTCCGGCTGGAGCGCGGTGTCGACGGACCAGCAGTCGTTGACGCCTACTCAAATTTGATAGTGGACGACGACGGCAAGACTTGTTTCCGGCTGGTTGCCTTGGTGGACGTATCCATTCACGGTGAAGAGGCGCCCTCGGTTGAGGAGCGTGTTCGGGAAAAGGATACATTGCTGCGGGAACTGCAGCATCGGGTAAAAAACAATCTCCAGATGATCACCGCACTCATCCGGCTGGAGACCCGCAATGCGGCGGAGCCCGATCAGAAACGGTTCGAGAGGTTGGCCGGGCGCGTCGACGCTCTTGCGATACTCTACCAGGCGCTGTCGAATGACGAGCAGAACGATGAGGTCGATCTCGGCATCTACCTCAGCCAGATAGCATCTGCGGTAATGGCTTCGCATGCCGTCGAAGGCATACGCCTGGACATGAAAGTGGATACCTATCCCGTCTCGATCAACGTTGCGATGCCGACGGGGCTCGTTGTGAACGAATTGCTGACGAATGCGCTCAAACACGGCTTCAAGGGACGAGAAGGCGGCACGATAACGCTTCACAGCGTGGTCGATGGCGACGGATGCCGCATCACTATCGCCGATGACGGAGTTGGCTTGCCGCAGGGCGAGACTTGGCCGAAGCCCGGCAAGCTTGGCGCACTGATCGCGCGCTCCTTGACCGAGAACGCCAAAGCGCACTTCGAAGTCAAATCCAGCGCCACTGAAGGGACCAGGGTCACCATTGTTTTCAAGCGATCGGCGGCGACGAGCTGACGATGTTCTATGCTGCGGTTTGAGTGGCTCGTCCATGCGACTGTCATGCATGGACCTGACGTCAATATCGTGGCTCCGGCTGCAGGCCGCGGCTGACTAGGTGGCGGCACTACATTTCTATCTCTTGTGCTGAACGCCTCGTAAGATCCTTTGGGATCTCGCCTACCAGCACGGCCGAAAGTTTCTGGTGGTAATGCTTGCGAAGTTCACCAAGCGTGCGTGGGGCAGCGATGACGATCAGATTGGCAATTTGACCGCCGAGGACCTGACGATTGAGCAGATCGGCGGTACCGGCCGCAAAAGCCGCGTCTTCTCGTCCACCGGCTTGAACACGGGCGGAAGGAACTGATGCCGCAGCCCGCTCGTATCCATGACGTCACCAACTACGGCGACGAAGAGTTCGTTCTCGAACAGCCGGTACATTTCGGTGTCGTCGTCATAGAGGCGCTTCGATGCGGTCATGAGGCCTGACTCCAGCCGGTGATGGACTGTGTGTTGTGGTGTCCTACCGTTCATTCCGACGGCAGCCCGATCTTGTTTTGTTCTACAGTCCGTTCCCTGGCAGCGAGGAAAATGCCGCACGATAGATCGACCTTTGCCCTTGCCTCAGTGTCAAATGACATCAGGCTCGGCCTTTCTCCGTAAACGTCCATGCATGGCGACGTGGGTGATGGAGTTGTGGGGTGGGGCAGGGCGCTCCTGAAGCCGAATGCCCTTTGCCCAGAGCCGCAGCGCCTCCCAATGGATGCCGGCGGTCACCTTGAGTGTCAGCAGAGGATACGAGATGAATGCGCGCAGCAGACTGGCATCGCTCAGCGCCCGCCGCTTGCCGGCGAAGCTTGCCACCATCAGCGGCCCTTGGTCGTCGCTGGCAGTGATGTGTATCGCGACGTTTTCGCCGGGGAGGCCGATGCGGAAGCGATAGTTCAATCCCATGGCCATGAAAGGCGAAACGTAGAAGCGCTTGTCGCAATGTTGCCTGACAGTCTCGTCGTGCCGCTCGCCGACAGGGATCAGGTAGCTGTGGCGCTGCCCAAAGGTGTTGTTGACTTCGTAGAGGATCGCGACGAGGTCGCCCTGCCGGCTATGGCAGAAATAGATGCTGATCGGATTGAAAGCGTAGCCGAGCATGCGCGGCATCGAGAGCAGTCGGATTGGCCCCGCATCCGTCTCGATCCCTGCCGTCTTAAGCATATCTTCGACATAGGCTTTCAGCGATCCGCCCGAGCCATCACCGTGATCCGCGTCAGCGAAGCCAAACAGATTAAACCGGTTGTGTGACAACAGGCGAAGCCGCTTGCTCATCGCATCGATCTCGTCGAGGTCGAGCAGAAGGAAGAAAATGCGGTAGGAAAGGCGGTGCCGCCGCGGCTTCAGCCGCTGGTGCATTACTTTGCCAGCGTAGAGGGCTGATTTCAGCTCCGGCATCACGCCGCCTCGAGGTTGCGCCCCGCCACGGCGTCGATGATGTGAATGCGCGCCGACTCATTCGCGACGCTCCACGGCCGGCGTACACCGCCAAGCGCCTCAGCCGCCGCAAGCCCGGCCTGCAGGCCGTCCTCGTGGAAGCCGGCACCGAAATAGGCGCCGCAGAACCAGGTGTTTCGATTGCCCTGGAGCGACCACAGCCTTTGCTGCGCGCGCATCGCTGCGGCGTCGAAAGCCGGATGTTCATAGGTGTCGCGATGCAGAACGGTATTGGCCGCCGGTTCCACGACAGGATTGAGGGTGACGAAGAGCTGCCGGTCATCAGGCAACGATTGAAGCCTGTTCATCCAGTACGAAACAGACAGTTTTCGGGTTTCACCCTGGCCCTGTGTCAAATAGTTCCAACTCGACCAGGCGCGCTTACGCCGCGGCATCAGGCGCGCATCTGCATGCAGCACCGCCTCATTGCGGCTGTAACCAAAACTGCGAAGCAGCCGCGTCTCGTCGTGGCTCGGATCGTCAAGAATGCGCAGCGCCTGGTCGGCATGGGTGGCGATAACGACGTGGTCGAAGCGGTGCTCCACGCCTTCGCAGTCGGTAAGCCAAGCCGCGCCCCGGCGCCTGGAGATTAAGCGTACGCCGCGCCCGGCATATGTACGGCCGGCGACGCTCCTCGCCAGTTGCTCGACATATTTGCGGCTGCCGCCATCGACTGTGCGCCAGGTTGGCCGGCCTGCCAGCTTTAGCAGGCCATGGTTCTGGCAGAACCGGATGAAGGCGGTCGCTGGATAGTTGCCGACATCAAGCGCCGGAGTCGACCATATGGCTGCCGCCATAGGATAGAGATGATCCTCGCGGAATGCGGCACCATAGCCCCTGGCATCGAGATATTCGGCCAAGCTGATCTCGCCGATACGCGCGATGTCGTGGGGGGCCTCTCGATAGAAGCGCAGCAATTCCTTCAGCATTTGCCAAAAACGCAGCCTGCCGACATTGGACGGTTGTGCGAGCAGCCCGCCCAATCCGGTTCCCGAATATTCAAATCGTCCGCCGTCGAGCGAGACGGCAAATGACATGTCCGACGCCTTGGTGCGCACGCCGAGATACGAAAACAGCGCCGTCAGGTTGGGATAGGTTACTTCGTTATAGACGATGAAGCCGGTGTCGACCTGTGTGCCGCCCGCATCGACGGTATTGCTGTGGCCACCGAGCCGCCGGTCCGCCTCGAATAACGAAACCTTGTGGCGCGTTGAAAGCAGCCATGCTGCGGACAGGCCGGAGATGCCGCTGCCGACGATGGCGATGTCCATCGGCTTGTCCGCTTCGAAATAGCCGCCGATCGTCATTCGTGCCCTCCGATTTGCTATGGAAGGGACTAACGTCCTCCCCTAGGTTTAATTTCTACGCAGCGGTGTGGGCTGTGGATCACCGTGTGCAGCAATCGCTGCGCGGCCAGTGATCCGAAAGGGATTGCCGCGCGTAACAGGGCTTATGAATGCAGGACATCATTTCATTGCCGACAAAGCGCTTCTTGCTTTCGATCTCGCGGAGAGCGGATTGGCGGTGACCATACGCAACGACGAGGGGAGCCTGTCGGCGCCGGAAGCGACCCGTTTGATGGCGGCAGTCGCGGCGAACCGCGATCGAGTGGCATTCGCGGCACTGTTCGGCTTCTACGCGCCGCGGCTGAAGGCTTTCCTGAAGCGTTCGGGGATGACGCCGTCCGCCGCGGAGGACGTCGTGCAAGAAACCATGCTGCTTGTCTGGAAAAAGGCGTCGTATTTCGATCCAGGGCGTGCAGGGGTGTCGACCTGGATCTTTACCATCGCCCGCAACGCGCGCATCGACCGGCTGCGCCGCGAAAGCCGACCGGCAGCCATCGCCGAAGCATTTGACCCATCGGACCAGCAGGATGCGCCGGTTTCGGGCGAGCAAGTCATTATCGCCGCGGAGCGGGAGGAGCGGCTGCGGGAGGCGCTCGATCTTCTGCCGCGAGATCAGGCCGATATCCTGAAAATGTCCTTCTATGGCGAGGTAACGCAATCCGAGATCGCCAACGCGGTCGGCATCCCGCTCGGCACCGTTAAATCACGCGTGCGGCTGGCCCTTGGCCGGCTGCGCCAAATCCTGGACGACCTCAAATGATCAAGCATCATCCGAGTGATGAGACGCTCTTCCGTTATGCCAACGGCTCTCTCGAATCTGGGCCGCGCATCGTCGTGGCCGTCCATGTCGGCGCCTGCACGGCTTGCGCCGAGCGCATTGCCGGATTCGAAGCGCTTGGTGGCTCCCTTCTGCACGATATCGAGCCGGAGGACATGGAACCTGGAGCCCTCGATCATGTGATGGCGATGATCGACACCGGTGAGGCCAGTCGCGCCAAGGCCGCGCCCGCCAACAGGCTTCCCCGCGCCGATGTGGGCATCCGCTTGCCTGAGGTGCTTGACGACTGTGGCATCGGGCCATGGCGCTGGATCGGGCCGGGCGTGCGCTGGAGCCGCGTGACGCTGCCTGATGACGACAGCGCCAACGTCATGCTGCTGAAGGTCGTGGCCGGCCGCAAGCTGCCGGAGCACACGCATGCGGGCTATGAATACACCCATATACTGAAAGGGGCCTTCTCGGACGCGCGCGGCCGCTATGGCCCGGGGGATCTCGACGAGGCCGATGACGACGTTCAGCATCAGCCGATCGTGGACAAGGAAGGCGAATGTATCTGCATTGCCGCGCTCGAAGGGCAGATGAAGCTGAGCGGCTTCTTCGGCAGGCTGATCCAGCCTCTGTTCGGCGGCTGAGCTCCGGTAATGAGCGTCGTCTCGGCTATCGTTCTAGCGGCGGCCGCTCTTTGTGCCACCATGGCGGTGGCGTGGCTGGTCGCGATACGGACTGGCAGCTCCGGGTGGGTCGATGCGATCTGGTCTTTTGCCGTCGGCATCATCGGTGCCTTCTTGGCGCTCGTCCCATTTGTTGAAGGCGACAACGATCATAGGCGATGGCTGGTCGCCCTTTTGGCGCTGGTCTGGTCGCTGCGGCTCGGCGTTCACATCGCTGGGAGGACGATCGGCGACAGCCGCGACGATCCGCGCTATCGCCAGCTGAAGCAACAATGGGGCGCAAGTTCCTCAAGCCGGCTGTTCTGGTTCCTTCAGGTACAGGCGGCCGCGGCTTTCCTGCTTGCAATGTCGATCATGGCTGCCGCCCACAAGCCGGCTCCGGAGCTGGGGCCCGGCGACTGGATCGGAGTTGCGATCTGGGTGGTGGCGATTGGCGGCGAGGCGCTGGCGGACAGGCAACTGAATGCTTTTCGAGGCGATCCTCGCAACAAGGGCAAGGTCTGCGATGTCGGCCTGTGGCGCCTATCCAGGCATCCCAATTACTTCTTCGAATGGCTGGGCTGGCTGGCATACATGGCCATCGCGATAGGCTCCCCCTGGGCCTATCCATGGGGCTTCGCCGCACTTGCGGGCCCCATATTGATGTATTGGCTGCTGGTCCATGTCTCCGGCATCCCGCCATTGGAGGCACACATGCTGCGCTCGCGTGGGGTACAGTTCCGCCGTTATCAGGAGCGCGTAAACGCGTTCTGGCCGGGCGTGCCGATCGCGGCAACAACCCGGGAAGGGACATGACAGTGAGCCTGATCTCATCCGCAATCCGTGCCATCGAGAGCACGCCGATTCCCGATACCGCGACACGCTTTGGTATCGGCGTCCTGGTAGGAAAAACGCGCCGGACGCTAGCCAAGGCGGGGTCAGTCGATGAGAAGCAGTTTGCCTGTGCCATGGCGGACTATTCGATCGCCGAGCACGCGCAGGCCGCAAATGAGCAGCATTATGAGCTTCCGCCCGAATTCTTCGGGCTGACGCTCGGTCCCAACCGGAAATATTCCTGCTGTCTCTATCCCAAGGGCAACGAGAGCTTGGCCGAAGCCGAGATCGCGGCGCTGGAGCAGACTGTCGAGCATGCCGGCCTTGGCGACGGCCAATCCATTCTCGAGCTTGGTTGCGGCTGGGGTTCGCTGACGCTGTACATGGCTAAGCGTTTTCCGGCCGCCCGCATCGTGGCGATGTCGAATTCGACGCCGCAGCGCCTGCATATCGAAGCGGAAGCGGCGGCGCGCGGGCTGCGCAATGTCGAGGTCATTACAGCCGACATGAACGGCTTCGAGCCGCGAGAGCGCTTCGACCGCATCGTGTCGGTCGAGATGTTCGAGCATATGTCCAACTGGCGCGACCTGCTTGCCCGCATCCGAAGCTGGCTGGAGCCCGAAGGCAGGCTATTCGTCCATGTCTTCAGCCACCGCCACAGTCCCTACCGTTTCGATCATCGCGACGACGCCGACTGGATCGCACGGCATTTCTTCACCGGCGGCATCATGCCGAGTCACGGGCTGATCGGTCACTTTGCGGACTGTTTCGCCATCGAACGCGACTGGCGTTGGAACGGCATGCACTATGCGCGCACCGCGCAGCAATGGCTTTCGCGCTTCGATGACAATTACAAGCGCATCGGCGAGATCCTTGCCGAAGTCTACGGGCGGGATGCGGCGCTTTGGCGCCGGCGCTGGCGGCTGTTCCATATGGCCACCGAAGGTCTGTTCGGTCACGATCAGGGCAGGGAATGGGGCGTCAGCCACTATCTGCTGCGGCCGGCCTGGTAACATGGAAGGACTTGCACGGCTATGGCGCCGGGTCGCCGGTTACGCGGCGCATCCCGACCCCTTGACCAGCGCGGCCAACTGGATTGCACTGGTCGTTGCCTGGAACCAGCCGTTCTACCCGCTGTACCTTTGGGCGGCGGTTGGCGCCGACAAGATAGCTCCTTCGTTTCTCACGTTCCTGTCAACGCCGATCTTTCTGGCTGTTCCGGCTGTTGCCAAACGGCATGCGCTGGCCGCCCGCGTCCTGCTGCCGCTGACTGGCATCGCCAACGGGATCGTGAGCACCAAGGCGTTCGGCGTTGGATCGGGCGTGGAGATTTTCCTGGTTCCCTGCGCACTGATCGGCGCCGCGCTGTTCAGGCCGTCGGAGCGGGCGATCGGGCTCTTTGTGGTGGGGCTTAGTGCGATGGCCTATTTCATCCCGCATCGCTTTTTCGGCGAACCGCTGGCCGGTTACACCGCCGCCGATAACAGCGCTATGGCCGGCTTGAATGCCTTGAGCGCCGCGACGCTGATCGTCTTCATCGGCTGGCTGTTGTCGGGTGCTGTGCCGGCCCCGCAACAGCCTGGCGATCAGGCGCCGCGCAGATAGTAGCGGGTCACCAGGAAGCCCACAGTGGCCGCAACCGCGCTGAGCAGCGAACCCCAGCAGATATCCGCCACAGTGATGACCGTCGGCCAGCCGCGGATCGTGGCTTGGTTGGTCAGATCGTAGGTCGCGTAGGTGAAAAAACCATAGAGCGCGCCATTCAGCGCGGCCGTTGTCCATTTCCCGCTCGAAAAAGCCGGCGACGTTGCGAAGATTATGAGACCCACAACATAGATCAGGTAGAATGCCGCAGCAGGAACAGGGTTGAATACGTCAACCAGTATGTCCCCGACATAGCGGCGGTAAAGGCGCTGCGACATCGTCGTGAGCCATAGCGCGTCAATGGCCAGGAAAGCGATCAGAGTGGTCGTGTAGGCGACGGCATAGCGCATCATGGAACCTGCCCGTTGTTGTTTGATCCTCCGGCTCAATCCTTTAAGGACTGATAGACGATCAATGCCCTTTCTCGTGCCGCACCGTGGTCTACGATCGGATTGGGGTAGGTCTTGCCGAGCACGATGCCTTTGTCCTTCAGCACGGCAGCGGGAGCTTCCCATGGCCGATGAATATAGCGGTCGGGCAATGCAGAGATTTCCGGGACGTGCTGACGAACGTAGTCGCCGTGAGGGTCGAACTTTTCGCCCTGCAGCACCGGGTTGAAGATGCGAAAATAGGGCGCTGGATCAGCTCCGGATCCGGCCACCCACTGCCAGCTGGCCGGATTGTTTGCGGCGTCCGCGTCGACCAGAGTGTCCCAAAACCACTTTTCGCCGTGGCGCCAGTCGATCATGAGGTCCTTGATGAGGAAGGACGCCACGATCATGCGCACGCGGTTGTGCATCCAGCCCGTTCGCCACAATTCGCGCATCCCGGCATCCACGATTGGATACCCTGTCAGGCCGCGCTGCCATGTCCGAAGCGCCCGTATGTCGTCCCGCCACGACATTGCGTCAAACTCCGGCCGGAAGTTGCGCCCTGAAAGATCGGGATTATGAAACAGCAGATGATATGAAAATTCCCGCCAGCCGATCTCCGCACGAAACTTCGAAGTTCCCGAGCTTTTCGATCTGCGCAACGCGGCGAATATCTGGAATGGCGTGATCTCGCCGAAGGTCAGATGCGGGGAAAGTCGCGATGTTGACGGCTGGCCAGGATAGTCACGTTGGCGTTCATAATTGGCCAGGCCGTGCTCAATGAATTGACCAAGCCTGGCCTGAGCGCCTTTTTCGCCTGGTGTCCAAGTCTCGCGCAAGCCATACGCCCAGTCGGGTTTGCTAGGCAGCAAGTCAAGCTCGTCCAGGCGCAAGCCGCCAAGCTCACCCCTCCAACCATCAATCTGTCCCGGGGTATCGATCGGATCGCGAACATCGACCTTGTCCGCCATCGCCTTCCAAAATGGCGTAAAGACTTTGTAGAAGCCGCCGGAACCGGTCTTGAGGAGCGAAGGTTCGTGCAGGAGCGCGCCATCGAAGCTGAGTGCCGTGAGCCCCTTCTCGCGCAGGGCGGCTTTCAGCCTGGCATCGACCGCCACCTCCGAGGGGTCGTAACGCCTGTTCCAGAAGACGCAATTCGCGCCGCTGGCGTCAATCGCCTTGGCGACGGCGTCTTCGGTGCGTCCATGCGCCAGAAATAGATTCGCTCCAGCCTTCCGAAGCAGATCGCCAAGGGCCGCGAGCGAGTGATGGAGCCACCAGCGGCTGGCCGCTCCCATGGCCCTTAGACCTTTGGTTGTCTCGTCCAGGATATAGAGCGCCACGACGGGAACGCCGCGCTCAGCTGCCGCCGCGAGCGCGGCGTTGTCACCCATGCGCAGGTCGCGCCGGAACAGCACAATTGTGGGCGCTTGGGCTTGTCGGCTCATTCCGTCTCGCAGTTCATTTTGCCGGGGTCCAGCGCACGCTCTTGCAAATCAAGCCTGCGCCTATGCAGCCCCGCGTGGTGAGGCCCCCCTTCTTCACCGTCAACGTCATTGAATAGGTACGGTTTCGCTTGGGGTCGTAAGCCTTTCCGGCCAGCATGCCTTGTGACGCCGGTCTCAGCGTCATGATCAACATGTCGCCGACCTGCTCACCCTTGCTTGTGTCGCCGATCCACAGATTGGTCGCGCATAATTGCTGTCCACAAGGCGCGATCGATACCTTGGCGTTGCCGTCGTCGCGCATCCAGGTGCCGCGGCTGTCCGACAATGCGTCGGCTTGTGCCGCCGACCCGAGAGACACGGCACAAAGGAATGCGATTGTCCCTTGCATCGTCCCAATCTCCACTAACTGGCTAGGTCTGTTGATTCTACGCTGCTCCGGGACGTTTGGATCACCGGTCCCGATTGGCGCGCGGCGTCATCAAGGCAGCTTAGGCGGCGTACGACGACAACCAACCCTGCCGCCGTTCGTCGATCCCGCTGGTTGATCCCAGTGTACTCCAGACCTTGGCCCGCTTTCCCCAAAAAAGGACCGGCGGGCTCTTTTTGCGTATAAGCGGAACCTCATATCTGCCGGCTTGTTCCTGTGATGGCAGCACTCCGCTGCTGACCAAGACCCGCATCCTTGGCCGGGCCCACTTCTTTCTCCATTGAGGCGGGCCCACTTCAGACTACTCCGTGTGAATATTGCCCCTCACTGCTTCGTCAGTGGCGGGCTTTTTCGTTTCAGCGATGCCTTTTGTCTGGCGCTTGCTGCGCGGCTGGGGAAGAGTAATCCTTCGGTTCTAATCTGCGCTATATTCCGAGGGTCAATGCAACAAACAGAGCCGGCGCGAAGGCAAGACCGATTGCCATGATAACGACGACGACGATGCCAAGTCTCTCCGTTCGTCTGACACGGTCCTCAATGTTGTCGTCCTCCGCTGAAAGGATGAGGTCGAGCGCGGACGAGATATCGGGAGCAGGTGTATTGTTATCATTGGCTGCTTGATTTGCGCCGTCGTGGACTGTCGGGCTCTCGACCACGGTCACCGTCTGCCTCGCTCCTAAGAATCTCAAGACGTCACCTCTAACTCTGATCCAGCGCCCTCCACGAGCGAGGTGCTCGGGGTGCGGTCGTAACGTAATTGTCATGCTTCGGTTGCGGGGCGGGGACTTCAGTCGGGTGGCTCGCCGGACTTTAGCCTCACAGCGGAACGCAAATGCGTTCGCGCCACTGCTCGTCGCCTTCATGGTTCTGGTTGTTGGTTGCCGTCGGTTTGGGGCTTGTGGCCGGTCTGTTGATTTCCAGCCCCCACCGGGTCGCTATCTTCGGACGCCCGGGAACATAATGATTGTCGCGCCGTCTTCGGGATCCAGCGGTTTATGCCCAGGTTCTTCATGGTAGAGCACCTGGCGTAGATCGCGCTGATTGACCAACTGTCCGCAGTAGGGACAGGAATAGAAATTGTCTTCTTCTCGTGCTGGCTCGCCGCCGTGGCGCTTTCCAGGGATCGGTGGTTGATGGCTTCGTCATGTCTGGAAGTCCTTGCTCACGTCATCCAGCAAGCGAAGCGCAGCACTCTTGCCTATGGATTTCACCAGGCCTTGGTCGATCCCGGCGGCTTTAAACGCCGCAAACGCAATGGCTGGATTGCATGCGCCGTCCTTTGCCGAAGCGATAAGCCGACACGCATCCTTGTAAGATGCCGCTTCCTTGTTTCGCCATTGACCTTTGAGAGCTATCTCCGCTTCGCAGATCGACGAAGCCGTGATGATCTTGCCGTCCACCAGCTTGATGGAGAGCGGTAAGAAGTTGCCCATTGCACGCCCCTCCTGATCCTTGAGAGCGCGACAACGTATTAAGCGAATTTTGGTTTCCTAAAGCGGTGAATTATTTTAGCATAAGCTTATATGGCTGAACGCAACTTGGGGCGGGCGGTGCGGGAATATCGGATTGAAGTCATGCAAGGCCGGATGCCCAGTCATCCGCGCTGATCACCGCAATCTTGCCATTCAAAGCGGCCGAAGCCCACTTGGGCGGACCGGTGACACTCAAGCGAAATGAAGAGCGATGGATCCGCGTCACTGAGACAGGGGGGTTCAAGCGGACGTTCTCATATGTGCCCAGAGCTACTACTTAGACGGCACTATGCGTTTCGCACGAGCGCGGCTTACCGGGGCCGATTGCCGGTTTCGGAACTATTTTAGCTTAAGCTTATTGAATGGTGGCTTGTGTGAGTTCCGTGCATGCGTTTGAAGTTCGTCGCGCCGTTGATGCCGACCTTGGTGGAGAAGCTTCCGGAAGGAGACGGTTGGATTCACGAAGTCAAGTTCGACGGCTATCGCTCGCAGCTGATCATCGACTGATCAGACTGTGCTGCATTGACAGAAAACTCGCCGGGCGAGGAACCCCAATACCTCAAGCCCGGCGAAAGTTTACTTCCTGATCCCCGATCAGGACCGGTGGGAGGAGCACCGGCAATCTCTGCAATGCAAAACGGGTGCCAACATTTTTCGTCCCGGAACGAGACAGTCTAAAGCTAGCCATTGGTGGGCGGCCAGGCTGCTCTAGGCCGTAGACTCATAAGCACGCAGCCACAGGCGCATTGAGGCGAGCTGGACCATAGCCAGGAAGTTGGCGGCGAGCTTGTCGTAGCGGGTGGCGATGCGGCGGAAGTGCTTCAGCTTGGAGAAGAAGCGCTCAATCAGATTGCGCTCGCGGTAGAGCCGTTTGCTGAAGCAAGGCTTCCAGCGCCGATTGCTTTTAGGCGGGATGTTGGGTGTTGCACCTTGCCCCTCGATCAAGGAGCGGATGCGATCCGCATCGTAGGCCTTGTCGGCCAGCACGATGGTGCGCGGGCTGAGGTGGTTGAGCAGTTGATCTGCGATCTGACTGTCATGCGCCTGTCCGGCGGTCAGGCCGAGCCGGATTGGAAGCCCTTGCGCATCGACAACGACGTGGATTTTCGTCGTGAGCCCGCCGCGCGTGACCGAGACAGTGATCTGGCCCCCCTTTTTTGCCGTCGCGGCCTGTTGGTGGGCGCGAACGGAGGTACTGTCGATCATCTGGATGTCACCGTCGTGCACGGCGGTGATGGCATCCATCAGCCGGTCCCACACACTCGCCTTCCGCCATCGCACGAAGCGGTTGTAGCAGGTGGTTCGTGGGCCGTAGCGCTCGGGCAGGTCGCGCCACGGCGCACCGGAGCGCAGAACCCAGAAGATGCCATTCATTACACGTCGGTCGTCTACACGCGGCACACCACGCGGTTTGTTGGGGAGAAGCGGCTTGATAACGTGCCATTCGAAGTCGCTAAGGTCATATCGGCTCATGGTGATTCTGAATCAGAACTGGCGCGATATGAAAGCGTCAATTGAAAGAATGACCCATTGCCGAGGAAGGCATAGCTATAAGGCCGGTAGATGAATTCCGTTAGAGCCGACGAGTGGGACGCCGTTCACACAGTTCATCACCTCTATGATCGACCCTTGAAGGGGATCGCCGACTATCAAGGGTTCCCGCATGCCTATATGCGCGAATGGGATATAGATCAGGATGACTGGGCGGATACGCTCTTATTAACAGGCACGGCATCAGGGAATCGACTTATGGCCATTGAAAATTCATCCGCGCTGTTTGCGCCGCGCCAGCGCCAGTAGAATGGCGGGATACACAATCCCAAATAAGAACGTGATTGCCAAGACAAGCGCCGCGCGCCAGTACCAAGCATAGGGCGCGTTCCACGCAATGAAGACAGCTATAGCGACAACAATGGTGGTGCGGACTTTACCATCTGAACCTGGGTTGTCGTCCATGACCATTTCCCCTTCTGAGCCGGCCACACATAGCATGGGAGACGACGCTGCCTAGCTAAAAACCTACTACGCGCCCTTGCGTGAGCTAACAGCGCATTCGTGCCGCGAGGCGGGGCCATGGCTTGCGTCTCGGGACCGTATTCCTCGCTGAGCGCTTGGAGGTCCAGCGTCTTCGTGTGATGACAGTAGAGGCAGTCAACTGTCACCCGCATCCCGGCCTTGACTAGAGTGTAAGGTTGAGGGAGAACGACCACCTCTCAGCCATGAATTCAAGCGTCTCGTCGCGAAAATAATAGAGAAAATGTCGAGAGTTAGCGGTGTCGGCCCGGATTGTCTCCCAAGGCACGGCATCGCGGATCGGGTCGGGGCCAGTTAACTCATAGAATTTACCCCAGTCGGGAGCGATGCCACTGTAACGACCGTGGCCATCCGCTTTATACCATTCATGGTCGTTGGTGCCGTCCCAGCGCCATCGGCTGCAACCAACGAAGCTTAGCGTGCCCCATGTCTCCTCGAGCTTTGGAGCGGCCTTCGAAAATGGGGGCCGCCACCCGAGAATGTTCGACGGCTTCTTCTCTTGCATGAGCCTCCAGGTGCGGAAACGGACGTTAACCGCGGAGTCTGCAACCAAGACCTGAGGCTCTGGCGCATTTGGCTCGTCTATCCAGCCTCCACCGAGGTCTTGTTCTACAAATTTGAGCATTCAACAAGAATAGTCGAATTGCATGACAATTCCTACCTAACGCAATCATCAAGTTTTTATGGGTTCACGGCCTAGTTGCCACTACGCCTTTCTCTGCCGGCCGCGCCACATTCTATTGTCGGTGACAAGACCGCTGTCACCTTCAGGGCGGGCTAGCGATGAAGAGCCTTCCGAGGTGAAGACAATTCCGGCGTCCTCAAATGCTTTGCGAATGGCCGTGATGTTGTGGGGACGGGGTTTCCTAATGCCATTCTCAAGAACGGCGATCGTCATCTCGCTAAGATTGGCTTTTGCGGCAAGGCGCACTCGCGACCAGTTCAGTAGGGCTCGCGCTGCCCTTGCTTGATCTGCTGAGAGGAGGTGTCGGCTGTCCATAGGCACGGAACATTCAACACGGCTAAAATGTTCCCCTGACTCGCCCTTATGTCGCCGAGCAATGTCGTGCCGCTGGCAGAACCGGCGCCGGCCGACACTCGAGCAATTCCCCGTGGCCACCTATTCGTTGACCAGAAGCTCGCTGTCGGCCGCTGGCTGCTCAAGGTCAAGGCACGGTTGCCGCATGGCCATTTCGGGCCATGGATTGAGACGCAGAAGGGCTTATGCCGCAGCCTGGCCTTGCAATGCATGCGGCTGGCCACAGGCGGGCGCCAGGACGCGCGGCAAGAGTTGGCGGCGTAGGACAGCGGCCGGCCGGAAAGGCGCGCTGGCGTGGCGCGGCTAGCCGGTCTAAGTTCGGTCTTTTGGGGGAGCCGGGCAATGAAACGGGCCATTGCTTTCTGCCTGTTGATCGTCACCTGCTTCGCGGGAACAGCCAAGGCTACCGTCATTCTCGAGAACTGGACACCTGAGCTTGAAGGGCTTGTCAGGGGCATCACGGGCCAGATCGAGGAAATGCCGTTCATCAGAGCATGGGCTTACGCGGAAGCGATTGACCGATATTGCTTCCCTGCAAAGTCGTACGCCAATGTTGTCGGCGTCACCTTGAAGGAGACCGCTCGCCATCAGGATAGTTTTAGCCCAGGAATCCTAGCAAGCGCTGAACGTGATGCGGCAGATCATCTGCGAGGCGAGTATCTGGCTTGCGCCCCCGCGATGAAGTTCGTTGAGGAAACGGTCGCTCGAATGCCCGAGCTTGTTGAGAAGCTCAACGTACTGCAGATGCAAATCAACGACGTCAAGGCCAAGATCGCTACGGCTTGCGCAATAAGAGCTCGGGAAGGATCCCCACCCCTTAAGTTATGCATCGGCGGCTACTTGCCCGATTGATGCGGCCCGCAGCAAGCCGCGCTTACGCTTAGAGCGGCGGCCAGCCGAAACGCGCGCTGGTGGGCTTCTTGGCCTGCTATTTGATGCTGGGGGCAGGCGGTTTCATCATCACGCGCAACTGCATCTTTTCGATAGTAGCGACGATGGCAGCCGCCAGCGCTTCCGCCTCATGAATTAACTCCGGCCCATAGAGGCCGTTCACCGCTTCCTCGCTCGGCAGCACGCCGGGCGGGCAGTGTTCCTCGATCGTGCGCCGGATAAGCGTCAGGGCTGCCCGGCATTCGTCGGCTTCGATCTTCATCACGTTCAAACATGCAATTCGTCTAAAATGTTCCGGAACTATTTTAGCGCAGGCTAATTGAATAGCGGTTTGTGAGTCCTGTGCATGCGTTTGAAGTTCGTCCCGCCCTTGATGCCGACCCTTGTCGAGCAGCCTCCAGAAGGCGGCGGCTGGATTCACGAAGTCAAGTTCGACGGCTACCGCTCGCAACTGATCATCGACGAAGACGGAACGCGCATCTACACGCGCAACGGTCACGACTGGACAGCCAAATATTCCGACCTGGTGAAAGAGGCTGCTAGCCTAGGTGCCGAGAATGCCATCATCGACGGCGAAATCATCGTTCTGAACGGGGCCGGCCTGTCCGACTTCGGCGAGCTGCGAAAGGCGATCACCAGGCGGCAACACGACCTGTATTTCGTGGCCTTCGACCTTCTGCACCTCAACGGCCACGACCTGCGCGAAATGGCGCTGGAGGAGCGCCGCGAGATCCTGGCCAGCATGATCGAGCCCGGCGGGCGTATTCAGTTCAGCGAGCCATTGCCGGGCGAAGCGAAGGCCATCTTCCATCTGCTCGACCAGGCTGGGCTTGAGGGTATGGTTTCGAAGCGCAAGGATAGCAAATACCGCAGCGGTCCGTCGACGAACTGGTTGAAGGCGAAATGCTACTCGGTCGACGAATATGAACTGCTCGGCGTGGAGCGCGAGGCTGGCAAGCCCGCCTTCGCCCTGATGGCCGAGCGTGGCACCGGGCGGTATGTCGGGAGCGCCTTCATCACCTTGAATCGCGAGATGCGCGAACGCCTTTGGAAACGCGTTCAGCAGCATGAAGGAGCGCCGCCGAAGGGGATGAAGCGGCCGGCGACGCAATGGGTCAAGCCAGGGCTGATCGGCCGTGTGAAGCATCTGCGGGGCGAGGAAGACCTCCGCCACGCTTCGTTGCAGGATTTCCGTGAGGAATGAGCACGCGAGGCAGCGATTTTGTCTACCATTGGATATCGGACCACTTATCCGACGATCCGATCAGTGACCACGTACTGCTGATCATTGAAATGGCTGTGGATGCGAAACGCGCGGCTGAAGCCCAAGGCATTCCCGGTCACGAGATCGACGAGGAAATTAGCACTATCTACGAATTCATCGTGCATGCGCTGCGCTGACCGCCGCTCGCCGGAGCCTAAGCGGCAGGGCGAACCTATCGCCACATGAGCAGCGCGGAATCAACTTCCTGCATCAGTGGATAGCCGACAACGTGCCCGAGCCCAAATAGGATCGGAGCGGCCACCTACGGTTGGTTGGCGTAAGCTCGAGTTTAACTCGTGCCCTTAGGAACGAAGAAACACGTCCATCTGAATCTATAGTAGGCTTGGAACTTCGTATGGGGAATGATCGCTCGATAGAACGTCATCAAACGCTCACAGAGATGGTAGTGGTCATCAAGGGAGGCTTGGGCGCGTCCCCTGGGGATAAACCACTCCGGCTCTTGTGGCTCATTGAGATAGGCAGGGCGGGGCAGGCGGACGTAATAGCCGTCTTTGGTCTCCCTCACGGCGCGAGAGTCTATCGGATGGCAATCTTTGTTGCCGCAGCAATCATACTGCAACACCGGGTCTTTTTTGCCGGTATACCAATCGTGGGCATCTGCGTCGCCGGCCAAGAGAAGCCCTGCCAGCGCGATCCATCCCCGTGGCTGTTTCATGTTACCCCTCGCTTTTAAGGGGTAGAGTATATTAGCTATATCTAATTGTCAGCCTTCAGCTCGGACACCGTCACCGAAGGTTACCCGACACGGTTCACTACGTAGGCAGGCCGCCCAGCACAGCAGGCGATGGGCGTCCCTGGTACGCGAAGCGCGGCTGTTGAAGGAGCTATAGGCCGTATCGATCAATATTATTATTGACTAAAGTAATGGAACGTTCAATGGACAAGACAGGAACCAAAACAGTCGCGCCCGACCTTAGTCTGCCAGGCGCAGGACTTTAGTCCTGCCATTTTATATTTAAGCACGGAAGTTAATGGGCTCGACATAGGGCCGCACCGCGTGGGATCAATAGCAGAATGAATTTGAGCATCTATGGTGTGAACGCGGAAGGATCGCGCTAGGCTTCCTCATCCTCTTCCCCCCAATATCGCCAGTGAGTAGGACCCACATCCACAAAATGGCCGGTTGTCGCGTCTCTCCAGCCGTCAACGGCGCGTCTGCAAGGGAACACGAGCGCGTGCACACCGTCTTCGTCCAGAACGGCCAGTTCCAGGCTATGAATGAAGGGGGCATTGAGTATGGTCTGCCACATTGCAAAACGATGTGTTCTGTCGCCTCCGTCGGCTTTGATTTTACGCAAATCCTTAAAAGCCCAACAGCGGCCGACGCGGACAATGTTACATTATCGCTGCGGGAACATTAGCTGTCTCTAATAGTTGATGCGAGCGGCAGGGTGGTGCCCTCCATCTCCTGCCGAAGATCGGTATCCGATCGGCCCGCGCTCTCTCCGCCAGAGGAGTGCGGGCTTTCGACGCTAAGCGGGCAGCGATGGTCGACAAGCCTGCAACGACATATGCGGTCAGCGCGCTGTTAGTGGGAAGACTAATGAACTCGGGCAATATGCGTGAACCTGTCGTGACGCTTTGATGAACCCTTGAGCCCGCCGCCGGGGTTCGACGGCGGGCAGGCAAACGGCTGTAAATCCCTTGCGAAGATCTCGGCCGCCCACCTACATTACAACTTGCTGATGTATGCGGTTGCGTCAAGGGCATTTCCCTCATGCCATGTGAGGACAGGGGACTTCAGTCTTAGTTGAGCGGACGCTAATATGCCTGTAACTTAGGCATTGCGGGCCCATAACCCCGAGACCATACCCACCCGCAATGGCCAGACGTGCGCTTAGGTCCGCCGACCTTCATGGCGCGCGTCGGGCTGTTTCTATTGGAGCCAAAAATAGCAGATTAAGACAGGTACGGTTCGGCCTCCTGGGTAGGGGGCGAGATTTCCAAACCTTCAAATCCCTGACTTCTGCATCAGGTTGGCAACGCGCATGCCAAGCCTAGCGGTGATTTCGCCATTGTTGGCGGCGAAATCCCAAAAGAAGAAGGCCCCCACGCAAAAAAGCAGAATGGAGAATCGCATTAGCGCAGTCTAATATATATGAATTGAACAAGCGTTAAGGCAGATGCGCCGTCTTGAGGCCCTGGGAAAAGATGACTGAGGAGCCGGCCACGATGCTTCAGGATGGCGTCAAGGCGCGGATCGAGCAGATGAGGCCGAACCCGAAGGAGCGCTAAGGGGCTCGGCGTATTCGGCGACATATCCTGTGATAGGTGGGCGAGCTTTGAAGGTCTCTTGCTGCGTGCGTGAACAGCAACACGACAAAGAGAAGCACTACTGCTGACGCGAACCCGGTAACGAGAGCCATCCCTAAAGACGTCGCTGACGACGGGATGTTCCCTTGAAAATGGCCGGCGCCCGTGGGGGCAGGGGTTGGGTAAAGGGCGCCGCGCGGCCACCAACTTTCAAGGTCGTTCTCGACGCGATGAGCCATGCTCGGCAAGGTTCGCCCCCGCAAGGGCGTGCCTGACGATTTCAGGCAACTTTTTCGACGTAGGATTCGTAGAGCAATTTAGTCGCCCTGTTATGTCCCTCATGCCGGGGCGGCTGGCTCGCTGAGATTTCGTTGGGGTTATTCTCGGCGAGCCTACATCTCGCAATTTTCGATGATGCCTGCTTCACCGTCGGGAAGCTTGTGGCCCGGCTCCTTCCTAGGTCGTGAACCCATAAAGCGCCTCGGTGCGGGAACAGCCTACTTCGTGAAGAACAGCACGGTGACATCGCCGTTCTGGAGATCGACGCTCACGCGATAACAGCTCCACGTATTGGCGGTGAGCGTTTCGCCGTCCCAGTTCATGCCCGTGAAGCAGTCCTGCGTCGCGGGTGGTAAGGCCTTCCAGAGGATGTTGCCGTCTGCATCAACCCGCATGAGGTTGCGGCCATCCTTCATGTCTTCCGCCATATAGTCATAGAGCATGATGCTCCCCGCCTCGTCGGCAAGATCTACACGGTCGATTACCTGCCCTGACATACGCACCTCTGGACTCGGCTTTGTTCCGACAGGATGGCAGGCTTTCGCTACTGCGCCAAATCTCGCCGGCGCCGTCAGGCGGTAGAGACGGTGGATCTCCGACCATGTCAGATATCGGGTGTGGCGGCCGCACGTGGCATTTCCTCGATCGACAGGCTTCCTGATCCTTCGGTGTGGCTATCCTGCCGACGGTGAACGAAATGAGAACAAAAGTGTCAAGCGCCCCTTGACCGGACAGGAATATGTTCCTTATTCCTGATCTATCTGAGCAGGAAAAGGGCCATGGGAAAGCGCCAAAATGCGCCGATCGGCGAAGCTATGTCCGAATTGGAGTTGGCGGCGCAGCAAGCCATTGCTGCAGCCGGTGGCGACGCTGTGGTCGCTTTGCTGACCGCTCTAGCCAGGAACGCCGAACTTGAACGGGAACTCGCTTTGTCACGCGCGGCGGTCTCGAATGGCTTTTCTCGCGGCTGGCACAAGGCGCGCCCCTAGATGGTGGACACTGCCGAAGACAATTTCCGGATCGAGGTTTGGGATCGGGAGGAAAAGACGCATCTCGAAACCATCTGTCGAACGCCGGACGCGGTGGTGAGCCAAGCTGCCTGGCACGCCGCCATCCGGCGCCGGCCAGGCATGCTGCTGATCCACTACAACAGCCGCCACGTTATGGAGAAGATCGTTACCCCGGGCGAGGTGAAGGTTCCGCCGCAGACGATCATCGACGGCAGTATTCACGCCGGACTAGATGTCGCGCTGGGCGACTTGCGCAGCTGGCACACGTTGCGTGCGTGGTGCACGACTTGCTCGCACCATGCCGAGGTGAAGCCCGAAGGTCTGATCCGGCGCTACGGCAAGGAAGCTCTGTTCAGCTCGGTGGAGCGCGCTCTTTTCTGCACGAGTTGCAAAAAGGGAGGACCGGTTCGGATGGAGATACACAGCATGCCGCGAAACTAAGGGTGATGACCGACCGCTCACGACCCGGCCTGCGGCGGGTGTTCCTTGTATCGAGCCTCGCGGAAGTCGAGCAAGTTCTGAAACACCTCCAGTTGCCTCGCGAAATTGCGCGCTAGATATCGAACCAGCTTGGGGTTGTTCAGCAGTCGGTCGAAATAGCTCGTAGCGGCGATCAGGTTTAGCATTTCTGAGCCGTGGGTGCTGGCAGCGCTCAGATAGTCATGGCTGACCTCGGCAATGTCGGCTTCCATGGCGGCCATTTGCGCCGGGGAAATACCCTCGTATCTTTTTCTGCGAGCCAAGGGATTGGTGAGTTGTGATCGTGGGGTGAGCTCGATCAAGAGCCTCGCTACTCGAAATTCCACGCGGTTCATCGCGAGCATCAGCCGGACAATTTCAACCTGCCGGCCCGGCACGACCTCTCGCAACAAGCCGAAAATCTTCAAGGGGGCGCCGAAATCGTTCAGCATATCGAGAGCTTCGAGGCAGATGCCTTCGACAAGCGGCTCGTCGACGCGCGGCAAGGAAATCTGCCGGTCTTCGCCGATACCTGCTTTCACCCGGGCCTCTGGCGAATTTTGCATCAAGATCGAAGGAGGCGTTGCGAAGCCATTCGATTGAAGCAATCCTCGAAATGCAGCGATGCGCAGGACATGACGAAAGGCATCGACGACGCTTTCCATCTGGTGTTTCACCGCGTCGGCTTCCCTGATGAATTCCTGCATATTGTCGACTTGGCGCCTGTAGGTCTTCAACAAACCGGAGACACGCAGCGGGTTCATCGGCGCCCGCGAATCTACCGTCAGCCGAATGGCATGCCGATTGTTTGTGACGAAGTCGCGAAGCCCGGCTTTCGTAGTTCTCATATATTTGCCGGCATTGGTTCTCGTCTCGCCATCTCAACCACAGGATCAAGCGAAGCGAAGAGGAAGGCATCAAGGCGCACGCCATTGTCGGCCTTGAGCATGTGAAGGGCAGACTGCGCTTCATGAGCGGGTGCGATCAGGAAGTCACGAACGGTCTGATTATCGGACTCCATCCTGATCAAAATCGTTACCTCTGGCCCGATGAGACCCCGCTTCCAGAACGGCCAGCGTGGAAAACCGGTGACGTTCATCCGATATTGCGCAGTCCAAATGGCCACGGAGAATTCATCATTGACACGCATAATCTTTGTTTGGGGATCGTACAGCGCTGAGCCACCGACCCCTTCGATGTCCGACATCAAGTTCTCGATTGTTTGCTGCCGAATCTGAATGAGCCGCCTTCTGATGTCGAGTTTCCGATAGTTCGCCGACCCGTCGTATCCGATCAACTGGTAGGCGGCGTTCATGCTTCCAAAGCGATGCGCGTAAATGCTGGCTGAATGACAGCCTGGAGCGGCATCAATGATTGGGCTCGACAGCCTTCCCCGTTCTTTCAAAAGCTTGGTCAGATCGGCCAGCAACTCTTCATCGGGTCTGAGGTAAGTGCGCGCCCGCCTGATAGCTTGCGCACGATCGAACAGCGCCCGGGTTACGAGCGGTTCGATGACGTTGTCGGCGCGAACAAATGCGCTTGGCGGATTTCTCAGCCGGTTTTGCAGAAGCCTGTGGGATATTCGGTTCCATACAATGTTGCCGACATATTTCTCGCTGGCCAGTATCGTGCCTACGCACGCTCCGGTCCAAGGCCGGCCAAACTCGGTGACCAGGCCGCGCGCGTTTAGAGCAGACGCAATTTCGACTGCCGTTTTTCCTTTTTTCACGAACTGGTTGAATATCCATCGGACGGTTGACACCTCATTTTCAGGCCCGGGGACGAGAACGACGCGGTCGCTGGCCAGGCCTTTTCGCTGATCACGATGGAGGATTGCCTTGGGATTTCCAGAGCCGTCGACGAGAAGGCGCCTCAACCCATAGCCTGCAGGGCCGCCTCCGCTGAAACCCAGTTTGACTATTCGGCTTTGACCGGCAAAGACCCTATTCGACAGCATTCGGCTGTACTCCGCAGCCATGCTGCGCTTGATGGCCTTCAGAACATCGGACCCAATGCTCCCATCGTTGACGAATAGCTCAGCGCAGAATTCGATCCGCACTCCGGCTCTTTGGCATCGGTATTCATAAGAGGCGCTTTCATCAGTATTCTGAAAGCGTCCCCATCGGCTGACGTCATAGACCACGACAGTTTCGAAATCGGCCCGCCGGCTTTCGATATCTTCGATCAGCCGCTTCAAGCCCGGGCGCCCCAAGATGCTGAGCCCGCTTCGGCCTGGATCTTCATACGTGGCAACGATGTCGTAACCCATGACCTCTGCATAGTTACGGATCGCGTCCCTTTGATTGTCGATGGAGTAGATCTGCCTCTCCGTCGACATGCGCAGGTATTGAGCAGCGCGAGCCCTTCGCCTTTCAAACTCGGGGGGTGTGGTTGCTTTGTCCATCGCGCGGGCCATGGTACTCAGACCTGATAATAGGGGCCTGTACCGCCTGCGATTTGGTTAGGAAAACAGGTCGAGTTTGCTTCGAATGCGAGCCGTCGGCCGCATCCAGATATATATATATATCCGTGCGCAACTATATCGGCCGTTGAGATCAGCGGGTATGCCCGTTTCCTTTGCGCTTTGGAAACCATGGCTTTCAACTCATGGGAAACCCTGACTCACTTCGTGAGAGTGTGCGCCCCCGTTCCGCCGCAATGCGGCCTCACGGGACGATCGATAGGGATTTCAGACGTTTAAGGGAGACTTCACATGACCTTTCACAAAGCCATAGCCGCATTGGCGCTGACCGCCGCACTTGCCGGCTGCCAGTCGCAGACCGAAGGCCAGCAGCGGGCTACCACCGGCGCGCTCATCGGCGGCGCCGGTGGCGCACTCGTCGGCCAGGCGATCGGTGGCAACACCAAGAGCACGGTCATCGGCGCGGCCAGCGGCGCGCTGCTTGGCGCCGTCGTCGGTTCCGCCACTACTCCGCAGCGCCGCGGCGAAGAAATGTGCCGATACCAGGACCGCTACGGCCGCATCTACACCGCGCCCTGCGACGACCGCTACTACAACGGCAATTATTGAGAGGCCGCTGGCTCCTTCTTTGCGAAGGCCCAGACCATTAGCGGGTATTCCTCGTCGTTGCTGAGGTCTCGCCACAAGCCGTAGGCGCGTACCGGGCCACCGATGTGAGCCCGGGCGCACGCCTTGTTGCCCCAGCCATGGACCTTCACGTTGGCTTCGGGGAAGCCGCCCTCGACCATCAGCTGCTTGAGGCCGGCGGGCGTCCACCTGTTGTAATCGTGCGGCCGGGCATGGACCCGGAACAGGAAGGGTGTCGCCACCATCGCCCAGCCGCCAGGCCGGGTCATGGCATGGATGTTCTGGGCCGCGGCTAGCGGCCGCCGCACGTGTTCCAGCACCTGGTCGGCGATGACGATCGAATATTGTTCCTCGGTGCGGTCCTTGCAGATGTCAAAGGCCGGGAAATCGACCGAGCGATAGTTGGGGCACATCGCCCGCCAATAGCGGTTCCAGCCCGGCGAGATCTCGATGACGTCAGAGGCCTTGCGGTTGCCGGCTTCCAGAAAGACGGTGAACGCCTCGATCTGGCGGATACGCAGCCAGTTTCGGGAATCATAGCCAAGCAGGCGTTTGGCCATCTGTTTGCCGCGGTTTTTCAGGGTGCCGGCAAGGCTTGTCGTCATCAGATCGACCTCCTCCAAAGCCCGCCGTGAAAACAGCCTAGCCTAGGCAAATGGGCAAAAGATGACAGGACAGCCTATCTCTCTACGCGCGCCAGGGGGTGATCGACCGCACGCACAATCGGCGCGAACAGCTTATTGAACCGTCATCTGTTTGCGCCATTCCCATGGCCGGTCGAACGATCCAGCCCATAGGCCGCGCTTGGCTGTTCTGGCGTCAGTCTCAGCCTTGGCATAGAAGCCAGCGCTGTATTTCGGCCAGTCGACCGCATAACCCTTCCGGACCATCCATTCGCCGATATCGATTCCGCCTGCTGTGCAGACGGCCACCATGCGCCTGAACTGGTCACGGTCGACCTCGATGCACGATATCGGGCGATGCGCCTCGAGGAAGTCGGCCAGGGTGAGAGACGCCCTTTGCCCGCAACGATATTTCTTGCCAGCGGCGTCAAGGCAGAGCTGCGCACTTTCAGGTGCGTCGATGCCGTTGAGGCGAATTCGCTGCCCGTGAATTTCGATTGTGTCGCCGTCGATGACGGATGGAATGCCTACCAGGGGAGTGGCGGCCGCTGATGACGAAATCAAAGCTGCAGTGGCGAGGAGGAGGGCGGCGCGAGTGATCATGACCGTTTACAGTAGGCCGGGATTTCTTAATGTTTCGACGGGTCCGGTTTACAGCCGGAGAGGCCAGAAACCGCAGAACTGCGCGGTTGGCTTTGGGCCTTCTAAGCCGATGGTCACAGGTTCGAATCCTGTCGGGATCGCCAATAAATCGATGATTTTACGAGGTTATTTCCTTCCTGTTGAAGGCGTGTCGGTTTGCTTTCTGCCGCGCCGGCACGGTGCAGGCTCGCCGTAAGACATGACCGGCGGGAACTTGACGCTTGCCGGCGCGTTGCATCGCATGCTCAAGAAGATCGCCCTCGCCGCCGTGCTGTTCCAGGTTGCCGTTTTCTCGGCTCTGATAACGCAGACGGTTCTTTTCGCATCCACGGCGACCCAAGCCGCCGATGTGCAGCCCAGCGAACCCGTTGCCGTCACCGACAAGGAATGCGCTGCCGCGACGTGGCCGAACATTCCGGGTCGGTGTCTGGAGCGGGTTGAGGCGCGCAACTCCACTGTGACGATGGTGTTGTCGGTCGGGCAATAGGGCAAAACTGCGTAGGGCGACCCGGAATTACTTCGTGATCCGCCGGGGTTGGAACCTTAGCCCACATCAGGCGTTCGGGCCTTGTATTCGCGGGGCCTCATAAAAAGGCAATGTGCGGGCCGGCGAACGGGCGGGGCAAAACAAGCTCGGGCTGGGGAGGAGAAAACGAGGCCATGTCGAAACGTGAAATTGGAACGTCCCTTGCTTTGGGACGGCGTATCGCTCAACTCAGAGCCAGAATGCAGGATGCCGAAATTTCCGATCATGAGATGAAGACCTTCCACAAGGTCGCCGCCATCATGGGGGCGGGCGACGGGTCCCTACAACTGAATGCCGACGACCTGATCGCGGCATCCTTCCTTGTCGAAGCAAGTGGCCCGGCACCGAATCGTTGACGTTCTGAATTCCCAGCATCGCGCGAAATTTAGTCAGCGGGCTTGCGTTCGCCGCCGGAGCACGGCTGTCCATCGGGCGAGCATGCTCCGGCTCCCTGATCTCGAATTGAAGGGAAAGTCTTATCATTTTGTTTGCGTTGGCACGTCATAGTAGGGGCGGCTAACGGAGTGGAATGGATGAAGCTTGACCTGTCGCCGACCAGCTGGGGCAGGGCGATCGCTGTCACCGCCGCCGGCACGGCATTCTTCATTGCCGTGGCGTTTTTCGTCGATTCCTTCAATTTCCCCTATCTCTCGCCCGAGGCCGTCTGGCGCGCGCAAATGACGGACCTCATGCTTCCCCTGGTGCTGGGCGGGTCGTTTCTGTTTTTCCTGATGTGGAAGATCCGCCAGCTGGCCACAGCCCAACGCGACCTCAGCGTCATCGCCGCGACCGATAGTCTGACGGCGGTGCTGAACCGCGGCGCCTTCTCCATGCTGGTCGAGGCCTATCTCGAGCAGACCCACAAGCAGGCGCAGACCCGTTCCGGCGCGCTGCTGATTATCGACGCCGACCATTTCAAGTCGATCAACGACCGCCTTGGTCATGACTGTGGCGACCAGGCGCTCAAGCTGATCGCGCAGGCGATCAAGGGACAGCTGCGCGGCAGCGATATTGTCGGCCGCATTGGCGGCGAGGAGTTTGGCGTGTTTCTCCCTGGTGTCGACCCCTCGCAATCCTGGCTGGTCGCCGAAGGCATCCGCCGGCGGATTCGCGAAATGGATTTTTCGCCCGGCGGCCGCGCCTGTCCGCTTTCCGTCAGCATCGGAGGCACCAGTTTCAGCGGGCCGACAACTTACGAGGCGATATTCTCCGCCGCCGACAGACGGCTCTATGCCGCCAAGTCGAATGGACGCGATCAGGTCAGTTTCGACCCAGAGGAAGCCGCCCTGGTGTCTCAGCCCAGTGCCACGACGGTGCATTGACCTCAGCCTTGCATGCGCGCGCGAAGGCTGCCGCTTCCTTGACGCCTTCTTGTCGGTGTGCTTCCTCCGGCTAAGGTGATGTATTGGCATCGCCAGAGATATTTCTGCTTTCTTGATCTCCTCGGTCTTCCGGGTCGCCGGCGCAGTCACAACCTGTTTCGGTGCCGGCGAACGAGTGGCGGGACGGCCCGGGCCAGGCAAGCGCGGCGATCATGATCCATTTGTTCAACGGCTTTCAGAACCCGTTTGGCGGCAGCGAGCGCGAAACCCTGGACCTGTACCGGCTGCTGGGCGCCGACCAGCAGGTGCGTCTTTGGGCAACCTCTTCGCGCGTGTCCGGCGAACTGATGCGGCAATTTCCGATTCGCCGCATCTCACCGGCCACACGCGAGGTGCCTGACGGCGGCACCTATGTCTTCCTAGGCGCGCATTGGCGCAACAAGATCTGGCCTTACCTGATCCGGCGGCCACGCCGGCTGATCTATGTCTTCAACACCTTTCACCCGAAGATCATCGCGCTGACGACCGGCATGCCACGCCTGCTGGGCTGGCCCGACGCCGAACTGGTGCTGATCTCAGAATTCCAGAAGCGCATGCTGCAGGTCGAAGGTGTCGTGCATCCGTCGCCGATCGATATCGGGCGTTTCTCACCACGGCCGGCAAGGCCGGATCGACCGTTCACCGTGGGGCGGCTGAGCCGCGACACGGCCGACAAGCATCATGCCGACGATGTGGCGCTCTACGAGGCATTGCTGGCCGATGGCGTTGCGGTGCGGATCCAGGGCGGCATGCCGCTCAAGGACAGGCTCGCGCCGCATCCGCAACTCGAACTCCTGCCGCAGGGCCAGTTTGCCGCCGAGCAGTTTTTGCCGACGCTCGACGTGTTCTACTATCGCACCGGCTCGCATGTGGAGACATTCGGCCGCGTGGTGTTCGAGGCGATGGCCTGCGGTTTGCCCGTGGTCTGCCATTCGCATGGCGGTTATGCCGACCATATCAGCCATGGCGAAAACGGTTTTCTCTTCGAGACGACGCAGCAGGCGGTGCAAATCCTGGCCGAGCTCAAGGCCGATCCGGCGCTGCGCACTGACGTGGGTCACAAAGCGCGGCAGACCGTCGAGCGATTGTTTTCGCCGCAGGCATTGCAACAGCGGCTGGATTTCTATCGGCGTTAGCGATACCGGCCTGCGGAACCACGGTTTGCCCTACCCATTTTGTGATCAACCTCGACATCGCCAAAGCTGACATGCAAAACAACGACCGGGCAGACTGCATCGGCGCCACAAGATCGAGCGAGACTTTCTACCGATGACATTGATGGGCGCCGCGGCACTGCTGATCCTGGTCCTGACGTATGGCGGCGTCGCCATCGGCCGCATCCCTGGTCTGCGTCTCGACCGGGCAGGCATCGCGCTGCTTGGTGGCGCCGCGATGATCGCCATTGGCGCGATCAGCATGGAGGACGCCTACCGCGCCATCAATCTCGACACGATCACGCTTCTGCTCGGCATGATGATCGTGGTGGCGCATCTGAAGGTCTCCGGCGCATTTCGCGGTCTGGGCGCCATCGCCATCGAACACGCGCACGCGCCGTTCATGCTCCTGGTGATGGTGACGCTGCTGACCGGCGTGCTGTCGGCCTTCCTGGTCAACGATGCCATCTGCCTGGTCATGGCGCCGATCGTCGTCCACGTCACCCGCGTCATCAACCGCAACCCGATCCCCTATCTGATCGCCACCGCCACCGCATCGAACTGCGGCAGCGTCGCCACCATCACCGGCAACCCGCAGAACATGGTCATCGGCGCGCTGTCGGGCATTTCCTATCCCGCTTTTTCGGCGGCGCTGGCGCCGGTCGCCTTGTTCGGCCTCGTCGCGGTCATCGTCATCGTGCGCATCGTCTATCGCGCCGAATTCAGCCGCACCGCTGAATTGACGCCGCATGTCTCGCGCGGCCGCATGCATCGCGGCCAGGTGCTGAAGGCCGTGATCGTCTGCATCGGGCTGGCCATCGCCTTCTTTGCCGGCGTCTCCGTTGCCAAGGCTGCATTGATCGGCGGCGCCATCCTCCTGCTCACCCGCGCCATCAAGCCGGACCGCATCTACCGTGAGATCGATGGCCCGCTGCTGTTCATGTTCGCCGGTCTGTTCGTGGTGGTCGCCGGGGCCGAAAGGACACTGCTGACCCCAGACATCATCGCCTCGGCCAAGAATCTCGGCCTGAACGATGTCTGGCGCCTGTCCGGTTTCACCACGGTGCTCTCCAACATCATGAGCAATGTGCCGGCGGTGCTTGCGCTGCGACCGTTCATACCTGGGCTGGAGAACCCCGAACGGGCCTGGCTGGTGGTGGCGATGAGTTCCACGCTTGCCGGCAATTTCACGCTGCTCGGCTCTGTCGCCAACCTGATCGTCGCCGAACAGTCCAAGACTGCCGGCACACCCTTGTCCTTCGGTGCCTTCTTCAAGGTCGGCCTGCCGCTGACGCTGATCACGCTCGTCGCCGGTACGGCATGGCTGGCCTTCGGGTTCTAGCGGGAGTGGCAAAGCGGTGACGAATACGAATCAAGTCGATAGCGGCGATCTGATCCGCCGTGCGGTGGCCGCTTTCAATTCCGGCAATCACGGCCTGGCAATGCAGCTGTGCGAGTTAGGCCTGAAGCAACACCCCGACGATCCGGCGCTTTGCCATCTGCTGGCGGCCGTCCTGTTCGCCAGGGCGGATTTGTCGGGGGCTCGCACGCACATCGAGACGAGTCTGGCTGCTCGTGCGGATAATGTCCCCGCCTTGATTCTCGCATGCAAGATTGCCCGGGCCGACGGCCGGTTCGAAGCAGCGTTGCAACAGCTGGATCGCGCGGCAAAGCTGTCATCACAGGCGGAAATACCGATCGAGCGGGCACGTACCTTTGATCAGGCAGGCAATGCTTTGGCCGCGCGTGAATGGTGGACACTTGTCTTGCAACGGGATCCGAAATCCGAGGAGGCCGCGGCGCGCCTCGGACGCCTTGCCTGGCAACGCGGTGCCTCTGTTGAGGCAGAAGGCTTCCTCGAACGCGCCGTCGCCAGCGGCGGGCATCCTTCTGCCTGGTTTGATCTTGGGTTGGTGCGTCAGGACATGCGCAAGTTCGGCGCCGCCGCCCAGGCCTATCGACGCGTGCTGGAGATGAGCCCGGATGCCCCGGAGGCTGCCGTCAATCTGGGCGTTGTCTTGCAGGAAACTGGTGATCTCGATGGGGCGATGCTGGCGTATTCAACGGCCTATCGTCTGCGCCCATCCACGTTCGGCGTCATCGCCATGGCGCTTACATCGGCACCGAGTGGTCGGCTGTGGCTTGATGAGGAAGCACTGCGTCGCTCACTCGCCAGTGGAGCGCCCCCGCCGGGCGCGAAACCGCTTGCGGTAGACACCGGGCGTTGACAGGACATCGGCGACCGTGCGCGCATAAGACGCCTGCCGTTCTTCGTCGAACACCTCGTATTCCAGCTGCGGCGCTGCTCGCGGAACCGCAAAGCACTGTGCGACCGGGGTTCCTTTCGCGAGCACGCCGGAGAACCCAGCTTCCGTCCAGACCGCCGGGAAATTGATGCCGCCATCGCTGAACCGGTCGGAATCCACCAGGCCGGTCACCAGCCTGAAAGGAAGATCCTCGCGATTGACCGGATGCGTCGCGAACAGCGACCAGCCGTCCTCGACCTCGATGGTCCAGAAGCTGTTGAATTTGAGGGCGGCTTGGCCGGTCGTTGCAAACGGGCTGCCGGCGAGCTGCCCCGGCGTGTGGAAGCTCAACGGCGCTCTGGGGTGGTTCTGCGTAACCGGTTCTGGAATTTGCCAGTCCCACGAAAAGGTGCCCTTGTCGACGACGACGTCGCACGGCAGCAGGACCATGAAGCCATAGGTCATCGCATCGACAACGGGTGGGCATTGCTTGAGCGTGCGAATGTCGCGGCCGTGGATCGCCGAATAGGCGGTGGCGGGCATGGCGCGCAACCATTCCGGCAGAGCGCCGCGCGCAGGGATCGGGCGCGGCAAGTGCTCGATCAACATTGGATCACATCGAAAGATGATACGCATCACCGCCTCCTGGCATTGCGATACCATGCTTGCCGGCCGCGTTCCAAGCCACGGTTGGTCAGCCCTTGTTCTGCGATCTCGCCCGGACAAGCGTCGCCGCTGCTCGTCCTGCCGCCTCGATGTAATCGGGATTGCGGTGGACCAGCATGATCGAAAACGAGCCATCGATCAAAAGCACGATCTCGCGCGCCACCGCCTGCGGTTCCTCGACGCCGTGATCGGACAACGCCCCGGCCAGCCATGCCTCGAAATTCGACTTGTGGCGCGATCCCACCTTCACCGCCGGATGGCCGGGCATCGAGGCAAGTTCCGCGGCCGTGCGCAAGAAGCCGCATCCCTTCCATTTCGGATGGCGCGCAACCCGCGCCAGATTGCTGAAGATCGCCTCGACCTTGCGGTCAGCGCCGCCTTCCGCGGCATCGAACCAGCCGGCCATCTGCCGCAGATTGGGCTGGTCGCGCCCGTCGAGATAGGCGGCGATCAAATCGTCCTTGCTCTTGAAATGGTAGTAGAGCGTCCGCTTGGTGAGGCCCGCCTTTTCGGCGACGGCGTCGACGCTGACGCGACCGATTCCTTCGGCATAGAACAGTTTTGTGGCGGCATCGACGATGCGTTTGCGGGTCGGGATGACAGCTTCAGGCATCGGGCATGTATACCGACTAGTGAATATACACGCAATCGAAAGCATGATCCCTTTCCGTCGTATCTGGAAAGGAAGAACAATGACCGATCTTGTCCTGAACGAGACCCGTGACGGGGTGAGTGTCCTCACCCTCAACCGCCCGGAAAAGCTCAACGCGCTGAACTACGCCCTGATCGATCGCCTGCTCGCGGTTCTCGACGACATAGAAGTCGATGGCAGCGTCCGGGCTGTCATCCTCACCGGAGCAGGGGAGCGGGCGTTTTCGGCGGGTGGCGATATCCATGAATTCTCGGCTAGCGTGGCCCACGGTACGGATGTGGCGCTGCGCGACTTCGTCATGCGCGGCCAACGGCTGACGGCAAGGCTCGAAGCCTTCCGCAAGCCCATCATCGCCGCCGTCAACGGAATTGCCTTCGGCGGCGGCTGCGAGATCACAGAGGCCGTGCCGCTGGCCGTCGCCAGCGACCGTGCCCTGTTCGCCAAGCCGGAGATCAACCTCGCAATGCCGCCGACCTTCGGCGGCACGCAGCGCCTGCCGCGGCTCGCCGGGCGCAAACGCGCGCTGGAACTGCTTTTGACGGGCGCAACCTTTTCGGCTGAACGAGCGGCTGAACTCGGCCTCGTCAACAAGATTGTGCCGCATGCCGAGCTGATGCCGGCTGCACACGATCTTGCCCGCCGCATCGTCACGCATTCGCCGGCAGCGCTCGCTGGCATTCTCACCGCGGTGGCGCGCGGCATCAACCTCGGCATCGCCGAAGGGCTGTTGGTCGAGGCTGAGCAGTTCGCCCGCATGGCCCCGACCGCCGATCTCAGGGAAGGGCTTGGCGCCTGGATCGAGCGGCGCAGGCCCAGCTATGACGGCTCCTGGACGCACATCGCGAGGCCGGACGAGACAAGGCGCGCCTCGCTGCGGCTCGATCAGCCTGTGGGGCAGGCCAAAGCGTCGAGATGAGGCGTCACGTCGGGCGCAGCGTGCTGCCTGGCGGCCGTCACTTCGCCCTGACCTGGCCAGGTCGACAATGCCGAAGATGATAACCATCGGCAGCAGCCTCAACCTGCTGCCGCGAAAAGGCTGCGGCTTGCCAACATCCCGAGCTGCGGCATCGGCCTGCCCTTGGAGTCGGTTGAGGGCGATATGAATGGCCTGCGCCTGGGCACGCCCGTTCCACAAGCCTTATGGCGAAACGTCGAGATGACCCCTCATGTTGGGGTGGAAGCGGCAGAAATAGTCGACGGCTCCCGCCGCCTTCAATGTCAGGCTCGCCGATTTCTTCGGCGGGATCATCACGTCCCAGCCGCCCTTCACGGTGGCCGTATGGGCGACCACGTCGTTGTTCACCCACTCGATCGTGTCGCCGACCTTCGCCTCGACGGTTGCCGGTGAAAAGACGAGCTTGTCGATGGTGACCTCTATGGTTGCGGCCGCCGCCGGCGCCGCCATAAGCGCCAGCGCGGCCAGCCATGACAGACGGATCAAGGCGCCCGCTTTCATTTCAGCATGCCGGCGACATGTTCGGCGTGCTGCTCATGCCCCTGGAAGATCTTGAGGCCGGTCTCGAGCAAGCTCTTCAGCTCGGCATTGCTGGCCGAAGGGATGAGCAGCGTTTCGAGCGCGCCGTTGACCTGCTTGTGATAGGCGACCTCATTCTCGATATAGGCCTTGTCGAAGGCCGCGCCCTTCAGCTTGGCGAGCTTGGCGCGTTCTTCTTCCGCCGCCTTGCTCAGCGCCTGGCTGGTGGCGTTGTCCTCGGGCTTCACCTTGAGCTTCTTGACCAGGTCGAGCGCCTGCTTGTTCACCGCCTCATGGTCGCGCTCCATGTCCTTCGCGAAGGCGACGACCTCCTTGTTCTTCGATGTCTTGATCGCCTGCTTGGCCGCCTCGATGTCGAGGACACCGGCTGTGTAGGCGATATGGGCGATCTGCGGGTCGGTCGGCTTGTCCGCGGCCTGCGCGAACGGAGCAGCGCTGACGAAAAGCACGGCTGCAAGGGCGGCGGTATATCGGGTGAGCATGGCATCCTCCTTCGCCCGGCCGCGAGGAAGCGCCGGGCCTACATTTCCAGTTGACGCCGATTGGATGCGCGGCCGGGAGAAACGTTCCCGGAAAATCGCGACGGGATCATTCCAAGCCCAGTCGTCCCATCACGGCCCTGGTCAACCGCCCGCAGCGGCGGCCGGCGAAGGGGAAGGCGTCGAGCAGGACCGGGCCGATCTCGTCGTCCAGCGCCTTGCGCAGCAAGGCACGCGCCCGGTGCAGCCTCGTCTTGACGGTCTCCGGCCGTACGCCGAGCAGATCGGCGGTTTCCTCCATGCTCAGGCCTTCGATGACGCGGGCCACGAAGACCATGCGGTAGATGTCGGGCAGGCTGTCGGTCGCTCGTTCGACGAGTGCGAGAATCTGCCGCTGCGCCATCGTCCGCTCCGGGTCGTCGCTGGGGTTGAGGGGAAAGCGGATGACCTGCGCTTCCGGGCTTTCGGGCATCGCCACGGTGCGGCGCCTCTTGCGCAGGCGGCCGAGCGCTTCGTTGATGACGATGCGTGACAGCCAGGTGGCGAGCGAGGCATCGCCGCGAAATGCCGCCAGATTGGCGAAAGCGCGGACATAGGCCTCCTGGACGACGTCCTCGGCTTCGGCGTCGTTGCGCAGTATGCCGCGCGCGAGGCGGTAGAGCCGCTGGTTGTGTGTCTTGATGATCGTGCGGAAGGCGCCCGCGTCGCGTGCGAGCGCCCGGCGGACCAGCCGCATGTCGTAATCCGCAGGATCCGCCGGCGAAACCTTGGTCGCTTGCATTGCAGGCTTCCTCATGGCGTCCCGATCTCCCAGACAAAGTGTTTCATCCGCCAATTGGATGTTCGTGCCGACAAAAGGTTCCCGGTCCGTCCGGCTTGGCCGGCATGATACATTTTCAGCAGTGGCTTGCCCGCAATTACCGAAATCCTTGCGGGTGCTTGGAGGGGGATGGGTTGTTGTCCTGCCTTGCCGTCAGAACGCCAGGTTGCTCCCGCCTAGCTCCTATCGGGGGCCGCGGGCACTTCCGATCTGCCGACAAGCGCGTCGGCCGATTTCGCATTAGACGAAGCGAAGGTCGAAGCGGCAAACATGCATAGCGCAAGAAATGTTCTCATGATGACCAGCCGGAGTGTCCTTGTGAATGCACCCATCCCTAATGATGAGTGTTGTTGTCCGGTTCGGACCGCGATGTGGAGATGCAACCTCCTGGCCGTAAGAGGCAAGTCGAGACAAATTTGACCGCTCGAAGCAAGTTCAGCCGATCATTGCCGCTGACGAACTATTTCTTTGATGCCAGAGCTTTAAAGGAGCGTCAATCGCGGCATCGCGGCAAGATACAGGGCGCTTCGGTTCATGGCGGCTTCGGTCCAGTGCAATCCGATCAAGGGATTCTCTAATCGATTTTTAGAAAATTGCCGCTCATCAAGTTAAATATTGTTTTGCACAAGGTCGATCTAGTGACATGCTTGGGTGAGACTGAGGACAGGTGCTGCCGCGCCATCGAGTGCGCGCCAAAGTTGGGGTTAAGGCGCGCGTCATAGACGGAGGCCTTCATGATCTGGAAAATGCGCTTGCTGGCCAACTTTAGCATCGCCACCGTCCTCTCCGCAGGCGTGGTGCTGACCCCCGCCGACGCTTGCACACGGGCCGTCTATCTCGGCGCCAAGGGTGAGGTGATCACGGCGCGGTCGATGGACTGGAAAGTCGATACCGGAACCAATCTCTGGGTGTTTCCACGTGGGATGAAACGGTCCGGCGAAGCCGGCCTGAACTCGATCCGGTGGACCTCGAAATACGGCAGCGTCATCGCATCCGGATATGACATCTCGACCACGGATGGGATGAACGAGGCCGGGCTCGTGGCCAATGTCTTGTGGTTGGTCGAATCGTCCTATCCGAAATACGACGGCAAGACTCCGGGCCTCTCGCTCGCGGCATGGGCGCAGTTCGTCCTCGACAACTACGCCACCGTCAAGGAAGCGGTCGACGCGCTGGCAAAACAGCCTTTCACGGTCGTAACCGCCAACGTGCCCGGGGAAGACCGCCTCGCGACATTGCATCTCTCGCTCTCCGATGCCAGCGGCGACAGTGCGATCATCGAGTACATAGATGGTAAGCAGGTCATTCATCACAGCCGCGACTATCAGGTGATGACCAATTCCCCGATTTTCGAGAAGCAACTTGCGCTCAACGAGTACTGGAAGCAGATCGGCGGCACCATCATGTTGCCCGGCACCAATCGCGCATCCGACCGCTTTGCCCGGGCTTCTTTCTACATCAACGCCATCCCGAAGAGCGAGAAGCCCGACGAGGCTGTCGCAAGCGTCTTCAGCGTGATCCGCAATACGTCGGTGCCATACGGCATCGCCACGCCGGATCAGCCCAACATCTCATCGACGCGCTGGCGCACCGTCTCGGATCACAAGCGCAAGCTCTATTTCTTTGAATCCGCGCTGACGCCCAACACTTTCTGGATGGATCTCAACAAGTTCGATTTTTCGGAAAAGACCGGGAAGGTGTTGATGCTCGATCTCGGCCCGGAACAGACCCACACCTATTCGGGCCTGGCGAACGACAAGTTCAAGGAAACCAAGCCCTTCAAGTTCCTGGGGCTCTGAAGTCCGGGCCGTTCAGGATGGCCAGGTAACTGGCTGAGGTGGTGCCTCGCGAAGCCGATTCGCCGTAGTGGTGGCTGGCCTATTCCGCGGCTTTGGCGAAAGTCGTATCCGTCGCCTGGACGCGCGCGGCCGCCGCCAGCAGGTCGGTCTGGGTGATCAGGCCGAGAATGTGCCGTTCGCCATCGACGATGACCACGGCGTGGCTGCGGCCGTCGGTCAGTACCGGAAGCAGGCTCATCGCCGGGGTCTCGGGCGAAGCGGTGCCGGCCTTCGACATCACGCCCTTCACCGTATCGGGCGCCTTCGTCAGCTCGCGCAGGCCGACGGCGCCAACCAGCCTTGCTTCGGCGTCGACCACCGGCAAGGTGCGGATGTTGTGATCGAGCAGTTGCTGGCGCGCCTCGTCGGCGGTGGCCTGCTCGCGCACCGAAACCACGTCGCGGGACATGATGTCCCGGCAAAGCAGCGTCCGCTGCGAGCGCACCATGGCCTGCAGCTCGACTTGCCTCAGCAGCCGTTCGAGGTCGTTGCGGTCGATGTCGAAGGTTTCGTCGAGCGTGGTCAGCGCCGCGTCGATATCCTCGGGCCGGAAGCCGACGCGCTGCTGCGACGGCGGATCGGCGGTCCCATGGCTGTTGGCTGGGGGTGCGGCGACATGCGGATAGTTGCGCCGCGCCAGCCTGTGGAAAAGGAAGCCGAGCGTGACCAGGATGATCGAATTCAGGGCCACCGGCACGAACGGAAACAGGAAGCCGGCGCTGACCACGGCCGGTCCGCCGAGCACCGCCGTCAGCGCTGCCGCGCCGCCCGGCGGATGCAGGCAGCGCGTGAACGACATGGCCGCGATGGCGAGCGCCACAGCGAGGCCCGAGGCCATGACCGGATCATGGACGAAATGCCCCACCGTCACGCCCACCAGCGCCGATATGGAGTTGCCGCCGATGATCGACCAGGGCTGCGCCAACGGGCTCGCGGGCACAGCGAACAGAAGTACGGCCGAGGCGCCCATCGGCGCTACCAGCAGGGCCACATGCGGACCGCCGCCCATCGCCAGCCCGCTGATCACGCCGGTCAGCGCGATGCCGATCGTGGCGCCGATGCAGGCAAACAGCCGTTCTCGCAGCGTCGCACCGGCGAGGATGGGGACAAAAAGACGAAAGGCCATGGCAAGCTTTGTGACAAATGGATTGGTTGGGATCCGGTACAGCGGGCAATGCAGCCGAACCCGTGGATTTGAAAGTCAAACAAATCCGCAAAGTCGCGGCCTGGCAGAATAATATTGCGCGACGCCCAGCAATGGGATGCCGCGAGCGGCTCGCGCTTTGTCATCAGCGCCAAGGCCTGGCGGACGTTTGCCGATTCTGCCCGGCAGTCAGTTCGTGCGCACTGGTTAGGCCGTCGCCGCCGCCAGACCACCCAAAATGTCGGCTTTCAGGTCGTCGACATCCTCGAGGCCGATCTGCAGGCGGATCAACGGGCCTTCATAGGGGCCTTTTGCAACGACGCGGTCGCCGAGCCAGACCGGCACCGCAAGGCTCTCATAGCCGCCCCAGGAATAGCCGAGGCCGAATATCCTGAGCGCGTCGAGGAAAGCGTGCTGCTCTTTCTGGCCGCCGCCGGCAAGCACGATGGAAAAGATGCCGCTCGAACCGCAAAAGTCGCGCTTCCACAGATCGTGGTCAGGGTGGCTGGGAAGGGCAGGGTGGAGCACCCGCGCCACGCCCTTCTGGCCTTCGAGCCACGACGCGATGGCCAGCGCGCTACGCTGGTGATGCTCCAGGCGCACGCCCATGGTGCGCAGGCCGCGCAGCACCTGGTAGACATCGTCGGGACCCGCGCAGCAGCCGAGCGTGCAGAAGCTCTCATAGAGCTGCTCCCAGTGGCTCTCATTGGCCGAGACCGTGCCAAGCAGCACGTCGGAATGGCCTGCCGGGTATTTCGTCGCCGCGTGGATGGAGATGTCGACGCCGTGGTCGAGCGGCCGGAAATAGAGCGGCGTCGCCCAGGTGTTGTCCATCATCACGATAGCGCCGGCCGTATGCGCCACCTTGGCGATCGCCGGGATGTCTTGCACCTCGAACGTATTGGAGGCCGGCGATTCCGTGAACACGACCTTGGTGTTGGGCTTGATCAAGGCGGCGATGCCAGCGCCGATATGCGGATCATAGTACTCAACCTCGACGCCGAGCCGCTTCAGGATCGTGTCGGCGAAATTACGGGTCGGATGGTAGACACTGTCGACGATCAGCAGGTGATCGCCGGCCGATACGAAGGCGAGCAGCGGAATGGTCACCGCCGCAAGACCCGACGGCACCGCGATCGTGCCGGCGGATCCCTCCAGCGCGTCGATGGCCTGGGCAAGGGCGTCCGTGGTCGGCGTGCCGCGCGTGCCGTAGGTGTATTTCTGGCTGCGGCCCGCCATTGCGGCGGCATTGCGGTACAGCACGGTCGAGGCGTGCACGACAGGTGGATTGACGAAGCCGAAATAGTCGTGCGGGTTGTTGCCCGAATGGGCCAACCGCGTGTTGATACCCATTTTGCCGGAACCCTTCTCGTTGCCGTCCTTAGCCATTCTTCGTCTTTGCCTTGTTTGAGAAGGCGCTAGCCATAGTGCGGCGTCATGGACCGCGCAACAGCCCACCATCCGCCAGGGATAGACTTCGAATATGCCAATTCTCCGGCTGAACAGCATAGCGGCAGGGTCCTGAATCGGGCCGACCAAGGTGTGCGGCGGTGATTGTCGGCGAAGCCGATCGTCCCCCGGCCAACCTATTGTAGGCGGCTGGGAAAGATATATAATCAACTTCTAAAATATTAATCGCCGGATTGCCTCGATCAGATGCTGCCGGACGGTTTTTGACCGGTTACCTCCTGATCCCCCCGGTCCGGGTATCGCGCTCACAGAGCGCGGCAAGGGGAGGAACGCCATGGCCAACGTCAAATGGACAATGAAGGCGCGCGAATTCGTCAACTGCAATTGCGCCTACGGCTGCCCATGCCAGTTCAACGCCATGCCCACACACGGCTTCTGTCAGGCGGTTACCGGCATCGAAATCGAGAGCGGCCATCACGGCGCCACCAAACTCGATGGATTGCGGCTCGTCGGGATTTTCCGCTGGCCCGGCGCCATCCATCAGGGCGGCGGCGAAGCAGCGGTGGTTGTCGACGAGAGGGCGAGCGAGGCCCAGCGTGAAGCGCTGCTTCGCATCCTGGGCGGACAGGACACCAAGCCAGGCGCGACAATATTCGAGGTCTTCTCGACCACGCTGGAGAAATTCCATGACCCGATCTTTGCCCCGATCGAGTTCGAGGTCGACGTCGACGCGCGAACCGGACGGCTGCACGTCGAGGGCGTAGCCGACGGTCATGGCGAGCCGATCAAGAATCCGGTCACCGGCGCGGAGCATCGGGCACGCATCGACCTGCCGCACGGCTTCGAATACGCAATGGCCGAGATCGGGCGCGGCTGGACCAAGGCGACAGGCCCGATCAAGTTCGAGGTGGCCGATACACACAGTCATTTTGCCAATCTGCATCTCACGCAGAGCGGCGTCGTCCATTGAGCTGATCCAATGGGCGACACGGCGCTAGAGGCGGTGCTGCGGCGCGACCGCGCGGTCGTGATGGCCGCGCTCGTCGTGATTGCGGTGCTCGCCTGGGCCTATACGCTGTGGCTCGCCATCGACATGGCCATGCCCGCGTCCCCGATGCCGGCTGGAGCGAGCGGCGATATCGCCGCAATGGACATGTCGAACATGGACATGGGTGGCATGGATATGGCTGGCATGGATGTCGGCGCCGCGGTGGCGCCCGGCTTCCGGGCCTGGGCACCCGCCGATTTCGCTTTCATCTTCACCATGTGGGCGGTGATGATGGTCGGCATGATGACGCCTTCGGTCGCGCCGCTGCTGCTGCTCTACGCCGGCATCGGCCGCAGGGCGCAGGCGGATGGCCGCCCCATCGCTTCGACCGGATGGTTTTTTACCGGCTGTCTCACGGTCTGGATCGTCTTCAGTATCGCCGCGACCGGCGCGCAATGGCTGCTCGGGCGCCTGGCCCTGCTCAACCCCTCGATGGCGACCGACAGCACGATCCTCGGTGGCCTCGTCCTGATCGCCGCCGGCCTCTATCAATGGACGCCGGTCAAGGGCGTCTGCTTGCGCCAATGTCAGGGGCCGATCGGGTTCTTGATGAGCCATGGCGGGTTCCGTTCCGCGCCGCTCGGCGCGATTCGGCTAGGCGTCGATCACGGCCTCTATTGTCTGGGCTGCTGCTGGGCGCTGATGGCTTTGCTGTTCGTCGGCGGCGTCATGAACATCCTGTGGATCGCCGGTATCGCCATCCTCGTTCTCCTGGAAAAGACGGCCACGAGCGGGCCGTTGATCTCGCGCATTTCCGGCGCGCTGATGGTGGCGGCCGGCGCGTGGTTGATGTCTCGTGCGCTTTGACAGGGCAGGTCCGATGACAGTCTTCAGACGTGTCAATTCATCCGGTATCCAGATCAGGGACGCCAAGCTTGTGCCAGGGATGGATTTCGTCGCCGGCCCGCATTTGCCTCGAATGCGCTTTGCCGACTTTATTCGCGCCGTGACTAAATTGCAGGCGCGTTTGTCTGCAATTCGGGCATTTCAGGCAATCGATTTTCAAAGACGTTCGGATTCGGTCATTTCCCTTGACCTCACAGGAATTATCGCCTTCGATGCTGTTCGTGAATGGGAGGCGGCGCGTCGGTTACGATGCGGGATTCCGGGAATGGGCTGGAATGGGAGCTGCGTTCACACGGGAAAAAGATCAGGTTTTGCCTGAAGAACAGAAAAGGGTCTGTGGGTCATGAAACATATTGCTATCGGCATCCTTGGCGCCGCTACGCTCGGGTTTATGGCGTCGGCCGCGTCGGCGACGACGCTCGACACCGTCAAGGCGAAGGGCTTCATCCAGTGCGGTGTCTCGACGGGTCTGGCCGGCTTCTCGGCGCCGGACGACAAGGGCGACTGGCAGGGCATCGACGCGGATTTCTGCCGCGCTGTCGCGGCCGCCGTCTTCGGTGACGGCACCAAGGTCAAGTTCACGCCGCTCAGCGCCAAGGAGCGTTTCACCGCGCTGCAGTCCGGCGAGGTCGACATCCTGTCGCGCAACACCACCTGGACGATCAATCGCGACACGGCACTTGGCCTGAATTTCGTCGGCACGACCTACTATGACGGCCAGGGCTTCATGATCAACGCTAAGAAGCTGCCGGGCGTCAATTCGGCGCTCCAGCTCTCGGGCGCGGCCGTCTGCGTGCAGAGCGGCACCACCACCGAGCTCAACCTCGCCGACTACTTCAAGGCGAACAAGATGGAGTACAATCCGGTCGTCTTCGAGAAGCTCGAAGAGGTCAACGCCGCCTATGACGCCGGCCGCTGCGACGTTTACACCACCGACCAGTCGGGCCTCTACGGCATCCGCCTGACGCTGGGCTCGCCGGCCGATCACGTCGTGCTGCCGGAAATCATCTCCAAGGAGCCGCTCGGACCGGCGGTGCGCCAGGGCGACGACCAGTGGTACCACATCGTCAAGTGGACCTATTTCGCGCTGCTTGACGCCGAGGAACTCGGCATCACCAAGGCCAATGTCGATGAGATGAAGAACTCGGCCAGCCCGGAGATCAAGCGCGTTCTCGGCCAGGAAGCCGACACCAAGATCGGCGCCGATCTCGGCGTCTCCAATGACTGGGTCGTCAATATCGTCAAGGCCGTCGGCAACTACGGTGAAATGTTCGATCGCAACGTCGGCTCGGGCAGCCCGCTCAAGATCGCGCGCGGCATCAACGCGCTGTGGACCAAGGGCGGCCTGCAATACGCTCCGCCGATCCGCTGACCGAAATGTGATCCGGAAGGCAGATATCTGCCTTCCGGTTTCTCTTTTCAGGGGACGGGCACATGGCATCGCAGGAAGTTCTTCGCGAGGAGTCCGGCAGGGCTTCCTTCATCAATGACCCGAAGATACGCAGTCTCTTCTTCCAGACGCTGGTCGTCATCGTCCTGTTCGGCTCCGTCTGGTGGATCGTGCAGAACGTCATCGACAATCTGCAGCGCCTGCACATCGCCTCTGGCTTCGGTTTCCTGAGGGGCAGAGCCGGGTTCGACATTTCCGATACGCCGATCGCCTACACGTCGGACTCGACCTATGGCCGCGCCATCGTCGTCGGCCTGATCAATACCGTCATCGTCGCCGTGGCCGGCATCATCACCGCCACAATCATCGGCTTCGTCATCGGCATCGGCCGCCTGTCGCAGAACTGGCTGATCCAGAAGATCTGCACGGTCTATGTCGAGGTCTTCCGCAACATCCCGCCGCTGCTGGTCATCTTCTTCTGGTATTCTGGCGTGCTTGCCGTGCTGCCGGCGCCGCGTGACAGCTATCATCTGCCGTTCGGCTCCTTCCTCAACCAGCGCGGCTTCTACTTTCCCCGCCCGGTCTGGGGCGAGGGTTCCTGGCTTATCGTCGTAGCCCTGCTTGTCGGCATTGCCATGGCCTGGTTCGTCGCCCGCACAGCGCGTCAGCGGCAGATGGCGACAGGCCAGCAATTTCCGGTGCTCTGGACCTCGGTGGCGCTGATCGTCGGCCTGCCATTGCTCGCTTACGTGCTGAGCGGCTTTCCGCTGAGCTTTGATCTGCCGAAACAATCGACCTTCAACCTGACCGGCGGCTTTCAGGTCAAGCCGGAGTTCCTGTCGCTCTATCTGGCGCTGTCCTGCTACACGGCGGCCTTCATCGCCGAAATCGTGCGCGCCGGCATCAGGGGCGTCAGCAAGGGCCAGACCGAGGCGGCGGCCGCACTTGGGCTGCGGTCCGGGTCGATCTTGCGGCTGGTTGTCGTGCCGCAGGCCATGCGCATCGTCATCCCGCCGCTGACCAGCCAGTATCTCAACCTGACCAAGAACTCCTCGCTGGCGATCGCGATCGGCTACCCGGACCTGACGGCGACCGCCGGCACGGTGCTGAACCAGACCGGACAGGCGGTCGAAGGCGTGCTGATCATGATGATCGCCTATCTCATACTCAGCCTGGTGACCTCCGCCGTCATGAACGTGGTCAACGCCAGAATGGCGCTGGTGGAAAGGTAGAGCCATGCAGGAACACGACATGTCCTGGGTGCGCACCGAAATGGCCCTGGCGCAGTCTGCGCCGACAAGCGTGCGCGGCCCGATGGCCTGGGTGCGCAAGAACCTGGTCGGCACGGTCGGCGACACCATCCTGACGATCCTCGGCATCGTCATCGTCGCCTGGATCCTGCCTCAGGTCATCGGCTGGGCGTTCATCAATGCCGTGTGGACCGGGCCGGATCGCACGGTCTGCGCGACCGTCGCGCAGGGCGGCATCCAGCCGGATGGCTGGACGGGCGCCTGCTGGGCCTTCGTCAATGCCAAGTTCGGCCAGTTCATGTTCGGCACCTATCCGATCGAGGAGCGCTGGCGGCCGATCCTGGTTGCCATCCTGTTCGTGGCGCTGCTGGTGCCGATGCTGATCCCGCGGGTGCCGCGCAAGGGGTTGAACGCCATCCTGCTCTTCCTGGTGCTGCCGATCGTCTCGTTCTTCCTGCTGATCGGCGGCGTGTTCGGCCTGCCGCATGTCGAGACCTCGCGCTGGGGCGGCCTGCTGGTGACGCTCAGCCTGTCCTTCGTCGGCATTGCCGTGTCGCTGCCGCTGGGCACCGTGCTGGCGCTCGGCCGGCGTTCGAAAATGCCAATCGTCAAGACGCTGTGCGTGGTCTTCATCGAGACGGTGCGCGGCATCCCCCTGATCACCGTCCTGTTCTTCGTCAGCGTCATGCTGCCGCTGTTCCTGCCGGCGGGCGTCACTTTCGACAAGTTCCTGCGGGCGCTGATCGGCGTGTCGCTGTTTGCCGCCGCCTATATGGCTGAAGTCGTGCGTGGCGGCCTGCAGGCTATCCCCAAGGGCCAATATGAAGGCGCCGATTCGCTCGGCCTCGGCTATTGGCAGAAAATGGGGCTGATCGTGCTGCCGCAGGCGCTGAGGCTGGTCATTCCCGGCATCGTCAACACCTTCATCGGCATGTTCAAGGACACCAGCCTGGTCCTCATCATCTCGATGTTCGACCTGCTTGGCGTCGTCAAGCAGAACTTCTCGGACGCCAACTGGGCGACGCCGCAGACGGCCAGGTCCGGCCTGGTGTTCGCCGCCTTCGTCTTCTGGCTGTTCTGCTTCGGCATGTCGCGCTATTCAATGTACACTGAACGCCGGCTCGACACCGGCCACAAACGCTAACAAAAGAAATAAGGGGACCCTGTCATGGCCACCGAAAACGCCGTCAGCGCCGAAGAGATCAAGGTCAACGCCGCCAAGATGCACATCTCGACCACCGATGTCGCCATCGACATCATCGCCATGCACAAATGGTACGGCGAGTTCCATGTGCTGAAGGACATCAATCTGAAAGTGATGCGCGGCGAACGCATCGTCATCTGCGGCCCGTCGGGCTCCGGCAAATCGACGATGATCCGCTGCATCAACCGGCTGGAAGAGCACCAGAAGGGCAAGATCATCGTCGACGGCAAAGAGCTCACAAACGATCTGAAGAAGATCGACGAGGTGCGCCGCGAGGTCGGCATGGTGTTCCAGCACTTCAACCTGTTCCCGCATCTGACCATCCTGGAGAACTGCACGCTGGCGCCGATCTGGGTGCGCAAGACACCGAAGAAGCAGGCCGAGGAAATCGCCATGCATTTCCTCAAGCGCGTGAAAATCCCGGAGCAGGCCAACAAATATCCGGGCCAGCTGTCCGGCGGCCAGCAGCAGCGCGTGGCGATCGCCCGCTCGCTGTGCATGAACCCGCGCATCATGCTGTTCGATGAGCCGACCTCGGCGCTCGACCCGGAAATGATCAAGGAAGTGCTGGAGACCATGGTTGGCCTGGCCGAAGAAGGCATGACCATGCTGTGCGTCACACACGAAATGGGCTTTGCCCGCAAAGTCGCCAACCGGGTGATCTTTATGGATCAGGGCCAGATCGTCGAGCAGAACACGCCGGCCGAGTTCTTCGACCACCCGCGTCACGAGCGCACGAAGCTGTTCCTCAGCCAGATCCTGCACTGAGCGGTTCCACACCGAGCGCAAGAGCCCGGCCGCAATGCGGCCGGGCTCTTTGATTATGGATCGGCCGATGCGATTGGCGGCTGGGGCGTCATCGATGAGAAAAGTCCTGCGTTTCCTCTCCATGGTGCTGGCCGTGATCGCGCTTGCGGCGGCCCTCGGCACGCTGGTGCCGCGCCCGCTCTGGCCGGCGGCGTCGGCGGGCGAGGGCACGCGGCACATACTGGTGCTGAAGAATCCGATCCATACCGATATCGCCATTCCGGTGGACGATGCCGTACGCAAGCGCTTCCATTTCCTGGCAGACGCCGGGCTGCCTTCCGATGCGCCCGAAGTGCGCTACATCGTCTTCGGTTGGGGCGGCCGCGCCTTCTACCTGGAAACACCGACCTGGTCTGAGCTCAAGGCCGTTCCGGTGATCAAGGCGCTGACCCTCGACGCGTCGGTCATGCATGTCGACGTCGCCGGCGCTATCGTCGAACCGCATCCCGATGTCGCCGGCTTCGATATTGGGGATAACCAGTTCGCGGCACTGCTCGATTTCATCGAGGCCAGTTTTCAGCAGGGGCCTGGCGGCCCGGAAGTCATCGACAATGCGGCCTACTCCAGCTTCGACCGCTTCTACGAGGCGAACGGCCATTTCAACGCGCTGGTCGGCTGCAACACCTGGACCGCCGCCGCGTTGCGCACCGCCGGCCTGCGCACCGGCTGGTGGAACCCGCTGCCGGTTTTGCTCGGCCTGTCGATGCGGCTGTATAATTGACGGCTGGCCTCCCAGGATTCCCGGACAAGAAATCATGGCCCTGCAAACTATGCTTCATGATGACAACGTCACGGTTGATGTTGTCATATAGGACTTTTCTAAAATAGGAACGTCATTCATCTACACGCGGTGTTAAATATTATCCTGAACTGTGCAGGACTGCCGCTGTCATAAGAGGGTGTATGTCATTTTTGATTGAGCTAATACGATACCTCTTCAGTGGAGTGGTATTCTATATCAGGCCGCGCACCACTGTTCGCGACACAATGAATCGCGATCTTTCGTGGTCTCAAATTTCCGGCGTCATATTGGTGTTGGCGTTGGCACAGATTTACGTCGGCTATTTTAGCGTATCCGGCCCTGTTCGCATATTTCAGATATCGAAATTTTTTATTTCGTATCAATTGGCTACGACAATTCTGGCTATTTTTGTCGCCTCCTATGTCATCGTTGCTCTGTCCGGCATGACGTCAGAAAAGTCTAATTTCAAAGATGTTCTTCAGGGAATTACTTTGAAATTTCCAATAATATTGGCGATATTCGTTTTTATTTTCATATTGAAGTATGCATTTATCGGATTTATCTATATATTGCCGAGTAAAATGGGAGAGGTGGTCGCATGGACGGTCCTTGGAGCAATGTTTCAGGCGAATGAATTGGTAAGGAATTTAGATAGGGCGCTAAGCCCTTACGGAATTTGGAAAATTTCGTCCGTGGCGGTCCTTGTCCAGCTCGTTATCGTGTCAAAATATGCCTTCAAGAGTAACATTTATATGGCAATCGCTACCGCCGTGGCCGCGGCTATCTCCTGCGCTGCGGTCGCGGCTCTGGTTTTCTTTCTGCTGTATCACAGCCTGTATTTGAAGCCGGTCGTGGGCACTTTGTTTTCATAAAGCCTGCGCAAGTCCCTTGCGACTACGGCTGTCACGTGTCTCCAGGGTGCGTCGCGTGGTCGGCTGGGATGCCTGCAAGCCTACCGTCCTGGCGCGGCATGCCAGCCATAAAGCCAGTCGAGATCCGTCGCGAGCTTTTCGGAGGGGCGTATCTTCAGGAACAGGTTGCGGGCGATCGCCACTGGACCCGAGGCATGCCAGGCGAGCCGGTTGACAGCGCCGCGTCGGGCGACCTGCACGACACGTGGTCGCCGCGATTGCTCCCAAACCGCAAGGGCGGCCAGGGGGTTGGTGGGGGAGGCATAAACGGCCTCGGCAAGCGTCGCCGCATCCTCGATCGCCATCGCCGCACCTTGCGCGGCGAACGGCGTCATCGCATGCGCCGCGTCGCCGATCAGCGCGATGCCGGCCGGCGTTGTCCAGGGCTGCTTCTGTTCAACCGTATGGAGTGGCCAGACTAGCCATGGGCCGGCCATTTCCAGCAGCCTTCCAAGGCCTGGCGCCATGTCGCGCATGGCGGCAGCGAGGATGTCGGGATCGGCATGGCCGGACCAGTCTTCGGCAATGCGCTCGCCCCTGGTGAAGGCGACGAGGTTAAAGGCTTCGCCCTTGCTGACGGGATAGGCGACCATATGGAAGCCAGGATGCAGAAAGGTCGTCACACAGTCGGCCGCTCCGATCGCGGCAAAGGCTTGCCCGGCGGCGCTGTCAACCGCGACGGTGGTGCGCCAGGCCAGCTCTCCCGAAAAACGGCTTCTTGGCGATGCCATCCTTTTTGCATCGACAAGCCCGCGTACCGACGACCAGACGCCATCGGCGCCGACCAGCAAGGAGCCCTGTTCCTCTACCGTCTTGCCGCCGATCTCGACGGTCGCCGTGACACCATGGCTGCCGGTCGCAATTTTTTCGACGCGCGCCCCGAGCGTGAGATGGACATCAGGTATCTCTGCCACACACGCCAGCAGCGCGCTCTGCAGGTCGGCCCGGTGCGCGACGAGATAGGGAGCGCCCCAGCGGCTTTCACCCGACTGCCCGAGCGGCACGCGAGCCAGTTGGCGCAGCGTCCTTGCGTCCTTCAGCACCACGGCCTCCGGCCGCATCGCCGCCGGCAACAGCCGATCGAGCACGCCGAGGTCACGCAGGATGCGTGTCGCGTTGGGAGAAAGTTGGATGCCGGCGCCTACGGCTTCCAGGCGCGGCGCTTGCTCGAACAGCTGCACGGGGTAGCCGCGTTCGGCGAAGGCAATGGCTGCGGTCAGCCCGGCGACGCCCGCTCCGACGATGACGATTTGCCGGGAGCGCTGGTCGTCCATCAGCTCTGTCGCGAAGGAATCAGGCGGCCTGGTCGATGTAGAGGCAGCCCGCCGGCACAGTTTCCGTCGCCTTCAGCTTCGGCGAGTAGCGGTAGAGCGTCGAGCAATAGGGGCAGACTTTCTCATTGTCGTCGCCCATGTCGAGGAACACATGCGGGTGGTCGAAAGGCGGATTGGCGCCCGTGCACATGAATTCCTTGACCCCGATGTCGATCGCCGGATGGCCGGCATCGTTCTGGAAATGGGGAATGGAACCGCCTGCCATCGTCGTCTCCTTAACGCAGTCTCGCATGCATCTGGATCATAACAGGTCTCTTTGCAAGATCGATGAAATGAAACTGTCGCAAAAGCCTGTCAGAGGATAAGTTGAGCCGGTTAAGCGTGTGACCGCGGACGCCAAGCGATTCTGCGACCGATCACGCGTCACAAATACATGTTAGAGCACCGCCATCTGGCGGCGCTGCAAAAGGAACGGTTACGGGCAGGGACAATGAATGAACTGAAGCCGGTGCAGAGCGAATTCGTCAATGTCGAGGTGGCCAGTTCAGAGGGCGGCAACCCGGATCGCTTCGTCAACCGCGAGTTTTCCTGGCTACAGTTCAATCGCCGCGTGCTCGAGGAATCGCTGAACACCCATCATCCGCTGCTGGAGCGCGTTCGCTTCCTGTCGATTTCGGCGGCCAATCTCGACGAGTTCTTCATGGTGCGCGTCGCCGGTCTCGCCGGCCAGGTGCGCGAAGGCATCACGCTGAAAAGTCCCGACGGCCGCACCCCCGAACAGCAGCTCGAGCAGTTGCTGCGTGAGGTCGAGCGGCTGCAGGAAGACCAGCAGAAGAGCCTTTCGGCGCTTACCGTGCTGCTCAACAAGGAAGGCATCGAGAGCATTACGCGCGATGCGCTGACCAAGGACGAGAAAGTCTGGCTGGAGGAGCATTTCCAGGACCAGGTGTTTCCGGTGCTGACCCCGCTGTCGATCGACCCGGCGCATCCGTTCCCGTTCATCCCCAATCTCGGCTTCTCGATGGCGCTGCAACTGCGCCACCGCAAGAATGGCGAGGAGATGAGCGCGCTCCTGCGCCTCCCGGTGGCGCTGAAGCGCTTCATTCGTCTGCCGGACCGCAAGAACCATGTCCGCTTCATCCCGCTGGAGGAGGCGGTCGGTCTCTATATCGGCAAGCTGTTTCCGGGCTATGAGGTCAAGGGTTCCGGCACATTCCGCATCATCCGTGACAGCGATATCGAGGTCGAGGAAGAGTCCGAGGACCTTGTGCGCCTGTTCGAGACGGCGCTGAAGCGCCGCCGCCGCGGCTCGGTGATCCGCATCGAATTCGACAGGCTGATGCCGGCGGAGTTGCGCGACTTCGTCGCCGGCGAGCTCGGCGTCTCGTCGAGCCGCATCAGCGTCTTGACCGGTCCGCTGGCGCTCAGCCAGATCTCCGAGATCGTCTCCATCCCGCGCGACGATCTGAAGTTCACGCCCTACAATCCGCGCTTTCCCGAACGTATCCGCGAGCATGGCGGCGACTGCTTTGCCGCCATCCGCGAGAAGGACATCATCGTCCACCACCCCTACGAATCCTTCGACGTCGTGGTGCAGTTCCTGCGCCAGGCCATGGCTGATCCGGAAGTGGTGGCGATCAAACAGACGCTTTACCGCACCTCCAACGACAGCCCAATCGTGCGCGCCCTGGTCGACGCGGCCGAGGCCGGCAAGTCGGTGACCGCCCTGGTCGAACTCAAGGCGCGTTTCGACGAGGAGGCCAACATCCGCTGGGCGCGCGATCTCGAGCGCGCCGGTGTGCAGGTCGTGTTCGGTTTCCTCGAGTTGAAGACTCACGCGAAAATGTCGCTGGTGGTGCGGCGCGAGGACGGCAAGCTGCGCAACTACGTGCATCTGGGCACCGGCAACTATCATCCGGTCACCGCGCGCATCTACACCGACCTGTCCTTCTTCACCACCGATCCGACGATCGCCCGCGACGTCGCCCAACTGTTCAATTTCATCACCGGCTATGCCGAGCCGACCGCCGAAATGCGGCTGGCAATCTCGCCATTCACGCTGCGCAACCGCATCCTGCAGCACATTTCCGACGAAGTCGCCCATGCGCTGGAAGGGAAGCCGGCGCGCATCTGGATGAAGATGAACGCGCTCGTCGACCCGATCATCATCGACGCGCTCTATGATGCCAGCCGCGCCGGGGTCGAGATCGATCTCGTCGTGCGCGGCATATGCTGCCTGCGGCCCCAGGTGCCGGGCCTGTCAGAAAACATCAGGGTCAAGTCGATCGTCGGCCGCTTCCTCGAACACAGCCGCATCTATTGTTTCGGCAATGGCCATGGCCTGCCGTCGGACGAAGCGATCGTCTACATCTCCTCGGCCGACCTGATGCCGCGCAATCTCGACCGTCGCGTCGAGACTATGGTGCCGATCACCAACCCAACTGTGCATGAACAGGTTTTGGGCCAGATCATGCTGGGCAACATCATGGACAATCAGCAAAGTTTCGACGTATTGGCTGATGGAACCTCCCGGCGCGTTGTGCTTGAGGAGGGCGAGGAACCGTTCAACGCGCAGGAATATTTCATGACCAATCCGAGCCTGTCCGGACGGGGTGACGCGCTGAAGTCGCACGCGCCCAGGCGCATTGCGCAGTTCAAGCGCCGCAAGAAGAACGCTGCAGCGTCCACCTGATGCTGTCTGATTCCCAGGGCCGGCTGCAGGACCGCCGACCGCTATCCATCATCGACATCGGGTCGAATTCGATCCGCCTCGTCGTCTATGAAGGGCTGGCGCGGTCGCCGACCATGCTGTTCAACGAAAAGATGCTCGCCGGTCTTGGCCGGGGCATCGTTTCGACCGGAAAGCTCGACCCCGAGGCGGTGACCCGCTCGATGGAAGAGTTCCGTCGCTTTCGCGCGCTGTCCGATCAGGCCGGCGCCGAGCATATGTATGTCCTTGCCACCGCCGCCGCGCGCGAGGCGATCAACGGTCCCGATTTCATCCATCGCGCCGAAGAGGTCCTCAAGACCGAGATCCGCGTGATCAGCGGGCGCCAGGAAGCCTATTATTCGGCGCTGGGCGTCATTTCCGGCTTCCACCCGGCCAATGGCATTGCCGGCGATCTGGGCGGCGGCAGCCTCGAACTGGTCGACGTCAATGGCGAGGCGATCGGCGACGGCATAACGTTGCCGCTCGGTGGCCTGCGCCTGCAGGACATGGCGAAGAACTCGCTTGCCCAGGCGCAGAAGATCGCACGCGATGAGCTGGCGCGGGCCAAGCTGCTGAAAGGCGGGCAGGGCCGGCCCTTCTACGCCGTCGGCGGCACCTGGCGAAACCTCGCCCGGCTGCACATGGAGATGAACAACTACCCGCTCGGCGTCATGCACCATTACGAGATGTCGGCCGACAGCGCGACGAACTTTCTCAAGCAGGTGGCCAAGGCCGAGATCGAGAAGGTCAAGGGCATCGAGGGCGTCTCGAAGAACCGCCGCTCGCTGCTGCCCTATGGCGCCATCGTGCTGCAGGAGATCATGGCGGCGATGCAGCCGTCGAAGATCATCGTCTCGGCGCTCGGCGTGCGCGAAGGTTTTCTCTATTCGCTGCTCGACGAGGCCGAGCAGAAGGCCGATCCGTTGATTTCGGCGTCCGAGGAACTCGCCCGTTTGCGCTCACGCTCGGTCACCCATGCGCATGAACTGGTCGACTGGACGGCCAAATCCTTCGCCGCCTTCGGCATCGACGAGACCGAGGACGAGGCGCGCTACCGCCACGCCGCAGCATTGCTGGCCGACATCGGCTGGCGCGCGCACCCGGAATATCGCGGCAAGCAATCGCTCAACATCATCGCTCACGCCTCTTTCTTCGGCGTCGACCATCCCGGCCGTGCCTTCCTGGCTTTGGCCAACGCCTATCGTCACGACGGCATCTTCAACGAATCCATCGCACCTGAAATCAAGGCGCTTGCTACGCCGCGCTATCTCGAGCGGGCTCGCGTGCTGGCGGCGATGATGCGGGTGGTCTACCTGCTGACGGCCTCGATGCCCGGCATCATGCCCAGGCTGAAATGGGAGCAGCGCGCCAACGGCGTGCTGGCGCTGGTGTTGCCGGCGTCGCTCTCGGATCTCTATGGCGAGCGGCCGGCCGGCCGGCTGGCGCAGCTGGCGCGGATCACCAACCGCAGGCTGGTGCTGGCCGTGGAGGGCGGGCCGAGCGTGTCGGTGAAATAGCTTGGGCTTCTCAGTTGAACACTGATGGCACGATGTGCGGGGTACCTCGTCGTGCCATCGAAGCATACGCCGATTAAGAAAGTTGTCGACCCGAGCTTCGGGCCTTTCGGGGGCGTAATATGAATAAGGGGCTTCCTAATATCTTTTTTCTTTATGAGCAGAAAGTAAATGTGCATGATCTCGCCGGGAGGGACCCATGCACATTTCCAAGATCACTATTCGGAACTTCCGATCTTTCGCACATCTAGACGTTCGCATCGCTGAAAACACGACGTGCATAATCGGCGAGAATAACACTGGCAAAACGAACCTCTTGCAGGCTTTGAGGCTCTGTCTCGATGTCAATCTTGCTTCGAGTTATCGATCTCTACTGCCGTCTGATATCCACTCGGCCGTTGATTTGTCCCATCCCTCCCAGGTGGTCATTGCGATAGAGATCGACCAATGGGCCGGTAAAGTGAATGAGGAGGCGTTGGTCGGGGGGTGGCAAGTTGCGCCCGACCGAGCACGCCTGATCTACCGTTTCAGGCCGAAACTCAAAGTCCGTGACGACCTTGCCGACGAGACAATCGAGCCGGGCGACCTGACAATTGATGACTATCAGTGGGAGATCACAGGCGGTGGTGATCCAAGACACGATGTCGCGACTGTCGATTGGGATCAAGATATCGGCGTTGGGATACGATTTTCTGACCTCCAGTCCTTCCTTGTGGTGCACCTACCCGCGCTTCGTGATGTTGAGAGTGACCTTAGGCAAACCCGAAGCTCACCACTCACTCGGCTTATCGCCGCCTCTGAGATTGATCACGCGGAGAAGGACGCTCTGGTACAGGCGCTCCGAGACGCGAACCAAACAATCGCGGAGTCGCCGACGATCGAGGCCCTGGCCGAAGCCATTGATGCATCGTTCACAAAGGTCAGCGGCCCAGCCTTCGATATGGGTGTCGGCCTAGGGCTAGCCGAACCATCATTTCAGGCGATCGTCAAAGCGCTTCGCATTCTGCTGACCAATGCTGCCGTCACTGATTTTGATCCCGCGCAAAACGGGCTGGGCCTCAATAATATTCTCTATGTCTCAATCTGGATTGAGTACTTCAACAAGCGCCTCGCTCAGGAGAAGTCCGCTGGCCAGATAATTTTGTTCGAAGAACCCGAGGCACATTTGCACCCGCAACTGCAACTGGCGTTGTTCGGAGCACTCAAAGCGCTTCCATTCCAGTCGATATTGACCACGCACAGCACGCACATAACGTCCCAAGCTGACCTCAGCTCTTTTGTTGTGCTGACCAACGTCGGCGTAGCCGGAACTGCGTCTGGAGTGCCGGCAGAGAACAAAGACCTTGAGCAGAATGATATCGCAGACCTTGAGCGGTTCTTGGATGCCACAAAGTCGAACATGCTATTTGCTCGTAAGGTCATCCTGGTTGAGGGACCGGCCGAGCTCTTTCTCATTCCACCCCTCGTCAAGGAGGTGATGGAGATAGACCTTGATCGTGAAGGGATCGCGGTGATCCCAATCTATGGCGTTCACTTCGACGTCTACGCCAAGCTGTTCACAGAGGGCAGCTTGCCGAAGCGATGTGCCATAGTTGCCGACGGTGATTTGAAGCCAAGCGATGCCATTGAGGAGGATGGGGATGACGAACTTCCAGACCCCCCTGACCTCGATGCCCTTGAAAACGACTACGTGAAGGTCTTCAGGTGCCCAACAACGTTCGAGCGTGCGATTACGATATCCGGTACCCTCGAAATGTTCGCAAAGGCGGCGGACGAGATTGGTGCACCGAGAGTAGCCACGCGGCTCCGCCGCGGAGTCCGAGCGCTGGAGCAAGAAGGCCTTACAGCGGATCAGCGCCGCGAATTATTGGACCCGCTGCGTGCCGCCGTGTTGAGTACTGCAAAAAGGTTCGGGAAAGCGCGCTTTGCGCAACTAGCGTCCAGCTATGTGTCAGACGCTACAGCTTTGCCTCCCTACATAAAGAATGCCGTGAAATGGCTACGCGACGATGAAGCTGACGAGTGAGCAGAAACTGGCAGTGGACTGCCCAGATGATTTGATGCTGACCGCGTGTCCCGGCAGCGGAAAAACCCGAGTCATCATCTCGAAGCTGAGCCGAGCTGTGGATGCGATCCGTGGTACACCTCGCGTCGCTGGGTGTATTACCTACACAAACACAGCCGTGCATGAAATTGAGACGCGCCTGCGGCAGCACTCCCAGGTTGGTGATGAAGAAAACTATGACGTTTGCACCATTCATTCTTTCTGCCTAAACCACATTTTTCGGCCGTTTTGTCACCGGATCGAAGGATATGAAAATGGGTTTGAGGTAATCACGCCCGATAGCGAGCAATTCAACGAATACGCTTCCGCAGCTAGCGCGGACTTCAATCGCTATAATCTCACCTTCCGAGAATTTGAGGAGTTTTCGCTGCTTCAAATCAGCGAAGCAGGCGAACCTTTCGGCTCGGTTCTCGACACAGGAACGATCCGAAGGGAGGAAGCGTTGCGCTTTTGGCAGCGGCTTAGGAACGACGGCCGCGCCGACTTCTCACTCATTCTTTATCACTCGCTTTCACTGATGCGCGATCATCCAGAGATTGTCGAATTCGTAGCGTCCCGTTTTTCACACATTCTTATAGATGAATTCCAAGACACCACCGAATTGCAGATCGCGATTCTTGGGTTGATTGCTGAACGGGGAAGAACAAACTTCTTTATGGTCGGCGATCCAAACCAGTCCATCTTCGGGTTTGCGGGTGCGCGGCCTGACCTCGCCGATATTTTCGCAGACGAAGTCGGAGCCCGAACTGATTTGGTGCTGACGGGCAATTTTCGTTCAAGCGAGCCAATTATCGAACACGCCGAGAGGATAATCGCCCGCAATCCACCGATGACTGCCGTCGGGCCAGCGCGATTGTTTACAGAGGTTCCGGAGTACGAGAACGGCGCCACAGCATTCGCTGTCATTACCGAAACCTTCTTGCCACGACTTCAGGGACTCGGAATTCCTATCGGAAACGCAGCCATCCTCGCCCCAAGCTGGTTTACGCTTTTTCCTCTTGGACGTCGGCTCCGAGAATTTGGGGTTAGCATTGTCGGTCCCGGAGCGCGACCGTATCGGCGAAACCGGCTCTTTGCACCTCTCGCCGAGCAAATATGTGGGCATTTGATGAATCCGACTGCCGAGAGCATCATCGGGATCGAACGTAGCCTGTTCAATCTCTTTCTCGATGCCACAGGCAAGCGCCGCTACGACGTCTTCACCTACGAAGGGCGTGTCCTTGTATTCCGCCTCGTGGCGGAAGCGAGCAGGCTGCAGGAAATTCACATGGGGGCGATGGACTGGCTTACACAAGCCGCCACCGTATTTAGTGGAATTCTCATTGAGCTGAGCTTCTTCGGTACGGCTCACCGAGACTTGCTTAGCGATTCCGTCACCGAGATGGAGGCCGATATGCGAAATACTCGGGTAGACGTTGCTAACCTCACTGTTGACGAGTTGGGCGTCTATTCAAACGGTGACGCAGCCCTCAAACTCTCGTCGTTGCATAACTCTAAAGGGCGTGAATACGACGCTGTTGCAATGATTGATCTTCATCAGGGCAAGATTCCCAATTACCGCGCTAACACCCCTGAAGCGATCGCGGAGGCTCGAAGACTTTTCTATGTCGGCATCACGCGTGCGCGCCATTATCTACTTTACTCGACTGACCGTGCCGACCGGCGGAACATCCCCACGCAGTTTCTAAGAGCGGATGGCGTGCGAATGGTCTGATGACCGCCATTTGCGGCTTTGTGTCCGCGAGCGGAGCGCGCGTCGCCGCGCGAGACGCATCAGACGGAGAGCAGAATTTTCCGCTCCAGGCTCGATCAGATCATCACCAGATCGCAAGCCAAGAAAGGCTGGAGGCGATCTTCAAACGGTCGCTTTAGCAAGCATCGACGCTTCTGGAATACAGCCCCCACAGCGTGGACGAAAGATAAAGTAGGCGGCGGCCTCAGGCCGCGCCACGTCCGTCGGCCGACCAGGCTCCCGCGCCAGCCATGGCCAGCGCAAGGAAACCGCCTGATATGGCGATGTCCTTCATCAGCATCTGCTGGTGCAGGAAGGCGAGCATCGCATCGTCGCCGCCCTGGCCGTGATGGCCGATGAAGCCGGCAACGACGCAGAAGGCCGCCAGCTGCAGCGCCACGATCCGGGTCTGAAAGCCGATGAGGATCAGCAAGCCGGCGATCAGCTCGAACAGGCCCGTGCCCCAGGCTGCGAGCGTCGGCAGCGGCAGGCCGAGGCCGGCGAAATAATCTGATGTACCGGCGATGTTGGCGAGCGCCTGGAAGCCGGATGGTACGAACATCAAGGCAAAGAGCAGTCGCGAAACCAGAAGCAATGCGTCGCGGGTCATGGCCACCTCCCTTGCCGGCGCCCTTTGGGCTCGAGCCGGCTGCCCGGAAGTCTACGCCTGCGAGGCCTCGGCCGAAACCGGACCGGCTATCCCAGACAACGAAAAAGCGGCGCGGAAAATTCCGCGCCGCTTCTATCGAGGCTTGGGAGGGAGGTTTCAGCCGCGCTTGGCGTCGATCGAATAGGCGCCGGCGCCCGATGAAGCCAAGAGCAGGAAGCCGCCGGTGATGGCGAGGTTCTTGAGGAACTGGATCATCTGCATCTGGTCGGCCCAGCCGGTATGGGCGACCAGTCCGGTGGCGACGGTGAAGATCGCGAGCACCCAGGCGGCGATACGGGTCTGGAAACCGACGAGGATGGCGAGGCCGCCGAGCAGTTCAATCAGGCCGACGACCACAGCCGTTACGGTCGGAACGGGCAGGCCGAGCCCGCCGAAATAGGCAGCGGTGCCGGAAATGGCGGTGAGCTTGCCGAAACCGGAAAGCAGGAAAATGACCGCGAGCAGGATGCGGCCAAGCAGGATGGTGACAGAGCTGTTGGACGCGGTGCCGGCGCCTGCGGCGGAAGTATTGATGGACATGGTGTCTCTCCGAATAGGTTGAATGACCCTGAGATAGACGATGTCGACTGTTCACCAAAGCCGCCTATCCGGCGACACATTGTTCACAGGATGTACATTGCCGTGATCGGGCAAGAAGCGCGAAATTCGTGTCGGGTGATGCGGAGGCGGGAGTAAATTCTCCCGCCGAAAAGCACCTTACCCCGGATGCGTCATGTCCTCAGGCCGCACCAGCCGGTCATAATCGACCTCGCTGACCAGCCCGGTGGCCAGCGCTTCCTCGCGCAGCGTGGTGCCGTTCTTGTGCGCCGTCTTGGCGATCTTGGCGGCGTTGTCGTAGCCGATGGTGGGCGCCAGCGCCGTCACCAGCATCAGCGAGCGGTCGAGTGCGGCCTTGATGTTGTCTTCGCGGGCCTCGATGCCGACGACGCAATTGTCGGTGAAGGAGACCGAGGCGTCGGAGAGCAGCTGCACCGACTGCAGGAAATTGTAGGCCATCAAAGGGTTGTAGACGTTGAGCTCGAAATGGCCCTGGCTGCCGGCGAAGGTCAGGGCCGCATTGTTGCCGAACACCTGCACGCAGACCTGCGTCATCGCTTCGCACTGCGTCGGGTTGACCTTGCCCGGCATGATCGACGAGCCGGGTTCGTTTTCCGGCAGCGACAATTCGCCGAGGCCCGAGCGCGGGCCCGAACCGAGGAAGCGGATGTCGTTGGCGATCTTGAAGAGTGCTGCCGCCGCGGCGTTGATGGCGCCGTGCGAGAACACCATGGAATCGTGGGCCGCGAGCGCCTCGAACTTGTTCGGCGCGGTGACGAAGGCGATGCCGGTGATGGCGGCGATGCGGTCGGCCACCTTTTCAGCAAAACCAACTGGCGCGTTGAGGCCGGTGCCGACGGCGGTGCCGCCTTGCGCCAGCTCCTGCAGCCCGGGCAGCGTCATTTCGATGCGCTTGATCGAGGAGGCGACCTGCGCCGCATAGCCGGAAAATTCCTGGCCCAGCGTCAGCGGCGTGGCATCCTGCGTGTGGGTGCGGCCGATCTTGATGATGTGGTTGAAGGCCCTGGCCTTGGCGTCCAACGCCTTGTGCAGATGGTGCAGCGCCGGGATGAGATGATGGACAACCTGTTCGGCACAGGCGATATGCATGGCCGTCGGATAGGTGTCGTTCGAAGACTGGCTCATATTGACGTGGTCGTTGGGATGCACCGGCTTCTTCGAGCCCATGACGCCGCCCAGCATCTCGATCGCCCGGTTGGAGATCACTTCATTGGCGTTCATGTTGGACTGCGTGCCCGAGCCGGTCTGCCAGACCACCAGCGGGAAATGGTCGTTGAGCTTGCCGTCGATCACTTCCTGGGCGGCGTCGACGATCGCCTTGCCGACGACCGGATCGAGCCGCTTCATCTCCATGTTCACTTCCGCCGCCGCCCGTTTGACGACCCCCAGCGCCCGCACGATCGACGCCGGCTGTTTTTCCCAGCCGATCTTGAAATTGCCCAGGGAACGCTGCGCCTGCGCGCCCCAATAACGGTCGGCGGCAACCTCGATGGGGCCGAACGTATCGGTTTCGGTTCTGGTCTTTGCAACGGTCACGGCAAGTCTCCGGTCTGTCGATTTGGGCAAGGGCGTATCGCGTTGCACAAATGGCTTCAAGCGGAGATTGCGGACGGCGAGGATGCAAATCGGTTGAAGCAAGGCTGCTCAGCAATGCGCTTCCCATGCAGCTGGCGGGTTTCCTGCCTCGGTGCGCTCAAGTCCCTTTTCCGGAGGTCAGAGGCCGCGGCGGCCAAATCCGGTTGTGCTTGTTGGGCGCGTCGTTTGCTGCGCTGGGGATGCTTTATCCATCCTGACGGATAGCGGTTGCTGCTGGACAGGGCGCTCGGCCTTCATGCGTGCAATATGAGCATCGACGTCGCTCATAAAAGTTGCACGATCACTTGTGCCGGGTGGCGGGCCGTAGTCGTTGTCGCCCGACGTGCCAGCGAAAAACCCGCATTCGACGGTCACCCAGATCGGGCCGATAAAGGGGACAAAGGTCAACAGAAACCAGACCCCCGGTTTGTTAAGATCATGGTAGCGCTTGATAATCGCCGCGACCTTGATCCAGCAGGAAAGTACGATGCCCACAAGTAATGCGATGCCAACACTCAGGCCGCCTTGGGATAGCTCTCCAGGTTTGTGCTCGCCGGACGGCTCAACTACCGCCATGATGGCTACGAAGCCCACAACGACCAACACCCACACCAAGACGATCACGAATGACGCCAGCCACCATTGCGCGCGCCCGATGCGTCCAGAAAATCCAAACAAGAAATTCATTTGACGCCTCGCCGCAAATCAGATCATCTTCAGCAATCAAAGTAAAAAGTCCGTTAAATCGATTTATAGAAGGCGTAGAAGGGCGGGTCTCTTGGGTGGATGGTTAATTGCTATGAAAAATATGGCGCAATACCATCGAGCAACGGACGGCCTATGGGAACGGAACAAGCGTGTACGCCTCTCATCCGGCCGTGTAGCCACCATCCACGGCAAAGATCCCACCGCTCGTCCAGGCCGCCTCGTCGCTGGCTAGATAAACCGCCATGCCGGCGAGGTCGTCCGGACGGCCGATGCGGCCCAGCGGATAGCTGCGTTCGACATAGGCCTTCAGTTCGGCCTTGGCCTCGGCCGGCAGGTTGTCGACGGTCTTGCGCCGCATGGCGGTGTCGACCGTGCCGGGCGCGATGGCGTTGACGCGGATGCCGCGCGGGCCGAGCTCGAAGGCCAGCGATCTGGTCAACGAGTTCAACGCGCCCTTGGACAGGGAGTAGACGCTGGATGGCCGCTTCGGGATCATCTTGCGGGCGAAATAGGAAGAGATGTTGATGATCGATGCACCGGCGCCGAAATGCGGCAGCAGCCCCTGGGTGAGGAAGAACGCCGCCGCCACATTGAGCGCGAAGGAGTGCTGGAACTGCGCCTCGCTGACGCTCTCGAACGGCACGAGGTCGGCGACACCGGCATTGTTGATAGGAATGTCGAGCGGCCGGCCGGTCTCTTTCACCTGCTCGACGACGGTTGCGACACCGAGGCTGGTGGCAAGATCGGCGGACGACGTCTCCACCGCGCCGGCCTGGCCAAGAGCCGCCAGCTTCTGGCGCGCGGCTTCGAGCTTGGCGGCGTCACGGCCGACGATCAGGACATCGGCGCCCTCGCTCAGGAACGCCTCGGCGATTGCCAGGCCGATACCGTCCGAGCCGCCGGTCACCAGCGTGCGCTTGTGCAGAAGTCTCATCGGGCACTCCGAGGTCGCCTTGGCCAATGCCAGAGCACTGCATCGTCGCGGCCCTGGTCAAGCAGCCGGCCTATCCCACGGTATGAACTTCGCCGGTTGCCGATGCTCGGATGGGACAAGTACGGCCAGCTGGCAGGCCAGGGCAGGTCTAAGCGCCGACGGTCGCAGGCTGGTGCATGGCCAGGCGCACGGCGACAAAATCCTTGACCTGCGGTTTCTCGCCGGCCTGGCGAAAGACGCATCGGCCATGCCCGCGGCGCGCTGGCGCGCCATCCTGGACGAGATCCGCCGCGCCGGCCTGACAACTGCGGCACAGGGAGTGCGAACCCAAACACTGATCATCGCCGGCGCGTGCGACCCGCTCTTCGGCGATGAGCACCAGCAGGCGCTGTCGCGTTGCCTGGCGGAGGCAAGCATCGTGCGAGCCGAAGCGTGCGGCCACAACCCGCATTGGGAGGACCCGGCCTTTGTCGCGCGCACCATCACCGGGGCATTCGAAACCTAGCGCCAACCAGGGATCGCGACGTAGGCGACAGCCGCAAGGTCTCGGTTGGTTTGGTCAGATCAAGCTGAACTGCCCGCAAAAAGCTCTGCCATGCCGGCGCGGCGGCGAGGGCGGCTTCCTGGCTTGCATGCGCCTCGGCGCTGTCGAACCGGGCGATGGAAAGGAAGACGTTTTCGCTGGCCCGCACCGGCAGCCGCGGAAAACTGTTTTGGGCATGTTCCGAGGCAAAGGCAGCGAGCAGGCGCACGCCGTGCGCCTTCATGATGAGCGCCGCCTCGGCCGCGAAGCGGCTGGCGAATTCGGTCTCTGCTCCCGATCGCAAATGATGAATCCGGATGACAACAATGCCGCCCAAATGGTTCTCATTGCTGGAGTTTTCCTGCTCGGCAGACACCGGCCGCTGAAGTCCTGACAGGTCGAAGCCGGCGCTCGGCCAGGCCGGCTTCAGCAGCAGCACATCGTCCGAATCGGTCATCGTCGCATTGGCCGCGTCGCGGTGCGCCGCCCAGACCGGGCCGTCGTAGAAGGCGGCCAGCGCCTCCTTGCGTGTGTCCATGCCGTCGAAGCCGCGCAGCCAGACGAACATATCCGGGCGGTCCAGATCGCGGAACTGGCCGATGATGGTCATTCCCGTCGCCTCCTGGCTCTCGATGAACTCCCGGTCAAAGAGGGCAATCAGCGTTTCGCGCTGCCCGGGGTTCAATGTGTACTGCCGCAATTCGACAATAGGCGAGGCGGGCGCAGCAGCTACCGGCGCGACGTTCAGGGGGAGGTTCATCCGCTCGTCTCCAAAACAGGGTAATCGTCCTGTTTATAAACAAACCGGTTGTCCTGTTTTGTCAACATGCTATCTTTTTTGCCTTCTCCCCTTGTGGGAGAAGGTGGATCGGCGCGCAGCGTCGAGACGGTTGAGGGGTGCGTGACGGAGTGCCGTCGTTGCCAAGCTGGAGCACCCCGCCTTCACTTCGTTCAGGCACTTTCTCCCACGAGGGGAGAAGGGGGAGTTCTCGCATGGCACGGCATGCCCAGAAACGCATCAACGACCCCGAAGGCATGCGCCGGAAAGTGCTCGATGTCGCCGAGGCCGCGTTTCAGGCGCGCGGCTATCACGCGACCAGCTTCGGCGATCTCATGACAGCGGCAGGGGTCAGTGGCGGCGCGCTGCATCATCACTTCCCGACCAAGAAGGCGCTGGCCATGGCGGTGATCGAAGAGCGCGTGGCGGCAGCGGTCGAGGCGACATGGATCGCGCCGGTTGTGGCAGCGGCTTCGGCGCGCGAAGGGGTGCGCGCCGTGTTCGAAGCTGTCGCGGCGGAACTGGAACAGCAGGGTTTCGTGCGCGGCTGCCCGCTCAACAATCTGGCGCATGAACTGTCGCTCGCCGATCCCGATTTCCGAACTGCCCTTGCCGGCATCTTTGCGGCTTGGCGCCAGGCGATCGCCGACAAGGTTACGGCCGACCAGCAGGAGGGCAAGGAGCAAGGCGCCGATCCCCGGCATTTCGCGACCCTTGCCGTCGCCACCTATTCCGGCGCCATGTCGATGGCCAAGACGGCGCAGGACGCCCGCCCGTTGCGCGATTGCCTTGCGGCTTTGGAGCGCAGCGCCTCCCAGGCTGCATCGTCGCAGGGCGAGCCGGGGGCGAGGCGTCGCCGTAGCAGGGTGCTGCGGCGGCACGGTACCCTTTGAGGCGGATGGATCGCTACGGCCCGGCTTTGCGGCCGATGTCGCGGTGAAAGCCGGGAGCCCGCCCCGATATTGCCGAACTGGACGGGCGGACGTCGCTCGTGCTGAAATTCCGCCGATGATGAATCACCGGTGGCCAAAATTGCTTTCACGACGCGGCTTTCTTATGCAGGCCGCGGGTCTTGCCGCGGCCGGCGCGTTTTCACGCCCGGCGCTCGGCCAGACCGGGCAGCGCATCCAGCCCATCGACGCCACCTTCCTGTTCATCGCCGATGTCCATGCCTGCCGCATGGCAAGCGGCCTCGGCCCCAACTGCCAGCAGGAGGGCAAGACCGACGCTGCGCTGCTGCGCAACGTCGCGGCGCTGAACGCCATCAATGACAAGCACTGGCCGGCCGAGATCAACGGTGTCGCCACCGGCTTGCGTTCGGCCGGCACCCGGATCGGCATGCCGCTCGGTCTTGTCGTCGGCGGCGACATCACCGACGATGGCGGCGGCCAGATCACCCAGCCGAGCGAGGGCACGCAGCTGCTGCAGTTCAGCCAGCGCTATAGCCAGGGCGTTGGCGCGGATCGCGTCCACATGCCGGTCTATGTCGGACTCGGCAATCATGATCTCGACCAGAACGGTCCGCCACACCATGTCGACTGGTATCGGCGTGAACTGCGCGACTACGTCGAGGTCAACCACCGCCCCGGCGTGTTCTTCAAGCCGCCCGTGCCGGCCACCAGCTACGATGTCGACACCGACTGCTATTCATGGGACTGGGGCGGCCTGCACCTCGTCCAGACGCATCGGTTCACCGGCGACACCGGTCACGGCGCCGACTCGAGCCTGCCTTGGCTCAAGCAGGACCTGGCGACCTACGCGGCGGATGGCCGCCCCGTCATCCTGTTCCAGCACTATGGCTGGGACACGTTTTCGACGGAGCGGTGGGATCCCGCCAAGCGCACCTATGACGATGACGGCGCCGGTGCGCCGCACTGGTGGGGCGAGGCCGACAGACAGGCGCTGCTGGCGGCGCTGAAGGGCTACAATGTCGTCGGCATCTTCCACGGCCATCAACATGACACCCCGCTGATCTACCGCCGTGACGGGCTCGACCTGTTCAAGCCGAAGGCCGCCTATATGGGAGGGTTCGCCGTGGCCAGGGTGACCAGCGATGGCATGGACGTGGCGCTGGGCGAGGCAACCGACGACCAAGGCGAGGTCATCTTCACCAACGCCTTCAGCAAGGGCTGGAGCACATGAAAAAGGCGGCCCTTGGCGGCCACCTTTCCGATAGGCCACGACATGTCTCGATGCGGGATCAGAACGCCTTCTTGACCTTGTCCTTCACGTCGCCATAGGCCTTCTGCACCTTGCCGGCGACCTTGTCGGCCATGCCCTCGGCCTGGGTCCGTCTGTTGCCGGTCGCCTTGCCGGCAGCCTGTTTGACCGAACCCTTGAGCTGCTTGGCCAGACCGGCGACCTGATCCTTGTTCACCATGTTGCGCATCTCCTGAGAGTTTGAATTCGGGGCAATTCCTCGGCCGGGAAAAAACGGGCCAGTGTCGGTTAAGTTCCAGGCGCCGTCGCGGAATAAGATGACTGCGCCGGCCCGCTTCCGGTAGCAAGGCTGGCGGGATAGGTTGCGCGGACGCACCGCGCGCATGGGGAGAAAAATGGCGGAATTCACGCTCTACATCGGCAACAAATGCTTCTCATCGTGGTCGCTGCGGCCATGGGTGGCGATGAGGCATCTGGAAATCCCTTTTGAGGAAGGTTTTGTGCGGCTGCGCACGCCCGAGACCTTTGCCAACCTGGCGAAAGTGTCACCGACCGGTCAGGTGCCCGTCCTGAATCACAAGCCGTTGCAGGGAGGGGGCAGGATTGTCTGGGAAACCCTTGCCATCCTCGAATATCTCGCGGACCTGTTTCCTGAGAAAAAGCTCTGGCCGGCCGATATAGGCGCCCGCGCGCTGGCGCGCGCGGCGGCGACCGAGATGCATTCGGGCTTCCGCGAGGTGCGCTACGGCTGGCCGATGAATTTGCGGCGGCCGAAGGGGCACAAGCCGCTCGACGCCGAAGGGGAAGTGCAGCGAGCGCGCATCGAGGCGCTGTGGCGCGAGTGCCGCGAGAAATACGGCAAGGGCGGACCTTTCCTGTTTGGCCACTTCACCGCGGCCGATGCCATGTACGCGCCGGTCGTCACCCGCTTCGACACCTATGGCGGCGAGCTTGCGCCCGACACCAGGGCCTATGTCGACGCCGTGCTGGCAATGCCGGCGATGCGGCACTGGTATGCGGAGGCGGCGAAAGAGCCCTGGCCGGAGCCGGGGCCGGACGAATGAGCCGAACCTGGCGTGCGGCCTCGGGTCTCGCGATAAGGCCACCGAGACATGGTCCGGCGAATCCAGCCTCGGCGCGTTGAAGGGCCATCTCAAGGCGATCCTGGACCAGTTCGATCGGCAAGGCGGTTTTGGCATGGATTGAGCGTGCCGCGGGAGAATTGACGGGCAGGGCGATTTCGGCATAATATGTAACCAGATGGATACGCTTTATGTCGCAAGCTGATCCCGACCGCTCCGTTTTCCGCGCCATCGCCGACCCGACGCGGCGCGCCATCCTTGACCGCTTGCGGCAGGGGCCTGCGCCGGTCAACGAACTGGCCTCGGCCTTTTCGCAGAGCCGGCCAGCGATCTCCAAGCATCTCAGGGTCCTGCGCGAGCTGCGCGTCGTCTCCGAACAGAAGCATGGCCGCGAGCGGCTCTACCGGCTGGAGCCGGCGGAACTAAAGGACGTAGCCGACTGGATCCTGCCCTACCGCGACTTCTGGCAGGCAAGTCTCGGCAATCTGAAAACCTATCTGGAGAGTGAATGATGGCCAGCAACGACAAACCGCGCGCCATCGCCGATGTCTCGGCCGGTGCCATTCTCGCCACGGTGACAATCGCAGTGCCGCCCGAGCGGGTGTTTCGCGCGTTGACGGCGGATGACCAGATACCGCTCTGGTGGGGAGCGGACGAGCTTTACCGGACGACGAGGCATACCGCCGACGTGCGACCGGGCGGCGCCTGGCGATCGGAAGGCAAGGGCGCCGACGGCCATGATTTTCACGTCCAGGGCGAGTATCTCAAGGTCGAGCCGCCGCACCTTCTGGTGCTGACATGGATAGCGCCGTGGGACGGCCACAACGTCACCACCGTGACCTATATGCTCGAGGCTGTCGATGCCGGAACGCGGCTGATTGTGCGTCACGAGGGGTTCGGCGCTCGCGAAGGCTCCTGCCGCGATCACGGCTCCGGCTGGGAACGCGTGCTCGGCTGGCTGGCCGCCTTCCTCACCGACGAGGCCGGCGGCAAGCCGCGGAGCGTGTTTCATTGCCGGCTGATCCCGCCGCGGCCCGACTTTGCTTTCACCTTGACCGACGCAGAGAGGGGGCTGATGAAACAGCATTCGGACTATCTGCGCGACAGGCTGGGCGATGGGGGTGTCATCCTGTTCGGGCCGGTCGCCGATCCTGCCGGCCCCTGGGGGCTCGGCATCGTGGGGGCCGACGATGAGGCTGGCGTCAGGGCGCTGACCGAGGGCGATCCGACGATCCGTTCAGGGTTGGGCTTTCGCTACGAGATCCTGCCGATGATCAGCACGATCATGTAGGGCTACACCGCAAGCTAACGGCCCGGCTCCGGCCACAGCGCCTCCAGCATGTCAGGCAAAAGCTCGTCGAGCAGATGCTGGGATCTCGCTTATCCGGGAAAGGGTCTGGCCTTTGGCACAAACAAGAACGCCCCTCGCACCTTTTATCGTGCGGGAGGCGTCCTTTCGTCAGCATCCCTGAGATTGCTCTTTGAAATTGCCGACACCAGAAAAATGCGCTGGCGATGGATTGGTTCCGGGGGTTGTGTGGTTTTTTACGGGAGCCTGGTCTTTTCAGCCGGTTCATCAGTTGAGGCCCTATTCGCATGCAGCCTGAAATTGAATTCTGGCTTTTGGAAAACCAGAAATTGACTCGGCGGCAAAAGCAGTCTAAAAGAAACATGTCGATATTTGTTTGACCGACTTTTGTTATCCGCGCACGCATGCGCGCCTTTGACGAACTTCCCCATCAAAAATCGAGACAAAAATCGCTGTGCAGTCGCACCGCGATTAACGAATATTTGCCATGGAAAGGGTTCGTTTATGAGCACCGGCACAGTTAAATGGTTCAACGCCACCAAAGGTTTTGGTTTTATTCAGCCTGACGACGGCTCGGCCGACGTTTTCGTTCACATCTCGGCCGTAGAGCGCGCCGGCATGCGCGACATCGTCGAGGGCCAGAAGCTCGGCTACGAGATGGTCCGCGACAACAAGTCGGGCAAGATGTCCGCCGACCAGTTGAAGGCGGCCTGAAGAACGAATTCCGCCCTCCCGGTGACCACGGATGTACTGGCACTGGTGAAGGGCGAATTCTGGCGCGTGGCCTTGGAAACCTGAGTTTCCAAGGCACATCATGCGCATGATGGGTTTGCCTTGTGCATCCAAAATGGGTGCGCGGCGCTCCAGGGGAGGTCAGTAGGTGCCTGGCCTTTTTCATTTTACGCTTGTTGCCACCGAAAATGCGCTGCGCATCAGGCCGAACGTGCTAAGGGACGCCTTAGCAATTTTAAACCCGATGCCGTGTTGCTTTGTGCGTGGTCCTGACCGAAGACCCGGTCTCGCCCTATCGGCACCAGGCTCCTGACAGGAGAAAGATTTTGGCCGCCCATTCGAAGACCGCCGCCGACCCGGCGGTGTCGCTGTTCAGCAAGACGCAAACCCAGTCGATGTCGCTCAACCGCATCCTATCCGAGCGCGATGCCGTCAGCGAGGCGCGGGAAGCCAAGACCGCCCGCTTGCGCGAGCTGCGTCTGGAAAAGGAAGCAGAAGAGATGGCGGCGGCCGCCGCACTCGCGGCGCAGCCGAAACGAGCCGGAAAACGCTGATGGCCACCAAGCGCGTACCACCAACGCCGATCGCGGCCGATGCGACCATCGCCGACATGGTCGAAACCCTGGACAAGCCGGTCGAATATGTTCGCCGCGTGCTGGAGAAACTCGAACGCTGCAAGCGCGCCCATGGCGATGCCCAGGTGCGCGTCGGCGTGCGCGGCCGTGCCGAAGCCCCGAACTACCTGATCGAATACGTTCGCGAGGACAAAAAAACCCTGGAGCGGGTGACCTACCAGGATGCCGCCTATAGCGGCAGTACGCATCGCGAACTGGCGCCGCATCACATCGCGGAAGCCAGGAACTGGTCGCCAGAGGAAATGAACATCACTGCGGTTTCGGCGCTGATCGGCCGCTTGCGCAATCCGCGCGCCCCATCATCACGTTTCGCCGACGAGGACTAACATGGCCATCAAATTCTCCGCCAAGGACCAGCCGGCAGCGCCGGCTCCCGCAGCGAAACCCGCCAAGCCGGCCGCCGCGAAGGCCAGCGAAGCCGCCGACCCCGCGGCCGATCTGTTCAAGTCACCGGTCGAAGCGCCGGCGCGCAAGACAGGCAAGAAGAAATAGCGCCTTGCCGCGGGACGCCGATCGCAATCCTGCCGCGCCGGGGCTGCTCGCCCTGGCCGCTGCCGCAAGCCTTTCCTCACAACGCGACGCCGCTCCGCTCTTCGACTGCCAGAGCTGCGGCGCGTGCTGCTCCTATTCGGCCGAGTGGCCACGCTTCTCCACCGAGGATGACGCGCAGCTCGACCGCATCCCCGAAAAATATGTCGCCCTCGACCTGTCCGGCATGCGCTGCGAGGGCGTGCGCTGTTCGGCCCTGACCGGCGAAGTCGGCAAGTCGACTGCTTGCGGCGTCTATGAAACGCGCCCGGATGTCTGCCGTGCCTGCATGCCTGGCGACGAGGAGTGCCTGATGGCAAGGGCCGCGCACGGGCTGGCGGTGGGGTAGTTCCATCCCCCCGCTTTGCGGCGCAAGGAAAACGCCAATCACCGCCGCTTGCCTCACCCTGCGCCACCCGATAGCTTCCATGTCGGGCAGGGCATGGAGGAAACCATCGTGAGCATCGAGTTTCTGTTGACGTCGCTGATCGTCGTGGCCTCGCCCGGGACCGGCGTTCTCTACACGCTGAGCGCCGGACTCTCACGCGGTGCGCGGGCTTCGATCATTGCCGCCTTCGGCTGCACGCTCGGCATCATCCCGCACATGGCCGCTGCCATCACCGGCCTTGCGGCGCTGCTGCACACCAGCGCGGTCGCCTTCGAGACGCTTAAATATCTTGGCGTCGCCTATTTGCTCTACATGGCCTGGAACACGCTGAAGGAGAAGGGCGGCCTCAGCGTCGAGGACAATGTCGCGCCGCGCTCGGCCCGCAAGGTGATTGCCACCGGCATCCTCGTCAACGTACTCAACCCGAAACTGTCGATCTTCTTCTTCGCCTTCCTGCCGCAATTCGTCAGCACCACCGAGCCCAATGCGCTGTCGAAGATGCTGGAACTGAGCTCCGTCTTCATGCTTTTGACCTTCGTGGTTTTCGTCGGCTACGGCATTTTCGCCGCTTCGATCCGCAGCCATGTCGCCTCGCGGCCAATGGTGCTGACCTGGATGCGCCGAACCTTCGCCGGTGCGTTTGTCATGCTCGGCGCCAAGCTGGCATTGGCTGATCGGTAGCGGCGACCGGCCAACTACCCCTTCACATAACCCATCGCCTCGACGATGCGTCCGTCCTGGACACGCATCAGATTGACGCCACGGACCGAGTTGCCGTCGGCCATCCAGTAGCGCCAGCGGATGGTCGCCCGGTCGCCGGCGACAAAGGTCTCCTCGAGGTCGAAGCGCGTGCCTGGCTGAGTGGCGATCGCCGACCACAGCTGGACGCATGCTTGCCGCCCCGCATGACGGGCGCCATCAGGCGCCGGCACGGTGTTTTCGATGACGCACTCTTCGGCAATCAGTTCGGGGAGTGCGGCCGGGTCGTGCAGCTGAAACACGTCGTTGAAGCGCCGCATGATCTCGGCCGTCTGTTCGGAGCGGTCGTCTGGATGGAGGGTTATGATGCTGTCCTGTTTCATCTCGTCTTCCTGATGTCACTGTGCCGTGGTCGCGATGAGCTCGGCCTTGAGCGTGATGGAGGCCACGCCGGCCAGGGCGCGCGAAACAAGGCATGTCGTTTTCGCCCTCTCTGCGAGGTTCTGGAATTCATCCGGAGCAAGACCGGGAATCTCGGCTCGCGTCTCAAGTTCGATGCGGGTGATCGTCGGTCCCGCGACGGTTGCGCCGAGATCCACCTTGGCGACGGTGCTGATGCTTGCCGGTATATGGTGGGCTGTGCCCAGTATGGCGCTCAGGGCCATCGAGAAGCAGCCGGCATGCGCCGCGGCGATCAGCTCCTCCGGGTTGGTACCCGGACCGTTTTCGAAACGCGACGGGAAGGAATAGGCGCCTTCGAAGACGCCGCTGCCGAGCTTCATCCTGCCCGAACCCTCTTTCAGCGTCCCTTGCCACTTGGCCGAGGCCTCGCGAATTGTCATTGTCGTCCTCCTTTGGTTTGAGGCATCGATGGGTCAGGCGCCGTCGACGACCACCTTCCCGAAGACGTCGCCCTGCTGGAAGTAGCGATAGGCATCGCGGGCCTGGGTGAAGGCAAAGACCTTGTCGATGACGGGCCGCAGGCGGTGCTGCGAAACAGCGCGCAGCATGGCTTCGAGGTTGCTCCGGCTGCCGACGAAGAGGCGGCTGATGGTGGCGAGGCTGCGCTGGTACAGTGCCGCCGGGATCTGGATCGATCCGCCTTTCGCATCCTGCAGCGTGAGCAGCACGATGTGTCCGTAAAGCGTGCTGGCGATCAGCGACTGCGCGAAGGTCGCCGGGCCGCCGGTCTCCACGACGAGATCGACACCGCCGGTCTGGTCGCGGACGGCCGCACCCCATTCGGGCATATCCGACGTCGAGATCACAAGGTCGGCGCCCAGCGTCCGTAGCCTGTCGGCCTTCTCTCCGCGCGAGGTGACGGCGGCGACGCGGCAGCCGAGCAGCTTGGCGAACTGCAGTGCAAAGAGCGAGACGCCGCCTGAACCGATGACCAGAACCCATTGGCCGGGCTTTGGAATTCCGGCACCCGTCACCGCGTTCCAGGCGGTCACGCCGGCGCAGCTCAGCGTCGCCGCCTCATGCCAGTCGAGATGATCGGGCAGGCGAGCCGCCCATTGTTCGTCGAGAACCGCATATTCCGCCAGCATGCCGTCCAGCGTGCAGCCGAGCTGGTCGATGAGCCCGGCGTTGATGCGGCCGTCGATCCAGCGGGCGAAATAGCTGCCGGTGACACGGTCACCGACGGCGAAGCGGGTGACGGCATCGCCGATGGCGACAACGTCACCAGCTCCGTCGCTCAATGGAACGACGCTCTGGCGCGGCTGCAGCGGATAGGTGCCGTTGAGGATCATCGTGTCGCGGCGGTTGAGCGAGGCGGCGCGGATGCGAACCACGATTTCATGCGGCTTCGGCTGTGGTTCTGGCTCGTCGCGCATCACCAGGCATTCGGTCCCGCTCGACCCGTCAAGACGATAGCTGCGCATGTTCTGCCTCCAATATGTAGACTGATCTACATATTATGTAGACCGATTGTCATATTCGATGCAAGGCCTATAATGCGCGCTGCTGACAGAGGTTGACATGGCGAACGACACCCGCACCCGCATACTCGACACGACCGCGCTGCTGCTCCGGCAGCGCGGCTATCACGGCACCTCGCTCAACGACATATTGCGCGCCAGCGGCGCGCCGCGCGGTTCGCTCTACTTCCATTTTCCGGGCGGCAAGGACCAACTGGTGATCGAGGTGACGCGCGACAGTGTTGCCGGGGTGACGGCGAGGCTGGGCGAAGCGCTGGCCGCCGAAAAGGATCCGGCGGTGGCCGTCCATCATATCTACCAGGCGGTAGGGCGCATGCTGGAAGACAACCAGTTTTCGCTCGGCTGTCCGATTGCGCCCGTCGTGCTGGACTCACCGACCGACGTGCCGGAGCTGGCGGATTTGTGCCGTGCGGCCTTCGAGCAGTGGATAGGCCTGTTGCGTGAGGCCTTCGTCAGGGCCGGAGTGCCCGAACGCCGCGCCCACGCTCTGGCGCTGCTGGTCGAATCATCGCTGGAAGGGCTGATGGTGATCGCCCGCGCCACTCGGGACCGCGCCCCGCTACAGGCGGTGGCGGACGAGGTCGCGGCGCTGATCGAAACCGCGGTGCTTGCCGGCGAGGTTCGGCAACGCGCGGAGGCGGGTGTCTGAAGTCAAGCCCCCTGGTTCGGGAAGCAGGCACTGGCGCTGAGGTTCGGGCCGTTCGCCAGCGACGCCAGGAAGGCCGGCAGCACGGTCGTGAAGGTGTAGGAAACCTGGACGCTCGAAAAGCCGGACAGGCCCGAGCAGGTGGTGTTGTTGCTGACGGTGATGTTGGCATTGCTCAGCACGATGCCGTCGGTTGCCGCCCTGCTGCTGATGTAGCTGATGGCGCTGGCGGCGTTGTAGACGCCGTTCTGCGTGCATCCGCTCTGCAGTACGCCGACGCAGCGCGCCCCTGCAAGCTGCGATTTCATTCAGCACATGCTGAGCCCAGTACATGCGGCCGAACTCGAACGTGCCCATCAGCACGATCAGCAACGGCACTGACAGCAAGGCGAACTCGACGGCGTTGGCACCGGATCTGTCGCGCAGGAAGGATCGGCGACGGCTCATTGCGGTTGTACCACTGCCTTGACGGTGATGTTGCCGTTGCTGACGATGCCGAAGCCGCCGAAAAGCGGCGTATAGGGCTTGCTGGCCGTGATCGTCACGAATTTCCCCGCAATGCCGCCGCCACTGCAGATGCTGCCGCATGCCATCGGGGTGCTCCAGGCCACGGCTCCTGAACTTCCTGGGCAGTAGCAGAGATCGGCATTGGCGGCCGTGCCGCTTTGGGTGGCCGTGGACGTGGTGGCGTTGTGGGCAAGCGCCGCACCGCCGAGCTCAGTTCGAATTTGGCCTTCAACGAGCCACCTATGTCGACGGTTCCGGCCAGGATGACCAGCAGCACGGGGCTGATCAAGGCGAACTCGACCGCCGACACGCCGGCTTTCTGGCGCCGCAGAAAGTCTGTGAAGGTGAAACGCCAGCCGGCCGACAAGCCGTGGCCGGGGCGTGACAGCTTTCTCATTGCACGAGGCTCACCTTGCTGCTGCCACCGGCACTCGAGGCGGCGATGCATTCCGATGCGGCTGTGGTGCCGCCCGATAGCGTGATGCGTGAGCCGATCATCTGCAGGCACTTGCTCGGGTCGGTGTTCGATCCCAGCACGCTCGAGCCGCCATTCATGATGATCGGGCCATAGGGAAAATAGAATGCGCCTGATATCTGGGCGTTGGAGCCGCCTTCGGCGAAGGTCGCGCCGCCGGTGTTGGAACTGCCGGTGGGGCCGATCACCGCCAGCTTCGCCGTCGCTCCCGACCGGGGTGCGGTGAGCACGATGTTGCTGTAGCCGGCGGCCACGCAGAAGACATAGCCATTGCAACTTCCCGAATTGGATTTGGCCTTGCCTGACAGGACAAGCGTCACATTGGCGCCGCTGACGCTGATCGCGCTGCCGTTGCAGTTGGCGCTGCCGCCGCCATTGCCGCCCAGCGCGAAATAGCCGTCCACGGTGTAGACGCCGGCGCCGAGCAGGATGGCCTTGCGTGGGGCCTGGGTTCCAGCCAAAGTCGATGTTGTTGCCGTTGGGAGTGGTCGGCGCTGTTGGCGCGGCTGTCGTCGAAAGCGCGGCAACCGTTGCAATACGGGCCACGGCGGCGGTGACCGCGGCATTGCCGGCCAGCGGGTCGGGGGTGGATTTCTTGGTGATCACCGGTCGCTATCGTTGCAGGAAGCAATGAAAAAGGGCGGCATCGCTGCCGCCCTTTCGTGTGCATAAGCCGGGTAGGCAGGATTAGAAGTCCATGCCACCCATGCCGCCCATGCCGCCGCCGCCCATGCCGCCAGGCATGCCGCCGCCAGCCGACTCCTTCTTCGGAGCCTCCGCGATCATGGCTTCGGTGGTGACGAGCAGGCCGGCGACCGAGGCCGCATCCTGGAGAGCCGTGCGCACAACCTTGACCGGATCGACGATACCCATGGCGATCATGTCGCCATATTCGCCGGTCTGGGCGTTGTAGCCGAAGGTCGCGCCCTTGTTCTCAAGGATCTTGCCGGCAACGATCGATGCTTCCGCACCGGCGTTCGAGGCGATCTGGCGGGCCGGAGCCTGCAGAGCGCGACGCACGATGTTGATGCCAGCGGCCTGGTCGGCATTGGCGCCGGCAGCCTTGATGTTGGCCGAAGCGCGCAGCAGGGCCACGCCACCGCCGGCAACGATGCCTTCTTCCACGGCCGCGCGGGTCGCGTTCAGCGCATCGTCAACGCGATCCTTCTTTTCCTTGACTTCGACTTCCGTCGCACCGCCGACGCGGATCACCGCAACGCCGCCCGCGAGCTTGGCGAGACGTTCCTGCAGCTTCTCCTTGTCGTAGTCCGAAGTGGTCTCTTCGATCTGCTGCTTGATCTGGGCAACGCGCCCCTGGATCTCTGCCTTCTTGCCGGCGCCGTCGACGATGGTGGTGTTCTCCTTGGAGATCGACACCTTCTTGGCGCGGCCAAGCATGTTGAGGCCGACATTCTCGAGCTTGATGCCGAGGTCTTCCGAGATGACCTGGCCACCGGTGAGGATGGCGATGTCTTCCAGCATGGCCTTGCGGCGATCACCGAAGCCCGGAGCCTTGACGGCGGCGATCTTCAGGCCGCCACGCAGCTTGTTGACGACCAGCGTGGCCAGAGCCTCGCCTTCGACGTCTTCCGAGATGATGAGCAGCGGCTTCGAGGTCTGCACGACGGCTTCGAGAACCGGCAGCATGGCCTGCAGGTTGGAGAGCTTCTTCTCGTGGAGCAGGATGTAGGCGTCCTCGAGATCGGCAACCATCTTGTCGGCGTTGGTGACGAAGTAGGGCGAGAGATAGCCGCGGTCGAACTGCATGCCTTCGACAACTTCGAGTTCGGTTTCGGCGGTCTTGGCTTCCTCGACTGTGATGACGCCTTCGTTGCCGACCTTCTGCATCGCTTCCGCGATCATCTTGCCGACCGACTCGTCGCCATTGGCCGAGATCGTGCCGACCTGGGCAACTTCCTCGGAGGTCTTGATCTTCTTGGCAGCCTTGCCAAGCGCCGCGACGACTTCGCTGACGGCGAGGTCGATGCCGCGCTTCAGGTCCATCGGGTTCATGCCGGCGGCAACCGCCTTGTGGCCTTCCTGGACGATCGACTGCGCCAGAACGGTCGCGGTCGTGGTGCCGTCGCCGGCGATGTCGTTGGTCTTCGAAGCAACTTCGCGGACCATCTGCGCGCCCATGTTCTCGAACTTGTCCTCAAGCTCGATTTCCTTGGCGACGGTGACGCCGTCCTTGGTGATGCGCGGGGCGCCGAACGACTTGTCGATGACGACGTTGCGGCCCTTGGGGCCGAGCGTAACCTTCACCGCGTCGGCGAGGATGTTGACGCCGCGCAGCATGCGCTCACGGGCATCACGAGAGAATTTTACGTCTTTAGCAGCCATTTTTAGCTCCTGGCAGGGGCTTGGGATAAAGCCCGGAATTCAGTTGACGGTGAGGCCGATGATCAGCCGATGATGCCCATGATGTCGGATTCCTTCATGATCAGAAGGTCTTCGCCATTGAGCTTGACTTCGGTGCCCGACCACTTGCCGAACAGGATGCGGTCGCCAGCCTTGACGTCCAGGGGGACCAGCTTGCCGCTTTCGTCGCGCGCGCCGGAGCCGACGGCGATGATCTCGCCTTCCTGCGGCTTTTCCTTCGCCGTATCCGGGATGATGATCCCGCCGGCGGTCTTGGATTCGGATTCGACCCGGCGAACGACCACGCGGTCATGAAGCGGGCGGAACTTCGACTTTGCCATTTTTTCTTCCTCGAATGAGAACGGTGAGAAACAGTTCCTCCGTCCGGCGAAGCCGGACATACAGTTAGCACTCACCAAGGGCGAGTGCTAACGTGGCGCTGAAATAGGCCGCCGACCTGTGAGAGTCAAGGCGCGGGGCAGCCCAAAAAGGCGGTAATTTTTTCCACGGATCGGGGCCTACAGAAACAACCGCAGCTGTGTGTGGATGATCGAGCGGTAATCCTCGATCGTCCGGCGGCTTTCCGCTTCGCCCTCCGCGAGCGCCAGGCGCACCACACCGCCGGCGAGCTGGAAGATCAAGAGAACCATGCGTTCGAACTGCTCATGCTTGCCTGGCTCGATCAAGGCGGTGACATGGTCGCAGAACATCCTGGCCTGATGCCGGGTTTCGGCGATGTCGAGATTCTTCAGCGCCTTGTCGGCCTGGATGGCGTTCTGCAGGTCCTGGATGGCCGGATCGCCGGCGACGCGGCCGAGATAGTCGTCAAGCAATCGGTCGGCAGCGGCGATGACGTCCTTGGCTTCGCGGACATCGGCGAGGATATCGGTCAATCGCGCGCGGCTCACCTCCGAAAATCGCTCATAGAGCATCGCCAGGATCGCCGATTTGTTGGGGAAGTAGTGATAGACGGTGGCGATCGGCCCGCCTGCCAACGCGCCGACTTCCTTCATGGTGACGGCGTCGATGCCCTTCTCGCCGATCAGCCGCATCGTCGTCGACAGGATGGCGTCGATGCGCTCGCGGCTACGCTCCTGCTTGGGCTTGCGCCTCGGTTCGGTCGCTGTTCGCCTTGCTTCCATCATGCACCGGTCTTTCGCACGAATTGCCAAATTCTGGTTGACAAAAAATATGATCAAGTATCAGTTTCTGAAATGCTGACAGATTGTCAGCTTTTTTGCCGTGCGGCAAGGACGTTGGGAGGCGCCTTTGACTTCGACAAGTGTCGGCCATGCTGGCGACGGCGACTGGCTCGTCGGCAACCCGACTGGCGGGCAGCTTGCCTCGGCTCTGTGGATCGGGTCGGTCGGCCTGCTCATTCTCGGTTTGCAGCCCGTGCTGCTCGGTGCCCTCTACACAGAGGGCCATGTCAGCGGCGATGAACTGGCGCTGGTCGCCACCGCCGAGATGATCGCCATCGCCATCGGTTCGGCGATCGTCGCGATGTTGCTGTCGGCCCGCAACATGCGCTGGAAAAGTGCGGTGCTGCTGCTCCTGTTGGCGCTGGCGAATGTCTGGACGGCCTATGCCGGCGGCGCCAATACGCTGACGGCGGCACGCGCTTTGGCCGGCCTCGCCGAAGGCGGGCTGGTCGCGGTCGCCACCGAATTGATCGCCCGTTCGCGGCGCGCCGAACGCATCGGCGGCTTTTTCGTCACCATGCAGACGCTGGCGCAATGCGCGCTCGCCCTGCTGCTGGCGCTCTATGCCATCCCGGCTGCCGGATCGGCTGGCGGCTTCCTCATTCTCGCGGTCGTCTGCGTCCTGTCGCTCACCGTCGCCTTCGCCGTCCCCACCGATTACGCCGATCTGCCGAAGGAAGAGAACCTGGCCAATGTGCTGACGGTTCCCGCGATCACCGCGCTGTTGTGCGTCTTCTGCTACTTCATGTTCTTCGGCTCGGTCTGGGCGTTCCTGGAGCCGGTTGGCGCCCAGTTCGGCATTGACGGCCGCACCGTCGGCCTGATCGTCTCGGCCAGCCTCGCGGTGCAGGTCCTGGGCGCGATGACGGCGACCGTGTTCGAAGCGCGCATCGATTACCGCATTGCCATCGCAGTCATTGGCACCGTCGCGCTTGTCGCCTCGCTCGTGCTGGCCAGCGGACCTGGCCTCACCACCTTCTGGGTCGCTGCCCTGGTCATGGGTTTCATCCTCCTGTTCATCGTGCCCTACCAGATCCGGCTGGCGATCACGGCCGATGACACCCGCACCGCCGTGCTCTTGGTGCCGGCCGCGCAGCTCTTCGGTCTGGCGATTGGGCCGGTTGCAGCGTCGCTGCTCATCGACGGCAAGGATTTCCGCCCGGTTCCGGAATTCGCCGCCGGCAGTGCCTTGGCCAGTGTGCTGTTGCTCGGCCTGTTCCTCCTCGTGGCGCGGCGTCGCCAGGTTGTTGCGTGAGCGCCATGTCGAACATCTGGAGCAACTGGTCGGGCTTTGTCACCGCTGAACCCCGGCTGATCGCAAGCCCCGCCGATGCTGGCGAACTCGGCGATCTCGTTCGCACCGCACCCGGCCCGGTCCGTGTCGTCGGCGCCGGCCATTCCTTCACGCCGCTGGTGAAGTCGCAAGGCACCATCCTGTCTCTGGAAAAGCTGGAAGGGCTGGTCTCGCATGATCCGCAAAAGCATCAGGCACGCGTGAAGGCAGGGACGCGGCTTGGTCCGCTCATGCACATCCTGCAAGGCATCGGCCAGGGCCTGCCCAATATGGGCGACATCGACCGCCAGGCGATCGGCGGCGCGCTGGGGACCGCCACCCATGGGTCGGGGCCGACGCTCGGCGCCTATCATACGCAATTGGAGACGGTGCAGATCGTCGACGGGCTTGGCAAGGTCCGCGACTTCACCAGGGCAGGGGATCAGGACATGATCCACGCCATCGGCGTCGCGCTCGGTGCGTTCGGCGTCTTGAGCGAAGTGACGCTGAACAACATCGCGACCTACCGGCTGCGCCGCCGCAAATGGGTGCTGCCGATCGGCGACATGCTGCGCGATTTCGAAAAGATGATGACCGCGCACCGGTCGGCCGAATTCTACTACATTCCATTTTCCGGCTATGCGCAGTTCATCGCCAGCGATTTCAGCACCGAGGCGACCACCACGCGCCCGACCGACGATGACGAAGGCTCTTTGCGCACGCTGCGCCGGCTACGCACCGGGCTCGCCTGGCTGCCGTCTCTGCGCCGCCGGCTGATCCTCGGCGCGGTCGCGAAAGTGCCTTCCGAGGATTATGTGCAGGACTGGCTCAACGTCTATGCCAGTGACCGCCAGACCAAGTTCAACGAGATGGAATATCACCTCCCGTTCGAGGAGGGGCCGAAGGCGCTGGCCGAGATCATCGAGCTGACCGAGAAGCGCTTTCCCGAGGTCTATTTCCCGATGGAGGTGCGCAGCGTCGCGCCCGACAAGTTCTGGCTATCGCCCTTCTACAACAGGCCGACCTGTTCGATCGCCATCCACCATGACGCCGCGAGCGATCCGCTGCCCTTCATGCAGGCGGCCGAGCCGATCTTCCGCAGATATGGTGGCAGGCCGCATTGGGGCAAGATGCACAGCCTGAAAGCGGCGGACTTCAAGAAGCTCTATCCGCGCTGGGACGATGCCATGGCGGTGCGCCGCGACATCGATCCGCAAAACCGCTTCGTCTCGCCCTACATGGCCGGCCTGTTCGGTATTGAACCCAGTCCTTTTGGCATTGACCCATGAGCGCCTATTTTGCCGCGCTCTCTGAAGCACTGAAAACCGCCGGCATCTTCCAGCCTTGTCTGCTGCTCGACCGCGACCGGGTGGACGGCAACATTGCGCTGGTCAAAGCGCGGCTTGATCCCAGCCTTGCCGTGCGGCTGGTCGACAAGTCGCTCGCTTGCCTGCCGCTGCTTTCGCATATCGGCAAGAAGGTCGGAACCGACCGCTTCATGACTTTCCATCCGCCGATCAGCGCGGCAGTGCTGAAAGCGTTTCGGGACGCGGATCTCCTGTATGGCAAGCCGATGCCAGTGGGGGCGGCAAGGGCGGCACTTGTGAAGGGTGACGCCGACTGGTCACGTGTCTGCTGGCTGATCGATACGCAGGAGAGGCTGGCTGAATATGGCGCTTTGGCCGACGAAATCGGCACTGAGCTGCGCATCGCCTTCGAGATCGATGTCGGGCTGCATCGCGGCGGCTTCGCCAGCCCGGAGACCTTGTCGAAAGCGTTAAGCGCGCTGCCGGCCCACAAAAGGCTGCGCTGCGAAGGCGTCATGGCCTATGAGGCGCATGCGCCGCACATTCCTGGCCTGTTCGGCGGCCCGGCCAAGGCGTTGGCGCAGGGCTCCGACCGGGCTGCCGCTTTCGTCGCGTGCTTGGGTGCTGACCAGCGCCGCATCCTGAACATTGGCGGCAGCAAGACCGCGCTGCTTCATCATGGCGGTATTGCCAATGAAGTGTCGATGGGGTCGGCCTTCGTGCTGCCCAGCGATTTCGACACAGCGGGCCTCGTTGGTTTCCAGCCGGCCGCCTTCATCGCGGCGCCGATCCTGAAAGTGGTCGCGCCGATGCTGCCGGGTCCGCCGGCCGTTACCCGCCTGCTGCAGGCGCTCGGCCGGTTTCCACGCAAGGGCTGCTATCTCTATGGCGGCAAATGGATGGCCGAACCGGTCTTTCCCGAGGGCATGAGGACGAACGGCCTGCTCGGTCTCTCATCCAATCAGCAATTCATGGGCCTGCCGGTCGACAGCGTCGCCAGGCCAGGCGACTACGCGTTCCTGCGGCCAACGCAGAGCGAGGCTGTGCTGCAGCAATTCGGGCCGATCGCGGTGTTTTCCGGTGGCAGGATCATCGATCGCTGGCCGGTGTTGCCGATGATGTGATCGGGGCCGGCAAATCCATATAGTTGACTCCGTCAAGTAAATGGTTGATCCTGCGAGACAGGAGATGACCATGACGATTCACCATCAGCCCAACAACGAAGCGCCCAATAAGCAGCTGATCGATGCGGTGCGAGCCTTCAACCGCTTCTACACCCGTCAGATCGGCCTGCTTGACGAAGGGCTGCTCAAAAGCGCCTTCTCGCTGACCGAGGCGCGTGTGCTCTACGAGCTGGCGCATCGCGACGGCCTGACCGCAACTGACCTCGGGCGCGATCTCGGTCTCGATGCCGGCTATGTCAGCCGCCTGCTGAAGAAATTCGAACGCCTTGACCTCATCTCCAGGTCGACGCTGGTTTCGGACGCCAGGCAATCCACGATTGCGCTGACGCCGGCGGGCAGGAATGCCTTCGCGCCGCTGAACAAGGATTCGCATGACCAGGTGGCCGCCTTGCTCGATCGACTGCCTGCTTCGGAGCAGGACCGGCTGGTGAAGTCCATGCGCACGGTCCAGGCACTGCTGGACGAAAGCGCCGAGCCGAAAATCCCCTATCTGCTGCGGCCGCTGCAGATCGGTGACATCGGCTGGGTCACCCGCCGGCAAGGCATGCTCTACGCGCAGGATTATGGCTGGGACGAAACCTATGAGGCGCTGGTCGCCGAAATCCTCGCGGCGTTCGTGAAATCCTTCGACCCGAAATGGGAGCGCAGCTGGATCGCCGAGCGCGACGGCGAGGTCGTCGGCTCGGTCTTTGTCGTGCGCAAATCGCCCGAGGTGGCGAAGCTGCGCCTGCTCTATGTCGAACCCTCGGCGCGTGGTCTCGGCATCGGCAAGCGGCTGGTCGAGGAATGCATCGGCTTTGCCCGCGCCAAGGGTTACAAGACGCTGACCTTGTGGACCAACGACATCCTGACCGCCGCCCGACACATCTACCAGGCCGCCGGCTTCAAACTGATCGATGAAGAGCGCCACCATTCCTTCGGCAAGGATCTGGTCGGTCAGACCTGGGATCTCGACCTCTAGCGAACGCCGTCCGGCACGACGCGCGGTTGTTGGCGCCTTGCGTCGATGATATGAAACGCGGGTCGAAAAGGACCCTTGAGCGGCACATGGTAAGCCCGCTCCCTTCCACAAGCTGGAAGCTCCGTTCCCATCCAATATGGGAACCCACGGCAAGCCCACGGCGTGCTTTACGCCCGGCTTGGCGTTCGGGGTCTTCGCTGATCGGCGTTCCTTCGTTTGCCAAGCGCCAACGAAGGAGAAGCAAAATGCCCATCATTCGCGCCGACACCGGCGTCATCACCCAGATCAATGTCTTCACCGTGCCCGAAGGCGGACAGCAGGCGCTGATCGACTTGCTGCGGGAGGCGGCAATGAGTTGCCGCGGCATTCCCGGCTGGATGTCCGCCAGCCTGCACCGAAGTCTCGACGGCACGCGGGTCGTCAACTACGCCCAGGCGCAGGATCAGGCGGCCATGCAGCGGGTCTTCGAGCATCTGCGCGGCAACGGTTTTCTCGACCGCAACCGGGCCTTGGGTCAGGCTCATCCCGGTCTCTATGAGGTCGCTCTCACCGTGGAGTAGGCGAAGCGGCGGACCGTACCTTGGCCCATGTCAAGGTACGGTCTGCTCGATACCTAGGACTTGACCGGTATCCAGATCTCCAGCCCGCCATTGCCGCTGCGCGGATCGAACTCCGGCCCATAGCGTTCGAATTCCGGCGCGTCCGCTATTTCGTGCCCGGAGGCCGGCAGCCATTTGTTCCAGATCGTGTTGACGGTGCGGCGGATGGTCGAAATGTGCTCGCGATGCGAAAACACCGCATATTTCTGCGCCGGTATGCGCACGCGGCTGAATTCCCTGGAAAGGTCGGAAAAGTCCGAGACCTCGACGCCGGCGATGTAGTCGAAATTGCCGGCATCGTCGCCGTTGACGCAGACGCCATAGGCGACGTCGCCGGTCTCGCCCGGAATGTTGCCGATATAGGGGCCGAAGCGTTGCCATTGCATGGGAATGGCGGCGCTGGTCTCGCAGCTGTAGCGTTCGCCCAGCCCCGCGAGGCTGGTCTCGAAGCGCGGTGGCTCGAGGTTGGCAAGAAAGGACTGGTCCATCAGGATCGGCTCCACGAGGTCGAGGGTCTTGGTCGAGCCTTGCGCGCGCACCAGCTCCGGCGTCGTGCCGAACTGGTCGCGGAAGGCCCGGGTGAAGGCCTCATGCGAGTTGTAGCCGGCATCGAGCGCCACCGAGAGGATGTCGGGCGCCCCGTCGGCCAGCCTGCGCGCCGCCTCGGTCAAGCGCCGTGCGCGCGCATAACCCATGACGGAGCGGCCGGTGGCGGCGCCGAAGGCGCGCGTCACATGAAAGCGCGACACGCCGCTGCTTGCCGCGACATCGTCGAGCGAGATCGCCTCCGGCAGATGGCTCTCGACAAACCACAGCGCTTTCTCGGTCGGGTTCATGGCTTCTCGCATTTGGCCGGACCATCTTGCCGCTTTCTTGCGTGGCAATTTGATCGAAATTGCGCCACGCACGAATTTGGTCGAACAAAGCCATCGAATCGATTGCGCAAACGTTTCGATGACATTATGGTCCATCGAAATCCGCCAAAGCCAATGAGAGCGGACTGGAACGCATCATCAGGGAGGAGCGCTTGCCAGCACTCCATTTGAGTCGCCATGCCGACAATGGCTGAGGTCGCGCGCCGCGCTGGCGTATCGGTTTCGACCGTCTCGCATGTCATCAACCGCACCCGCTTCGTCTCGCCGGAGAAGGCCCGGCTCATCAACGACGCAATCGCCGCGATGGGCTACCAGCCCAACGAGCTGGCGCGGTCGCTGAAAGTGGCCTCGACCAACAGCGTCGGCCTGGCGATCTCGGCGATTTCCAACCCTTATTTCACCGATATCATCTGTGCGGTGGAGGCCGAATGCGCGCGCCTCGGCCTCATGGTCTTCCTCTCCGACACGCAGGAGGACCCCGACCGCGAGCTTTCGGTGGTGCGCGCCTTCCACCAGCGTCGCGTCGACGGCGTAATCCTGGCGCCGTCGGGCGCGCCGCAGCGCGCCATCGATTACCTGGCCGAGAAGAAGCTGCCCTGCGTGCTCATCGACCGTTTCGCCGACGAGCGTTTCGACCAGATCGGCGTCGAGAACCAGTCATCGATGCGCGCGCTGATCGATCATGTCGCCGCCTTCGGCCACAAGCGCATCGGCTACATCGCCGGCCAGCCGGGTTTGGCGACGACCCGCGAACGCGTTGAGGCCTTTCGCGCCTCGCTGGCCGCCAATGGACTTGAATGCGTGCCGCACTATGTCTCGCCGGAGAATGTCGACACGGCGAGCGCGACCGCATCGACCCATGCGATCCTGTCTCTGCCGTCGCCGCCCACCGCATTGGTCACGGGCAACAACATGACGACCATCGGGGCAGTTCGCGCCATCCGCGAGAGGGGGCTCTCTATCCCCGGCGACCTCTCGCTCGCCGGCTTCGACGACTTCGAATGGGCCGATTGCTTCGAGCCGCGGCTGACACTGGTCGCGCAACCCTGCACCGAGATCGGACGGCAGGCGGCGGCCCTGCTGTGCGCTCGCATTGCATCGACCGACCTGGAGCCGCAGGCGGTGCGGCTGCGGGCGGCGCTGCAGGTGCGGGAGTCCTGCGCGAGGCCGGCCCCCCATGAGGTCAGCCCCATGAGGTCAGCCCCATGAGGTCAGCATGAGCGCGCCGCTGCTTTCCGTCATCGGCGCGGTCAAGCGCTTCGGCGGCGTCCAGGCGCTGCGCGGCGTCGACTTCGACCTCAAGGCGGGCGAGATCCATGCCTTGCTTGGCGAAAACGGCGCCGGTAAATCGACGCTGATGAACCTGTTGTCGGGCGTCTACACGCCGGACGAGGGCACCATCCACATCGACGGCAAGCAGGTAGCCTTCAACAACCCGCGCGAGGCGCAGGCGGCCGGCATCGCCACCATCTTTCAGGAACTCGACCTGGTGCCGACACTCGACGTCGCCGCCAACCTTTTCCTTGGCCGCGAGTTGATGCGGCCGGGCGGCTTCCTCGATGTGCCGGCGATGCGCAGCGAGGCCCGCAAACGGCTCGAAGCCATCGAACTGGCCATCGATCCGGCCAGCATGGTGGCGAACCTTTCGATTGGCCAGCGCCAGGTCGTAGCGATCGTCAAGGCACTGTCCTACGCCTCGCGTGTGCTGATCATGGACGAGCCGACGGCGGCACTCACGGTCGGCGAGGTCGACAGGCTGTTCGACATCATGCGCAAGCTTGCCGCCAGCGGCGTCGGCATCGTCTACATCTCGCATCGCCTCGAGGAGGTGCCGCAGATCGCCGACCGGGTGACGGTGATGCGCGACGGTCGCGTCGCGGGCGTCACCGAGCCGCACGCGCCGCAGGCCGAACTGGTCCGGCTTCTGGTCGGCCGGCCGCTGGATGAGCTTTATCCCGAACGGTCGACGAAGGCCGGCAGGACACTGCTCAGTCTGCGCGATGCCAGCTTCAGGCTCGCCCATGAAAGCGCCGGCTGGCAGCCGCCGAGCGGCGTCTCGCTCGACGTCAAGGCGGGCGAGATCGTCGGGCTGGCCGGCATCATGGGGGCAGGGCGCACCGAACTGCTCAGCGCGCTCTATGGCACCGGCCTGTCCGGCCGTTGGGAAGGTGAGGTCGCCATCGATGGCCGGCCGGTAAGCCTGGATTCGATCAGCGCGGCCCGCTCGGCCGGCATCGCCTTCGTCACGGACGACCGGCGCGGCAGCGGGCTGATGCTCAGAATGGCTGTGGGCCTCAATTTGGTCATGTCGGTGATCCGCCGCATCTCGCCCTTCGGCCTGATGTCGCAGCGCCGCCAGGCGGACGCGGTGAAGCAGTCCTTCGGCCAGTTCGATATCAGGCCGAAAAATCCCGACATCGCCGTCGGTGCGCTGTCCGGCGGCAACCAGCAGAAGGTGGTGCTGGCCAAGGAGATTCTCGGCAATCCCCGGCTGCTGCTGCTCGACGAGCCGACCCGCGGCGTCGATGTCGGTGCCAAAGGCGAGATCTACGCGCGCCTGAGGCAGTTGGCGGCGCAGGGGCTCGGCATATTGGTTGCGTCCAGTGAGATGCCGGAGCTCATCGGCCTGTGCGACCGGATCGTGGTGCTGCGCGAAGGGCGCAACGTGGCGGAATTCATCGGCGGCGTCGACGAGCACACGGTGCTTGACGCGGCAAATGGCAGGGAGGCCTGATGTCTGAGCAGAAGATTTCGGTGACAGCGAGCCCGGCGGTGCCGGCGGCAGCGCCAAGGCATCGCGATCCGCTCGCTTTGGTGGTGCGCTTCCAGAGCCTGATCGGCCTGGTCGTGGTGGCGATCGGCGGCATCATCTTCTCGCCGCGCCGGCACGGCCAGATCCTGTTCCTCGATCCCGACAACATCGCCAACATCGTGCGCGCCGTGTCGGAGACCGGCATCATCGCCATCGGCATGACCTTCGTCATCATCACCGCCGGCATCGACCTGTCGGTCGGCGCGGTGCTCGGCCTGTCCAGCGTCGTCACCGCGTCGATGATGATCTCGGGCGGCTTCGGGCTCATTCCCACCATCCTCGCCGTGCTTATCATGGGCGTCGTCTTCGGCGCCATCCAGGGCACCATCTCCACCCGCTTTCGGCTGGAGCCGTTCATCGTCACGCTCGCCGGCTTGCAGGCGGCGCGCGGCCTGGCGCTGGTCGTCTCGGGCAACCAGTACATCAATATTTCCTATGGCGACGGGCCGGGCCTGGCACCGCCGGTGTTTGCGATCCTCGGCGAGCGGCTGTTCAACAACACCGTGCCGGTCGCCACCATCGTCTTCATCGTCTTTGCCGCGATCGCAACCATCGTGCTCAACACCACGCGCTTCGGCCGCTATGTCTTCGCCGTCGGCGGCAATGAGCGCGCCGCGCGCATTTCCGGCGTGCCCGTCTCGATGGTGAAGATCTCGGTCTATGCCATCACCGGTTTTGCTTCGGCTCTGGCCGGCATCGTCCATGCCGGCCAGTTCAATTTCGGCAGCGCCAATGACGGCATGGGCTACGAGCTCACCGCGATCGCCGCCGTGGTCATCGGTGGCACAAGCCTGTTTGGCGGCGCCGGCTCGATGGTTGGCACCGTGGCCGGCACCATCATGCTGGGCGCGCTCGCCAACATCCTGCAGCTCAACAACATCACGCCGGCCATGCAGTTGCTCGCGACCGCCGCGATCATCGTGCTGGCGGCAGTGCTTCAATCCCTCGTTCGCCGCCGCGAGGGTTTGGGTCGTTAGGAGGAAGGCGGCAACAAAGTCGAAGTCAACCAAGGTCTGGCCCCCCGGCCCGACAAGGAGGAGAGTGAGTATGAAGACCACAAGACAAGGAACGAGGCGCACGCTTCATGCCCTGCTTCTGGCAGGCGCGGGCCTGTGCATTGCGGGATCCGCCCAGGCTGCCGACCCGATGGTCAAGGCCTGCGCCAAGGACGGCCAGTTCGTCATCGGCTTTTCGCAGGCCAACAACGCCGAACCCTATCGCCAGCACGTCAATGACGAGCTGACCGCGGCGGCCAAGGCCGTGCCGGGCTTCGCGCTGCAGATCGCCGACGGCGCCGGCAACGTCAACACGCAGACCTCGCAGGTCGACAATTTCATTACCCAGAAGGTCGATCTGCTGCTGATCTCGCCCTTCGAGGCGGCACCGCTGACGCCGGCGGTGAAGCGCGCCATGGATGCCGGCATCCCCGTCATCGAGCTCGACCGCAAGACGGTCGGCGATCCCGGCAAGGACTACACCGCCTTCATCGGCGGCGACAATTACAAGATCGCGCTCGAGGCCGGCAAATACACAGCCAAGACCTTGCTGCCGGACGGCGGCGAGGCGGCGGTGCTGGAAGGCCTGCCGAGCTCGACGCCGGCGGTGGAGCGGCTCAACGGCTTCAAGGACGGCGTCAAGGAGAACGCCAAGATCCAGGTCGTCGCCGAGCAGGCCGCCGACTGGGTGCCGGACAAAGCCCAGACCGCCTTTGCCGCCATGCTGCAGGCTCATCCCGACATCAAGGTGCTCTATGCCTCCAACGACATGATGGCGGCCGGCGCGCTGCTCGCCGCCAAGGGCGCTGGCAAGCAGGTCAAGATCATCGGCACCGACGGCCTGCCCGGGCCGGCCGGCGGCATCGAGGCCGTTGCCAAGGGCGACTGGGCCGCCACCTTCACCTATCCGACAGGTGCGAAGGAAGCGATCGAGATGTCGAAGAAGATCCTGCTCGACTGCGCGACCTCGGTGGAACCGACGGTGACGGTGGAAACGACCGCGATCACGGCGGAGAACGCCAAGCAACTGATGGGGAAGTGAGGGGGCGAAGAGCCCGGCACTGAACTTGATGCGCAAGGCCCCGGGAGGGGCCTTGTTCGTTTTGGAAGGGCCCGCCGAAGAATGACAACTCGTGCCGCATTTCGGTCGTTCGCGAGGCTATCGCCGTCCATCGAAAGCCGACATGGGTCGTCCAAGCGCTAACGGCTCGGCCGTCACTCGCAAGATTTCTACGCCACGCGTGGTTCAGCTGACCTGGGTTTGATCACGGTGGCGAGTATGATGCCGGCAACAATGAAGGCCGCACCGATCAGATCGTAATCGTGCAAATCCTCGCCGAGCAGCAGATAGGCAAGCATGGCGACGAACACCGTCTGCAGGTAGAGCAGCATGCTCGCCCGACTCGCGCCGAGTGTTTCCACGCTTTTGTTGTAGAGATAGTACATCAAGGCGCCGCCGGGACCTGCCAGATAGGCGAGCGCGAGAATGCTGTGGACGTTCATGACGGAGCGTTCGTCGTTGAACAATTCCCACAAATGGAAAGGCAAGGCGACCAGCGCGCCGGCGCCGAGCAGCAGCACGACCATCGGCAGGAGTTCGATGCCGAATTTGGCACGGCGCAAAAGCACGGTGTACAGGCCCCAGCAGAACGCGCTGCCGACGATCCACAACTCGCCGGCGTTGAACTCGAGTTGCAGCAGCGCCGTCAGGTTCCCGTGGGCAACGATGAAAATCATTCCGGCGAGCGCAACCAGCGCGCCAAGCGACTTCCACAGCCCGAGCGGTTCGCCAAGCACGAAACGGGCGAGCACCATCGTCATGACAGGCGACAGCGCCATGATGATGCCGGCCGTGGTGGCGTTGGTGTCGTTGAGGCCATGGTAGATCATGCCCTGGCATAGCGTAAGGCCGATCGCCCCCACGGCGACGACCTCCACGGCGCGAGTTCGCAAAAGCCCGATCATCGCGCCGTGATGACGGTGCACAATCGGCAGCAGGATGGCGCAAGCAAGCGTCAGCCGCCAGAAGCAGAGGCCCCAGGGCGGCATTTCAGGCGCCACCCATTTGGCCGCGATATAGACGCCAGCCGAAAGCAGCCAGCACAGGATGGCGGCCGGATAGCCGGTCAAGGAGGATATGGGCCCGACCACGGGCTGCGCGGCTTGATGCGCTATCGGTATTGCCTGCATGTCATGTCCTCCCCTTCGATGACGTCGGCCCGATGGGGGCAGCATAGCCTGCGTCGTCGGGTCGTGCATCCGTTTTGAAAGGGTCGAAAGGCGTTCGGCCGATGGCGGCTGGCGCACTGCTCACCGCCAGGGGCGCCGGCAAGGACGTCAAGATCATCGGCACCGTTGGCTTGCCCGAACCGGTGGGCGGCATCGAGGCCGTTGCCAAAGGGCGACTGGGCCGCGCGACCTTCACTTACCCGACGGGTGCGCGATCGAGATGTCGAAGAAGATCCTGCTCGACTGCGGGACTTCGGTGGAACCAACGGTGAAGGTGGAGACGACCGCGATCACGGCAGAGAATGCCAGGCAGCTGATGGAAGTGAGGGCCGGAGAGCCCGGCACTGAATTTGATGCGCAAGGCCCCGGAAGGGGCCTTGTTCGTTTTGGTTGGGCCTGCCGAAGAATGGCAGTTTCGCGCCGCATTTCGGTCAGGTAGGCATGTCGCGTGTGTTTGGAGCTGTTGATTCAGCAGCGTTGACAAAGCAATAATAATCTTGGGGAAGAAGAGGCGCTTCAGGTCTAAGATCTTGGTATAGTCGCCACTCAAGTCGACTCAGCCTTAACTACGACTCAGGATATTTGCCGATTGCCCACTCATAACAGTTGCGAACATAGTTACTTTTCGGTGTAATGCCATCAGATCCGTGCGCGTGGATTTGCCGGATCGGGGGCGCAAAATGCAAACAACGATGAGCCAAAAGCTCGCGACCTATGGGCAGTGGACCTATAGGGGGGCATGGGCGCTTGAGCTGGCAGCGGCGACTATCGGTCTTACGACTGGCGTAGCTCTTGGCTATCAAGCTTTCGCGGCCAGCGAGTCCGTCACTGCCATGGATCTGACACTCGCAAGTGCACCATTTTTGATGGTCGCCATCGCCGAACTTACCAAAATCCCAATTGCCACTCTGCTTTTCAGCGTATCTTGGGTGTGGAAGCCCATAGTACTCATCTTCCTGTTGATCCTCGCGGGTATTACGTTCGAGACCGTTTTTATGGGAATGGAGCGGGCAGGCGCCCTTCGTCAGCTTCGCTACGAAGATTTGGTGAACAAGATTGACGCGCTGGAACAGGAGGCGTCGAAGCTTGCCTTGGTAGATGAACTCGGCAGGAAAGCTGATCAGGTTGACCAGGCTCGCGCCGAATTTGAGGAGATGACCGCCCTTGCCGAAAAGTCCCGTGCCGGCTTCCAGAAACAAATTGCGGAGGTTGACGCTGAATTGCAGGGGACAACAGCTCTTACTCCGGAGGCATCCCGTGTTCGAGACCAGATCGAAGAGAAGAACACGGTTCGATCGTCGCTGATTGAGCAGCGCGATGCTGAGATCAAAGACGCCGTCGACCAGTTCGAACGTCAGCGCGACAGCTTCGTCCAGCGCATCAAGATGGCCCGAGACTCAGGCGACAGCGATTCAGCTCGGAAGTTGGAGGATGAGGTCGCCAAGCTAGCAAATCCGAGGTCCAAAATCGGCGCCAAGTTCGACGCTCAAATAGATCCACTGGATCAGGAAATAGCGTCACTTCGATCTGATTTTGATCGGCTACGTGCGAGCAGTCCGCCGATGACGGCCGACCAGCGCCAAAAGCTTACAGGTCGGCGATCGAATCTCGAGCAGACACGAGATGCAGACGCCGCGAGTTGGCAGAGGCGACTTGACGAGGCGGGCAAGAGGCTAGCCGACGCCCAGGGCGCTGAAGCCAACAAAGCGACCGTGGCCGCGCAAAATCAGGTTAGGCAGGATCAAATAGCCAAGGAACTCGCGGCCCTGGAGAAGGAGCGGATTCCAATGGCGCGCACCGACCAGGTCCGACGGATCGCGGCAAGATGGTACGGTGCAAAGCCAGAGCAGGTGACACCGGAACAGGCAGGTGTGATCTCAGTCATTTGGTTCAGTTCGCTAGCCGTGATCGCAGCGCTGGCTGGGCCGATCACAGCGATGGTGGCGCTCGCGCTTCAACGAATAGCCGCTCGCGGCGAAGTTCAGTCCCAAAGCCGACTATCGTCGCTCATTCGCCGCATGCTCTTAAGATGGCGGTGGCGCCGTATTCGGACAATCGAGGTGCCGGTCGAGAAGGTCGTCGAAAAGGAAGTCGAGAAGCGCGTCGAGGTCCCTGTCGAAATTGAAAAGGTCGTCAAGGAGATCCTCTACGTTCCGCTGTTTACCGATGATCCAGAGGTGCTTCGAACGGCTCTGAATCAGGAGCTGCCGCCAGATGTTGCCGATCTGGTGAAGTTGTCGATGAAAGGGCAGGGCAATGCTCGTCCGGCATAACACCGCTCTTCTCGAGCAGGCGGTCGGCCTCATTGTAAAGCGCTCTGCCATACCGACACTACAGGCTGAGGCCGCAGCTCAGGAGAAAATCTCCAAAGCGGCTGCACTACGTCGAATTGCGACCGGAGGTGCAATCGCCGTAGCAGCAATTGGGATCGGCTTGGGCTTGAAGCTTGGACTGTGGCAGAACGGACCTGCAATCTCAGAACTGAATACTCCGCGCGTAGAAGTACCCGCGAAGCCTGCCGAAACTAAAGCAGATAAGCCTTCCATCCCACTGCCTACTCCCCGGCCCACGCAACTGCCGACGCCGCCAATGCCTCCGAAGGAACCGGATGTCGTCACCGTGGACTTCACGAAGTTCGCCACGAAGACGATCGACTTCCAGGGAGACAAATGGGAGTTGATTTCAGGCCATCACTTCAAGGACGAAAAAGACAGCTCGTGGGACACTGCGTGGTGCTATTCGCGTCGGATGGTCCAGGGCGTCGACGTAAACGTTCAACTGGCTAACAGGCTGGGTCCAGAAACACAGCCTGTCTCACCCATATCTGCGCCCGAGACTTTGGCACAGGTCGGCTTAACAGATGCTACGGCAATTCAGCTGGCAACGAATTGTGCGTGGCTCGATGGTCGTACTTTTGCAGCCGCGGATTTTGCCGCCGATCCTCGTCGACAAATGGGTGGCGTATCCCCGCAACCCCCGATAATGACTGCACCGACCGATCCTGACACCGGCTTTGTAGTCGTATCTGGATGGGACGCGATTGGAAACGATCTGCCCAACATGCCTATTCGAGGCGTCACTGCCGAGCAGTGCCAGAACGCTTGCGACCACGATTTTACGTGCTTGGCGGTTACATACAACACCAAATACCAAGCCTGCTTCATGAAAGGCGATGCTTCCGTTCTTGTGAAGAGCGAAGAATCTGTGATGGCGGCCAAGAAGGTTGTCGAAAGCAATCTGCACTACTCGAACCTAGTATTCGCAAAGAACACCGAGGTTTCCGGCGTACCTTATTGGACGGGACAACTCAGGTATCCAGACTGCATCTTACAATGCGCGAATGAAAAATCGTGTATGGGTTTCAATTTCCGCAGCAAAGAAATGTCGTGCACGCTGTTCAACAGCGTCGCTCAATCATCCGACAACGTAGCTGTGGCCTCAGGAATCAAGAGCGTCGGGAACTAGGCCGTATACCCATAAGCGATCGACGTCTGAGAATGGTAAGAGGCGTCCGTCCAACGGCCTCACCACAGGAGGTCATCAAAACGCTTTGCCGCTCCCGCTGCGATGCGATGTGGTGCCATCGATCAAGCATGAGAAGTCCGGCTGCAACTCAACCATGATGTTGGATACGGCAGGGGCGGCGCTGCTGGGTTCCTTCTCCGCATAGGTGGCCATAATATAGACGCCGCGAGGATGCTCAGCGTTTAGCCTTGCGGTGAGATGCCAGTGTGGCCTGAGCGCGTAAAGCTTCCTGAGCAACGAAAGGAGCATGGCATCAGAGTAGGAGCCGGCCAGGATTTCGGTGGCCATCAATCTCAATTCTCCCGGATTGTCGTTCTCTTTCTCGATGACCCAACCTCGTCCACCGTGGGGCTGGCCAATGATCGCTTCGAGTGCAGGGATGTGAACACGGCGGAGCTTCTGCCTGTTGTTGCAGCGTATGTAGATGCTCCATAAGATTTCGTAGTCACCTGTCCAAGGCTCCGTGCGCTCCGGCATGCCTGGGTAGAACAACTGGGGCATATCTTCGCTCATCATCGACCTTTCATGTCCGCCTTCCACGGTGCGGTCAAGCCTGCGCCAGTTTGTGATTCAGACTGCCCACGAACCAATACGACCTAACCGACTTCGAATGGCGCGCGATCCAGCCGCATCTGCCCAACAAGCCGCGAGGCGTGCCGCGCGTGGATGATCGGCGGGTTCTCAATGGCATCTTCTGGGGATTGCGCTCCGGTGCGCGCCGACAAGGGCTGTCATGCCAACGCCTTGCGCAATGCCGCCACCGAGCGAAGGGCTTGGGCCAACATCCCTCCCAAGGCCAACCGCAAGGACCCGATCTGCTTCAGCGCCTTCCTCTACAAGGCACGCAACCTCGTCGAGCGCTTCTTCAACAAGGCCAAGCAGTTCCGCCGGATCGCAACCCGATACGACAAACTGGCGGAAAACTACCTCGCTGCCCTCAAACTCGTCTCAGTCCGCATCTGGCTACGCGATAATGAGTCTACGTCCTAGCCGGGGGCGTGTGCGCAACACCAAGCTTGACATCGTCGCGAAACATCACTTCAAACGTAATGTTATTACATATTGTGTGGAGTGCAGCGACATCGCAAAAACTCGTTGCGATGCGATCGATGGAAATCTACGGTGGGTGCGTGATGGTCCCCGCGCCGAAAGGCAAGGGGTGAAAAGGGAACACGGTGAGACCTCAAAAGGTCGAGACCGTGGCTGCCCCCGCAACTGTAAGCGGAGAGCAAGATCCGACATGCCACTGGCCGGCAAGGCTGGGAAGGCAGGATTGCGCTGAGACCCGCGAGCCAGGAGACCTGCCATCACTGAGTTGACCGGACGGGGTGTGCCGGGAGGAGACGTGGACGTCGGTCTTGTCGGCCGGCTCGCCAGCATCCTTCCGTCGCCAGTTTTGGAAAGTGACGGAAAGTTGGACGGCGCCATCGATCATCGCATCATCGTATGCACGCTTTGCCGCGACGTCCCGACCGGCATCAGGTCGGGTGAGAGCCTGTGTGCGGATTTGCGTTCCCGGCTCTCGGCCTGCCATGAACCCGCCGTGGCGCATGGCTTCACGGTCGAAGGCGTCGAATGCATGGCGGGCTGTGCGCGGCCGCTGACCGTGGCCTTCCAGGCGCCAGGCAAGGCTTCCTATCTCTTCGGTTCCATCGACGCCGAGGCCGACGCCGGCGATCTCGTGCGATTTGCCGGGCTTTACGCCTCGCTCGCCGACGGCTGGTGCAATTCCGGACAGCGTCCGCCGCGACTGGCCGGCAAGACGCTGGCCCGCATTCCCGGGCCGGGCAAGCTTGCGGGCGACAGCCGATGACAACGCCACTCCTCGAAGCTCGCGACCTCCGCGCCATGGCGAATGGCCGGGATCTGGTCCACGCCGTCAGCCTGTCGGTGGCCACAGGCGATCGTCTTGCCATCATCGGCCCCAATGGCGCCGGCAAGACCACGCTGCTGCGCATGCTGTCGGGCATGCTCAGGCCAAGTGCGGGCGAGGTGAAGCTTGGTGGGCGCCGCCTGGACAGGATCTCGACCGCCGAGCGCGCCTTGCACATCGCCGTCGTCGGCCAGACCGACCAGCCGGACCCACGGCTGGCGGTGATCGACTATGTCGAGCTCGGCCGCGTCCCACATGCTGGACTGAGGCGCAGGAGCGAGGAGCGCGACATCGTCGTCGACGCGTTGCGCCGGACCGGCCTGTTGGCGCTGCTTGGCCGCAGCATCGGCTCGCTGTCGGGCGGTGAACGCCAGCGCGCCCAGCTGGCGCGCGCCATCGCGCAGCAACCGAAAGTCCTGTTCCTCGACGAGCCGACCAACCATCTCGATCCGCGCGCCCGTGGCGAGCTGCTCGAACTCGTGGCCGGCTTCGGCATGACGGTGATCGCGGTGCTGCACGATCTGGCTCTGGTGGCGCCCTTCGCCACCAGGGTCGCGGTGATGAGCGAAGCGCGGCTGCATGCGCTGGCCGCGCCGCGCGAAGCGCTGACGCAACAGCTGATCCGCGAGATTTTCGGCGTCGACGTGTTTCGCCTTCGCCATCCGACCGAAGACCGGGAACTCACGGTTTTCGATGTGCCGAACCGCGCCGCGCCGCCATCCTGATCGAACCCATCCCCCGTCCGACACCGTTCAGCCAAGGAGCAAAATCCGTGAAACGTCTCGCCCTGTCGCTCGTCTTCTCGCTGCTGGCCTCGACAGCCTTCGCCTTCCCGGTCACGGTCGACAGCTGCGGCAAGCCGCTGACTTTCGATGCACCGCCCAAGCGCGCCGTCATCCATGATCTCAACATGGCCGAGATGGCCTTCGCGCTGAAGCTGCAGCCGTCGATCGTCGGCCTGACCGGCATCACCGGATGGTACAAGGTCGGCCCCGAATTCAAGGCCGAGCAGGGTTCCATCCCGGAACTGGCGCCCAAATACCCGACGCTCGAGAACCTCGTCGCCGTCGAGCCCGATTTCTTCTTCGCCGGCTGGTACTATGGCATGAAGCCCGGCGGCGACGTGACGCCCGACACGCTCGCCCCGCACGGCATCAAGACACTGGTGCTGACCGAAAGCTGCGTCCATCTCGACAAGAACCGCCCGGCCGCTTCCATGGACCTGCTCTATGGCGACGTCGAAAAGCTGGGCAAGATCTTCGGCAAGGAGGCGGACGCGGAGAAGCTCGTCTCCGGCTGGAAGGCGCAATTGGCAGACATCACGACGAAAGTCGGCGACCGCAAGGGGACGCGGGTGTTCCTTTATGACTCAGGCGAGGACAAGCCGTTCACAGCCGGAAAATTCGCCATTCCGAACGCCATGATCACCGCGGCCGGCGGCGACAACATCATGGCAGACATGGACACCAGCTGGGGCAACACGGACTGGGAAACCGTGGCGTCGCGCAATCCGCAATTCCTCATCCTGCTCGATTACCAGGATGGCGGCGGCTACAAGAAACTGCTCGATTTCTTGAAGGCCCACCCGGCCATGAAGGAGACGGACGCGGTCAAGAATGAGCGCTTCGTGGCCCTACGCTATGCCGAACTGACGCCCGGGCCGGCAAACATCGAGGCGATCGCCAAGATCGCCAGGGCGATGCATCCGGAAGCGTTCTGATGCTCCTTGCCCCCGGGCATAAATCCGGTGCGCTTTCCCGGCACAAGGCATTCGCGCTGGCGATGGTGGCGGGCACGGTGGCGGTCGTCGCCCTCGTGCTGCTGTCGATCGCCTATGGTTCGACGCTGATCCCGCTGACCGAGGTCATCGCCTCGCTTGGCCATGCCGTCGGGTTGAACGAGCACCAGGTGTCGGGTCCGGTCGGCAAGATCGTCGTCGATCTGCGGCTGCCGCGCACGATCCTGGCGGTCTGTGTCGGTGGCGGCCTCGGCATCACCGGCGCCTTGCTGCAGACGGTGACCCGCAACGATCTTGCCGATCCCTTCCTGTTCGGTCTGTCGTCGGGGGCGGCCGCCGGAGCTGTTTCCGTCATCACTGTCTTCGGTGACAGTTTTGGCATCTGGACCTTGCCGGTCGCCGCCTTCACCGGCGGCATTCTGGCCGCCTGCATCGTCCTGCTGCTGGTCGCACGGGTGAGGGGGCAGGGGCCGGAACGGCTGATCCTCGCCGGCCTTGCCGTCTCCTTCCTGTTCACGGCTCTGACCAACTATCTGGTCTTTGCCGGCGACCAGCGCGCCGCCCATTCGGTGCTGTTCTGGACGATGGGCGGGCTCGGGCTGGCGCGCTGGGACAATGTCTGGCTGGGCGCCTTGGGCGCCGGCACGATTGCAGCCTACGGGCTGTGGAACCATCGCAGGCTGGACGCCTTCCTGTCCGGTGAGAGTGCCGCCGAGAGCCTCGGCGTGCCGGTGGCGCGGATGCGCAGGACGACGTTTCTCGTCGCCGCCTTTTCGACGGCAATTCTCGTCTCGGTCGCCGGCGTCATCGGCTTTGTCGGGCTGATGATCCCGCATCTGTCACGGCCGCTGGCCGGTCCCTTGCATATGCGCCTGATCGCCAGCTGTGCGCTGTTCGGGGCGGTGCTGTTGCTGGCAAGCGATGTTCTGGCGCGAACGCTGCTGCCGCCGCAGGAGCTGCCGATAGGCATCATCACCAGCTCGCTTGGCGCCTTCTTCGTCGTCACGCTCGTCGTGAGAAACCGGCTGTGAACATGGCGGCTGTCTTCGAGGAGACGAGGGCGTTCACCAATCACTAACCAAGATCGCGTTGCGCGACCGTCATGCACATTTGCCGGCATTTGTTGCAATGAGGCATCTTGAATAGTAAGCACGCTTATTATATATAGCGCTCATGGTTTCTGATGGCATAGACAGACTGGGATTTCTGATCCACGACGTGCAGCGTCTGATGCGCAAGCGTTTCGAGACGCGCGCCAGCGGGCTCGGCCTGTCGTCTGCGCAATGGCGCCTGATGGTGCGTGTCGCCAAGGAAGAGGGCGTCACCCAGGCCCGGCTCGCGGAACTGCTCGAAATCGAGCCGATCAGTGTCTCGCGCCTCGTCGACCGGATGGAAGAGGGCGGCTGGATCGAACGCCGCGCCGACGCCGCCGACCGCCGCGTGCGCATGATCTTCCCGACCGCCAAGGCGAGTGCCGCCTATGCCGAGGTCAAGAGCCTGGCCGGCGAAGTCTATGAGGAATCGCTCGTCGGCGTTTCGCCGGAGGATCGCCGCGTCCTGATCAGGGCGCTCGATGCGATGGCGCAGAATCTCGCCGACGGCGATACGTCGGAAAAAGTCGAGCCTACGAAAGGCGCAGTAGCATGAACGCGGTAGCCAAAGTCAACGAAAACGCCGCCAAGGTGGAGATGGAAGCGCCGGCCCAGCCGGCTGCCGCTCCAGTCGCGGTTGCTCCCCCTGTGGAGCCGGTCCCGGCGCCGAAGAAGAAGCGCCGCACGGGCCGCTTCTTCTTGATGCTTGCCTTGCCGGCGGCGCTGGTCATCGGTGGCGGCTATATCTGGGTGACCGGCGGACGCTACCAGGAGACGGAGAACGCCAATCTGCAGCAGGCCAAGGTGTCGATCGCCTCGGACACGGCCGGCCGCATCGTCCAGGTCGCCATAACAGATCATCAGATGGTCAAGCAGGGCGACCTTCTGTTCACCATCGATCCCGAGCCTTATCGCATCGCGCTTGCCCAGGCCGACGCCGCGGTTGCCGCCGCGCGCCTCAATGTCGAGCAGCTGCGCGCCGCCTACAGCCAGTCGATGGCGCAGGAGAAGTCCGCCAGCAGCGAAGTCGACTACGCCCAGTCGCAGTACGACCGCGCCGCCGATCTCGCGCAGAAGGGCATCAACGCCAAATCGTCGCTGGATCAGGCCCGCAACGACCTCGACAAGGCAAAGCAGCAGGTCGCCGTCGCCCAGCAGGGCATCATCAGCGCCAAGGCCGCGCTTGGCGGCAACCCCGACATCGAAACCGACAAGCATCCGACTGTGATGGCCGCGCTCGCCGCGCGCGACAAGGCCGCCTACGACCTGGCGCGGACCACGGTGAAGGCGCCCGCCGATGGCGTCATCTCCCAGGCCTCGTCCTTCAAGGTCGGCCAGTTCGTCGGCTCCGGCACGCCGCTGTTTTCGCTGGTCGAGAGCGATGACACCTGGATCGATGCCAATTTCAAGGAAACCCAGCTCACCAACATGAAGCCGGGCCAGAAGGCCGAGATCGTCGTCGACACCTATCCAGGCAAGACGTTCGAGGCGACGGTCAAGGCGATCGGTGCGGGAACGGGTGCTGAATTCTCGCTGCTGCCCGCGCAGAACGCCACCGGCAACTGGGTCAAGGTCACGCAACGCATCCCGGTGCGCCTGGAGCTGACCGATCCCGACGCCAAGATGGCGCTGCGGACCGGCATGAGCGCCTCGGTCACCGTCGATACCGGCACTGCCCGCGGCTTTCCCGCCATATTCGGCCACGCCACGGCTGGCGAGGTCGCGCAGTAAGTCGGCGGAAGTCCGCGGCACCAGGCGGGTGGAAGCGGACAGCCAAGATTGGTCGGAGGGGAGAGGTGAGAAGGATCAGCATTTGGTTCAAGCCGTGTCGCGGCCTGGCTGAAATCTGAAATCTTCGACACGGACCCTTCGGTCCTCATGTTTCCGGGCGGCAGGCATCCGCTCATCAGAGACTTTCGGTCGATGTAAACCCCACATCGATAATCGCGTCCCACCGCGATGAAGGTCTCTCAACGGAAGGCTTTGCCGCCCGGAAACCCCTGTGTACACGTTTTTGTTACCTGCTGGAAGTTCCGCATCATGAGCATGCAAGAACCATTTCGAGAAGTGCCGCATCGCGGCCTGATCACTGTTGCGCTCATGCTGGCGACTGTCATGCAGGCGCTCGACACCACCATCGCCAATGTCGCGCTGCCAACCATGACCGGCGACCTCGGCGCTTCCCCGGACAACATCAACTGGGTGCTGACCTCCTATATCGTCGCCGCCGCCATCATGACGCCGGTCACTGGCTGGCTCGCCGACCGTTTCGGCCGCAAGGAATTGTTCCTGACGGCGGTGGTCGGCTTCACCATCTTCTCCATGCTGTGCGGCCTGGCATGGAGCCTTGAAACCATTGTGCTGTTCCGGCTGATGCAAGGCGTGTTCGGCGCCGCCATCGTGCCGCTGTCGCAGACCTTCCTGCTCGACATCAATCCCAAGGAGCGCCACGGCCAGGCAATGGCCATCTGGGGCGCCGGCATCATGCTGGGACCGATCCTGGGTCCGACGCTGGGCGGCTGGCTGACCGAGAATTTCAACTGGCGCTGGGTGTTCTTCATCAACCTGCCGGTTGGCATCGTCGCCTTTCTTGGCATGGCGGCCTATCTGCCGGCCGTTGCGCGGCGGGTGCGCAGCTTCGATTTCTTCGGCTTTGCCATGATATCGCTCGGCGTCGGGGCGCTGCAGCTGATGCTGGACCGCGGCGGCGAGGTCGACTGGTTTTCCTCGGTCGAGATATGGATCGAACTCGGCTTGGCCATCACCGGCTTCTGGGTGTTCATCATTCACACGATGACCGCGGACCATCCCTTCATTGATCCGAAGATTTTCCTCGACCAGAATTTCGTGACCGGGCTGGCGTTCATCTTCGTCATGGGTGTGCTCATCCTGGCCTCAATGTCGCTGCTGCCGCCAATGCTGTCGACCATCTTCGGCTATCCGACCATCACCATCGGCATGGTCATCGGTCCGCGCGGTATCGGCACGATGATCTCGATGCTCGTCGTCGGGCGCATCATGGGAAAGATCGACGCCAGGATTCTCGTCGTCATCGGTTTTCTGCTGACCGCGCATTCGCTCTACACCATGGCGAGCTTCACCCCGCAGATGGATAACTGGCTGATTATCAGCTCCGGCGTGATCCAGGGCCTGGGCATGGGAATGGTGTTCGTGCCGCTGTCGACGGTTGCCTTCGCCACGCTCGACGCACGCTACCGCACCGACGCAACCGCGCTCTTCAGCCTGGTACGCAATCTTGGCTCATCGATCGGCGTCTCGGTCGTGACGGTGCTTTTGGTGCGCAACACCCAGATCAACCACGCCGAGCTTTCGGCCTTCATCAACCCGTTCAATCCCAATCTCTGGGCGGTCTCGCCGGCGGCAGCGGGCGGCGATCCGATGGCGCTGTCCATGGTCGATCGCATGGTCAATCTTCAGGCCATGATGATCTCCTACGTCAACGACTTCAAAATACTGATGGTAATGACACTGGCCGCCATCCCGTTCGTCTTCCTGCTGCGCAAGCCGAAGGCTGCGCCGGCCGGCGGCGGCGCGCCTGCAGCGCATATGGACTGAGCCGGCGGCGGGCGGTGCGCCGGCCGTATAGGTGGAGTGGGATTGGCGCGCCGGTTGGTACCGGCCCATAGCCGAAACGGCTTTAGGGAGACGCTATCTGCCGAGCACCAGCGACCAGTAGCGCAGGTCGGGGTCACGTCCGTCGCGGACATAGGCGAGCCCGAAGCGGCTGAAATCCGGGTCGAGTATGTTGCGCCGGTGGCCTTGCGAATGCATCCAGATGTCGAACAGTTTTTGCTGGTCGAAGCGCCCTTCGGCGATGTTCTCGGCCGCGGCGCCCCGCACGCCATTGTCCTTCATGCGCGATGCGAAATCCTTGCCCCAGCCCGTGGTGTGGCTCATGCGCTCCCGCGACGCCATGTAGCCGGCCTGCTGCAGCGCCGCCTGTTCGAGCTGGGCGTCCGGCGCCAGCGGGCCAAGCCCGGCTGTGGCGCGCAAGCCCGCCAGAGTGGCCGTGGCGGAAGAAGAGGCGCCTGCGCCTTCGCCCGTCGGCACAGAGACGGTGCTGCAGGCGGAAAGCGCGGCAATGGCTGCAAGGCCGGCGACCTTGAGCAACGTGCGCCTGTTCGGATTCGGGATTGGGGAGTTTGCAGTTTTCGCGATTGTCATGCCACCCGACATAGTGGCGATCATGGCTTTTGCCGGGCAGGGCGGTAAAAATCTGAGATGGAAATGCGGGTTAACCGCTCATTTCACAAGCGTGATGAGGCGGCTGGCATACATCTCGCGATTTCCAAATACGGCCGCGCAGTCAGTTTTGATGGATGAGTTTCCGGTCATCTGCACGGTCAAGCCAACAAGCCTCAGACAGTCGCCCTGACCGCTCATATCTGAGTTGCCGGCAAAGGATATCGCCGCGTCCGGCGCATAGACGAACCCGCTGATCACGGAATTTGCACCGCCATTCAGTGTCAGGGCCGATGTGTTGCCGCGGTTCTCGAAAATGGTGATGCCAGCGTAGGGACCGCTGGTGGGTGGCGATAGGTTCACCTGTTCATTGGCATTTATGGTGATATGTGAGCCCTCCATGAGGAATAAGGTCACGCCCTGACCGGTCAGGCTGCCGTTGCCGCCGGGTTTCAGGGTGACGCCACGGAAGATGTAGACGCCCGGATTGAGCGTGATGTTTCCCGACAACGTCTTGTCGCAATAGGTTCCGGGCGACAGCGTATAGTTTTTGCCGTTCGGGACCGGCAGGCACAATGTGTAAGCGGGAGGGACGACATCCGCCAGAGGATCGAAAGATGCATATTGATGTTCGAGCGGGGCTCCGCAGGCGAGATTGGCGCTGGGCGGCGAAAGCCCGTACGTGCCGCCGACGGTCGAGACGCAGCCCGCCGAAATCTGCGCGGAACCGCCCCTCCTGACAGCATCGGACGCATCCGAGTTTGCCGCGATGACGCAACTGCTCATGGCGACATCGGTCGAGCCCTGCAGGCTTACTGCGGCCGACGCATGTGGATCGAGCGCCAGAACGCAGGCCTGCGCACCGGGATTCATCTTGACCGTGGCCGAGCGGTGAGCTGGCCATGGGGCCGCGCCATTGATGAAGCTCGGACGGTTGATGCTGGATGAAAGCGAGATGTAATAGGCGCTCGGGTCGCCGCTGGCGGTTGCCGAAAAAGCCGAGACGCTGTCTGCGTTTTCCTGCTGGTCGGCGAGGCTCAAATTGGCCGCAAAGAATGTCAACCCAAGTGCCGCGACATCACTCGCGGCCATGCTGGGTAGGTACTTCGTGCCGATGGCAAGTCCAGCCGCGTCCAGCGAGTTCTGCAATTGCGCGGCGTCGTCACTGGTGCCGGTCAGATCGATCGCGCCGGCCACCACAACCATTATTGGCAGCATCGCTATGGCTGTCGCCATGGCAAAGTTGCCGCGCTTCGAAAGCCAGAAGCCTCTCAATGTGAACATCGTCCGCCGCCAAGGTGTCTGGTCGGCGATCATGTTCCGTGAATTGAGCACTGGCTGCCGGCACAAAAGAAGCGGTCGACAGCAGCCAAGGACAAGGATTTTCCAGGACATGCTGCACCACGTCTCCTTCGGCGTCTCCAACATCGAGCGCTCGGCGGCTGTGCTGGCGCCGCTCGGCTATGTCAGGGTCTGGGATGATTTGAGGCCCGGCGAGCCCGACCAGGCGGTGGGCTAGGGGATTCCTGGCGGCGGCGAAAAGCTGGCGACAAAAGCGTCGCCCGAAAGGGCAGCGCATGCCTGGTCCGAGTTTTCATCTGGCCTTCGCCGGATCGTAAAAGCATCGCGCAATTTCATGCGGCGGCACTTGCTCATGGCGGCCGTGACAACGGCGCCCCCGGGGCCTGCGGCCCGACTATGGGTCCGCATTATTATGCCGCCTTCGTCATCGATCCGGACGGCCATCATATCGAGGCGGTCTTCAACGCGCGGCAGTAGATTCCGCACGGCCGGCTTTTGCCGGCAGGCGATGACAATCCCGTGAGGACCCGACCAAGATCATCGATTCGGCGACAACCCCTGGCAAATCGGCTATGCTGCCACATCTACTAGTGGCAGCTGCGGGCGGCCATCACGGCGGTGACTGCCCCCGACACACGGGAGGATGGTTATGGCCGGCTTTCATGTCATGGCGGACGCCTATGGGATGCATGTGCAGCCCGCGGTGCGCCGCATCACCACGGCGGATCTCTGGGACGCGCTCAGACTCGGTGCCGAGGATTTCTGGGCAAAACCGTCCCATTACGTGTTCCTGTGTTTGATCTACCCGATCGTCGGCCTGATCCTTACCCAGTGGAGCTCGGGTTCCAACGCCATTCAGCTCGTCTATCCCTTGATGTCGGGCTTTGCCCTGGTCGGGCCTTTTGCCGCGATCGGGCTCTACGAAATCAGCCGCCGGCGCGAACTCGGCATGAACACGAATTGGCGCCATGCGCTGGATGTGCGCCGTTCCCCGGCATTGCCGTCGATCGCGGTCATCGGCGTCATGCTGTTTGCGCTGTTCCTGTTGTGGCTGTACACCGCGCAATCGATCTACACCGGCCTGTTCGGCGACCAGCCGCCGGCCTCGATCGGCGCCTTTGTCCGCGACGTGCTGACGACGGGCAAGGGCTGGACCCTGATCCTGCTTGGCAATGCGGCCGGTCTTGTCTTTGCCGTGGTGGTGCTGGCCACAACGGTGATCGCCTTTCCTTTGCTGCTCGACCGCGATGTCGGTGCCGTCTCGGCAATCGAAACCTCGGCCCGGGCGGTGATGGCAAACCCGTTGCAGATGGCGCTGTGGGGCCTGCTGGTTGCCGTGCTTCTGGTGATCGGCTCGATCCCGCTGTTTGCCGGGCTGGCCGTGGTCATGCCGATCCTCGGCCATGCCACCTGGCACCTCTACCGCAAGGTGATCGAGCCGGCACAGATCCGGCCGATCCGCCGGCCGATGTAGCTGGGGCATGATCCCCAAAAGTCGGAACCGGTTTTGCAAGGGGCTCAGCGCTGCGCGTCGGTCGCCATCTTCAGCGCCAGCGCCGTCAGCACGCCTCCCATCATCCAGCGCTGGATGACCAGCCACAATGGCCGTCCGGCAAGGAAGGTGGCGATCGAACCGGCCGTCACCGCGATGATGGCATTGACGGTCAGGCTGATTGAGATCTGCGTCGCACCCAGAACCAACAGCTGCGACAGTACATGGCCTTTGCCGATGCTGATGAATTGCGGCAGCAGCGACAGATAGAGAACGGCCACCTTGGGGTTGAGCAGATTGGTCATCAGCCCCATGGCGAACAGCTTGCGCGGCCTGTCCTTCGGCAGGTCTCGCACCTGGAACGGCGAACGTCCGCCCGGCTTGACTGCTTGCCAGGCAAGCCACAGCAGATAAACCACGCCGGCAAAGCGCAGCGCGTCGTAGGCATAGGGCACGGCGAGCAGCAGCGCCGTGATGCCGAACGCCGCCGACAGCACATAGAACAGGAAGCCGACCGCGACCCCACCAAGCGAGATCAGTCCGGCCTTCGGCCCTTGCGACAGCGAGCGCGAGATCAGGTAGATCATGTTCGGGCCTGGCGTCAGCACCATGCCGAGGCAGACCAGCGCGAAGGCGATATGGTTGGCGGTATCGGGCATTGTTCGTCCCCAAGCACGCCCGCGATGCGATCCCGCGAGCCGCCAATATCTGCCTGTCACGGCAGGCGCCCGCAAGGGCTTGCCGGCACCAGGCGTTGCGCCAGAGGAGCGGTTACGGCATGTCGCTCCAAAGTGCCTCCGGTTTCGGCACAACGACATGCATAAAGAAGGAGCCAAAGCGCCGTTTCGACGCGGCGCGCCTTAGCCGACCACCCGCAGGTTCGACAGTTCGTTGCCGATTTCCTTGAAGTCGTTCGACAGGCTGGCGCCGGTCGCATTCCAGAACAGCTTCGCCGGTTTGCTCGGATCCGTCGGGTCCTTGCGGAAGCGCGAGTCCGACGAGCAGGATTTCAGCGCATCGATCGCCAGCTTGTCGCTGGCCTTGGTCGTCGACAGGTCGAGCGCCACCGTCATCACCATGATGTTGGCCGCCTTGGCGTTGTTGCAAAGCGTTGCCATCTGCTCGTTGAGCGCATTGGTGTAGTTGCCGTTCGAATAGTCGAGCTGACCGATGGCGCTCGACGTGCCCATGAACATGCGGCCGACCGAGGTGCCGTTGTAGCCGGGGTTGAGATAGCCGTAGGACGCATAGGTCGACTTCGAGTTGGCGGGGTCCGAATAGCCAAGCGAGGACGGCGTGTAGTAGGTGTTGGCGCCGTCGGTCAGCACGATCACCACCTTGTCATTGCCTTTTTCCGTTTCCCGGCGCCCTTGCGTGAACGGTTCGCCGCTTGAGACCACCCGCCAGCCCCACGCCATGCCCTCGGGAACATTGGTGCCGCCATTCGGCTGCATCAGGTCGATCGCCGCCTTGATCGAGGTGGCCCCATCGGCGACGCTGACATCGGTCAGTGGTGTGATCGGATTGGTGGTGCAGCTGTAGTTCGGGCCGTTGCCGGCGGGCAGCGCCGGCGCATCGATCGGCCGCGGCTGGAAATATTTGGCCATGTTGCGCAGCCGCGATTGGCCCGTGCCGCTCGTAGGATCGTCGTTCCACCAGCTGTTCACCGCGCCGTAGGTCACCGGGGCGGCCTCGTCGGGATCCTGCGTGAGCTTCCAGTGATTGCCGGGTTCGTCCGGAGCGAACATCGGCACGAACATCGTTGCCGGGTCACCGACGCCTATGCCTGTGTTGGCCGAGCCGCCGGACGGCGAAGCGTCGTTGACATTGTAGGGATAGGGTCGGGCCTCCACGCAGCCTTGCCAGCTGGCGAACGGACCGTAGGAATCGATGTAGTCATATTCGTCGTGGCTGCGTTTGCAGGTGTTGTTCGAATTGTACTCGTCGCAAACCACCCGCTTGCTGTTGATGACACGCTCGTGGTTGGTGACGACCTTCATGTCCCGGTAGAGTGAAAACCGGGTCAGCATCTGCCCTTCCTCGCTGCCCCAGCCGGTGCCGCGTTTGTACCAGATGCCGTTGGTCTGCTGGGCGTATTTGTTGGCCGCATTGAGCGTCGACCAGTCGAAATTCTCGTTCGACACAGGCGACAGGCCCTCCGTGTCCATCCACGAGGCGTTGCCATTGGCGGGGCCGACATTGACCGAAGCGGCAAAGGGCACGAGGCCGAACTGCACCGGCTTGTCGACCTGCTTGATCATGACCGCCTGTTGGGCCAGCGTGTCGACCAGCTGTTTGGACGCTGTCTTGAGAAGATCGATGCGCTTTTGGCCCGAGCCCGTGCCGAGCGTGGTCATCGATCCGGAATTGTCGAGCACCAGGGCAACTTCCAGCGTGTTCTTGAGCCTGACCTGAGAGGTGACACTGAAGTTGATCTTCTGGTTCGCATCGGTTGCCGATTTGCCGACGAGCTGGGCGAAGGCAGGATAGAAATAGGGCTTGTAGGCAAGCTGCGCCGTCATCGTGAGCAGGCCGCCGCCGCTGGTGTTGCTGGGCAAGGTGACGTTGAGCGTCGCGCTGGCTGGATCGATATCGTTCAGGTTGGCATTGAAGAAGTCGAGCGCATAGGCTTTCAACTGGTCGTCGGTCGCGCCTTCCGTCAGCCGGCGCGCCGTGGCGAAGTTGGCGGCGTCGAGCGCATTCGTCACCATCTGCTTTTCGCGGTTCATTTCGGTGAAGTCGACCGCGATCGCCAGGCCGCCCATCAGCGGCACCATCGCCACAACAGTCATAAGAGCATAGTTGCCGCGCCTGTCGCGGCGGAACTGACGCCAAAGTTCATGCATGACTTGCAGCGGCCCCCGCCGGCGAATTCTCGATTGACGCCAGCCTTCCACAAAACGCTGAAGGCCGGGTTTGGGAAACCGCTCTATTGCTTGGTCGACGCTTCACCAAGCGCTAACCAATGCAAGCCTGCGGCCCCGATCCGGTCTAAGGCGAACGCCCTGTCGGGGCAGGGCGTTCGCGGTTTGGCGATCAGCTTCCGAATTTCCGGATCATTTTTCCAAAATCGATAATCGGTGAGGGTCGTGTCATAAATCGTTAAATTTCATGTTGCCGTAATATGTCCAAGGTTGAGCCGCCCTTTCAACGCGCGTTACCCAAACGCTGTCCAGTGGTGCTTTGGGCGCCAACGGATAGCGCCGTTTGAGCGCACAGGGGCGCCTTCGCGTCGATCCCCCGGCGAAACCTGGTGACAGCATGGATCGGTTCGGATAATTCGAACCCGCTGTGGCGAACCGTCGGCCGCGGCGCTCGCAACGCTCATATTGAAGGAAACGGCATGGCGGATTCGCCTGACATCGTCGGCTCGCTCGAAGACGTCTCAAAAGCCTATTCGGCAATTCTTTGCGATGTCTGGGGCGTGGTGCACAATGGCGAATGGCATTTTCCGGCGGCTGCAGGGGCGCTGGCCAGGGCAAGGGCAGCCGGTATTCCCGTTGTTCTCATCACCAATTCGCCCCGCCGCAGCGCCGATGTCGTGGCCCAGATGAGTGTGATCGGCGTTCCGCCGTCAGCCTACGACCGAGTGGTGACCTCGGGCGACGTGACCCGCGACCTGATCGCCGAAGGCCCGCGCAAGATCTTCCACATCGGCGCCGACCGCGATCTGACCCTCTATGACGGCCTCGATGTCGACCTCGTCGAGGAATTCGAGGCCGCCGGCGTCGTATGCACCGGGCTGTTCGATGACGAGGTCGAGAAGCCTGAGGATTATGCCGACCTTTTGCACCGGTTGCGTGCCAGGAACCTGCCATTCATCTGCGCCAATCCCGATATCATGGTGGAGCGCGGCGAGCGCATCATCTGGTGCGCCGGCGCCCTGGCGCGCGACTATGCCCAGCTCGGCGGCCGCACGCTGATCGCCGGAAAGCCCTACGCGCCGATCTACGACCTCGCGATGAAGGAGGTGGCGGAGGTGCTTGGCCGGCCGGTCGAGCGTTCCCGGGTATTGGCCATCGGCGATGGGATGATGACCGATGTGAAGGGCGCCGCCGACAATGGTTTCGACGTTCTCTATGTCTCCGGCGGCATCCATGCCCGCGACTATGGCGATGCATCCCGGCCGGATCCGGCCAAGCTCCGGCTCTTCCTGGAGCGGCACGGCTATCGTCCCGTGGCCGTCATGGTCAGACTGCAGTAGGTGGCAATGGTAGGCTTCCAGCATCTTTCGGCGACCGCGCCGCTGCCTGCCGATCTACGTGGCGGCGTTGTCGCGATCGGCAATTTCGATGGCGTCCACCGTGGCCATCAGGCGGTGCTCGAACGGGCGTTGGCCGAGGCAGTGCAGCGTGATGTTCCGGCCCTGGTGCTGAGCTTCGAGCCGCATCCGAGAAAGGTCTTCCGGCCTGACATCCCGCTCTTCGTGCTGACGCCGCCGCCGATGAAGGCGCGGCTCTTGTCCTTGCTGGGCTTTGCCGCGCTCGTCGAGCAGCCGTTCACGCGCGACTTCGCCGCGCTGTCGGCGGAAGCCTTCGTCACCGACGTGCTGGAGAGGACGCTCGGCATCACCCACGCCGTGACCGGCTTCGATTTCCATTTCGGAAAGGACCGCCAAGGCGGACCGGCCTATCTGATGGCAGCCGGCGAACGCCATGGCTTTGGCGTCACGCTCGTCGACGCTTTTCGCGACGAGGGCGCAGAGGTGGTTTCGTCGAGCCGGATCAGGGCCTTGCTCTGCGATGGCGAGGTGGCGGAGGCCGCCGGTCTGCTCGGCTATCGCTTCACGGTGGAAAGCGAGGTCGTCGGTGGCCAGCAGCTCGGACGCACGCTCGGCTTTCCCACAGCGAATATGAGGCTTCCCGCGGAAGCCACCCTCAAGGAAGGGATCTATGCCGTCCGCTTCCGGCGCGCCGACGGTACTTTGCATGACGGCGTCGCCAGCTTCGGCCGCCGCCCGACCGTCGACGACAATGGCGCGCCGCTTCTGGAAACCTTTGTCTTCGATTTTTCCGGCGATCTCTATGGCGAGACCAGCGAGGTCTCGTTCTTCGGTTTCCTGCGCAGCGAGATCAAATTCGACGGCCTCGATGCATTGGTGGTGCAGATGAAGCGCGATGAAGCCGAAGCCCGCGCGCTGCTGGCCGGCGTCAAGCCGCTTTCGCAGCTCGACGCGGCCATTGCCTTCTGATTTACTTTTTCAGCGCCAGTCCGATGGCGATGAAGCTCCAGCCCTGGAAGATCAGGTCGATGGCCAGGAACATGCCGAGCACCCACAGGCTGTTGACCGGCCACCCCATGGCGATGATCAGGCCGGCAAGCACGCTGATAAGGCCGGCCACGACGATCCAGCCCCAGCCCTGTTCCGGACGGTGACTGAAACCGACCCAGGCCCGCAGCGCGCCGGAAGCGACGAGCGCAACGGCCAGCAGGAAGGTCAGCACCGCCGAAGCCAGCAGCGGATTGTCGAAAGCGAAAAATCCGGCGATCGCATAAAGCAGCCCGCTGAGCAGCCAGTAGAAGAAGCGGCCCCAGGTCTTGACCCCGAAAGCATGCATGATCTCGATGATGCCGGCCACCAGCATCAGCCAGCCGACAACATAGACGGAAGCCACCGTGGCGATGAACAGATTGCCGAAAGCAATGCCGCCGAGGATCAGCAGCACCACGCCCAGGCCGACAAACCACCCCCACCTTTCCCGCGTCTGGCCGATCGCGTTCTTCAGGGCATCGCCTTGCAAGGTCATGATCCATCTCCCTCCACATCTGGCCGCGCATCCTGCGGTCGAAGGAGGGTAATCCCAATGGCATTACCCGTCTAGCGCGGTGGCTATTGCAAAGGCGCGGCGAAGCTGGTGTCATCCCGCTTTGCATCAGGGAGGTATGACAATGAAGCGATCCCGTGAGCTCGCCCTGTTTTCCTCAACTCTCGCCCTGTTCGCTGCCACTGCGGCTTCCGCATTCGCAGCGCAGCCCGGCGATCCGCCGAATGGCATCACCAAGATAGAAACGGTGGTCGTCATCTTCGCCGAGAACCGCGCCTTCGACAATCTCTATGGCCATTTTCCCGGTGCCGAAGGCATCGACAAAGCCAGCCAGGAAAGCCTACAGCAGCGCGACCGCGACGGCTCGGTGCTGTCCGAACTGCCGCCGGTGTGGGACGGGCTGACCGCCAAGGGCGTCACGCCGCCGGTGACGCAGGCGATGACCGAGCACCTTCCAAACGCGCCGTTCACCGTGAACGACGCGAAGGGTTTCAACGTGCCGCTCAGCGTCACAACGCACGATCTCTGGCATCGCTACTACCAGAACCAGATGCAGATCAACGGCGGCAAGAACGACATGTTCGTTGCCTGGGCCGATTCAGGCGCCATGCCAATGAGCAACTGGGACGCTTCCAAGACCGACATGTGGGCGGTCGCGCAGAAATACGTGCTGGCCGATCATTTCTTCATGGGTGGGTTCGGCGGCTCGTTTTTCAACCACCAATGGCTGATCTGCGCTTGCGCGCCTTACTACGCCGATGCCGACAAGAGCCCGGCCAAACCGTCGATTTCGGTGACGGATGATAGCGGCACAGCGCTGAAGATCGCCGACAATTCGCCGAAATCGGCGCGCGACGGCATTCCGAAATTTGTCTCCGATGGCAATCTGACGCCGGATTTCCACGCGGTGAACACGATGCAGCCGCCGTACCAACCGAGCGGCACCGATCCGGCGCCTGGCGGCGACCCGCTCCTTGCGGATCCGGCCAAGCCCACCACGCTGCCGCCCCAGACGGAGCCGACCATCGGCGACATGCTTAGCCTCAAGCACATCAGCTGGGCATGGTATTCGGGCGCCTGGCAGTACACGCTCGACCACGGCAACAAGTCGCCGATTCCGAATTTCCAGTACCACCACCAACCGTTCAACTATTATGCCAATTACGCGCCGGGCACCGAAGCCAGGCGCGAACATTTGCGCGACGGTGGGCTGGGCGGCGTTAGCTTCATCCAGGCGATCGACGACGGCGCCCTGCCACAGGTCTCCTTCTACAAGCCGCAGGGCAATGTCAACGAGCATTCCGGCTATGCCGACATCGAGGCCGGAGATCGCCATATCGCCGACGTCGTCGCCCATCTGGAGAAAAGCCCGCAATGGCAGCATATGCTGGTCGTCGTCACCTATGACGAGAATGGCGGCATCTGGGATCACGTCGCTCCGCCCAAGGGCGACCGCTGGGGGCCGGGCACCCGCGTCCCCGCCATCATCGTTTCGCCCTTCGCCAAGCACGGCTATATCGATCAGACGCCCTATGACACGACTTCGATCCTGCGCTTCATCACCGAACGCTTCGAACTGCCGGTGCTGCACGGCATCGTGGTTCGCGACAGGGCCGTCGCCGCGCATGGCGAACCGCCGCTCGGCGATCTTACCGCCGGGCTCGACCTCAATTGAAGGCCGGTGTCCGTAGGAAAACGATGAACGCTGACGGGATCGTCGCCCTTGTGACCGCTGCCGGCATCGAGCTTACCGACCGCCGCCGTAACGCCAAGGGCGACGGCTGGTCGCTAAGCTTTGCCAACGGTGCAACGGTGGAGGTGGGTGACGACGGATCGGCACGCATTGCCGGCAAGGGCAGCAAGACCGTGAGAGGGCTGCTGGACCTGCCGAGTGCGTCGCGCCGCACCTGATCCGGCGCGGCCGGACACAAGGTTGGCAGACGCAACTGTTACGGATGTTAAGTCAAATTTTACCGAACTGGCGCCATGGCTTGAGCGATGCCGGGTGTTTGTTCCGGCGTGTTTCGCGTATGGGGTATCGATGCGTATTGTCCGGGCGATTCCGCTGCTTCTGACCGCCTCCTTGCTGGGCGCTTCCGCGGCCGAGGCCGGCGACGGCCCCTTCGGCTGGCTGTCCGGCGACTGGTACCTGACCGTTGGCGCCACGGGCATGGTCGCGCCCAATTTCGAAGGCGGCAAGAAATACATGCTCAGCGCCCAGCCCATCATCTCCCTGGGCAAGGCCGGTCCCCAGGCTCGCTTCACCTCGCGCAACGACAATATTTCGCTGGCGCTGGTCGATGATGGCGGTGTCCGCGCCGGTCTGACCGGCAAGTTCCTGTTTTCGCGCAGCAGCGACGACGAACTCGAGGGACTCGATCCGGTGCGCTGGGGCGGCGAAGTGGGCGGCTTCTTCGAATTCTATCCGACGGACTGGATGCGCGCGCGTGCCGAATTGCGGCATGGCATCCGTGCCCATAACGGCTTTGTCGCCGATATCGCCGCCGACGCCTTCTACGATGTGACGCCAACCGTCAGGATTTCGGGCGGCCCGCGCGTGTCCTTCGCCTCGGCCAACTATTTCGACGCCTATTATGGCGTCAATGCGCAGGAAGCCGTGGCCTCGGGCCTGAGCCAGTACAATCCCGGTGGCGGCCTGAAATCCGTCGGCCTCGGCGGTGCGGTGACCTGGAAGGTGACCGATCCGATGACCGCCAGCCTGTTCGGCGAATATTCGCGCCTGGAGGGGCCGGCAGCCGATTCCAGCCTGGTCAGGGAGCGCGGCGACCGCAACCAGTTCATGGTCGGTGTGTCGACCACCTATCGCTTCGACTTCAAGATGTAGGCGAATCGAACGAGACGCTTTATTCCTGCGTCCATCTCCGCTAAAAGCCACGCGATGATGAGCTTTTCGCGCCTTTTCGCGATCGCGATACGAATTACTGGCCCGGTGTTCCGGGTGGCCTGAGCGCCGCCGGAACCGCCGGGAGTTTCGCGCGCGCCCTCGCGCTTTTTTTCAGAACATCGACGCATATCGCCCCAAAGTGGGTCCGGTTTTGGGAAACGATATGCGTCAATCAAAGACCTCAACGCCCGGGCTTTGTGCCGACGGGCTACGCAGATGGCAGATCAATGACCGACACTGTTGAAACGATCGACTATTCCAAGACGCTTTATTTGCCGCAGACGGATTTCCCGATGCGCGCCGGCTTGCCTGAGAAGGAGCCGGTGCTGGTCAAGCGCTGGCAGGACATGGACCTCTACGCCAAGCTGCGTGAGAGTGCGGCCGGCCGCACGAAATATGTGCTGCATGACGGCCCGCCCTACGCTAACGGCAACATCCATATCGGCCATGCGCTGAACAAGATCCTCAAGGATGTCATCACCCGCTCGTTCCAGATGCGCGGCTATGATTCGACCTACGTGCCAGGCTGGGACTGCCACGGCCTGCCGATCGAGTGGAAGATCGAGGAGCAGTACCGCGCCAAGGGCAAGAACAAGGACGAGGTGCCGGTCAACGAGTTCCGCAAGGAATGCCGTGAGTTCGCCGCGCACTGGATCACGGTGCAGGGCGGCGAATTCCAGCGGCTTGGTGTCATCGGCGACTTCAAGAACCCCTATACGACGATGGCTTTCCACGCCGAATCGCGCATCGCCGGCGAACTGTTGAAATTCGCCCTGTCGGGCCAGCTCTATCGCGGATCGAAGCCGGTGATGTGGAGCGTCGTCGAGCGCACCGCATTGGCCGAGGCCGAGATCGAGTACCAGGACTATGAGTCCGACACGATCTGGGCGAAGTTCCCGGTGGCCAATCTTGTCGTCGCCAATGTCGTGGACGGGCAGCCGGCGGAGCTCAATCCGGACCTGAGCGACCGGTCGCTGGATCTGCTGGACGCCCATGTCGTCATCTGGACGACGACGCCGTGGACCATCCCGGGCAACCGCGCCGTCAGCTATTCGCCGCGCGTCGCCTATGGGCTCTACGAGGTGACGGCGGCCGAGAATGCCTTTGGCCCGGAGCCGGGTGAGAAGCTGATCTTCGCCGACGCGCTGGCCGCGGAAAGCCAGGCCAAGGCAAAGATCACCTTGAAGCGCCTTCACCACGTCAGCGCCGAACAGCTTGGAAATCTTGTGCTTTCACACCCGTTCAAGGGTCTCGGCGGCGGTTACGAGTTCCCGGTGCCGATGGTTGCGGGCGATCATGTGACCGACGATGCCGGCACCGGCTTCGTCCACACCGCGCCCGGCCACGGCCGCGAGGATTTTGACGCCTGGATGGACGCCGCACCCCAGCTGCGCGCACGTGGCATCGACACGGTGATCCCCTTTACTGTCGACGATGCCGGCTTCTTCACCAGGGATGCGCCAGGCTTCGGCCCGGATCGCGAGGGCGGGGCGGCGCGTGTCATCGACGACAATGGCAAGAAGGGCAACGCCAACCAGGCCGTCATCGACGAGTTGATCAAGCGCAACGCGCTCTTCGCGCGCGGCCGCCTGAAGCACAGCTACCCGCATTCCTGGCGGTCGAAGAAGCCTGTGATCTTCCGCAACACGCCGCAATGGTTCGTCTACATGGACAAGGACCTCGGCGACGGCACGACGCTGCGCAGCCGCGCGCTGAAGGCCATCGACGACACGCGCTTCGTCCCAGCTGCCGGCCAGAACCGCATCCGCGCCATGATCGAGGAGCGCCCCGACTGGGTGCTGTCGCGCCAGCGCGCCTGGGGCGTGCCGATCGCCGTCTTCGCCGACGAGGACGGCAACGTGCTGAAGGACGAGGCGGTCAACCAGCGCATCATGGACGCCTTCGAGGAAGAGGGCGCCGACGCCTGGTTCGCGGCCGGCGCCAAGGAACGTTTCCTCGGCAACCACGATGCGTCCAAATGGAAGCAGGTGATGGACATCCTCGACGTCTGGTTCGATTCGGGCTCGACGCATGTCTTCACGCTGGAGGATCGCCCTGACCTGAAATGGCCGGCCGACGTCTATCTGGAAGGCTCCGACCAGCACCGCGGCTGGTTCCACTCCTCGCTGCTCGAAAGCTGCGGCACCAGGGGCAGGGCGCCTTACGACACCGTCGTCACCCATGGCTTCACCATGGACGAGGACGGACGCAAGATGTCGAAGTCGCTCGGCAACACGGTGGTGCCGCAGGACGTCATCAAGCAATCCGGCGCCGACATACTGCGCCTGTGGGTGGTGACGACGGACTATTGGGAAGACCAGCGGCTCGGCAAGAACGTGCTGCAGACCAATATCGACGCCTACCGCAAACTGCGCAACACCATTCGCTGGATGCTGGGCACGCTCGCCCATGACGATGGCGAGACCGTGCCGCTGGAAGCGATGCCGGAGCTGGAGCGGCTGATGCTGCATCGGTTGGCCGAACTCGACGAGGTGGTGCGCCAGGGTTACGACGCCTTCGAGTTCAAGCGCATCACCCGCGCGCTCGTCGATTTCATGGTGGTCGAGCTGTCGGCCTTCTATTTCGACATCCGCAAGGACGCGCTCTACTGCGACGCGCCGTCGAGCGTGAAGCGCAAGGCGTCGGTGCAGGTGGTGCGCCATCTCTTTGACTGCCTGGTGAAATGGCTGGCGCCGATGCTGCCCTTCACCATGGAAGAGGCCTGGCTCGACCGGCATCCAGACGCCGTATCGGTGCATCTCGACCAGTTCCCGGAAATTCCGGCGGATTGGAAGAATGAGGCGCTGGCGGAAAAATGGCGCAAGGTGCGGCAGGTGCGCCGCGTCGTCACCGGCGCGCTCGAGATCGCGCGTGCCCAGAAGGTGATCGGCTCCTCGCTGGAGGCGGTGCCGGTGGTCACCATCAACGACGCGGCGCTCGAGGCGGCGATAGCGGACGTCGACATGGCTGAGATGGCGATCACCAGCGATCTGGTCATTGCTCATGGCCAGGCGCCGGAAGGCGCCTTCACCCTCGATGATGTCAGGGGCGTCGCCGTGGTGGTCGAGAAGGCCGAGGATCGCGGCCTCGTCAAATGCGCGCGTTCCTGGCGCTACACGGCCGATGTCGGGCAGGATCCTGCGTTTCCCGATGTCTCAGCACGCGATGCCGCCGTGCTACACGAGCTGAAGGCGCTCGGCCGGCTTTAGGTGCATGTCGCCCAAAACTTTGCCGCGCGATCAATAGTGCACAAATGCCACGCCGGACGGTGCAAATCCGCCCGTGCGTTGCCCTTAACGAGCGGTTGAGGTAAACACGCGAAACTCCGGAAGACAAATTGTCGCCGGATTTCCGTCGCAAGTGCTTGGACGATGGGGACCGGTCATAAGACCGGTGGCGATCGAGAGGCTGTCTAGAGTGGGACTTTTTGGCATGACCGAGAGATATAAGGTGCGCCTTGCGCTGCTGGCGCCGCTTGTCGCATCGGGCCTCGCTTTATCCGGCTGCATGGGCTCTCCGACCTATGGCACCGACAAGACCGCCGCCGAACAGCTGGCAGGCGATCTCACCGGCGCCGTTTCCTTCGCGCCCAAGCACAAGGATCCGATCGACTACAAGCCCCGCCCCACCTTGGTGAAGCCCGCTCCCGGACAGAAGGAAGCGCTGCCTGCACCACAGGAAAGCATCCAGACGGCAAGCGCTCAATGGCCCGAATCGCCAGAGCAGCGCCGCGCGCGCCTGCGCGCCGACGCCACCGCCCACCAGAACGATCCGGGCTATCAGGCTGAGATCGTCGACGATGTGCAGACCGATCCGGCGTCGGTCAAGAAGGCGATGGCGGATTCAGGCTCCAGCCACCCGCCGGCCTGGACACCCGCTGACTCCGACAAGGGTCGCGCCGCCGAGATCCAGCGTCGTCTTGCGGCGAGCAAACAGGGCGACCCCAACACCCGCAGATATCTGAGCGAGCCGCCATTGGCCTATCGCGTTGCGGCCGACTCAGCGCCGCAGAACGAACTCGGCGAGGACGAATACAAGAAGGAACGCCGCCTGAAGAGAGAGGCGGAAGGCAAGAAGTCCGGCTGGTTCGACTGGTTGCCGTCCCTCTAGAGCAAAGTGTGAACGGTTTCCCGGGAAAAGCGCGTAGCGCTTTCCCTAGGGAATTGCGTCAAGACAAAGAGCCTAAGAACGGCCGCGCTGCCCTTTCGGGCGGCACGGCGCGGTTCAGTCGCGACGTTCCTTGAAAAAATCCTTCAGCAGCAGAGCGGCCTCGGTCTCGCCCATGCCCGGATAGATGTCGGGCGTATGGTGGCAGGTCGGCGAGGCGAAGAAGCGCACGCCATTGACCACCGCACCGCCCTTTTCGTCGGGGGCGCCGAAGTAGAGACGGCGTAGCCTGGCGAAGGAGATGGCGCCGGCGCACATGGCGCAAGGTTCCAACGTCACATAGAGATCGTGGCCGGTCAGCCGCTCGCTTGAGAGTTTGCCGCAGGCTTCGCGTATGACCAGCATCTCGGCATGCGCCGTCGGGTCGGCAAGCTCGCGGGTGCGGTTGCCGGCTTTTGCAACGACCGTGCTGCCGTTGGCGATGACAGCGCCGACCGGCACTTCGCCGCGCAAGGCCGCCGCTTCGGCCTCCTTAAGGGCCAGCGCCATGAAATCCGGCCGCTTCACGCGGTTTCCATTCCGATTATCTCCTCGCCACTCAGGCGTGATCCTGTTATGGAGCGCATCAACCCGAAAATCGGACTCGATTTTCGGAAAAGATCATGCGCCAAATCAAAGTGCTACAGCGTTCGTTGCGCGCCCGAAAGGATGCGCCACGCTGTAGCAGCGCAAACGGACAAAGGCCACATGGACGACAACGACAAGAAATCTCCGCGCCAAAAAGGCCCGGGCAAGAAACCTGCGGCTCCGCGAGGCGACAGGAAGCCATCCTTCGGCGCCAAGAAACCCTATGCGCCGCGCGGCGATCGGCCGATGGCCGCCGAGGGCGAACGCCCGAAGCGCGACTTCAAGGGCGGCGATAAGCCATTCAGCAAAGGCCCACGCAAGCCCTACGCACCGCGCGGCGACCGGCCGATGGCGGCTGATGGCGAACGCAAGCCTTACGAGAAGCGCGAAGGTCCGCGCAAGCCCTATGCACCGCGTGGCGACCGGCCGATGGCGGCCGAAGGCGAGCGCAAGCCCTATGAGAAGCGCGAAGGTCCGCGCAAGCCCTATGCGCCGCGTGGCGACCGTCCGATCGCGGCCGAAGGCGAGCGCAAGCCCTATGAGAAGCGCGAAGGACCGCGCAAGCCCTATGCGCCGCGCGGCGATCGTCCGATGGCGGCCGGAGGCGAGCGCAAGCCGTATGAAAAGCGCGAAGGGCCACGCAAGCCCTACGCACCGCGCGGCGACCGTCCGGTTGCCGCGTCGGTGGAGGGTGGCGAAAAGCGTTTCGAGCGTCCCAAGCGTGATTTCGGCGATCGCCCGAAGCGCGACTTTGCCGACCGTCCCAAGCGTGACTTTGGCGCTGACCGCCCCAAGCGTGATTTCAGTGATCGGCCCCAAGGGGCATCTGGCGGCGGCTTCAAGGCGCGCCCGCGTCCCGCCGAGGCCACGGAAGAGGCTGGTGAGCGCATCGCCAAGCGGCTGGCGCGCGCCGGGCTTGCCTCGCGCCGCGACGCCGAGGAACTGATCGCCGCCGGCCGCGTCAAGGTCAACGGCCGCGCCCTTACTTCGCCGGCCTTCAATGTGATGCCCGGCGATATCATCCATCTCGACGGCATGGAGATCCCGCCGATCGAACGCACGCGCCTGTTCCTGTTCCACAAGCCGGCCGGCGTCGTCACCACCAACCGTGATCCCGAGGGCCGCAAGACCGTTTTCGACGTGCTGCCGGCCGAGTTGCCGCGGCTGATGACCATCGGCCGGCTCGACATCAACACCGAGGGCTTGCTGCTGCTGACCAATGATGGCGGCCTGTCGCGCGTGCTTGAACTGCCCGCCACCGGCTGGCTACGCCGCTACCGCGTGCGCGTCCACGGCAAGGTCGAGGAAAGCGCGCTTGCCGGCCTGCGCGAAGGTATTGCCGTCGACGGCGTCTTCTACGGCGCCATCGAAGCCAGCCTCGACCGCGAGCAGGGCTCCAATGCCTGGCTGACGATCGGCTTGCGCGAAGGCAAGAACCGCGAAGTGAAGAACATCCTCGGCGCGCTCGGCCTCGACGTGACGCGGCTGATCCGCATCTCCTACGGCCCGTTCCAGCTCGAGGATCTCCCCGAGGGCCATGTGCTGGAGATCAAGGGCCGCGTGCTGCGCGACCAGCTTGGCGAGCGCCTGGTGGAGGAATCCGGCGCCAATTTCGATGCCGAGATAGCAAAACCCTTCTCCAACAAGCCGGTGCGGCGCACCGAAGTTCGTGAGCCGGAACCCGAGCGGCCGAAATTCACCCGCGACGGCGAGCGCCGGCCGATCGGCGAGGGCGGGCTGATCAAGAACCGCAAGCGCCGCGAAGGCAGCCGCGACGAAGCGCTCGGCAAGCTGTCGACCAGTCCCGACAGGGGCGAGCGGCCGGAAAAGAGCTTTGGCGAACGCGGTCCCAGACCCGAACGCGGCGGCTTTGGCGACAAACCACGGGGCAGTTTCGGCGACAAACCGCGTGGTGGCTTCGGCGACAAGCCGCGTGGTGGTTTTGGCGGCAAGAAATCCGAGCGCGAGCAGCGGCCGATCGAGCCGCCCGGCCAGCGCAAGGCCAATGTCTGGATGGCGCCAGGGGCCCGGCCGATCGGCAAGGGCAGGGCGGAAGCCGACGCCGCCAAGGCGGCGGAGGCCAAGGAGCGCAAGGCCTCGTTCAAGCCGTCCTACGGCAAACCCGGTGGCAAACCGGGCGGCGCAAAGCCGTTCGGCAAGCCACGTGGCGAGCGTCCGGCCGGTGGCGGTGAACGGCCGCGCGGCGGCCCCAAGGGTCCCCGCACAAGATGAGGATCGTCGGCGGTGAGTTTCGTGGGCGTCCGCTGGCGACGCCCCGCGGCAGCGCCATCCGTCCGACGACCGACCGCACCCGCGAGGCCGTCTTCAATGTGCTGGCGCATCGCTTTGCCGAACAGCTGGACGGCGCGCGCGTGCTGGATCTGTTCGCCGGCACCGGCGCGCTCGGTCTAGAAGCCCTGTCGCGCGGCGCATCCTATGGCGTCTTCATCGAGGAATCGGCCGAAGGACGCGGCCTGATCCGCGACAATGTCGAGGCCTTCGGCCTGACCGGCCGCACCAAGATCTTTCGCCGTGACGCCACCGGCCTTGGCGAGGCGGGCACGCTGGCGCCGTTCGGCCTGGTCTTCGCCGACCCGCCCTATGGCAAGGGGCTGGGCGAACGCGCTTTGCAATCGGCGAAGGCCGGCGGCTGGCTGCGCCGCGGCGCACTCTGCGTGGTCGAGGAGACGGCGGCGGCTCCCTTTGAGCCAGGCCCCGGCTTTTCGGTGCTGGACGAGCGCAACTATGGCGAAACCATCATCCGCTTCATCGAGGCCGCCTGATACACGGTCGCGAGCAGCGGCCTCTTTGCCGCCGCCTTTTGCCGGCAACAACAATTCACTTTGCTTGTCGCCAGCACCTTGCCTATCGTCTTGAAGAGAAAACCGGAGCCATTGATGATATCCAGGGCTGAATGGCTGCGGACAACACTGCTGGCAACCTCGCTGGCCTTCACGTTCACCGGCCCCGTGCTGGCCGACAGTACCGCGTTGCCCGACAAGACGCCGGCCGAGTTCAAGGTGACGGATTTTCTGCTCGACAACGGCATGGAAGTTGTCGTCATTCCCGACCATCGCGCGCCGATCGTCACCCATATGGTCTGGTACAAGATAGGCAGCGCCGACGAGCCGCCCGGCAAATCCGGCATCGCCCATTTCTTCGAGCATCTGATGTTCAAGGCAACGACCAATCACGCCGCCGGCGAGTTCGACCGCGCCGTCTCCGACATTGGCGGCTCCAACAACGCTTTCACCTCCTACGACTACACCGCTTTCCACGAGACGGTGGCGCCGTCGGCGCTCGAGCAGATGATGGGTTTCGAGGCCGACCGCATGCGTAACCTCATCCTTACCGACGACGTCATCAAGACCGAGCGCGATGTCATCCTGGAAGAGCGCCGCTCGCGCATTGACAACAATCCGCAGGCGGTGCTCGACGAGGAAGTCGATGCCACGCTGTGGCAGAACCAGCCCTACCGCATTCCGGTCATCGGCTGGATGCAGGAAATGGAGCAGCTCAACCGCACCGACGCCGTCGCCTTCTATGACAAATACTACCGGCCCAACAACGCCGTGCTGATCGTGGCCGGTGATGTCGAGCCGGAGACGGTCAAGGCGCTGGCCGAAAAGACCTATGGCAAGGTGGCGCGCGGACCGGACCTGCCGCCGCGCATCCGCCCGGTCGAGCCGGAGCAGAACACCAAGCGCACCGTCACGCTCGCCGACGCCCGCGTCAGCGTGCCGAGCTTCTCGACGCAATGGGTGGTGCCGTCCTATCACACCGCCAAGCCGGGCGAGGCCGAGGCGCTCGACCTCTTGGCCGAGATCCTCGGCGGCGGCAACCGCAGCCGGCTCTACCAGGCGCTGGTGGTCAAGCAAGGCATCGCTTCGAACGCCGGCGCGTATTTCCAGGGCACCATGCTCGACGACACCAATTTCACCGTCTATGGCGCGCCGCGCGGCGACGCCAAGCTCGCCGACGTCGAGGCCGCCGTCGATGCCGAGGTGGCGCGCATCGCCAGCGGCGGCGTCACACCGGATGAGCTCGAAAAGGCCAAGGACCGCTATATCAGGTCGATGGTTTTTGCCCGCGATAAGCAGGATTCCATGGCCGAAATCTATGGCTCGACGCTGGCCACCGGCGGCAACGTGCAGGATGTCCAGCAATGGCCGGACCGCATCCGCAAGGTCACGGCGGACGAGGTCAAGGCCGTCGCCGCGCGCTATCTGGTGCTGGCCCGCTCGACATCAGGCTATCTCTTGCCGCAGCAACAGGCGGGGAATTGATGATGACGAACCAGCACCGCGCCTCTTTCCCTTCTCCCACAAGGGGAGAAGGAAGAACGCGCACCGCCCTCGCAACCCTCTTCCTCTCCATCCTGTTCCTGATCCTGCCGGCACTTGCCGCCCGCGCGATGGACATCCAGCAGGTCACCTCGCCAAAAGGCATCACCGCCTGGCTGGTCGAGGACTATTCCGTACCGATCGTCGCCGTCCGTTTCGTCTTCGGCGGCGGCTCGACGCAGGATCCGGTGGGCAAGGAAGGACTGACCAATCTGATGACCGGCCTGTTCGACGAGGGCGCCGGGCCTCTTGATTCGGAAGCCTTCCAGGTCAGGCTCGACGATGCCGGCGCAGAGATGAGCTTCGAAGAGACCCGCGACGGCGTCTATGGCTCCATGCGCATGCTGGCCGAGCAGCGCGACGAGGCCTTCGACCTGTTGCGGCTGGCGGTCAACGAGCCACGCTTCGACCAGGCGCCGATCGACCGCATCCGCGCCCAGATCCTGTCCGGCATCATCGCCAACGAGAACGATCCCGACACGGTGGCGCAGCACAGATGGGCGCGCGCCGTCTATGGCGACCATCCCTATTCGCGCTCCGACCAGGGCACCAGGCAGAGCATCGCCGCCATCACCAAGGACGATCTGAAGGCCCTGCACAAGGCGGTGTTCGCTCGCGGCGGCCTGCACGTCGCCGTGGTCGGCGCCATCGACGCCGAGACGCTGAAGAAGAAGCTGGACATGGTGTTCGGTGACCTGCCGCAGAACCAGGCGCTCACCCCGGTCGCCGATGTCGAGCCGAAGCTGGCGCAGCGCGTCGAGGTCAATTACGACCTGCCGCAGACCTCGCTGCAGCTCGCCTGGCCGGGCGTGAAGCGCAAGTCGGCGGATTTCTTTCCCGCCGTGCTGATGAACGAGATCCTTGGCGGCGGTACCTTCACCTCGCGCCTGTTCGCGGAGGTGCGCGAAAAGCGCGGGCTGGCCTACAGCGTCAATTCCTCGCTGGTCAACCAGGACCATGCCGACGCGCTGATCGTCACCACGGGCACGCGTTCGGACCGCGCGGCCGAGACGCTCGGCATCGTGCGCGATGTCGCCAGGCAGTTGGCTGAGGAAGGCCCGACCGAGGCTGAACTGGCGGCAACCAAGAAATACCTCATCGGCGCCTATGCCATCACCAATCTGGACTCTTCGAGTTCCATCGCCGCGACGCTGGTCGAATTGCAGCTCGACGATCTCGGCATCGACTACATGCAGCGCCGCGCCGGCTACATCAACGCGGTGACGCTCGACCAGGTCAAGGCGGCTGCGAAAAAGCTGCTGACAGCCGAGCCGACCATCATGGTGGTCGGGCCGCCGCTGGCCGGAGCCGGCAAGGGATGAGCCCGACCTTCGGCATAGCCTTCGGCGGCGGCGGCGCGCGCGGGCTGGCGCATATCCATGTCATCGAGGCGCTGGACGAACTCGGCATCAAGCCGGTGGCGATCGCCGGCTCGTCGATCGGTGCCATCATGGGCGCCGGCATGGCCGCGGGCATGACCGGCAAGGACATCCACGGCTACGCCCGCTCGATCCTCGGCCGCCGCGCCGAAGTGGCCAGCCGCATGTGGCGCGCGCGGCCCGGCACGATCGCCGAGGCCATGCAGAACGGCATCCGGGTCAGCCAGTTCAATGTCGAGCGCATCCTGAAGGCGTTCCTGCCCGAGGCCATTCCCGAAACCTTCGCCGAGCTGAAGATCCCGCTGAAGGTGACGGCGACCGACTATTTCGGCCACAAGCTCGCCGTGTTCGACGAAGGCGACCTGCATTCCGCGCTTGCCGCCTCGGCCGCCATCCCCGCCGTGTTCCGCCCGGTGACGCGCGACGGCCGGCTGCTGATCGACGGCGGCATCTACAACCCCGTGCCCTTCGATCTCATCGAGAACGACGCCGACATCATCATCGGCGTCGACGTCGTCGGCGCGCCGGAAGAGGCCGACCGCAAGCACCCCACCTCCGTCGACCTGATGTTCGGCGCCACACAGCTGATGATGCAGTCGATCATCGCCAACAAGCTGAAGCAATGCCGCCCCGACATACTGGTCCGCCCCGCCGTATCGAAATACCGCGTGCTCGATTTCCTGAAGATCGACGCGCTGATGAACGAGACGGCGGACATCAAGGATCAGCTGAAGCGCGAGGTGGAGCGAGTGGTAGAGGCGCGCAATGGCGCCGCCATCAAGGGGAGGCGAGGGAAGAAGGCCGGGTGACGACGGAACGCCGCACTTGGTCGTCCTGTGTCGAGCTCTGTTGTCATCCAGCCTGGGAAGCCTGCTACGACTTCGCCGCCACCGGCGCATACTCCAACGCAACAACGCCGTTGCTGAACGGCGTGGCCGAAATCAGCTCGAGCGCCACCTGTTCGCCCTGTGGGAACAGCGGCTTGCCCTGGCCGACGGCGCCGGGATAGCTGAGCAGCCTGACGCGGTCGACCAGCCCGTGGCGCAACAATTCCTGCGCGAGGCTGAGGCTGCCATGTACATAGATGTTGCCGCCGCTGCCTTGCTTCAGCGTCCTCACCGCTTCCGGCAGCGAGCCTGTGAGCAATTCGGCCGGTTTCCAGTCGAGCGCCTTTAAACTCGTCGAGGCGACGTATTTCGGCAGCGCGTTGAACCGGTCGGCAAAATCCCCGGTTTCCTCAGGCCATGAGCCGGCAAAGATTTCATAGGTCGTTCGGCCCAAAAGCATGGCGCCGCTGTCGGCGAGCTCATCCTCCTTGAACCTGTTCATTTCGTCGTTCCAGGTCACGCCAGGCAATTTCTCGACCTCGGCAATGCCGTCGACGCTGATGAATTCGGTGACGATGAGTTTTCTCATGGTGTTCTCCTCTTCGCTCTAAGGACGAACCACATGGGGCTTTTGCTACAGGCTCCGGCGAGAAATAACGCTGTGCTTTGCTGTTTAGCCAAGGTCAGAGGCATGCGCCGACCTCAGCTGACCTGATGCTCGGCGCCGATCGATGATGCAGCCGGTCGTCGTCAACAGGTCGAAACAGGGGCTGCCGAGAGTTCGTGGCGCCAAAGGGCCTCCTCAGTCCTTCGCCCGCTCCACATAGGACCCGTCCGCCGTCATCACCACCACGCGGGTGCCGGGCGCGATGTGCGGGGGCACTGCGGTGCGCACGCCATTCGAGAGCACGGCGGGCTTGTAGGAGGACGACGCCGTCTGGCCCTTGGTCGTCGGCTCGGTCTCGACCACTTCGAAAGTGGCGCGCTGTGGCAGCACCAGGGAAATCGCGATGCCGTTGAACTGCGAGACCTGCACCGGCATGCCTTCCTGCAGATAGGGTGCTGCGTCGCCGACCACGGCTTCGCTCACCGCCACCTGGTCGTAGGTTTCCGGGTTCATGAAGTGGAAGCCTTCGCCGTCGGCGTAGAGGAAGGTGTGCTCGCGCTCCTCGACATAGGCGCGCTCCACCTGCTCGGTGGTGCGGTAGCGCTCCGAAACCTTCACCCCGTCGCCGATGCGGCGCATGTCGAGCTGCGTCACGGGCGTGCCCTTGCCTGGGTGGATGTTTTCGGCAAAGAGGATCACATAAAGCTTGCCGTCCTTGTCGACGACATTGCCTTTGCGGAGCGAACTGGCGATGACTTTCACCACGGTTTTAAATCCTGCGAGAGTTAGTGGGCGTTTGCCGGCTTGTGCGGCGCTGGTAGCGCATCTTGGCGCGAACCGCCAGCCCCCAAGGCGCGCCAGCATGCCTTCAAATCGCTCATGACCGCCGCTTCGCCTTGGTGGACGCCACATGTCCACGCCGACCGCCGCCCACGGCTGATGCTGCGCAACGGGCTGACCGCGGCCTTTCGCGAATGGTTCGCCGCTCAGGATTTCATCGAGGTGGAAACGGCGGCGCTGCAGGTCTCGCCCGGCAATGAGGCGCATCTGGCGGCTTTCGCCACCGAAGCGGTCGGGCCGGATGGCGCGCGCGCGCCGCTCTATCTCCACACCTCGCCGGAATTCGCCTGCAAGAAGCTGCTCGCCGCCGGCGAAGTCAGGATTTTCAGCTTGGGCGCCGTCTGGCGCAACCGCGAGCGCGGCCCCTTGCACCATCCCGAATTCACCATGCTCGAATGGTACCGGGTGGGCGAGACCTATGGGAGCCTGATGCGCGATTGCGCCGATCTGCTGGCGCTGGTCGCGAGGAGGGCAGGGGCGACGCGCTTTTCCTTCCGGGGCCGCGAGTGCGATCCGTTTGTCGAGCCGGAACGTCTGACGGTGGCGGACGCATTCACCCGCCATGCCGGCATCGATCTCCTGGCCACGGTCGCCGCCGATGGCGGCACCGACCGGGACACGCTCTACGCCGCGCTGGTTCGGGCCGGCCTGCGCACGGCGCCCGACGACAGCTGGGCCGACCTGTTCAGCCGGGTGATGGTGGAAAAGATCGAGCCCAATCTGGGCATCGGCCGCGCCACCATCCTGTGCGAATACCCGGTCGCCGAGGCGGCGCTTGCCCGGCCAAGTCCGCACGATGCGCGCGTCGCCGAGCGCTTCGAGCTCTATTGCTGCGGCGTCGAACTCGCCAACGGTTTTGGCGAACTGACCGATGCCGAGGAGCAGCGCCGGCGCTTCATCCTCGAAATGGACGAGAAAGAGCGCATCTATGGCGAGCGTTATCCGCTGGATGAGGATTTTCTCGCCGCCCTTGCCATCATGCCGCAGGCCAGCGGCATCGCGCTCGGCTTCGACCGCCTGGTGATGCTGGCGACCGGTGCGCAGAAAATAGAGGATGTGATCTGGACGCCGGTCGCTGGCTCTTGAACCACCGGCCGAGTGGTGCCGGTCTCAATGCGCGAAAACCTGCTCCAGCGAGCGAAAACCCTTGAATTCCAGGGCGTTGCCGGAGGGATCGCGGATGAACAGCGTCGCCTGTTCGCCGGGCTCGCCCTTGAAGCGAACCATTGGCCGTTCCAGCCAGTCTATGTCGTCGCGCGCTTCCAGCCGGGTCGCCAGGCGCTGCCAGTCATCCATCAGCAGCACGGCGCCGAAATGCGGGATCGGCACCAGAATGCCGTCGACCTTGCCGTCGCTGGCGGCTTGCGCGGCCTGCGGCCGCAAATGCGCCGACATCTGGTGGCCGTAAAGATCGAAGTCCACCCAGGTCGTCGACGAGCGGCCGATCGCGCAGCCCAGCACTTCGCCATAGAAAGTTCGGGTTTCATCGAGATCACGGACCGGAAAGGCGAGATGGAAAGGCGTCATGAAGGATGCTCCGTGCGGGCTGCGGGCCGATTTTGCGTCACTGGGTTCGCGATGGGAACCATGCAGCGACGCATTTTGATTGAAGCCTGTGCCATTGCACAAGCCGGATCGGAACAATAGATGGGTGGGCGCGGCCGCAAGCTGGCCGCGACAAGCAGGATCACAGGCATGGCCGACACATCAGACGCTAAAAAACTGACCGACCGCGTTGCCGCGCTGGTCGAGGCCGCCAAGAAGGCCGGCGCCGATGCTGCCGACGCGGTTGCCGTGCGCGGCCGCTCCACCGGCGTGTCGGTGCGGCTTGGCAAGGTCGAGGCCACCGAATCGTCGGAGGCCGAGGATGTTTCGCTGCGCGTCTTCGTCGGCCGGAAAGTGGCGAGCGTCTCGGCCACGGCCGCGTCCGACCCGCGCTCACTCGCCGAGCGCGCCGTCGCCATGGCGAAAGTCTCGCCCGAGGATCCCTATCAGGGTCTGGCCGATCCGGCGCTGCTGGCCAAACAGACGCGCGATCTCGACCTGTTCGACGCCACCGAAGTGTCGGCCGACCAGCTGAAGGAAGCAGCCCTTGCGGCCGAAGCAGCAGCGCTTGCCGTCAAGGGCGTGACCAATTCGGCCGGCAGTGGCGCTAGTGCCGGGCTGGGCGGTATCGTGCTGGCCACCTCGCACGGCTTCATCGGCCACTATGTCGGCTCGCGCTTCTCGCGTTCGGCCAGCGTCATCGCCGGCGAGGGCACCGGCATGGAACGCGACTATGAATTCTCCTCGCGCCAGCACTTTGCCGATCTCGATGCGCCGGAGGATATCGGCCGCAAGGCCGGCGAACGCGCCGTGCGCCGCATCGGCGCGCGCAAGGCGGCGACCGGGCCGGTCGACGTGGTGTTCGACCCGCGGGTGGCGCGCGGCATCGCCGGCCATCTTGCCGGCGCCATCAACGGCGCGTCCGTCGCGCGCAAGACCTCGTTCCTGCGCGACATGATGGGCAAGCAGGTGGCCGCGTCTGCCATCACCGTCACCGACGAGCCGCTCAGGCCGCGTGGCCAGGCCTCGCGCCCGTTCGACGGCGAGGGCGTTGAGGGCGAAAAGCTTCTCATGGTCGAAAAGGGCGTGCTCAACCACTGGTTCCTGTCGACCTCGGCCGCGCGCGAACTGGGATTGATCACCAACGGCCGCGGCTCGCGCAGCGGCTCCTCCGTCTCGCCGTCCTCCACCAATCTCGCCATCGAGCCGGGCGAACGCTCGCCGGAGGATTTGATCAAGTCGCTCAAGAGCGGCTTCTATGTCACCGAAGTGTTCGGCCAGGGCGTCGACATGGTGACCGGCGAATACAGCCGCGGCGCTTCCGGTTTCTGGATCGAGAACGGCGAGTTGGCCTATCCGGTCGCTGAAGTCACGATTGCCTCGAACCTGAAGACGATGTTCCTCAACATGGTGCCGGCTGATGACCTCGACCGCAATTTCGGCACCGCCGCGCCGACGCTCCTGATCGAAGGCATGACCCTTGCCGGAGCCTGAACTGACCGCTGCCCTTTCCGGCACCATTGGGGATCTGCCGCTGCTGCGCGACGCCGCCCGCGAGGCGGGTGTCATCGCCATGCGCTACTTCGGCAACAGCCCGCAGGTCTGGATGAAGGGCGGCACCTCCCCGGTTAGCGAAGCCGACCATGCGGCGGACGCCTATCTGCGCCGCACGTTGCTGGCGGCGCGGCCGGACTATGGCTGGCTGTCGGAAGAGACGGTCGACGATCCGGTGCGGCTTTCGGCGCGCCGCACCTTCGTCGTCGATCCGATCGACGGCACGCGCGGCTTCCTCGAGGGACAGCGCACCTGGTGCGTCAGCGTTGCCGTGGTCGAAGAGGGCCGCACGCTTGCCGGCGTGCTCGAATGCCCGGCAATGGACGAGACCTACTGGGCGCTGCCCGGCCAGGGCGCTTTCCGCAACGGCAAGCGCATTGGCGTGCGCACGCTTGGCGACAAGGCCGAGATTTCAGGGTTGAAGCAACTGATCGACCTGGTGCCGGCCGGCTGGCAGAAGCGGCTGGTACGGGCGCCTTACAGTCCCTCGCTTGCCTACCGCCTGGCAATGATCGCCAACGGCACGCTCGACGCCACCTTCGTCAAGCCGAATGCGCATGACTGGGACATCGCCGCCGCAGATCTCATCCTGCGCGAGGCCGGCGGCCAGTTGCTCGACCCGCATGGCCGCGCGCCGCTGTATGCCGGCGAGGTGACCCGCCACGGCGCGCTCGCAGCCGGCAGCGGTGAATTGTTGGAGGTGCTCGTCGATGTCATCGCCGGGCTGGATGCGTGAAAGCACATTCGCAGGTTCCAAAGTCGGCGGCTTTGGTCTAGACCTGTCACAAACTCACGATATGTGAAGGACCGACATGACCGCGGAAGACGGGAAGAAACAGCTTTTGCATCTGGTGTTCGGCGGCGAACTGAAGAAGCTTGGGGGCACCGAGTTCCGCGATCTCGACGGGCTCGACATTGTCGGTATCTATCCCGATTATCAATCCGCGCACACGGCGTGGAAGGCCAAGGCGCAAGCCAGCGTGGACAATGCCCATATGCGTTATTTCGTCGTTCATCTGCACCGTCTGCTGGACCCCGACAACAAGGCTGCCGGTTGACTTCGATGGAGCATGACCTGGCGAAAGGGCCAGCCAGCGACGCCGCGCCGACTGACAGGGGCGGCCGTCGCGCGACCAAGACGTTCTGGCGCAAGGTGCGCGAACCGCTCGCACAGTCGCGATTCGTCAAGAACGCCATTGCCAGCCTGCTCGCGCAGTTCGTGCGCCTGGTTCGTCTGACCAGCCCCCTGGTCGCCGGATCGGCGCGCTTTTCGGGCGGCGCCTATGCCGAATTCGAACCCGGCATCATCGCCCTGTGGCACGGCCAGCATCTTTTGACGCCCGCCTATTACCCCAAGCGCAAGCCGCTGGTCGCCATGGTGTCGCGCAGCGCCGATGCCGAGCTCAATGCGCTGATGCTGGAGAAATTCGGCATCGAGGCGGTGCGCGGTTCCGGTGGGCGCGACAATGCCCGGCATCTCGACAAAGGTGGGGCCAAGGCACTGATTGCCCTCAAAAAGTCGCTCACCGCCGGCAAGAACGTCGCCATGATCGCAGACATTCCGCATGGCACGCCGCGCGACGCAGGGCTCGGCATCGTTCTCCTGGCGCGCCTCTCGGGCCGGCCGCTGCTGCCTGTTGCCATCGCCACCAGCCGCCGCAAGGTGCTGGAAAAGAGCTGGGACAAGACGACCATCAACCTGCCGTTCGGCCGTTCCGCCGTGACCATCGGCGCGCCGATCTTTGTCGCGGCCGACGCCGATGACGCCGAAATGGAGCGCAAGCGCCAGGAAATCACCACCGCTCTCAATGCCGCGACGGCCGAGGCCTACCGTCTCGTGGATGGCCGGCGATGAGCGGTCGCTGGGCGCGCGCCATGCTGACGGCATACCGTTTCGCCGGTGCCGCGGCCTATCCGCTGGTTGGGCCTTATGTCGCCTGGCGCACTTCGCGCGGCAAGGAAGACCGCCACCGTCGCCGCGAGCGCTACGGCGTCGCCGGTCGCCCGCGCCCCGAAGGGCCTGTGATCTGGATCCATGCCGCCAGTGTTGGCGAGACCATAGCCGTCGTGCCGCTGGTCGAGAGCATTCTCGATTATGGCGTCAACATCGTGCTGACCACCGGTACGGTGACATCGGCCCAGGTCGCCGACGAGCGGCTCGGCGACCGCATCATCCACCAATATGTGCCACTCGACCTGAAACCGGCGGTCAGCCGGTTCCTCGATCACTGGCAGCCGGACCTGGCGATCATCGCCGAATCCGAAATCTGGCCGATGACCATCCTCGAGCTTGGCGCGCGCCACGTGCCGCAGGTGCTGGTCAATGGCAGGCTGTCCGACCGCTCTTTCACCTCATGGAAGAAGCGCGCCAACATCGCCGAGGCGCTGTTCGAGAACCTCGCCCATGTCGTTGCCCAGTCCGATGTCGACGGCGAGCGTTTTCGCACGCTGGGCGCCCGGCCGGTCACCGTCTCGGGCAACCTCAAGGTCGACACCAATCCGCCGCCGGTCGACGAACGGGTATTGGCTAGTTTGCAGCGGCAGATCGGCGGCCGCCCGACCTGGGCGGCGATCTCGACTCATGACGGCGAGGAAGTGGTCGCGGCTGAGGTCCACGCGACGCTGCACAAGCGTCACCACGGCCTGCTGACGATCGTCGTGCCGCGCCATCCCGATCGCGCCGAGGCTCTTGCCGCGCAGATTTCCGGCATGGGCCTGAAGGTCGCGCGGCGCAGCAAGGGCGACCGTATCGGGCCTGACACCGATATCCTGCTCGGCGATACGATCGGCGAGATGGGGCTCTATCTCCGGTTGACCGAGATCGCCTTCGTCGGCCGCTCGCTGACGTCCGAGGGCGGCCAGAATCCGCTCGAACCGGCCATGCTCGACACGGCGGTTCTGGCCGGCCGCAATGTGCAGAATTTCCGCGAGGCCTATCAGCGCCTGATCGACAGCGGCGGCGCCAAGCTGGTGCGTGATCGCGACATGCTGGCTGGTGCGGTCAACTTCCTTTTGACCAACGAAGTGGCGCGCCACGAGATGATGGCGGCGGGGGTGGCGACCGTCGACGAGATGCGCGGCGCGCTGGCGCGCACGCTGAAATCGCTCGAACCCTATATCCAGCCGCTGGTCGTCAAGTCGCGCCTGAAGGGCGCCAACGGGCGCTAGCGTGGCCTCCGAAGCACCACCATTCTGGTGGGAAGAGCCGGACTGGAAAGTCCTGGCACTGTCGCCGCTGTCGGCCGTCTATGCGCTCGTCGCCGGGCGCGTCATGCGGCGGGCCAGGCGCGAGAAGATCGAGGCGCCGGTCCTGTGCGTCGGCAATTTCACCGTCGGCGGCACCGGCAAGACGCCGGTCGCCATCGCGCTTGCGCAACAGGCCAAGCGCATGCAGCTGAAGCCCGGTTTCCTGTCGCGCGGCCATGGCGGCTCCTTCGCCGAGCCGCATGTCGTCGATGCCCATCACGATGCCGCCAAGCATGTCGGCGACGAGCCGCTGCTTCTGGCCGAACACGCGCCGGTCGCGGTGACGCCGAACCGCGCCGCCGGTGCCAGGCTGCTCATGGCAAAGCATGGCTGCGATTTCCTGATCATGGATGATGGCTTTCAGAGCGCGCGCATCCATATCGATTACGCGCTGATCGTGGTCGACGCCCGCTACGGCATCGGCAATGGCCGCGTCATTCCGGGCGGCCCGCTCAGGGCCAAGATCGTTGACCAGCTGGTCTTCACCAGCGGGCTGTTGAAGATGGGCGAGGGCACCGCCGCCGATGCCGTGGTGCGCCAGGCGGCACGCGCCGGCCGGCCGATCTTCGAGGCCCGTGCCGAGCCCATCAGCAAGGCGGGGCTTGCCGGCAAGCGGTTCCTCGCCTTCGCCGGCATCGGCCATCCCGACAAATTCTTCGATACGGTGCGTGAGGCCGGCGGCGAGGTGGTTCTCTCCAAGCCCTTTCCGGATCATCATTTCTACGCCGAAGACGAACTCGCCGAGCTGGCGGCGGTGGCGCGCGCCGAAGGGCTGGGGCTCATCACCACGGCCAAGGACGCCGCCCGGTTGCGCCACGGCGCCTCGCAGGACTTTCTGAACAGACTCGAGGTGCTGGAAATCGACACGGTTTTCGAGCTCGACCATGCGCCCGAACGCATCATCGAGGAAACGCTCGATGCCTGGCGGCAGCGCAAGCTGAGAAGCTAGCTACGCTTGCGCAATTCCGGATGCACCTCGATTTCGCGGCGCAGCGAAGCGGTGGCGTTCACGTAAGGCTCCTGCCTGGCGACGCTCCAATATTTCAGCTCGTCCAGGGGGATGTTTTCCCCGGTCACCGCGCAGCGCACGAACGAGCCTGGGCTGGTGACCTGGAAATCGCCATCGAGATAGCGGATGCGGGCTTCCTTGCCGCCCGGGCCTTCGAAACGGTTCATCATGCGGTGGTGCCAAGTGTCATACAGATTTCATCGCCACAAATCTGCGGCCGGGTCAAGCTTGCGACAAGCCTCGGACAATGCTGAGGCGCTACGACACGCAGAAAAGCGCTTTTATCGGGGGCATGATGGATATTTCTTCCGCCCGCCTGGCTTCCTTGCTCAAGGAGGCGATGACGCCGCAACCTGTGCCGTCGGCGAAGGCCGATCCGGTCAGGACGGCGCTGGTCAGGGAACTGGTCCAGCCCGCCGCGCCCTCTTTGTTCGCCCAACGCACGGCGCCCGCTTTGTTGTCTATGCCTGCCGCGCCGTTGGCCGTCAAATCGCAGCAGATTGCTTCTTCCGGCATCGTCGAGGCCTATCAGGCCCAACTCGACACGCGCGACGAGGCGGTGCTGGCAACGGTCGCGGCAAGGAAAGCAGCGCCCGAAGCCGACGCACAGCGCGGCGCCGTGCCGCCTTCGGCAACGGCCAATGACAACGCGCCCGCCAGGGCCGCGGGTGTGTCGTTGCTGTCGTTTGTCCCGCCGCAGGCGCCGCTGCAGCAAAACGCCGCCACGCTGGGTGCGCCGGCAGGGCGGCGAATAGCGGCCAATCAATCCCACACCGCGGCGCCCAACTCGGAGGGCCTGCTGGTGAAGATCGGCTTTGTTTCGATCATGACCGGTTTGTTGGCAACAATGATGTTCGGCTTCGTCCTGCTTTTGCTCCGCTGAACGTCGAATCGGCCGGCAGACCTATCGCTCGGCTTCGATGAATGCCTCGATCTTGTCCGGCGCCAATCCGGCCTGCTGCGCGATGCGGCGGACAAGGTCGGCGGCGGCGGTGCGCGGCCGCCCTAGCGGCCGGTCGAGCCAGTAGGACACCGGATTGAGCGCGGTGCGCTCGTCGACCGCGACGATTCGGCCCGACTGCAACTGATGCCCGGTCAGTGGTGGACGCGCCAGCGCAATGCCGAGCCCGTAGGCGGCAGCATCGAGCACCAGATTGTAATCCTCGAATCGCCTGTCCTGTGGACGTGGCCGGTAGTCCATGCCTTGCGCGGCGAACCAGGCACGCCAGGCGGAGGCGTCGGAATCGTTGATCAGCGGAAATTTGAGCAGCCGGGCGGGGTCGCCGCGGCCGATCTCGCGTGCCAGTTCCGGTGAGGCGACAGGGAAGACATGCTCCTCGAACAGCTGCACCGAGACGCGGCCGGGAATACCGCCGCGGCCGCAGCGGATCGACAGGTCGATGCCTTCATCGGCAAGGTCGGCCTGGCGGATGTCGACATCGAGCACGATGCGCAGCTTGGTGGGATTGTTTTCCAGTGCCGCCATGCGCGGCATCAGCCACAGCCCACTCACCGAGGGGATCGAGGTCAGCCGCACCACCGCCGTGCCGCGCGGCTCGACCCAGCGGTCGGAATGGCTCGAAATCAGTGCGAAAGCCTCCGACGTGCGCAGATGCAGCCGGTTGCCTTCGATCGTCAGCGTCACGCCGCGCGCGCCGCGATCGAACACTTTCAGGCCCAGCCAGTCCTCGAGCTTGGCGATCTGCCGGCTGATGGCGCCATGGGTGATGTTGAGTTTTTCAGCGGCCGCCGAAAAGCTGCCGGTTCGCGCCGCCGCGTCGAAGGCACGCAGGGTTTCGAGCGGCACCATTGTGTCTGAGCTGTGATCCATAGTCACAGGTGATCCTCGATTTGGTCGTTTGTCAACAAGCGGGAAAAGGCGTTTTGTGGCTCCCAGGACGGGAACAGCACGAGGACGGTGAGATGAGCGCGATGACGGGCACGTTGAATCAGACACAGCGGATGGACACCACGGCCGCCATCGCCGTGGCGCTGACTGTGGTCGGCTGGGCCTCCGCCTTTCCGGCCATCCGCGCCGGCCTTGCCGCCTTTGGGCCGCTGGAACTTGGCGCCTTGCGTTTCGCCATCGCCGCGGTGCCGGCGGCGATCTTCCTTGCCGTCAAGCGTCCGGCGCTGCCCAGGCTCGACGAGGTGTGGCGCCTCGTCTTTGGCGGGGCAATTTTCGTCGCGCTCTACACCGCCATGCTCAACTTCGGCGAACTGACCGTCTCGGCCGGTGCCGCCGGCTTCATCATCAATGTCAGCCCGATCTTCACGGCCATCATGGCGATGGCGCTACTGGGCGAGCGTTTTTCAAGGTGGGCCTGGGCTGGCACGGCGATATCCTTCGCCGGCATCGGCGTCATAGCAATGGCAGACGGACAAGGCTTGCATTTCAATGCTGGCGCATTGCTCGTGCTTGGCTCCGCGCTCTGTTCGGCCGTCAACACCATCGTCCAGAAGCCCCTGTTTGCACGCCATCATCCGCTGACCATCTCGGCCTCCAACATGGTGCTCGGAGCCCTTTGTCTGTCCCCCTTTCTGCCGAGCGGTTTTGCGCAGGCAGCCGTCGCCAACACCGCCGGTCTCGGCGCCGTCATCTTTCTTGGCATCGTGCCCAGCCTGATCGCCTATGCCGCCTGGGCAACCGCGTTATCGCGTCTGCCGGCCGCACGTGCCTCGAACTTCCTCTATTTGGTCTCGCCCATGTCCGCCCTGATCGGCTTCTTCTGGCTGGGCGAAGTGCCGACCCTGCTCGGCATCCTCGGCGGCGCGCTGGCGCTCGGCGGCGTCATCGTGGTGAATTTGAAGCGTTAGATCAAAGGGTTGCCTGCCTTTCCCGAATCAAGACGAGAGCCGCCGGAATTTTTGACCCCCACGGGCCGCGTTATCGTCCGCGAAGGTGTATCGCGATGGAAGCGGAAATCGAATCGCCTGCCGTTAGATTGCACTTGCGCCGGACGTCGTCCTTCAGGGGCAAAAGATAGCTTCCGTCCTTGGGAAACAGGGATGTGCCGAACATGAAGCCGTCAATGGTCGCCTCGACAGGGACCACCCCCCAGCCATAGGTCGCGAACTTCGCGACTTTTTTGATCTCTTCGCTATGGGGCTCGGGTATCGGCGCGAAGAAATATGGCGAAGGGCCCCTCCAGTGGATCACCTCGGCTTCGAACTGGAACAGGACCGTCGACTCGCCGCTCACAGGCTCACCGCCGCCCGAACAGCCGCTCGATATCGGCGAGCTTGAGCTCGATATAGGTCGGGCGGCCATGGTTGCAGGTGCCGGATCCCGGTGTCGCCTCCATCTGGCGCAGCAGCGCGTTCATCTCCTCGGCCTTGAGCAGCCGGCCGGAACGCACCGAGCCGTGGCAGGCCATGGTGGCGGCGATCTTGTCCAGCCGCTCTTTGAGCGTCTCGACCGTGTCGTTGTCGGCGATTTCGTCGGCGAGGTCGCGCACCAATTGCTGGACATTGGTTTCGCCCAGCATCGACGGCGTCTCGCGCACGGCAACGGCGCCCGGGCCGAAACGCTCTATGCCGAGGCCGAAGCGGGCGAGCGTTTCGGAATGCATGGCCAGCCGCTCGGCATCCTCTTCCGGCAGGTCGATGATCTCAGGCAGAAGCAGCATCTGCGAGGGCACGGGGCGCGAATGCAGCGCGTTCTTCAGCGCCTCATAGACCAGCCGTTCATGCGCCGCGTGCTGGTCGACGATGACGAGCGAATCCCTGGTTTGCGCAACGATATAGTTCTCATGCACCTGCGCGCGTGCCGCACCGAGCACCGTGCCGAGCAGCGTCTCCGTCGTCTCGTTCTGCCCGACGCGCGCATCGGCGCTGACAAGCGGGCCGGTGTCGAAAGCCGCCTGACCGGGTTCGCTAAACCCGCCATGCCTTGCGCCGGCGCGTTCGAAGTCTCCGAATTGCATGTCGAGCGGCCGCTGCGGCGAGCGCGCGGGGTCGAAGCCGGCGGAGCCGGACGCGCGATAAGCTGCTTCGTAGCTGCGATGGCCATTGGCCGGGCCGCCGTGGTTATAGGATGCCGCTCCCGGCCGGAATGCCGCCATCATGCCGGCGGCTCCCGTGGTGGCCGAGCGGATGCCGGCATCGGCCAATGCTTGGCGGATGGCGCCGACGATCAGCCCGCGCACCAGGCCCGGATCGCGGAAGCGCACATCGGCCTTGGCGGGATGGACGTTGACGTCGACGATGGCCGGATCGAGCGTCAGGAACAGCACCGTCACTGCGTGGCGGTCGCGCGGCAGCACGTCGGCGAAGGCGCCGCGGATGGCGCCGGCGATCAGCTTGTCTCGCACCGGCCTGCCATTGACATAGGCGTATTGCTGCAGCGCGTTGGCGCGGCTGAAGGACGGGATCGAGACATGGCCGGTCAGATGCACGCCTTCGCGCATCGCGTCGATGGCGATGGAATTGTCGGGAAACTCGGCCCCCATCACCTGGGCGACGCGGCGCAGGCTGCCTTCCGGACTGTCGTCGGTCGCCGGCAATTCCAGCGTCGAGCGGTCCGAACCGGCCAGAGTGAACCGCACGGCCGGGAAGGCAATGGCGATGCGCTTGACCACATCGCTGGTGGCCGAGCTTTCGGCGCGCTCGCCCTTCATGAATTTCAGCCGCGCCGGCGTGGCGAAGAACAGGTCGCGCACCTCGACCGTGGTGCCGCGATTGGCCGCCGCGGGCCTGACGGGGAGTACGCGGCCGCCCTCGATGCCGATCTCGGCGGCGCTGTCGCCCAAAGCGGTGCGCGAGCGGATCGACAGCCGCGACACCGAGCCGATCGACGGCAGCGCCTCGCCGCGAAAGCCGAGCGAGCGGATGTCGTTGATATCCTCGGCGAGCTTGGAGGTGCAGTGGCGCGCAATCGCCAGCGCCAGCTCCGGTTCGGGGATGCCGGAACCGTCATCGGTGACGCGGATCAGGTTCAGCCCACCGCCTGCCGTGACAACCTCGACCCGGGACGCACCGGCATCGAGAGCATTCTCGACCAGCTCCTTGACCACGCTCGCCGGACGCTCGATGACTTCGCCGGCGGCGATCTGGTTGATCATCGTTTCGGAAAGCTGGCGAATGGGCATGGCGACAGTATAGGCGGATTCGTGTCGCGCGGGCGAGGGCGAACCTGCCGTGAAACGACTTACGCCTGCGCCGCCAGCCAATCCCTGACCTTGCGGGCATTGTCGCTGAGTTCCCGGTTCTTCGGCCAGACGATATAGAAGGCCTTGCCGGTCTTGAGCACGTGGTCCGTCACCTGCACCAGCAGTCCCGTCGCCAGCAGCCGTTCGGCAAGGTGCCGCCAGCCAAGCGCGATGCCTTGCCCCTCCATCACGCCCTGGATCACCAGGCCGTAATCGTTGATGCGCAGGCCGCGCGCGGTGTCACCGAGGCTGCCGCCGGCTGACTGGAACCATTCGTCCCAGCTGGCCGCCTCGCGGTACGGCTCCTCGAGATGAATAAGCCGGTGTGTGGCCAGTTCCCCGACAGCCCTCGGCATGCCGAATTTGGCCAGGTAACTGGTGCCGGCGACGGGGAAGATCTCCTCGTCGGCGAGCGGCAGCGAATGGTAGTCCGGCCAGTCCCGGGGCTCGCCGCCGCGCACCGCGAGCGGGATGCCTTCGGCAATGATGTCGAGGTCGCGGTCGGCGGTCTGGATGCGCAGGTCGATGCCCGGCAATTCGTCGCGGAACTGCTGCAGGCGCGGCATCATCCAGAACGAGCCGAAGGCGGTCGAGGCGGCGAGCGTTACATGGCCGCCGGTTGCCTGCAGGCGCAGATCCTCGGCCGACTTGCGGATATGCGATAGCCCCAGCGAGACATCGGCGTGGAAGCGTTCGCCGGCCTCGGTCAGGCTGACCTGCCGGTGGCGGCGCTGGAACAGCTTGGCGCCGAGCTGCTCTTCCAGCCCACGCACCGCGTAGGAGACGGCGGCCTGCGTCATGCCGAGCTCGCGTCCGGCGGCGGTGAAGCTCGACAGCCGGCCGGCCGCCTCGAAGACGATCAGGCTGCCGGCGGAGGGCAGGAGGTGGCGAAGGCTTCGCATAAGCGTAGCTTATACAGAAGATCAGGATTTTCCACCGTCACAGCCATGTTTGGTCTTACTAAATTGACGCAGATGGAAAGACGGAGTTGTCATGAACGCGCCGGCCGCTGAGTTGACCGAAAACACCAGCCGCCGAAGCGGCGGCCGCCTGGGGCGCAAAGCCCTGCGAGGGGCGCCGATAACCTCGTTCCCGACCCTGGTGCGCAAGATTCCCGTCTATCAGATGGTTCCGGACGAGGCGGTGGAACTGATCCACGAGGAATCGCTCAAGATCCTCGAGGAGGTGGGCTGCGAATTCCGCGACGACGGCGCGATCGAGCTTTGGAAGGCCGCCGGCGCCGATGTCAGGGAGACGCGTGTCCGCATCGACCGCGCGCTGCTGATGGAGCTCGTCTCGAAGGTTCCGTCGGAGTTCACGCTCCATGCACGCAACCCCGAGCGCACGGTGCGCGTCGGCGGCAAGAACTCGATTTTCGTGCCGATGTATGGCGCGCCCTACGTCCGCGACCTCGACAACAACAGGCGCTATGGCACGCTCGCCGACCTCAACAATTTCCACAAAATGGCCTATATGGCGCCGGCGCTGCATTCCTCGAGCTCGGTCATCTGCGAGCCGATGGAAATCGCGGTGCCGAAACGGCATCTGCACATCATCCACTCGGCGCTCAAGCATTCCGACAAGCCATTCATGGGCATCGTGACGTCGAAGGAGCGCGCCGAGGACACGATGGCGATGGCTGGCATCGTCTTCGGCGAGGCGTTCGTCCGCGACAACCCTGTGCTGGTGGCGATCACCAATTGCAATTCGCCGCTGGTGTGGGATGCCACCATGATCGACGCCATGCGGGTCTACGCGAGCCACAACCAGCCGCTGATCCTGGCGCCTTTCGCGCTGTGCGGCGCTTCGACCTCGGCTTCCGCCGTCGGCGCGGTGGCGCAGGTCAACGCAGAGGCGCTTGCCGGCGTGGCGCTGACCCAGCTCATTCGCCCAGGCTCGCCGCAGGTCTACGGCCAGTTCATGGTCACGGTCGATATGAAGACCGGCGCGCCGATGGGCGGCACGCCGGAGGCCGCCCAGATGATGTATCTGATGGGCGCACTGGCGCGGAAATACCGGCTGCCGTGGCGCACCTCTGGCTTCCATGTCGGCTCCAAGCTGAACGATGCCCAGGCGGGCTACGAGGCGAATATGCTCATGCATGCCGCCATCCTGTCCGGCGCCAATTACATCTGGCATTCCGCCGGCTGGCTGGAAGCCGGGCTGACCTGCGGCTATTCGAAATTCGCCACCGACTGCGAGCAGCTTGTCGGCTGGTACAAATATGCCGGTGGGCTCTCCTTCGACGATTTCAAGGAAGCCATGGCGGCGATCCGCGAGGTTGGGCCGCAGGGCCATTTCCTCGGCACCCAGCACACGCTGGAACATTTCGAGTCTGCCTTCTTCATGCCCTCGATCATGGATTTCAACTCCTATGAACAATGGAATGCCGAAGGGGCGAAGGACCACGACACGCGCGGCCGTGAGAAAGCACGCAACATGCTCGCCGATTACGAGGAACCGAAGCTCGATGAGGGGGTTGCCGAAGGTCTCAGGGATCTGATCGCGCGGCGCGAGGAGAAGCTGCCTGACACGGTGAGTTAACGGAAAAGGGCGAAGACCCGACGGGAACCATAAGGGAGGAAGAAAATGACGCTTTTCAGAAGCAATGGCGATCGCGTCCCGAGCGCTATCGAGGCCATGGCGCAGGAGGCACGCGCCGGCCGCATGGACCGGCGTGAATTTCTGGCGCTGGCAAGCGCCTTCGGCGCATCGACGGCTCTTGCTTATGGCATGATCGGTCTTGCCGCGCCGCGACAGGCCCTGGCCGAGGAGTCGAAGAAGGGCGGAACGCTGCGCGTCGCGATGTCGGTCAAGGCGCAGAAGGACCCGCGCACATATGACTGGACGGAAATGGCGAACGTCACCCGGACCTGGCTGGAGCCGCTCGTCCGCTATACCAGGCAGTTCACTTTCGAGCCGGTCCTGCTCGAAAGCTGGGACGTTAATGACGACGCCACCGAATATACGCTGCATCTTCGCAAGGGCGTAACCTGGAACAATGGTGATGCTTTCAACGCCGACGACGTGGTCTCCAATCTGAACCGCTGGTGCGAGAAGGGTGCCTCCGGCAATTCCATGGCCGCGCGCGTCGGCGCGCTGATCGATCCGAAGAGCGGCAAGGCCAAGGACGGTGCGATCACCAAGGTCAACGACAACACGGTCAAGCTGAAGCTCTCCGAACCTGACATCGCGATCATACCCGGCTTCACCGACTATCCCGCGCTGGTCGTGCACCGTGACTTCGACAAGGACGGCGCCGATCCGATCAAGAAACCGATCGGGACCGGACCTTTCGAGTTGGTGTCCTATGCAGTCGGTGCGAAGGCGGTCGTCAAGCGCCGCGAGAACGGCAAGTGGTGGGGCGGCGAAGCGCCACTCGACAGCGTCGAATTCACCGACTACGGCACTGACTTCAACGCCACGCTGAATGCCTTCGAGTCCGGCGAGATCGACCTCGATTTCGAAACGCCGGCTGACTTCATCGACCCCCTAGACAAGATGGGTCTGGTGAAATCGGAGGTCGCGACGGCGACCACGCTCGTTGCCCGCACCAACATCACCCATAAGCCCTATGACGACCAGCGGGTGCGCAATGCGCTGCAGATGGCCGTCGACAACAATGCCGTCATGCAGCTGGGCTACGCCGGGCTCGGCACGGTTGGCGAGAACCACCACGTCGCCCCGATCCACCCCGAATACTATCCGCTGCCCAAGAAGACGCGGGATGCCGCCGCCGCCAAGAAGCTGATGGCCGACGCCGGACAGGCCGACTTCGAGCACGAGCTGATCACCGTAGAAGACGAATGGCAGAAGAACACCGGCGATGCGATCGCCGGCCAGTTGCGCGACGCCGGCATCAAGGTGAAGCGTACCGTTCTGCCGGGATCGACCTTCTGGAACGACTGGACGAAATATCCCTATTCGATGACCATCTGGTACATGCGCCCGCTCGGCGTGCAGGTGCTGGCGCTCGGCTATCGCTCGGGTGAGGCGTGGAACGAAACGGCCTATGCCAACCCGGATTTCGACGCCAAGCTGAAGCAGGCGCTGTCACTGGCCGATCCAGCCAAGCGCAAGGAGGTGATGAAGGATGTCGAGCAGATCCTGCAGGACTCCGGCGTCATCATCCAGCCGTTCTGGCAGAAGCTCTACTGCCACATGAACAAGAAGGTGAAGAACTACGGGATGCACCAGACCTACGAAATGGACTTCCAGAACGTCTGGCTCGACGGCTGAAAGGAGGCCGGGCAGGGGCTTCATGAGCAGCAAAAAAGCCGGTATGCAGGATGCGTGGTGTTGATTGTTTCAAGCCACCAAGAGCCGGAGATTCTGCATGAGACGGACAGTGCTCCTTGCCGCCCTATTGACAGCCTTGCCCGCGGCCGCCTTTGCCGGGCCGGCGTCGGACGCCGTGAAGTTCTTCTATGTTCCGGCGGTCAAATTCGAGGCCGATGCACAATACCGGGATCGCTTCACCGCGCCGGTGACGAAGCTGTTCGATCTCAACGACCAGGCGACCAAGAAGAATCCCGACCAGGTCGCCTGCATCGATTTCGATCCCGGTCTTGATGCGCAGGATTTCGATCAGAAGACGGTCTCCAAGACCCTGAAATTGTCCGAGACGGTGGATGGCGACACGGCGCAAGTGGTGGCAAGCTTCAAGCTGTTTTCGGACGGAGACGATTCGCAACGCGAAATGCACTGGTCATTGAAGAAGGTCGACGGCAAGTGGAAGGTATCGGACATTGCTTCGAAGACCAGCGACTGGACGCTGAGCCAGCTCGAATGCATGGCGGGCCAAGATCCGGAGTGATTGCCGTGGCCTCGGCCGTTCCGGCCGGGGCGTCGTATCGGCGGTTTCGCGTCGCTACGCGGCATCCCCGGCGCGTGAAGTTTTCTAAATTTCGTGGAACGCCGAGCGCTTCGAATGTAGTGTGAAGGCGATGTAACAAACGTATAATGGTGGCGCGTAGCTTGGCGAATCGCCGCGCGCACGAGAAATTCAAATCAGCGATCCGGTTTTGACGTCACGTTGCTTTTGACAAGGCGAAGCGCTAGACTTCCTCCGCTTGGTTGTGAACGAATCTCTTGTTCCATTTAGGGGGAATGATCATGAAAATTCTAGGCTACCTATTATCTTCGCTGTTTCTCGCTTTGGCAATGGCGGTGATCACCACGCCGGCTTCCGCGCAGGCGACGCGGACCTGGGTTTCCGGCGTTGGTGACGACGCCAATCCGTGTAGCCGCACGGCGCCTTGCAAGACCTTTGCCGGGGCAATCTCGAAGACGGCTGTCAGCGGGGAGATCAACTGCCTCGATCCGGGTGGTTTCGGCGCCGTGACAATCATCAAGTCGATTACGATCGACTGTGTATATACGGAAGGTGGGGTTCTCTCCGCCGGAACCAATGGTGTCGTTGTCAACGCTCCGGCTGGAAGCGTTGTGCATCTCAGGGGGCTGGATATCGATGGCGTGGGCACAGGCCTGAATGGCGTACGCTTTCTTGGTCAGGGCCAACTGCATATCGAGGATTCGATCATCCAGCGGGTCACCGGCCAGGGCGTGGAAGTCGCGCCGAACGGACCTACCGAAATCTATATCAGCAATACCCGGATATCCGAGGCAGCCACGAATGGCATCCTGATCAAGACGACTGGCGCCGTTGGGATAAACGCTGCGCTCACGCGAACGGAGGTCACAAACAACGGCACCGGCATCACCGTCGACGGGACGGGTAACACCTTGGCCATAAATATGGCGTTGACAGCTAGCCTGGTCAGCGGGAACGGCGGCAACGGCGTGACCGTAAAGACGGTTGCCGCAGCCTCCCCGGTCCGCGCCACGGTAACAAATACGACGGTGTCATCCAATGCCGGCGTGGGCGTGAATGCCAATGGTGCGGCTGCCAGCGGCGCCGGAAGTTCGATCGTCACTCTTGGCGGATCGACCGTGTTCGCCAACTTGACCGGCGTCGGCTCTAGCGGATCGGGTGTGGTGCAGTCGTTCAAGAACAACATGATTTCCGGAAATGTCTCGGATGGCACGCCGCTGACGGCATTCCCTGGACCTGGAGGTGCGCCGCTGCAATAAGCGTTCTTGTTGCATGACAGATCATTCCACCGGGCTGTGCTCGCTGTCCGGTGGAATGCAGTAAGATCTGCAGACCAAGCTTTCCACGGACTTTGGGGGTGCTTCAGCTAGCCACTCGGTTTCGGTGCTGCATGGCGCCGCGCTGGCAGCCTTCAGGCTGCCTAGCCGCAAGGAACATCTTGAAACCCGATCGATCGCGTTTCGCCGGCGACCGGCAATCAACCCTGAAGCGATTGCAGGATAAATGGAACCATACCGGCGCGCGGCTTTCCCTGATAAAAGCAATGATATGAAGGTCTGAGATAGGGACCGCCAAAGATTGCCTCGTATTCGCTGGCAAAAGCCTCCCACCTGTTTTTGCCCGAGGTCGCCACGGAATCATGGACCTGGTGAAACGTCCCCTCGCTGAGCAGGCAGACATTGCGCGCATCAGGGCGCGTCACGTAGCGACGAAATATCTCGAGATTTGCCAAGCCTCCGCCTGGGGACGTGAAACGTTCGTCGAAGCCGCCATGTCGGTCGAACAATGTGCGGCTTATCGAGAAAGAATTGCTTTCCGTGATGTCGCCGAAGAAACCATTGCTTGAGGAGCCGGCTAATACCGAAATCCCGAACAGCCCGTCCGACTCGTCGGGCCAGCGCACGGCACGGATCAATCCATCTTCGATCTCTGCCCCATATCCTTCCGGCACCGACTGCATCTGCACCTTGGGACCAATGTGCCAGGACAGCGAGAACACAAAGGCATCCTCCATCCTGTCATGAGCTTTTACAGTCTCATCGATCAGTCGCTCGGAAAATATGCGGGCGCCATCGATGGCAAACAACAAAATCTCCCCTTTGGCGATTTCGCGGGCAGCCCAATTCAAAGCAAACACCGGCGATTGCCTGGGGTCTGGCGCTCTCACGATTTGCGCATTTGGCGGCAGATTGTCGTATGTGAGCGGCGTGCTCGAACCGTTGTCGACGACGATGACTTCGTATTCATCCTCCTTCAGTCCCTTCTGATAGGGAGCGGTCGCGGACAGGATCGTGCGGGGTGCCTCGCGCGCCATATCGTAGGCACAGATGATGACCGAGAGACGCGGCCTGCGCTGCGGCAATGCTGGCGCCGCGCGCCGGTCCGATTGCTTCGACGCCTTGGCCGTGCGCCGTGCCGCGATGATCCCAAGATCGTTAGCCAACAGATCCGTGGCGCGTGGCTGCATGTGGTCGCGGATGGCTGCAGCGGTTGGGAATGACCACTTCCCAGCCAATATGTCGGCTTCGATGGCGCCATAGTTGCCGGCGAGCACGTCCGACGATGGATCGAGCCGGGTCACCAGGCCGAAACCCTTCATGTCGACATCATAAACCCGAATGTCCAGATCGGGCCGGTAGTGGCGAAGAATAGGTACCAGGCGATAGACATCACCAGTCCAGATAGTTGTATTGCGTTGCCGCGATGCGTAGTCCATGTGCTGTGGCAGCAGGTCATCAATGACAATGACGCTGTCTGGACTGGCATGCTTCTCCAGATTCATGAAATCGCGCAGAGCGAATTCGACAAGATGCAACCCGTCGATGAACGCCAAATCGATGGGGGCCCCGAGGATTTGCGCTACGTCATCGCGTGCGAAGAAACTGTCGCTGGTGGTGTTGAACAACCGCGTGGGGGCGGTCAACGCGACCTTGATCTCATAGTCGGGATCGATGCCGATGGCCGGAACTCTCGATAGAGCCAGGCTATAGCCCAGTCTGCAGCCGATCTCGCAATAGTTTGCCGGCCGAAGCGTTTCATGGGTCAGCCCCAAGGCGTCTAGATAGTTCAAAAGACAGTCTTCCTTGTTGACGGAATCTGGCAGGGTACTGGCACACTATACGCAAAAAACCCGCCAGCCAGACATGGCTGCAAGTTTCTTGGTGCTGGCAGAATGCTTCGCGCGAGCGAAGTGCTTGTTGGCTTCCTCGAATTCTGCATCTTGGTGACCAGGTTTCGACGACCAAAGGCTGGACATTCCGCCCGCCTGAACGCATGACCGTTCGAAGCCTGGAGTGATGCAATGGCCCGTTTTATGGCCCTGGTGACCGCGTGCGTTTTGGCAGGGTCCTGCGCCGCCGCACAGGGGCTGTTTGGCGCCCCGCCGGCAAACGCCCCGGCGCAGACCGCGCCGGGCGACGGTGGGTCGCCGCCCGCGAATGCACCAGGCGGCGCGGTGGAACCGGCAACGCCACCCCTGGCATGGCCGCCGTCCGAGCCGGCCGCGCCCGTGTTGCCGGGATCGCCGACGGCAGTGGTCAGGCCGTTCTACGAACATATTGGGCTGGAACTCGATCCAGCCCAGCGCAAGAATTTTGTCGATCCGGCCAAGACGGTGCTCGACAAGAGCGATGCGCTGCGGGCGTCGGGGCAGGGCGAATGCCTCGACGCCAATATGGCGCTCGACAATGCCGACTACGATAAGCTCGCAATCGAGAAGAGCCTGAAAAGCATCGAGGCCGTGAACGGCGATCAAGCCAAGGTGGTCGTCGCCTTCGTCGTCGAAGGTCACCAGCACCGTCTCGAATGGAAGCTCAAGAAGGTTGGCGGTGACTGGAAGATTTCCGACCTTCTGTCGGTGACCGGCGAATGGGCGCTCAGCCAGTATCAGTGCGAGTGAACCGGCGGCTCAGCCGCGCCCGCGATAAGGGGCGACGCCCGTGTCCGGCAGCCAGGCGCCTTCAGGTGGAGCGCCGGTCTGCCAGAAAACGTCGATCGGAATGCCGCCGCGCGGATACCAATAGCCGCCTATGCGCAACCATAGCGGCTTGGTTGCTGCAACGATGCGGCGGCCGATCATGACGGTACAATCCTCATGGAAGGCGCCGTGGTTGCGAAACGAGGTCATGAACAGCTTCAGCGACTTCGATTCCACCAAAGCCGCATCGGGTGCGTAGTCGATGACGATATGGGCGAAATCCGGCTGGCCGGTCACCGGGCAAAGCGAGGTGAATTCCGGGCAGGTGAAGCGCACGATCGCCGGTGGGCCGTCGCCGCGCGAAAACGGCACGGTTTCCAGGACCGCTGCTTCGGGGCTCTGTGGCGTCTCGACGTGCGCGCCGAGCTGGGTAAGGGTTTTGGTATCGATCATGGGCGGGGTTCCTTCGAATTTGCCGCTCATTAGCATCGGACTGAAAAGTGCGCAGCGGTTTTCGGACGAATCCGATGCTTAAATAGGAAATGCGGCAGCACCTGCTGCTCCAATTTGAAACCGCAGGAAGACGATGACCAGCAACGACCCGCTTCTCCAGCCCTACCAGCTCAAGCATTTGACGCTGAAGAACCGGGTGATGTCGACCAGCCACGAGCCGGCCTATTCCGAGGACGGCATGCCGAAACAGCGCTACCGGCTCTACCATGCCGAGAAGGCCAAAGGCGGCATGGCGCTGACCATGACCGCCGGCTCGGCGATCGTTTCGCGCGACAGTCCCGCGGCCTTCGGCAATCTGCATGTCTATGACGACCGCATCGTGCCTTGGCTGGCCGAACTCGCCGAGGCCTGCCACGAGCATGACTGCAAGGTGATGATCCAGATCACCCATCTTGGCCGCCGAACCGGCTGGAACAAGGCCGACTGGCTGCCGGTGCTCTCGGCCTCGCCGGTGCGCGAGCCGGCGCACCGCGCTTTCCCAAAAACCATCGAGGACTGGGACATCGAACGCATCGTTGCCGACTATGCGTCGGCCGCCCAGCGCTGTCAGGCCGCTGGCCTCGATGGCATCGAGTTCGAGGCTTACGGCCATTTGATGGACGGCTTCTGGTCGCCGGCCACCAATCATCGCGACGACGAGTATGGCGGCTCGCTCGACAATCGCCTGCGCTTTACCAACATGGTGCTGGATGCGGTGCGCGCAGCGGTTGGCGAGAAGTTCGTCGTCGGCATCCGTATGGTCGCCGACGAGGATTTTTCGCAAGGCCTGTCGAAGGAGGAAGGTATCGAGATCGCCAGGCGGCTGGCCGGCTCCGGCAAGGTCGATTTCCTCAACATCATCCGCGGTTCGATCGAGAGCGATGCGGCATTGACCAAGGTCATTCCGGTGACCGGCATGCGGTCTTCGCCGCATCTCGATTTCGCCGGCGAGGTGAGGGCGGCAACGAAGTTCCCGACCTTTCATGCGGCGCGCATCTCGGATGTCGCCACCGCGCGCCATGCGATCGCCACCGGCAAGCTCGATATGGTCGGCATGACCCGTGCGCACATTGCCGATCCGCACATCATCAGGAAGGTGATGGAAGGCCGCGAGCACGAGATCCGCCCTTGTGTCGGCGCCACCTATTGTCTCGATCGCATCTATGAAGGCGGCGAGGCGCTCTGCGTCCACAACGCGGCGACTGGCCGCGAGGCCGAGATTCCGCATATCATCGTCAAGACCGAAGGCCCCAAGCGGAAAGTCGTCGTCGTCGGTGCCGGCGCCGGCGGACTGGAGGCGGCGCGTGTCGCAGCCGAGCGCGGCCATCAGGTCACGATCCTGGAGGCGTCCTCGCAAGCGGGTGGTCAGGTACGTCTGGCAACGCAGAATCCGCGCCGCAAGGAACTGATCGGCATCATCGACTGGCGGCTTGCCGAACTCGACCGGCTAGGCGTCGAGATCCGCTACGACACCTGGGCGGAAAAGGACGATATTTTGGCACTAGCACCCGATGTGGTGATCGTCGCCACCGGCGGCCTGCCGCAGAATCCGCCGCTGTCGGCCGGCGACAATCTCGTCACGTCGAGCTGGGACATCATGGCCGGCAGCGTCAAGCCTGCCGAGAACGTGCTGCTCTTTGACGACAATGGCGGCCATCAGGGCATGGGCGCGGCCGAGCTGATCGCAAATGCGGGCTCGAAGCTGGAACTGGTTTCGCCGGAGCGTTTCTTTGCCCCCGAAATGGGCGGCATGAACCACGTGCCCTATATGCGCGCTTTCCAGGAAAGAGGCGTCACCATCACCATCAACACGCGCCTGCGCTCGGTGCGGCGCGAAGGCAATCAACTGGTCGCCGAACTCGCTTCGGACTTTGCCGACGGCTGGCGCGGGGAGCGCAGGGTCGACCAGGTGGTGGTCGAGCACGGCACGGCGCCGCTCGATGATCTCTACCTCAGCCTGAAGCCGCTTTCGAAGAATGGCGGCGCGATCGACTACGAACGTCTGGTCGGCGGCGGCGACATTTTCCCGGTCCGCAATCCCGAAGCAGGTTTCGTGCTGCTGCGTATCGGCGATGCGGTCGCCTCGCGCAACATTCACGCCGCCATCTATGACGGCATCAGGTTCGGCCTGCGGATCTGACGCGCAATCCGCCCAAGCCGTCGGAATTGCCAATGTTGGTGGCGCGCGGTCGGACCTGCATACGAGAGCCCATGTATGCCGGCCTGGCCGCGCGCCCGCACGTCATTGGCTCATCGCCGGATAACGTGCGATTAGTGAACTGGGGGGCTGCTCAGACCATCCTGGCGATCGCCATGCACAGCACCGTGACCACCAGCAGCCACGCAGCGATGCGTTCGCCCATGGCCATTCTGGCGCGCAGTCGCGTTTCAATTTCCGCATTGGCGCCGGCAAGCTGCCGGCTCGGCGCCCTGACCATGGCGCCGAGCACGCCGGCGGCGGCGAAAGCCGCGAGGATGCCGAGTGCAAGCACCATTTCCATCGAGCCGAAATAGGCGCCATGGAAGAAATACCACAGCAGCGCGCCCGTCAGAAAAACCATGCCGGCAGCGCCCAGCTGCGGCCGGATGAAGCGTTCCGCCTTGATCTCGGGATCGCGGGCTAGCGTGACGGTGGTGCCGGCCCAGAACACCCCTGCCATGACGTGTAGACCGATGACGACGATGTAGACATATTGCATGACGGCTCTCCTCTCTCATCTGCAGGACATCTAACAATTAGATATCTAACAGTTAGATGTCAATGTATAAATGCAGAGTCAGTTCCATCTGGGAAAAACACCGTCTAGTGTCCGGCAATGACGCCTTTTGAACGCCCGCCAATCGGCATGAATCTCGGCCGCACCGCCAAACTTGTCGCCCAGGCCTTTGACGCCGCTTTGGTCGAAGCGGGCGGCACTTTGCCGGTTTGGCTCACGCTGCTGTCGGTCAAGTCGAGCGAGCTCGCCAATCAACGCGAACTCGCCGGCATGATCGGCATCCAGGGCGCGACTCTGACCCACCACCTCAACGCGATGGAAGCACAGGGTCTGCTGACGCGCCGCCGCGATCCCGTCAACCGCCGGGTTCATCTGGTTGAGTTGACGCAAGCGGGAGAAGCGCTGTTCGAGACGTTGCGGCAGGCCGCGCTTGCCTTCGACAAGCGGCTTCGCACAGGACTGCCGGACGAGCGCCTGGCGGAGTTTGCGCAGGTACTGGCTGCGCTGCGCTACAATGTCGAAAGCTAGGAATACCGGACCATTGGCTCAGTGGTCATAGTTCGGGATCGTTCCAAAGGCGTAGTGGCGCAGCTTCAGCGCGGTGATCAGGTCGGTAAGCTTCGTCTTGCCGTCAAAACCGTCCTGGAACATCTCGTCATGCATCAAGAGGATCAGCTTGCCCGGTTTGGCGAAGTGGCCATAGCCGAACAGATGATCGATCTCGCTGACCAGATGATCGACGCTCTGTACCGGCTCGCCGCTGTCCTTGTGCACCCATTCGTGATCCCAGCCATAGAGATAGAAGCCGGAAGCAGCGACGAACTCGTAGTCGGGGTCTTCGCGGCCGGCTTGCGCGGGGCCGAGCGAGTTGTCGTCCTTTGACATTGACGGCAGCCGGAACACATCGCGCCCGGGCAGTCGCGCATGCACCGCGGGCTTCAGGCCCAGCACGACATTCGCCATGAGCATGTCGGCAACCACTCCTTCCGTATCACCATAGAAGTGCCGGTAGTGATTATAGGCATGGGTGTAGCTATGGTTGCCGATCGTCACCAGCGGCATCGCCTTGGCGCGCCGCACCAGTGCCTTGTTTGACGCACCGGCCTCGGCATGCATGCCGACCATGAACAGTGTTGCCGGAACCTGCTCCGCCTCCAGCACGTCGAGGATGTTGCTGGTGCCGTTCAGCGGGCCGTCGTCGAAGGTGAGATAGATGATGCGATCTGCCCCATGGGCCGGCAGCGCGGACATCAGAACGGCCGCCAGGACAAACTGAAAGAATGTCATAAGCTCCAGCGATCCGATTGCACTTGCGACAGGCCGCCATTTCGGCGGCTGGTTGTCAAGCCAGGCCGCTACGCCAGGCTGCCCTGCAGGACCCGCAGTTTGGCCTTCTTCGGCATGCGGGCGGTCAGCCATTCCAGCGCCTTGTCCTGCGGCATCGGGAAGGCGATGGAGTAGCCCTGGACCTGGTCGCAGCCGATCGCCATCAGTGAGTCGAGTTCGGCCTCTGTTTCAGCACCCTCGGCAACGATGGAGATGCCTAGGCCGCGGGCAAGCTCGGTAATAGCGCGCACGATCTTCGAGTTGTCGCCGTTCTCATGGATGTTCTGGACGAAGCGGCGGTCGATCTTGAGCCGGTCGATCTCATTGGGATTGACGTGGCTGAGCGACGCATAGCCGGTGCCGAAATCGTCGAGTTCCAGATGGATGCCGGCGGCCCTGATGTGACGCAGCTTCGCCGCGATGCCTGTCTTCTCGTCGTCGAGAATGACGGATTCGACGATTTCCAGCGACAGTTTCTGCGGCGGCAGTCCGGCCTTTTCCAGCGTCTCGAACAGGAACGCATCGAAATCGTGCTCGCGCAGCTCGGTGCCCGAGACATTGACGGCAAGCCGCCCGAAGGCAATCCCGGCGCGGTTCCATTCGGCGGCTTCGTTGATCGCCTTGCCGATTACGATGCGGCCGATCTCCGGCATGAAGCCGCATTTCTCGGCGACCGGAATGAATTCGCCCGGCGAGATCATGCCGCGCTCGTGATGGTTCCATCGCACCAGGGCTTCGATGCCGCTGATCGTGCCATCGGTCAAGGAGACCTGCGGCTGGAAATAGACCTGGAATGCCCGCTCGGAGATGGCGACCTTGATGTCGTGTTCGAGCTGCTTGCGGTAGTCGAGCTCGCGGCGCAACTCCTCCGAGAAGAACGAGAAATTGCCGCCGCCCAGTTTCTTGGCGGAGTAAAGCGCCAGATCGGCATGGACGAGCAGGTCCTGCGCGTTGTCGGCGTCGATCGGATAGACGGCGATGCCGCCGCTGGCGCCCGGAAGAATGGTGGTGCCCTGGAAGACGATCGGCTCGTTGATATGCGCCAGGATGCGTCGCGCGAGCATGTTGATGTCTTCGGTGCTGCCCGCTCCGTTGAGGATCATCACGAATTCGTCACCACCGAGGCGCGCGCACAGATCCGACGCCCGGCAGGAATCGCGCATGCGCTGGGCCGTGACGACCAGGACATAGTCGCCGGCGGCGTGGCCGAGCGTATCGTTGATCTGCTTGAAGCGGTCGAGGTCGAGCTGGACCACCGCCAGCCGTTCGCGCCGGCGATGCGCGCCCTTGATCAGCGTGTCGAAATGATCGGTCAGGAAGGTCCGGTTGTGCAGGCCGGTCAGGCCGTCATGAACCGCGATGAAGGCCATCGAATTGCGCGCCTCGACCAGTTCACGTGTCTTGCGCAGGATCGCGTTGGACATCGGCCTGAAGATGAACAGCGCCACCAGCAGGATGACGCCAAGGGTGGCGTAGAACAGCGTGCGGTGGAGTGCGAGCAGCTTTTCGGAGCGCTCGTCGGCATCGGCGCTGATGCGCTGTCCGAGTGCGGCATAGCCCGACAAGGTGGCGTTGGCGACCGAGGCATCGAGGTTGACGCGTTCGGCGCCGCCCTTGTAGCCGTCATTGTCGAGGTTGAGTTGCGATTCAAGGGCCGAGATCAGACGGTCGCCATTGGCGATCAGCCCGACCGAGAAATAATCGAGATGGAAGGGCTTGGCGAAAAGCACGCTCTCGATCGACTTCGGATCGAGCTTGGCCGGCGATTGCGGATCCGCGCCGGTCTGCTCGAGCAACAGATCGTAGTTGGTCTCGAACTCGGCGGTGGCCTGCTTCAGTGCGCTGACCAATGCCGGTCGCTTGTCACGCGCGGCGGCACCCGTTGCACTGGCCAGGAAGACGATGCGCTGCGACAGGGTCTTCTGCGTGCCGACAATATCGAGCAGGGTGTTGTTGTGCTGCTGCGTGGCCATCGTCTGCTGCAGCAGGACGAAGGAGGCCGCGACCATGGCGGCGATGATCAGCAGCGCCAGCCAATAGCCGGCCTTGATCAGCAGTATGAGCTTGCCTGAAACGGTTTGCACCGGCTGCTGCGACATGTTCGGGGGCGGCCCTCTCGCCAACGGATTCCTGTATGACCACCATTGAACCGCAAACGTTAACAGGACCGGAAACCGAGAACCGGATGGCAAGGGGAAGACACGGAAAGATCGCGGAATGGTTATCGGCTCCTTTCACCGCCGGCCTGCATTTGAACATTGGTTGGCGCGAGTGTACTGGTGGCCCGGGCCATGCCCGTGCGTCACATCCGATACTGCCCGCCCACCCCATCCGGTCGCTTTTGCGATGGATTTTTTGCGCGGGCAGGACGACAGTCTGCCCACGTCAAACGGGACCTGATCATGACCGCAGCTTTTCTCTCCCATATCGACAGCGAACTTGCCGGGCTCAAATCGGCCGGCCTCTACAAGTCCGAGCGGGTGATTTCCTCGATGCAGTCGGCACAGATCGAGGTCGGCGGCGAGAAGGTGCTGAACTTCTGCGCCAACAACTATCTCGGCCTCGCCGATAACGCCGACCTGCGAAAGGCGGCCTCGCAGGCTCTGGACCGCTATGGCTACGGCATGGCCTCGGTACGCTTCATCTGCGGCACGCAGGAGGAACACAAGGAGCTCGAGGCGACGATCTCGTCCTTCCTTGGCCTGGAAGACACCATCCTCTATGGCTCCTGCTTCGACGCCAATGGCGGCTTGTTCGAGACGCTGCTTGGCGAGGAAGACGCGATCATCTCGGATGCGCTGAACCATGCCTCGATCATCGATGGTGTCAGACTGTCGAAGGCCAAGCGCTTCCGCTACGCCAACAACGACATGGCCGATCTCGAGGCGCGGCTGAAGGAAGCCAGGGATTGCCGCTTCCGGCTGATCGCCACCGACGGCGTGTTTTCGATGGACGGCATCATCGCCAACCTGAAGGGCGTCTGCGACCTTGCCGACAAATACGATGCCATGGTCATGGTCGACGACAGCCATGCGGTCGGCTTCGTCGGCAGGCAAGGCCGTGGCTCGGCCGAGCATTGCGGCGTCGAGGGCAGGGTCGACATCGTCACCGGCACGCTCGGCAAGGCGCTCGGCGGCGCTTCCGGCGGCTACACATCGGGCAAGAGGCAAGTGGTCGACTGGCTGCGCCAGCGCTCGCGACCCTATCTGTTCTCCAACACGCTTATGCCGGCGATCGCCGGCGCCTCGATCAAGGTGTTCGAGCTGATCCGCAATGGCGACGCCTTGCGCGAACGCCTCTATGCCAATGCGGCGCGATTCAGGTCTGAGATGGGCAAGCTCGGCTTCACGCTGGCCGGCGCGGACCACCCGATCATCCCTGTGATGCTGGGCGAGGCGACGCTGGCGCAGGAGATGGCGGCGCGCATGCTGAAGCGCGGCATCTATGTCATCGGCTTTTCCTTCCCGGTGGTGCCGAAAGGCCAGGCGCGCATCCGCACGCAAATGTCGGCGGCGCATACCAGCGCCGATATCGACAGGGCGGTCGAGGCCTTCGGCGCGGTCGGCAGGGAACTGGGCGTGATTGCCTGAGCGGCCGGCGCCGAAAAGCGATTCCGGATCAAGAGATTCAAGGGACAAAAGAATGTCGAACATGATGAAGGCGCTGGTGAAGGCCAAGGCCGAACCGGGCATCTGGATGGAAGAGGTGCCGGTGCCGGAGATCGGCCCCAACGACGTGCTGATCAAGATCAGGAAGACGGCGATCTGCGGCACCGACGTGCACATCTACAATTGGGACCAGTGGGCGCAGAAGACCGTGCCGGTGCCGATGGTGACCGGCCATGAATTTGTCGGCACGGTGGCCGATTTTGGCGCCGCGGTCACCGAATACAAGGTCGGCCAGCGCGTCTCGGGCGAGGGCCACATCGTCTGCGGCCACTGCCGCAACTGCCGCGCCGGGCGAGGGCATCTCTGCCGCAACACGCTCGGCGTCGGCGTCAACCGCCCCGGCGCCTTCGGCGAGTATCTGGCGATCCCGCAACACAATGTCGTGCCGATCCCCGACGATGTGCCGGACGAGATCGCCGCGATCTTCGATCCCCTGGGCAATGCGGTGCATACGGCATTATCCTTCGATCTTGTCGGCGAGGACGTGCTGGTCACCGGCGCCGGGCCGATCGGCATCATGGGCGCGCTCGTTGCCCAATGCGTGGGCGCGCGAAAAGTCGTCATCACCGATATCAACCCGGTGCGGCTGGCGCTGGCGAAGAAACTCGGTGTCCAGCATGTCGTCGACGCCTCGAAGGAAAAGCTGCGCGATGTCATGCCAGTGCTCGGCATGACCGAGGGTTTTGACGTCGGCCTCGAAATGTCGGGCGCCGCCCCCGCCTTCCGCGACATGATCGACACCATGAACAATGGCGGCAAGATCGCCATTCTGGGCATCGCGCCCACCGGCTTCGAGATCGACTGGAACAAGGTCATCTTCAAGATGCTGCATCTCAAAGGCATCTACGGCCGCGAAATGTTCGAGACCTGGTACAAGATGATCGCGCTGGTCCAGGGTCCTCTGGATGTTTCGGGCCTGATCACGCACCGCATCGGCATCGACGATTTCCAGGAGGGGTTCGATGCGATGCGGAGCGGCAGTTCCGGCAAGGTGGTGATGGATTGGTAGGGTCGAGCCCATTGGTTTCACATAGGGACCCGAGATGGCAGAAAACGAACACGGACGTATCATTGCTTCGCAGGCAAAGATCGTATTGCAGCCAGTCGGATTTCGGCGAAAGGGGCAATCACGTGTCTGGATCGCTGATCGCGGCTTCTGGCTAAGTGTAGTCGAATTTCAGCCCAGCTCTTGGTCCAAAGGCTCTTACCTCAACCTTGCGGTTCACTGGCTTTGGGGGGCGCTCCCGGAAACCGTTACCTTCGATCGTGCTGAGCGCATTGGACAGTTCGTACCGTTCGAGAGCCCGGAACAGTTTCTGCTGGCGGTTGATAAAATGGCCAAGAAGGCAATCGAAATCGATCAAGTTCACCGATCGATGTTCCCTTCCGTGCAGGCGACAGCGACGATACTCGTGAATGAATTGCAGCCGGGAGCACACGGCGAGTGGGCAGCATTCCATGCCGGGGTGGCGGCTGGTTTGGCTGGTGATTTTGAAACAGCAAGGCGGCTGTTTGAAAGCGCTCAAAGACACGCGGCTTCGCAAGCGCAGGCGCTCCTGGCCTACATCGATGATCCGGCGGCATTTCGAAGCCGTGTCAGAGGCTTCATTGAAGCCGAACGCGCCTACTACGGTCTAGGGGCGTTACCTGCCGCATTTGAGATCTGATTTCAGCGACGGCCGAACCCGTGGGAAGATCTCAACCCATGAGTTTTGCCTCCAGCGCCGCCACCCCATTCACAATCGCCGCTCGCTCTTCCGCACTCAGCCTCGCCAGCAGTTCCCTTTCAAACGCCTTCGCCAGCGGCAACATCTCGCGATAGGCGGCAAGCCCCGCTTTGGTCAGCGCCAGGTGCTCGACTCGTCGGTCGTTTTCATCGGGCGTGCGCGTCAGCCAGCGCCGCCGCTCGAGTTCGGCCACCGCGCGCGAGACCTTGGTCTTGTGCATGGCCGACTGCTCGCCGAGCTCGGTCGCCGTCATCGTGCCGCGCTGGCCGAGGCCTGAAAGCGTGCGCCACTCCGGTCGCGTCAGGCCGTGGCGATCCCGATAGATCCTGGAGAATTCGCGGCTGACGGCATCGGCAAGCCGGTAGAGGCGATAGGGCAGGAAGCTTTCCAGCTCCAGAATGTCGGGTTCCATGACGCGCGCCGTGGCCGTTGATAGTTACATTTTAGATGGTTACAAATGAAACCAGTTTGGTCAATACCGGCAGACTTGGCTTTGTGAAGCTTGGAGCCGGGATCAAGGAGGATCGGATGGCCTTTTCCTACATGCCGGGTTTCGGCAACGATTTTGAGACCGAGACACTGCCCGGCTCACTGCCGCAGGGCCGGAACTCGCCGCAGCGGCCGGCCTACGGCCTCTATGCCGAGCAGCTTTCCGGCTCGCCCTTCACCGCACCGCGCGGCACCAATGAGCGCTCATGGCTCTATCGCATCCGGCCAAGCGTCAAGCACACCGGCCGGTTCAAGGCAGCGAGCTATCCCCTGTGGAAGACCGCGCCCAATGTCGGCGACCACGAACTGGCGCTTGGCCAGTATCGCTGGAATCCGGTGCCGATGCCGAAGGAGCCGACCGATTTCATCCAGGGCATGCGCAGCATAACCACGGCCGGCGACGTGCTCGGGCAGACCGGCATGGCAGCCCATGTCTATGTTGCCAACCGCTCCATGGTCGACGATCATTTCTTCAATGCGGACGGCGAGTTGCTGGTCGTCCCGCAGGTCGGCGCCTTGCGCTTCGTCACCGAAATGGGTGTCATCGAGCTTCGGCCTGGCGAGATCGCCGTGCTGCCGCGCGGCCTTGTCTTCAAGGCCGAGCTGGTCGACAAGGACGTGCGCGGCTATGTCTGCGAAAACTACGGCGCCAAGCTGACCTTGCCCGATCGCGGCCCGATCGGCGCCAATTGCCTGGCCAATCCGCGCGACTTCAAGACGCCTTGCGCCTGGTTCGAGGAGAAGGAGACGCCGTGCCGGCTGATCGTGAAATGGTGCGGCAATTTCCACGTCACCGAGATCGGCCATTCGCCGCTCGACGTCGTCGCCTGGCATGGCAACTACGCGCCCTACAAATATGATCTGGCGACCTTTTCGCCGGTCGGCGCCATCCTGTTCGATCACCCCGATCCATCGATCTTCACCGTGCTGACGGCGCCGAGCGGCGAGGAAGGCACGGCCAACATCGACTTCGTCATCTTCCCGCCGCGCTGGCTGGTTGCGGAAGATACGTTCCGACCGCCCTGGTATCACCGCAACATCATGAGCGAGTTCATGGGGCTGATCCACGGCCAGTACGATGCCAAGGAAGAAGGCTTCGTTCCCGGCGGCATCAGCCTGCACAATCTGATGCTGGCCCATGGCCCGGATGCGCCCGGCTTCGAAAAGGCCTCGCGCGCGGACCTGAAACCGGTCAAGCTCGACAACACCATGGCCTTCATGTTCGAGACCCGTTTCCCGCAGATGCTGACCCGCTACGGCGCCGAGCTGGAAACCCGGCAGGACAATTACATCGACTGCTGGGCCGACCTGAAGAAGCGTTTTAACGGCACGCCCGAGGGCGACTGGTCTTGAGCGGCAAGCCAATGCCGGACCGGCTGGTGCTGCTGGGCTCGAAGGGCGGCCCGGCGCTGCGGCCAGACGGGCCGTGGCCGAGCTCGTCCCTCCTTGAGATCGGAGGGCGGACCATCGTCGTCGATTGCGGGCTCGGCGTGACGCGCGGCCTGGTCGATGCCGGGATCAGCCTGAAGGCGCTCGACCTGATCTTCATCACCCATCTGCATTCCGACCATGTGCTGGAACTCGGGCCGCTGGTCCACACCGCCTGGACGGCGGGGCTGGCGACGCCTGTCACCGTGTTCGGCCCGCCCGGCACCGGCCATTACTGGCGGCGCTTCTGCCAGGCGGTGGAGTTCGACATCGAAATCCGCATCGTCGATGAGGGCCGGCCTGATATTCGCGAACTGGTTTTGGTCAGCGAAATTCGCCGAGGGCCATGTGCTCGATCAACACGGCCTGAAGGTGACGGCGCTTCGCGTCCATCATCCGCCGGTGACCGACTGTTTTGCCCTGCGCTTCGACCAAGGCGGCAAAAGCGTGGTGTTCTCCGCCGATACGGCTTTCTTTCCGCCGCTCGCCGATTTCGCCAAGGATGCCGACATTCTCGTCCACGAAGCCATGCTGGAGGAGGGCATCGAGCGGCTGGTTGCCAGAACTGGCAATGGTGCTCGGCTCAAGGAACATCTGCTCGCCAGCCACAGCTTTGCTGAAGAAGCCGGGCGTATCGCCAGCGAAGCCGGCGTGAAGAGGCTGGTGCTCAACCACCTCATTCCCGCCGACGATCCCGACATCGGCGAGGCGGACTGGCTTGCCGCTGTCAGGAAAACATGGGCCGGCGACTTGACGATCGCCCGCGACGGCCTTGTTGTGGAATTAAGCGGCGCCAAAGCCGCACAAGGAGAGGAAACCGCATGAAGCTTGCCACACTGAAGGACGGGACGCGCGACGGGAAACTCGTCGTCGTCTCGCGCGACCTGACACAGTACACCGATGCCTCGTTCCTGGCGCGCACGCTGCAGGCGGCGCTCGACGATTGGCGCAGGGTCTCGCCGCATCTCGGCACAATAGCGGAATCGCTGGAGAACAATGCCGTGCCGTCCGCCCGCTTTCACGAGCACGACGCGCATTCGCCGCTGCCGCGCGCCTATCAATGGGCTGACGGGTCCGCCTATGTGAACCATGTCGAACTGGTGCGCAAAGCGCGCGGCGTCGAGATGCCGGCGAGTTTCTGGACCGATCCGCTGATCTACCAGGGCGGCTCGGACTCCTTCATTGCGCCGCGCGACCCGATCCGCATGGCCGACGAAGCCTTCGGCATCGACATGGAGGCGGAAGTCGCCGTCATCGTCGACGACGTGCCGATGGGCGCTAGCCTCGAAGAGGCGCGCGCCGCGATCCGGCTGGTCATGCTGGTCAACGATGTCACGTTGCGCGCGCTCACCGGGCCGGAACTGGCCAAGGGATTTGGCTTTTTCCAGTCAAAACCCTCCTCGGCTTTTTCGCCGGTCGCGGTGACGCCGGACGAACTGGGCGATGCCTGGGACGGCGGCAAGGTCAGCCTGCCGTTGCTTGCCGATCTCAACGGCAAGCCCTTCGGCCGCGCCAATACCGGTGTCGACATGACCTTCGATTTTCCGGCGCTGATTGTGCATGCCGCCCGCACAAGGCCGCTGGCGGCAGGCACCATCATCGGCTCGGGCACCGTCTCCAACAAACTCGACGGCGGTCCGGGCAAGCCTGTCTCGGCCGGCGGGGCCGGTTATTCCTGCATCGCCGAACTGCGCATGATCGAAACCATTGCGTCAGGCGAGCCCAAGACTCCGTTCCTGCGCTTTGGCGACACGGTACGCATCGAGATGAAGGACAGTACGGGCCATTCGATCTTCGGCGCCATCGAGCAGAAGGTCGAGAAATACCAGGGATAGGGGATACGGAGGTTTCAGCGGTGAATCTTCTGGATCATCTACGCCGCATGGCCGGCAACAATCTCTGGTCGAACGACCGACTTTATCGTGCCGTGCTCGCGCTCAAGCCGGGTGAGTTCGAGGCCGAGCGCACCAGCTTTTTCCCGTCGATCAAGGCAACACTCAACCATGTTCTGGCGGTCGATTATCTCTATCTCGATTTTCTCGAAGAGGGCGGCGTCGGTGCTGCGGCCCATGATGATTTCGTGCCCTTCGACGAACCGCAGCCGCTGTTTGCCGCTCAGATGGCCGCGGACCGCCGGCTGATAGCCTTCTGCGATGGCCTGTCGGAAGCCGATCTCGATCGCCGCGTCATCACCGACCGGCGCGCGGACGGCATGATTCCCGAGCGCATCGGCGACATCCTTGCCCACGTCTTCCTGCACGATATCCACCACCGCGGCCAGGTGCATGCGATGCTGTCCGGCACATCGGTTGTACCACCGCAGCTGGACGAGTTTTTGCTCGACTATGATGCGAAGCTGAGGAAGGCAGAGGTCGAGCGGCTGGGGTTGTGATCGACCAACTCCCAATGTTGGCGCCGCCCCTCATTGCCCTGTCGGGCATTTCTCCCCGTGAACGGGGAGAAGGAGGCTGGGCGCAACGCTGGCGCCATTTTCTGCAACGCTGGTAATTTGAGCGTTATGCCGCCTTGCCATCCACCTTGATCACGCCGCGCTTGATCTGGTCCTGCTCGATCGATTCGAACAGCGCGCGGAAATTGCCTTCGCCGAAGCCTTCGTCGCCCTTCCTCTGGATGAACTCGAAGAAGATCGGGCCGATCACGGTTTTCGAGAAGATCTGCAAAAGGATCTTCGTCATGCCGCCGTCGACCACGCCTTCGCCGTCGATCAGGATGCCGTGCTTCTTCATCCGCTCGATCGGCTCGTCATGGCCGTTCACCCGGTCGTACGACATGTCGTAATAGGTCTCAGGCGGGCCGGGCATGAATTTCAGCCCGTTGGCGGCCAGCTTGTCGGTGGCGGCATAGATCTCGTCGGTGCCGACCGCGATGTGCTGGATGCCCTCGCCATTGTACTTCTTCAAATACTCGGCGATCTGGCTGGTCTCGTCCTTGGATTCGTTGAGCGGGATGCGGATCTTGCCGCAGGGCGAGGTGATGGCGCGGCTGACCAGGCCGGTGATCTTGCCGTCAATATCGAAGAAATGGATCTGCTTGAAGCCGAACAGTTCGCGGTAGAAATCCCACCACTTGTCCATCTGGCCGCGATAGACATTGTGGGTGAGGTGGTCGAGATAATAGAAACCGACGCCTTGCGGCCGCGGGTCGCGCGCACCAAGCCATTCGAATTCGGCGTCGTAGGCCGAGCCCTTTTTGCCGTAAGCATCGATGAAATAGAGCAGCGAACCGCCGATACCAACAATGGTCGGCACGTCAAGCGCCTTGTCTTCGCCTTCGTAAGGCGTGGCGCCCTTCGAGACGGCATGGTCGAACGCATGCTTGGCATCGACCACGCGCCAGGCCATCGAGGCGGCACACGGGCCGTGCTTGTCGGCGAATTTCATGGCATGCGAGCCCGGCTCGGCATTGACGACATAGTTGATGTCGCCCTGGCGCCAGACGGTGATGTCCTTGGTACGGTGCTTGGCGACCGCTGCATAGCCCATGCGGGTGAACAACTCGGCGAGCTTCTGCGGCTCCGGATGCGCGAATTCGACGAACTCGAAACCATCGGTGCCGGCCGGGTTGTCCTTGCTGATTTTGGCGGGCGGGGCGTCGTGCGGGAAGGGACCCATGGCATTCCTCCAAAGCTGGCTCGGCCTGAAGAGGCCATCGGATGACATCATAGCGCGGAGCCGGCGCATGGTGCTTGCATTCAAACGCTTGAAATGATGATGTCATGCGCGAAGCATGCATGTTGAGAGACAGAACCATGGATGAGACGCGTATTGATCAATTTGACCGCAAGATAATGGCGCTCCTGCAGGGCGATGCGCGGTTGACCAACAACGATCTCTCGGAGCGGGTAAATCTCTCCGCATCGCAATGTTCGCGCCGCCGCCAGCGGCTGGAGGAGGACGGCTACATCAAGGGCTATCGGGCGGTGCTCGACCGCGACAAGCTCGGCTTCTCGCTGGTCAACGTCATCTCGGTGACCCTGGCCACCCACAACCGCGACAATGCGCGACGCTTCGGCGAACTGGTGGCGCGGCTGCCGGAAGTGCAGGAGGCGCACGCGCTGACCGGCGAGATGGACTATATCCTGAAAGTGGTGACGCCCGACCTGAAGTCGCTGTCGGAGTTCGTCAACGGCGTGCTTCTGCCGCACGAATCCGTGCAGCATGTGAAGACGGCGATCGTGCTTGAAACTTTGAAGGAAACCGGCGCGTTGCCGATTTAGCCCTTCGACTGCTGGATCAGCCCGTACAGATTCGTGCAGCGCGCGCCCGAGCGGCAATAGGCGAACACCGGTCCTTCCAATTCGTCCAGCGCCTCGGCCTGGTCCTCGACATTCTCTGCAGTGATCTGGCCGCTGATGACGGGGATATAGCGGAAGGCGAGGCCGGCGGCTTCGACCGCCGATCCGATGCTTTGGGCCGAAGGCTGGCCGGGCTGCTCGTCGTCGGGCCGGTTGCAGATGACGCTCTTGAAGCCGGCTTCCTTGATGGCGGCGACGTCTTCGGGCTGGATCTGGCCAGAGACCGAATAGTCGGCGCTGATTTCGCGGTATTCCATCGCAGCATCCTCGCAATCTGATTTGCAGGGAGTCTTGCCACTCCCCGACGTGGCCGGCAATCCGCCAGCGGAAATCGTTCTGCAGAGATAGACGTTTCCGGCGAGGATTCCAACGGGCAGACCGCGCCACAGGTCGGGCCGGAAGGCCTCGGCCCGAAAAGGCGGAGACCGGCTTCGCCTTTCCGAGAGCGGCGCTCCTCAGCTGCCGAGGATCGCGCCTTTGATCTGGCGGATGTTGTTGTGCATCATGTCGATATAGGTCGATCCCGGACCATCGGGCTGCGACAGCGCATCCGAATAGAGCGTGCCGCCCACCTTGATGCCGGTTTCGCTGGCGATCTGTTCGATCAGGCGCGGGTTGGTGATGTTTTCGACGAAGATCGCCGCCGCCTTGTCCTGCTTCACCTGCTCGACCAGCTTGGCGACATCGGCGGCCGACGGTTCGGAATCGGTTGAGATGCCTTGCGGGGCGAGGAAGGTCAGGCCGTATTCGTGCTCGAAATAGCCGAAGGCGTCATGCGAGGTGATGACGACGCGTTTAGCCTCGGGGATCGACTGGATCGCGGCCTTTACTTCGCCTTCCAGCGCGTCGAGCTTCTTGGTGTAGGTGGCGGCATTGGTCTGGTAGCTGACGCAGCCATCGCTGTCGGCCGCGCAGAAAGCCTCGGCGATGTTCTTCACATAGATCTTGGCGTTGGCGATCGACTGGAAGGCGTGCGGGTCGGTCACCGTCTTGCCGCCGCCGGTACCGGCGCCTTCGGCCGCGTCGGCGTCTGCGAATTCAGGCTTGAAGTCGATCGGGGTCACGCCCTTGGTCAAGGTGACGATCGAGGCCTTGGTGGCGCTGGCATCGACCAGCCGCTGCAAAAAGCCTTCGAAATGCAGGCCGTTGACCAGAACGATATCGGCCTTGGCCATGGCCACCGCGTCGGCCGGGCTCGGCTCATAGACATGGGCGTCGCCATCCGGGCCGACGATGGTGGTGATGTCGACACGGTCGCCGCCAACATTCCTGGCGAAATCGGCAATAACCGTGAAGCTGGCGACGACTTTCAGGGGCGCCGCGAGGGCCGACGAAGCGCCAAGCGCAGATAATGTTATAACGCTCATCGCCAGGGCGGCGCGGATGGATTTCAGCATAAGCAGTCTCCTTCAGGGGCGGTGGATCAGGCCGTTCTGTGACGGTGATGGATGATGCGGGCGCGCAGAATGCCGCGCGTGCCAAACAGGATCGAGGCGAAGTAGACGACACCGGCCGACAGGATGATGGCCGGGCCGGACGGCAGCGAGGCGTGATAGGACAAAAGCAGTCCGGCGATGCAAGAGGCAAAGCCGATCAGCACAGCCAACACGCACATCGGCTCGACGCGCACCGTCCAGAAGCGGGCGGCTGCCGCCGGCAGCATCATCAATCCGACCGACAGAAGCGTGCCGAGCGCCTGGAAGCCGCCGACAAGGTTGAGCACGACCAGGCCGAGGAAAATGAAATGCACCGGGCTGCCCATGCGGCTGACCGACCGCAGGAACAGCGGATCGAGGCACTCGGCGACCAGCGCCCGCCAGAAGATGGCGAGGCTGACCAGCGTCACCGCGACGATGCCGCCGATCAGCGTCAGCGCCTCATTGTTGAGCGCCAGCACCGTGCCGAACAGCACATGCATGAGATCGACGCTGGAGCCGCGGATCGACACCATCAGAACGCCGATGGCCAGCGAAATCAGATAGAAGGCCGCCATCGAGGCGTCCTCGCGCTGGATGGTGAAGCGCGAGACCGCACCGGCGCCGAGCGCCACGATGATACCGGCGATCAGCCCGCCAACGGTCATCGGCAGGATTTCCAGCCCATAGAACAGGAAGCCGGCGGCCGCACCCGGCAGGATGGCATGCGCCATGGCATCACCCGACAGGCTCATGCGCCGCAGCATCAGGAAGACGCCGATCGGGCAGGCGCCGAGCGACAGCATCAGCGAGCCGAACAGCGCCCGCTGCATGAAGCCGAAATCGGCGAAGGGTGCGATGAAGAGGCCGTAGAGCGCGTCCATCAGGCAGCCCTCGGCCCGGCGCCATGGTGATGGTCGTGATCGTGTCCATGATGATCGTGGCCATGGGCATGATCATGACCGTGCGCGTCCGGTTCGCACCAGGGCGCGTTCTCCTCCCAGGCTTCATGGAAACGGCGGGCGCGCAGCAGGTTTTCCGGCTTCAGCGTTTCGCGCGTTTCGCCCCAGGCGATCGGCTGGCGAGCTAGAAGCAGGGTTTCGGGGAAATTCTGCCGCACCAGATCGAGATCATGGACGACGACCATGATGGTGCGTTCCTCGCCATGCCAGCGCTTGATCAGGGCGATCAGATCGCCGACCGTCTTGGCATCGACGGCATTGAACGGTTCATCGAGCAGGATGAGGTCGGCATCCTGCAGCAGCACGCGGGCAAACAGCGTGCGCTGCAGCTGGCCGCCCGACAGCGTATCGATCGGCCGCTTCTCGAAGCCGCCAAGGCCGACCGCCATCAGTGCCTGGCTGACCGCCGCGCGATCTTCTGACGTGTAGCGGCCGAGCATGCCGCGCTTCGGCCAGAGACCGAGCGAGACCAGATCGACGACGCGCGCCGGAAACGAACGATCAAGCTCCGATTGCTGCGGCAGGTAGGCGGCGCGCACGCCCGGGGCGCGAACAACCTCGCCGGCCATCGGCTTCAGCACGCCGACAATGCCCTTCATCAGCGTCGATTTGCCGGAGCCGTTGGCGCCGACAACGGCGGTCAGCGAGCCCTTGCGGATCGTGCCGTCGAGATGGTGGATCGCCGGGTGGCTGTTATAGCCCAGCGTCAGGTCACGGAATGTCAGGCAGGTCTGGGTCATGTCGTTCCGTGGAGCAGCGAAATCCGGCCGCGGGGAGGGCCGATTGGATATGTGATGTTATTACATTAGTCAACAAGCCAATCGGGCGGAATTGCGACCGGCGGCTCAACTTGCCGTGAATCTCGCTTGTCGCTGGTCCAAGGGGATTCGGCCCCGGCGGCCTTGCCGGAAGGGAACCGCAACTCTAAACAGTCGCCACCCATAACAGGAAGGAACCTCCCATGAGTATTCGTCGCATCGATGTTGGCCCGCGCATGAGCCAGATCGTCATCCACGGCAACACCGTCTATCTGGCAGGCCAGGTCGGCGAGCCCGGCGGCAATGTCGCCTCGCAGACCCGCGACATCCTGGCGACCATCGACGAATTGCTGGCCAAGGCCGGAACCGACAAGAGCAAGATCGTCCAGGCGATCATCTGGCTGGCCGACATGGGCACCTTCGCCGAGATGAATTCGGAATGGGACAAGTGGGTGCCGCAGGGCCACACCCCCGCCCGCGCCACCGGCGAAGCCAAGTTGGCTGGTCCGGAGTATCTGGTCGAGATTATTGTCACGGCGGCGATTTAAGGCACGGCCTTCCACCTCCCCCTTGTGGGGAGGTCGGACCGCAGGTCCGGGTGGGGGGCTGGCGCCGACCCCCACCCCGCTGCTTCGCAAGCGACCCTCCCCACAGGGGGAGGGTAAGAGGCGCTACCCCTGCGACGGCGTGAATCTTGCCACCAGCGTGTGGCTTTCCGCCGGATAGATAAACCGCACATGGGTAACCGGGTGTTCAGCGCTCCAGGTGCGGCGCTCGACCACAAGGCAGGGCGCGCCCGGATCGATGTCGAGCGCGTCGGCGATGGCCTCATCGGCGGCCATGGCGCGGATGCGATGCTCGGCCTCGCTCCATGGAACGCGGCCGATCAGCCAGGGGCCGGCGGCGATCTCCAGAAACTCTTCGTCCCCGGCTTCCGGAACCGCGGAAAGATTGATCAGGCGCTGCTCGAGTGCGAATGGCCGTTCGCCGGCGAAATGCAGGCCTTCGATCCATAGCACAGAGCCTGCGGCGGACAGCCCGAGCAACGCTCTGTCCTCCGCATTGCTGCGGCGCTTCAGCTGTTCCAGCCGCTCGTAGCGATAGGCCAGGCCTAGCGCTTCGACCTCGATCCTGATGTCATGAAGTTCCAGCACCGCCGCCTGCGACTGCGGCCGGCGGACGAAGCTGCCCGAGCGGCGGCGGCGTTCGATCAGCCCGGCCTTGGCCAACTGCGACAGCGCCTTGTTTACTGTCATGCGCGAGCAATTGTACTCGGTCGTCAGTTCGTGCTCGAAAGGAATGCGATACCCGGGCGCCCAGGCGCCCGACAGGATTTTTTCGCTGATGTCGGACAGGATGCGTTGATGCAGCGAGCCGCCGCTGTCCGCATCCGCCGTCTCGACCGTGCTCATGCGGAAAGCTCCATCATCACGGCGCGAAAACGCTTGGCGATGGCTTCGCGCCTGGCATGCCTGCCGCCGCTGACCTGCTTCTTGCCATGCACCCAAACGCAATCGACCTTGCTGCCATTGGCGAAGATCCAGGCGTCGAGGATGGCGTCGCCAGTCTTGCCGGCCAGCGAAGGATGGCCGGCGTCGAGCGAGACGAGATCTGCGGCAGCGCCGGCGGCGATCTGCGAGGCCCCGGCGCCGAGCGCCTGGATGCCACCGTCGAGTGCTGCGGCGAACAGTGCCCGCCCGGTCGAGCCGCCGGCCACCGCCAGCACGTTGCGGGCGCGGTGGGCGAGGCGCTGCGAATATTCGAGTTGGCGCAATTCGTCGGGCAGGCCGATCAGCACGTTGGAATCGGAGCCGATACCGAAGCGGCCGCCATGCTCGGTGAATAACGGCGCGGCAAACGTCCCGTCGCCGAGATTGGCCTCGGTGATCGGGCAAAGGCCGGCGATGGCGCCCCTCCTGGCCATGCCGATGGTTTCGGCATCGGTCATATGCGTGGCGTGGATCAGGCACCAGCGCTGGTCGATTTTGGTGTTGGCCAGCAGGAACTCGACCGGGCGCGCCCCGGACCAGGCGAGGCAGTCCTCGACCTCCTTCACCTGTTCGGCGACGTGGATGTGGATCGGCCCATTCGGCGCCAAAGCGGCAACTTGGGTCAATTCCTCCGGTGTGGCGGCGCGCAGACTGTGCGGTGCGACGCCGACGACTGCCTGATTCAACGCGCGAACCGAATCGCTGGACTTCTCAACAAGCCGGGAGAACCGATTCACATCGTTGATGAATCGCCTTTGGCCTTCGTTCGGAGCCGCTCCGCCGAAGGAGGAGTGCGCGTAAAACACCGGCAGCAGCGTCAGGCCGATGCCGGTTTCGCCGGCGGCGGCGGCGATGCGCTCGGCCATCTCGGCAAGGTTGGCATAGGGGTTTCCGTCGCGGTCGTGGTGCAGATAGTGGAATTCGCCGACGCGGGAAAAACCGGCTTCCAGCATCTCGACATAGAGCTGTGCGGCAACCGCCTCGACCTGGTCGGGCGTCATCGCTAGCGCAAAGCGGTACATCACCTCGCGCCAGCTCCAGAAACTGTCGGCCGACGGGCCGCGAAGCTCGGCAAGGCCGGCCATGCCGCGCTGGAAGGCATGGCTGTGCAGGTTCGGCATGCCGGGCACGAGAATTGCGTGGCGCTCGTCGCCGGCCTGCGGAGCCGCGTCTGCTTCGACTGAGGCAATGCGGCCTTCATCAAGCGTGATCCTGACATTGCCTTGCCAGCCCTCGGGCAGCAGCGCCTGTTCCGCAAAGATCGCCGTCACGTCCGTCTCCAAATCTGCATGCCTGGGCGACGATACCACTTGCGTCGCGTTTCAATATGTATATACATAATCGCCATCCTTTCAAATGGAAAAGATGATGGGTGGAGCAAACGGGAAGAGCGGCCTTCGTGTCTGGCGCAATGCGCGCCTGGCGACCATGGCCGACGGTGTGGCCGGCCTCGGCATTGTCGAGAAAGGCGCGATCGCCACGCGCGACGGTCTCATTATTTATGCCGGCGCGGAGGCCTCGATGCCGGCTTTGGCGGGGCCGGGCGCCGAGACCGTCGATTGCGAGGGCCGCTGGATCACGCCGGGCCTGATCGACTGCCACACGCATCTTGTCTATGCGGGCAACCGCGCCAACGAATTCGAGATGCGGCTGGCCGGCGCCACCTATGAGGAAGTCGCCCGCGCCGGCGGCGGCATTGTGTCCTCGGTCAAGTCGCTGCGCGCGGCAAACGAGGATGAGCTTGTTGCCCAGACGCTGCCGCGCCTCGATGCGCTGATGGCCGAAGGTGTCACGACGGTCGAGGTCAAATCGGGCTATGGCCTCGATCTCGATAATGAGAAGAAGTCGTTGCGTGCCGCCCGCCGGCTGGCCAATGAGCGCCCCGTCACAATCCGCACGACTTGTCTCGCCGCGCACGCGCTGCCGCCCGAAGCCAAGGGTGACAAGGAGGCCTTCGTCGATCTCGTCGCTGGCACGATCCTGCCCGGTGTTGCCGCTGAGAAACTTGCCGACGCCGTCGACGGTTTTTGCGAAGGCATCGCCTTTTCGCCGGAGCAGATCGCACGCGTCTTCGACAAGGCGAGAGCGCTCGGGCTGCCCGTGAAACTCCATGCCGACCAGCTTTCGAATCTGCACGGCGCCGCGCTTGCCGCCAGCTATGGCGCGTTGTCGGCGGATCATCTCGAATACACCGATGAGGCAGGCGCTGCCGCGATGGCGAAGGCCGGCACGGTGGCGACCATCCTGCCCGGCGCCTATTACTTCATCCGCGAAACGAAGAAGCCGCCTGTCGACCTGTTCCGCCGCCATGGCGTGAAGATGGCAGTGGCGACGGACAGCAATCCCGGTACCTCGCCGCTGACCTCGCTGTTGCTCACTATGAATATGGCCGCGACGCTCTTTGGCTTGACCGTCGATGAATGCCTTGCCGGCGTCACCCGCGAGGCCGCGCGTGCGCTTGGCCTTCTCGACAAGACCGGCACGCTGGAAGCCGGCAAATCCGCCGACCTGGCGATCTGGGATATCGAGCGCCCCGCCGAACTCGTCTACCGCATGGGCTTCAACCCGCTCCATGCCCGCATCTGGAGAGGACAATGACCGAACTGACCCTGAAGCCCGGCAACGCGACGCTAGCCGACTGGCGCGCCATCTACCGTGGCGCCGTGCCGAAGCTGGATGAGGCTTGCCGTCCAAAAATCAAGGCGAGCGCCGAGGCTGTCGCCAGGATCGTCGCCAAGGGCGAGCCGGTCTATGGCATCAACACCGGCTTCGGCAAACTGGCCAGCGTGCGCATCCCGGCCGGCGATCTCGAGACCTTGCAGCGCAACATCGTGCTGTCGCACGCCGCCGGCGTCGGCGAGCCGATGCCGGTCGCAATTGCCCGCCTGATGATGGCGCTGAAGCTTGCCAGCCTGGCGCAGGGCGCCTCGGGCGTGCGCCCCGAAACCATCGATTTGCTGCAAGCGATGCTCGCCAACGACGTCATCCCGGTGGTGCCGGCGCAAGGCTCGGTCGGCGCGTCCGGCGATCTCGCACCGCTGTCGCACATGACGGCGGTGATGATCGGCGTCGGCGAATGCTTTACCCCGCATGGCCGGTTCCCGGCCAAGGTCGCTTTCGTCTCGCACGGCCTCGAGCCGGTGACGCTTGGCGCCAAGGAAGGCCTGGCGTTGCTCAACGGCACGCAGTTCTCGACCGCCTATGCGCTCGCCGCTTTGTTCGAAGCCGAAGTGCTCTACCAATCGGCGCTGGTAGCCGGTGCGCTGTCGACCGATGCCGCCAAGGGGTCCGACGCGCCTTTCGACCCGCGCATTCATCTCTTGAGAAAGCACCGTGGCCAGATCGAGACGGCGGAGGCGCTGCGCAATCTGATGGCCGGCAGTGCCATCAGGGAATCGCACCGTGTCGGTGACGAGCGCGTGCAGGACCCCTATTGCCTGCGCTGCCAGCCGCAGGTCATGGGCGCCGCGCTCGACGTGTTGCGCAAGGCTGCCGATACGCTCGGCACCGAGGCCAATGGCGTCACCGACAATCCGCTGATCTTCGCCGAGGACGATACGGCGCTCTCCGGCGGTAATTTCCACGCCGAGCCGGTGGCTTTTGCCGCCGACATGATCGCTCTTGCCGTCTGCGAGATCGGCTCGTTGTCGGAACGCCGCATCGCCATGCTGGTCGATCCCGCACTGTCCGGTATGCCGGCCTTCCTGACGCCCAAGCCCGGCCTCAACTCCGGCTTCATGATCCCGCAGGTGACGGCGGCCGCACTCGTTTCGGAAAACAAGCAGAAGGCCTATCCGGCCAGCGTCGATTCCATTCCGACCTCGGCTAACCAGGAAGATCACGTCTCGATGGCCGCGCATGGCGCGCGCCGGCTGATCGGCATGGTCGAGAACGCCACAGCGGTGATCGGCATCGAATTGCTGGCGGCCGCGCAAGGCTGTGATTTCCACCAGCCGCTGGCGTCGAGCGATGCGCTGGAGGCCGTGCGCAAGCTGGTCCGAGCCGAAGTGCCGCATCTCGACAATGACCGCCACTTCCACCCCGACATGGAAAAGGCAATCGCCATGGTGCGCAGCGGCGCGACCGTCAGGGCTGCCGGCGCGGTGGCATTGCCGTCCATCGCGGGAGCGGCATGATGAATGCCACACCCTGGCTTACCGTCAGCCGAGGCACAGCACCGCTGCTGGTGTCGATCCCGCACACCGGCATCGACCTCGCCGGCCTCGAACCCCGGCTGGTGTCGCCCTGGCTCGGCCGCCGCGATTGCGACTGGTGGATCGACAAGCTCTATGATTTCGCCAACGACCTCGGCGCGACCGTCGTGCACACCGCCATTTCGCGAACCGTGATCGACGTCAACCGCGACCCGACAGGCGTTTCGCTTTATCCCGGACAGACCACGACCACGCTTTGCCCGACCGACACATTTGACGGCGATCCGCTTTATCGCATGGGCGAGGAACCGACCCCATCCGAGATCGATCAGCGTCGCGAGACCTATTTCAAGCCCTATCATGCCGCCTTGCAGGCCGAGATCGACCGGTTGCGCGGTATGCATGAAAAGATCGTGCTCTACGACTGCCATTCGATCCGCTCGGTGCTGCCGCGCCTGTTCGAAGGCACGCTGCCGGTCTTTAATCTCGGCACCAATGACGGCAAGAGCACCGATCCTGTTCTTCAGGACAAGGTCGCCGCCATCCTCGCCGCGACCGGCGAGACCTGGGTGGTCAACGGTCGCTTCAAGGGCGGCTCGATCACCCGCGGCTTCGGTCAGCCGCAGAACGGCGTTCATGCGCTGCAGATGGAACTCTCCAACCGTGGCTACATGCGCGAGCCATCGGAGAAGGGATCGCCGGAGAACTGGCCGGTCCCTTACGACCCAACCTATGCAGCGCCGATCCGCGCTACGCTGAAGACCATCCTCGAAACCGCGATCGACTGGGCAAGGCGCTGATGCGTCGCCCGTCCTGCTTGAAAGGGACAATGATGAACAACCCTCGCCATAACATCCGCGAAGTCCGTGCGCCGCGCGGCGACAAGCTCAACGCCCGCTATTGGACGACCGAAGCGCCGCTGCGCATGCTGATGAACAATCTCGACCCGGACGTTGCCGAAAACCCCAACGAACTGGTCGTCTATGGCGGCATCGGCCGGGCGGCGCGCACCTGGAACGATTTCGACCGCATCGTCGCTTCGCTGAAGACGCTTGGCGAGGACGAGACTTTGCTGGTGCAGTCGGGCAAGCCTGTCGGCGTGTTCCGCACCCACGCGGATGCGCCGCGCGTGCTGATCGCCAACTCCAACCTCGTGCCGCACTGGGCGACCTGGGAGAAATTCAACGAGCTCGATAAAAAGGGCCTGATGATGTACGGCCAGATGACGGCCGGCTCTTGGATCTATATCGGCACGCAAGGCATCGTGCAGGGCACGTATGAAACTTTTGTAGAAGCGGGCCGCCAGCACTATGGCGGCAATCTCAAGGGCAAGTGGATCCTGACTGGCGGCCTCGGTGGCATGGGCGGCGCCCAGCCGCTGGCCGCCGTCATGGCTGGCGCCTGCTGTCTGGCCATCGAATGCAACCCCGACTCCATCGATTTCCGCCTGCGCACCCGCTACGTCGACGAGAAGGCCGAGACGCTCGACGAAGCGATGGAAATGATCGAGCGCTGGACCAAGGCCGGCGAGGCGAAGTCGGTCGGCCTGCTCGGCAATGCCGCCGAGATCGTGCCGGAAATGTTCAGGCGCGGCATCCGCCCCGATATGGTCACCGACCAGACTTCGGCCCACGACCCGATCAACGGCTATCTGCCGAAGGGCTGGACCATGGCCGAGTGGCGCGAGAAGCGCGTCAGCGACCCGAAGGCGGTCGAGAAGGCCGCCCGCGCTTCCATGCGCGACCATGTCGAGGCGATGGTGGCGTTCTGGAACGCCGGCGTGCCGACGCTCGATTACGGCAACAACATCCGCCAGGTCGCCAAGGACGAAGGTTTCGAGAACGCCTTCGCCTTCCCGGGCTTCGTGCCGGCCTATATCCGTCCGTTGTTCTGCCGCGGCATCGGCCCGTTCCGTTGGGCCGCGCTCTCCGGCGATCCGGAGGATATCTACAAGACCGACGCCAAGGTGCGCGAACTGACGCCAGGCAACACCCATCTGCACAACTGGCTGGATATGGCGCGCGAGCGTATTTCCTTCCAAGGCTTGCCCGCGCGCATCTGCTGGGTCGGCCTCGGCGATCGCCACCGGCTCGGCCTCGCCTTCAACGAGATGGTGGCCAAGGGCGAGCTCAAGGCGCCGGTCGTCATCGGCCGCGACCACCTCGATTCCGGCTCGGTCGCTTCGCCGAACCGTGAGACGGAAGCGATGAAGGACGGCTCGGACGCCGTGTCCGACTGGCCGTTGCTCAATGCGCTGCTCAACACCGCGTCAGGCGCCACCTGGGTGTCGCTGCATCATGGCGGCGGCGTCGGCATGGGTTTTTCCCAGCATGCCGGCATGGTCATCGTCGCCGACGGCACGCCGGACGCCGCCAGGCGCCTGGAGCGCGTGCTGTGGAACGATCCGGCGACCGGCGTCATGCGCCATGCCGATGCCGGCTACGACATCGCCATCGACTGCGCCAAGGAGCATCAGCTCAATTTGCCCGGCATTCTCGGCTGATAGGCTGAAATCATGCGCATTCTTCGTGCCGCCGACTACCGCGTCATGCCGTGGAAGAACGGCGGCGGCACGACAACCGAGATCGCCGTCTTTCCCGACGGCGCCGGCCTCGACGAATTCGACTGGCGCGTGTCGATGGCCCGCGTCGAGGGCAGCGGGCCGTTCTCCAGCTTTGCCGGGATCGACCGGACGCTGTCGGTGCTGGAAGGCGAGGGGATCGTGCTCGATGTTGCCGGCCGTCCGGCGGCGCGGCTGACACCGGCTTCCCAGCCTTTTGCCTTTCCAGCCGACCTGCCGACCAGCGCCGCGCTGATCGCCGGCCCGATCACCGACCTCAACGTCATGACGCGCCGCGGCCGCACCCTGCATTCGGTCGAGCGCCTGGCGATTTCGCGGCCTGTGGACGTCGCGATCCGGGCCGGCTCGACCCTCATCCTTTGTCACAAGGGCGAAGCTGTCTTCCCCGAGGCTGGGTCAATTCGCCTCGGGCCGCTCGACACGCTGCTGATTGGGCCGGATACTCCCGTCCTGAAGATTGAGCCGGCTTGGGGTACGACGCTGTTCGTGGTCCGGATAACCGCCGCCGCCTGACGCTTTCGTGCCAACGGTTACCGCCTGTTTCCAAACATGATCGCGATGCCGGCGAAATATAGCGTAAGCTCCTGCCGGCATCACGAAAAAGCCCGAATCCTCGCCGTCGATCGATCCCGACGGGAGCGAGGGGCGCTCGTCATTGAGTTTGGTCGAAAGATGACGCCCTGTCGTGGTGCGGAAACAAACTTTCGGCATAGGGGTTGATGCAACCAATTGCATTTGAACCGGTTTTAGGGCCATTGCCGTGGCGGTGATGCCGCTGAGTGCCCGCTTACGGAATTTTCAATGAATATACAGACGAATCCTGCCCAGATCGAGAAGACAAGCGCGAGCTTCCCGGCCATTACGGAAGAGCCGATAAGGTCGACATTCCTGCCGGAGGAGCGCCTTCGGCTGCTCGGGGAAAGCCTGGCCAAAGGCGATCTCGCCGACCTGTTCGGCCTGATCCCGTTCGATTTCCAGGCCCGCATCCGCGACAGCGCCAAGAAGATCCTCGAAGTCTACCGTTCGACCAATGCGGCGCAGGCCAAGGGCGAAACGATCACGCCGGCCGCGCAATGGCTGCTCGATAACAACTATCTGGTCGAGGAGACCATTTTCCAGGTCAAGCGCGATCTGCCGCGCCGCTTCTATCGCCAGCTGCCGACGCTGAAACTGCCCGATGGCGGCACCGTGCCGCGCGCTCTAGCGCTGGCCTGGACCTATGTGGCGCATTCGGACAGTTCCGTCTCTGCGACCATGTTCAAGTCCATCGTCCAGGGTTTTCAGTCTGTCGAGCCGCTGAAGATCGGTGAACTCTGGGCGCTGCCGTCGCTTCTGCGCTTCGTGCTGATCGAAAATCTCCGCCGGCTGGCGGTCAGGGTCAATCGCACCCGCCAGATGCGCCAGATCGCCAACGATGTGGCCGACAAGGTGCTGGCGACCGACGAGAGTGCCGACCGGCAGGCGATACTGGCCAATTTCAGCGCTCACGCGCAGGACACCACCTTCGCCACCCAGCTTCTCTATCGCTTGCGCGATGGTTCGCAGAATGCCGGCAAGGCCCTGGAATGGCTGGAAGGCGAGCTTGAAAAGACCGGCTCCGATGCCGAGGAGATCATCATCTCCGAGCATCACACGCTGTCCAGCGGCAATGTGACGACCGGCAACATCATCCGCGGCCTGCGCCTCATCAACGACGTCGACTGGACGGTATGGTTCGAAGGCGTCAGCCGCATCGATACCGTGCTGCGCGAGCGCACCGATTTCGCCGCGCTCGACTTCTTCTCGCGCGACCAATACCGGACCGCGATCGAGGAACTGGCGCGCCGATCGAACCTGTCGGAATACCGCGTCGCCGAAAAGGCGATCGAACTGGCCGGCCAGGCCGTTGTTGAACGCGCCGCCAGCGAAGACGCATCGGCTGGCGATGGCGACGATTCCGCTCCGGCGCCGTCCGCGCATACCGATGTCGGCTTCTTCCTCGTCGGTCCGCGCCGTCTGGAGCTGGAAAAGGCGATCGGCTATCGGCCCACCGTCAGCCAGACGGTCAAGCGAACGTTCACCAAGACCGGATGGTTGGGCATTGTCCTGCCGGTTTTCGCGCTGACCGCCCTGCTTCTCGTCCTCACCGGCAATGCGTTGGCCAATCTCGGCCTGTCGGTGACTTCGATCGTCCTGATGCTGGCGCTGTTTGCCGTGCCGGCGAGCGAGGGCGCGCTGGCCTTCTTCAACACCGTTGTCTCGCTGTTCCTCAAGCCGACACGCCTGATCGGTTACGATTACAGGCACGGCGTGCCGCCCGAGGCGCGCACGCTGGTGGTTGTGCCGTCGCTCATCGGCTCGCGCGACGATGTCGAGGAGAACATCCGCAACCTCGAAGTCCACTACCTTGCCAATCTGGTGGACGAAATCCATTTCGCGCTGCTTTCGGACTGGCCCGACAGCAAGATCGAGATCGATGCGGCCGACACCGAGATTCTCGAATATGCCCGCGCCGAGATCGCTCGTCTCAACGCCCGCTATCCCACGGAAGGCGCGCCGCGCTTCTATATCCTGCACCGCCGCCGCCTCTTCAACGCCGCTCAAGGGGCCTGGATGGGCTGGGAGCGCAAGCGTGGCAAGCTGCATGAGCTTGACCTTTTGTTGCGCGGCGACAGCGACACCACTTTCCTGCCGCTCGACGTGCCGCTGCCGGAAAAAGTCGTCCATGTGATGACGCTCGACGCCGACACACGCACCACACGCGATGCGGTGGCGAGCCTCGTCGGTAAGCTCTGCCATCCGCTCAACCGCCCGCATTTCGACGCCGCCAGGCGTGTCGTCACCGCCGGCTACACGATCCTGCAGCCGCGCATCACCGCTTCGCTGACATCAGGCGACGAGGCTTCGTTCTTCCAGCGTGTGTTCTCGGCCAATCGCGGCCTCGACCCCTATGTCTTCGCCGTCTCCGACCTCTATCAGGATGTCTTCAGCGACGGGTCGTTCACCGGCAAGGGCCTCTATCATGTCGATGCCTTCGAAGCCGCCCTGCAAGGCCGCATCGAGGAAAACACCGTCCTCAGCCACGATCTGCTCGAAGGCGCGCTGGCGCGCGCAGCACTTGTCACCGACGTCGAACTGGTCGAGGACTATCCGACCCGCTACTCGGTCGACGCCTCCCGTCACCATCGCTGGGCACGCGGCGACTGGCAGCTTCTGGGCTTCATCCTCGATCCGCGCTCCGGCGTTCCGGCCCTGTCGCGCTGGAAGATGGTCGATAATCTGCGCCGCTCGCTGACGCCGATCTTCTGGGTGATGGCGGCGATCGCCGGCTGGACTTTGCTGCCCTTCACGCAGGCCGCGCAATGGCAGGCGCTGCTGATCCTCAGCCTGTTCATGGCGCCGACCTTCGATGTCGTCAACGCCATCCTGCCCAAGAGCGGCGACCAGACGCCGCGCGGCCATTTCTCGGCGCTGGCGCGCGACGTCGCCTTCGGCACCGCCATGGTGGCGCTGAAGATCGTGCTGATGGCGCACAACGCCTGGATGATGGGTGACGCCATCGTGCGCACGCTCTACCGGTTGTTCGTCAGCCGCCAGAATCTCCTGGAATGGCGCACCGCTTCGCAGGCGCACAAGGCCGGCGACAATGATGTCGGCTCCTATTACGGCATGATGTATGGCGCCGTGATCATCGGTTTCGTCGGCCTCGCCATTCCGGTGCTGGCCGATTCCACCGGTGCCTTCGTCGCTTTCTTCTTCGCCCTGTTCTGGATAGGCTCGCCGGCGATCGCCAGCTGGATCAGCCGCTCGGCCGAAACCGAGGACCGGCTGCGCATATCGCAGGCCGATATCCACACGCTGCGCACCATTGCGCGGCGCACCTGGCATTATTTCGAAAGCTTCGTCACGGCGGAGCACCACAATCTGCCGCCGGACAATTTCCAGGAAAGCCCGGCACCGGTCGTGGCGCCGCGCACGTCGCCGACCAATGTCGGCGTCTATCTCCTGTCGGTGGTCTCGGCGCGCGATTTCGGCTGGATCAGCCTGTCGGATGCCATCACCCGCATCGACGCCACCATGACGACCATAGAGAGCATGCCGCGCCACCGCGGCCATCTCTTCAACTGGTACGACACCACGACGCTGAAGCCGCTGTACCCGCTCTACATTTCGGCTGTCGACAGCGGCAATCTCGCCGGCCATCTGGTGGCGGTGGCGGCGGCCTGCGCCGAATGGGCGGAAGCGCCTTCTGTGCACCTCCAGGGTGATTTCGAAGGCATTCTCGACACGGTGACCATCCTGAGCGAGAGCCTCGATGAGTTGCCCGACGACCGCCGGCAGCTCAGGCCTCTTCGCCAGCGCCTTGTCGACCGTCTGGACGGCATGCGGCGCGCCGTCGAGACGATCAAGGCGCAGCCGGAAATGGCCTCGATCCGCACCATCAACCTCGCCGTCCTGGCGGGCGAGATCCGCAAGCTGGCCACCGCCATCCACACCGAGGCGGCCTCGGCCCCGAGCGACGTCATCGTCGACTGGGCGGCGAGGCTGGAAGCCACTTGCGAGGCGCATGTCCACGATGCCCACAGTGACGACAACGCCGTCGAAGCGCTGCGCGCCAAGCTGCTGACCTTGCGCGAGCGCACCCGCCGTTTCGCCTTCGAGATGGAATTCGCCTTCCTGATGCGGCCGGAGCGCAAGCTGCTGTCGATCGGCTACCGGGTCGAGGAGCACCAGCTTGACGAAAGCTGCTACGACCTTCTCGCCTCCGAGGCGCGGCTGACCAGCCTGTTCGCCATCGCCAAGGGCGATCTGCCGACCGAGCACTGGTTCCGGCTCGGCCGCCCGATCGTCGAGATCGGCTTCCAGGGCGCGCTGATGTCCTGGTCGGGCTCGATGTTCGAGTATCTGATGCCGCCGCTGGTGATGAAGGAGGCGCAAGGCTCGATCCTCAACCAGACCAGCAAGCTGATCATCAAGCGCCAGATCCAGTACGGACGCCAGAAAAACGTGCCCTGGGGAATATCGGAAGCGGCCTACAACGCCCGCGACCGCGAACTGACCTACCAGTACACCAATTTCGGCGTGCCCGGGCTTGGGCTGAAGCGCGGTCTTGGCCAGAACACGGTGATCGCGCCTTACGCCACCATATTGGCGGCGCAGTTCAACCCGCGCGAAGCCGTGCAAAATCTGGCGCGTCTGCGCGACATCGGTGCGCTTGGCCCGCATGGCTTTTACGATGCGGTCGATTTCACGCCGCAGCGCGTGCCTGAAGGGACCAACCACGCGGTCGTGCTGAATTACTATGCGCACCATTCGGGCATGTCGATCGCGGCAGTCGCCGACGCGATCTTCGAGGGTCGCCTGCGCGACCGTTTCCACAGCGACCCGGTCATTGAATCGGCTGAACTCCTGCTGCAGGAAAGGGCGCCGCGCGACATCCCGACCGCGACCGTCAGGACCGAGGCGGACGAGCGTGCCAAGGACGAGACCGAAACCGAGAGCCCCGACACCCGCATCGTGCTCGATCCCCTGCGGGCGCTGCGTTCGACCAATGTGATGTCGAACGGCCGTTATTCGGTGATGGTGACGGCAACCGGATCCGGCTACAGCCGCTGGGGCGATCTTTCCGTTACGCGCTGGCAGCCGGACCCGGTCGAGGACCGTCTGGGTTCCTACATCTTCCTGCGTGATGTCAGCACTGGAGACTGGTGGTCGGCAACGGCGGAGCCAAAGCGCGCGGCCGAGGAGAAGGCGCAGACCTTGTTCTCCGATGACAAGGCGAGCTTCGTCAAATTGGTCGGCACATTGCGCTCCGAGGTCGAATGCATCGTCGTTTCCGAAGGCAACGGCGAAGGCCGTCGCATCACGCTCTACAATGAAAGCACGTCGGATCGTTTCATCGAGGTGACGTCCTTTGCCGAACTGGTGCTGGGTTCGGAAGCCTCCGACAACGCGCATCCGGCCTTCTCGAAGATGTTCGTGGAGACTGAAATCGCCGCCAATAAAGGAGCGATCTTCGCCACGCGCCGCAAGCGCGAGACCAGCGAGCCCGATATCACGCTTGCGCATTTCGTCACCGATCCGTCCGGACCGGCGCGCGATGCCGAGGCCGAGACCGACAGGCGCGCCTTCATCGGCCGTGGCCGCTCGATCGTCGATGCCGCGGCTTTCGATCCGGGCGCCAAGCTCGGCGGCCATTCCGGCTTTACGCTCGATCCCATCGCCTCGCTGCGCCGCCAGGTGCGTGTGCCCGCCAACAAGAAGATATCGCTGACCTTCTGGACCGTGGTCGGGGCCAACCGCACCGAGCTGGAAGAAGCGATAAACCGCCTCGACCATCAGGAGAGCTTTGCCCGCCAGGCCATGCTTGCCTGGACGCGCAGCCAGGTGCAGACCCGCCATATGGGCCTCAGCCTGACCGATGCCGCCAATGTGCAGAAACTGGCGCGCTATCTGATCTACCCCGACGCGTTCCTGCGCTTGCCGGCCGAATCCCTCGCTTCGGGCCTAGGCAAACAGTCGAGCCTGTGGCCGACCAGCATTTCGGGCGATTTCCCGATCTTCCTGGTCAGGATCGGCGACGTCGCCGATCTGGAAATCGTCGCCCAGGCGCTGCGCTTCCAGGAATATATGCGCACCCGCGGCATGATGATCGACTTCGTCGTCGTCAACGAGCAGGCTTCGTCCTATGTCCAGGACCTGCAGCGCGCGGTGGAGACGCTGTGCGAAAACAGCCGTCTGCGCGGCAAGGAACTCGGTCCCCGCCAGCACATTTTCGCGGTGCGCCGCGACCTGATGGAAGAAACCACCTACAAGACGCTGCTCGCCGTCGCCCGGGTGGTGCTGCATACGCGCAACGGCACCATCTTCGATCAGATCGAACGGGCCGAGGCGGCTGCCTTGCAGGCGCGCGACGGCCTGCCGTCCACCGGATTGCCGGCTCCGCGCGAAATCCCGGCGGCGCATGCCTTTGCCTCGCAGTCAGTGGCGGATGTCAGCGCCGATGGCTCTGGCCTCAGCCAATGGAACGGCTTTGGCGGTTTCGACGGCGACGGACGGCACTATGTGGTGCGTCTGGCTGGCCGGCGTACCACGCCGCAGCCCTGGATCAATGTCGTCTCCAACGCCTCGTTCGGTTTCCATACGTCGGCCGAGGGTGCTGCCTTCACCTGGAGCCGCAACAGCCGCGACTACCAGTTGACGCCGTGGTCCAACGATCCGGTCTCGAATCGGCCGGGCGAGGGCATCTATATCTACGATCAGGCCAGCGGCAGGGCGTTCTCGCCGATCGCCGCCGTGGTACGCGATCCCTCGATGACCTACGAGGCCTGGCATGGCCAGGGCTTCTCCACCTTCCGCGCGAAGCGCGGGCCGCTGTCGATGGACCTGACACATGTGGTCGACCCCGTCGATCCGGTGAAGATCACGCGGCTGCGCATCCAGAATTCAGGCTCGGTGCCGGCGCGGCTGCGCGTCTATGCCTATGCCGAATGGGTGCTTGGCGGGCATCGGTCGCGCACGGCCGCTACCATCGTCCCGTCCCGCGACGGGGCGACCGGCGCATTGCTGGCGCAAAACCCCTATGGGCTCGATTTCAGCGAGCGCGTGGCCTTCCTTGCCGCCGACGCCGCTGTCCATTCGGTGACATCGGATCGTTCGGAGTTCCTCGGACGGCACGGGTCCAGCGAACTGCCGCAGGCGGTGCTGACCGGCGCGGCCCTGTCGGGCCGTGTCGAAGCCGGCGACGATCCCTGCGCAGCGATCGCCCGCGATGTCGAGATCCCGGCCGGCGGCGACGTCACGCTGCTCTGGCTGCTCGGCGACGCCGATACCCCGGCGCAGGCGAGCGCGCTGGTGCAGACGCACCGGGGCAAGGATTTCGACCAGCGCCTGGCCGACAATGAGCGCGAATGGCGCGGTTTCCTCGACACCATCCAGGTCGAGACCCCGGACAAGGCTCTCGATGCCATGGTCAATCACTGGCTGCCCTATCAGAGCCTGGCCTGCCGCATCCGCGCCCGCTCGGCCTTCTACCAGGCTAGCGGCGCCTTCGGCTTCCGCGACCAGTTGCAGGACACGCTGGCGCTGCTGGCGCATGATCCTACACTGGCGCGCGACCAGATCCTCAACGCCGCGCGGCGGCAGTTCCCGGAAGGCGACGTACAGCATTGGTGGCTGCCGCGCACCGGAGCCGGCGTGCGCACCTTGATCTCCGACGACGTGGTCTGGCTGGCCCACGCCACGGCGCGCTATCTCAGTGTGACCGGCGACGCCGCCATCCTCAAGGAGCAACTGCCCTTCATCGATGGGCAGGCGCTCGGCGAGGGCGAGCATGACGCCTTCTTCACCCCGGAAATCTCGAAGAAGACGGTGTCCCTCTACGACCATTGCGCGCGTGCGCTCGATCTGGCCATCAAGCGCAGCAGTCCTGCCGGCCTGCCGCTGATCCTGGGCGGCGACTGGAACGACGGCATGAACCGTGTCGGCGAGCACGGCAAGGGCGAGAGCGTGTGGCTGGGCTGGTTCCTGCTGAAGACGCTGGGCGACTTCGCCGCCGTCGCCAAGAGCGAGGGCGACATCAAGCGCGCGCAGGCCTGGGCGAAGCATGCCGAGGCGCTCAAGCGGGCGCTTGAGAGCACGGCATGGGACGGCGAATGGTACCGGCGGGGCAGTTTCGACGACGGCACGCCCTTAGGATCGCGGACATCCGAAGAGTGCAGGATCGACTCCATCGCCCAGTCCTGGAGCGTGCTTTCGGGCGAGGGCGATCCGGCGCGGTCGACGACGGCGATGCGGCAGGCGACCAGCCTGCTCGTCGACGACAAGCTCAAGATCGTCAAACTCTTCACGCCACCCTTCTCGAAGACGCAGAAGGACCCCGGCTACATCAAGAGCTATCCGCCCGGCGTGCGCGAGAATGGCGGCCAGTACACGCATGCGGCCACGTGGTTCGTCATCGCGCTGGCCGAGATGGGGCAGACCGACGAAGCCTATCGCTGCTTCTCGATGCTGAACCCGGTCAACCACGCATCCGACGAGGCCTCGGCCGAGCAATACCGCGTCGAACCCTATGTGGTGGCGGCCGATATCTATGCCGGAGACGACAAGGGCGGGCGCGGCGGCTGGACCTGGTACACCGGCTCGGCCGGTTGGCTCTACCGGGCGGCGGTCGAAGGTATTCTTGGTATCGAACGGCGCGGCAAGCAGATCACGTTCCGGCCGAAACTGCCCAGTCATTGGGATGGCTACCAGGCCTCACTCAAGATGCTGGGCGCCGAGATCAAGGTTCATGTCGTTCGCGACAAAAAGACCAAGACCATCTCGCTTGAAGTCGATGGTTCGAAAACAAAGTCCGCTTCCTTCGAACCCAAAGCTGGTACCAAGACCGAGGTCTTGGTCAAGATACCCGCGTAAAATCAATATCTTAGATCAATAGATCGCGCGTCCTTCGGGACGCGCGACGCCGCGAATGTTTACTTGCGCGCGATCGCTGACGGCCTCCGCCAGGCGTCGCCTGACAAGTCATGCAAGCCTGCTGTGATTAAAAATGTGGCAGCGCTTGCCTACTGCCATGATTTTGCCGCAAGGCTGGCATTTCACCTTTTATCTCAAACCGTTAGGTGATCACGTCAGATTTCGCATCGTCGTCATCTTTTGTTCGCTAAATGGGAACGGAAGCGATAGACGGGCATTGTTTTGCGACGCGTCAACCGTTACGTGTCAAACAATGGTGCAGTGCACAATATGGCATTGAGCACAGTAGAGAATTGGCGGAGTAGCTGAAGTGTCACTTCTGCAGATCTATTGGAGAGCGCTGGGCTATCTGGCCGCCGACAAGAGGCGCGTCGCGCTGATTTGCGGCGCCAATGTCGCACTGGCCGCTATCGCCATCCTGGAGCCGATCATGTTTGGCCGGGTGATCGATGCCATCTCCGAGCATGGTTCGGTATTCTCCACGCTTGCCGTGTGGGCCGGTTTGGGCGCCTTCAACGTCATCGCTTTCGTCCTGGTGGCGCGCGGCGCCGACCGCTTTGCTCACGCCCGGCGCAGCGAAGTGCTGTGCCAGTCCTTCGAGCGCGTCATCACCATGCCGCTCGCCTGGCATCATCAGCGCGGCACGTCCAATGCCCTGCACACCTTGCTGCGTGCCGTTGAGACGCTGTTCAGCCTGTGGCTCGAATTCATGCGCCAGCATCTGTCCACGGCTGTCGCGCTCGTGCTGCTCGTGCCGACGGCACTCAGCATGGATGTGCGTATGTCGATGGTGCTGCTGGGGCTCGGCGTGCTCTATGTCGGCATCGGCCGTCTGGTGATGAAGCGCACCAAGGCGGGCCAGGCAGCCGTCGAGCGCCATTACCACAAGGTGTTCGCGCATGTGACGGACTCCGTCAGCAACGTCGCCGTTCTCCAGAGCTACAACCGCCTTGGCCATGAGGCCGAGACGCTGCGTCGCTACGTCAAGAACCTGCTCGACGCGCAGAACCCGGTGCTCGACTGGTGGGCCATTGCCAATGCGCTCAATCGCCTGTCGTCGACCATCTCGATGATGGTGGTGCTTCTGATCGGCGCCTATCTGGTGACCCATGGCCAGCTGCGCGTCGGTGACGTCATCGCCTTCACCGGTTTCGCCACGCTGCTGATCTCGCGGCTGGACCAGATGTCGGCTTTCGCCAACCAGATTTCGGAGGCTCGCGCCAAGCTCGAGGAGTTCTACAAGCTTGAGGACTCGGCCGCCGATGCCGCCGAGCCGGATGGCCTGCGCGACCTCACCAACGTCACCGGCCATGTCCGCTTTGAGGATGTCGGCTTCGAATTCGCCAATTCAGGGCAGGGCGTCAGCGGCGTGTCCTTCGAGGTTCAGGCCGGCCAGACCGTCGCCATTGTCGGACCGACGGGTGCTGGCAAGACCACGCTCATCAATCTGCTGCAGCGCGTCTTCTCGCCGTCCACTGGCCGCATCCTGATCGACGGCATCGATACCCGCACCGTAACCCGCAAGTCGCTGCGCCATTCGATCGCCACGGTGTTCCAGGATGCCGGACTGCTCAACCGCTCGATCGAGGACAATATCCGCGTCGGCCGCGCCGATGCGAGCAATGTCGAGATCCATGCCGCGGCCGTCGCGGCTGCCGCGCAGGACTTCATTCTGGCCAAGAGCGGCGGCTACGACACGGTGGTCGGCGAACGTGGCGGCCAGCTGTCAGGCGGCGAGCGCCAGCGCATCGCCATTGCGCGTGCCGTGCTCAAGGATGCCCCGATACTGGTGCTCGACGAGGCGACCAGCGCGCTCGACGTCGAGACCGAGGACCGCGTCAAGGAAGCGATCGACGAGTTGCGGCGCGACCGCACCACCTTCATTATCGCCCACCGCCTGACCACCGTTCGCGACGCCGATCTGGTCGTGTTCATGGACAAGGGCAGGGTGGTCGAAATGGGTGGCTTTGCCGAACTGTCGCTACGCAACGGCCGCTTTGCCAGCCTGCTGCGCGCCGGCGGCCTGCTCAACGATGAGGAAGTCCGCCGCCTCAGCCGCTCCGTGCAGGGCGAGGCCGCGTAACTCTTCTCCTTCTCCCCCAAGGGGGAGAAGGGGGCGCTTCCGCGCCTGCGACACCGCCGCTCGATTGCCCCGATCGCGCCGGCGGTCTATGTAAAGCCGCATGAGCGACACGACTTCACGCCTGAGCGGCTGGATGGACCTTGCCAACCCGACGCGCTTCGTTGGGCTGGCCGACAAGGTCGTGCCATGGCTGGCGACGATCGCCGCGCTCATCCTTGCCGTCGGGCTTTATATGAGTTTTGCTGCGCCGGAGGACTTCCAGCAAGGCATCACAGTGCGCATCATGTACATCCATGTGCCCTTCGCCTGGCTTGCCATGATGTGTTACTCACTGATGGCCGTCTCAGCCCTTGGCACGCTGGTCTGGCGCCATCCGCTGGCCGATGTCGCGCTGAAATCGGCGGCCCCCATCGGCGCGGTCTTCACCGCACTGGCCCTGATCACCGGTTCGATCTGGGGCAAGCCGATGTGGGGCACCTGGTGGGTATGGGACGCGCGCCTGACCTCGGTCTTCGTGCTGTTCCTGATGTATCTCGGCATCATCGCGCTGACCCGTGCGCTCGACGATGCCAGCCGCGCCGCCTGGGCCGCCGCCATCATCACGTTGGTCGGCTTCATCAACATCCCGATCATCAAATTCTCGGTCGACTGGTGGAACACGCTGCACCAGCCGGCCTCGGTGTTCCGGCTCGGCGGCCCGACCATCGACCCAAGCCTGCTCTGGCCGCTGCTGGTCATGGCTGTCGGTTTCACGGCGCTGTTCTTCGCGCTGCACCTGATGGCGATGCGTACCGAAATCCGCCGTCGCCGGGTGATCGCCATGCGGCGTGTGGCGGCGCGGCAGGCTGAGCGGGCTTAACCTTCCCCCTTGTGAGAGAAGGGAAGGCCACTCATCCCATTTTCCCCCGCGCTGCCACCGGCAGCGTTTCCAGCACGGTCTCGCCGTCGATCAGATTGACCTCGTTGAACAGATTGGTGACGACGCAGCAATGGTCGGGCACCACGCGCACGCGCTCGCCGATGCGCAGCTTCGCATCACCGGAAAGCGTGACAGTGCCATGTTCTTCGCTGAGCCCGGTGACCCTTGCATCGGGAGCGCCGAGCAGTTCGCCAAAGTCTTTTAGCCCGAGCGTGTCGCTCGACAGCGCCTTGCTGCCGCTGTCGAGAATGGCGCGTGTTGCCGTTGGATGGCTGACGACGGTGGCGAGCACCGTGAGGGCGCAATCGTCGAGGGTGCCGACGCCTTTGGCGACCTGATAGCGGTCGAGATAGATGTAAGTGCCGGGCCGATATTCGGTGACAACGCTGTCCTCGCCGGAGCGCCACATGTCCGGGGTGCCGCCGCTGGAGATGCGTTCGCAAGCGAGACCGGAAGCGGCAAGCGCCTGCTTGGCATTAGCGAGCCAGGCTTCAGCCTCTGCCGCGCGGCCAGCCGCCGGATAGGTCATCAGCCCGCCGAAGGTTAGGCCACCGGCCTTATCGATCAGCCTTGCCAGCGCAACCGCTTGGTCAGCTGTCTGCACGCCGCAGCGGCCCATGCCGGTGTCGCATTCGACCAGAACCTGGAGAGGATGGCCGGCATCGGTGAAAGTGGCGGCCAGTCCTTCCAGCGTCTCCATGCTGTCGGAAGTGACCGACAGGGTCACGCGACCATGCAGCGTCTTCAGCCGTTGCAGCTTGGCGCGGCCGAGAATGTTGTAGGGCAGAAAAATATCGGACAGCCCGGCATCGGTCATCACCTCGGCCTCGCCGATCTTCTGGCAGGTGATGCCGACGGCACCCGCCGCCACCTGCTTCTTCGCCCAATAGGGCAATTTGTGCGTCTTGATATGCGGCCTGAGCTTCAGTCCGTTTTTGTCGGCATGGGCCTGTGCGCGGGCAATGTTGGCTTCGGCGCGCGCGGCGTCGATCAGGATCGACGGCGTATCGAGGTCATGGACGGTCGGCATCTTCTATCCCTGTAAGAATTCGCAGGGTTTATGAGCCTGAAAGTGCTTGATGTCACGCGGCCAGCGGACCGGATCGCTGGGCCATCCCTGCGTGGCGAAGGGCACGGCAGGCAGTGAGATGGATCGACACCGCAGCGGCGTTCGGCTATGCGATTTGTCGAAAAAAATGATACGAAGGGTTACGATCATGAAACGCTCCGCCATCAACGACATCATCCGCGAAGCCGACGCTTTCATCCGCTCGTTCGGCTACATCATGCCGCCCTTCGCCTATTGGTCGCCCGAGGAGATGAAGGCGCGCCAGGTTGATTCTTCGGCGATCTTCACCTCGCGGCTCGGCTGGGACATCACCGATTACGGCCAGGAGAAGTTCAACGAGCTCGGCCTGTTCCTGTTCACCGTGCGCAACGGCCGCTACGAGGACATGAAGAAGGGCATGGGCATGCTCTATGCCGAGAAGATCATGATCTCGCGCAAGGACCAGCTGTCGCCGATGCACCGCCACAACATCAAGGCCGAGGACATCATCAACCGCGGCGGCGGCAAGCTGGTGCTGGAACTGTTCATGCATGACCGCGACGGCGGCATCGACCCCAAGGCCGAGGTGTCGGTGCCGGTCGATGGAACCATCCACCGGCTGCCGGCGGGCGGCCTGCTGAAGCTCGACCCGGGCCAGAGCGTTACGCTGCTGCCTGGCGTCTGGCATGCGTTCTGGGCCGAGGGCAAGGACGTGCTGATCGGCGAGGTGTCGACCGTCAACGACGATCTCACCGACAATGTCTTCCGCGAGCCGATCGGCCGCTTCTCCAACATCGACGAGGATGTCGCCCCGGTGCATCTGCTGGTGGCCGACTATGAGAAGTGGCTGGGGTAGGGCAGGCCAAACTCGGTTTGGCTCCGTTCTACCGCGCGTACTTATCCGCCTTGCGATTGCCGAGCAGCAGCTTGCGCTCGAGATGCGCCCTCAGATCACCGTAGTAGGCGGTCAAAAAGGTCCTTGAATCGATCGGCTCGATCTTCGCGCCGATCTTGTGACCGATCGTCTCGGCAACAGCTTTCATCGCGAAATAGTCGTCACGGCGCAGCACTTCTTCCAGCTTGTGCAATTCGGCGATGCCATAGGCATCGAGCTGCGCCGGGCTGAAATGGAAGCGCCTGGCGACCGGATCCTTTCGCAGCGAAAGGTCCTCGACCAGCTTGAGTTTCGGCGTCTCCACCACCCAGGTACCGGCAAGCAGGTCGCCAATGCGCAGCCGGTCGCGGTTGAACAATAGAAACAGCGAAAACAGCAACGCCCACACCAGCCCGAAAATCGTCGACAGCGTGTCGGCGACGCCGGCGCCGCCGCGCGCGGCGATGATCGACAGCGGCAGGAAAACCTCGATCTCGCGCATCAGGTTGCGCGCGATGACCTGGTCGATGGTGAGGCCTGCGCCGCTGCGCGAGGCGACCCGCACGCCAACGATCCGCTTGCCGGGCGTCGCTGCCCGCCGCCCCGCCTCGAAGGCGATGAAATAGACGTTGCGCAGCAGGAAGATGAAGATGATCCAGACGATGAAGAGCGGCTCCGCCTCCTTCACGCCAAGGCCGCCGAGGCCGAAGATGACGACCAGGGTGACCGCAATAGCGGCAGCGACGATGATCACCACATCGAGCAGGAAGGCCGAAGCCCGCGTACCGGCGTCCGCCAGCTTGACCCTGAGGTCGACACCTTCCGGCGTGATCAGCGGTCTTATCAGCTCGGCAGGGTTCCTAGCCGTTGCCATGCCGCACCAACCGGAACAGATAGAAATAGGCGATCCATAACGCCAGCATGCCGCCACCAATGGCGTAGCGCGTCGCATCGCTGGTGATCGTCTGCCGGCCGATGCCTTCGAGCAGGCCTGCAAACAGAAGCATCACCATCACGCCGACCATCGCGGTCGCCGCCACCCGCCCGGCCTGGGCGGCGGCGGCCATCCGTGTCAGTTCGCCGGGGAAGGCGATGCGCGTGCCGATCCGCATGCCGGCTGCGCCCGCGAGCGCAATGGCGAACAGTTCGGTCGTGCCGTGGATCGAAAGCCAGCCGCCGAGCTCGAAGCCCAGCCCCTTGGCCGCATAGACCTGGAACAGTGCGCCCAGCATGCATCCGTTCATCAGGATGATCAGCACGCTCGGCACCGCGAAGGCGAAGCCGAGAGCAAAAGCCAGGATCGCCACCTGTGTGTTGTGGGTGAACAGATAGGCGGCGAAGCCCGACAGGAAGTGGCTGCTGCCGCCATCGTAGAGCACGCTGCGCAGCACTTCGACCGACGAATCCGGGTTGCGCCCGCCGGCAAGGGTGGGTGCGATGATGGCGTCGTACCAGCGCTTGTCGGACGCCACCAGCCAGTAGCCGGCAATGGCGCCGACGACAGTCAGTGCGACCGACACCGAGGTCTCGCGCCACAGATCGCGGACTGCCGCCGGCCAGTCACGCAGGAAGAAATCGCCGACGCGCTGCCTCAAGCCTCGTCGCGCACCATAGAGGTAGAAATAGCCGCGCAGGCTGAGCGCCTCCAGATAGGCGATCAGCGCGCTGTCGAGCGACGTCGCGCGGGCCACCGAGAGCGAGGACAGCGCCGAACGGTAGAGCAGGGGCAGCGCCAGCAGCTCGTCTTCCGAAAGCGTGCGGGGCGCGCGTTTTTCGACGCGCGAAAGCAGCGCCTCGAACGCCTTCCAGTCGGCCTCGCGCTCCTGGCGGAAGCTGGCCAGCGACTGGCGTACGGCATCGGTGCCGGCTTGCAGCGTCATAGGAGGTTCTCCTCCTTGAGCTGGATATAACGCTCGACCAGCGCCGGACCGAGCCGCTGATGGTCGGCCTCGATCACATGCGCGCCAAGCAGCCGCAGCCGCCCGATAACCACTTGCCGCTCCCGAAGCAGGCCGCCCGCGGTGACCGCGCGGGCCACATCCTCGGGTTTCGTGGGCTGCATGTCGGCCAGCGTCTCCAGTTCGACATCCTTCATCAGCATGAACAGCACCAGATGCCGCTCGGTCAGCCGGCCGACGGTGCGCAGCATCAGTTCCGCGCTGATCGGGTCGACGAAATCGGTGAAGACGATGACCAGCGAGCGTCGGTCGAGCTTGGCCGCCAATGTCGTCAGCGCCAGGGTGAAATTGGTCTCCGCGCTGGAATAGTCGATCTCGGCCGCGCGCTTCTGGATCATCGTGAAGCTCGGCGAGCCGCGCACCGCGCCGCTCGAGACGCGAGGCGTGGCATCGAAGGAGAACAGGCTGACAAGGTCGCCGCCCTTGAGCGCAATGAAGGCCGACAGAAGTGCTGCCGTTACCGCGCGGTCGACTTTCGGCACGCCGTCGACCGGCTCGCACATCAGCCGGCCGCTGTCGATCGCCAGCACGATGTTGTTGTTCTCCTCGACCCTGAACTCGCGCGCCAGAAGCTTGCCGTGGCGGGCGCTGCGCTTCCAGTCGATCATCCGCCGGCCCATGCCAGGCTGATAGTCCTTCAGCGCCTCGAACTCGCGGCCCTGGCCGGCGCGCCTCTGCGCGTGGCCGTCGGCGAGCGCGGAGCGCTGCAGCAAGGTGATCGCCTCATCGCGGGCGCTGCTGACATCGGGCAGCACCGCCACCTTGCGGTCCATCGGCAGCACGACCTGGTTCCAGGTCAGTCCGAACGGGCCGTTCCAGCGCAGCCAGACCCGGTCGAAACTGGCGATGCCGCGCCTGCGCGCGGTGAATTCGAGGTCGATCGTGCCGCCGTTGGCCGGCAACGCGCCGCCGGTGCGGCTGACCGGCTCCACACGCTGATCGTGGCCGACACGCGCTTGCAGCATGCGCGCCCGCTGGCCGAGGCTGGCCGCGACATGCACGGTAAAGCGCCCGCCGACGCCGACCTGCGGCGGCGCCGAGAGACTGGCGCTGAGCGAGGCGCGCCCGCGCCCGGCCGCCGCGTCGACCGCGAGAAATGCCAGAAGCGCGCAGATCCACAGCAGGCCCAGATACCAGACGTGCGGCAGCGCAAGCGCGATCAGGAAGGCAGGGATCGCCCCGGCCACCGCTGCCCACACCGCTCTGCCGGTCGGGTAGATCAACGCGGCGCCTCCGTCTGGTCGACGAGGTCGGAAACGATCTGCTCGACAAGCCGCCCATCGATCTGCGCGGCCGGGGACAGGATGACGCGGTGGCGCAGCGCCGGTATGGCGAGCGCTTTGACGTCGTCGGGGATGACATAGGCGCGGCCATCGAGTGCCGCCCTAGCGCGTGCGGCCCGCGCCAGCATGGCGCCCGCCCTTGGGCTGGCGCCAACCTCGAGGTCCGGACTTTCGCGCGTGCGGCGCACGAGGGCCGCGATATAGCCGACGACATCGTCGACCAGCGTCACGTCACCAACCGTGGCAAGTGCTGCTTCCAGTGTCTTGCGGTCCGTCTGCGCTTTGATGCCGTATTGCGCGATATCGTGCGAGGCGGTGCCGCCGCCGTGATGCACAATGATGGCGCGTTCCTCCTTGAGATCGGGATAGCTCACCCGGTGCTTGAACAGGAAACGGTCGAGTTGCGCCTCGGGCAGGGGGTAGACCCCCTGATGCTCGATTGGATTCTGCGTCGCCACCACCATGAAGTTCTGGCTGAGCGCATGCGTGGTGCCGTCGAAGGTGACGGCATGTTCCTGCATGGCCTCCAGAAGGGCGGCCTGCGTCTTCGGCGGCGTGCGGTTGATCTCGTCGGCAAGCAGAAGGTCGCAGAAGATCGGCCCGCGCGTCAGCGTGAACTGACCGCTCTGGAAATTGTAGATGTTTGAGCCGACGATATCGCCAGGCATCAGGTCGGGCGTGAACTGGATGCGGCCGTAGGCGACGCCAAGTGCTTGCGCGAAGCATCGCGCGGTCATGGTCTTGGCGGTTCCCGGCGGGCCTTCCAGCAATATGTGGCCGCCGGCGAACAATGCCGTCAGCATCAGATCGACCGTGTCGCGCTGCCCGGTGATCGCTTTCGCCACTTCTTCCCTGATCGCGGTCGCCAGGGCCTTCACATCATCGACGTTCACCGAGCCTCCTTATCGTCCAGTCATGCAGCGCTTCCGCTGCCTCATGCATTTGCGCCAGGGTCCTGGCTTCGCTCGCGGCCTTGAAGCGGCGGCTGAAGCCCTGCATTTCGCCTCGGTCGCGGGAATCGAGCCAGCGGTCCAGTGCTTCGCCCGGCAAGCCTTGCGGCGCGCCGAGCAATGCGCCGGCACGCGCACGCATCAGCGTCGCATACCGATCGCCGAGCTGCCCGAGCCGCCCGGCGCGCTTCAGGAGCATCGCTGTGGTGTCGACCAGCGCCCGCTTGCCGAAGGCAATCGCCCGGGCCTCGGTGCGCGGCGGTCCGAACCGGCCGAGCCCATGCAGGAAGGCGAGGACGGCCGCCGCCAGCACCGACAGCGTCAGCGCCAGGAAGGGCGGCTCGACCAAAAGCTTGGCGAGATCGTATTTCTGGCCGACGCCATGTAGCGTCAGGTCGAACATCACCGCGCCCTTGCCGGGCTCCAGCATCGCGATGATGTCGAGGGCCGCCGCCGCCTTTTGCGGATCCTTCAGCGCGGCGTTGTTGATCAGATCGGGGTCGGTCAGGATGTAGAACGGCTCGTCGTCGAGCTCGGTGAGAACGGCCTTGCCATTGCCCGCCGCGATCAGGGGGTGGTCATCCGCCACCCATTGCAGCTCCTCCGGCGCGGTGACCATGCGGCCTGCGACGTCGATCTGCCCGACCGAACTCTTGCCTTCGCCGAGCTTGGCCTTGGCGATGCGGCCGAGCCAGTCGTTGACGACCGTATCGGGCAGCCGTTCGATCTTCGTCTCCCAGCCTTCATGGTCCTGCAGCGGAAAGGTGAGCCATTTGGGCAGCACGAACAGCGTGGCCTTGCCCGAGCGGAGCTCGATGATTCTTGCCAGCGCAGCCGGATCGCTGTTTGGCGCGATGGTGACGATCAGCAGGAATTCGGACGCCAGGCCCGAGCCGAGAGCCTGCTCGCTGCGGGCCATGGGTGGCGCCTGCCCATTGGCGAGTTTCAGCCACTCGACGAGCCCGGCATAGCCGGAGCCGCCCTTGGAGAGGGGCGTGCCGCCGCCTTCCGGCTGGCGAAAGTCCGGCGCGTAGGTCGACAGCAGGAAAAATCCCGCCGCGGCCAGCAGACTGGCAAAAATGCCCCAGAACAGGGTTTTGCGGCTGAACGGTTCCTGCGCGGCCTCCGCCGCCGGCGCGCTCATGTCCAGGCATCCCGGAAGGCGAAGCGTTCATAGGCGCCGCGCGCCTGCCGCCAGCCTTCGGGGCCGACCGGCCGGCGGGCAAACAGCGCTGCCTCGACGATGCGCGCGATCTCGCTGAAGGCGCTGCGTGCCCGCGCCGGCAGCGATGTGGCGCCGGCGATATCGCGCGCGGTGAGCGACGGGCGCAGGAAGTCGGGCAGCCGCCCGGCAATGTCGGCGACGCTGCGGCGAAGCAGAAGATGCACCGCCTCGTCATAGGCGCCGCGCGCGGCGAGTGCGTCGGCCTCGGACAGCAGGATCTGCGCGGCACTCGCATCCGGACGCCATGCCTCTTCCGCCTCTGCCTGCTTGCGGGCGCGCCGCCACGGCAGGCGCCATGCGACGCCCTTGGCTTCGAGGGCAACGAGAACCGCGATGACCGCGACGCCGATGATCACCGCACCCCAGAACAGGTAGATCATATAGGGGCCGATCTTCGCCAGTGCGTGCAGAAAAGGCCGCAGCCATTCCGGTGGCTCGGGTTGCACCAGCGCCGGCAGGTCAAACTGGATAGAATCGTCCGCAAGCAACTGCTTGTGTATCTTTGCCAGCCATTCGGCGTCCTGCGGCTGTGCGACTGTCACCCGCTGCCCCTCTGCACCTGCGGTTCGGCGCCGACACTGGCAATACGCCTGGACAATTGCAAGTCCACTGGACGAAGCCTTTTAATCTTGGCAGATTTACTTTCGAGGTTGGCCGTTTGGATGTGGCGACGGCTCGGGGGGAAACATCATGACTACTGCGACACTGGGACAACCCGGCCGGTTCGAGATCGGCAGGGTGTTCAACAACACCTTTGCCGTCATCGGCCGCAACATCGGGCTTTGCCTTGGCCTTGCCGCGCTGTTCGCCGGCGTGCCGACGCTGCTTGTCCGGTTGTGGACCCAGCCGCAGATCGACGCGATCTTGCATGGCGATCCGGGCGCGATGGCGGATCCCCATGCGATGTTTCGCGATTCCTACCTCAGCCTTGTCGCCGGGCTGGTTTCCTTCGTTTTCACGCTGCTGCTTCAGTCATCGCTGGTGCGGGCAACCATTGAGGACCTGAACGGCAGGCGGCCGTCCTTCGGCGACTGCATTCAGATTGCGGTCCGCTTCCTGCTGCCGACGCTGGCGATTGGCTTCCTCGTCGCCCTTGGCGCCGGCCTTGCCATGCTGGCCCTGATCGTGCCCGGCATCATCCTCTGGCTCGGATGGTCGATGTCGGTGCCGGTCCTGATCCAGGAGCGGCGGGGCGTATTCGGCTCGATGTCGCGCAGCCGTGCCCTGACAAAGGGCAATCGCTGGTCGCTGTTTGGCTTGTTTCTCATATTGATGATCATAGCGATGGTCATCCAGTGGGGGATATTGCTGGTTTTCGTCCTGTTTGGCGGGATTCTGGCGCAGCTGGGCGCCGCACTGGTGCAGACCGTGGTCGCCATGGTGCTGTCGATCGCCGCCGCGGTCAGCTATGTCGAGTTGCGTCAGGTCAAGGAAGGCGCAAGCATCGACGAACTGGCGCAGATATTCTCATAGCGGACGGCGCAGTTCGTCTGAGGGTGGCAGCCCACTTCAACGATAGCGGCAAGAATCTGGTTTGCGCGCTCGTCCGGCACAGGCATGACGGACTGGGTCGGGGGCGGTCATTCTTGAGGATAGGTCTACCGAGTCCGATGCCAATTGCGACAGCTTCATCAAAATGGATGGCGACTTTCGTCCGCGCCTGTGGTGGCATCCAGCCCAAGTGGAGAGCGTCCTCCCGGAGCAACAGGTGATCCCATCTTCCGGAGTGGCCAACTCCCTCTTTAAGCGGGCCTCTTTATAGGCTCCGACCGAGGACAGTCGATATGTATGATCCTGCCGAGAGGAACAAATGGCCGCCTCGTACCCAACCAGCCGAAGATGAGCGCCTGGCGCGGCTCGAGAAAACAGCCAGGCTCAAGCGGCTTCGGTCCTACGCTTCCTGGCTTGCGCCTGATGCATACGCCCAATTTCATGATGAGATCGACTGCTCTGCGCTAATTGAGGAAAGCCGTTCATTGCGCTTGGCCTGATCGGCTGGTGCCGCCGCGCTGCAGCCACAAAATCCTGATCCAAGGCCGGTCTGTGCGGTGGCGGCTCGGGCTTCCATCTCCTGAAGGTCGGGGTTCGGATAGAAACATCCTCAGATCGGAATTTCAGTGACAGCAGCCGCGCTGCACGCTCGTCCGGCACAGGCACGATGAGCTGATCGCCACATCCGCCTTGGCCAGCGCGGTGGCGAGCCTTGCCTGCAGGGCCGGCAGCTCCCCGCTCTCGCCACGCCGTCTCAAACATTCGACCAGCCCGTGCAGCGCCCAGACATTGTCCGGGTGCTGTGCGCAGCGCTGCACCTTGCCGCTGAGGCCGAGGTCGTCGCGATAGACCTGCTCGGCCTCTTGCATGTGACCCTGGTCGAGAAGCAGCGCCGCCAGCGCATGGCGGGGCGGGTGCATCCACGCCCATGGCTCGGTGTAGGCGAGGTTATCATCCAGCTCGACTGCCTGGCGCAAATGGGCGTAGGCCACCTCGTGCCCGCCCTGATGGTAGGCAAGCTCGCCATCGAGCAAGGCGGCACCGACGGCGAGGGAGGCGCGGGTCGGGTTGCTGAGGAAACGCCGCTCGGCTGGAATGGTCTCCATATGCCGGTGGAACCGGTCGCGCTCGCGCTCGGCCTCGGCGAATTGGCCCAGCGTCGCATGCGCGACACCCTTGGCGTAATGCTGCATGGCCGCCGTCAGCACATAGAGGCCGGGCTCGTCGACCGCCGGTTCGGCGATGATCTCCTGCCAGCGGCCGAAGCGCACCTGCACATGCGATTTCATCGCATGATAGCCTTCCACCGTTTGCGTCAGCTTGGGCCGGTCCTGGATGGCGACCACGTCGCGCGTCACCAGGCTGCGCACCTTGTCTGCGGCCCACAGCGCCGGCCGATACTGGCCAAGGAACATGCAGGTGAACATCATCAGATGCAGATCGTGGCAGCAGCCGAGCAGGTAATAGGTCGGCTCGTCGGCATAGGCGAGATAGAGGTCGTTGGCGCGAACCGCCTTTTCGCTGGCGATCTTCGCCTTCTCATAGTCGCCGCACAGCACGTAGATATGCCCCGGCATGTGGTTCATGTGCCCGGCATCGGGGCACATTTCGCCGAGCCGGTCGGCCGAGCGCAAGCCGCGTTCCGGCATGGTGGACATTTCCAGGAGATGGATGTGCAGATGCAGGATCGCCGGATGTTGTGCGGCACCTGCCTCGTTGGCAAGCCGGATCGACCGCTCGCAAACCTCCAGGGCTTCAAGCACGTCCGAATTCGCTGCCGGTTCACCGGTCTTGAGGTTCCACAGTCGCCGCACCGTGCGCATCATCAGCGCCTCGACCAGCAGCGCCATCACATCATGGTCGTCGGGAAAATCCTGATAGACTCGCCGCATCGCGCCGGCATAGGCATCATCCCACTGTTCGAATTCCTGCGGGCTCACCCGCTGCGGCTTCTGAAAGCGAGAGGCCAACGCCTCGATCAACCGCCGCTCGACCTCGCCAGCGCCGGCCGCATGGGTGCGCGCCAGCTCGACATGCTCGAAACAGCGTTTCGTCGCGCTGTTGGCCTCGGCCTCGCCATGTTCCTTCCAGGTCAGATTGTAGAAAGGCCCGGCGGCATAGGCGATGCCCCAATGCACCATCGCGCAGCCCGGATCCGTCTCCAGCGCCTTCTCGAAGCACTTGATGCCTTCCTCATGGTTGAAGCCGTAGCACCAGTTGAGCCCGATATCGAACCAGCGCTGGGTCTCGGTGGAACGGGTGGAGATGGGGCGGCGGTAGCTGCCGAGGTTGAAGCGGTCCATGGGTTCTCATTCAAGGTCTGGGCGGCCGCGAGCCAAGCTCAAGGCCAGATTCCCTAGCCATCAAAGTGCGCCGAAATTTCCAGGCATGGCAAACGCCAGGACGCGCGGCCTTAGCCTGTCTCTTCGTTTAGCGCCTCGCTTTGCCAGCCGGCCAGCTCCGGCAGGTCGTCAAGCCAGCTTTTCTCGCTCACCAAGGCATCGCTGGCCTGCGGTACGGCCTCCGTGGCGTTTTGAATCAGCCAGTCCACCCACTTCCGATAGGCAACCGGATCAAGCTGGGGCGGCAGCACCTTGGCCTTGGCCAGCATGCGTTTGCGGAAACTGGTTTGCCTGCGCAGTTTGGTCGTCGTGAACTTGATGACCTTGCCTTGATAGTCAACCATCCAGCGGTCGCCTCCAAGACTGACAAGGCTGTCGATGGAGAAACCGGCATCAACCGGTCTATCCCGCCATGGAAGCTCGATGGCATTCTTCCTCAGATCGAGTGCCCATCGCCTATAATCGGACCCGGCGCGCTGCGGCGGCAGCACGCCGGCCTGTTCGAGCATCTTCCTTCGGAAGGTTGGCTGCTTCTTCAACTGGCCGGTTGTGAACTCGACGCGATGCCCACGGGACTCGACGTGCCAACGGATCCGTCCGTTGCCGACATACTTCACCAGCCTGTCGATAAGGAATTCGCCATCGGCAAGCGTCACGCAGCCCTGCTTGATGCCTTGGAGAATGAACTCGGTGTCAGTGACCACTACGCGGCCTCGTTGAGGAAACTTCTACGGAGCTTATCCATTGGAACGCACCAGCGGCCAATCTTTTTTACACTGAAAATCTCACCTGCTTCGGCTGCCACAAGCTCTTCCATCCTGACAAGAATGTGCAAACCGTCGTGTTACTGTCCGATGATGTCACGTCATCGATCTGATTGCGATCGAAGCAAAATGGGAGAGTTCGCCACGTCCAGGATCAACCGCCGCGCCTTGCTTTTCCACTCCGGCAGCGCAGCCGTCGCCTCGACGGTTGCGGCAACGGCACACGGCACAGGATCGCCGGGCCGAGACCAGGAACCGTCCGATAGATTGCGGGAGCTGATTGAGGCGCACAGGACGGCATACGCTGCGTTCGGCAAGGCGCTGCACGACACAGGCGGCGGCGACTCCGACAGAGCCAGCCGGGAGGAGGAAAAGGCGCTGCTCGCCATCTGCGGCTACGCCGCGGTCGAGGAAGGCGATCGCCTGGCCAAGGCCAGATATCTTTTGGAGATTGAGGCGCGCGGCGAACTCGACCTCCCGGAGCATATGCAGGCCGTCCTTCGATCGACGATGTGGAAGGGATGAGGCGACCCGCGCAATCACGACAATGTCATCGCGCTGATGCGCGCGGCGGTCCCGGGCTACATAAGTCATGTCGCGCCGGCAGCCTCGCGGTCCGACTCGAACCTTTTAGCCGGCAGGTTTGCAGCCTGCCCTACGCCGGCTTGGCGTATTGCTCGGCGCTCATGACCTCGATGCAGACGAAGCGTTCGTTGCCTTCCACCCAGGCGTCGTGGCCGGGCGGGATCGTATAGGACGTACCCTTCGTGAACGTTTTTTGAGTTCCGTCATTCATCTTGACGGTGATGGTTCCGGAAACGACGTAGCCGACATGCGATACCTGACAGCTATCCGTCTTGACGACCGGCTTCACGCATTCGGACCATTTCCATCCCGGCTCCATATTGAGCCGTCCGAGCGTAAAGCCTGGAAGCCGCACCACCTCGACGCGTGTCTTGTTGGGCGAGCGAACTTCATCCGGGTTGTCGTGAGATTTGGATTCAAATTTGGTGACATTCATTCCACCATCGGCCATGGCATCCTCCCATACGCGACGCGGAGCCCGATGCTGGCACCTTTCCATTATATTAGCAATTGCTTTTATATGTTGCGAAGGTCGACCACAGCTGCGCTCACCACCTAAACTGGTGCCTACAGCAGGACACTGAATTCTGTATAAGCGGCTGATATTAGTCGGAAATAAAGAATGGCTGGGGAACCTGGATTCGAACCAGGACTAACGGAGTCAGAGTCCGTGGGTCTACCGTTAACCTATTCCCCAGCAAGCGCGGTCATGAACCGCGCGGGCCGAACGGCTGAGCCGCTTGAGCGCTGCCTTGTAGCCGCCAGCGGAAAATAGTCAAGCCTGCTCTGCGGTTCAACGCTACGTTTTGACAGCTGGTTTCATACGTCGGGGTTCAGGTGCGCGGGCACAAAATCCGATCCGCGCCTCAGCTCTCCGTCCGGCTGAACTGCGAACGCTCGAAGAACAGCACCACGCCCAGCCCCAGAATCAGCGGGATGATCAGATAAAACAGCCGGAACACCACCAGCGCCGCCAGCACGCCGACCGGCTCCATGTCGGAAAGGCCGGCCAGGAACACCACCTCGAACACGCCGAGTCCGCCCGGTGCATGCGAGATCTGGGCGACCGAGAAGGAGACGAGGAAAACGCCGAGCACGACGAAATAGCCGGGATTGTGCGCCTCGGGCAGGGCGAAGAAGATGATCGCCGCTGCGGCAATCAGTTCGATCGGGCCGATCAGCAATTGCCTGGAGACGATCGGCAGTGCCGGATAGTGCAGCTGGAAGCTGGCGATCTTCAGCGGGCGCAGATGCAGCCAGCTGCCGAAGATGTAAGCGGCGACGAGGAGCAGCATCGCGATGCCCGCCGCTTCCGACAGGCCATGATGGGCGATGCCAGAAAAGCGGTCCATGATCTGAGGCTCGAACACCAGCACGAGGCCGGAGGCGAGAATCGTCGACAGCACGAAGGTGATCCAGCAGATCGCCACCAACACGCCGACATCCTGGCCGGTCAGGCCCCTTGTGCCATAGGCGCGGTAGCGGATGACGGCGCCAGAAAACACCGAGCCGCCAATATTGTGCGACAGCGCATAGGTGGTGAAGGAACACAGCGTCACGAACAGCCACGACACACGCTTGCCGATATGCAGCAGAGCGATGTGGTCGTAGCCGGCGAGCGCGGCATAGGCGATGACGGAACTCAGCGCCGCCAGCACCCAGCCGCGGCTAGGGATGGCAGCGAGCCCATCCCAGACATCGTCGAGCGAAATGCCGCGCAGTTCGTGCCAGAGCAGCAACAGCGAGAAGATCACCGCGGCGATGCCGACGACCGGCCAGAAATAGCGTCTCCAGTTCATTGCCTGACTGCCATGCGTTGCCTGTCCGCTTCCTTTTCGCTTGATGGTGGGAGGCCGGCTGTCCGGTGACTTCCATTCATTTCAGAAATGCCTCATTGAAGCCGGCTATTCAACAGCGAACACTTGTCGCGCCGGCCGCCGGCAAGATCTGCCCGCAGCGAAGGCGGCGCAAACGGCAGGGATGAGGCATCGGCTTCGACGAGACTCGTCTTCGCCGGCGTCCGCGCTACCAATCCAGCCTTGCGGGTACATTACGCGGTAGCGCAAAAAGGCCGTCCGCGCCCGGCCGGCAAAATTCGGCATGCGGCTCTTGGTGATCGGCCACGGCACTGTTAGTCTGGCGGCAACTTGAAACATGCCAAAGCGCCTGCTGCGTCCTTCACCGGTTCGCGCGGCGCCGGAAGGAACGACAGTGGAAGACCGCGACACCGGCGCAGGCGCGTCGGAGGTGGGCGCGTCCAGCGCTTCCCCAGGGCCACCAGGCTCGGGGACAGCCGGTTGGCAGCAACGCCGCCCGACGGAGCAGCGCTCCGCCGGTGGGCAGGCGGGTGGCGACGCGACCCCTCACCAGAAGGGCAAGCCCAAAAAGCGGCGCAAGCGAAGGCGCGGGCGCAAGGTTTTTGCGCGCGACGAGACGCAGGGCAATCGATCGCCGGTGCCAGGCCAGGCCGCTGTTCCGGCTTTGGAGGCGAAGCAGCCGACGGCGCCAGCAATCTCCGCCACCGCTCCCGCGCCACGCCCCGAACAGGGCACGCGCCGGCCGCCTGTGCATGAACTACCGGTCTTCGCGGCCCTCGACCTCGGCACCAACAATTGCCGGCTGCTGGTCGCCGTTCCCACACGGCATGGCCAGTTCCGCGTCATCGACGCCTTCTCACGCATCGTCAGGCTGGGCGAGGGGCTCACCGCCAATGGCCGGCTCGGCCAGCCGGCGATGGACCGCGCCGTCGAGGCGCTGAAGGTCTGCGGTGACAAATTACGCAGCCGCAAGATCAGGAAGGCCAGGCTGATCGCCACGGAAGCCTGCCGCTCGGCCGAGAACGGCGTCGAATTCCTCGAACGCGTCGAGCGCGAGGCCGGCCTGAAGCTCGAGATCATCGACCGCCAGACCGAGGCGCGGCTGGCGGTGTCAGGCTGCGGCTCGCTGGTCGAGCGCGACACGCAGGGCGTCGTCCTGTTCGACATCGGCGGCGGCTCTTCGGAGATCGCGCTGATCGATCTCACCGGCCGCCGCTCGCCGCGGCTCGCCAACCATATCGTCTCGTGGACGTCGCTGCCGGTCGGCGTCGTCTCCTTGGCCGAGCGCTTTGGTGGCCGTACCGTGACGCGCGAGATCTTCAACGCCATGGTCGACGACGTCGCCGGCCGTTTGGCGAGTTTTGACGGCCGCGACCGGCTGAGCCACCTCAAGGCCAGCCCGAATTTTCATCTGCTCGGCACGTCCGGCACGGTGACGACGCTGGCCGGCGTTCACCTCGATCTGGAGCGCTACGACCGGCGTCGGGTCGATGGGCTGTGGATGGACCGCGACAGCGTCGATCGCATGGTGGAGAGGCTGGTCGGCTGGGATTTCCAGCAGCGCTGCGCCAACCCTTGCATCGGTGCGGACCGCGCCGATCTGGTGCTGGCCGGCTGTGCGATCCTCGAAGCGATCCGCGCCGTCTGGCCGTCGGAGCGGCTGCGCGTCGCCGACCGTGGCCTGCGCGAAGGCATATTGAGCGAGCTGATGGCCGATGACGGCGTCTGGCGCAATGATGGGCGTGGCCGACAATGACCAAGAAACCGGAAAATCCAGGATCGGCCGGCATTCGCGTGCTGAAGACGCGGATCAAGAAAAAGAGTGGCCTGAAGGAATCGTCGCGCCGTTGGCTGCAGCGCCACATCAACGATCCCTATGTCCAGCGCTCGAAGGCTGACGGCTATCGCTCGCGCGCGGCCTACAAGCTGATCGAGATCGACGACAAGCACCATCTGCTGAAGCCCGGCATGAAGGTGATCGACCTGGGTGCCGCCCCCGGCGGCTGGTGCCAGGTCGCTGCCGCGCGCACGAAATCGACGGCGGAAAATCCGCATGTCGTCGGCATAGACTATCTGGAAATGGACGCCGTGCCCGGCGCGCCGGTGCTGTTGATGGATTTCCTCGATCCGGATGCGCCGCAAAAGCTCGCCGAGGCGTTGGGTGGGAACCCGGATGTCGTGTTGTCCGACATGGCGGCACCCACCACCGGCCACAAGCGAACCGACCACATCCGCACCATGCATCTGTGCGAAGTGGCGGCAGATTTCGCGCTGTCGGTCCTGAAACCGGGCGGCCATTTCCTCGCCAAGACTTTTCAGGGCGGCGCCGAGAACGAACTGCTCTCCATGCTCAAGAAGAATTTCCGCTCCGTCCACCACGTCAAGCCGCCGGCCTCGCGTGATGAATCGGTCGAGCTTTATCTGTTGGCGAAGGATTTTAAGGGGCGAGAGGCCGGTCCGCCGTCAGGCGGATCGGAACGTCCGGTGGACGTTTCGAAGGACTTGAGCGCCCGGAGCGATAGCGAAGGGCCGGGCGACGCCGAAGGCTGATCGGCCTGCCAACTTCCGATCCGCCGTCAGGCGGATCGGAACATCCAGTGGAACGTTCCGAAGGACTGGAGCGCCCGGAGCGATAGCGATGGGCCGGGGACGCCGAACCCTAAGCGGACCGCCTACTCGCCTGGCGACCTCGCCGGTTCCAGCGTCTTGGGCGTGGTCAACCGGCCATGGCCGGAGACGGCATTGCCGGCATCGGGCGCCAGCCGCATGAATGACAGCGACGCCGCTGCCGATACCGCCGCCACGATGAAGAAGGCGATGTGGAAATCGCCCAGCATCAGCGGGCCGCCATGGATCGACGTCGAGACTTCCAGAATGCCGCCGGCGAGCGCCACGCCGAGCGCGATCGACAGCTGCTGGAACACCGCCGTGATCGGCGTTGCCTTGCTGGTGTCTTCGGCCGACACTTCGGCATAGGAGAGAGCGTTGACGCCGGTGAAGAACATCGAGCGGATGAAGCCGCCGACCAGCAATATGGCCAGCATCAGCACATAGGGTGTTTCGGGGGTGAAGAGGCCGTAGATGGCGATCGATGCGGCGGCGACCAGCGAGCCGATGATCAGCACGCGGCGGAAGCCGGCAACGCGAAAAATCAGCGCGGTGACGAATTTCATGCCGATCGCGCCGACCGCCGAGACAAAGGTGATCATGCCGGACTGGAAGGGCGTCAGCCCGAAGCCGATCTGGAACATCAGCGGCAGCAGGAACGGCACCGCCCCGATGCCGATGCGAAACAGCGAGCCGCCAAGCACCGATGAGCGGAACACCTGGTTGCGGAACAGCTCGAGCGCCAGCAGCGGATTTTTGGCGCGGCGCGCGTGCATGAGGTAAAGCGCGCCCGACAGCAGCCCGACCCCAACGGTGATGAAGCCGGTCGCCGGCGGCAGATAGGGCAGGCTGACCACCGACAGGCCGAACACGACGCCGGATGCCGCAAGCCCGCTCAGCACGAAGCCAATGAAGTCGAGCGGCGGCGTCTCCATCGATTCGGTTTCCGGCAGGAAGCGCGTCGCCAGCCAGATGCCGACCAGGCCGATCGGCACATTGATCAGGAAGATCCAGTGCCAGGTGAAATAGGTGGTGATGAAGCCGCCGATCGGCGGGCCGACCAGCGGTCCGACCAATGCGGGAACGGTCAGCCAGGACATTGCGGCTACCAGATCGCTCTTGGGCGTGGCCCGCACCAGCACCAGGCGCCCGACCGGCGTCATCATGGCGCCGCCAATGCCTTGCAGGAAGCGCGACACCACGAAGGCCGGCAGCGAACCAGACAGGGCGCAGGCGACCGAACCGACGATAAAGACCGCAATCGCGGCGCGGAAAATGTTCTTGGCGCCGAAGCGGTCGGCCATCCAGCCGCTGATGGGAATGAAGATCGCCAGCGACACCAGATAGGCCGTCAGCGCCAGTTTGAGCGCGATCGGGCTGGTGTGAATGTCGATGGCGATCGCCGGCAGCGATGTCGCGATGACGGTCGAATCCATGTTTTCCATGAACAATGCGACCGCCAGGATCAGCGGAATGGTGCGATTCACGAGCGTGACCGTTTCAAATCTTCTCGTCGGTCGGGGGCGAACCGATATACGGGGCGGTTATCATGGCTGGACACCGATGTCGTGTTAAATTGCTGTCACTTTTGTGCGACCGCAACCACGGGTGGCACAATCAAATGGTCGAAGACGCTGTTGTGCAATGCAACGATCGGCTTTTCATCCGCGCCGCGACGTGTTACCAGCCAGCGCCAATCCTGAAAGGGAAGATGAGAGTCGGCGCTGTCCATTCCGGTCCAGCGCTTTTTCCGCATTCTAAAGGGCTGGCCATGGCAAAAATCATCGAAACGTCCACCGGCGCACTGGCGTTGACCTTTGACGACGTGCTTTTGCAGCCGGGTCACTCCGAGGTCATGCCCGGTGAAACCGATGTCCGCACCCGCATCGCCGGCGACATCGACCTCAACGTGCCGATCCTTTCCGCCGCGATGGACACCGTCACCGAGGCGCGTCTTGCCATCGCCATGGCCCAGGCCGGCGGCATAGGCGTCATCCACCGCAATTTCTCGCCGGCCGAACAGGCCGAGCAGGTGCGGCAGGTGAAGAAATTCGAATCCGGCATGGTGGTCAATCCGGTCACCATCGGTCCCGACGCAACGCTCGCCGATGCGCTGTCGCTGATGCGAACCTATTCGATCTCGGGCATTCCGGTCGTCGAGAATGGCGGCACTGGCGGCCACAAGACCGGCCGGCTGGTCGGTATCCTGACCAACCGCGACGTGCGCTTTGCCTCCGACCCGGCGCAGAAGGTCTACGAGTTGATGACCCGTGAGAACCTGATCACGGTCAAGGAGAATGTCGACCAGGACGAGGCCAAGCGGCTCCTGCACCAGCACCGCATCGAAAAGCTTGTCGTCGTCGACAAGCAGGGCAATTGCGTCGGCCTGATCACCGTCAAGGACATCGAGAAGTCGCAGCTCAACCCGCACGCCACCAAGGATGCGCAGGGCCGGCTGCGCGCAGCGGCCGCCACCAGCGTCGGCGACGACGGCTTCGAGCGCGCCGAGCGCTTGATCGACGCCGGCGTCGATCTCCTGGTCATCGACACTGCCCATGGCCACTCGCAGCGCGTGCTCGACGCTGTCACCCGGGCGAAAAAACTGTCCAATTCGGTTCGCATCCTGGCCGGCAATGTCGCCACCGCCGAAGGCACGCAGGCGCTGATCGATGCCGGCGCCGACGCCGTCAAGGTCGGTATCGGCCCAGGCTCGATCTGCACCACCCGCATCGTCGCCGGTGTCGGCGTGCCGCAGCTCTCAGCCATCATGTCGGCCGTCGAGACGGCGCACAAATCGGGTGTGTCGGTGATTGCCGATGGCGGCATCAAATATTCCGGCGATCTCGCCAAGGCGCTCGCCGCCGGCGCCAGCGCCGCCATGATCGGCTCGCTGCTGGCCGGAACCGATGAAAGCCCGGGCGAGGTCTATCTGCACCAGGGCCGCTCCTTCAAGGCTTATCGCGGCATGGGCTCGGTCGGCGCCATGGCGCGCGGCTCGGCCGATCGCTACTTCCAGGCCGAGGTGCGCGATACGCTCAAACTGGTGCCGGAAGGCATTGAAGGCCAGGTCCCGTACAAAGGACCTGTGTCTGGCGTGCTGCACCAGCTTGCGGGCGGGCTAAAAGCCGCTATGGGTTATGTCGGTGGCCGCGACCTTGCCGATTTCCGCGAGCGCGCCACTTTTGTGCGCATATCCAACGCCGGACTTCGTGAAAGCCACGCCCATGACGTCACGATTACCCGCGAAAGCCCGAACTATCCCGGCGGAGCCTGAACAATACGGGCTCGGGCGGAGCCTGACCGCGGCGATCCTGCGGCTGCCACGCCACGCGGCCGCGCTGTGTTTCCTGTCGGCGGCGGTCTTCGTCGCCATGACGGTGATGGAATTCTTCTATTTCCGCCAGTTGAGCGGCGGCCTGCCGTCGCTCGACATGCGCTATTTCGGTTTCACGCCCGACGAAGGCATGGCCTGGCTGACGGCGCTCGGCCGGCGCGGCGGCGAGATCATTCTGGTCTGGCACTATCTGACCTTCGATCTGTTGTTCCCGGCGCTGCTGTCGCTGACCCTGGTGAGCCTGATCCTGGCCACCGGCCGGCGCCTGCGGAACTTCCGCGAGCTTCCCGGGCAGGTACAGTCGATCTTCGCGCTGGTGCTGGTGCTGCCCTACACGCTCGCCGACTATGCCCAGAACATCGCCGTGGCGCGGCTTTTGTCCGATTTCCTGTCGGCCAACCCGGATTCGCTGTCTTTCGTTTCGGCTCTGATCGTCACCAAATTCGCGCTTCTCGCCATCCCGGCGGTCGTCATCGCCGGTTTCTGGCTGATGGGCCAAAGACGCCAGGCTTGATGCCGGACAGGGCAGGGGAAATGTCATGAACCAGACGACGATCTTCTGGCCGGTTCTGGCGCATGTGGCTCTGATCTACATCGTCTATGTCCAGATGGGCAGGCGCAGATACTTTGCCGTCAAGTCGGGCGAGGCCAGGGTCGGCCAATACAAGGTACGCTCGACCGAGCCGGCGTCCAGTCTCGCGGTCGCCAACAATCTGATCAACCAGTTCGAATTGCCGGTGCTTTTCTACACGCTGTGCCTGACGCTCCACGTCACCAACGGCGTCAACTATCTGACCTTGGCGTTGGCGTGGATTTTCGTCCTGACGCGCTATTTCCACGCCTGGGTCCACCTGACCAGCAACAATCTGCGGCTGCGCAGCCGTTCTTTCTTCGCCGGCGCGGTGGTGCTGGCGCTGGCCTGGATCTGGTTCGCGCTGCACCTCCTCGGCATCGTCTGAGCCAGGGTCACGCGGGGGTTGCAGCCCTCGACATCAAGCGTGCCGCATAGATTTCGATCCTCCGTCGAAACCTATGCTCGACCGTCCACGCGACGAATGCTGCAATTGCGACCACGGTGCAGAACGCTATGCCGATCCGAAGATACGGGGAGCCGATCCACGGAGCCAGCCATCGTATGATCGCAACACCGACATTCTGGTGCAGAAGATACAGAGGATAGCTGATCAAGCCGATGTAACTCACGCTTCGCCAGATCTTGATATCGCGCAGCTGGACCCCGATGACCCCAAGAATTGAAAGCGCGATGACCCAGGCACTGAATGCCGAGTCGCCCCACAGTTTGACAACAACCACCAGGCATCCGGCTGTCACGACCGTCTGCACGGTTCGGGTCGATCGCCTCGCCGCGATGCCCATCAAAAAGAAGAGGCTGTAGGGGAACAGAAAATACGGCATGGCGATCCCCTTGAAGGGAAAAATCAGAGCCTGATGGTCTCTCCACAACCCTGAAAACTGTGCAATTGCCCCCAGAACGGTAAAGCTGGTGAAAAGAACGAGAACGCGATTTGGCCAGAGATAGAAGATGAGGCCGAACACAAAGTAGAACTTTGCTTCGGCAAGCAGTGACCAATAGGCGCCGTCGACAAGCGGCGTTGGAGCAAACAGGGTTATCCAGCTTGCGTTTTTCAGGCCGTCGAGCGCTGAAACCTCTCTGCCCGGAAGACCCAGAGCCGCGACCACAATAAGCGTGATCGCGATACAGGCGATGAGCGCGGGCTCCAGCCGCGTAAATCTCTGCAGCCAGAACATCCACACGGTTCCAGACCGCTCGGCTGTCATCGCGATGCAGTAGCCACTGATAATGAAAAAGAGAAAGACGCCAACTATCCCTTGCCATGGCAGCGTCATCTGATGGTCGAACCCGATGTAATCGGCGGGAAAGCGGGACGTATAGTGGAAGATCAGAACCAGCATCACGGCGATCGCACGCAATGCGTCGATCGCCTCGTATCGCCGGTTCTCGTCCTGATCCGAACGCATCGGCTAGAAAGCCTCTAGAGGTCGAACACCGCTATTTTACGCTTGTCGAACTTTATGCCGATCTCGCCGCGCACCAGCTTCAGTGCCGCTTCGCCGAAGACGGCGCGCCGCCAACCCTGCAGCGCCGGCACGTCGGCATCCTCGCCCTCGGCCGCGATGCGGTCGATGTCGTCGCTGGAGGCCAGCACTTTCGAGGCCACACCCTGCTTTTCGGCGACAATCCTGAGCAGCACTTTCAACAGTTCCGCCGCGGCGCTCGAGCCTTCCGGCGGCTGGAAATTCTTCGGCAGTTTCGGCATCTGCTCCTTGGGCAAGGCCAGCGCGGTGTTGACCGCGCCAAGCAGGGCCGTCGCCGTCGAGGAGCGTTCCCAGCCCTTGGGCGTGGTGCGCAGCTTGGCAAGGGCGGCCGCGTCGCGTGGCGCCTGCTGTGCCACCTCGTAGATCGCGTCGTCCTTGAGCACGCGGCCGCGCGGCACGTCCCGCTCGCGCGCCTCGCGCTCGCGCCATGCCGCCACGGCCTGCACGATCGCCAGTTCCTGCGGCTTGCGCAGCCGCATCTTCAGCCGCTTCCAGGCGTCCTCGGGATGCGGATCGTAGGTCTCGCGCGAGGTCAGCACGTCCATCTCTTCGTTCAGCCAGTGGGCGCGGTTCTCCCGCGCCAGTTCGGCGCTCAAATGCTGATAGACCTCGATCAGATGGGTGACGTCGGCGAGCGCATAGTCGAGCTGCTTGTCGGACAGCGGCCGGTGGCGCCAGTCGGTGAAGCGCGACGACTTGTCGAGCCGCGCGCCGGTGATGCGCTGCACGAGCTGGTCGTAGGAAACGCTGTCGCCGAAGCCGCAGACCATGGCCGCGACCTGCGTGTCGAACACCGGGTGCGGCACGAGATCGCCGAGATGGACTATAATTTCGATGTCCTGGCGCGCCGCGTGGAAGACCTTGACCACGGCCTCGTTGGCCATCAGCCGGAAGAACGGGGCGAGGTTGATGTCGGGCGACAGCGGGTCGATCAGCGCGGTGACCCCAGGCGCCGCCATCTGGATCAGGCACAAGATCGGCCAGAAGGTCGTTTCGCGGATGAATTCGGTGTCGACGGTGACGAAGTCCGACTTTTCGAAAGCGGCGAGAACGGTCTCGAGTTCTTTCTGGGTGGTGATGACGTGCATCAAATCGCTTTTGGCAGGAGTAAGGTCTTCCTAGATTTCAGCCGGGAAGGCTTTCGTCAAGCTTTGGCGCCGCCATCATGCGCTTCCCGGGCCATCGGAATCGCCATTGCGCCTAGCCAGCCGCGCGAAAACGGTCGACGTGCGCAACAGCGCGATGAAGCGGCTGCGCTTGCCCACGGGCACGCCGGAGCGTGCCTGCATGCGGTAGAGGATGACGGCGATGAAGATCGCATAGACGGTTGCGCTGAACACGAACAACGCGCTCGGCCCGAAATGCTGCATCACTGTGGAGGCGGCGAAAGGGCCGCCAATGGCGCCGAAGGAGTAGAACAGCATCAGCGCCGCATTGATCAGCACGAACTCGCCCGAGTCGGCGCGGTCGTTGGAATGCGCTGCCGACAGCGAATAGAGCGGCATGGCGAAACAGCCGAAGATGAAGATGATGATGAAGTTGAGCAGCGGATTGCTGCCGGCGATGAACACCAGCGCCAGGGCCGAAACCATCGCGCAGCAGGTCGTCAGCAACAGCACCCGGCGCCGGTCCCAGCGGTCGGAGAGATAACCGAGCGGATACTGGATGACGGCCCCGCCAAAGATGCCGACGCTGACGAATGTGACGACATCGGCGACCGACATGCCGATCTGTTCGGCATAGACTGGCGACAGTGTGCGAAAGGCGCTGTTGGTGACGCCGACGGCGATGCAGCCGAAGCAGCCGAGCGGCGAAATGCGCCAGACGCGCGCCAGGTCTAGCTTGACCTCCTCGGGTGGCGTCGGGTTGGAGCGGTCGCCGAGCGAGACCGGCACCAACGACAGCGTGATCATGATCGACATGATGGCGAAGATGGTGAAGCCGCCGGCGCCGAAGACCGGAATCAGGAACTGGGCCGATGTCACCGAGCCGGTATCGACCATCCGGTAGATCGCCAGCACGCGGGCGCGATCCTTGTTGGTGACCCCGGAATTCAGCCAGCTCTCGACGATGGTGAACAGGCCGGCGAAACAGAAGCCGCCGGCAAAGCGCACGGCGCACCACATCACCGGATCGAGCACCAGCACCAAAAGCAAGGTGCCGACCGAGGCGATCGCGGCCAGTGCTGAAAACGCCCTGACATGGCCGACCGCCTTCATGATGCGGGTGATGGCCAGGCAGCCGAGCAGGAAGCCGGCGAAATAGAAGGTGCCCATCAGGCCGATGTCGGAAGCGGAAAACCCCTCCTGCGCGCCGCGCAGCGCGATCAGCGTGCTCTGCAGCCCATTGCCGCCGAGCAGAATGCCTGCGGCGAGAAGAAGCGGAATCAGCGGGCGGATGGAGGACATGAAAAGGCGATCACGTATCGGTGATCCCTTCTTGAACCATTACCCTCGTCAATGCCAGCGGCAAATCCAGGCCGGCATTGAGGGGGGCAGGCCATTGCATTCTATGGCGAATTCGTCACGGCTTGGAAGCAGTCGTTCAATCCATGCTGGAATTCAGCAGTTTCAGCGATGCAGCATGTGCGACGAATGTTTCAATCTCTTCCTTTGAGTAGCCGAGAAGAGTGCCTTCGAGTCTCGCCAGATCATTCGACGTGAAGACATCAAAGGCTTCCCCGCTGCGACACATCAGGGAGATCAGCAGGCTGAGCTTGCAGCGCCACTCCTCCGTCGGCAGACAATAGCGGCGCTCTTCCACCGAGGTTCCAGAATCAATGGTGGTGAACCTCAGGATACGGCCGTCTTTAACAAACGGTTCAAAGTCCGCATCGCCAATATCTTCGGTGTCCATGCCCGGTTCGGCCTGGAACAAGGCCATTGGCTTGTCGCCCTGAAGCATCAGTTCTAACTCGCGGCCATTATGTGGCCCAATGCCCGGTGGGAGAGTGCGTTTTGACACTGGGCGTCTCCAGGTCGCTTGATACCAGATCGCTTGATAAGTGCGTTGTCTCAGGAAGCACGTCTAGCGGCAATGCGTTAAGGCCGGCAAAGACTTAAACCCTGGCGGTCGAACCTGGATAAGGCCCGACGTCTCCTTGCCTTGACAAATCCGGCCTCCCATGCGCTTTTCGCGCAAATTTTGGGCCGGGCTTCGATGCTTTGGCCTGCCACCCAGCACCCCGGACTTTACCAATGACAATGCACCGTTACCGCAGCCATACCTGTGCCCAGTTGAGAAAGAGCGACGTCGGCTCTTCCGTCCGCCTGTCGGGCTGGGTGCATCGCGTGCGCGACCATGGCGGCCTGCTGTTCATCGACCTGCGCGACCACTACGGCCTGACCCAGATCGTCGCCGATCCCGACTCGCCGGCCTTCAAGGTCGCCGAGACCGTACGCGGCGAATGGGTCATCCGCGTCGACGGTGAGGTCAAGGCGCGCCTGTCGGAGACGGTCAACGCCAACCTGCCGACCGGCGAGATCGAGATTTTCGCCCGCGAGATCGAGGTGCTGTCGGCGGCCAAGGAATTGCCGCTGCCGGTGTTCGGCGAGCCGGACTATCCCGAGGACATCAGGCTGAAATACCGCTTCCTCGACCTGCGCCGCGACACGCTGCATAAGAACATCGTGGCGCGCACCAAGATCATTGCCGAGATGCGCAAGCGCATGGGCGATGTCGGCTTCACCGAATTCTCGACCCCGATCCTGACGGCTTCGTCGCCGGAAGGCGCGCGCGACTTCCTGGTGCCGTCGCGCATCCATCCCGGCACGTTCTACGCGCTGCCGCAGGCGCCGCAGCAGTACAAGCAGCTGATCATGGTGTCGGGCTTCGACCGCTATTTCCAGATCGCGCCGTGCTTCCGCGACGAGGATCCGCGTGCCGACCGTCTGCCCGGCGAATTCTACCAGCTCGACCTCGAAATGAGCTTCGTCGAGCAGGACGACGTGCTCAATACGATGGAGCCCGTCCTCCGCGGGGTCTTCGAGACCTTTGCCAATGGCAAGCCGGTGACGCAGAAGTTCCAGCGCATTCCCTACGATGTCGCCATGCGCAAATACGGCTCCGACAAGCCGGACCTGCGCAACCCGATCGAGATGCAGGCCGTCTCCGATCATTTCCGCGATTCCGGCTTCAAGGTGTTCGCCAACATCCTGGCCAACGATCCGAAGGCCGAAGTGTGGGGCATTCCGGCCAAGACCGGCGGCAGCCGCGCCTTCTGCGACCGCATGAATTCCTGGGCGCAGGGCGAGGGCCAGCCGGGGCTGGGCTACATCTTCTGGCGCAAGGAGGGCGACAAGCTCGAAGGCGCCGGCCCGCTCGCCAAGAACATCGGCGAGGAGCGCACCGAGGCGATCCGCCAGCAGCTCGGCCTTGCCGACGGCGACGCCGCCTTCTTCGTTGCGGGTGATCCGAAGAAATTCGTCTCCTTCGCTGGTGCCGCGCGCACGCGCGCCGGCGAGGAGCTGAATCTCGTCGACCGCGAGCGTTTCGAATTGTGCTGGATCGTCGACTTCCCGTTCTTCGAATGGAACGAGGAGGAGAAGAAGATCGACTTCGCCCACAACCCGTTCTCGATGCCGCAGGGCGGCATCGATGCGCTGAACGGCGAGGATCTGCTCGGCATCAAGGCCTTCCAGTACGACATGGTCTGCAACGGTTTCGAGATCGCCTCAGGCGGCATCCGCAACCATCTGCCCGAAACCATGGTCAAAGCGTTCGAGACGGTCGGACTGGACCGTGCAACGGTGGAAGAGCGCTTCGGCGGCCTCTACCGTGCCTTCCAGTACGGCGCGCCGCCGCATGGCGGCATGGCCGCCGGCATCGACCGCGTCGTCATGCTGCTGGTTGGCGCCAAGAACCTGCGTGAGGTCACCATGTTCCCGATGAACCAGCAGGCCTACGATCTGTTGATGAATGCGCCGTCCGAAGCTAGCCCGCAGCAGCTTCGCGAACTGGCACTGCGTGTCGCGCCGACCAAGAAAGACGCCTGATCGCGAGTTTCGAGCGGCACTTTAGACAACCACCAGAACCGATTCTTTCGATTCGATAATCCAACAAAAAAGCCCGGCATCGCTGCCGGGCTTTTTTGTAGATCCTGAGGGCGTTCGATCAGTCCTCGTTCGCCTTGACGCTGACGCCGAGCGTCTTCGGCAGGTCGAGCGGGTTGGACATGGCGCCCGCCATGATCAGCGCGAACGGCACCGATGCCGGCGGCTCGGCCGAGATTTCGAGGCTCTTCGGATCGTCGAGATATTTGCTGACTGCGGCCGTGACCTGCGCCGTCAGTTCCGGATTGTTGAGCTGCGCCATGCCGAACGGCACGATCGCCTTGGCCTGGTTGGCGATGTCCTTGGCCGACATGCCCTGTTGCTTGCCGACATATTCCAGCACCTTGCCGGTCAGCGAATCGTCGTCGAAGCGGATCGAGGCGCTGTTGAACGAAAGCTGCTGCAACAGGCCGAGCATGGCCATGCCTTGTGCCGAATTGTCGGCGCCTTCAGGCTGAGCGGCCATCTTCTTCTGCATTTCCTGCATCGACTTGATGAAGTCGATCGTGTAGCCGCCGAGGTCGAAGGTCATGCCGAGCGTACCGGCATTCTCGACGGAGATGTCGTATTTCGACAGTTCCATCTTGCCGTCCGAGGGCTGCCAGGTGCCGGCCATTGCGAGATTGCCCGAAATGTTCTGGTAGCCAAGCGCGTCGATGACTTCCTTGGATTTGGGGTCGTCGACCAGCGAGAGATCGGCCGTGAATTTTTCCGTATTGCCGGTGAATTCCATCGCCTTGCCGTCCGCGGGCGGCGTGATCTGGATCGCAAGCCCGTCCATCGAGAAGGCGGTCTTGTCGGCGACCTTGACCGTCATGCTGGCGAGTTCGGCGGATTTGTACATCATCAGCGAGCCCAGCGGGCCGGTGGCGCCATCGGCCGGAACCGTCATGTCGTGGATGACGAAGGGGCTGAGGTTGAGGGTGACGCCGTCCTTGGCGTGTTCGAAGGCCGAGGTCGAGACGGTGGCGATATCGAAGCCGCCATTGGCCGCGGTCACACCCTCGAGCGTGACGTCGCCGATGGTGAGGGCCTCCTTTTCCGCCGCCGGCTTGATGGCAACGCCCTGCAGCACCATGCTGGTGTTGTCGCCGGTCACCCCGGTCCAGGAGATGTTGACGCCCTGGGCCGCCAGCGCCGCCTTCAGCCGGTCGGCAACCGCCGCGTCCTGGGCAAGGGCCGCATTCAAGGGCAGGGTGAACAAGAAGGTCGAAAGAGCGAATTTCCGGAGAGTTGAGCGTTTGATTGTCATCGCAAGGTCCCTGAGAGTGTCCTGAAATTGTTTTTCAATTCTTCGCGCCATCACCACTCCGTGACGAACTGGACGGGAAAAAGGCGTGTCCCGGCACAATGGTCAAAAATCGCGGCGAAAGGCAAACCCGACCCGAACGCTATTGCAGAATGCAGTGAATTTGGCATGAAGGTCGGGCCATCGAGCATTATAGCGCTTCGCAATAGATGTGGCATGTAACAGATTGATGTTGGTCGGCAAGCGCGGCCTTGCGGTTTCCTGTTGCAGAAAAGCGCACAAGTCGACAGGCCCGATACGCGCCTCTTGCCGCGAATCACCCGCTCGGCTAGTCCCAGCCCATGGGAAAAAGGCTTTTGCCGCCTCAAGATGGCGGTGGCGATCACATTGAACCGGTCGATCTGAAGAAGGCGCTGGAAGAGCGCTATCTCGCCTATGCGCTGTCGACCATCATGCACCGGGCGCTGCCCGACGTTCGCGACGGGCTGAAGCCGGTCCATCGCCGCATCATGCACGCCATGCGGCTGCTCAGGCTCAACCCCGACCAGGGTTTTGCCAAATGCGCCCGCATCGTCGGCGAGGTGATGGGCAAGTTCCATCCGCATGGCGACCAGTCGATCTATGACGCGCTGGTGCGGTTGGCGCAGGATTTTTCCATGCGCTACCCCTTGGTCGACGGGCAAGGCAATTTCGGCAACATCGACGGCGATAACGCCGCCGCCATGCGCTACACCGAAGCGCGCATGACCGACGTGGCGACCGAACTGCTCGCCGGCATCACCGAGGACGCCGTCGACTACCGGCCGACCTACAATGAAGAGGACGAGGAGCCGGTGGTGCTCCCCGGCGCCTTCCCGAACCTCTTGGCCAACGGCTCGTCCGGCATCGCGGTCGGCATGGCGACATCGATCCCGCCGCACAACGCAGCCGAGCTTTGCGACGCGGCATTGCACCTGATCGAGCACCGGGATGCGCCGGTCTCGAAACTGATGGATTTCGTCCAAGGCCCGGATTTCCCGACCGGCGGCATCATCGTCGACAGCCGCGCCTCCATCCTCGAAGCCTATGAGACTGGCCGCGGCGGCTTCCGTGTCCGGTCGAAATGGAGCCAGGAGGACCAGGGCAGGGGCACCTGGAGCATCGTCGTCACCGAGATTCCCTATGGTGTGCAGAAGGCGCGGCTGATCGAGAAGATCGCCGAGCTGTTGATGGCGCGCAAGCTGCCGTTGCTCGAGGACATCAGGGACGAAAGCGCCGAGGATATCCGCGTCGTGCTGGTACCGAAGAGCCGTTCCGTCGATCCGGGCATCCTGATGGAATCGCTGTTCAAGCTAACCGAGCTTGAAAGCCGTTTCCCCCTCAACATGAATGTGCTGTCGCGCGGCAAGGTGCCCAACGTCCTGTCGCTCAAGGGCGTGCTGCAGGAATGGCTCGACCACCGCCGCGACGTGCTGATCCGCCGCTCGAGACATCGGCTCGGCGAAATCGAAAGACGGCTGGAGATCCTCGCCGGCTATTTGATCGCCTATCTGAACATCGACGAGGTGATCAAGATCATCCGTGAGGAGGACGAGCCCAAGCAAGTGATGATGGCCCGCTGGTCGCTCACCGACAACCAGGCCGAAGCCATCCTCAACATGCGCCTGCGCGCCTTGCGCAAACTGGAAGAGTTCGAGATCCGCAAGGAATTCGACGGCCTGAGCGCGGAGAAGAAGCAGATCGAGGCGCTGCTGGCGTCCGATGCCAAGCAATGGTCGACGATCAAGTGGGAAGTCACCAACATCCGCGACAAGTTCGGTCCGGAGACCGAGCTCGGCAAGCGCCGCACCCAGTTCGCCGATGCACCCGAGCACGACCTGACCGACATCGCGCATGCCATGATCGAGCGTGAGCCGGTCACCGTGGTGGTTTCGGAAAAAGGCTGGCTGCGGGCGATGAAGGGGCATCTGGCCGACCTCTCGACGCTGACCTTCAAGGAAGGCGACAGTCTCAAGCTCGCCTTCCACGCGCAGACCACCGACAAGGTGCTGGTCTTCACCACCGGCGGCAAGTTCTACACCATCGGCGCCGACCGGCTGCCGGGCGGGCGCGGCCATGGCGAGCCGATCCGCATCATCGTCGACATGGACAATGACCAGGACATCGTCACCGCCTTCGTCCACGATCCCAAGCGCAAGCTGCTGTTGGCCTCCTATGACGCCAACGGCTTCATCGTGCCGGAGGAGGAAGTGGTCGCCAACACCCGCAAGGGCAAGCAGGTGATGAACGTCAAGGCGCCGGACGAGGCCAAGCGCTGCGTGCCGCTCATTGGCGATCACCTGGCCATCGTCGGCGAGAACCGCAAAATGCTGGTCTTCGCGCTTTCGGAAATTCCGGAGATGGGCCGCGGCAAGGGCGTGCGGCTGCAGAAATACAAGGATGGCGGCCTGCTCGATCTCAAGCCGTTCACCCTGGAGACGGGCCTGTCCTGGCAGGATTCTGCCGATCGCACCTTCACAAGGTCGCGCGAGGAATTGGCCGAATGGATCGGCGCCCGGGCATCGGCCGGCCGCATGGTGCCGAAGGGCTTCCCGAGGACGGGGAAATTTGGTTGAAGCTGCGATCTCCCCCCTTGTGGGGAAGATGGACGGCAAGCCAGAGGGGGGCGCTGCCCCGCCAGCCTATCAAATAAGTCATGGCCCCCAACGCCTGTCTCGGTTCTTGGTCTCAGCATATCAACGTTGGTGCTCTACGGCGCCCTCCTCTGTCCTGCCGGACATCTCCCCACGAGGGGGGAGATTGGCAGCATCACCCAACTCATTTGGAGTATCGTCACGATTGCTGCACTATATCGGTGCATAACGGGGAAAGGTGTTTGGGAGAGACGGGCGTTTGAAGGAATCCAGGGTCCAGAAACCGGAACGGCAGCAGCGCCTGTTCGGCCTGTCGACGCCGCTGCGGTCGGCTGTCATTCCGCCGCTGTCGGCGGCGCGCTGGCTGCTGGTGCTGATCGTCGCCGCCGGCGTCTATTTCTTCCACGGTTTCCTGTTCCCGGTGCTGGCGGCACTGGTCATCGCGTTCGCCAGTTGGCCGCTTTACCAGCGGCTTCTGGCCGGCGTTGGTGGCAACCGCACCATCGCCGCCACTCTGGCCATCCTGTTCATCCTCGCCTTCCTGGTGATACCGATCGCGCTTGCCGGCACCTACGCCATCAACGAAGTGCGCGAGTGGGTCGGCTGGGCGATCGAGACCAACCGGCACGGGGCGGTGACGCCGCACTGGATCGCGACGATGCCTGTCGTGGGCGACTGGCTGAACGAGCAATGGACGACCAATTTTGGTCATCCCGGCGGCATTGGTGAACTGATCCAGCTGATCAGCGGCGCCAATATCGGCAGCATCTATCGCGGTGCGCTCGCCGCCGGCGGCAGTGCCTTTGGGCTGCTCCTTACGCTGCTGTTCATGATGATCGCCCTGTTCTTCGCCTATCGGGACGGCGAGCACTTTGCCGGCCAGGTCGACCGCTTGGGCGAACGCATCCTTCCGACGCGATGGGAGCGGATTTCGCGCGTCGTTCCGGCGACCATCTCCTCGACCGTGACCGGCATGACCGTTATCGCCATCGGCGAGGGGTTGGTGCTGGGCATCGCCTACTGGCTGGCCGGCGTGCCGTCGCCGGTGACGCTTGGCGCCCTGACCGGCGTCATGGCGCTTATCCCCGGCGGGGCACCATTGTCCTTCACCCTCGTCTCGATTTATCTCGCCGCCAGCGGCTCGCCCATGGCCGGTCTGGCGCTGTTTCTGTGGGGCGCGGTCGAACTGTTCATCGTCGACAAGACACTGCGCCCGAAGCTCGTCGGCGGGCCGATTAAACTGCCTTTCCTGCCGACCTTTTTCGGCCTGATCGGCGGCGTCAAGACCATGGGCTTTCTCGGCCTGTTCATCGGCCCGGTGCTGATGGCGCTGCTGGTCGCCATCTGGCGCGAGTGGCTGCGCGAGGTGGAATTGGTCGACGAGCTCGCCGCCGGCTCGGCAGCCGAAATCGAGGCCACCCCACAGATCGAGGTCCTGCCGGAGCCAGGCGTGGCGAAGAAAGCCAGGGCCTGATCCCTAGACCGGATGGTGCACCGCGAGGTCGCCGCGTTGCTTGCGGCCATCATGCAGCTGCCAGAGCGAATGGGCGACCAGCGTGACGATCAGGATCGCGCCACCGATCAGGCTGTTGCGGGTCGGCGTCTCGGCAAAGATCATCCACACCCAGACCGGCGCCAGTACGGTTTCGAGCAGATAGAACATCGCCACTTCCGGCCCCGAAATGTATTTCGGCCCGGCGGCGAGGCAGAAGAACGAGATCGGCATGATGACGGCGCCGTTGAAGATGATCCACCAGGGCGCGTTCACGTGAAAGCCTTCGCCTGACACCATGAAGGCGGCGAGCGCCATCGGCAGAAGCACGCCGACGAGTGAGGTGAAGCCCATGTCCTTGCCGCTGGCGCGCGAGATGGTGATGGCGACAGCGACGAAGAAGGCCGAGCACAGCGCCATGAAATCGCCGAACAGCTTGCCGGTGCCGACCGATCCGCCGACGATGACCAGCACGCCGAGGATCATGATCGCCATCGCCGCGATGGTCACCAGCCGAGGTCTTTCCCGCAGGAATATCCAGGACAATAGCCCTGCGAACACGGTGTTGAAGGCCAGGATGAACACCAGATCGGCGGTCGAGGTGTGATAGACGGCGGTGACGAAGGTGATCCCAGTCAGCCCATAGCATATCGCCACGATCAGGCCGGACCAGCCGGGGATGAGCGGCGGGGCGTTCCGGCTCAACGCTCGCCAGACCGACCAGATGAGCATGGCGGCGACGAATGTGGTGCCGGTGCGCAGCAGTATGATGGTCCATGCGCCGCCATCGGCGAGGCGGATCAACGGTATGTCGACGGTCAGCGTCAGCCCGCCGATGGCGGTTATCAAAAGGCCCTTCTGGTGATCGTGGTGAGGGGACATGCAGGAACTTTCGCAGGAAATGCAGGCCGACGGCTGACCGGTTCAATGGCGCACTCTCTCTCCAGCCGCCCGGCTGAAAGACCAGCATCCCCTGCCTTGAAACTGTTTAAGCGCGGATCGTGGAAAAACTCAGCGTGAAACCGCTTCGTTGGTGTAGCGCTCCCAGCCCTTGGGGCCGAGATGCTCCTGCGGCATGAAGCGCATCTTATAATTCATCTTGCGCGAGCCGTTGACCCAGTAGCCGAGGTAGACATGGGGCAGTCCCATCGCCCTGGCGCGGGCGATGTGATCGAGGATCATGAACGTGCCGAGCGAACGCTCCTCGAATTCGGGATTGAAGTAGGAATAGACCATCGACAGGCCGTCGGCCATTTTGTCGGTGAGCGCCACCGCGATGAGTTCGCCCTGACCCTTGCCGGTGATGAAAGTGTCGGGTCCGCGCCGCCGGTATTCGATCACCTTGGTGTCGACATGGGTATCCTCGACCATCATGGCGTAGTCCAGCACCGTCATGTCGGACATGCCGCCGCGGCGGTGGCGGGCATCGAGATAGCTGCGGAACAGCGAATATTGCTCGGTCGAGGGCTCCGCATTGTGCATGGCGCCGACGAGGTCGGAATTGTGCTGCAGCACACGCTTCATGTTGCGGCTGGCGGTGAATTCCTGGGCGAGGATGCGCACCGAAACGCAGGCGCGGCAGGTCTCGCAGGCCGGCCGGTAGGCAATGTTCTGTGACCGCCGGAAGCCGCCTTGCGTCAACAGGTCGTTCATCTCCGACGCCTTGTCGCCGACCAGATGCGTGAACACCTTCCGCTCGAACTGGCCGTCGAGATAGGGGCACGGCGACGGCGCGGTCAGGAAGAACTGCGGCGACTGGGTCGGATGCTGCGTCATCTAAGTCTTGGAAACGCTCCTTCGAGTCGCTCTACCTTTGGCGCGGAAAGCAAAAAATTCAACAGGATTGTGAAGATGCGGGCATGCCAACGCCTTCACATTTGCGCCGACAAGGTGGGAAAGCCCCCGGAAAACATCTTTAGCGGCCGCTACGGCTGACCACCGTGCCGAGCAGAAGATCGTGCAGCGTGCGCTTGCGGTCGGAGAACAAGGTCACCAGCAGGACCAGCGGCGACAGGATGACGTTGCCGGCCCAGAACAGCACGGAATGGACCACCGCGGTCAGCCCGTCGATCGGCCTTCCGTCGAGACGATCGAGGCGGATACCCATCATCTTCATGCCCGTGGTCGCCTGGTCGGCGCTGCCCAGCGTGTTCCAGATGTAGAGAATGGCGACGGCCGGCACCAGGACGCCGAACAGCATCCAGCCGAGACCGAGGGTCAAAAGCCCGAGGAAGAACACCAATATGGCGAAAGGAATGGTGAGCAGCGCGACGATGATGTAGTCGAGCACGAAGGCCAGGATGCGCCGTGTGCGCACGCCTTCATAGGCCCTGACATCGTCAAGCCGGGTGTTGATGATTTCGCCGTCGAGAACGCGCGCGTTCATGTCATTTCCTCGTAACAAGGCCCGACATAGGGTGCGGGCCGCTCGTAAATGAAATGGTAAAGGCCTGTGCCGGAATCAAGGTCGGGGTCCTCTCCCGGGCGCAAGGCAAGAGCGTCGTGGGACACAATCCGAATCGGTTGAATTTGCCGTGCGGATGGCATTAGCTTGCTGCGGCGCAACAAAGCGCTCAGGGGCAGAGGGACGGGGCACTATGGACTATGACATGCTGGTCATCGGCAGCGGCCCCTCCGGCCGCCGCGCAGCGGTGCAGTCGGCCAAGCTCGGCAAATCGGTGCTGGTGGTCGATCGCGGCCGGCGTCTTGGCGGCGTCTCCGTGCACACCGGCACCATCCCCTCGAAGACGCTGCGCGAAACCGTCCTCAATCTCTCCGGCTGGCGCGAGCGTGGCTTTTACGGGCGCGGCTACCGGGTCAAGCAGGACATTTCCGTAGGCGACCTGATCGAGCGCCTGCACAAGACACTCGACCACGAAGTCGAGGTGCTGCAGCACCAGTTCATGCGCAATACGGTCAAGAGCGCGCGCGCGGCGGTAAAATTTCTCGGCCCCAACAAGGTCAGCCTGACATCGGACAATGGCGACTACAGCGAAGTCGGCTTCGCCAACGCGCTGATCGCGGTCGGCACCAGGCCGCACCGGCCACGCGATGTGCCCTTCGACAAGACCCGCATCTTCGACAGCGACGAGATGCTGGAGATCGACCGCCTGCCGCGCACGCTCACGGTCATCGGAGGCGGTGTCATCGGCGTCGAATACGCTACGATCTTTTCGGCGCTCGACGTGCCGGTGACGCTGGTCGAGCCGCGCAACTCCATCCTCGATTTCGTCGACCGCGAGATTGTCGACGACTTCATCCACCAGATGCGCGATCGCGGCATGACGATAAGGCTTGGCAGCGCGGTCAAGGAAATCCGCTCCAAGCCCGAAGCGGCCGAAGTGGAACTGGCCGATGGCCGCACCATTCGGTCGGAAGTCGTGCTCTACGCCGCCGGCCGCACCGGCAATGTTGGCAGCCTTGGCCTCGACGTGGTCGGCATCGACGCCGACTCCCGCGGCCGCATCAAGGTCGATCCGCAGACGTTTCAGACCAACGTCCCCAACATCTACGCCGCCGGCGACGTCATTGGCTTTCCGAGCCTTGCCTCGACCTCGATGGAGCAGGGCAGGGTGGCCGCCTGCCACGCTTTCGGCGTGACGTTGCCGCCGCCGCCGGAAACGTTTCCCTATGGCATCTATGCGGTGCCGGAGATCTCGACCGTCGGCCAGTCCGAGGAACAGGTGCGTGAAAGTGGGGCCGCCTATGAGGTCGGCGTGGCGCGTTTCCGCGAGACCTCGCGCGGCCACATCATGGGCGTCAACACCGGCTTCCTCAAGCTGTTGTTCTCGATCGAAACGCGCCGCCTGCTCGGCGCGCACATCGTCGGCGAGGGCGCGACCGAGCTCATACACATCGGCCAGGCCGTCATCAATCTCGGCGGCACCGTCGACTTCTTCGTCAACAACACCTTCAACTACCCGACACTGGCGGAAGCCTACAAGATCGCCGGGCTCGATGCCTGGAACAGGATGGGGCGAGGCTGAACCGGCTTCTTTTCCTGGAATTGCTCAGCCGTCCATCTGGTCGGGCAGCGCCAGCATGACGTCGGCCGACGGCATGGCAGTACCGCCTCGATCTCCGCCGGTCTTACGCCGGCGATGGCGTCGGCATCGCCAGCCACGGTGCCGAGCGGCCCGCGAAATCCGTGCTTGGACCAGGCAAGCTTGCTGCAGCTTGGGGCTGGTCAGCGCCTCCAGCAGCCTGTCGACCGCCGGATCGATGACGATCAGCGGATGCGCCGAGTAGACGGTCGGCCGGGGTTAGAGGATTTCGGGCTTGGCGCCCAATGCCGGCCTGCACCCTTTGCCAGCGGGCTGGATCGGCGAGCGCCCATTCGCCAGCTGGTTTTCGTAGCCGATCACCATCGGCTCGGCGCCAAGGCCACCGGCGATATACTGGTCTAACAGTTTTCCCGAAGACGACGATTTCAGGCCCATGCTGCGGAAGATCGCCTTGGCCTGGTCGCCGCGCTGCGCCAGCAGCTCCTGCGTCGCCACGTCGCCGCTCATCAGGCTCGACACCAGGCCGGCGAACATGAAGCCGGAATTGGAGCGGTCGGGGTCGGTGGAGACTATGCGTGCCCGGCCATAAGGCTCATCGATGCCCCCGTCGCGGCCCTTCCCGCGCAAGGTCGGGGAAATCGTGTTGCGTCTCAAGCCGCGTCGTCCGCATCCACATCTTTCAGCCGGCTTACTGTTTCCAGTGGCTCGCTGGGGCGTTATGTGAATGGATAGGGTCGTGGAAGCGTGACGGGAGGTTGGACATGCTGGGCTGGTTCCGCAAGCTGCTGCCGCGCGAAGATCGCTTCTTCGACCTGTTCGAACGGCATTCCCGCACCGTGGTCGGTGGCGCCGAGGCGCTGGAACAGCTCCTCCAGGGCAAGGACATCGATCGCTGTGTCAGAAGATCATCGATCTCGAGGACGAGGCCGATCATATCACCGCCGAAGTCCTATTAGCGGTGCGGCGTTCCTTCATCACGCCCTTCGATCGCGGCGACATCAAGGATCTGATCCAGTCGATGGATGATGCCATCGACATGATGCACAAGACCGTCAAGACGGTGAAGCTGTTCGAGACGAAGGAATTCGATCCTCGGATGCAGGAGATGGGCGGCGTCATCGTCGCCGCCGCCAAGTTGGTCGCCGAGGCGATCCCGCTACTGAGCAAGGTCGGCACGCACACCGTGCGCCTCAACGCTATCGCCGAAGAGGTCATGCGCGTAGAAAGCCGCGCCGACGATTTGCACGAGCAAGGGCTGAAGGACTTATTCAAGCGGCATGGGCGCAGCGACCCGATGGCTTACCTGATCGGTGGCGAGATTTACGGTCAGCTGGAAAAGGTGGTCGACCGTTTCGAGGACGTCGCCAACGAGATCAGCGGCATCGTCATCGAGAATGTTTAGGTGATGGAAGCCACCATTGCCTTTCCTGTGCTGATCGCCCTTGTCGCCGTGGCGCTGTTCTTCGATTTTCTCAACGGACTGCACGACGCCGCCAATTCCATCGCAACCATCGTTTCCACCCGCGTACTGCGGCCGCAATACGCGGTGCTGTGGGCGGCTTTCTTCAATTTCATCGCCTTCATGTTCTTCGGCCTTCATGTTGCCGAGACAGTGGGGAAGGGCATCGTCGACGTCAGCATTGTCACGCCGGCGGTGATTTTCTCAGCCCTTGTCGGCGCCATTGTCTGGAACATCGTCACCTGGATTGCCGGCATTCCTTCGAGCAGCTCGCACGCGCTGATCGGCGGACTGGTTGGAGCCGGCGTTGCAAAGTCTGGGTTCGGCGCCATCGTCTGGACGGGCCTTGGCAAGACGGTCGCCGCAATCATCGTATCGCCGACAACCGGGTTTCTGCTGGCGCTGGTGTTGATCCTGGTCGTTTCGTGGCTATTCGTGCGCCAGACGCCGTTCGCCGTCGACAGCACATTCCGCGTAATGCAGTTCTTTTCCGCCTCGCTCTATTCGCTGGGACACGGCGGCAACGACGCGCAGAAAACCATGGGCATCATCGCGGTGCTGCTCTATTCGCAAGGCATGCTTGGCGAGAAATTCTACGTGCCGCTTTGGGTCGTCCTCACCTGCCAGTCTGCACTGGCGCTGGGCACACTGTTCGGCGGCTGGCGTATCGTCCACACCATGGGATCGAAGATCACCCGGCTGAACCCGATGCAGGGCTTTTGTGCCGAGACGGGTGGCGCGATCACTTTGTTTGCCGCCACCTGGCTTGGTGTTCCAGTGTCGACCACGCATACCATTACCGGCGCCATCATCGGCGTCGGTGCCGCCCGCCGTGTCTCGGCCGTACGCTGGGGCATCGCCGGGAACATCGTCATTGCCTGGATCGTCACTTTGCCGGCGGCGGCCGCCATTTCGGCCCTCACCTATTTTGTCACGCGCCAGTAGTAGGTCAGTTTGAAATTTGAAGCTTCGCTGGCGTCTCGAATTTCATGCATAGCTTCGATAACCAAATCCAATTCGCCGACGTCCATCGGGCAATATTGGTAGTTGCCAGGTGAGATCAGAGCCAAGACCACATATGGCCCATCACGCTCCGTTTTAGGCCGAAGTGAGATTTTCACAGCACCAAGGCTGGCAATGTCAGTGTCAATCTGCTGTGCAACCCGACCAGTGGTAGCCGCCGTATGCCGCGATAAAATCTCTTGAAGTCCATTTTGTGCCTATACGTTGCGCTTCTTATATAGCCGCGAGCGGTCGGTGATCCACTACCCGATCAGGAGCGGCCATTCAGCCAAGTAGCGAAATGTGCTGTGATTCGGCACATGGGAAAGAAAGCAAAGCAGAAGGCCATGCAGGCGATTGATGCGCCGTTAGAGGACGGGCTTGAAGGGGAAGCCGCCTACTATGCCCGCAAGGTCGGCATCACTAGAGATGAAGCCGCCAAGATCATCCGGGAAGCCAACGCGCCGAAGCTGTCTATCGTCCGCAAGGAAAAGGTTAGTTAGCCGCTTAGGCGGTCTTCTTTTTGTACGGGCCGCGCGCCACCGGCTTCTCGGCTTCCTTCGATTCGATCAGCGCAACGATGTCCTGCAATCTCCCTACGCTTTCCGGCGACGTGCCGTAAATCGTGACCAGCATGGCGTAGTCGATCTCGCCGCCGAGTGCTTTGAGGCCGTCGCCGCGCGCTGAGCGGTCAATCCGCCTGTGCAATGGCTATTGGGCCCGCCAGCCATTGCCTGACGATGGCGGCGTCCGGGTCGCCGATGTCATGGCCCGATGGAATGATCCGGGCGTCGACCTCGGCGCCATGCCGGCTGAGCAGCGTCACCAGCGCCGGCACGAACGGTCCGTAGGTCTCGTCGGCGGCGCCGGCGATGATCAGCGTCCGTATGCCCGCGAGATCGGTGGCCGGTACGTGGTCGAGCACCGGCATCGGCCTCAACAGCGCCGCCAGGCGGACGATGCCCGGATGAAGCAGCATCAGGCTGGAAACCAGATTGGCGCCGTTCGAATAGCCGAGAAAAGTTGCGTGATCGAGATTAAGCCCATGGCGCTTGGCGGCCTCGTTTGTGAAGGCCGCGAAAGCCGCCGTTTCGGCAAGGATGCTTTTCTGTTCGAAGCGCGTCGGGTCTATCCGCTCGAACCAGCGAAAGCCGTCTTCCTGGGGGATGCGGCCTCGCGCCGCGACCAGCGTGGCGGTAGGCGCGATCCGTCTTGCCAGCGGCACCAAAGTGGTCTCGTCCACACCCGATCCATGCAGCAGGAACAGGCACTCACGGCTCTCCTTGCCGGCTCCCAGGAGGCGATAGGGAAAGGCCAGATCCGTGAGCAGCGGGCTGTTTTCGATACCGTCGCCGATCATCCCGCATCCTCTTGATTATATGAGGTTCCGCTCAATTTGCCGGCTTCAAAACGCAATATTTTCATGCTCCGCGAAAGTTGATTGAACCAGGCGCATTCCGGCCCGTTTATGCGCCGATATACTCCACGTGGGAGGAATCGAAGCGGTGCGCCGGGGGTCGCATTGCTGGACATGAACAACCAGCTTTGAGGCCTTTTGTCGATGACTACCCCTGTTTTGTCGGATCGCAATTTGCGTATCCCCGATCGCGATACGCGTATCCCCGATCGCGATACGCGTATCCCCGATCGCGATACGCGTATCTCGGATCGCGATACGCGTATCGATGTGCTGCGCGCATTGGCGTTGATCGTCATTTTCATCGACCATGTGCCGGGCACCGCTTTCGAGGCACTGACATACAAGAATTTCGGTTTCTCGGATGCAGCCGAGGCTTTCGTGCTGATTTCCGGCATCTCGGTCGCGCTCGCCTACGGAACGAAGTTCCGGCCGGGTGGCAGGCTGCTCGCGACCTTGAAGATGTGGCGGCGGGCAGGCGTGCTCTACGTCGCCCATATCGTCACGACGATGGTGGTGATCGCCCTGTTCTGCACCGTGGCGGTTCTCACCAGGCGGCCGGAATTGCTGAAACTGATCAACATCGAGCCATTGATGAAAAACACGCCGGAAGTGCTGGTCGGCATCGTCACGCTCGGCCATCAGCTTGGCTACAACAACATCCTGCCGGTCTATGCCGCGCTGCTTCTTATGGCTCCGGCCTTCGTCCTGCTCATCAGCTACCGGCCTGCCGCGGCACTTGTCGCGTCCGGTGCGCTGTGGCTCGTCGCCGGCATCTGGCAGATCGCGCCGCCCAATTATCCCGAGCCCGGCTTCTGGTTCCTGAACCCTCTGTCCTGGCAGTTCCTGTTCAACATCGGCGTTGCCGCCATGCTGCATGTCAGGCGCGGCGGCGTCATTCCGGTCAACCGCTGGCTGGTCGGCGCGGCCGCGGCCTATGTGGCGACGGCGCTGGTCTGGGTGCATAGCCCGCTCTGGGGGCAGATAACCTGGTTCAAGCTTCCCGTGGTGATCGGTGGCTTTGACAAGACTTTCCTGTCGCTGCCGCGTCTGTTGCATATACTGGCGGTCAGCTACCTCATCGTCGCCTTGCCGGCGCTATCGAGCCTGTTCCGCACCAGCCCTGATCATCCCCTGGCGATACTGGGAAAACGCTCGCTGCCGGTCTTCATCGCCGGCACGGTGATCGCGATGGTCGCGCAGGTGATGAAACTGATCAATCCGGGCGGGCTTGCCTATGACAGTCTGCTGCTTTCGGCCGGCATCGCCATGCAGTTCGCGCTCGCCTTCTATCTCGAATGGCTGTCGACGATCGGCGGCTCGGGCAAGGTTCGCGCGCCGCAAAAGGATGTCACGCCGGTGCGTGCGTCTTTCGGCATCTCCGCGGTGGCGAGGGTCAATCGCTGAGGGGCGGTCGGTTCAGCCGCGCGGCGGAGCCGACGAGGCCCGCACGATCAGTTCGACAGGCAGTTGCCGGCGACTTGTCGTGCCGTCGTTTTCCAGGATCGCCTTGACGGCGAGACGGCCGATTTCGGCAATCGGTTGGGCGACGGTGGTCAATGGCGGCTCGGATACCTCAGCTTCCGGAACGCCATCGAACCCGACGACCGAAACATCGTTGGGGACGTTCAGTTTGCGCGCGCTCAGCCATTCGAGCGCCACCAGGGCCATCCTGTCCGACATCGCCAGGATCGCCGTAGGCGGTTCGGCGGCGCCGAAGATCGCCTCGAGTGCCGCGATTGTGCTGGTCGCATCGTTGGCTGTCTCGTAGACGGGCACTTTGGATGTGTCGACGCCAACCCGCGACAGCTCCTGGAAATAGCCGGTGAGCCGGTCTCGCGTTCCCGCATAAACCGCGGTCTGCACCTGCTCGGGGGAAACGGGGCCTGTCCTGTCGTCGACAAACTGCAGCGCCAGAACGGCAAAGCGGCGGTGCCCAAGGTCGGTGAGATGGCGCGCCGCCATGGCCGCGCCAGCGACATTGTCTATGCCGATTGTCGCGACCGACCCATCCTCGGAAGCGAGGTCGAGCGCCACGAAAGGCAATTTGCGCTCGCGTGCCAACTGCACCAGGCGCGAACCGCCTTCGATACAAAAGACGATGAAGCCGTCGACCAGGGCGCTCTGGATGTTCCAGGCAAGCTGCTCGTTGTTGGCGGCCGAGACCAGGGAGATGCCGGCCCCTGTCGCGTCGCAGGCCTGCGAGATGCCCGCCATCATGACGCGCGCGAAGGGGTCGTCGAAGAAGTAGGAGAGGGGTTCTGCCGTCGCGACGCCAATGGCGTTGACCTTGCCTGCCCGCAGCAGACGGCCCTTGGGGTCCGGTCCGCCATAGCCCATCGCTTCGGCCGCCGCCTTGACCCGTTCGCGGACTTCCTCGCGCACGATCTCCGGGCGGCTGAAGACATTGGATGCGGTGCCGTGCGAGACCCCGGCGGCCTTGGCGATGTCGGCCAGCCGGACGGGTCTTCTATTGCCTGCGGTGAGTGACGCCATTGTGCGTGCCTCCTGACATGCATTTAGCACGTTCCGGATGTGCATCTAGCACTTTCGTTGGATCGATTCAAATTTTGCTTGACCGGAAATGCCTGAAGACATACATTTGAATCGATCCAAGCTGCAGATTTGTTCTGCTGAATGTCAAGGGGAGGTGCGCTATGCATCCCGTCAATTATCTCTTCGAGGACATCTATCGCAACCACTGGAGTATCGGGCCGGGCGCCAGCAATTCCGGACGCCGGGGCAGGGCCGGACCTTGGATTCGCGACCTTCGCTTCCTTGTGGAGCGCAAGCGAAGCTGAGAGTTGCTTTTTTGCTCGCTGATTGGATCGATTCAATTCAAGGGGAGAAAAACCATGCATCCCATCAAGCATCTGTTCGAGGACATCTATCGCAACTACTGGGGCATTGCCCCGGCAGCCGAGCGGCCGAAGGTGCGGCGCCTGTCGAAGCCGGCCGCGCGCAATCGCGATCTTTGGGTTCGTACCGAACGTCCCAGGGATTGATGCCTCCGTATTTGGCCTCAGGAACGCGGTCGCAACAGGGCGGAAATCGCTACCCCCAGCCAGCCGGCGATGAGCAGCGTGCCTCCGGTCGGCGCCGACATCGGAAACAGTCTCGATCCGAGGAAATCGCGGGCGAGGAGATCGCCCGCGAAAAGCAGGAGCCCGACAAGCAGGACGAGGCTCGCGATCCGCAGGCAGCGATTCGCGCCGATGAGGCCGATGGCGAGGAAGACCGGCGCGTGCATCAAGAGGAACGACGCGGCCGTGCCGGTGAAGGCACCGCCGCGGTGCGCGGCCGCAGCCGACAGCGCCACGCCCGCCGCTCCGACGAGACCGCCGGCAAACACAAGGATACGGCTGGGTTCGGCGGAATTCATGTCGGCATCCCTCTAAAGCCTCTCAGGACTCTAGCGCTTCTAGCGCCATATGCCGTGTGCGCCGCGACTGGACGATCCAGTTGTAGACAGCGCCGCCGGCCATCAGCACCGATGTGCCGAGAAACACAGCCCTCATGCCGAAATGACCGCCGACGAAGCCCCCCGTCAACGGTCCCGCAACCTGCCCGACATACTGCGCCGAGATCGCCAGGCCAAGCACATTGCCGCCGACGCCGTCCGGAATGTTGTGGCGGATGACGCTGGTGATGCAAGGCAGCAAGCCGCCGAGCGCCAGACCCATCAGGAAGCGCAACCCGATCAGTTGCCAGCCATTGGTGACGAAGGCTTGGGGAATGAGCAGCAGGGCCGAGACGGCCAGCGCCCCGACGACGACGTTCCAGTGGCCGACGCGGTCAGCGAGCTTGCCGAGCCAGGACGCCGACAGGATGGTGCCCAGCGCTGCCGCCGACATCACGACGCCGGCGACCATCGTCACCCGGCTCTGATCCTCGATGAGCTGCTGCACATAGACGGTGATGATCGGCTCGATCGACATGTTGGCGAAGGCCAGCAGCATGCCGGTTATCAACATGGCCACGACCGGGCGCTTGTCCGGAATCCGTGACCAGCCGCTTTTCGGCCTGGCGCCCTTTTCCGCCTTTACCGGCTTGGGGCGCGGGGTCTCCTTGATGAGGAAGGTCGTTGCCAGGAAGGCCAGGAAAATGACCCCGCCGGACAGAAGGAAGGTGGCGCGAATGCCGATCACTGGGGGCAGCGCACCGCCCATCAGGGGGCCGACCAGCGAGCCGGCCGTTATCCCCGCCGACAGGACGCCCAGCGCCCAGCCGGAACGGTCCTTGGGCGTCTGCATGGCCACCAATATGGTCGACCCCGAGGAATAGCCGCCGGCAAAGCCGATCAGCAGGCGCAGCAGCACCAATTGCCAGACCGTCTCGACCATGCCGGTCAGCGACATGCAGATCGCCATGCCGAAGCTGGCGCGCACCAGCATCACCTTGCGGCCATAGCGGTCGCCCAGCCGCCCCCACAACGGCGCGACCAAGGCCGCGGCGAAGAAGGTGGCGCCATAGGCGATGCCGGACCATTGCACGATGGCGGCGTGACCCTGCGCGCCGAGCTGTTCCACATAAAGCGGCAGGAAGGGCAACAGCAGGGTCATGGCGATGAGCGTGCTGAACGAGCCAGCGAAACAGACGGCGAGATTGCGCCGCCAGTGGATGTTGTAGCCGCTCTGTTGCGTGTCTTCCTGTGTCATGCCCTGCCTGCTCGATATCAGCGCTTGTTGCGGATACCATTTTGGGATACCAAACTGGTATCCGTCATGAACTCCAACCCGGCTGCTGTCAATGCGGCTTCGGAACAAGGAAACGCTATGTCGCAGATGCAGAATGTCGAACGGCAGTTGCGCGAGATGATCCTGGGGCTCGAGATCGGCCCAGGCGAGAAATTGACCGAGCGTTGGATCGAAGGCCGCTTCGGCGCTTCGCGCACGCCGGTCAGGGCAGCGCTGCTGCGGCTGGAGACCGAGGGGCTGGTGGGCAGGGATGGCCGCGGCTGGACGGTATCGCCCATCAACCTTGCCGAGCTCGAGCAGATCGCGGTCTACCGCGAAGCGGTCGAGGTCGCGGCGGTGCGGCTGACATGCATGCATGCCGAAAGCAGCGCCATCGACGTCATCGAGGCGATGCTCGATTCCTGCGACCAGAATACGCCGCGCGAGGAGTGGCATCGTGTCGGCATGGATTTTCACATCGAGCTGGCGCGCCTGTCGGGCAACGAATTCCTGTTCAGGGCCGTGCGTGATGCCATGACGCGCCTGTCCCGCGCCCGCTGGCTGGAGGTGCGTGACGAAGCGGCCCTTGGTCGCGCCTGGGCCGAACACCGCGCCATTCTGGCCGCGGCACGCCTTGGCGATGCCGATGAGGCGGCCCGCCTGCTTTGTGCCCACATCGTCGGCAGCCGCGACCGGCTGGTGACGTCGCTCGCCAACGACCGACGCGGCCTTCGCGCCAGGGGATTTGCCGTCGTGGCTGCTTAGCACCTGTGTGGGGCAGGGCGCTCGCCGGCAAAAACCGGCGGCGCCTGATGCCAAGCGCACTTTCGGCCTCGCTTCACGGACGCCGATGGCGTAAGAGCGGCGATGGAAAACAACCGATTTGAAACACCCGTGACCGTCAAGTCCGTCACGGCGGGAAGCACTCAGCTCTTGCGCACGGCCCGCGAGGCATCCGAATACCTGCTCAACAGCTGGCCCGGCAAGCGCAGTCCCAAGCATCGCGCGGCGCTGCAGGCCTGCCACGATGCGCTGGCCGGCGACAAGCCGGCCATGAACGCGCGGCGCGCCTTTATCGCTGCGGCGCGCGAAGTGGACGTTTTTGTCAGCGACAAGGCCCCTGCCTGACGCAGAGCCATAGACTGGATTGAGGCAAGGCCCGCATATGCGGGCCTTTTGCCGTCATTCCGCCGTTTCGTTTTCGATCTCTGCCTCGGGCTTGGAACGTTCGCGCGCGGCAACCTTGGCCGCCAGCTTTTCGGCCTTCTTCGCCGCCTTTTGCCGGTCGCGTTCCTTGCGTTCCTGATCGTAGTTTGGTGCTCGCGCCATATCGGTTCCTTTTGACCTGCCTTGCGGCTCTGACCTTGCCTAGGAGCATTAGCCGTCAAACACAACAGCTGAAACGACAGTGCGCGTGCGCGGCCCCGGAGATCCGTGGGGGCTTGCCAGATCGGCGCCATAATGATGTAGGAAACGCGGGGCGCCAGCGTATTTGAGAGCTGCCCGTTTGTTTTTGACCAAGTGAGTCATGGCCACAATTGCGCGGACGTCGGCAAGGGTTTTCTACTATGCGCGAAACGTCGTGCGCGATGTCATTCCACAAGCCCTGTTCCGCCGCAGGCTGGCCACTCGCCTCGAACAGGCCATGCTTTCCGACGAGGCAGCGCGCCGGCGGCTGAATTACTACAACAAGCTGCAGGATGGTTTCGCGCCAAGCGCCAATGCGGTGCGCATCAGCAAACTGCCCTTCACGCCGACCATGTACTATTACGACCTGAAGGAATTCGCCCGCTATTTCGACCCCGGATTGCTCATCGACGTCGAATTCGGCGACGTCAGGGACGTGCCGAAGGTGCCGACGATCGTCAAGGATCGGCCGATCCGTGATGACGACCAGAACGCGGTCATCATGAAGCTCGACAAGTTCCGTCACTTCCAGATGCCGGCTGACACCATCCCGTTCGCCAACAAACTGCCTTTGGTGGTCTGGCGCGGCGACCTCAACAATCCGATCAGGACACGGTTTCTGCAAGCGGTGCGCGACCTGCCATTCTGCGATGCCGGCTCGCACAAGCCGAACGCACCGGCCGAATACGCCAAGCCCTTTCTCAGCATCAGCCAGCACCAGCGCTACCGCTACATCGTCTCGCTCGAGGGCAATGACGTGGCGACCAACCTTAAATGGATCCTGAACTCGAAGTCGCTTTGCCTGATGCCGCCGCCGACATACGAGACATGGTTCGCGGAGCAGCAGCTCGAGGCCAATGTCCACTATGTGCCGCTCGATCCGGATTTCGCCGATCTCGGCGAAAAGGTGCGCTATTTCGAACGCCATCCGGCGCAGGCAGAGCGCATCATTGCCGGGGCCAATGCCTATTGCCGGAAATTCTCCAATGAGCGAGCCGAGCAGGCGATCTCCCTGCTCGTGCTCTACAAATATTTCGTGCTCAGCGGCCAGATCGAACCGGATCCCGAACTCTGGCGCTTTATCGAGGGCTAGCGCGCCTCGGCCTGATGGTCAGATGACGCTGCGATCGAGAACCATGTCGGCAGGGCCGAAGCGATCCTTTGCCGTCAATTGCTGGTGCCAATACGGGTAGAGCACGGGCGGCCGGCTGACCGCGTCGAGGCGCTGGCGTTCCTCAGGGCTGAGCGCCAGGCTTGCGGCCGCGAGATTGTCCTTGAGCTGGGCATCGTTGCGGGCGCCGATCACCAGCGAGGAGACGGCGGGGCGGCCGAGCAGCCAGGCCAGTGCCACCTGAGCGGCCGATACGCCGCGAGCCTTGCCGATCTCGACCAGCACATCGACGATCCGCCAGAGCCGGTCCTCGTCGCGGATCGGCGGCTCGGACCAGCCAGCGAGTTGTCGTGCGGTCGGGCTGTCGCGGTGGTATTTGCCGGACAGCAGGCCGCCGGCGAGCGGGCTCCAGACCAGCACGCCCAGTCCCTGGTCGACCGAGATCGGCAGCAGTTCATATTCCGCCTCTCGCGCCTCCAGCGTGTAGTGGATTTGCTGGGTGACGAAGCGCTGCTGGTGGCGGCTGTCGCTGATCGAGAGCGCCTTCATCACCTGCCAGCCGGACCAGTTGGAGCAGCCGATATAGCGCACCTTGCCCTGGTTGACCAAAGTGTCGAGCGCCGCGACCGTTTCCTCCACCGGGGTAAGCCCGTCCCACTGGTGGACGAAATAGATGTCGATGACGTCGGTCTTCAGCCGCTTCAGGCTCTTCTCGCATTCGCGGATCAGGTGGTGGCGCGACAGGCCTTCGTCGTTCGGTCCACTGCCGATCCGCATGCGCGCCTTGGAGGCGATCAGCACGTCGTTCCTGCGCTTGCCGCCGAGCGCCTCGCCGATGATTTCCTCCGACAGGCCGTTGGAATAGACATTGGCGGTGTCGATGAGGTTGATGCCGGCGTCGATGCACATGTCGATCATGCGCCTGGCTTCGCCAAGATCGCTGTTGCCGACCGCGGCGAAGGGCCCGGTGCCGCCGAAGGTCATGGTGCCCAAAGTCAGTGTCGAAACCTTCAGGCCCGAACGGCCAAGGGTGCGGTATTCCATGTCAGTCCTCGCGATTGTGTTGAATTGGGGGCGGGGCCGAAGGGCAGCCCGCAATGCGACTGGGGATTTGTAGGACAATTCGGCCGGCTTGTCGCCATGCCATGGTGATGGATCGATTGGACAGAGCGGACGCCGCGCGGCCGCTATATCGCGCCCGGGCTGCAATAAAACCGTCACTGCCGGTCTATATTGAAGTCGGCTCAGGTGTTTCCCTTCCAGGCTGCTGGCCAGCAATTTGGGGCGCCGTATGGGAACCGACAGGGCTTGCAAGCGGAGCAGTGCAAATGACTGAGCTAAGACAGAATTCTCCCGCCAAGGACTGGCTCGAAGCCGAGCTCGCCGACACGCTCGACGAAGATTATGAGCTCGAAATGTCGGAGCCGGCGCTGTCGATGGAGATCGCCAAGATCTACAAGAACGCGCATCCGCCTTCGATCGACCGCATGCAATATTTTCGCGACCTGATCACCCTGCAGTCCGAATTGATCAAGCTGCAGTCCTGGGTCGCCTACCACAAGAAGAAGCTGGTGGTGATTTTCGAGGGTCGTGACTCCGCCGGCAAGGGCGGCGTCATCAAGCGCATAACCCAGCGGCTCAACCCGCGCATCTGCCGTGTCGTGGCGCTGCCGGCGCCGACCGAACGCGAGAAGTCGCAATGGTATTTCCAGCGCTATGTCCCGCATCTGCCGGCAGGCGGCGAGATCGTGCTGTTCGACCGCTCCTGGTACAACCGCTCCGGCGTCGAGCGGGTGATGGGCTTTGCCGATGCCGGCCAGGTCGAGGAATTTTTCCGCGACGTCCCCGAGTTCGAGCGCATGCTGGTGCGCTCAGGCATCACCGTGGTCAAATACTGGTTCTCGATCACCGACGAGGAACAACAGATGCGCTTCCTGATGCGCATCCATGACCCGATGAAGCAGTGGAAACTGTCGCCGATGGATCTGCAGTCGCGCGTGCGCTGGGAGCAGTACACCAAGGCCAAGGAAGAAACCTTCGCCCGTACCAACATTCCCGAGGCGCCCTGGTTCATCGTCGAGGGCAATGACAAGAAGCGGGCGCGGCTGAACTGCATCGATCATCTGCTCAAGCAGATGCCGTATGAAGAGGTGCCGCACGAGGAGATCACGCTGCCGGAACGCGTCTTCAATCCCGAATACGAGCGCCAGACGCTGCCGCGCGAACTGTACGTGCCGGAAAAGTATTGAGGCGGATGAAGCTGCGATCTCCCCCCACGTGGGGGGAGATTACGCTCCCCACCTAACCCCGCTTGATCACCACATGCGTGGCAAGCGCAGTCGCCACCTGCTCGCTGCATTGATATCCAAGCTTCAACATATCCAGGCCGGCGAAGAGGTGCTCGCCCTCGCCAAGCAGCACCGGCGAGATTGCCAGATGCATCTCGTCGATCAAGCTCTCCTGCAGATATTGCCGGATGGTGGCGACGCCGCCGCCGATCCGCACGTCCTTGCCGCCGGCGGCCGCCTTTGCCTGCTCGAGCGCCGAATGGATGCCGTCGGTCACAAAATAGAAGGTCGTGCCGCCTTCCATCGTGATGGGTGCCCGCGCGTGGTGCGTCAGCACGAAAACCGGCACATGGTAGGGAGGGTTGTCGCCCCACCAGCCTTTCCAGCTGTCGTCAGGCCATTCGCCGCGGATCGGCCCGAACATGTTGCGGCCGAGGATCCAGGCGCCGACATTTTCGAAACTGCGCGCGGCGAACGCCTCGTTGATGTCGGTGGTGCCGCCATCTTGCCCGAGCACCATCTTACGGAAAGTGCGGGTGCCGACAAACCACTTGTGCAAGGATTCCCCACCGATGCCGAGCGGATTTTGCAGATCCTGATCGGGGCCGGCGCCATAGCCGTCGAGCGATAGGGTGAATACGTTGACACGCAGCATGGACATAAAAGTCTCCTCGGTAACCAGTTGTATTTTGCAATCGGTTGTTGTTTAGCAAACCGATTGCGAATTGCAAGCGCTATTTTCCAAGGCGAAAGGACACGTGCCCGGACCTCGCCGCCAAGCGATGTCCGTATTGTTTCGTGGTGATCGGTTCGGATGATAACCGGCCGCTGGGACGGCCGCCGATCGCCCGACGGGTGAAGCGGGTCAGGAAGCATCCTCTGGAGGCATTCGCCATGCCTCCTGGCGACATGCGGGCTGCCGGCCGCCTCCGGCCGTGCGCGTATCATAGCCGCCGCTGCCTGTCTTTGTCTGCGGGAATTCGAAAGAACCGCCGACCGGTCGAAAGAGTGGTGACATCTACTGAAAGGCTTTGCCGGGGAGGCTACCCCTTCAGCATTTCGGCCACTTCGGGCGCGAAATAGGTCAAGATGCCGTCGCAGCCGGCGCGCTTGAAGGCGAGCAGCGATTCCAGCATCGCCTTCTCGCCGTCGATCCAGCCATTGGCGCCCGCCGCCTTGATCATCGAATATTCGCCCGACACCTGGTAGGCGAAGGTCGGCATCTGGAATTCGTCCTTCAGCCGGCGGATGATGTCGAGATAGGGCAGGCCGGGCTTGACCATCAGCATGTCGGCGCCCTCGGCGATGTCCTGCTCGGCCTCGCGCACCGCCTCGTCCGAATTGGCATGGTCGATGTAGTAGGTCTTCTTGTCGCCCTTGAGCAGGCCGGCGGTGCCGACGGCCTCGCGATAGGGGCCGTAGAAGGCCGAGGCGAACTTGGTCGCATAGGACATGATCGCCACGTCCTGAAAACCATTGGCGTCGAGCGCGTCGCGGATGGCGCCGATGCGGCCGTCCATCATGTCGGAAGGCGCGATGATGTCGGCGCCGGCCGCTGCCTGGATGACGGCCGCCGCCGCGACCTGTTCGACCGTTTCGTCGTTGACGATGATGCCGTCGCGCAGGATGCCGTCATGGCCGTGGCTGGTGAACGGGTCGAGCGCGGCGTCGGTGATGATGCCGATCCCGGGCACCGCGTCCTTGATCGCGCGCGTGGCGCGGTTGATGATGTTTTCCGGGTCGAGGATGTGCGAGCCGGTCTGGTCGCGTAAGGCCAGTTCGACATTGGGGAAGGTGGCGAGCGCCGGAATGCCGAGCTTGGCCGCGCGTTCAGCCTCCTTGACGGCAAGATCGACCGACAGGCGGAAGACGCCGGGCATGGCGGCGATCGGCTCGCGTACGTTCCTGCCCTCGACAACGAAAATCGGCCAGATCAGGTCGTCGACCGTAAGCCGGTTCTCCTGCACCAGGCGGCGCGACCAGTCGGCCTTGCGCATGCGGCGCAGGCGGCGGCTGCCGGTGACGTCGTCGACGCTGCGCGCGCCGGCCGGCTTTGTCGGGGTGAATTTGTTCATGGCCAATACTCCGGATCAGCGGGTTTTATCACGAGCCCCTGTCGCTGACCAATGCGACACGATTGTGCCAGGCCGAAGCCGCCAATCTCCTCCCTCGTGGGGCAGAGGCCCGGCAGGACAGAGGGGCGCTGTCCGGCCATGCCCATCCGGTCAAGGCTGGCCGTTACCCGAAAGAATCTGCGCAGCGCCTCCAATTGCCACACGGAACGCCTCGTCGAAGCTGACGCCACGCACCTGCCAGCGATAGGTCTTGCCGTGATCGGCGAGGCGCCAATCGGCGATCCAGCCGAGTTCCTTGTCGCTCCATACGATGCTGCCGGCGAGCGCTTGCGCGCCACCGGCTTGTTTGGCCAGCAGATCCAGCCTTGCCATATCGTCGTTGCGTAGCTCTTTTTCCCCCAGATCGGCCAACTGCTCCGCCTTCGGAAATACGACATGCATCAACAGCGGATCGGTGGCATTGGCGAAAGACTCGCGCATCGCCTTGCCTCGCTCTTCCTCGGTGCTGAGCGCGAAATGTCTCCCGCCCTGTTCGACGGTGAGAAAGACGGCGAGCGTTGGCCGCTCGCCAAGCCAGGGTTTGCTGCCAAGCTGCGCGAGCAGCTTGTCGACCGTGGTGGGCTTGTAGAGACAGGTCAGATCATGCGGCCGGTCATGCGTGCCTTGCTCGTCATGGATCGGAATGCCCTCCAGCCGGTCGTGGTAGCGGAAGGCGTCGACAAAATCGCCGGCCTTGTCGCGCATAGCCGCCATTTCGGGTTTCTCCAGCAGGCGTTGATCGCCTGAAACCCTGACCAGGACCCGGTCCAGGCAAGCCCTGAAGCCTATCCGGCGGTTCACCTCGCCCTGTCCGGTGACGATGGTCCGCGACTGGTAGAGATCGTCGGTCGTGATGGCGAATGCAGCACGCGGTGCAAAGCCGGTTGTCACAAGTACGACCGTCAAAAGCACGGCACGAAGAAATCCGGGCATGGCCAACTGTTCCCCGAAGCCGTCCACGCCGCAATATCGGCGTCGCTTGCGACGGCGGCGATCTTCGTAGCACCGGCCGCCGCTGGTCGCCAAGACCACGGCGCAGAGGCTGCTGCCATTGACGCACCCAAGCGCCGCCTTTAGCACTTCAGTCCCGCAGGCGCGGGGGAGGGATTCTCTGGCGATGGATTTTGATGGAGGCGACGAAATTCGCTTCGAGCGCTTGGGCAGGGCCGGCGTCGTCACGCTGACGCGGCCGCAGGCGCTCAATGCCGTCACCCATCGCATGGTCATGGCGCTGGGCGTGGCCCTGCGTGCCTGGGAGCGCGACGACGGCGTGGATGTCGTCGTCGTCAAGGCCGAGGGCAGGGCATTTTCGGCCGGAGGCGACATCCTGCACATCTACGAAGCCGGCCGGGCCGGAAAGCCGCCGGTCGAGTTCTTCGCCGACGAGTATCGGCTGAACGCCCGCATCAACAGCTTCAAGAAACCCTATGTGGCGCTCATCGACGGCATCGTCATGGGCGGCGGCGTCGGTATTTCCTTCCACGGCTCGCACCGGGTGATGACCGAGAATGCCCAGTTCGCCATGCCGGAGGTCGGCATCGGCTTTTTCCCGGATGTCGGCGCCAGCCATTTGCTGCCGGACCTTGGCGGTTCCTTCGGCATGTATCTGGCCTTGACCGGCAACCGCATCCGCTATGGCGATGCGCTGTGGTCGGGGCTGGCCACCCACACCATCAAGGCCGAAGACCAGGCAAGCTTTCTCGATCGGCTGGTGCTGACCGGCGATCCGGAAGCGGTGCTGCGCGGGTTCTTTGTCCAGGCAAAGCGGGAGACCGACAGGCCGACGCTGGAAGCGATCTCCCGCCATTTCGCTCAGCCTTCGCTGCAGGATGTCATCGACAGTCTGGATCGCGCGGCGGGCACCGATGAATTCGCGGCAAAGACCCTGGCGACGATGCGCACGCGCTCGCCCACCAGCCTTCGCGTCGCCTGGCGGCAGATCAGCGCCGGGCAGACCTTGTCGATGGACGAGTGCATGAAGATGGAGTTCCGCATCCTCAACCGCATGCTTGCGGGCCACGATTTCTACGAAGGCATCCGCGCCGCCATCATCGACAAGGGGTCGAAGCCGCAATGGCGGCCGGCAAGCCTCGACGCGGTCGGCGAGGCGGATGTCGAGGCCTATTTCGCTCCGCTCGGCGAACAGGAACTCCAGGTATGAGCGAGGTGACGTCGAGACGCGTCGTGCTGCAGCCCTCGACGATCGAGGTGATCTTCGCCTGGTTCCAGCGCGTCATCGCGGGTTACTGCCTGCTGTTCGGCATCCTGTACTGGATCAAGCTGATCGGCTTCTATCCAGGCCCGCTGTGGCGCTTCGACCTGATGCCGGTGCACTGGCAGGTGGCTGCGGTGGTGCTCGCCGTGTTTTTCCCCTTTGCCGCGGCGGGGTTGTGGATGCTGGCCTCGTGGGGTCCGGTTATCTGGTTCATCTGCGCGGTCACCGAGACCGTCATGTATGCCGGTTTCCCCGAGCTTTTCGGCCATCGGCTGCTGGTTGTCATCTCGCATGCGGCGGTGGCGCTGCTCTACATCGTCTTTCGCGTCGTCATCTGGCTGCAGAAACGCCCGGTTCGGCACTAAGCCGTTGAGGGCATTGACGACCTGGCGAACGCCCGGATCGAGGGCTGCGATGACTGCCTAAGCCTTTAGGTTAATTATCCTTACTCGGGTGACCGTTCGTTAAGCCTCTTCCGAAACCTCTTACCGGTAAGCTCTTGTTAGCCCTAGCGTTTAAGTCGAATTTTATGAGTATTCGATAGTGTCGCGATCAAGGTGAAAAACAAAAAATCACCAGGGCGACAAACGAGAGGCAAAGACAATGATCAATTCGCGTCCGGCGGCGAAGACCGCCAACGTTTCCGACGATCGCCGCGAGGCTATCCGTTCACTGTACATGGAATCGCTGCAGCTGGTCGAGCGGCTGCACCGCCGCCTGCTTGATGTCATCAAGGACGAATTCGACCGCAATGGCCGTTCCGACATCAACGCCATCCAGGCGCTGCTGCTCTTCAACATCGGCAATTCCGAGCTGACCGCCGGCGAGCTGCGTTCGCGTGGCTACTATCTCGGCTCGAACGTCTCCTACAATCTGAAGAAGCTGGTCGATCTCGGCTTCATCAACCACCAGCGCTCGCGCATCGACCGCCGTTCGGTCCGCGTTTCGCTGACGCCGAAGGGCAACGAGGTGGCCGAGGTCGTCGCCGGTCTCTATGAGCGCCATGTCGGCTCGATCGAGCAGGTCGGCGGCATCAACACCGATGAGTTCAAGCAGATGAACCGCGCCCTGCAGCGGCTCGACCGCTTCTGGAACGACACCATCGCGTATCGTATGTAAGCCATCCGCATCAGATCTGGCCCGCGCCATAGAAGCGCGGCCGAAATGTCGACCTCTGGTCAAGGCCGGTGCCGAAAGGCATCGGCCCTTTCTTTTGGGCCTACCGGCTACGGGCTCCGCCGGCTTCCCTGACGGTCTGGGCCACTAATCCCCCCTTAGCGGCGTAGCTCTGGCGGGATAGTCGAGAGCGTGGCGTTGGCCACCATGTCTTCGAGCTGCCGTTCAGTGATGTGAAGCATTGGGGATGGGTCGGCTTTCAGGCGCTCGTGCTCGGCCAGAGCCGCCTCAATATTCGTCGGTCGTGTAGCGATTTTGGCGCACATGATGGCCAATCGCCCACTTCGCGGGCCGCTCATCTTTGAAAAACTACAAGTGCGAGGCGTAGTAGCTGTAGAGCTTGTAAATCCGGCCATCCATGCTGTCCTCCATGTCCGCCGTGCGGAGTCCTATGGAGCCGCGAATCCCGGTGCAGCGGCAGATTTCTTCGGACCTACGGCTTCAGCGGGCAGAATTCCTCGTGGAAGTAGGCAAGCGCCTGTTCGGCCTGGCCTGGCTCGCCGAAGAACGGACCAATCGTTTCGGGCTCACGCGTCAGGTCGCAACTGCCCTCGGTGTCGGTCGTGCATATCTTCATTAGTCCCTTCAGCGCGATGGTTACCGGCGGATTGTCGAACGACAGGCCGGTTACGCCGCCAAGTCGCAGTTCGTAGGTCAGGCGGTAATAGATGGCGCCGTCCTCCTCGAACTGCTGTTCGGCTCTGTAGGTGCAATCGTCCAGCCGGGTGACGATGAACCTCAGCGTTTCAGTTCTGTCGCCAACCTCGTTCGGGCCGGTGCTGGTAAAGACCGCCGGCGATCTGGACACCTGCTTCAGCGGTTCATCGGCCTGCTGCCCGTATTTGGGGATCGCGCCCCGTTCCAGGCCGTGCACGAAATAGGCAACCGTTTCCTCCGGCGTTGGGCTGCTGCCGTTTGGACCTCCGGCCAAAGCGAAGGCCGCGACGACTGAAAGGACACCTGGCATGGTCTCATTCCTCGCGTTGGACTGGCTTGTCAGTGTATCATCATCATCGGCCAGCGGTTCATTGGTCGATGTCGCGGCCGCCGATCGCGCATCGGTACCGAAAAAGCACGGGCTCTTCATTTCGCTGCGTCGCCCGAAGCAAATCGCGGGCCAAGGCCACGTTGCCGCCATATTCCAATGGAACCGAGGATGCCGGTGAGGCTGTGGTCCAGGCCGTGTGTTCACCCGGAACCGGACGGTGCGTCACGCGTTTGTGGCCGAACCGATGCCGACATGGTTGGCTAATTGTTAAGATTGCCAACTTTAGAGTGCGGGCAAATCGCCCCTTGATCGAATGCTACAGGAATGTCTGGAACGTCCATGAGAACCAGCCGCCGCTTTTTCCTTTCCGGAGCCTCGTTGCTCGCCGCAGCCATGGTGGCCGGCCGTGCGAGCGCGCAGGATGTGATCGGGGATATCCTGAAATCCTCGGCCCGCGGCAATTGGGACGACCAGTTCGATGCCCGCGCCAGCGAAGGCGGCAAGGTGGCCTCGACGCTGCCGATCTTCAGCACGCAGACCGTTGCGTTTACCGAGCAGGCGGTCGCGCAGTATCAGAACATTGTCGGGCAGGGCGGCTGGGTAGAGGTTCCCGCGACCAAGAAACTGGAACTCGGCGTCGATGACCCGGACGTGGTGCCGTTGCGCAAGCGGCTGATGGTTTCCGGCGACCTGTCGCAGAGCGCTGGTATTTCGACGGCCTTCGATTCCTATGTCGATTCGGCCGTCAAGCGGTTCCAGTTGCGCCACGGCTTGCCGGCCGACGGCTCCATGGGCAAATACACCTATGCGGCGATGAATGTTTCAGCGCAGATCCGGCTCGGCCAGCTGCAGACCAATCTGCAGCGGCTGAAGGAGAAGGCCGGCACGCTCGGCAGCCGCTATGTGCTCGTCGACATTCCGGCCGCACAGATCGAAGCGGTTGAGAATGACCGTGTCGTACTGCGCCACACCGCTATTGTCGGCAAGATCGATCGCCAGACGCCGATCGTCAATTCCAAGATCAACGAAATCATCGTCAATCCATACTGGAACGCGCCGGTCTCGATTGTGCGCAAGGACATCATTCCGTTGATGCGGAAGGATCCCAACTATCTGAAGAACAGCCACATCCGGCTGTTCGCGCCGGATGGCAGCGAAGTCGATCCGATGAATGTGGACTGGTCGACGGATGATGCGGCCAAGTACCGGTTCCGCCAGGATCCCGGTTCGGAAAACGCCATGGCGTCGGTCAAGATCAACTTCCCGAGCCCGGACGGCGTCTACATGCACGACACGCCGCAGCAGAGCCTGTTCGGCAAGATGATGCGCTTCGATTCCTCGGGCTGCGTGCGCGTTCAGAACGTGCGCGATCTCGTCACCTGGATCCTGCGCGACACGCCCGGCTGGGACCGTCAGCATTTCGAGGCCGCGATCAAGACCGGCCAGAACACGCCGATCCAGGTCACCAACCCGGTGCCGGTGCACTTCCTCTATCTCTCGGCCTGGTCGACTGGACCCGGCGTCGTGCAATTCCGCGACGACGTTTACGCGTTGGACGGCGCCAGCGAACTGCAGATTACCTCTTCGCTCTAAGAGACTGATAGTTCTAACGAAAGGCCGCTCGAAAGGGCGGCCTTTTTGTTTGGGGGATCGTTGGTCGTTTCGACGCATCGGGAGGTTGATGCTGGACGATGCTCGATTATCCAGAAAAGGAGCAGCGCCGACATCCGGCATTCACGTCCGAATCCCTGGACACCGGCGCTGTGCATACGCTCGCCGGCCGTGGCGCGCGCGGTGTGCGGCCGGCCACCTGGTCCCCCTAGGCAGCCTTGCGTTGACGCCAGGTGCCGGCCTTTTTCTGTTATCAGCTCGATGCTGGCCATACAGTCTGCTGCCCGTCCGCCATTGCCGTCCGGCGCTGTCTGGACGCGACGCCGACGATTGCGCATGGTTCGCCAAACAGCCGGAATCGCGCCATGCAAGCCGCCATCTTCGTCCTCGTCGTGCTCGTTTTCGTCGCCGTTTCCGGCGCGCTGGTGCGGCTGGTGCGGGTGCCGCTGCCGGTCCTGCAGATCGCGATAGGCGCTGCCCTTGCCTGGCCGGTGCGCGGCATCCATGTCGAGATCGATCCGGAACTGTTCCTGCTGGTGTTCATTCCACCGCTGCTGTTCAGCGACGCCTTCGGCGCACCCAAGCGCGAGCTGATGGCGCTGCGCGGCCCGATCCTTGACCTCGCCATCGGCCTCGTCTTCTTCACCATAGTCGGTTTTGGCTATGCCTTGCATTGGCTGGTGCCGAGCATTCCGCTGGTCGTTGCCTTCGCGCTCGCGGCGGTGCTGTCGCCGACCGATGCGGTGGCCGTCTCCTCGATCGTCGACAGGAATGTCGTCCCGGCGCGGCTGATGCACATTCTGGAAGGCGAGTCCCTGCTCAACGATGCGTCGGGCCTGGTCATGTTCCGCTTTGCCGTCGCGGCGGCATTGACCGGCAGTTTTTCCTTTGCCGCCGCTTCGCTGAGTTTTCTCTACGCCGTGGCTGCCGGGATCGTAGCTGGAGTGGCCGCCTTGTTCGTTGCCGCCAAGGCACTGCAACTCTTGAACCGCATCGGCGGCGTACCGGCCGAGCCGCAGGTGCTGATCACCATCCTGCTTCCCTTCGTCGCCTATCTTGGCGCCGAGAATTTCGGGGCCTCGGGCATCCTGGCCGCTGTGACCGCCGGCCTGCTGACCGGGAGCACCGGCATATTCCGCTTTCTCGGCGTCTCTGCGCGCATGCAGACGATCTCCTTGTGGACGACGTTTTCCTTCGTCTTCAACGGCGCGCTGTTCATCGTGCTCGGCCTGCAACTCCCCGAAATCATTCGCAAGGTGCCGCCCGAGCTGTCCAGCCGCCATTGGCTTCTGGAGCCGGTGCTGACGGTTCTGCTGCTGACCCTTTGCCTGATCGCGCTCCGCTTCGTCTGGATCTGGATCGGCGACATCACAGCGGGTTTTGCGGCGCGGCTCGGCAAGCGCAAGGCCGAACCGTTCGGCCTGCGCGTGCGGCTCGCCGGATCGGTGGCTGGCGTGCGCGGCGCCATCACACTGGCCGGCATATTGTCGCTGCCGCTGGCCTTGCAGGACGGTTCGCCATTCCCCGCGCGCGACCTGGTCATCTTCCTCGCCGCCGGCGTCATCATCTGCTCCCTGCTGATCGCAAGCCTGGCCTTGCCGGTGATCGCGCGCGGCTTGGTCGAGCCCGGCGAAGACGCCGGTGCTGCCGAGGAACGCATGGCGCGTGTCGGCGCGGCGAAGGCGGCGATCGCTCACCTTGAGAGCCTTGCGCAGACGGATGAGGAGGAGGGCGATGTGCCCGGCCTCAAGCTCGCCGCCGCCAACGGCATCGTCGCTGCCTATCGGCGCCGCATCGCGGCGTCCGACGAGGCCGATGAGGCGCGCGCCGAGATGCGCGAGGCGGGAAGGCTGGAGACCGATCTGAGGCTCGCCGGTATCGCAGCCGAGCGTGACGCGTTGCGCGCCATGCTTCGCCGCGGCGAGATCAACGACCACACAGCGCGGGCGCTGTTCACCGAGATCACCCTCTCGGAGGCCCTTTTGAACGGCAGACAGACACGGAAATAGGACCGGTGATGCTCGGGGGCTGCGGATTTGCAGTCTCTGCCGCAAACCGGCCAGCAAATTTCGCGTCGCAAACGTGGCGGGTCGAAAACAACTGTGTTAATGGCGCGGCAATGCGTGTCGCCCAAAAGTGTGCAGCGGTTTTGGGGCAACGATAGGCATAAACAAATTGCCCCGAACCGGAGGATTTCAGGCCATGGCAACAGCAGCGGCAGCGTCGAACAAATTCGAGTCCTTCTTCGAAACCACGCTGGAAGACGCCGATCCGGAGATTTTCGGCGCCATCCGCAACGAGCTTGGCCGCCAGCGCCATGAGATCGAGCTGATCGCCTCGGAAAACATCGTTTCCCGCGCGGTGCTCGAGGCGCAGGGGTCGATCATGACCAACAAATACGCCGAGGGCTATCCGGGCAAGCGCTACTATGGCGGCTGCCAGTTCGTCGACGTGGCCGAGGAACTGGCCATCGAGCGGGCGAAGAAGCTGTTCGGATGCAATTTCGCCAACGTCCAGCCGAACTCCGGCAGCCAGATGAACCAGGCGGTGTTCCTGGCGCTGCTGCAGCCCGGCGACACCTTTATGGGCCTCGACCTCAATTCCGGTGGCCATCTCACCCACGGCTCGCCGGTCAACATGAGCGGCAAGTGGTTCAAGGTCGTCTCCTACGGCGTGCGCAAGGAAGACCATCTGCTCGACATGGATGCCATCGAAAAGACCGCGCATGAGACCAAGCCGAAGCTGATCCTGGCCGGCGGCACCGCCTATTCCCGCATCTGGGACTGGAAGCGCTTTCGCGAGATCGCGGATGCAGTCGGCGCCTATCTGATGGTCGACATGGCGCATATTGCTGGCCTCGTCGCCGGCGGCGTGCATCCCTCGCCATTGCCGCACGCCCATGTGGTGACGACCACCACGCACAAGTCGCTGCGCGGCCCGCGCGGAGGCATGATCCTGTGCAACGACGAAGACATTGCCAAGAAGATGAACTCGGCAGTGTTCCCCGGCCTGCAGGGCGGCCCGCTGATGCATGTCATCGCCGCCAAGGCGGTGGCCTTTGGCGAGGCGCTTAAGCCGAGCTTCAAGGTCTATGCCGAGAGCGTGGCCGCCAACGCCAAGGCGCTGGCTTCGAGCCTCAAGGAGACGGGCCTCGACATCGTCTCCGGCGGTACCGATAACCATTTGATGCTGGTCGATTTGCGCCCCAAGAACGCCACCGGCAAGCGCGCCGAGGCGGCCCTTGGCCGCGCCAACATCACTTGCAACAAGAACGGCATTCCCTTCGACCCGGAAAAGCCCTTCGTCACCTCTGGCGTGCGTCTCGGCACGCCGGCCGGTACCACGCGCGGCTTCGGCCAGGCCGAATTCCGCGAGATCGGCAAGCTGATCGCCGAAGTGCTGGATGGTCTCAAGATCGCCAATTCGGACGAGGGCAATGCCGCGGTCGAGGCGGCGGTCAAGGCCAAGGTCGTGGCGCTGACCGATCGTTTTCCGCTCTATCCTTATCTCGGCTGACCATCCTTATCGATTGACCAGGCGCGGAGCGTCATCTTTTATCCGCCGGCGGTGCGCCACCCCTGATCGGGTGGCGCATGGAACTGGAGAAACGATGATGCGCAATTTTCGTATCGCCTTGCTCGGCGCTGTCGGCTGGCTGGCCATTTGTGGACTTGCTTCGGCGCAGACACAGCCCGCTCCGGACATGCCTGCCACGAGCACCTTCGGCCGATGGACAACCATGGTCGATACACTCGACACCGGCCAGGATACGCACAAGACCTGCGCGGCTTCGACGGCGTTCTTCGATGCGAGCGGCAATTCTGGCACGCTGACCTTGTCGATCTCGACAGGCGATGCGCTGCCGCCTGATGCCTATCCGGCCATCATGCTCACCGTTGACAACAAGCAACTGCCGACCGGCACGAAGATCCCGGCGACGTTCGGCGATCCCGGCGTCAAGGTTTCGGCAACGGTCTATTCCAACGATGCGGGCATCGGCCGTCCGAGCTGGACGGTCGACAATCAGGCCAAGACCGGTCTCGCGCTGCTGCGAGCAATGCGCCAGGTCGTGTCGCTCGACGTGACTTTCGGCAAGCAGGCCTTCGCTAGCATCCCGATGGACGGCTTCACCAAGGCCTACCGCAACCTCGGGACGTCTTGCGGCTTCCCGACAAAGGACGTCGCGCCGTGACGGCCCGGTTCCACTAGGGACCGCGGATGGACATTGTCTGGAAGGGTGTGGTCGGCGGGCTGGTGACGGCGCTGATCGTCTGGGCGTCCAGGCGGGGCAATATCCTGCCAGGGATTTTGCCGCTGGCGCCGACCTTTGCCGTCATTGCCTTGCTCGCCGTCAGCGCTAAGGGCGATCCGGGCGGTTTTCGCGATGCCTGCCTTGCCGGGATGAAGACAATTCCCGCCTATCTTGCCTTCCTCGGCGCCTGCTGGTTGTTCATCGACAAGGTCGACTATCGCCTGGCCGTCGCCGGCGGCATCGCCGTCTGGCTGGTTGCCGCGCTGGCAATCTTCCTCGCGCCTCGCTATCTCTGATGCGGGCAGTCCGTTGAAGTGACGGAACGGCTTCAATCCCGGTCGGAAAGGCTCTAAGCCTTTCGCCTCACCAGATTCGCGAACCCAAGGCTCTCCATGCGCTGTCCCTATTGCCAGTCCGAAGATACGCAGGTGAAGGATTCGCGCCCCGCCGAGGATGGCGCGGCGATCCGCAGGCGGCGTGTCTGCCCCGATTGCGGCGGCCGGTTCACCACCTTCGAGCGCGTGCAGTTGCGCGATCTGGTCGTGGTCAAGAAGTCGGGTCGTAAAGTGCCGTTCGACCGCGACAAGCTGCTGCGCTCGGTCGAGATCGCGGTGCGCAAGCGCAATGTCGATCCCGAACGCATCGACCGCGCGGTGACCGGCATCGTGCGCCAGCTCGAAAGCTCCGGCGAGACGGAAGTGGCCTCCGGCGAGGTCGGCCGGCTGGTCATGGAGGCGCTGAAGTCGCTCGATGACGTCGCCTATGTGCGTTTTGCCTCGGTCTACCGCAATTTCCGCGAGGCCAAGGATTTCCACGAATTGCTGGGCGAGTTGAAGGGCGACGAAGACAAGAGTGAAGAGGACGCCGGCTGAGCATGGCAGCATCGCAACTGAGCGAGGCCGAACAAACGGCCCTTGATCGCCGTTTCATGGCCGCCGCCTTGCGGCTTTCGCGCAGGAATGCCGGCCGCACCTCGACCAATCCCTCCGTGGGCACGATCATCGTGCGCGACGATGGCGCTGGCCCGATGATCGTCGGCACCGGCGTCACCGCGGTCGGCGGCCGGCCGCATGCCGAGACCGAGGCGCTGGCCGAGGCCGGCGAGCTCGCGCGTGGTGCCACCGCCTATGTCACGCTAGAACCTTGCGCGCATCACGGCCGCACCCCGCCTTGCGCCAATGCGCTGGTCAATGCCGGCATTGCGCGCGTCGTGGGGGCTGCCAGCGATCCGGATCCGCGCGTCTCCGGCAAGGGCTATGCCATCCTGCGCGCCGCCGGCATCGTGGTGGTGGAGAAGGTCCTGGCCACGGAAGCCGCCGAGCAGATGGCGGGCTATTTGATTCGATCTCTGCGAAAACGCCCGGAAGTGACGCTGAAACTTGCGCTTTCGAGCGACGGCAAGATCGGCAGGAAAGGCGCCGGCCAGGTTGCGATCACCGGCGAGATCGCGCGCCGCGACGTCTATCTGATGCGCGCGGAGTCGGATGCCATCCTGATCGGCATCGGCACGGCGCTGGAGGATGATCCGGCGCTGACCGTGCGCTTGCCGGGGCTGGAAAACCGTTCGCCGGCACGCATCATCCTCGATCGCCAGATCCGGCTGCCGGAAGCCTCGAAGCTGGTTTCCGGTGTCGATCGCGTGCCGCTCTATGTTGCTGCCTGTCTTGAAGCCGATCCGCACCGGCGCTCGGCACTCGAACGCGCCGGCGTACGCTTCATCGGCACCGAAACCCATGACGGCGTCGTCGCCTTGCCGGAACTGCTAGAAGACCTGGCAGCACTCGGCATGGCAAGCGTGCTGGTCGAGGGCGGCGCCCAGGTCGCCAAGGCATTCCTCGACGAAGACCTGGTCGACCGCATCGTGTTATTCCAGGGGCCGGAGGCGATCGGCGAGGATGGCATTGCATCGCCGGTCGATGCGGACCATATCCCGGCAGGTTTCCGCAAGCTGCGCGAAATGCGCTTCGGCGAGGACAGCTACGCCGAGTGGGTAAGGGACCTCTAGAGCCGGATGATTTCAGGTCGAGTAGACCTGAAATCTGAATCCGGCTCTAAATCTAAAGAGATAGAGCATGATGTCGTCCGAAAACCGCTTCACACTTTTCGGCATCATGCTCTAGGGATCAGCATCGATGTTTACCGGAATTGTCACCGATATCGGCACCGTCGCGGCCGTTAGGCCGCTCAGCGAAGGCGTCGGCTTGCGCATCGATACCGCCTATGACCCCGAAACCATCGCCATTGGCGCCTCGATTTCCTGCGGCGGCGTCTGCCTGACGGTCACGGCGCTGCCCGAACATGGCTCGAACGCGCGCTGGTTCGAGGTCGAAGCCTGGGAAGAGGCCTTGCGGCTGACCACGGCTTCGAGCTGGAAATCCGGCAGCAAGGTCAATCTCGAACGGGCGCTGAAGATCGGCGACGAACTCGGCGGCCATATCGTGTCGGGCCATGTCGACGGCACCGCCGAGCTCGTCGAGCGCAAGGACGAGGGCGACGCGGTGCGCTTCACGCTGGAGGCGCCGCGCCATCTGGCCAAATTCATCGCGCCAAAGGGTTCCGTCGCGCTCGACGGCACCTCGCTCACCGTCAACAAGGTCGAGGGCACCCGCTTCGACGTGCTGTTGATCCACCACTCGCTGACCGTGACCACCTGGGGCGAGCGCAAGGTCGGCGACCGCGTCAATATCGAGATCGACACCATGGCCCGCTACGCCGCACGGCTGGCGGAGGCGGCGAAAGAGGGGCTCTAGCAAGTCTGCCGGGGATCAGCCGGTGCAACGCACCTGGCTCCTCCAGCAATCTTCCGCTTGCGATCAATCCGGCTTCGGCCTAAGTCACCGGCAACCCCCCGGAGACTTTTATGGCTGGTATATCCCAACACGGCAAAGCCTTCATTCGTCCGAAGGCGAAGGCGCATCTGCTGATTGTCGAAGCGCGCTTTCACGACGACCTTGCCGACGCGCTGCTCGACGGCGCGACGAGCGCGCTCGAGGAAGCGGGCGCGACTTACGACGTCGTCACCGTTCCAGGTTCGCTCGAAATTCCCGCAGTGATCACCTTCGCGCTGGATGGCGCGGCGGAAGGCGGCACAAATTACGATGGTTTTGTCGCGCTCGGCACGATCATCCGTGGCGACACCTATCACTTCGATATCGTCGCCAATGAATCCAGCCGCGCGCTGATGGACATGTCGGTGCAGGACTCTGTCTGCATCGGCAACGGCATCCTGACCACCGAGAACGATGCCCAGGCATGGACGCGGGCCAAGCGCTCGGAAGGCGACAAGGGCGGCTTTGCCGCGCGTGCGGCGCTGACCATGATCGCGCTGAAGGAACAATTGGGAGCCCGATCGTGAGCGAACCCGCTTCACCCGGACAGCCCGCTGTGCGCCACGCCAACAAGCGCGGCGCCGCCCGGCTGGCCGCCGTGCAGGCGCTCTATCAGATGGATGTCGCCGGCAGCGGCGTCTTCGAGATCACCGCCGAATATGAGGCGTTCCGCCTTGGCAAGGAAGTCGACGGCGCGCTCTATCGCGAGGCGGATGCCCAATGGTTTCGCGCCATCCTGACCGGTGTCGTCGAGGACCAGAAGACAATCGATCCGGTCATCCGCCAGGCGCTGACCGATGACTGGCCGCTGTCGCGGCTCGATTCGACACTGCGCGCCATCCTGCGTGCCGGTGTCTATGAATTGATGAAGCGTGAAGACGTGCCGGTGGCGGTCATCGTTTCGGAATATGTCGACATCGCCAAGGCCTTCTACGAGGAAGACGAGCCGAAGCTGGTCAATGCCGTGCTCGACCGCGTGTCACGCCGGGTGCGCGGCGAGGGGCGCGGCAAGGACGCATCGTGACGGCCATCGCCGTCGGGACGGGCAGGGAGGCGCGGCGGACCGCGCTGATACTTGCCGCCTCGCAGGCGATCATCGGCTCGGCGGCACCGATCGCCATTTCGATGGGCGCGCTGGCCGGCCAATACCTGCTCGGCGCCGACAAATCGCTGGCGACGGCGCCGATCACCGGCTTCAACATCGGCGTCGCGCTCGGCGCCTTGCCCGCCGCGGCCATCATCCGCCGGCTCGGCCAGCGCGGCGGCTTCATGACCGGAACCGTCGTCACCGCGCTTGGCGGCCTGATTGCCACGCTGGCGCTTTTCCACGGCAGTTTCTGGCTGTTCGCATTCGCGCTGCTGGTGATCGGTATCGGTGGCGCCTTCGTCCAGCAATTCCGCTTCGCCGCCGCCGATAACGCGCCGCCGCAGTTCAAGGCGCGCGCTATCTCCTTCGTGCTGGCAGGCGGCATCATCACCGCCATCCTTGGGCCGCAGATCGTCATCTTCACCCGGGAACTGCTCGCACCGGTAATGTTTGCCGGCTCGTTCGCGGCCATTCCGGTGCTGGCTGCGGTCGGCGCCGTTATCCTGTCGTTTCTACGCATCCCGGTGAGGGCCACCGGCCGCACGGAAGCGGCGTCCAGCGATGCCAGGCCCCTGTCCGAAATCGTCACCAGGCCGCGATTCGTCGCCGCGCTGTTCTGCGCCGTCGGCAGCTATGCGCTGATGAGCTTCGTCATGACCGGCGCGCCCCTGGCCATGGTCGGCTGCGGCCTGTCGGAGGACGATGCGACGCTCGGCATTTCCTGGCATGTAATGGCGATGTTCGCGCCGAGTTTTTTCACCGGCTCGCTGATCCATCGCTTCGGCGCCGAGCGCATCGTCGCCATCGGCCTGATCCTGCTTATCGGCTGTGCTGCCGTTGCCTTGTCGGGCCTGGCGCTGTGGCAATTCTGGACGTCCCTGATCCTGCTCGGCCTTGGCTGGAATTTCGGCTTCATCGGCGCCACCGCCATGGTCGCGGCCAGCTACCGGCCGTCGGAAAAGGGCAAGGTGCAGGGTTTCCACGACTTCGTCCTGTTCGGCTCCGTCGCCTGCGCGTCGCTGCTGTCTGGCATGGTCTACAACGCCTGGGGCTGGGAGATGCTGAACTGGATAATCTTTCCTGTCACAGTTCTGTGCTTCGTCGCCCTCGGCGCGCTCAAGTTGACGGCCCCGCGCAACGCGCGCACCTGATCCCCGAACTGTTGTCGAGCTGGCATGATGCTGTCAGGATTGCTTCGGTTGAATTTGCTGATCTGAAACAAAATTATTGCGTCTGTGCCTATTGTTATGAAACCGTGTGCCCCGACTGGCCGTTGAAGCCATGCTCATATGCGGCCGCCGCATTCCGGTTCACAGCAAAGGGTTTTCACGATGTTTTCAGTCAAGGTTTTCGCCGGCGCGGCATTGGCGCTGGCCATCACGGCAGCGTCCGCCAGTGCTCAGGTGGTCGTCTCCTCGAAGATCGATACCGAAGGTGGCGTGCTCGGCAACATCATCCAGCTCGTTCTCAACGCCAACAACATCAAGACATCAGACCGCATTCAGCTCGGCGGCACGCCGGTGGTGCGCAAGGCGATCACCGCTGGCGAGATCGACATCTATCCAGAATACACCGGCAACGCCGCCTTCTTCTTCGAGAAGGCCGATGATCCCGTGTGGAAGGACGCCGCCAAGGCCTATGAGACGGCCAAGAAGCTCGACTACGACGCCAACAAGATCGTCTGGCTGTCGCCGGCGCCGGCCAACAACACCTGGGCGATCGCGCTGCGCAAGGAGGTTTCGGACGCGAACAAGCTCGTCACGCTGTCGGACTTCGGCAAATACGTCGCCGGCGGCGGCAAGGTGGTGCTCGCGGCTTCCGCCGAGTTCGTCAATTCGGCAGCGGCCCTTCCAGCCTTCCAGACCACCTACGGCTTCACGCTGAAGCCGGACCAGCTGATCACGCTTTCGGGCGGCGACACGGCGGCGACCATCGCCGCGGCCGCCAACCAGACCAGCGGCGCCAACGCCGCCATGGTCTACGGCACCGATGGCGGCATCGCGCCGTCCGGCCTTGTCGTGCTCGAGGACGACAAGGGCGTGCAGCCGGTCTACCAACCGGCGCCCATCATCCGCGAATCCGTGCTCAAGCAACATCCCGAGATCGAGACGCTGCTGAAGCCGGTCTTCGCCAAGCTCGACCTCGTCACGCTGCAGGAGCTGAACGGTCGCGTGCAGGTTGGCGGCGAGCCGGTCAAGGGTGTCGCCGAGGACTTCCTGAAGAAGAACGGCTTTCTGAAGTAGGACGTTTCCGGCGCGCCGCTCGTGTGGTGCGCCGGAACGACCGACGGGGGAGGGCGTGAACATCCGTTTCGACAAGCTCGGCGTGGTCATTGCCGCGATCGCGGCCTATGCGGCGTTCCTCGCTCCCTTCGCCACGTTTCGCGCCAACCGCATCGTTCCAGGCCAGGCGCGCTCGATTCTCGAAGCGCTGCCGGCAACCGCCGGGTCATTGCTGATGGCTATCGTGATCGTGGCGGCGCTCATAGCGCTCTTCAGGACGCCGCTCGTGCCGCGCCTCGCGGCCAGTGTCGTGGCGCTTGCCGCGCTCGCGCTGCTCGTCGGCGTCGCCGGCACGTTCTTGACGCCGCCCGGCAATACCCTTGCCAGAGTATCGCCGGCCTCCGGTTTCTGGATACTCGTCTTCGCCTTCACGCTGTTGCTGGCGGACGTGCTGACGCGCCTGAATTTGTCGCCATGGGCCCGTGTCGGCGTGCTGGCCGCCGCTGCCGTGGCCATCGGCCTGCTTTTGGTGTCGGGAGCCTGGAACGACCTTTCCATCCTGAAGGAATACGCCAACCGCGCCGACAGTTTCTGGGCCGAAGGCTCCAAGCATGTGACGCTGGCGCTTGGCTCGCTGCTTGCCGCGGTCGTCGCCGGCCTGCCGCTCGGCATATTCTGCCATCGTGTCGAAAGGCTGCGGGCCGGTGTGCTCAACGTGCTCAACATCATCCAGACCATTCCCTCGATTGCGCTGTTCGGCCTGCTGATCGCGCCGCTCGGCTGGATCGCCACGCATGTGCCGGGAGCGGCCGCGCTCGGCATTCGCGGCATTGGCACGGCGCCGGCCTTCGTCGCCCTGTTCCTCTATTCGCTGCTGCCGGTTGTGGCCAACACCGTGGTCGGCCTCGCCGGCGTGCCGCGCGCCGCCAACGACGCGGCGCGTGGCATGGGCATGACCGACCGCCAGCGCCTGTTCGGCGTCGAATTCCCGCTGGCCTTTCCAGTGATCCTCACCGGCATTCGCATCGTGCTGGTGCAGAACATCGGCCTAGCCACCATCGCCGCACTCATCGGTGGCGGCGGCTTTGGCGTCTTCGTCTTCCAGGGCGTTGGCCAGACTGCGATGGACCTGGTGCTGCTCGGCGCGGTGCCGACCGTGGCGCTCGCCTTCGCCGCCGCCATCATCCTCGACGCAGTGATCGAAATGACCGCCACCAGGCGCAGGGTTGAAACGGCATGATCGAGATCGAAGGCATCACCAAGCGCTATGACGCGACCACGGTCGTCGACGACGTCTCGATGGTCATCGAACCACGTACCATCGCCGTCATCGTCGGCACTTCGGGCTCGGGCAAGACGACGCTGCTGCGCATGATCAACCGGCTGGTCGAGCCGACATCAGGTATCATCAAGCTCGACGGCGCCGACAATCGCTCGGTACCCGGCTACGAACTGCGCCGCAGCATCGGCTATGCCATCCAGGGCCACGGCCTGTTTCCACATCGCACCGTGGCGCAGAACATCGCCACCGTGCCGGTGCTGCTTGGCTGGGACAAGGACCGCATCAAGGTGCGCGTCGACGAGTTGATGACGCTCTACCAGCTCGACCCCCGGGAATTCGGACCGCGCTACCCGCACGAACTGTCCGGTGGCCAGCAGCAGCGGGTCGGCGTGGCCCGCGCGCTCGCCGCCGAACCCAACGTGTTGCTGATGGACGAACCGTTCGGCGCGCTCGATCCGATCATCCGCACCAAGGCGCAGGAAGATCTGCTGGCGATCCAGAAGCGCTTCGGCACCACCATCATCCTCGTCACCCACGACATGGAAGAGGCCGTGCACATGGGTGACAAGATCGCCGTCATGGATGCTGGCAAGCTCGTGCAATACGCCAAGCCCGCCGAGATCCTGGCAAATCCGGCCAGCAGCTTCGTCGAGACCCTGGTCGGCGCCAGCGAAAGGCCATTCCGGCTGCTGTCGCTCGGACGGGTGCGTGACGCGGTGGAGAACGGCGCCGCCGAGGGCGAAGCCATCCCCGGCGATGCCAGCCAACGCGATGCGCTGGCTGAACTCCTCTGGTCAGGCCGGCCGGCGCTGCCGGTCAAAGGCGCCGACGGCAAGCCGCTCGGCCGCGTCACGGTGGATGGGCTGGTCAAGCGGGCAGCGAGGCCGGCATGAAAGCCTGGCTGCCTTTGCTGCTCAGGCTTGCGCTGGTGGTGTTGCTCGTGGCGTTCGTCACCAGTCCGGGCTGGTTCGAGCCGCTGCTCAAGCCGCTGACCGAAAACAACGCGCCGGTGATCTACAATCAGGGCAGCCTGCTGACGCTGACGCTGCTGCATCTGCGCACCGTGCTGATCGCCACCGTCGCCGCGACCATCGTTGCGGTGGCTCTGGCCATCCTTGTCACCAGGCCGGCTGGCGCCGAATTCCTGCCGCTGTCACGCAGCCTGGTCAACATTGGCCAGACTTTCCCGCCGGTGGCGGTGCTGGCGCTCGCCGTACCGGCCGTCGGCTTCGGCGAGAAACCGACGCTGATCGCGCTGTTTCTCTATGGCCTGCTGCCGATCTTCGAGAATGCGCTGACCGGGCTGACGACGCTGCCCACCAATGTCGTCGAGGCGGCGCGCGGCGCTGGCATGACAGGCTGGCAAAGGCTCACCAAGGTCGAGCTGCCGCTCAGCGCGCCGATCATCCTTGGCGGCATCAGGCTTTCGGTGGTGATCAGCCTGGCCACCGCCACCATAGGCTCGACGGTTGCCGCCAAGACACTGGGCGAGGTGATCATCGCTGGTCTCTTGTCCAACAATCTTGCTTTCATCCTGCAGGGCGGCCTGATCGTGGCGGCCCTTGCCGTGCTGATCTATGACGGATTGTCGGCGGTCGAGCGCTATGCGGCGCGGCGGATGGGACGCGAGGCGGAGTAATCCGTTGCGACGCTGATGATCTGTCGGCATCATCCCCTTGCGCCATTTCAATCGATCTAAATGGACGACCCTGCCGGCAGGCTTGTCGCGGCTTTTGTCTTTTGGGCGAAAGCCGGGCAAAAACTGAACAATATCTTGACGTTCCGAGCCCTGTTTCGCATACACCGATGCGAAGAGGTGGATTCCGTGCGCGGATTCCGGTCTTTGTCTCAACGGCCCAGGGAGGGGTTCATTTGGGCCAACAATCGAGGAAAATTTGGCAATGACCATACTTTACGCCGTCATCGCCTGCGGCTTGCTTTCTGTCCTTTACGCCATCTGGGCGACACGTTCGGTCCTTGCGTCCGATCAGGGCAATGCACGCATGCAGGAAATCTCCGCCGCCATCCGCGAAGGTGCGCAAGCCTACCTGGCGCGCCAGTACACCACCATCGCCCTTGTCGGCGTGGTTGTGCTCTTGCTCGCCTGGTGGCTGCTTTCGATCACCGCCGCGATCGGCTTCCTGATCGGCGCCGTCCTGTCGGGCGCTGCCGGCTTCATCGGCATGCATGTTTCGGTGCGTGCCAATGTGCGCACGGCACAGGCGGCCTCCAACAGTCTGGCCGCCGGTCTCGACATCGCCTTCAAGTCGGGCGCCATCACCGGCATGCTGGTGGCGGGCCTGGCGCTGCTCGGCGTCTCGATCTACTACCTCATCCTGACCGGACCCATGGGCCTGCAGCCCAATGACCGCATCGTCATCGACTCGCTGGTCGCGCTCGGGTTCGGTGCCTCGCTGATCTCTATCTTCGCCCGTCTCGGCGGCGGCATCTTCACCAAGGGCGCCGATGTCGGCGGCGATCTAGTCGGCAAGGTCGAAGCCGGCATTCCCGAGGACGATCCGCGCAACCCGGCCACCATCGCCGACAATGTCGGCGACAATGTCGGTGACTGCGCCGGCATGGCCGCCGACCTGTTCGAGACCTATGCGGTGACGGTTGTCGCCACCATGGTGCTCGGCGCCATCTTCTTCGGCGGCACTGCGGTTCTGGGCGCCGCGATGCTCTATCCGCTCGCCATCTGCGGCGCCTGCATCCTGACCTCGATCGTCGGCACTTTCTTCGTCAAGCTCGGCGCCAACGGCTCGATCATGGGCGCGCTCTACAAGGGCCTGATCGTCACCGGCCTGTTGTCGATCGTCGGCCTTGCGGTCGCCACCTCGGTATGCTTTGGCTGGGGCGAGATCGGCACCGTCGCGGGCATGGTCATCACCGGCAAGAACCTGTTCATCTGCGGCCTGATCGGTCTCGCGGTGACCGGTTTGATCGTGGTGATCACCGAGTACTACACCGGCACCAACAAGCGCCCGGTCAACTCGATCGCCCAGGCATCGGTTACCGGCCACGGCACCAACGTCATCCAGGGCCTCGCGGTCTCGCTGGAATCGACGGCGCTGCCGGCCATCGTCATCGTCGGCGGCATCATCTCGACCTACCAGCTCGCCGGCCTTTACGGCACGGCGATCGCGGTCACGACGATGCTTGGCCTTGCCGGCATGATCGTTGCGCTCGACGCCTTCGGCCCAGTCACCGACAATGCCGGCGGCATTGCCGAAATGGCCGGACTGCCCAAGGAAGTGCGCCACTCCACCGACGCGCTCGACGCTGTCGGCAACACAACGAAAGCCGTGACCAAGGGCTATGCGATCGGCTCGGCCGGTCTCGGCGCGCTGGTGCTGTTCGCCGCCTATTCGAACGATTTGAAGTTCTTTGCCGCCAATGGCGACAAATATCCCTACTTCCAGGGCATGGGCGAGATCTCCTTCGATCTCTCCAACCCTTACGTCGTCGCCGGCCTGATCTTCGGCGGCCTGATCCCCTATCTGTTCGGCGGTATCGCCATGACGGCCGTCGGCCGTGCGGCGGGTGCCATCGTCGAGGAGGTTCGCAAGCAGTTCCGCGAGGATCCCGGCATCATGGCCGGCACCTCCAAGCCCAACTATGCGCGTGCCGTCGACCTTCTGACCAAGGCGGCGATCCGGGAAATGATCATCCCGTCGCTGTTGCCGGTGCTGGCGCCGCTCGTCGTCTATTTCGGCGTGCTCTTGATCTCGGGTTCGAAGGCCTCGGCCTTCGCCGCCCTCGGTGCCTCGCTGCTCGGCGTCATCGTCAACGGCCTGTTCGTCGCCATCTCGATGACTTCGGGCGGCGGCGCCTGGGACAACGCGAAAAAGTCGTTCGAGGACGGTTTCACCGACAAAGACGGCGTCAAGCATTTGAAGGGTTCCGAGGCGCACAAGGCCTCGGTGACCGGCGATACGGTCGGCGATCCCTACAAGGACACTGCCGGCCCGGCGGTCAACCCGGCGATCAAGATCACCAACATCGTCGCGCTACTGCTTCTGGCCGTGCTCGCGCACGGCTGAACGAAGCCTGGTCGTTAGCTAAAAACCCGCGGGGAGTGATCCCCGCGGGTTTTTGTTTGGCTCGGATCGGGCATCATTGCTTACTTCAAAACTCCAAGACCGCTAGATTTGACGCGGGCTCGCCCCTTGCTGGCAAGCTCGTCCTGCCAAACAAAAACCCGTGGGATCGCTCCCACGGGCTTTTGGTCGCCTGAGATGGTGCTGCCTTCCCAAGGGGAAGCAGGGTCTGATGATCAGGGAGTGCCGCCGCCGGGGATGCCGGGCGCCAGCTTGCTGGCGCCGTTGATGATCTGGCCGAGGAAGTTCTGGTCCTTGCCGCCAGTCGGCGTGGTGCGCGAGATGAAGTCGAAAATCTTGCCGTCCTTCATGCCGTAATTGGCGATCTGGGTGACGCGGCCATCGGCGCCGAAATAGACCGCCAGCACTTTCTGGTCGACGAGCCTGGGCTTGTCGAAGGCGACATAGCGCTTGCGCGTTTGCGAAATGTAATAAAATGCCTCGTTGTCGAAAGTCGCGGTGGTCGACGGCGTGCCAAGCGCCAGAAGCACCTGCTCGCGGCTGGAACCGACGGGCACCGAATCGACGGCCTGCTGATCGTAGACATAACCTTGCGTGAACGTCTCGCTCGGGCTGAGGTCGCCGATCATCTTGTTGGTGTGACACGCCGAAAGCGCCGAAACGACGAGCAGCAGCGAGATCGCGCCGGCGGGCCTGGACGAGAAGGTCGACTTGAAATTCAGCGCGCGCAACAACAATTCTCCATTATATCGCCGCAACTTGCGCTGGGCCGCAAAACCGGTAAACCAGCTTGCTTGCCGATGCAACAAGGCCAATTCAACAAACGGTCCCCGGGAGACCATCCCCATGTTCCAGCGCCTTTTTGGTCGCGAACGCCACGCCAACCGCGCCATCACGGACGCGCTTTACGCACAAATCGTGGCGGCGGCGCGGCAGACTGTATTTTATTCCCACTGGAATGTGCCGGACACGCCGCTCGGCCGTTTCGAGATGCTTTCGCTGCATATGTTCCTGTTCCAGCATCGCTTGCGTGGCGAGGGCGGCGTGGCGCAGGAGATCGCCCAGGTGCTGATCGACGAGTTCTTTCTCGATGTCGATCATTCGCTGCGGGAGCTGGGCATTGGCGATGTCGGCGTGCCCAAACGCATGAAGAAACTGGCGAAGATGTTCTATGGCCGTACCGCCGCCTATGATGATGCGCTGGACAGAAACGATCGCGACGGGTTGACCGCAGCACTTGCCCGCAATGTCCGACCCGATGCCGGCACGTGGCCGGAGGCGCCGCAATTGGCCGACTATGTCGCCGACGCTTGCCGGCAGCTGGCCGCGCAGCCGTCGCAATCGATCGTTTCCGGCACGGCGGTGTTTCCGCTCGCCAAGGGAGGTGCTTGATGAAACATGCTGATCCGCGAAGCCCGGTTTCCTTTTTCGCGAACGTCGCCCGGCTGCCGCAAAAGGGCCTGCCGGTGGTGATCGAGGCCGACGCCGCCCAGCGTGCCGCGCTCGCCGAGGAGCACGGGCTGCTGTCGGTCGAAGCCTATCGCGCCGAACTCCTTGTTGCTTCCTGGAAGCGCAATGGCGTCAAGGTCAGCGGCCGGGTCGAAGCCGATATCACGCAGGCCTGCATCGTCACGCTCGATCCCGTTGAAGCGCATATCGACGAGCCGGTCGAGGCGCTGCTGCTGCCCGAGGATTCCAAGCTTGGGCGGCAGGGTTTCGAAGGCGGCGGCGAGATCCTGCTCGATGCGGATGGCCCTGACGGCCCCGAAACATTCTCCGGCGATATGATCGATGTCGGCGCGCTCGCCGAGCAGTTCTTCGGACTGGCGATCAACCCCTATCCGCGCAAGTCGGGCGCGTCGCTGGATGCCGGCGGCGAGACCGAAGCGGTGGAGAATGAATTTCAGCAAAAACTGCGATCCTTGCTGGGAAAATCCTGAAAACCTCGCCCGCGATGGAAAAGTCGGTTGTGTGAAAACCCAAAACCGCTATTTTCGCCGAACCTTCGCGATCACTAAAGCGACCTGCCGCCTAACCGTGAGATAAATACCGCGTGATCAGGATTTCCATCGATGCCATGGGCGGCGATCACGGACCAGCCGTGGTTATCCCGGCGCTCATGACGGTCGCGACTCGCCGTCCCGACATCCGCTTCGTCATCTACGGGCGTGAGGAGCTTGTGCGCCCCGAACTGGCCAAGTTCCCCAAATTGGCCGAGGTGAGCGAATTCTTCCATTGCGAGATCGCGGTCAGGATGGACGACAAGCCCAGCCAGGCCTTGCGCCATGGCCGCTGGAAGTCGTCGATGTGGAAGGCGGTCGAGGCGGTCAAGTCGGGCGCCGCGGACGCCTGCATCTCCGCCGGTAACACCGGCGCGCTGATGGCGATGTCGAAGTTCTGCCTGCGCACCATGGCCACCATCGATCGCCCGGCGATCGCGGCATTGTGGCCGACATTGCGCGGCGAAAGCGTGGTTCTGGACGTCGGCGCCACCATTGGCGCCGATGCGCACCAGCTCATTGATTTTGCCATTCTGGGCACCGGCATGGCGCGCTCCGTATTCGGCGTGGCGCGGCCTACCGTCGGCCTGCTCAATGTCGGCGTTGAAGAGATCAAGGGCCAGGAAGAGGTCAAGGAGGCAGGGCGCATGCTGCGCGAGGCCAACATGGCCTCGATGAATTATCATGGCTTTGTCGAAGGCGACGATATCGGCAAGGGTACGGTCGACGTGGTGGTGACGGAGGGCTTCGCCGGCAACATCGCGTTGAAGACCGCGGAAGGCACCGCGCGCCAGATCGCAGGCTATCTGCGCGCCGCGATGAGCCGCACGCTGATGGCCAAGATCGGCTATGTCTTCGCCAAGAGCGCCTTTGATCGCCTGCGCGAAAAGATGGATGTCGGCCGCTCCAATGGCGGCGTCTTCCTGGGGCTGAACGGCATTGTCGTCAAAAGCCATGGCGGTGCCGATTCGGATGGTTTTGCCGCTGCGATCGAGCTCGGCTATGACATGGTGCGCAACAATCTGCTCGACCGCATCGAAGCCGACCTGGACCTGTTTCATGCGCGCAACCCGCATGCCCTGTCATCCCGGAAATCCGACGTCGTTACCGACGCGAAGGAATAGGAAAGAACTTTGATCAGATCAGTCGTGCGCGGCATGGGCGCCGCGCTGCCCCGCCGCATCATGAAGAATGCCGATTTCGAGGGCATGGTTGAAACATCGGATGAGTGGATCGTCCAGCGTACCGGCATTCGCCAGCGTCATATCGCGGCTGACGACGAGACGACTGCTTCCCTGGGAGAAGCCGCGGCCCGCGCTGCCCTTGCCAATGCCGGGCTGACGCCGGGCGATATCGACCTGATCGTGCTGGCGACATCGACGCCCAACAACACGTTCCCGGCGACCGCTGTCGAGATCCAGAACCGCCTCGGCATGCATCACGGCTTTGCCTTCGACATGCAGGCGGTGTGTTCGGGCTTCGTCTATGCGGTGACGACAGCCGACCTCTACATCCGTGGCGGGCTCGCCAAGCGAGTTCTGGTGATCGGCTCGGAAACGTTCTCGCGCATCCTCGACTGGAACGACCGCTCGACCTGTGTGCTGTTCGGCGACGGTGCCGGGGCACTCATCCTGGAGGCGGGCGAGGGGGCCGGCACGATTGCCGACCGTGGTGTCCTGGCGGCCAGCCTGCGCTCCGACGGCGTGCACAAGGACAAGCTTTTCGTCGACGGCGGACCGTCGACCACGGGAACGGTCGGTCACCTCAGGATGGAAGGCCGCGAAGTCTTCAAGCATGCGGTCGGCATGATCACCGACGTCATCGAAGCGACCTTCTCGGCCGCCGGCATATCGGCCGACGATCTCGACTGGTTCGTGCCGCACCAGGCCAATAAACGAATTATTGACGCATCCGCCAAGAAGCTCGGGATAGCAGAGCAAAAGGTGGTGGTTACGGTCGATTTGCACGGTAACACCTCGGCTGCTTCCGTGCCGCTGGCGCTGTCGGTGGCCGTTGCCGATGGTCGCATCAAGAAGGGCGACCTCGTCCTCCTGGAAGCGATGGGCGGCGGCTTTACCTGGGGCGCCGTTCTGGTTCGCTGGTAAGTGCCGAACGGCTCGGTTTCGGTCCTTGACCTTGCCGGATCAATTACTTAGGCTCTGCCGTTGTTGTGCCGATTTTACGTTTTGAACTGATGGGACGGTCGCATGGGGGGAAAGACACTTACGCGTGCCGACCTGGCGGAGGCCGTCTACCGCAAGGTCGGCCTGTCGCGCACTGAATCCGCCGAACTGGTCGAAGCCGTGCTGGACGAAATCTGCGAAGCCATCGTGCGTGGCGAGACGGTCAAGCTGTCGTCCTTCGCGACGTTCCATGTCCGCTCCAAGAACGAGCGCATCGGGCGCAATCCCAAGACCGGTGAAGAGGTGCCGATCCTGCCGCGCCGGGTGATGACGTTCAAATCGTCCAACGTGCTGAAGAACCGCATCTTGCGCTCTCACCAGAACAGCAAGGCCAAGGGCGGCAAATAGCCTCGATTGTACGGTTGAAAACCGGCGCCGCGATCACGCCGGGCTTGAATATTGCTTCACAAACCGCTGAAATAAGGTCCGATTCGGCAGCATGGCCGGATTGGTGTTCCGCGTATGATCCATTCCATATGGAATGAGCTTCTCTTTGTTGAGCCTGATCTCGCTGAAGACCGTTCCGGATCACGCTCCAGCGTGAGGATTTCGCCCATGGACAAGAGCCCTGACGCCTTCCGCACCATCAGCGAGGTCGCTGAAGATCTCGACCTTCCACAGCATGTGCTGCGCTTCTGGGAGACGCGCTTCAACCAGATCAAGCCGATGAAGCGCGGCGGCGGCCGTCGCTATTACCGGCCGCAGGACGTCGAACTGATCAAGGGCATCCGTCACATGCTCTACGACCAGGGTTACACCATCAAGGGCGTGCAGAAGCTGCTGCGCGAGAACGGCAATCATTTCTTGGTCGCCATCGGCAATGGCGACATGGCCGCCGTCGAGGCGATCTCGCAACGAAAGCAGGCCGATCAGGTGCCGCTGACGCCGGCGGCACAGCCGCGCGGCGGCGATGACGAGCTGGTCGGCCAGCCAAGGGTCAAACCGAGCCGCCGCTTTTTCGGCCTGGGCAAGAGCGATGAGGAAGGTCCGGTTCAGCCGGATTCATCGAAACTGTCGCGCGACAATCGCGCGCTGCTGCAGGAGGCGCTGTTCGACCTCCTGGAATGCAAGCGCCTGCTCGACCAGGTGCGCTGACACCAGCGCGAAGCGCTTTGAAGCCTCGGCGCCGGAACCCGCCCTGGGGTGAGGCGTTACGTTTCCTCTGCAAGACGTCGTTCAGCAAGACGACGTCTTATGGCAAGACAAGGAAACGCATGATGGCATCATTTTCGACCCTTTCGGACATCGACCTCGAAAAGCAGGTCGCGGCCCTCTCGAGGGAACTCGCGGCGTTGCGCAAGGCGGTGTCGAAGCGCGGTGGCGCCTACTACGAAGACGGCCGCGATGCCGCTCTCGACACATATTCGGATCTTGCCGAACGTCTGCGGGACGCCATGCCTGCAATCCGCAGACAGGGCAGGGTGATCGAGAAATCGGCCCGTGACCATCCGGCTGCGGCCGCCGTCGTTGGGCTTGTCGTGCTCGGCCTTGTCGCCAGCCTGCTGTTCAGCCGGCGCTGAGATACCCTCTGCCCTTGGATGATGGTGACCTGGCCCTGTTCGCGAACGCCTGATGTCGGACCTGGCATTACATGGGGAAGACCAGCCTTGAACAAGGAGCCAAGGCCGGTCTTCTCCTTGGAGGTCTGTATTTAGTAGGCCTTCTTCACGGGGTGGTGGCGGTGGTGAACGCGGTGATGCCGAACATGATGATGATGGACGCGGTGATGCCGATGGTGCTTTGCCATCGGGGCCGCATCGGCGCTCGTCGCGCCAATGACCGGCGCCGTGAAAGCGAGTGCAAATGCAAGCCCGAGGGCCGAGAGGAGGGACTTCTTCATGGATCGTTTCCTTCTTTCACCGGCGGATCTTAAAATTCGGGTCGATGGCCCGATCGCCGTGAGTGGAATTACGCTCCTGATTTTTTTCGTCAGTATTTCCCGATTGTAGAATTTTGTTTCCGGCGTGTTTCCAGGGAACCGGCTTCCCGACACTTTATTGTGAGGGCCGAAAAGCCGGCTCTTGCCGCTAATTTTGGCTACATCGGCGGGATCACGCCATTGTTTCCCACTACGACGCGGCTGGAACTCAGCGTCCCGTCAGCCTCGCGCTGGGCGGCAACGAAGACCGTCGCGCCCGGCTTGAGATCGGCCGGCGTGGCCGGGGCGACGGTCACGACGGGCGTGCTGTCGGGGATCGAAATCTTCTTGGTCTGCCCGTTGTCGTAGGTCAGCGTCACGGCGCGCCCGCTTATGTCGGTGACGTCGGCCACGGTGCCGTTGGTCATGCGGCTGTTCGGCTGCAGATCCCAGGGACGGTCGCCTTCGCCAGTGCCTTTCAGGGCGGCGGGGAAGATCACCACTTCCAGCGCGCCGCTGCCGCCATCCGCCTTCGAGACGGAAGCAATGCCGAGGAAATCGCCTTGCTTGATGTCCTTTTGCGAAGCGCTGGCGACGCCGGAAATCTTCCAGCCCGTATTGAGCTTGATCGCGGAGGTGTCGCCCTGGCGGGTTTTCACTGTCAGTAGGGATGGCTCGGAACTGACCACCGTGCCGCGCACGCGCAGCGCGTCCGCCGCCTGGGCGGTCGCCGCTCCGGCGATGAAAAGGCTGGAAATCGTGCCGAGCACGAGGAGGGACGTCTTGAAGTTCATTGCGGGGATCCTTCTGGGAACGGGCCGGCTGGAACCGGATGGTTTTCACGCCGGCGCATCAGAACAACGAACAGGTGGGCCTAAACCTCCGGGCAAAAAGGTGCTGGCCGTTCAAAAGAACTTGATGGCGGGTGTGAGACCGCCTCGCCGGTGTCAGGTTCACGATAGCGTGACGGTGTGTTTGGCTCTTGGCAAATCGCCGGCGAGCGGGCATGTTCCTGCTCGTCTCAGGCAACGCTCCATTTTGATCAAACTCTTTCAGCCAGCGGAGTTGCCAATGCCCAACAATGCAAAAAGCCACGCCCTCTCCGAACCGTTAGCCAGTGAGATCGGGCCGAATTACACCACCCTCAGAGCCATGCGGGAAGCCCGCGGCTACAGTGTGGAAGAGCTTTCCCTGACCTGCGGCCTGTCGGTCGGCGAGATCGAGGACATCGAGAACGGCCGGGCGGCCGATCCGTCGAAGCTGCGCCGTATTGCGTCCGCGCTTCGCATGTCCCAGGACGCCCTCATCGCTTCCGCCGCGTCGACGCCGGCCGCGCAAGGCAGACCGCTGGCATAGACCAGGACCAGGCATGCAAAAGAACCCGCCAAGGCCCGCCTGGCGGGTTTCTTGTTGATGTGACGGCGTTCTCCAGCAAGCCGGGCTTGCCGATCTACAGATCGCGCGTGTTTATACCTGCGGCATCCGAATCCGCGCCAATCGCGCCTGCCGCTTATCGAGGTTGAACCGTGGTTTTTTCGATATGAGCCTGGAATCCGTTCGTGCCTTCTTTGCCGCTCATGCGCCTGACATCGAGGTCATCGTCACGCAAGCGAGTTCGGCGACGGTGACGCTGGCGGCGGAGGCGCATGGCGTCCTGCCGGCGCAGATCGCCAAGACCATCTGCCTGCGCGTCGGCGAGCGCACCATGCTGGTCGTGACCAGCGGCATCGCCAGGCTGGACAATCGCAAGTTCAAGGACCAGTTCGGCGGCAAGCCGCGCATGCTGGACGCGGACGAAGTGGTTGCCGCCACCAGCCATCCGGTCGGCGGTGTCTGCCCCTTCGGCCTGCCGTCGCCGCTGCCGGTCTATTGTGATGCATCGCTGCGCGAATTCGACGAGGTGGTGCCTGCCGCCGGCGCTACTAACGCCGCGGTGCGGATTGCTCCGCAGCGGATGGTGGAGCTTACCGGCGCTGAGTGGGTGGATGTGTGCCAAGCTTTGAGTCTGGACCCAATCCGCAGCTGATCAGCAAGGGAAGGGGCGATTCGAGGATTGGCTGATCTGGCTGGGGCGGACTTCGGGGGCAAGTCCTGCTTCGAAATGGTCGGAGTGGCCGGATTCGAACCGACGACCCCTTGACCCCCAGTCAAGTGCGCTACCGGGCTGCGCTACACTCCGGACCGAGCGCGATGTATCGTGATAACCCTGCCCGGGTCAACCGAAATTCGGCGTTTATTACGCGGGTGTGGATGCGATCGCCGGTGCGCCCAAAAATGCCGGCCGCAACAGCCGCTGATGGCGGTATTCGAGCGCAATGGCACCCCACACCAGTCCGAGCAGCAGATACATATGGCGCCAGTGGTCGATGTCGATGAAGGTGCCGAGGCCGATATTGCCGATGAAGGCGACATAGGCGCACAACAGATAAGGCTGCCACGGCCGGTCGCGCAGCAGGATGCGGAACCCGGCCACCATGGTCCAGACGACGAGCGTCAGGAACGAAACGAAGCCGAGCCAGCCATAATCCATCAGCATTTTCAGCCAGATGTCGTGCGTGTCCTCGCCGAACATCTTGCCGAAGACCAGCGGCCCGATGCCGAACGGACGCTCCATCGCCATCTGGAAGCCGATTCCGTAGCGGGCGAAGCGGCCGAGGCGGGCGGTGTCATAGCTCTGTTCGAGATGCGCACGGCTGGAGAACATCTCCGCCACCCCGGGCAGTTGCAGGATGACGATGATGGCGACCGTCAGCAGTGACAGCGCGGCGATGGTCATGATCACCACGCGCAGCCGGAACTTACCGCTGGCGCTCTGCAGGAACAGGCAGCCGGTGAGCAGCACGGCAGAGACGGCAAACATGCCCCAGGCGCCGCGCGAGAAGGAGAAGAAGATGCCCAATGCGATGATCAGCAGCGGCACCGCCAGCAGCGGCATGCGCGAGACCGAACCTGTCAGGATCAGGTAGAGCAGATAGATGCCCGGCAGCACCAGGAACGGCCCGAAGACATTCGGATCCTGGAAGGCGCCGGCGGCGCGGTCGTATTTGGTGAACATCTCTGCGCCGGGGAAGGCATGGAAATAGCCTGCTATGCCGAGCAGCGAGGTCGCCACCGCCGAGACGACATAGGCATTGAAGATCGGCCGGTAGAGACCTGGCTGCGTGGCCGTCACCGAGGCGAAGAACACCGCGCTGAAGGCCAGAAACAGCGACACGGAGAGATAGAGCGGCGTGAAGGCGAGGTCCGCCATCTGCGTCATGGAAATCATGCCGCCGATATTCATCGTCACCAGCAGCACCAGCAGCGGCATGGCCGCGCGCGAAATCCGCAGGCCGAAGAGCGCCCAGATGGCGATCAGCCCGGTCATGTAGATTTCGTAAGGTGCCGGCTCGCTGATGACGAAGCCGGACAGAAGGATGCCGACCACCACCGCACTGGAGGAAATCAGGGCGGTCAGCTTGGCGTTGACCGCGGCCCGCGGCAGCTCATGGGAAATCGCGCTCAATAGGCGTTTTCCGTGTTGAGCAGCCGGATCGGCGTCAGGAACAGGATTCTGAGATCGAACAGCAGCGACCAGTTCTCGATGTAGTAGAGGTCGTACTCCGTCCGCATGCGGATCTTTTCATTGGTGTCCATCTCGCCGCGCCAGCCATTGATCTGCGCCCAGCCGGTGACGCCGGGCTTGACCTTGTGGCGGGCGAAATAGCCGTCGACCACCTCGTTGTAGAGCAGGTTGTGCGACTGCGCGGCGATGGCATGCGGGCGCGGGCCGATCAGCGACAGCGTACCCAGCAGCGAATTGACGAACTGCGGCAGTTCGTCGATCGAGGTCTTGCGGATGAAACGGCCGACGCGGGTGACGCGCGGATCGTTCTTGGTCACCGTCTGCTTGGCGGTCGGATCCGACCGGTCCGTGTACATCGAGCGGAACTTGTAGACCTCGATGATCTCATTGTTGAAGCCGTGGCGCTTTTGCTTGAACAGCACCGGTCCCTTGCTGTCGAGTTTTATGGCGATCGCGGTCGCCAGCATCACCGGCGAGAAGACGATGATGCCGATCACCGAGAAGACGATGTCGAAGGCGCGCTTGGCGACCGAATCCCAGTCGTTGATCGGCTTGTCGAAAATATCGAGCATCGGCACCGAGCCGATGAAGGAATAGGCGCGCGGACGGAACTGCAGCGCGTTGGAATGCGCCGAAAGCCGGATGTCGACGGGCAGCACCCACAGCTTCTTCAACAGCTGCAGCACGCGCGTTTCGGCGGTCAGCGGCAGCGACACGATCAGCATGTCGATCCGGGCGATGCGGGCGAACTCGATCAGTTCCGAAATGGTGCCGAGCTTGGGATAGCCGGCAACGATCGGCGGCGAGCGCTTGTCGGAGCGGTCATCGAAGATACCGCAGATGCGGATGTCGTTGTAGGGCTGCCTTTCGACTGAGCGGATCAGGATTTCCGCCGCCTTGCCACCGCCGACGATGACGGCGCGCCGCTCCATGCGGCCGTCGCGCGCCCAGCGCCGGATCAGCCTCGACATCACCAGCCTGAGGCCGAAGAGGAGGACGAAGCCGACAACGAACCAGGTGCCGAACAAAAGCCGCGAATAGTCTTCCGACATCTTCGTGGCGAAGGCCGTCAATGCCATCAGCGCGAAGGCGCCGGCCCAGACCAGCAGGATGCGGCCGAAATTGGCGACCGGCCGCATCAGCGAAACCACCTGGTAGCAGTCGGTGACGTCGAGCAGCACCACGGCGAGGAACGACGCGGAGGCGATCGTCACCGGATATTGCCAGGCGAGATAGTTGAAGAAACCGACAAAGTAGAAATAGACGCAGAGCCCCGAGAGGAACAGCACCCCGAATTCGACCATGCGCAGGACGCCGCTGACCATGATCGGCGACATCGTATCGCGCCGGTATTGCGAGGCGACCTGCCGGGCAACGTCATTCATGCCGCCGGGCGCATCGCCATCGGTCGGGCCATCAAACTTACGCACCGCTTCGGGTGAAAAGCGGTGCGCGGGATCGATCTCATTCATGGAACAGTCCGCAAGCTTCCCCAGGGTGATTAGCAAAAGAGAGCTAAGAAACCCTTGAAACAACGCGTGGCTTTGGAAAGGCTCAGGCGTTACCTGCCGAGCGCGGCGAAATAGGCCTTCTCGATTTCGGCGGCCATGACGTCGGCGCCGAAGCGTGCCCTGAGACCCGGGCCATCGGGCATCAGCCGGCCATAGGCGGCAAGGTCGGCGAGTGCCTCGCTCATCTTGTCGGCGAGTTCGGCCGGATCGGGGCGGATCAGGGCAGGGGAGCCGGAACCGAAAATTTCCGGAATGCCACCGACGGAGGTGGCGATCATCGGTCTCGCCGCGGCAAGGGTCTCCAGCACGATATAGGGCATGGCTTCCGCACGGGATGGAACGACCACCAGCGCCGCCAGCGCGAAGGCTTCCCTGGCCGGCATTGGCGGCAGGAAGCGGATATGGCTTTGCAGTCCCAGGCGCTTTACCTGCGCGTGGTAGCGCGGCAGGTCGTCGCCATCGCCGACCATCACCGCGCTCAGCGCGCGGCCGAGCCGCGGGCCAGCGGCGGCCATGGCGTCGATGAAGATGTCGGGTCCCTTCAGGTCCCGCATCATGCCGATATAGAGCAGATCCGCCGTGTCGGGTCCGATGGGTACCGGTTCGAATTCAGCGGCGCGCAGTCCGTTGTAGACCAGGATGTTCGGGATCGGCGGCTCGCCCACCTTCCTGCGATAGGTCCGCCGCTCATAGTCCGAGACGAACAGCAGGCAATCGGTGAAGTGCGCCATGGAGCGCTCGAGCGCGAAGAACAGCTTCCCCGTGGCTGTCGTTTCGTCATAGTGGAGGGAGCCGCCATGCGGCGAATAAAGGCGGGCTACGCGAGACCTTGATACCCGCAACAATGAGCCGAACAGACGGGCATAGGCGCCACCCTTGGCGCCGTGCCCGTGCAACACGTCCGGCCGCAATTCCTTGATGATCCTGTAGGTGCGCCGTGCCGAGGCGAGATCGCCCGGGCCGACATGGCGCTGCATTGGCGTGCGATGGATGCCGAGCGCCAGCATGTCCTTCATCTGCTCGAACAGGCGCTCCTCGAATTCGCCGCCCGTGGTCGAATCGCAGACGATGCCGACCACATGACCGGCGGCGACCTGCGCTTCGGTCAGGTCGCGCACATGCCGAAAAATTCCTCCGACCGGTGAACGAAAGCAGTGGACGATCCTGAGCTTGTCCGCCACGTGGTGTCTGTCAGAACAGGCGTTCGCGGACGTAGACGGTATCTCCGGGCAGCAGCGGGTCCGAGGTGACCACGCGGCCGGTCATCACCTTGCCGTTGATGTCGCGGGTGATGTCGACGCTTTCCTGGTTGGCGCGGGGCGAGAAGCCGCCGGCAATGGCGATGGCCTTCTGCACGGTCAGGCCGGGCACATAGGAATACTGGCCGGCGGCACCCACTTCGCCCATGACGAAGATCGGCCGGTAGCGATCGATCTCGACCGAGACGTCGGGGTCGCGCAGATAGCCTTGCCGCAATTTGTCGGCGATCTCCTTTTCCATCTGCTGCGCGGTGTGGCCACGCGCCGGTATGGCGCCGACAAGCGGGAAGGAGAGGTAGCCGGATTGGTCGACGCTGTAGGTGTTGGTCAGGCCCTCCTGCTCGAACACGGTGACGCGGACACGGTCGCCGGCACCGAGACGGTAGGGCTGATCAAGGACCTCGTGGAAGGCAGCCGGCGTCGGGCGGTAGCTGGAGCAGCCGGCAAGCATCGACACGGCAAGCAGAGCGTGAAAGAGGGAAGCAGTGCTTTTCATGACCGGATACGTACCTTCGACTGGCCGCTGCGGCGTCGCAGCAAACATCTGGGATCGGGTCCGTTATCATCCTGTTAGGGTTAATGGCCGGTAAAGGAGCTGGCCGATAGCGCTGCACGAAGCAGGGGTTTTGCCATTTTTATCGTTTTTCTTGGGGCACCCGCAGTAATCCCTAATGGAGCATTACCGCGATCTTAACGGCTGAGTTACCATAGTTGTTTACGGTGCATCCTGACCCAGTTTCGGAGTAGGGATGCATGTCCGTTCAGTCCGCGGCCGCAGATGTCGACGTTGACCTCAGGCAGCTCTTCGCCAGCCTGGCGAGGAACTGGCTGCGCATATTGCTCTTCGTTCTGGTGGTGACCGGTCTGGCGTTTGCGTTCGCTTCGTTCGCGACCAAGCATTACAAGGCCCAGACTCAGGTGGAAATCGCCCCGCGCGAATCCGTCTACACTCGTCCGGCCGGCAGCAACAATGACGGCGACAAGCCGATCCTCGACGAGCAGGGCGTTGCCACCCAGGTCCAGATCATTTCGTCCAACGAAATCCTCAAGCAGGTGGCGCAGAAACTTGGCCTGGCACGGCTGCCCGAGTTCGACGAAACAATCAACATGTCGGCGCTCAGCCGCGTGCTGATCCTGCTTGGGCTGAAGAACGACCCGATGGATGTTCCGGCCGACGAACGTGTGTTGAAGAAGATGCGCGAGAAGCTCAACGTCTTCGGCGTTGAAAAAACCCGCATCATTGCCATCGAGTTCTCTTCCGAGGATCCGAAGCTCGCCGCCGCAATCCCCGACGCCATTGCCGCTGCCTATATTGCCGGGCAGGGCGCGGCCAAGAGCGAATCGAACACCGCCGCCGCGGACTTTCTGGCACCCGAGATCGCCGACCTGTCGAAGCAGGTCAGGGATGCCGAGGCCAAGGTCGCGGCCTACCGCGCGCAGTCCGACCTGCTGATGGGCGGCAACAATGCCACCCTGGCCACCCAGCAGCTGGCCGAGCTGTCGACCGAATTGTCGCGGGTGCGGGCCAATCGCGCCGCGGCCGAAGGCACCGCCGACAGCGTTCGCAAGGCGCTGCAGAATGGCGGCTCGCTGGATTCGCTGCCGGAAGTGCTGTCGTCCGACCTGATCCAGCGGTTGAGGGAACGGCAGGCCGAGCTGCGCGCCACCATCGCCGATCTGTCGACGACGATGCTCGACAATCATCCGCGCGTTCGCGCCGCCAAATCACAGCTCGCCGATCTCGACGCGCAGATCCGCAGCGAAGCCCAGAAGATCATGAAGGGCCTGTTGATGCAGGCCGATGCCGCCAAGGCGCGCGAAAGCCAGCTCGTCTCCGACGTCAATCAACTGAAGGCGGCTTCGGCTCAGGCCGGCGAACAGCAGGTCGATCTCGACGCGCTGCAGCGCGACGCCGCCGCCAAGCGCCAACAGCTCGAGCTCTATCTGACCAATTACCGCGAGGCGGCTTCGCGTCAGGACCGCAACTATGTGCCGGTCGACGCCCGCGTCGCCTCACCGGCTTCGGTGCCCTCCGAGCCATACTTCCCCAAGGTTGGGCCGATCGTCGGCGCGGCCGCGGCGGCTTCGCTTCTGCTGGCGGCCATATTCACCTTGTTGCGGGAACTCTTCTCGGGCCGCGCCATGCGCCCGGCCCCAGGCGCCCGTTTTGCGCCGATCGACGAAGTGGCTATGCCGGCAACGGCTCGCCGGCAGCCGGACGCTCCTGAGCCATCTGCCCGCCCGGAGCCGGCTGTCGCCAGCGCGTTCGCCGATCGTGACGCCGAGACGCAATGGCCCGAAGCGGTCGCTGAACCCGAGATGGCGGCGCAGCCGCGGCCCGTTGCCGAGCCCGAGCTTGCCGTCAAGGAAGAGCCTGTCGCCGAGGCCAAGTCGGTCGCCGAGCCGGAGCCCGTGGTAGAGACCCAGAGACCGCGCTCGGTGCTCGGTGAGATCGACATCGAGAAGGCCGCGGAAAAGCTGATCGCCAGCGGGGCCGCCCGCGCCATATTCGTTTCGCCCGAAGGCGACGAGGCAGCCGCGTCGGCGATCCTGGTTGCGCGCGAAGTGTCCGACGCCGGCCTGCGCGTCCTGCTGCTCGACCTCACCGCCTCTGGCGCTGCTTCGCGGCCGATGCTGGACAGCGGGCTTTTCCCGGGGATCACCGATCTGCTCGCCTCGCAGGCGCAGTTCAGCGACGTGATCCACGCCGACCTCTATTCGGATTGCCATGTCATTCCGGTCGGCACCGCCGATCCGGTCCGCGCCATGCGCGCCGCCGACCGGCTGCCGATCATCATGCAGTCGCTGACCACCGCCTATGATCTGGTGGTGGTCGAATGCGGGCCGGCCGACGCGCAAGGCATCAGCCGACTGGGTGGCGAGGCCACAGAGGTGTTCCTGTCCATGCTCGAACCGGACGACGAGGTCACCAAGGCCGCGGTCAAGCTGATCGAAAGCGGTTATCCCGACCTGACGCTGGTGACGCCGATTGGCCACGAGCCGCCGGGCACTCCCGGACGGCGCTCAGCGGCCTGAAAGCTGCCGCTCGGCCTATCCCAGCTCCAGCGCCGTCACGCCGAATACCCTCTTGGCATCGAGCTTCGGCGGCGTGCCTTTGTACATGCGGGTGGTGCTGAAGGTCGGCGAGAAACCGGCCATCTCGAGCGCCGCGATGAAATCCATCTGGGTGGCCGGCACATCGATGTGCAAGTCGCCACCGCATGCGCCAGACAACTCCCCGAGCAGTTCTAGTGCGGTCCGCACGTTGTCGGCGAAGAGCGGGCCGATCTTGAAGCCGCTGCGGCAGGCTCGCGCCACCGCATAGCCGGCCGTGCCCCGCGATGTGATCGCCGCCACGGCATGGTTAGGCGGCAGCAGCCATCGCTGCAGGAAAGACTGCCGGGGCGCAGGAAAGCAAAGCGCATCGTAGGCGATGATGTCGGGCACCGGTTGCGCGGTCTCCATGTGAGGCCGCTCGGCGCCGGCGGGCAGGGCCACAGGGCGCCCGCTGTAGCGGATGGTCTCGTAGACCGGCATGAACCCCTTGCTCCGGTAGTTGGCCTGCTGTTCCTCGACGCCATCGAGGCCGATGGTGCGCCCGGCCAGCCTGTCCATGCCCGCGGTCCACACAGCCTTGCCGTGGCCCTTGCCGCGCATGTCCGGGCGACAGATGTAGAGGCCGATGAAACCGAACTCCTGCCCATAGGCCACCGCCGAGATCGCGGCGACCATGTCGTCCCCGACAAACGCACCGATGAAGCCCTCCGGATCCGCAGCCTGGAACATCACCGCATCTTCAAGGCCGGGATTCCAGCCCTCCGCCGCCGCCCAGTCGATGAGGTCGGCCAATTCCCCCAGCGACAGCGTGCGGATGGTTCGATTCATGGTGCTCACTCCGCGGCGACAGCTCCGGGCGAGAACGATTTCAGCATACCGCGATAGGACTTGGCCAGCGGGCTGGCATAGGCGCCGCGCTTCGATGTGGAGAGGCCGAGCGCAATCAGCGCTTCGGCTTGCTTGATCGCGGCGCCGACCCCGTCGATGACAGGCAGTCCGAAATCCGCCTGCAACTGGTGCGCAAGGTCCGCCATGCCGGCGCAGCCAAGCACGATGGCCTCGGCGCGATCCTCCTCCACGGCCCGGGCAATCTCGTCGCGCAGTTTGCCGGTTGCGCCTGACGCCGGATCCTCGAGCGCCAGCACAGGAATGTCGGCGGCTCGCACACGCGCCCGTCCCGCCATGCCGTAGCGCTGCACCAGCCCCTCTACCGGCACGCGGGAGCGTTCGGTGGTGGTCACGACGGTGAAGCGCTGGGCGATGAACGAGGCCATGCTGAGTGCCGCCTCACAGATGCCGATGACGGGGATGTTTGCCATGGCGCGGGCGGCGTCGAGGCCGGTGTCGTCGAAACAGGCGATGACCGCGGCCTGAGCGCCGCGGCGTTCGCCTGCGGCGATCTCCATCAGAAGGCCAGGCACGGCCAGCGCCTCGTCATAATAGCCCTCGATCGAGTCCGGTCCCGTGGACGAGGTGACGGCGATGATTTCGGTCCAGGCGCCGGCGACCGCGCGCGCCGCCGCGCCGATCGTCTCGGTCATGCTCGCCGTCGTGTTGGGGTTCACCACCAGGATCTGCACGGTCACGCTCTCGCCCGGCGGCGGCCGACATAGAGGATGGCGCCCAGCGTCGCCAGGATCACCAGGAAGGAAAACACGGTGGTCACCGTGCCCAGCGCGTAGAGCACCGGCGTCGTGACATTGGTGGTCATGCCATAGATCTCAAGCGGCAGCGTGTTGAAGGTTCCCGATGTCATCAGCGTGCGGGCGAACTCGTCATAGGAGAGCGTGAAGCCGAACAGGCCGACGCCGATCAGGCTCGGCGCGATCATCGGCAGCACGACATGGACGAAGGTCTGCCAGGAGGTGGCGCCGAGATCGCGCGCGGCCTCCTCATAGGCCGGCGAGAAGCGGTTGAAGACGGCGAACATGATGAGCACGCCGAACGGCAGGGTCCAGGTCAGATGCGCGCCGAAGGCCGACGTATACCAGGCCGGGCGCAAGCCGACCTGCTGGAAGACCACGCCGATGCCCAGCGAAATGATGATGGAGGGCACGACGAGACTGGCGACCGCCAGATAGAACAGGGCGGTGGCACCGCGAAACTTCCGGCGGAAGGCAAGGCCTGCCAGCAGCGACACGATGACGGTGACGACCATCACCATCAGGCCGAGCACCAGCGAGCGCTTGAAGCTGCCGCCGAAATCGCCGACCGACTGGCGCTCGAACAGATTGGCGAACCAGTGCAGCGACACACCGTTGAGCGGGAAGGTGAGGCCGCCGGTCTCGCCTTGGAACGACAGGATCAGGATCGCCGACAGCGGGCCGTAGAGGAACAGCACGAACAGCGCGAAGAAGGCCGCCAGCACGTAGAATTCGAGGGTGCGTTTTTCGTGACTCACGTCAAAGCTCCCGGCGGATATCGACGATGCGCAGGATGCCGGCGACCATCAAGAGTACCAGCACCAAAAGCACCACGGCGTTGGCGGCGGCAGCCGGGTATTGCAGCAGCGACATCTGGTTCTTCATCATCAGCGCCACGGAAGCGCTCTGGCCGCCCGACATCACCTGCACGGTGGAGAAATCGGCCATCACCAGCGTGACGACGAAGATGGTGCCGATCGCCATGCCGGGCTTGGCCAGCGGGATGATCACGTTCCAAAGCACCTGCCAGCCGGAGGCGCCGGCATCGCGCGCGGCCTCGACCAGCGAGCGGTCGATGCGCATCAGCGTGTTGAAGATCGGCGTCACCATGAACAGCGTGTAGAGGTGCACCATGGCGAGCACGACCGCGAATTCGGAATAGAGCAGCCATTCGATGGGTTTTGGCACCAGGCCCATATGCACCAGCGTCGAGTTGATCAGCCCGTTGCGGCCGAGCACCGGGATCCACGAGATCATGCGGATGATATTGGAGGTCAGGAACGGCACGGTGCAGACCAGGAACAGCACCATCTGCATGGCCGTGGTGCGGATGTGGAAGGCGAGGAAATAAGCGACCCAGAAGCCGATGAACAAGGTCAGCGCCCAGACGATGGCCGCGAATTTGATGGTGTTGAGATAGGTCTTCCAGGTGACCCAGGAGCCCAGCACGTCGGAATAGTTGGTGGTCAGGAAATCCGGATACATGGCGGCGAAGTCGTAATCCCAGAAGGACACGACGACGATCATGATGATGGGCAAAAGCAGGAAAGCGCCGAGGATCAGCGCCAGCGGAGCCGACTGCAGATAGGGCGTGACGACACCGAGCGAGAAGCGGCGGCGTCGCCTGGTGGGGCTGGCGGCGATGGTGGGGCGTTCGAGCGCGACTGTCATCAAGGCTCTCGGTGCAGATTTGCGGTGCCGGTGCGGCGGCCTTTCCTTCTCCCCTTGTGGGAGAAGGTGGCCTCGCGAAGCGAGGTCGGATGAGGGGTGTTCCAGGGAACACCAACGTCTCACTTCGCTGGAACGCCCCTCATCCGTCTCCGCGCTGCGCGCCGATCCACCTTCTCCCACAAGGGGAGAAGGAGAAGAGGAGGGGCGTTTGTTCCCTTACGCCGCGATGAACTCGTTCCAGCGCTTCACCATGTAGCGGTCCTCGTCCATGACCGAGTTCCAGCAGGCGACCTTGCCCATGCGTTCCTCGAAGGAGCCGCCATCGCGCACGGCGCCGGCTTTTTCCATGACGGTGCCGTCCGGCGCCTTGATCTCGCCCTTGGCCGGCTTGCCCTCGATCCAGTAGCCCCACTCGTCCTCGGTCATGAACTTCTTGGCCGAGACCATATTGGCGGAGTAGTAGCCCTGGCGGTTCAGGTAGCCGCCGACCCAGCCCGACGTGTACCAGTTGATGTATTCGTAGGCAGCGTCGAGCTCCGCGCCCTTGAGGTGGGCGGCAAGGCCGAGGCCGCCGCCCCATGAGCGGTAGCCTTCCTTGAGCGGCTGGAAGCGGCAAGGGATGCCCTTGGAGCGCACGGCGGCTACCGCCGGCGACCACATGGACTGAATGACCACTTCGCCCGATGCCATCAGATTGACGCTTTCGTCGAAGGACTTCCAGAAGGCGCGGAACTGGCCGCCCTGCTTGGCCTTGATCAGGAAGTCGATCGTCTTGTCGATCTCGTCCTTGGTCATGTTGCCCTTATCGGCATATTTGATGTTGCCCATGGCTTCCATGATCATGGCGGCATCCATGATGCCGATGGAGGGGATGTTGAGGATGGCGGTCTTGCCCTTGAAGGCCGGATCCATGATGTCGGCCCAGCTGGTGATATCGCGGCCGACGAGGTCGGGGCGGATGCCCAGCGTGTCGGCGTTGTAGATGGTGGGCACCATGGTGAACCAGTTGGTCGGCGCCTTGGCGAAGGTCTTGGAGTCTTGCGCCTCGACATAGCCCACCGTGTGCGGCGCGGTGCCCTGGGCGATCACGCTGTCTGGGGTGAGCTTGCCGGTTTTGAAGAGCGGCACCAGCTCATCGTAATATTTCAGTTTGCTGACATCCATCGGCTGCAGCACGCCGGTGGGGAACACTTTCTTGCAGATCCAGTATTCGATGTCGGCGATGTCGTAGCTGTCGGGCTGGGTCACGGCGCGCTGGGCGGCCGCGTCGGAATCCGTCGCCGTCATCTCCAGTGTGATGCCGAGGTCGGCCTTGCACTTGTCGGCGATGGCGTTGAGGTTCGACACGCCGGTGCCGAACTGGCGCAGCGTGATGTTGGACTGCGCCCAGATGGTCGGGAAGCCGGTGATGACGCCCGAGCCGGCGGCGAGGCCGACGGCGGCCGCACCCGTCTTGAGCAGCGAGCGGCGCGAGATGCCAGGCTTGGTTTGTATTGTGTCTGTCATGTCTATTCCCCTGTCTTGTTTTGCTTGGTTGATTTCATGAATGAAGGCGGCCGAGGACGATCGCATCCTCGGCATCCCAGGCGAGCGGTACGGCGTCGCCAATGGCGACGGGTTTGGCGAAGAAGTCGGAATCGTCGACAATGACGGTAAAGTCGTCGATGCCGGCACCAGTGACGGAGAGTTTCACAGTGGCGCCGCGATATTCGATGTTGGCGACGATGCCGGTGAAGCCCAGCCCGGGCGCGGGTGCCTCGCCGATGCGCACATGGTCGGTGCGGATGGCGATGTCGATCGGCGCGCCCGCCTGCTGCGGCTTGCCGCTGGCGGCGAGCGAACCGCCGCCGTTGACCTCGAAGACGACCATCGCGTCTCGGCTGCTGGTGACCCGGCCGGAGATGACATTGTGGTCGCCCATGAAGCGCGCGACGAAGGCCGTGGCCGGCCGCTCGAACACCTCGCGGGGCGGCGCCGCCTGTTCGATGCGGCCGTCATTCATCACCACGATCAGGTCGGCAAGCGCCATCGCTTCCTCCTGGCTGTGGGTGACGTGGACGAAGGTGATGCCGAGCGATGTCTGCAATTTCTTCAGCTCTGCACGCATGCGGATCTTCAGGAACGGATCGAGCGCCGAAAGCGGCTCGTCGAGCAGCAGCGCCTCGGGATCGGTGATCAGGGCGCGGGCGAGCGCGACGCGCTGCTGCTGGCCGCCGGAAAGCTGCGCCGGGCGGCGCTTCGCATAGGCCTCCATCTGCATCAGCTTCAGCATGTCGAGCGCCTTGGCGCGGCGCTTCTCCTTGTCGACACCCTTCATCTTCAGGCTGAAGGCGACATTGTCGATGAGGTCGAGATGCGGGAACAGCGCATAGGACTGGAACATCATCGCCGTGCCGCGCTTGGCCGGCGGTAGGTCGGTGACGACGGTGTTGCCGAGCCGGACGTCACCCGACGAGATGCTTTCGTGGCCGGCGATCATGCGCAGCGTCGAGGTCTTGCCGCAGCCGGAGGGGCCGAGCAGACAGCAATAGGTGCCCGCCGGTATCTTCAGGCTGATATCCTCGACGGCGGTCGTCGTTCCATAGACTTTCGAAACGGACACGATGTCGATCTCGGCGGCTTTGGACATTCAGGCTTCCCCGTTTGGTCGCATTAACCAATGCATCATGCGTGCCAATATCGGGGTGATCGGCCAAGCATTTGAATTGTCTGAAGAATCAGGGTTCTTGCCTGCTGCCTGCCTGGTAGGCTATCTTGTGCATTGCACAAATTATGGGCGATTGTGCGCGATCTGCACAAAAATCGTATGCAATCTTTTTTGGCTTTGTGTTCACTTTGCCTCTCGTGTGCCGACGGCGAGTCGCGTTAGAAGGGTGCGGGAACATCATCGCCATGAATATTGCCGATCAGATCTATTCCACCGACAGTGCCAACCAGGATCGCGCGCAGGCGATTCGCGATAATCTGCGCGACGCCATCGTCGACCGCCGGCTGGCGCCGGGCACCAAGCTGTCGGAGGGCGAGGTCGGCACGCTGTTCGATGTGTCTCGCACCGTGGCGCGCGCGGCCCTGCAGATGTTGTCCTTCGAAGGCCTGGTGCGCACGGAGCGCAACCGCGGCGCGTTCGTCGCCAACCCCTCGCCCGAGGAGGCGCGCCAGGTGTTCGCCTCGCGCCGGCTGATCGAGCCCAGCATTGCCATTGCCGCCTGCGGACGCGTCACATCAGCCGACATCGCCGCCTTCAGGGCTCAACTCGACGAGGAGGGCCGCTTCATCGCCGAGCGCGGTCCGACCGCGCGGCGTTCCGAGATCAAGGCGTCCGGCGATTTCCATCTGCTGCTTGCTTCCGTCGCCGGCAATGCCATCCTGCAGCGCTTCATGGAGGAACTGGTCGCGCGCTCCTCGCTTGTCATCGCGCTTTATGGGCGGTCTGGCGTGTCAGCCTGCGGGCACAGCGAGCATACGGAAATTGTCGGCGCGCTGGAGAGCAGCGATTGCGAACGGGCCAGCCAGTTGATGCTGCACCACATCGACCATATCGAGGCCGATCTCGATCTGCGCGTCAGGGCGGGCCCTGCGCTGCGCGAGGCACTCAATTTCTAGTTTTCGTCGTCCGTGGCAGCGGGCGCTGCCTGTCCGGCTGCCTTGCGGCGCAGCACCTTGGTCAGCTTCCAGATCGTCGGGCTGTTCTTGACGAACGTTTTCAGCCGCGCGCCCTGGCGAAGCGTCTGCGCCAGGGCGCGGCCCTTCAGCGTCAGCGGGACCAGCACCTCGAAATGCCGGGTTTCGATATCGCACCACTGCCGCTTGTAGGGCTCGTCGCCGACGGAGAAATCGTAGACCGCGAAACCCGCCTCGCAGGCTTCCAGGATGTTGTCGAAGAACAGGAAATCGCCGGGACTGCTGTAGGCGAGATCGTCCTCGGCGATCGCTCCGAACTCGCAGATCAGGCGTTTCCCCGAACGGCTCGACCCGGTGATGGCGCGTAGCTTGCCGGCGACTTCCAAGCCATGCAGCACGAAAGAGGGCGTGTCCTCGGCAAGGGCCTGCGTGAACAGCGCCCTGAAGAAGGCGCGTGTCTGGTCGCCGCCGAAGACATTGGCAATGCCCATCTTGCGAAAGCGGAGCTCCTTCATCTCGAAGAAGGCGTCGAGCAATCTCTCCACCTCGTCCGGGCTGCGCGCCTCGATGCGCCGATGGCTGCCAACGGCGTCGAATTTGCGCATCTGCGACCGATGTTTCTTGCGTTTGCGCTTGCCGCTGGCGCGAAGCAGCAGCGCATCGAAGCCACCGGCGAGGTCGACGGCCAGCGAAAGATTGGGGCTGGCGAAATGATCGAGCGATGCGAGCGGATTGGCGGTACCATCGAGATCGGGCAGCAATCGTTCCAGCGCGATGAGATCGATGTCGGGGCGGGCCTTGGCAATGGCTTCAAATATTGAGCGGACGGGCGCGCTACCCGCCGTGGCCAGCCATTGCGGGTCGGCGGCGGCGAAATTGCCATTGGCATGGCGGCCGCCCATGAAACGGGCGACCCGGAACGGGCCTTGGCTGGCAATCTCCAGGGCCAGCGCGAAGACCGGCTTGCCTCCGAGAGTGAGCGTCGCCACCAACAGATCGGGTTCGAGCAGCGCGGCCCAATTCAAGATCCATATTGCGCCCTGTGCCGGCGCATAAAGCGCCGAGCGGCAGAACCCCGCATAGGCGGCAAGCCCCTCTGCACCCGCGACGGAGACCGATGGCCCGGCGGCATCCTTCGGCAGGGCGCGTGGCGAAGCCTCGGTCGCCGCGAGCCGATTGCCGTCAAATGACGCCATTGCGTCAACCATACCTCAATCCTTAAGGCGTATTGATCCCGATTTGGGGGGCGCAGGCGTATTCCGTGCTTGGATCAGCCTAGGCGCAAAAGGTGAATGAATGATCGACGGCGGGGAGGCAATCCGGAAACTGGCACTCAACGTCGCCCGCTATACCGGCCTCGCACCGCTGGCCAGGCCGTTTGTCGGCGGCATCGGCGCCATCCTGATGTTGCACCGCGTGACTGCGACACCGGAAAAACCCGACAGCGTCAACCGGCACCTCAACATCGCGCCCAGTTTCCTTGACGCCGTGATCGCCGACATGAAGGCGGACGGCTATGTTTTCGTCTCGATGGACGAGGCCGTGGAGCGCATCAAGGCAGGCGGCAAGGGCGGCCGGTTCGCCACCATCACCGCCGACGATGCCTATCGTGACAACATGACCGAGGCCCTGCCAGTGCTGGAAAAGCACGGCGCGCCGATCACCATCTATGTCGCGCCGGGGCTGATCGACGGCACCGCCGATCTGTGGTGGGATGTGGCCGAGGATATCGTCAACGCGTCCGACCACCTGACTTTGTCGACCTCGAATGGCCCGGCGGTGATCGATTGCGCGACTCCGGCCAGGAAGAGCCAGGCTATAACCCGGTTGCACGCCTACCTCGCCAACGAGGTCCGCGAGGAAGATTTGCGCACCGTGCTGCGCGATCTTGCCAGCTCGAACGGCGTTGACGCGGATGCCTCGCGTTTACAGACCCTGATGAACTGGGATGAGATCCGCACCGTCGCCGCGCATCCGCTGGTGACGGTCGGCGCCCATACGATCAACCACAGCAATCTGAAGCGGCTTTCCGAAGCCGATGCGCGGCGCGAGATCGGCACCGTAAAGGACATGCTGCGAGCAGAGCTTGGCAGGGAACCGCTGCATTTCGCCTATCCCTATGGCTATGCAAGCGCGGTCGGCTGCCGTGAAGTCGGCTTTGCCCGTGACGCCGGCTATGTCTCCGCCGTGACGACCCGCCATGGCGTGCTGCGCGCCGAACATGCCGGCTATCTGCATGCCTTGCCGCGCATTTCGATCAATGGCCGCTACCAGAGCCTTGCCCACGTCCGGACCATGCTGTCGGGCGTGACGACGCCGCTCGCCAACGCTGGCAAGATGGTCGTCACCATCTGACCGGGGTTTGCCGGCAATCCGCCGTGCGCGTTGATCCAGCCGCGTATGCCGCTGCGAGCCGAGGCGGCCCGCTTCAGCGCTTCGCCCGCGGCTCCAGCATCAGCCACTTGATGATGCCCATCGCCGGCAGCACCCAGAGCAGGCCGCTGAGCAGGAAGAACAGGAAGTGCACCAGAGCGCCCGATTCCGACAGACGGGCGACGGCGAAGATCGATGCGACCAGCGCATAGATGATGACCAGTGCCACCAGCAGGAACATTCCGATCAGCTTTTTCAGGCGAATGGGCATGGCTTGGCCTCGTTGATCGCAATCGCTTAAGCCGAACGCAGGACACGCGCAACCCGCGACATCGGGCGCGACGGCGTGCCGCGCTGCATGGTCTTGCCAGCACGGATGCTATGGTTCACCAATCCGCGACATTCAACCGGACTGGACAGATCATGGCTGCCATATCAGCCTCCGCGCCATACGTCGCCCGCGACCGCGACCTGCGCAACCGTGCGCTTGTGCGCGGCTGGCTTTATGTGGTGCTTCTGGTGCTGTTTGCGCTGGTGCTGGTCGGCGGCGCCACGCGGTTGACCGAGTCCGGTCTTTCCATCACGCAATGGCAGCCGATCCACGGCGTCATCCCGCCGCTCAACGACGCCGAGTGGCAGGAGGAATTCCAGCGCTACCAGCAGATCCCGCAATACACCGAGCTCAATAAGGGCATGAGCATCGAGGCGTTCAAGTCGATCTTCTGGTGGGAGTGGGCGCACCGTCTGCTGGCGCGCAGCGTCGGCCTGGTTTTCGCCTTGCCGCTGCTGTTCTTCTGGGTGAGCCGCCGCATCGAGCGCGGCCTGGGGCCAAAGCTGGTCGGCATCCTTCTCCTCGGCGGCCTGCAGGGCGCCATTGGCTGGTGGATGGTGGCCTCCGGACTGGTCGACCGTGTGTCGGTGAGCCAGTACAGGCTGGCGACGCATCTAACGCTGGCGGCGCTGATCTTCACCGCCACCATGGTCGTCGCGCGTGGTCTGGCGCCGCATTCCGAACCGGCGGCCGATCGGTCGACGCAGCGACTCGCCGGCTTCATCGTGCTTCTGGCGTTGATCCAGATCTATCTCGGCGGCCTGGTTGCCGGCCTCGACGCCGGCTTGAGCTACAACACCTGGCCGCTGATGGACGGCAAGATCATCCCCGGCGACCTGCTGATCCTCGAGCCGGCATGGCGCAACTTTTTCGAAAGTCCGAAGACGGTGCAGTTCGTCCACCGGCTCGGCGCCTACACGGTCTTCGCCGTCGCGCTCTGGCACATGATCGCCACGCGTCGGCGGCTGCCCGGCTCGACCCATGCGCGGCGCGCGACGCTGTTGTTTGTGCTGGTGCTGGTGCAGGCCTCTATCGGCATCGGCACGCTGCTGATGCAGGTGCCGCTGCATATGGCGCTGACGCATCAGGGTTTTGCCCTGATCGTGCTGGGTTTCGCGGCCGCGCACTGGCGCGGCACCAAGGGCGCCTATCCCTTGCCGCAGGAGATCGTGCTCAGGAGTTGATGCGGAGCCTCTCGGCTCGTCCCTGAGGTCAGAAATTCGCCCGCATCGCCCGGATCGCCTTGGCGATCGACAGTTCGCGGTTTTCCTCAACCGCATTGTCGTCCTCGTGGTGCCAGGCCGCGGATAGGCAGCCATAGGCGATGGCATGGTCCAGTATCGCTGCCGGTGATTCACCAAGCGTCTTGGCAAAGACTTCGGCCATATGAGCAATCCGCTCCGGATCGAGGCAAAGATCGTCGCGGTCGAGCGGGTTGTAGAACATGTTGGCGGCGTCGAAGCCCGGGTTGCCAAGCACGCCCTTCGGGTCGATCACCAGCCAGCCGCGCGGCCCGTGCAGGATGTTGTCGTGGTGGAGATCGCCATGCAAGGGCCTGATGTCGTGCGGATTGTCCAGCAGCCGTTCGGCGATCGCCGCGGCCTCGACATAGATGCTGGCGTGACCCGCGCCTCGGTCGGTTGCGGCTTTCCTGAACAGGCTGGTGTACCGCTCCGTGAGCGGCTGAAGCTCGGGCGGGTAGGGATGTTGTGACGGCGAAAACAGTTTCGTCATCAGCTCGGCCGCGATGGCGGTTGCGGCATTGTCACCCTGTTCATCGAGAACCTGCGTAAGCAAGGTTTCGCCAGCATATTCCAGCAGCATGCTGTGGCCGTCGCGGCCAAGCAGGCGCACCGCGCCTTCGCCGCGCCGCCAGGCAAGAAAATGCTCGCCACGCAGCTCGTCGGCGACATCGTCGAAAGGTTTGAGCGCCTTGACGACGGCCGGCGAGCCGTCGTCGCGAACAACCTTCCAGATGCGGCTTGAAAAGGTCTCGGCAATCAGTTCGGGCGCGCTGACTTTCCAGCGCGCCGGCAAGGCTGGTGCGTCCATCAAAGCCCGAGCATCAGGTCCATGTTCTGGACGGCGGCGCCCGAAGCACCCTTGCCGAGATTGTCGTAGACCGCCAGCAGCAGCGCCTGCGCGCGTTTGTCGTTGGCAAAGACATAGACCTTCATGCGGTTGGTGCCGTTGTAGATCTCGGGATCGATCTCCGGCATGCGCTCCAGATGCGCATAGGGCGCCACCTCGACCACACCGCCCTTGATGGCGGCAAAATGGTCGGCAATGGCCGCATGAAGCTCCGCGCCCGTCGGTACACTGTCGAGGCCGCCGAGCTGCAGCGGCACCACGGTGATCATGCCCTGAGCGAAATTGCCGACCGCCGGCTGCATGATTGGGTCATGCGATAGTTTTGCATAGGCCCGCAGTTCCGGCACATGCTTGTGCTGCAGGGTCAGGCCATAGGGCAGGAACTCCGAGGCGTCCTCGCCTTTGGCGACATAGTCCTCGATCATCGGGCGTCCGCCGCCCGAATAGCCGGAAATGCCGTTGACGGTGATCGGGAAATCGGCCGGAAGCAGGCCTGATGTGACCAGTGGCCTGAGCGTTGCGATCGGTCCCTGCGGCCAGCAGCCGGGATTGGCGACGCGTTTGGCCGTGGCGATCGCCTTGGCTTGTTCCTTGTCCATCTCGGCGAAGCCATAGGCCCAGCCTTCGGCGACGCGATGCGCGGTCGACGCATCGATGACCTTGGTGGTGTCGTTGGTGATCAGCGAGACGCTTTCCTTCGCCGCATCGTCCGGCAGGCACAGGATCGCGATATCGGCGGCATTGAGGAATTCGGCGCGCGCCGCCGTCTCCTTGCGGCGCTCGGTGGGAATGGAAATGATCTCCAGGTCGCCACGCTCGGCAAGCAGCGCCCGGATCTGCAGGCCGGTGGTGCCGTGCTCGCCGTCGATGAAGATTTTCGGTTTCATGACCTGATCAATTCCCTGATATTCCGAGACTATATGCCGTTGCCGTGATTCACCGCGGCACCGTTGTGATTGCCGTTGTTCATCTCTTCCTGCCGTGCCTTTCGTTCAGCCAACAGGCCGAGATACTGCATGGCGACCATCGAGCCGGCGATCGCCGTTATATCGGCGTGATCATAGGCCGGTGCAACCTCCACGACATCGGCGCCGACAATATCGACCTGGTTGAGCTGGCGCAGCGTCGACAGGATCTTCGCAGAGGACGGGCCGCCGGCCACCGGCGTGCCGGTTCCGGGCGCATAGGCCGGGTCGAGGCAGTCGATGTCGAAGGTCAGGTAGGTCTTCTTGCCGCCGGTGCGGTCGACGATGGCGTAGGCGATGTCGGAGGCCCGCATCTCCTCGATTTCGTGACCGTAGAGGATCTTGATGCCGAACGTGTCGGGCGCGTGCGTGCGGATGCCGATCTGGATCGACCGGTCGGGATCGATGATGCCTTCCTTGACCGCGCGGCCGACGAAGGATCCGTGGTCGATGCGCTTGCCGTCATCTTCCCACGTGTCCTGGTGCGCGTCGAACTGCACCAAAGCGAGCGGTCCATGGATGGCGGCATGTGCCTTGAGCAGCGGCCAGGTGACGAAATGGTCGCCGCCCAGCGTCAAAAGGAAGGCGCCTGATTTCAGGATCTTGGCCGCTTCGCGCTCGATCGTGCCTGGCGTCTTCTGGTGGTTACCCGAGTCGAGCAGGCAATCGCCATAGTCGACTACCGCGAGATGTTCGAACAGATCGCGCGAGAACGGATATTGCGGGTCATTGTCGAGGATCGCCGAGGCGCGGCGAATCGCTTGCGGCCCGAAACGGGCGCCGGGCCGGTTGGTGACGGCGGCGTCGAAGGGGATGCCCCACACCACCGCGTCCGCGCCTTTCACGTCCTTGGTGTATTTGCGCCGCATGAATGACAGCGCGCCGGAATAGGTCGGCTCAAGGGCGCCACCCGTTTTGGAGCGGGCGGTGAAGGCATGGTCGATGTTCTTGGTCGCCATTACTGGTCCTCGTTTTCATCGGGGTGCAACAACTACAGAACCGGCATGGAAGATGCCAGTCACAGCTTGGGGAGACGAAACGGCGCCGCCCGGGTGCCACGGCAAGACAGGATTTGTCCCATCATGACGCAGGCCGCGTTTCTTAATCCGTCCGATGCCGTGGTGTCGACCCATGCCGGCACGATAGCGGGCGAGCGCTTCCAGGTTCTCGATTCGTGGCGCGGCATCTGTGCGCTTCTTGTGGCGCTGTTTCATTTCCCGACCGCTTCCGCGCTCTCGCAGAGCAGCTTCATCGGTTCGTCCTACCTTTTCGTCGATTTCTTCTTCGTGCTTTCCGGTTTCGTCATCGCCAGCAGCTACGCCAATCGGCTGAGCCAGCCGGTAGGGGTCGCCCGCTTCGCGCTGGTGCGTTTCGGCCGCATCTACCCGCTGCATCTCATCATGCTCGCGGCCTTTGCAGGCTTCGAACTGCTGCGGCTGATGCTGCCGCAACCGCATGGCACCGGCGCAGCCCCCTTCACCGGCGGTTTCGATTTGAAGAGCCTGCTTGCCAATCTGCTCCTGCTGCAAGGGATGGGCTTTGAGGATCATCTGACCTGGAATGCGCCAAGCTGGAGCATTTCGGCGGAGTTCTTCGCCTATCTCCTGTTTGCCGGCGTCGTCTTCATCGCCGGCGCGCGTGCCTGGATATGGTTTGTCGCCGCCGCCGTCACCGGGCCGCTGTTCCTGCTCGGCTTCTCCACGCATCATATGGATGTGTCCTACGATTTCGGCTTCATCCGCTGCCTCTACGGCTTCTCGCTCGGCGCCTTGCTGGCCTGGTTTCAGCATGATTCCATTGCAGGGGCGCGACAGCTCCTCGCCAGAAGCGGCCCGCGGCTGAGCTGGACCCTTGCCGAAATCGTCATGGTGGCGGTCATCGTCGCTTTCGTCTCACTGGCGGGCAGCAATGATTTCGGCATCGCCGCGCCCCTGGTGTTCGCGCTGGCGCTGTTTCTCTTTGCCCATGAGGGCGGCTGGATTTCCGCCTTGCTGCGGGCGCCCTTCATGCTGACGCTCGGCGCGCTGTCCTATTCCATCTATATGGTCCACATCTTCGTGCAGGCGCGCCTGATCAACGTTGCCGGGCTCGTCGAGCACAAGCTTGGCCTCGGCCTCGTCGGCGACATCGTGCTGCGCGGCTCGCCAGCGACGGGCTTCGGCGCCGGCTGGGCTGGAACGATGGCAATCGTCGTCATGCTCGTCGCCACCATCGCCACATCGTGGATCACCTGGCGCTTGGTCGAAATGCCGGCGATGGCATGGTTCCGTCGGCTCTCGAAACGCATCTGACAAACCTTTCGCGAGAAACCGCTAGCCGGCTTCGTTCACCTCCCTGTCATGGGCATCGCCTATCCCGGCTTCGATCCGGCAAGGAGCGATTCTCGATGCGGACGATCTGGCTGAGCCTTCTGCTTTGCACGACCCTTGCCGCCGTCTCCAGTCAGGCTTCGGCAGCCGAAAGCCGCGCCAGGCAGATTCTCGACCGCTTCGAGCATGCCAACCAGTGGCGAGACCATGTCATGGTGGCCGCCCATCGCGCCGGCAGCATGCAGGCCGGCAAGACGCTTTATGCTGAAAATTCGCTTGCGGCTGTCGAGGGCTCGATCGCCATGGGCGCCGAGATCGTCGAGGTCGACATCAGGCGCTCGAAGGACGGTGAGTTCGTCGTCATGCATGACAGCTGGCTCGATCGCACCACGACCTGCAAGGGCGAGGTGGTGAAACATACGCTGGCCGAACTGAAGACCTGCCGGCTGGTGATCGAGGGCACCCGCGCCGTCACCGACGAGAGGGTCTCGACGCTGCGCGAGATGCTGCTGGCGACCAGGGACAGGATCCTCATCAATCTCGACAACAAGCTCGAAGTCGGCGATCTCCCGGGCATGATCGCGGTGGCACGCGATCTCGGCATGGCCGATCAGGTCATCGTCAAGGAAAACCTCTGGAACCAGACCAGGATCGCGACGGTGAAGGCGGCCATGGCCGCGATCGGCGGCGGCGTCCAGTTCATGCCGATCATCGCCGATGACGCGGTGCATGATGCCGGTTTCGCCGAGACGGTGGACCACGCCTTCTCGCCGCGCGCGATCGAGCTGATCAACTGGCGGGCGGGCGCGCAGACGCTGACCGAGACCGGCGGACCGCTGTTCAGCACGCGCATGCGCGCGGCCGCGGTGCGCGGCAACTGGCACATCTGGGCCGACACCTACGCCATCGTCAACAAGCCGGGTGGTTTCCTCGCCGGCGGCCGTGGCGATGAACTGGCGGTGCAGGCCAGTCTGCCGCGCGAGGCCTGGGGTTTCTGGGTCGATCGCGGCGCCACCATCATCCAGACCGACGAGCCAAAGGCGGCCATCGACTGGCTTGCGGCGAACGCCTACCGCGTGCCCTATGCCGGGACGGGCGAACGCATCGAACCCGCGGCGACCGCCAGCATCAATTGATTTCTTGCTTTCCTCGCCTCAGCGCTTGCCGTGACATTCTCGGCGGTCTGCGCCTTCCTGTTCATCCGCGACGCGGACCATTCGGCCGGATAGGAATGCGCAAATACAAAAAGGCCGCCCGGAGGCGGCCTTTTCGATTGTTTCCAAAACTGCGGAGCCTTAGCGCTTCGAGAACTGGAAGGAGCGGCGGGCCTTCGCCTTGCCGTACTTCTTGCGCTCGACGACGCGGCTGTCGCGGGTCAGGAAGCCGCCCTTCTTGAGCACGGCGCGCAGCGCCGGCTCGTAGTAGGTCAGCGCCTTGGAGATGCCGTGACGCACCGCACCGGCCTGGCCGGAGAGGCCGCCGCCGACGACGGTGGCGACGATGTCGTACTGGCCCGAACGGTTGGACGCGATGATCGGCTGGTTGAGGATCATCTGCAGGACCGGACGCGCGAAATAGGTCGCGAATTCCTTGTCGTTGACGACGATCTTGCCGGAACCCGGCTTCACCCAGACGCGCGCGATGGCGTTCTTGCGCTTGCCGGTGGCATAGGCGCGGCCCGACTTGTCGAGCTTCTGGACGTGGACGGGTGCCGCGGCTTGCGTATTGGTGTTGCCGGTGGCGGCGCCCAGTTCTGCGAGCGAGGAAAGCTCAGCCATCTTATGCGACCTTCTTGTTCTTGGAATTCAGCTTGGCCACGTCGAGGACTTCTGGCTGCTGGGCGACATGCGGATGCTCGGCGCCTGCATAGACGCGCAGGTTCTTCATCTGGCGACGGCCGAGCGGGCCACGCGGGACCATGCGCTCAACGGCCTTCTCGACGACACGCTCCGGGAAACGACCCTCGAGCAGCTGGCGCGCGGTGCGCTCCTTGATGCCGCCGGGGTGGCCGGTGTGCCAATAATAGACCTTGTCGGTGAACTTCTTGCCGGTGAACACCACCTTGTCGGCATTGATGACGATGACATTGTCGCCGTCGTCGACATGCGGGGTGAAGGTCGGCTTGTGCTTGCCGCGAAGATGATTGGCGATGACAGTGGCGAGACGGCCGACGACGAGACCCTCGGCGTCGATCAGGATCCACTTCTTCACCACATCCGCAGGCTTCTGCGAAAAGGTTGTCATGTTTTCTGCTCTCGGTTTTGACCTTCAAAGAGAAGGCGTTTCTTGTTGCTTGGATTGGCGATGAGACGCTTGCCCGCCGCCAATAACAAAACGGCGGTTTTGCGGGCCGCTGCTTCGTGAGGGCTTATAGGCGACGGGGAATTGCGCGTCAAGCCGATCAAAAAGCCCTTTAGCGAAGAAATGGCAGTAAAAACAATGGCTTAGTAAAAAGGTATTATTTTACCACATCACCAATGCGCTTCGGCGGGATCGAATAGGTGCCGGTGGCGTGAGCGATCGTCTGTCCTTCCGGGCCGGCGACGATGTCGATGGCGAACACCATCAGGCTCTTTCCCAGCTTCAGGATGCGGCAATGGCCGTCGATCGGCCCAGCCTCGGCCTTGCGCACGAAGTTGATGTCGAGGTTGACTGTGACGGACAGCGCATCTGGCCCGGCATGAGAGAGCACGCAGACATAGCCGCCAATGTCGGCCAGCGTGAACAGCGACGGACCGGATACCGTGCCGCCCGGGCGCAAATGCCGCTCGCCGGCATTGAGCCGCACGGTGCAGCCGCCTGGGAAAACGTCGATCGCCTCGTAATATTTGAACTGCTCGTTGAGCTGGGGATAGACGGTTTCCATCAGCACATTGACTTGTGCTGCGGTCAGCACTGGTTTGAGGTTGGTCTGGGCGGGCATCTCGGTCTCTCGCTTCTGCGCACGCCTGTATGAGCGCGGCAGGGCGTTGCTGGCAACACCTTCGATCCTCTGGCGCAAGCGATGGGTGTTGGACGAATGCCGATCCGATATTAGATAGTTTATAAGCCCGACCGGAATCGCGGAGACCCTAGCCATGGCCGAAATCCTTGCCATCAAGCCTGCCGTCGCCGAGGGGCCGGTCACAACCAGGCTGGATAAGGGCGTGCTGCGGCTCACGCTCGCCAATCCGCCCGCCAACGCTTTGTCGCTTGCGGTGATGGCGGCGCTGACGGCCGAACTCGACCGCGCCAAGGCCGACAAGACGGTTCGCGTCATCATCCTGTCGGCGGCGGGAAAAGTGTTCTGCGCCGGCCATGATCTCAAGGAAATGACCGCGCGGCGTGCCGATGCCGATCGCGGCAAGGCTTTCTTCGAAGAGACGTTCGCGGCTTGTGCCCAGCTGATGCAGGCGATCGTGCGCCATCCCATGCCGGTCATCGCCGAAGTCGACGGCCTGGCCACCGCCGCCGGCCTGCAGCTTGTCGCCAGCTGCGACGTGGCGATCGCCTCGCATGAGGCGACCTTCTGCACGCCGGGCGTCAATATCGGCCTGTTCTGCTCGACGCCGATGGTGGCACTGTCGCGCAACGTCTCGCGCAAGCATGCGATGGAGATGCTGTTGACCGGCGAGACGATCGACGCAGCAACCGCCAAGGAATTCGGCCTGGTCAACCGCGTCGTGCCGCGCGAATACCTGAATCAGATCGTCACCAAATACGCGCAAACCATTGCTTCCAAATCATCTTTGGTGGTGAAGACCGGCAAGGAGGCTTTTTACGCGCAGGCCGAAATGGGGCTGGCGGATGCTTATGCCTATACCGGCCGCGTCATGGTCGAGAACATGCTGGCACGCGACGCCGAGGAAGGCATCGGCGCCTTCATCGGCAAGCGCAAGCCGGAATGGACGGACGAGTAGCCGTGGAACCGCGCATCTCCGTCGTCACGATTGCAACGGATGATCTCAACCGTGCCGTGCGCTTCTACGAAGCCATGGGTCTGAAACGGCATGCCGCGATCACCGACGGCGTCGCCTTCTTCCAGATGGGCGGCGTCATTCTCGGCCTGTTCCCGCGCGCCAGTGCCGAGGAGGATTCCGGCATCACCTTCGCCGAGGCGCCGTCCGCCGTCTATCTCGCCTACAACACCCGCTCCGACGCCGAGGTCGACGAGGTGCTCGCCATGGCCGACAAAGCCGGGGGCCGCATCGTCAAGCCGGCAGGCCGCGCCTTCTGGGGCGGCTGGTATGGCTATTTCGCCGATGCGGATGGGCATGTCTGGGAAGTGGCGCACAATCCGGCCTTTCCGATCGCGCAAGACGGCACGATTTCGCTGCCTGGGTGATGGCGTACCGCAAACAGCTGACGCGGCTCAAGGCGCCCTATCTCAAGCGCATCCTGCTCGACCCCGGGCGCGTGGAGGATTGGGAAAAGTATCCCTGGAACCTGCCGCTGTTTCGCGGCCGCGAATTCGAACTCGAATTCACCGCGCCAATCACCATCATCGTTGGTGAGAACGGCACCGGCAAATCGACGCTGCTGGAAGCGATTGGTGCTTTGGCCGGCTATGACGAGGCCGGCGGCGGCAAGGGCTACATGCCGGTCGACCACTCTCGTGCCATCGACAAGAGCGGTGCCGCACTGGCCGACAATTTTCGTTGCCACTGGCTGCCGAAGGTTACCGCCGGTTGGTTCTTCCGCGCCGAATCCTTCTATTCCGTTGCCCGTTACCTCGACGAGGCAGCTAGGGAATCGGGCGCGACGCCGCCGGATTTCCTTTCCTGGTCGCATGGCGAGGGTTTCATCCGTTTCTTCGAGGAACGCTGTCGCAGGCAAGGCATCTACATCCTCGACGAGCCGGAGAGCGCGCTTTCGCCGTCGCGCCAGATCGAGCTGCTGAAGATGCTGCGCCGCATGGACCAGTCCGGCACCGCGCAGGTGATCATGGCGACGCACTCGCCATTGTTGATGGCCTGTCCCGGCGCGCGGCTGTTCCGCATCAGCCGCTTCGGGCTCGAGCCCGCCGACTTTCGTGATACGGACCACTTCCGCATGTTGCGCGATTTCAGCAACGACCCGGATGGTTTTCTCGCCGAGGCGTTGTATGAGGACGAGGCATGAACCACGATAGCTACGACAATACCTACATCGGCGGCATCCTCAATTCGGTGAAGACCATCGCCATGGTCGGCGCGTCGGCCAATGACGTCAGGCCGAGCTATTTCGTGCTGAAATACCTGCTGGCCAAGGGATTTTCGGTGTTTCCGGTCAATCCGGGCCAGGCCGGCAAGGAAATCCTCGGCCGGATGACCTATGCCAGTCTGGCCGATATTCCGGAGCCGATCGATATGGTCGACATCTTCCGCGCCGCGACCGCGGTGCCGGGCATCGTAGACGAGGTATTGCGGCTCGATCCCTTGCCGAAAGTAATCTGGATGCAGCTCGGCGTGCGCCATGACGAGGCGGCCGCTCGCGCCGAAGCCGCCGGCATCAAGGTTGTGATGAACCGCTGCCCCAAGATCGAATACGGCAAGCTCTCCGGCGAAATCGGCTGGACCGGCGTCAATTCAGGCGTCCTGTCGTCCAAGAAACCGCTGATGCGCCAGGGTTTCCAGAGTTTCGGCGTGCGCCAGAAATAGGTCGCGAGCGAGAAGCGCAAAATTATTCCGGCAGATGCCGCGTTTTCCTGCGGCTTGGCTGAAAGTTCCGTGCCGAAGGGTATTTTCTTCTTTGCATTCCGAGCCGGGCTTCGCCAAGAATGCCCGGCGAATTTTGAGAAGTTCTTAAGGGAGGTTTTTAGTGACCCGTACGCCCGGTTTCAACACGCTCGCCGTCCATGCCGGCGCCAAGCCCGATCCGGCCACCGGCGCGCGCGCCACGCCGATCTACCAGACGACCTCCTTCGTCTTCGATGATGCCGACCACGCCGCGTCGCTGTTCGGCCTGAAGGCGTTCGGCAACATCTACACCCGCATCATGAACCCGACGCAGGCCGTGCTTGAAGAGCGCGTCGCGGCACTCGAGGGCGGCACGGCTGCGCTTGCGGTCGCGTCCGGCCACGCCGCGCAGGTCATCGTGTTCCACAATCTGATGCAGCCGGGTGACAATTTCGTCGCTGCGACAAGGCTTTATGGCGGCTCGATCAACCAGTTCGGCCACGCCTTCAAGAATTATGGCTGGGAGGTGCGCTGGGCCGACACAAACGACCTCTCGACCTTCGAGAGCCAGATCGACGACAGGACCAAGGCGATCTTCATCGAGAGCCTGGCCAATCCGGGCGGCACTTTCGTCGACATCGAGAAGATCGGCGACATCGCCCGCAAGCATGGCCTGCCGCTGATCGTCGACAACACGCTGGCCTCGCCCTACCTGATCCGGCCGATCGAGCACGGCGCCGATATCGTCGTGCATTCGCTGACCAAGTTCATCGGCGGCCATGGCAATTCGATCGGCGGCGTCATCGTCGACGGCGGCACCTTCGACTGGTCGAAATCGGGCAAATATCCGATGCTGTCGGAACCGCGCCCCGAATATGGCGGCCTCGTCCTGCACGAAACCTTCGGCAATTTCGCTTTCGCCATTGCCGCGCGCGTGCTCGGCCTGCGCGATCTCGGCCCGGCGATTTCGCCCTTCAACGCCTTCCTCATCCTGACCGGCCTCGAAACCTTGCCGCTGCGCATGCAGCGCCATTGTGACAATGCGGTTACGGTTGCCGGCTGGCTGTCCAACCACCCCAAGGTCGCCTGGGTGAATTACCCCGGCCTACCCAGCGACAAGAACAATGCGCTGCAGAAGAAGTACTCGCCGCTCGGCGCCGGCGCCGTGTTCACCTTCGGCCTCAAGGGCGGCTACGAGGCCGGCGTCAAATTCGTCGAGGCGCTGGAACTGTTCTCGCATCTGGCCAATGTCGGCGACACCAAGTCGCTGGTCATCCATCCGGCGTCAACCACGCACCGCCAGCTTTCCGACGAGCAGAAGGTCAAGGCCGGTGCCGGTCCGGACACCGTGCGGCTTTCGATAGGCATCGAGGACGTCACCGATATCGTCGCCGACCTCGAACAGGCACTCGCCAAGGTCTGATTGCTGATGGCCGCCTTTCTTTCCGTCGACACCAAGGGCGTCGAACCCGAATCCGGCGCGCCCGCGCCGGATCGCCTGATCTCGGGCGATCCCAAATTCCGCACCTGGAATGTCGAGGAGCGGGACGGCGGCCTCTATGCCGGCATCTGGGAATCGACCCCCGGCAAATGGCGCATCGTCTATGATGAATGGGAATTCTGTCACATCCTGTTCGGCGTTTCGGTGATCGCGGAAGACGAGGGCGAAGCGCGCACCGTCAAGGCCGGCGACAGTTTCGTGCTGAGGCCGGGCTTCAAGGGCAGCTGGGAAGTGCTTGAAACCACCCGCAAGGAGTATGTGATCAAGCTGTGATCACTTCGCCGGAAACTGGCTGAGGCAGGCTTCCGACGCTTTGTCGTGCGCCGTCAGCAAATCGGCGTCCTGTGCCTCTATATCAGCGTCTGAGATCTCGTCTCGATAATATTGCGCCAGGAGGTCGAGCCCCTGCTGGCTAACGCCATAGGTCGGGATTTCGCGGGCGACGCAGCCGCATAGCGCGAGTGCGCGATCGGGCGAGCCGGTCTTGTGGTTGGTCAGGATGAAATCCTGCGCCGGGCAGGCGTCGAGAAAACCGTTGAAGTTCAGCTTTTGCTGTGGCTGATCGCCATGATCGAAATAGGCCGGCGGCCATTGGCTTTTGCCGCTCGCGACATCGCAGCCTGTGGCGACGTCCTGGGCGCTTTTCGACAGGATGAGCCAGGCATCCTCCTTGTCGCCTATGGGGTAGTCGAAATCTTCGCCGAGAAGCGAGGCGGTATAGGCGTCAAGGTCGGCCTGCGTGAAACCGACCGTCTGAAATCGGTTGAACTGGCATTGGCAAGCGGCGCTCACTTGCTCTGTTTCGCTCTGTGAGGACTCTTGGCTCAGCTTGTTTTTCTGGCAGGCCGAGACAAAGACGGCGCCGTCTAGCGACGATGCGGGAAAAGTGGAGGCATCGACATAGCGCTTTCCGTCCCAGCCGATCGTCATTGTGTCGGACTGGATGTCGAAAAAGCCGTTCCGTTTGAAGGGGCTGAGCGCGATCTTGTCCTGCGGCACCAGCCGCGCGCCGGGAATGTCGCCGAGAACCTCTTGATAGCTGTCGCCTTCCAGGACGAACAGGTAGTTGCCGCAATTGACGCCGTCGCAGCCCGGCGCGTAGCGGTAGGCGAAGATCTCGGGCAAGCCGTCAAGATTGAGATCGACCTCGATGGCGAAGGATGCCAGCGGCAGGCCCTTCGATCCGGTCTGCCGCTCCAGAAGGCCCATCGCCATTTTCTGGGCGATGGCCATGCTGTTCTCCCAGGGAATGTTCTCCGGCTGTTGCCGGGCGCGTGTCGTGGTTCCCAGGCAGGCGCATAGCAACGCCAGTGCGAACGCCGCCGCCGGTCTCCAAAACAGTCTCATCGCGCAGCCCCAGGCCCGCGATCGTTCAGAAGCCGACGGCGAGCGTTTCCAGCCCATGGAAGTGGTAAGTGTCGCGGAAGCGTGACTGTTCGGCAAGATGCAGCCGCGGGTGCCGCTCGAACAAGGTTTTCAACGACACCTGCAATTCGAGCCGGGCCAGCGGCGCGCCGATGCAGAAATGGATGCCGGCGCCGAAGGACACGTTCTTCTGGTCCGCACGGTCCGGCCGGAAGGCCTGCGGTTCGGCGAAGGCGCGCGGATCATGATTGGCCATGCCAAGCAAGAGCCCGATGGTCTGGCCCGGCCGGACGACGATGCCGGGCGCAATCTCGATCTCCTGGTAGGCATAGCGCATGAACATGTGCAGCGGTGCGTCGAAGCGCAGGCATTCCTCGACCGTTGCGGCGGTCGCTTCCGCCGAGGTGAAGAAACGGCTGGGGTCGCCGCCTTGCGCCAGGATCGAGCGCACCGCATTGCCGGTCTGATGGACGGTCGCTTCGTGGCCGGCATTGAGCAGCAGGATCGCCGAGGACACCATTTCGTCCTCGGACAGCCTCTCACCGTCCTCCTGCGCCGAGATCAGCAGCGACAAAAGGTCGTCGCCGGGATTTCTGCGCCGCTCGGCGACGTAACCGCGCAGGAAATCGGCAAATTCGCTCGCGGCGCGGTTGGCTGTTTCCTCGGTCTCGCGGGTGCGGCCGTGGATGTACATGGCGACCATTTGGTGGGACCAGTCGAGCAGTTGCGGCCCCATCTCGACCGGCACGCCGAGCATTTCGGCGATGATGGTGATCGGCAAGGGAGAGGCGAAGGCGGGAAGCAGGTCGACCGGTCCGGTCGGATCAAAGCGGTCGATCAGTTCGTTGGCGAGCGCCTCGACCCGTGGCCGCAGCCGCTCGACCTGGCGCGAGACGAAGGCGCGGTTGACCAGCGTTCTCAGCCGCGTGTGCACCGGCGGTTCCAGTTCGAGCATGGAGTTGGCTTCAATGCCGTCGAACGCTCTGAGATGGCTGCGGTCCTGGCCGACACCGCGGCTGTCGGGAATGCCGGCCGGGTTCTGGCGGCCGAAGCGGCGGTCGCGCAGCAGCCGGTTGACATCATCGAAGCCGCCAAAGCACCAGAAGCCGAATTCCTCCCAGAAGAAGGCATTGGAGACGTCGTGCAGGAAGCCATAGGCCTCGTACGGGTTCAGGAAGAAAGCCGGCTCGTGCGGGTCGAGCCGCAGCCGTCGGGTGGCTGGATCAAAGGCCAGGTATGGGAGCGTCGAATTGGTCATGCCAGACCCATAGCGCGGCTTGCCAGCCTCATTCCAGACCGTATGTTGGCGCCGGTACTCCAATGAATTGAGCCAGCCAATGCGGCCGCGGAAGGTCTGAGCGGATGAACGTGATCGTTGTCGGCGCGGGGATTGCCGGTCTCTCCACGGCGTGGTCGCTGGTCAAGGCCGGCCACAGCGTGTCGATCGTCGAGCAGGGGCCGATCCCCAATCCGCTGGCCGCGTCCAGCGACCATCACCGCATCATCCGCCGCGCCTACCGCGCGGGAACCGGCTACGGAAGCCTGATCACCGAAGCCTATGAGGCCTGGGACGAGATGTGGGCCGATCTCGGCGAAAGCCATCTCGATGCGCGCGGATTCGTCTGCATTTCGCGCGAACCGGGCGACGAGGCCGAGGAATATCTCGAGGGCCTGGAAGAGGGCAATTTCCCTTTTGAATTGCTGGAACCGGACGCAGCCGTCGAACGCTGGCCGTTTTTGCAAGCCGGCACGTTCCGCTATGCCTATTATTCGCCGGAAGGCGGCGCGCTCCACTGCCGCAAGATCGCTTCCGGCCTTGCCGCCTGGCTGCGCGCAAACGGCGCCAATGTCTACGAACGCAGCAAGGCGACCGCGATCGACTCCGAAACCGGCCGCATCGTGCTCGAAAGCGGCGAAACCATGCAGGCCGACCGCATCGTCGTCGCTGCTGGCGCCTGGGTTCTGAAGCTGTTTCCGGAACTGGACGGCGAGCTGAAGACCTATCGGACAGCCCTTGCCTATGTCGAACCGCCGGCCGACCTGAAGGCGGCCTGGAAGGCGGCACCGGTCGTCCTCGACATCGGCGGCGCTGTCGATGGCTATGTGATCCCGCCCTCCGGCGGCGCCGGCATGAAATTCGGTTCCGGACTGCACCGAGTGCCGACGAGCGATGCCGACTGGAACCGTCAGCCGGTGCCGGGCGAGGGTGAGGCGATCCGCAACCTGTTTTCGCCACCGATCGCCCGCATCCAGGAGTATGAGGTGACCGAAGTGGTCACCTGCGCCTACACCTTCACCGTCGACGAAAAGTTCATGGCGCATGCGAAGGGCAAGTGCCTTGTTGTCTCTGCCTGCTCCGGCCATGGCTACAAGTTCGGCGCGGCAGTCGGCAGGCGAGTCGCGGCGGCGCTCGGCGATAGCGATATCGCCGGCCTGAAGCGTTGGCTGCGGGCGGAGGTAGCCTAATCCTGGCAATGTCTCGGAATATGCACGCGCCGCCAGCCTGACGACCCTTCGCGGACCAGCACGCGCCGCGTGACGGTCCGGTAGGAGGCAGGGACGTCAATGATGCGCCTTTGCTCCGGCTGCACCAGGACCTCCTCGGCGATGCTGTCGTACTGTGCCGGGGTGACGACGCGCCTTGAGCGCTCCGGCTGGATCACCACCGTCTCGGCGACGCGTTCATAGCGCGCCTTGTGCCAAATTTTGCAAAGAACCTTGCGGCCATGTATGACGCGCCATTCCCAGGCATAGCCGCCGCCGTCGACCCTCACCGTGTGGTAGACGGTGCGGGTGATGGCGGGCACGACCTCGTAGGTCACTTGTGCCGGAACGGTCATCACCACGCGTTCGCGGGTGCCATAGATGGGCGGGGTATAGTCGACCTGCTGGCCGGGCGGGCTGACCATCACGTCTTCATAGACCGTGTCGTAGACATCAGGCGTGCGGATCGGCTCGTAGCATTCGACGGCGTGGCCGCCGGCCGCTGTCGCGGAAATCGTGCCGAGCACGGTCAGCCCGGCAATGGTGAAGCATGCGGTTTTCCTGAACATGATACTCCCCCTGTTGAACGGCCGATGACGGTTCAACGTTGGATTGTAGGGTAAGGGGCGTCCGGGAAAAGCGGATTTGCCGCATTTCGTTAAGCAATGCGGTTAAGAAATTGCTACGGATGGGGCGGCGTCGGCGAACGACGATGGCGCGGGTCGATGAATCCTGTGAATAACCTTGATTCGACTTACCCAGATGGCTAGGACGGGTCGGCCTTGCACAAGGATGAGCCGACATCCTATCTACGGAACAACGATCCAGAACCGATTCTGCCCGATCTGCCAGCATTCCCGGCGCCGGAATCCCACCGCGAGATAAGAGATAACTGATGAAGAACCCCGTCGAAACCTACATGAACCTCGTTCCGATGGTGGTCGAACAGACCAATCGCGGCGAGCGGGCCTACGACATCTTCTCGCGCCTCCTCAAGGAGCGCATCATTTTCATCACCGGTCCGGTCGAGGACGGCATGGCGACGCTGGTCTGCGCCCAGCTCCTGTTCCTCGAAGCCGAGAATCCGAAGAAGGAAATCAACCTCTACATCAATTCGCCGGGCGGCGTCGTCACTTCGGGCATGGCGATCTACGACACCATGCAGTTCATCAAGCCGGCCGTATCCACACTCTGCATCGGCCAGGCGGCCTCGATGGGCTCGCTGTTGCTGACCGCCGGCCACAAGGACATGCGTTTTGCCACGCCGAACGCCCGCATCATGGTTCACCAGCCGTCCGGCGGCTTCCAGGGCCAGGCCTCCGACATCGAGCGCCACGCCATGGACATCGTCAAGCTGAAGCGCCGCCTCAACGAGGTCTATGTCAAGCACACCGGCAAGAGCTACGAGGAGATCGAACGCACGCTCGACCGTGACCATTTCATGACCGCCGACGAAGCCAAGGATTTCGGCCTCATCGACAAGGTTATTTCGTCGCGCGAGCCGGCTGAGAGCGCCGTGGCATAAGGGCTTGGTGGCAGTTGGATGACACCATCACGCGCTTTTGGCGCGTCTTGCGGCATTTCGGCCACAATTGGCTGTTCCCTCGACGGTCGGGATTGCCTACGTTAAGGCTATGTTGATTTTCGACGGCTTAGCTTTGTGTGGGGCTGCTGCGAATCATTGCCACGTTTTCTGATTTGTGTTTCGTACGGAATACGTTGCGGGAGCCGGGATACTGGCGGCGGCGGATTCCCGCGATAAATAGAGTAAGCGCCCTTTCAGCCAGACCATCGGCGGGCGGCGATGAAAGGACAGGAAAATGAGCAAGGTCGGCAACAACAGCGGTGACTCGAAGAACACGCTTTATTGCTCGTTTTGCGGCAAAAGCCAGCATGAGGTGCGCAAGCTGATCGCCGGTCCGACGGTCTTCATCTGCGACGAATGCGTCGAGCTCTGCATGGATATCATCCGCGAGGAGAACAAGACCTCGATGGTGAAGTCGCGCGAGGGCGTGCCGACACCGCAGGAGATCCTCAAGGTTCTCGACGACTACGTCATCGGCCAGCCCTACGCCAAGCGCGTGCTGTCGGTGGCTGTCCACAACCACTACAAGCGCCTGGCACATGCCGGCAAGAACAACGATGTCGAGCTGGCCAAGTCCAATATCCTTTTGATCGGCCCGACCGGTTGCGGCAAGACGCTGCTCGCGCAGACGCTGGCCCGCATCATCGACGTGCCCTTCACCATGGCTGACGCCACGACGCTGACCGAAGCCGGTTATGTCGGCGAGGATGTCGAGAACATCATCCTGAAGCTGCTGCAGTCGGCCGACTACAATGTCGAGCGGGCACAGCGCGGCATCGTCTATATCGACGAGATCGACAAGATTTCTCGCAAGTCCGACAATCCCTCGATCACCCGCGACGTGTCGGGCGAGGGCGTGCAGCAGGCGTTGCTGAAGATCATGGAAGGCACCGTCGCCTCCGTGCCGCCGCAGGGCGGCCGCAAGCATCCGCAGCAGGAATTCCTGCAGGTCGACACCGCCAACATCCTGTTCATCTGCGGTGGCGCTTTTGCCGGCCTGGACAAGATCATCTCGGATCGCGGCAGAAAAACCTCGATCGGTTTCGGCGCCACGGTCGCTTCGCCGGAGGACCGACGCACCGGCGACATCTTCCGCCAGGTCGAGCCCGAGGATCTCCTGAAGTTCGGCCTCATTCCGGAATTCGTCGGCCGTCTGCCCGTCCTGGCGACGCTGGAGGATCTCGACGAGCCGGCGCTGATCCAGATCCTGACCGAGCCGAAAAACGCGCTGGTCAAGCAGTACCAGCGGCTGTTCGAGATGGAAAATGTCGACCTGACCTTCCACGAGAACGCCCTGTCGGCGATCGCCAAGCGCGCCATCGAGCGCAAGACCGGCGCCCGCGGCCTGCGCTCGATCATGGAGGCGATCCTGCTCGACACCATGTTCGAACTGCCCGCGCTCGAAGGCGTGCGCGAAGTGGTGATTTCGGAAGAAGTGGTGACCGGCAGCGCCCGGCCGCTCTACATTTATTCCGAACAAAAGGAAAAGAAGGGCAACGTCAGCGCCTGACATGGCACTTCACCGCATATTTTTGTGGAACGGCGCCGTTGCGGCGCCGTTTTGCTGTGAAGGGCACACGACCTCAGTGATGGAGTGGATTTGCAGGCGATGTTAACTCTTGATCTTTGGCCCGCTTGCATCCACCTAACACGAGAAGGCCGAGGTGCCCGATTTCTGTGCTGTAAAACTCCCGTCACAAACGGTGGTAGGCGGAACGATCCCCGGTCGTTAATATAAGATTCGCGGTTGGCCTGATGGCGGCCGCGACATGAAAGGTTGGACAATGGCCAAAATATCCAAGGCTCCCAGCGACGGCGTCTTCGCAGTTCTCCCACTGCGCGACATCGTGGTGTTCCCGCACATGATCGTTCCGCTCTTTGTCGGGCGCGAAAAGTCGATCAAGGCGCTGGAAGAGGTGATGGGTCAGGAAAAGCAGATCCTGCTTGCCACCCAGATGAATGCTGCCGATGACGATCCCGAGCCCGATGCCATCTTCGACATAGGCACGCTCGCCAATGTGCTGCAATTGTTGAAGCTGCCCGACGGCACCGTCAAGGTCCTGGTCGAGGGCGCTTCGCGTGCCAAGATCGTTTCGTTCACCGACCGTCCCGATTTCCACGAGGCCCGCGCCACCGCGTTGGTCGAGCCGGAAGAGGAAGAGGTCGAGGTTGAGGCGCTGGCCCGCTCGGTCGTCACCGACTTCGAGAACTACGTCAAGCTGAACAAGAAGATCTCGCCCGAAGTGGTGGGTGCCGCCAGCCAGATCGACGACTATTCCAAGCTCGCCGATACGGTTGCCTCGCATCTGGCCATCAAGATCCCTGAAAAGCAGGAAATGCTGGCCACGCTCTCGGTAAAGGAGCGGCTGGAAAAGGCGATGGGCTTCATGGAAGCCGAAATCTCCGTCCTGCAGGTGGAGAAGCGCATCCGCTCGCGCGTCAAGCGCCAGATGGAGAAGACGCAGCGCGAATACTACCTCAACGAGCAGATGAAGGCGATCCAGAAGGAGCTCGGCGAGGGCGAGGACGGCCGCGACGAGGCGGCCGAGATCGAGGCGCGCATCAAGAAGACCAAGCTCTCCAAGGAGGCCCGCGAAAAGGCGGAAGCCGAGTTGAAGAAGCTGAGGACGATGTCGCCGATGTCGGCGGAATCGACCGTCGTGCGCAACTACCTCGATTGGCTGCTGTCGATCCCGTGGGGCAAGAACTCCAAGGTCAAGCAGGACCTGGCCTACGCCCAGAACGTGCTCGACACCGATCACTTCGGCCTCGACAAGGTCAAGGACCGCATCGTCGAGTACCTTGCCGTGCAGAGCCGCCAGAAGAAGCTGAAGGGGCCGATCCTGTGCCTCGTCGGCCCTCCCGGCGTCGGCAAGACCTCGCTCGGCAAGTCGATCGCCAAGGCGACCGGCCGCGAGTTTATCCGCATGGCGCTCGGCGGCGTGCGTGACGAAGCCGAGATCCGTGGCCATCGGCGCACCTATATCGGCTCGATGCCCGGCAAGGTCATCCAGTCGATGAAGAAGGCGAAGAAGTCCAATCCGCTTTTCCTGCTCGACGAGATCGACAAGATGGGCCAGGACTTCCGTGGCGATCCGTCGTCGGCGCTGCTCGAGGTGCTCGATCCCGAGCAGAACTCGACGTTCATGGACCATTACCTCGAGGTCGAATACGACCTGTCGAGCGTGATGTTCGTGACGACGGCCAATACGCTGAACATCCCTGCGCCCTTGATGGACCGCATGGAGATCATCCGTATCGCCGGCTACACCGAGGACGAGAAGATCGAAATCGCCAAGCGGCACCTGATGCCGAAGGTGATCCGCGATCACGCGCTGCAGCCGAAGGAGTTCTCCGTCGGCGAGGACGCGATCCGTGCCATCATCCAGACCTACACCCGTGAAGCGGGTGTCAGAAGCCTGGAGCGCGAGCTGATGAAGCTCGGGCGCAAGGCCGTGACCGAGATCCTGAAGACGAAGAAGAAGACGGTGAGCATCACGGCGGCGAACCTCGCCGATTACCTCGGTGTCCAGCGCTATCGCTTCGGTCAGGTCGAGGCTGACGATCAGGTCGGTGTCGTCACCGGTCTTGCCTGGACGGAAGTCGGCGGCGAGTTGCTGACGGTCGAAGGCGTCATGATGCCCGGCAAGGGCCGCATGACGGTCACAGGCAATCTGCGCGACGTGATGAAGGAATCGATCTCGGCGGCGGCCTCCTATGTCCGCTCAAGAGCCCTCGATTTCGGCATCGAGCCGCCGCTGTTCGACAAGCGCGACATCCACGTGCACTTGCCGGAAGGCGCGACGCCGAAGGATGGCCCGTCCGCGGGTGCTGCCATGGCGACAGCCATTGTGTCGGTGCTGACGGGCATTCCGGTCCGGGCCGACGTGGCGATGACTGGCGAGATAACGCTTCGCGGCCGCATCTTGCCGATCGGCGGCCTCAAGGAGAAGCTGCTCGCCGCGCTGCGCGGCGGCATCAAGAAGGTGCTGATCCCGGAAGACAACGCCAAGGATCTGGCGGAGATTCCGGACAATGTGAAGAACGGCATGGAGATCATTCCGGTCTCGCGCGTCGGTGAGGTGTTGCGCCACGCGCTGGTGCGGATGCCGGAGCCGATCGAATGGGTCGAACCGGTCAATCCGCCGGCCACGACCGACAGTGCCGATGACGCTGGAAAGTCGCTTGCACATTAGATTCTTTCTAAGGTTGCAGTGCACAAACGGAAAGCCGGGCCTCGCGCCCGGCTTTTTCATGTGAAAAACCCCGGATTTCCGGGCTTTTTTCCACTTTTTCCAGGCTTTTCGACTTGGTTGCGGCAACGCTTCTTTCTAAAGTCCGTTTCCTGCCGGATGAGTCGTAAGTTCCGGTGTTCTCATGGAAGGGAATTTTTATGAACAAGAACGAACTGGTGTCCGCTGTCGCCGACGCCGCGAGCATTTCGAAGGGTGACGCGCAGTCGGCGGTCGATGCGGTATTTTCCGTCATCACCGGCGAACTGAAGAAGGGCGGCGATGTCCGGCTTGTCGGCTTTGGCAATTTCACCGTGTCAAAGCGTGCGGCCTCGACCGGCCGCAATCCGCAGACCGGCGCCGAAGTGAAGATCCCGGCACGCACTGTGCCGAAGTTCTCGGCCGGCAAAGGCCTGAAGGACGCAGTCAACTAAGCGTTTTTTCTTTTCAGAGACCAGAAAAGCCGGGCTTGCCCGGCTTTTCATTTTTGTCCCCGACACCGGTACACACGACCAGAAAAGCCGGGCTTGCCCGGCTTTTCACTTGCCGGGCCTGGAGTAGAAAATCTCTGGGGCGGGCTGTCCCGGAATGAGGGCGCGAAGCAGCCAAACTCGCGAGCCAGAGAAGCCGGATGGAGGGGCGCTTGACGCGAGTCCGCGTTTTGCGCTCGACCGAGAGCCCTGGCCATACTATCCTGAACCTTGGACATTGGCGGCGCTGCTCCACCGGGAAGAGGTTTCCATCCCTAGGGGTATTCGGAAATGAACCTGTTGATCGGCAAGCTTGGCGGATTGGTCTTTATCGTCCTTGGCTTCCTGCTGGCGGCGTCGGGTTACCGAGCCGCATCGACGGGATATATGGCTGCCGGGATCGTTCTGCTCGCCATCGGTGTTGCCCTGGTGGTACGCAAGGTGCTCCGCGAAATCAAGACAATCAACGGTGATGGCCGCCAAGGCGTAGAGGGCTAACCCCTGCGTTCGCGCGGTGGCCGACAGCATCCGAACAGATCAGTCGGCAGCCGTGCGAGCGCAGCGGAAACCTGCGAGTTCTGACCCTCGGAATTTTGAAGCGAGTATACGCTTCCGTCACTCGGCCTTTCACTGGTCGGGCACCGGCAAATGGCCGATAGGCGACGCGCCTCCCGTCCTTGTTTTTATGCGTGCCGTTGTCTCGGATCCACTTTGGGGCGACATGCATTAGCCATTCGGCGCGTCGGCGCGCATCAGGCCTTCCTGCTTGAGATCGGCCCAAAGCGCTGCCGGCAGCTTCGCGTCGAGCAGCGAGCGGTTGCTCTCGACTTCGCTCGGCCGCTGGCCGCCGGGGATCACCGAGACGACCGAGGGATGCAGCAGCGGAAACTGCAGCGCCGCCTCGATCAGCCTGACACCATGGCGCTTACAGACAGCCTCGATGCGGGCGACCCGCTCGAGAATGTCCTTCGGCGCCTCGGAATAGTTGTAGTAGGCGCCGGGCTTCGGTCCTGTCGCCAGGATGCCGGAATTGTAGGGGCCACCCAGCACGATGCCGATGCCGCGTTTCTGGCAGAGCGGCAGGAAGGATGTCAGCGCCTCCTGTTCCAGCAGCGTGTAGCGCCCGGCAAGCAGGAACAGGTCGAAATCGCCGCGCTCGGCCAGCGTCTGGGCAACCTGCCATTCGTTGATGCCGCCGCCGAACGCCTTGATCGCACTCTGATCGCGCAGCGACAGCAGTCCGTAGTAGCCCGAGCGCATGAATTCTTCGATGCGCAGGTCGGACGCCTGCTTGCTGCCATGGGTGAAGATGTCGACATCGTGCACGAACAATATGTCGATCCGGTCGACGCCAAGCCGCTCGAGGGAGGCCTCGAACGAGCGCATGACGCCGTCATAGCTGTAATCGTAGACCTCCTGGCGCGACGGCGTGTCGAAGAACTTGCCGATGCCGGTGCGCTGCTCCGGCGGGCAAGCGCGCATGAGGCGGCCGACCTTGCTCGACAGCACATAGTCGTCCCGCTTCTTGCCGCGGAGGAACGGATTGAGGCGCGTTTCCGACAGGCCAAGCCCGTAGAGCGGCGCGGTATCGTAGTAGCGGCAGCCGGTCGCCCAGGCGGCGTCGAGCGTGGCCTTGGCATCCTCGTCGGAAACGGCACGATAGAGATTGCCGAGCGGCGCCGTGCCGAAGCCGAGTTCCGTAAAGGTGAGGCCGCCATTGCCGATGCGGTCGAAATGCCGTGTCTTCATGTCTTGCAGTTTTCCCGGGGTTGATTTGTCGGACATGACACTATCATGCCTGTGATCAGGCAAAAGCGCCGCGCGGCGTTGGACACGCATTTTCGCGGTTGCTAGCATGAATGAAATCAAGCTGTTCGCAAAAAAATCCGAGGATGATTTCGAGGGGGGTTTGTCGTGAGCGACCGGAACGAAAATCTGTTCAAGACCGCTCTCGACGAACTAAGCGGCGTGCTGGCGCGGGTGGATGACAGCCAGATCGACGCCGCCTGCAAGCTGCTCGCCGAAGCCAGGCAGATCGTCGTCTATGGCTGCGGCCGCGAGGCCTTGCAGGTCAAGGGTTTCGCCATGCGGCTCTATCATCTCGGCCTGCCGGTCTCGGTGGTCGGCGACATGACCGCGCCGCCCTTGGGCCCCGGTGACGTCTTCCTGGCCAGTTCCGGACCGGGAGAAACCTCGACCGTGCTGACCTTGATGCGCGTCGCGCGCGAAGCCGGCGCGACCAATCTGCTGCTGACCGCCCAAGCCGGCGGCAGTGCGGCAAAACGGGCCGACACGACGCTCCTCATCCCGGCCCAGACCATGGCCAATGACCAGGGGCCGCAAAAGACTTCAGTCCTGCCGATGGGCTCGGTATTCGAAGGCGCGCTGTTCCTGCTGTTCGAGGTGATGGTGCTGAAGCTCAAATCCTTGATTGGCGCGTCGCCCGAAGCCATGCGCGCACGCCACACCAATATGGAATAGATCATGCGCTATGAACTGATGCTGCCGCACCAGATCCGCCAGGCGATTGCCGAGAATTGGCCGGTCGCCCTGCCGCTCGGCGTGCTCGAATACCATGGCGAGCACATGGCCGTCGGCATGGACACGCTGGCCGTCACCAAGACGCTTGAACTGTTCGAGAAGGAGAGGGATGTCGTCATCCTGCCGCCCTTCTACTACGGTGCCGCGAGCTACGCAGTGGCGCCCCCGGAAGGCACTGGCTCGGTGCAGGTCGGCGGCAATCAGCTGGCGCTGTTCGGTGAGGAGTTGTTCTACAGCCTGTTGCGCATCGGTTTCCGCAACATACACGCCATCATCCATCACCAGACCGAGAATTTCGCTGCCGGCATGCCGACCGATCTCGCCTTCAAGACCGCCGGCCGCCAGGCGATCTTCCGCTTCCTCGAGAAGCAGCGCGGCGAGGGCTGGTGGGGTTCGAAGGACATGGCCGATTACTATGCCGGACACGCCGCCGGTGAAAATTTCTTCAACTGGGTGCAGGTCCATCCGCTGATGCCGGCCGCCATGAACGGCAAGTATCCGTTCGACCATGCCGGCATCGGCGAGACATCGCTGATGCTGGCGCTATGCCCGGAGGCCGTCGATGCCGCCCGCTTCGCCGACAATACCGGCTGGTATACGGCAAGCGCCAAGGATGCATCGGCGGAACTTGGAAACAAGGGTGTCGCCATGATCATGGATCATTTGCGCGCTATCCTGAGGGCCTAAAGGTTGTTTTTCAGCCGCTCCGCCCGGTAGTCGGCAATCGACTTGCCCGGATCGCTCTTGGTGGTCACGGCCCAGATGAACGTGCCGGCGCCCGCTATCGCCAAGCGCGAGGTGGTTGGCGTGGAAGCCCACCACGGCCATGAGCAGGCCGCCGCACAGCGTAGCCAGCACGAAGCCCGCGATGGCGGCTCGACCTTGCCAGGCGATCGGCATGACGCCCTTGCCATAGCGGTCGTAGCCCTTGTAGCCGACACGGATGTTGCGTGCGAACCAGTACTGGTTCGTCACTTCACGGCTCCGGCGGTCATGCCCATGATGAGATAGCGTTCCAGCGCGATGCCGATCACCGCCAGCGGCGCGATCGCGGCGGTGGCAAGGGCTGCCATCGACCACCAGTTGATGCCTTGCGAGCCGGTCTGGCTCGCCACCATGACGGGAATGGTCTTGGCATCGGTCGAGGTCAGGAGGGCGGCGAAGAAATACTCGTTCCAGCACAGCACCATCGCCAGGATGAAGGCGGCGACCATGCCCGGCAGTGCGATCGGCATGACGATACGGAAGAACGCCCCCCAGATCGACAGGCCGTCGACGAGGGCCGCTTCTTCCAGCTCGACCGGGATCGAGTTGAACTGGTCGCGCATGATCCAGATGACGATGGGCAGCACCATCAGCGTGTAGAGCAGAACCAGCCCGATGCGCGTGTCGAGCAGGCCGACTTCGCGGTAGAGCACCAGGAAAGGCAGGGCGAGTACGACAGGCGGCAGGATGAGCTGCGACAGGAAGAAGAAGGAGATGTCCTCGTTCTTGAACCAGGCGAACTTGTAGCGGTAGCGTGTGAGGCCGTAGGCGGCGAGGCTGCCGATGACGATGGCAAGGCTCGACGCGCCGACCGAGGTGATGACCGAGTTCATGAAGCGCTTGAAGAACTCATCGCGCACTGTCGAGGTCTGGAAGATCGAATCCGGCGAGAGCCCGAGCGAACGCCAGCCCTTCCAGTCCGGCTGGAAGTCGACGAAGGGGATCAGATGGCCTTGGGTGACGTCGACCGCCGATTTGAACGAGGTCGTTATCGTCCAGTAGATCGGGAACAGGCAGATCAAGGCCCAGAACACCAGCGCGCCATAGATGAAGACGCGGCTGGTGATGAAGCTCGCCGGAGAGCGGATTTCGGAGACGGTATATTCGGTGGTCTGAACGCTCATGATCCGGCCACTCAATTGACGTTGCGCACGAAGCGGTTGGCGAGCTTCAACAGCCAGGTCACGAACACGACGATGATGACCAGATAGGCCATCGCCAGCATGGTGCCATAGCCGACATTGGAGCGGTCGCGGTATTCGCGGTAGATGAAGCTGGAAACGGAATCGGTGGCGCCGCCGGGGCCGCCCGAGGTCACCGTGATGATGATGTCGGCCAGCTTCAACTTGAAGATGATGCGCAGGATCACCGCCGTCACCGAAACCGGCAGCATCAGCGGGAAGGTGACCTGCCAGAAGGTCTGCCAGGCGGTCGCGCCGTCGACGCGCGCGGCCTCCAGCACCTCGCGCGACATCGCCTGCAGGCCGGCGAGCAGCATGATCATCATGAACGGGATGAAGGTCCAGGCATCCAGTATCATGATCGATATGCGGGCGATGATGGGATCGGAAAAGAAGGCGGGATTGTCCCAGCCGAGATGGCGCGCCAGCGTTGCCGCCGGTCCGAAGCGATATTCCATCAGCGATTTGCCGATCATCCATGACACCGCGACCGGGGACAGCATAAGCGGCATCAGGAAGACGACGCGGAAGAATTTGCGAGCCCGGATCTGCGCGTTGAGCAGCAGCGCCAGCCCGAAGGCGATGACATATTCGACCAGCACGGCGAGCACGTAGAGCACCATGTTGAACAGAGCATTACGATAGTAGGGATCGCCCAGCATCTGCCAGAAATTGTCGAGCCCGTTGAACCTGCGGCCGCTGAAGGAGGAGAGGTTCCAGTCGGTGAGCGCGATGTAGAAGCCGAACAGCGTCGGGAAGATCACCATGGCGATGGTGAACAGCAGCGCCGGTAGCAGGAACAACGCACGCTGGCCGTCCTCGCCGCGCGTCAGCACCTGGCCGATGCCGAGTGCCACGCCCCACAGCACATAGGCGTAGACCACGGGACGCCATGTCTCGAAGCCGATCGTGTCGACCTCGCTCTTGTAGAGGATCTGGACAAGGATCGTTGCCAGCAGGCCAAGCGTTGCGGCGGCCATCACCGCCCAGCCCAAGCGTTTGCGGCCTGGCGGTATCAGGTCGGATGGGACGGCGTTTGCCGGCCAATCATTGGTGGGCAAAATCTGGTCAGCCACGCGTCTCATCCGGTTGCACAAGGCACTTCGCGACCGGCGATGCCGGTCAAGACAGGGGCCGGCGGCTTTCGTCGCCGGACCCCAGGTTCACGCTACGATCAGGCCAGGCCGAGCGAGGCCTTGTAGAGCTTGATCTGTTTTTCGCGGCCGATCTGGTCGGTGAGCTTTTCCCAGGCGGCGGCGATGGCATCGGCGCCTTCCTGCGCCTTCATCTTGCCGGCGAAGGTGTTGGCCAGAATGTCCTCGGCGGCGGAATAGTACTGGAAGATGCCGGGGATGCGCGGCTCGATCGCCGCGTTCGGATGGTTGTAGCTGTCGCCTTCCGACTTCAGATACGAGGTGATGAAAGCCTCGTCATAGCCGGCCGCCACCCATTCCGGAATGTCGAAATGCGAATTGCGGTAGGGCTGGAAGCCGGACGGATACATCGCCGTCCAGATCGACAGGTCCTTGCCGCCGAGATGGGCGGCGGCGGACCATGCCGCCTTTTTCTTCTTCTCGTCCTTGTCGACGCGGGCCATGACGTAGACCCCCCAGCCGAGATAGGCGCAGTTCGGCGAATAGTTCGGCCCGCTGGCGAGCTTCTCCCATTTGCCGGTCTTGGAATTGTAGACGTCGTCCGAACCCGGCAGGATCGAGAAGCCGGTGACGTCGCCGATGACCGAGGAATCGTTGGTCTTGACGTTGGAGCCGATGTCGCCCCACCAGGGGATCATCGAACCGGTGCCGGCCAGGAACTGCTGGAAGCCGGTGGTGTTCGGGTCGGCATTGATCTGATCCGCCGGTTCCGACGGCAGCGCGTCAATCACGTCCTGGATGGCGCGCACCCAGGCCGGATTGTTGATGCGCGGCTTCATCGTGTCGGCGTCGAACAACCAGGCCTTGTCGTCGGGATGCTTGGCGTAGGCGGTGGCGCGGCTGCCGAGGAAGTAGAAGCCGAAACCGCCCCATGGCTTGGGCGCGTCAAGATAGCCATAGACGTCCTGGCCCTTGAACTTCTTGCCCTTGAGGAACTTGGTGACGGCTTGCACCTGCTGCCAGGTCTTCGGCACGCCCCATTCGCCTTCACCGCCGCCGTCCTTCCACTGCTTGGCGAGGTCGGCATCGGCGAACACGTCGGTGCGGTAGTTGAAATTGTGCGTGTCGCCGTCGATGGTGACCCGATACTGCTTGCCGTCCCAAGTGCCGACCGGCGGCTTCAGGTAGTTGACCAGGTCGTCGAAATCGATCTGCTTCTTGACCCAATCCGGCATCTCCGAAGTCAGGCCCTTGCCGCAGACATCGCCTTCGAAGGGCGCGCCCATCTCGATGATGTCGAAGTCGACGGTGCCGGTGGCGATCGACTGCTGCAGCCGGGCATTGTAGTCGGCCTGCGCCAGGTCGATCCAGCTGATCTTGGCGCCGGTATAGGCCTCCCACGGCTTCAGGAAGCCGCGAAACAGCACATTGTGCAGGTTCTGGTTGTTGAGGCCCATGAAGGTCAACTCGACGCCGGCGAATTCGCCTTCCTTGACGTTGGCCTTGGTTGCCTCGAGGCAGAGTTCGCCGACCTTCTGGAAATCGGCATCGGTCGGCTGACCTTTGCCAACGCCGGGAATCTGCAGGATCTTCGAGCGCAGTTCGCTTGCGGCGGAAGCGGGACGCGTCAAGGCGCCAAGCCCGGCGCCGGATGCCGCCGCGATCGCGGCCATGCTGGCCGCACCCTTCAAGACGTCGCGCCGCGTGGCGCCGGCACGGACGAGCCTATCGTAAAGACCTGTTCTCATCGACTATTCCTCCCAGAATCAGTGTGAATGGATGTGGCCATCTGTCGGACGCTGAAGCACAAAGTGCTACCGGCTCGGATACGAATTAGGCAGGACCCCACCCTGCGTCGATTGAAATTCCCTGCGGATCGGTGCCGACATTTGGACCAGCGCCCGCCACTATTCTCGCAACCAAACGCCGTGTCAACGACAACGGTTTTTATCTATAAGAGACCGACTTGCCCTGACAGGGCGCGTTGGTTAGCTTCTGCGCCTACGGCCAGTTGGAGCCGATGGGGGAGAGATGGCTCAAGTCGCAATCAGCAAGGTGGCCAAGGCGTTTGGAACCGTCAAGGTTCTGCACGAAGTCAGCGTCGACATCGCTGACGGACAGTTCGTGGTGCTGGTCGGCCCCTCGGGTTGCGGCAAGTCCACGCTGCTCAGGATGGTGGCCGGGTTGGAGACCGTTTCCGGTGGCACGATCGCCATCGGCGACCGCGTCGTCAACCATTTGCCGCCGGCAAAACGCGACATCGCCATGGTGTTCCAGAACTACGCGCTCTACCCACACAAGACGGTCGAGCAGAACATGGCCTTTGCCCTCAAACTGCGGAAAACCGATCCGGCCGTGGTCGCCGAGCGGGTCAAGCGCGCCGCCGACATCCTCGACCTCAACCCCTATCTGAAGCGCTATCCCCGGCAGCTCTCCGGCGGCCAGCGCCAACGTGTGGCGATGGGCCGCGCCATCGTGCGCAATCCACAGGTGTTCCTGTTCGACGAGCCGCTCTCGAACCTCGACGCCAAGCTGCGCGTGCAGATGCGCACCGAGATCAAGGAACTGCACCAGCGGCTGAAGACCACCACGATCTACGTCACCCACGACCAGATCGAGGCCATGACCATGGCCGACAAGATCGTCGTCATGCGCGATGGCCGCATCGAGCAGGTCGGCGCGCCGCTGGAATTGTTCGACCGGCCGGCCAATTTGTTCGTCGCCGGTTTCATCGGCTCGCCGTCGATGAACCTGCTCAAGGGTGTTGTTCGCAAGGGAGACAAGCCCGGCGTCGACATATCAGGCACATTGTTTCCGATTGCCGACAATGCCGCGCAGGACGGGCAAGCCGTCGTCTATGGCGTGCGCCCGGAGCATCTGGAAATCCATCCCGACGGCGTGCCGGCGAAGATTTCGGTGGTCGAACCGACCGGCTCGGAAACGCTGGTGTTCCTGCGCTTTGGCGACCGCGAGATGGTGGCGCTGTTTCGCGAGCGCCACGACTTCAAGCCCGGCGACACGCTGACCCTGAAGCCCAGGCTCGACCAGATTCATCTTTTCGATGCCGAGACCGGCAAGCGTCTCTGATCTCAACGGACTTCACGAGGACTATCATGCTCAAAGGCATCAATCCGCTGCTCAATGCCGACGTGCTCCAGGCATTGCGGGCGATGGGCCATGGCGATGACCTGATCATCGCCGACACCAACTTCCCCTCCGATTCGGTGGCGCGTCAGACGGCGCTCGGCCGACTGCTGCGCATCGATGCGTCAGCCGCGGAGGTGGTCAAGGCGGTGCTGTCGCTTTATCCGCTGGATACGTTCGTCGACGACGCGGCCGCGCGCATGGAAATCGTCGGTAAGCCGGACGAGATTCCGTCCGTGCAGAAGGAAGTGCAAAAGGAAATCGACGCGGCCGAAGGCAAGTCGTGGCCGATGCTGCCGGTCGAGCGCTACGCCTTCTACGAGCGTGCCAAACAGGCCTATTGCGTCATCCAGACCGGCGAACGCCGTTTTTACGGCTGCTTTGCCTTCCGGAAGGGCGTCATACCGCCGGATGCGGAGTAGGGATATGGCAGCCGGAAAGCCTGTCGTCATATTGGGCGTCTTCGTCGCCGATACCGCCTATCGCGCCGATCGCCAGCCGCGCATGGGCGAGACGATCCTCGGCAATTCGTTCAAGCTGGGCCCGGGTGGCAAGGGGTCGAACCAGGCCGTGGCCGCCGGCAAGCTCGGCGCCGACACCACTTTCCTGACCCGCCTTGGAGTCGATGCGTTCGCCGACATGGCCAAGCGGACATGGCAGGATGCCGGCGTGAAAAGCGCCGTCATCGACACGCCGGACAGCTATACGGGCGCCGCCTACATCTTCGTCGAGGAGGGCAGCGGCAACAACGCCATCATCGTCAGCCCGGGTGCGGCCATGCTGATCTCGCCGACCGATATCGAGGCCAATGCCGCCCTGATTCGTGGTGCCGGCGTCTTCGTAACCCAGCTCGAACAGCCGATCGATGCTGCGATGCGGGCGCTGGAGATCGCGCGCGGGGCAGGGGTGACGACCATCCTCAACCCTGCCCCCGCGGCAAAGCTGCCCGACCGCGTCTACACGCTCTGCGACTATCTCACGCCAAACGAGACCGAGACGGAGGAATTGACCGGACTGAAGGTCTCTTCGGTCGATGAGGCGCGCACCGCCTCCGGCAAGCTGCTCGAAAAGGGCGTCGGCACCGTCATCGTCACACTCGGCGACAAGGGCGCGCTGCTGCACTCGAAGGGACGCTCCGAGCATGTCCCCGCTATCAGCGCGGGGCCGGTGGTTGAAACCACTGGCGCGGGCGACGCCTTCAACGGCGGCTTCGCGGCAGCCCTATCGCGAGGCGTGGAGCCGCTGCAGGCGGTGCGCTTCGCATGCGCCGTCGCCGGCATTTCGGTGACGCGACCCGGCACCGCGCCGTCGATGCCGACGCTGCAAGAGGTCGAGGCACTGCTGGCGAAGGGTTGAGGCACGCGGGGCAGCCGGGCCATAAGGCTGTCCAATCCCAGGGCAATCCCATGAAAAGTGCGTAGCGCTTTCCGTTGGGAATTGGGCCAAAACAAAGAGTTAGGGCAGCTCGCCGTTTCCGTAAAACGGCAAACTGCCCTGGATGTCCATCCATAGCCCGATCAGCTATCGCCTGACGTAGCAGCGCTTTTCGCGACCGGGAGCGGGATCGCCGAACGTATCATTGTCGCATTGGACGCCGTTGCGGAACACGTCCTGCGTGAATTGGCCGCGTGCCCCGTACCTGACCACCTTGCGGCCGTAGAAATCGCAGTAATCGCCTTCATCGGCACAGGCTGCCCATCTCTCGCGGCGGGGTTCGTCGTAATTGTCATCCGACTGGTCCTGGCCGCGCATGACGATGAAACACGACTTTGGGATGCCCGGCGCCGGATCGCCAAAAACGCGATTTGAACAAGGCACCGCGTCTCGCTCGAAATAGCGCGAGGTCGTGCGGCCCCGGGCGCCGTAGACCACTTCGGCGGGATACGGCAGACGGCAGAGCCCGCCCTCGCGCGCGCATGGCTGCAACCGGTCGGCCGACGCGGTCGCCGGGAAAAGGGCGGTGGCGACCGTCGTCGCGCCGCCCAGGTACATGAGCGTGAATAATGTGCGCATAGAAATGTTTGGTGCGTTTGACACGATAAGTCCTCCATGCCGTTCAGGCAGCCTACTAATGCAACTCCGCTACCTGCGAAATGAATCCAGCGCTTTGTGGGCAAATCCGCAAGTGGGATTCGCAAGGTCAAACGCGGCTCAAGCCCGAGTCGTTCCAGGAACTGCTTTTCAGCCTATTGGAGTGGCGTCGCGTTTGCCAGATTGCCGCGCGGGCGTGGCTGAATTTTAAAGCCGGCTGCGAAACAGGCGGCCGCGAACGATTCGCGCGGCGGCGAATGATCATCGACCGCCAGGCTGCAAAGCCGGCGATCGGATGCAAAAGCCCGCGCCTTGGCACTTCATTTCTTGAAAGTGGATTCTGACAATTCATGTCGGCATTTCCCTGTGCCAAGGATTGCGATCCTTGAGGGAAATGGCGCGAGTGACGGGGCTCGAACCCGCGACCTCCGGCGTGACAGGCCGGCACTCTAACCAACTGAGCTACACCCGCGCATTGACGAGCACGTGTCAGCCGTGTTCGTCGTTGGGGCGCTGGATAAGGGGTTCGCCACCGGGTGTCAAGCGCACCAAACCATCATAACAACAAACTGGAGAAGGTTTTTTGACAGCCGGCGTTTTGTTCGCAAATCGGGCCTGCGGACAGGGCGCCACCTGTTCATTTGGCCTTGCGAAGCCGGTCCCGACCGCTTAAAGGTCCGCGCCGGAGCGGGCGATTAGCTCAGTTGGTAGAGCGCTTCGTTTACACCGAAGATGTCGGCGGTTCGAGCCCGTCATCGCCCACCACTTTTTACCAATGAATTCAAAGGCGTCTGCTGGTCCCCTGAGGCGGGCTTTGCGCGTTGCGCCCAGCTATGCGCCCAGAAACGACCGTTTTGGAGTGTCTAATAGGCATCTGCGGCGGCCTGCTGGAAGTCGGGATGATGGTGACCGTAGGTCGATTCCATCTGTTTTACCGTCATGCCGAGCGAGCCCGCGGCATCCCAGATCGGCACGCGGCGTTGCATCAACCAGGTGGCGCGGGTGTGGCGCAGGATGTGCGGCGTGACCTCCTCGCCGAGCTTGGCCTCGACGCGCGCGGCGTCGAAGGATTTGCGCATCAGGCCGATGGGCTCGCCGCCCTTGGCATGGATCACCGGACCCTTGCCGCCGTCCTTCAGCTTCCACCGCTTCAGGTGCGCGATCGCGCGCCGCGGCAGGCGCATCGGCGGCCGGCGCTTCGTCGTCTCACGCACGCGCTCGCCGCGACGGTAGAGCACGCCGGCGTCGAGGTCGGGCCAGCCGCCGGCCGGGCCACGGTTCCAGTTGAGGTCGAGGATGGCGGCGTGCCGCGTGCCGGTATAGAGGCCGATGATGATGAAGCGCGGCAGGCATTCGTAAGTCTTCGGCCTGGCGCGGCGCAGTCGCAAGGCGGCCCGGAGCAGCTTGGCGGCTTCCTGGCGCGTCAACCAGCGCTCGCGCGCCACTGGCTTGGCCGGCAGATCGAAATACGGGCGGAAGTTCAGTCGCTTCTCTTTGCAGAAGAGATAGACAGCGGCGCGCATGTCCTCGAGCTCGCGTCGCGCCGCCGCCGGGCGCTTGCGGCTGGCCGCATATTCGCGGCAGGTTTCGCCGTCGATGGCGGATAGCGGCTTGTCGCCCCAGAAGGCGGTCAGGAAGGCGATGCGGCCTTCCAGCGGCTCCGTGTCCGCTTCATCATCGCCATTGTCGGACGGGGCCTGCTTGGCTGCGAGGTAGTAGTCTAGCGCTGTTGCGCACGAGATGTGATCGGGACCACGTTCGACGGCGACGGGCTTTTGCTTTTTTTGCCCGATGTATTCCGCGAGCTTTTCCGCCGCGATTTCAGTTTCGCCAACAAGGCATCCCGTTCGCTTGTAAACGGCCCCGTCCCGGATGACGAGCCGCTGGACGCCGTCCCGGTCGAGCCGGGGGACGAGGCGGGGAGGGCTTTTCCGACGCGGCATTTTAGGCGCATTTCCCTGATGGCAGACGGCGTGACGAAATCCTTGTTGGCAATCTGTTCGATTGTCAAATTGCCCTTGCGCGCCTCGGCCCGCAGCGCCTTCGGCGTCAATCGGCCCCCGAAGAATCGGTCGCAGGCCTCCTGGAGGCGAATCGGCGTGTCGTCTTCCATCAATGACGCCGCCCGGTCAGCCATCAGTGCAGTCCCACATAAAGCAGCCCGGCGCCAATCACGGCGACGGCAAGGATCAGGCCGTTTAGGATTCGGCGCGCCATCGGCGATTCCGCCGGCGCGAGGTCAATGCAGTCGTCGCCACACAGGCAGTCGGGCCAGCGCTTGCAGATGAGCTGCGTCCTTCCGCCCGGCGGGACTGTCATCCGCTCCAGACTGCGCGGCACTTGGTCGAGACGCGCGGTCATGACGGCAGCACCCAGCCGAGCAGGGCGAAGGGCAGCGCGAACATCACCACGCAAGCGAAGGTGAGCCCGGCCGGACCGTCACCGCCGACAGCGGCGATGATGAGGGAAGGGTTGGCCGCGCGGCGAAGGTCGGCCAGGATTTCGGACGGCTTGCGGCCGGCGAGGATCTGGCGCGACACCCATGCCTCGGCCTTGCGCGACTTCGCGGCCTCGGCGATCAGGCTTTCGGCGACATTCATAGCCGTCAGCCCTGATTATGAAGGGCGCGCGACTTGGCGAGGTCGGCGGCCTCGGGGCCGTGTTCCTCGATCTGTGCACGCGTGAAGTTGGAATGCTCGGCCAGGCTGTCGGCGGTAACCGCCGTGCCGTTCATGCCCATCTCCAGCATCTTATCGGCCATGCGCTCGACGATGCTCTGGGCGGTGATGACGGCAGCTGGAAGGGCCGGCGCCTGGCGTGGCTGTGTGGTGATCATTGCGTTTGCCTCCATGCGGGATTGCGAATAGCGACGAACATCACACATCAACACGAAACATGTCAACATGTATCGTGTTGGTTTTGGGCCTCATCATCGGATCGGAGACGCGATCCGAATCAATTTTGCCCCAATTTGTTCTTGCTGTGTTCTCACAAGTGAGTCATGCTGCCGCGCATAAAAAGACGGCAGGGAGCCATCAAAAATGAGTGCTGAGTATGCCGGTTCTCCGGTTGGGAACGTGCGCGCATCCAATGACAATCCCGACGCGTCGCGGCTGATAATCGAGCTGGCAAGCGTCTACGTCGCCTGCGACGACTGCGGTCATTCTCGGATTTTGCGGCTATCCAATCTGGTCAAGGCAAACGAACTTGGCGCCCACACTTATCGTGCACTCTGCCGCCATCTGAGCTGCAGCGAGTGCCCGCGCAAGCCGCCGAGATCGCGCAACTTGACCATCCGGCCAACGTGGGTCGAGGAGACTAAAGGCTCGCCTGAAACACAATCTTATGAACTGAGAAAACCCGCTTTGTCGGGAAATCTAGCGTCTCGTTTTCGCCTTCGTCAGGGTTCAACTGACGCAGGCGTACCAGGCTATTCGACCGCGACATAAACTGCTTGATATAGCTGTCTCGAGTATCATCGTCATCGTCCCCAACCACTTGAACAACAACGAAATCCCCGGATCGTACAGGTTCGTGGGGGTTGATCCATATCGTCTCGCCGGCGAAATAGCGGGGTTCCATCGACGTGCCGTACACGCGAACCGCATAGGCGCCTTCGACGTTTTCAAGCATGGGCGGGCAAAAGACGCGGCCTGCTTCCTGGCCGTTCAGCACAAACCTTCCGTTCGGTCCGCCGACCGACTGCCCCAACACCGGAATGGTGCCAACTTGGGGGAATTGTTCGTATCGAGGCGGGAAACTGGCGTTCGGCTTCGGCAGTGATTCCCTCTCGGGGATGGGCAGGCGCTCTACGGTTGCGGTTGCCCCTGTTAGAAGATGCGCGGCGGACGTGCCGAAACGTCGAGCGTACCGCTCCGCCTCAACCGGGCCGAATTCGTTCTGCCCATTCTCATGGGCGCGGAAGGTTGAGGCCGAAATGCCCAGTGCCGCCGCGGCCTTGGCCGCAGAGCTGTACCCAGCTTTTTCTCTGGCTGCACGCAGCCGATCACCCATCGTGTTCATGGGCGGGAGAATTGCAAATGTCTCAACACTAATCATGTTGACACGTCAACACGAATGATGTTGTATCCGCGACCATGCAAACGGTGCACGACATCTTCGAAGCGTTGGGTGGGACGGGCGCGGTGGCGAAAGTCATCGGCGCCAAACATTCCGCCGCATCCGAGATGCGCCGACGCCAATCTATCCCCGTCAAGTATTGGCCGGCACTCATCGCGAAGGCGTCGGAAGAGCGTGTTGCGATCGATAGTGATGTCTTGGTGCGCGTCCATGTCTCGGCGGAAGAGGGGCGCGCTGCATGATCAAGACGCGCCTCGCTTGCCCTTGCCTCGCCGATCGTGGCGCCCGCCTTGCTGGCGTTGGTTTCACCGACCGCCTCGCGCCGCGCCGGGTCGGCGCCGCTGATTATGAATTCCCCGCTGCGCCGGTTCCCCAAGAGCCTGACCGCGCAGTTGCTGCCGCCGAGGCTTCGGACCTCCAAGCCTCGGCGGCTTTTTCTCTCCTCGCCGATTCCTGCCCGGTTCTCGAACCCATCGGTCAGGACAGCGCGCCGGCAGTTGTTGCCTCTTCGGCCGGTGCGCTCTCGCTGCCCGACCATGTGATGGTTCTGGTGCGCGCGGTCGCGGCCTATGAGCGCTGCACGAATGAACGTGCCGTTGCGCTGGCGCTGACCGAATACGCCACCGCGATCGGGGCAGGGGTGCTGGCCCGTGCTGTCGCCGATCTTGGCGACGAACTGGCCGAAGTGCCCGCGCACGCGCGCCTGGCGGCAAACCGATTCCGGAGCGGCGGACCATGAGTGCATCTGCTTGCGGGCCTCCATGACGTGACGCCCGCACACTGAATCCAAAAACCCTTTCCCGCCACGGGAAACGACGCCGGGATTTCCCGGCGCGGGAAACCTTTGCGTCTGAGGAGGCCACGATGGTGCCGAATGCCAATGCCCGCCACTTCCTGATCAAGGCGAAGCAGCGCGACCTGATCGCCGCCGCCGGCGGGATAGAGCGCGCCGCCGCCGTCTGCTCCTACTCCAAGAGCGTCGTCGGCCGCTGGTACAATCCGGACAGCCCAGAACTCATGGAACTGCCTGCGATCTTCGCGCTGGAGGAAGAGACGGGGCGCTTCGACCTTAGCGAGGCCATCGCTTCGGCGCGCGGGCGCCGCTTCGCCGAAGATGAGGCGACGCCCGTCAACGGCAACGTGATGTCGGCGCATGCCGAGACGGTCGTGCGCATGGGCGAGCTGATGTCCGAAGGCGCGCTTGCCTTCGCCGACGGACTCCTCACGCCGGCCGAAAGCCAGCGGATCGACCGCGCCTTGTCCAAGGTCGAGGCGGGCACCGCTGAATACCGCAAGATTCTCGCCGGCGCGCGCGCCAGCGGCGGGCTGAAGGTGGTGGGGGGCGAATAGTGGATCGCCGCGCTGCCATTGCCGGTCGTATCGCAGCCGCCGTCGACATCCGCGACGGCGGCTATGTCTCGCCGTGCTGGTTCTGGACCATGGGCGACAGCGGCACCGGGCGCGGCGGCGGTTATCCGCGCATGAAGCTGAACGATCGCACGGTCGCGGCGCACATAGTCAGCTTTACCAATGAATTCGGCTATGTGCCGCGCAACAAGCAGATCGACCACAAGTGCCACAACCGGCGCTGCGTCAATCCCGACCATCTGGAGATGGTCAGCCACATCGAAAACCAGAAACGCCGCGACGCCGCCAACGGCGTTGTCCGGCGCAAGCGGCGGCGGCGGAAGGCGGTGGCGAAATGAGCGCGATCGTTGAGGCCTTCGATGCATCTGGCCTGCAGCAGGTCGTTGAGCGCGCCCGTGCGCTGCTCGACGACGGCGACGTGGCTGCCGCGCGCATGCTTGCGGTCGGCGTTTATGACCAGGCCAAAGCTGGCGCGGCATTTGCTGCCCGGTTTGGTGCCGCCGATCGGCTGGTGAGGAAGGCGCGTCAGCTCCAGGGGGACGCGCTGCTCATTGAGGCCCGCGCCAAGGTCAGGTTGGCCGACGAATATGATGCCGCGCAAGCCAAAGGCGAGGCTTCCAAGGGCCGACCGAAAACTATTCCAGACGGGAAGACTTTCACCCAGGAAGAAGCTGGCCTTTCGGCCAAGGATGTTCACGAGGCGCGCAAGCTGCGCGATGCTGAATTGCGCACGCCCGGCATTGTCGAGCGCGCCATTGCCGCGCGCCTGCTTGCCGGCCTGGAGCCCAGCCGCTCGAACCTGCGCGCTTCCGTCGGCACTGATAGTGCGACCGCAGCAGAGCGGGGTAACAATCTATACGAGACGCCGCCGGAAGCAATGCGCACGCTGCTGTCGTTCATGCGCTTCTCGGCCAAGGTCTGGGAGCCGGCGTGCGGCAAGGGCGCCATATCGCGAATGCTGGAAGATGCCGGCTATGAGGTCGAGCTTTCCGACCTCGTCGACTATGGCACCGTCGATCGCCACGGCGAACTGCAGCGCGCCGAAAACTTCATGTCCACCGCGCCGCGAGCCGACAATCCGGACCGGCCCGACATCGTCACCAATCCGCCCTATGGCGCCGACCTCAATGCCTTCGTCGCGCATGCGCTGCGCGCGCACCGGCCTCGCCGCATCGCGCTGCTGCTGAATTTGAATTTCCTCTGCGGTTTCGAGGATGAAAACCGCAATTTTGCCATGGACGAGCATCCGCCATCGGATGTTTTCGTCTTCACCCGCCGTCTGCCGATGATGCACCGCGACGGCTGGACCGGCGACATCGCCTCCAGCCGCATGAACACTGCTTGGTTCATTTGGACGTTGGATGAGGCGACCAACACCTATGACGCCGATGGCAAGCGCGGCACGCAACTGGTTCGCGTCGACTGGAAGACGTTCGAGAATTCGATCCTAAGCGGGCCGCTCGACGCCAAGAATGCTCGGAAGCCTAAGCGCCGGGGGAAGGCGGTGCCGGCATGACGCTATCCTGCAAGGACAAGCGCATCGGGCCGATCAACCATGAGCGCCTCGGTTTGATGGCGCGCGCCGGCGATGGTGATTTCGACCTTAAGCGTGATCGGGCATCGAACCAGGTCGTTCTGTGCGATCGCTATCAATGCGGGATCCGCCGTCGAGAAAGTCAGATCGAATTCCGCGACGGTCGGCATCTTGCTTCTGTCGACCCATCCCGGGACATACATCCGCCCGCGTTTATGTTCTTGCTGGAGAATGTGTCGCCGGCCAGCATCGTGGTCCTCTACCTCGACGCCAAAAAGCTCAACATTGGTCGGCTCCATCAACTGTATCGACCGAATCAAGATCGGGTGGCGGTTCCAGTTCACGATCTTGAGGCGTGTGGAGTAGGCATTGTCGACCCGAGTTTCCCGGGGATCATGCATGTTTGCAGTCGGCATGGCGTCACCAACGATGAACTCGGTTTGGCGGCGCGCTTCGCGGACTTGTGCAGCCACGAAGGGAATGGCGATGACGGCGCCGATGAAGGCAGCCCAACCGCTCAAGGCGCTTACCCATGTCTGGAGGCAAACAACGGCCTCGCTTTTGGCTGGACAGACATCGGCAAAGTCAAAGTAGCTCGGCAGCAGGACAATCCCTGCCAAAACTACACAGTAGATGTAAAAGACGATCGAATACCAAAATCTACTCATGAGAGGCGGCATAGCACGCGAGAGCCCACCTTTGCGAGGGCTGCGTGCGCATGAAGCCTTTGCCCGAATATTCGCCAACCATGCTCGGTCTAATGCTGCAAGCGTGCCAGGTGCTGGCCAAGGATGATCATGGCCTGACCGCCCAGAAGTTCGCGCGCCAGACGGCGACTGCAGCTGGCGTCCATGTCCAGTCGGTGCAATACGCGCTTGCCGGGCGGCTGCGCAAGGCGGAGTCGCGGGTGCGGCTTTGGGCGCTGCTCGGCCATTTTCCAGCCGATGCAGGTATCGTGCTGACCGACGACGGAGGCCAAATCCATGGCTGATGTCGCCTTCCTGCGCTTTGCCAATGCCTTTCAGGACCGGCTCAATGATCTCGGCTATTCGCTGCGGCGGGCCGAAGAGCAATGGCCCGACACAGACCGCGCCATGCTGTCGCGCGCCATCAACGGCAAGACGCTGTCGGCCGGCAATTATCTGCTGCTCTGCGAGATGGCGGGGCTTGATCCATACGCGTATCTGGAGCGCCAGCCGCACCGTCGCGTGACCCTGAAAACCATTGCAGCGCAATTGGTTACACCATCTGTCCCATGTGAAACAGGAGACGGTCCATGACCGATTCCATGCTGCCGATCCTGCGCCAGTTGCACGATGCCGACGGCGACCGCGCACGCGCCGATATCCTGCTGCGCATGCCCGATGCCGTGGTGATGACGTTTCATCCGGTTATCGACGCCGCCTGCCACCGGGCAGGTTTCGAAGCCGGGGCGAACTTTCTGGCCGTGCGTGTCTCGCTGTCGCTGGCAGTGCGCGATGGAAAGGGCCAGCCGCCTGCTGAACTGGCGATCGTGGCGGAGCAATTCCGCATCGGCATGGCTGAATTCTCGGCAGGTGCATCATGACCGCGCGCGTTGAAAACCAGATCGAGGGCCAATTGGCGCGCAAGCTGGCGCCCGTGGTGCGCGAAATGCTGCTGGCCGAGGTCGAGCGCATCGCCGCGTCGCAACCGCGTCCCAAGCCGAAATCGGTCAGCAAGGCCGACGACGACATCATGGAGGCATGCCGCCAGGTGGCCAGTGCAGCCGACAGGCTAGCGCAGGCAAAGTATGGTGTCGGCGAGATCTCGGCGCGCAAGTCGCTGGAGCGGGCGGCGACGGTGCTTGGCCGCGCCATGCGCAAGCATGGGCGAATGCCATGAACGCCGCTGCCCGCTCCACCGATGCCGCCAAGCTGAAGGCCATCAGGGCCTCGCTCGACGCAATCGCGCCGGCGGACTGGACGCGAGCCCATGACGAGCATGGCGGCCTGATCGAGGCGCGTGACGACATGGCGGCTGGCGGGCGCTGCGTGCTGGCCCGCTTCAGCGACGCCACGGTCGAGGAAATAGAATTCGCCTGCAACGCGCCCGATGCGGTGCGCTTCTTGATCGATCTGCTGCGCCGGGCCTTCGACGAAATCCGGCTGCTTCGTGGCGATCCCCCGGTTTCCAATCCCAAGGCCGAACCGCCGGCGGCGAGCGAGCCGAAGAACTATGCCGCCGAGTGCGCCATGAAATGTCAGGAGCCGGCCTTCAAGGTGTTTCTGGAAGAGCGGCACGGGCTTGAGCGCCCGCTGACCAATGAGCGCGCCGCGCAAAAGGTGCGCTCGCTGCTCGGCGTCACCTCACGGAAAGAACTCAACGAAGGCGGGCGAGCCGGCGACGCATGGAAAGACCTGCGCGCCAGTTTCGCCGCATGGCTGAAGGCCCAGAGATGACCGCACCATTTTCGCTCGACAACCGCATGACGATCGTTTTGTTCGCCGGCATGGGCGGCGGCTGCGACGGACTGGAGGATGCCGGCTTCCATGTCCACGTCGCAATCAACCACGATCCAGTTGCCGTGGCAGTGCACGAAAAGCGGCACCAGCACACCAGGCATCTGCGCTGCGACGTGTTCGAGGCGGACCCACGCAAGGTGACCGGCGGGCGGGGCGTGCGCGCGCTGCACGCCTCGCCCGACTGTACGCATTTCTCCGTCGCCAAGGGATCGAAGCCGGTCAGCAAGCGGCGGCGGTCGCTGGCGTGGGTGATCTGCCGCTGGGCTGGAACGGTGCGGCCCGAAACCATCACCATGGAGAATGTGCAGGAGATCACCACGTGGGGGCCGTTGATCGCCAAGCGCGACCCGGCGACGGGGCGCGTGTTGCGGCTCGATGGTTCGGTCGCCGGCAAGGGCGAGCGTGTGCCGGTGCAAGAGCAATGGCTGATCCCGGATCCTGCTCACAAGGGCCGCATCTGGCGCGCCTGGCTAAAGCATTTGCGCGGCCTCGGCTACAGCTTCGAGTATCGCGTACTGGTCTGCGCCGACTATGGGGTGCCGACCATCCGCAAGCGGTTCTTCGGTGTCGCGCAGGCCGACGGAAGGCCGATCGTCTGGCCAGTGCGCACGCATGCCCCGCGCAAGGATGCCAAGCGGCTGGGCCTAAAACCATGGGTCGGCGCGCATACGATCATCGATTGGTCGCTGCCGGTGAAATCGATCTTCGGACGCAAGAAACCGCTGGCCGAGGCGACGCTGCGGCGCACCGCGCGCGGCGTCATGCGCTATGTCGTCGATGCGGCGAAACCGTTCATTGTGCCAATCACACATGCCGGTGATGACCGGGTGCACGATGCCGCCGAACCGCTTCGCACGCTGACCACGGCTCACCGCGGCGAGATGTCGGTTGTGGCGCCGGCCTTGATCCGCACCGACCAGCATAGCGCGGCTGCTCGCAACGGCGTGCATTCCGTCGATGAGCCGATCAACACACTGCACACCTCGTCAGGCCTGGCCGTTTTGGGCGCGACCGTCGTCGGCGCCGGCGGGCGCGCAGCACAGTCGGCACCGCGCGACATGCTGGAACCGCTCGGCACGACGACGGGCAAAGAGGACCGTGTATTGGTAGCGGCGACGCTGGTCGATACTGCGCATGGCGAGGGCATGGGGCGCGGCGTGTCTGAATGGTCGCTCGATGATCCCTTGCGTACGGTCGGCGCCAGCGGTGGCAAGGCGGTCGTTGCAGCCAGCTTGATACAGTCTGGATATGGCGAACGCGAAGGGCAAGCGCCGCGCGTGCTCGACCTCGAGGAGCCGGCCGGAACACAGGTCGGCGGCAGCAAGGCCGCGTTGATGGCGGCCTTCATGGCGCAGCACAACACGGGTGAACCGGGACGTTCGGCCGAGGATCCGTTGTCGACCATCGTAACACTCGGCTCGACGCAAGGCGTGGTTGCCGCGACGCTCGGTAACCTGCATGGCACCAATGCCGACGGGCGGCCGATCGTGGAGCCGCTTGCGACGATCTGCGCCGGTGGCAGCCATGCGCATCTGATCCTCGGCTTCCTCCAGCACTATTTCGGCTCCGGCAAGCAGGATGACGACGTGCGTCAGCCGCTCGGCGCGCTGACCGGCAAGGCGCGCTATGGCCTGGTCGAGGTGATGGTGAAGGGCGTGCGGCATTACATCGACGACATCGGCATCCGCATGCTGGAGCCGGAGGAGGGCGCTGCCGCGCATGGCTTCAAGCCCGGCGCGCTGCCGGCTGAAATCACCATCGACGGCAAGACGCGTCGGCTGACGAAGACGGAGAAGTATCATCTGGTCGGCAACAGCGTGCCGCCGCACATGATCAAGCTGCTGGCGGAATGCAACGTGCGCCATGCCTTCGCGGAGGCGGCGGAGTGACTGGACCACGCCTTTCCATCATCCCGGCGCGCGCCGCCACGGACAGGTCGCTAAAGCCGCGCGACCTGCAGGTGCTTTGCGTGCTCGGGCGCCATACCGACGATCTCGGCTGGTGCCGGCGCAGCCAGGTAAAGATGTCCGACGAAATGGGCTGTGCGCGCTCGACAGTGTTCGAGGCGGTCGAGCGGCTGGTGAAGGCCGGCTATCTCGAAAAGCATGAGCAGGAAGAGATCTCCGGTCGCGACAGCGCGCATTGGTATCGCGTCATCCTCGATCCGGTGCACCCCAATCTGGCGCTGGTGAAAGAGGCCGACGAACCGGCTGATTCCACGGCGGAAATACCCTGCCGGCCAGTCGGCACCCCTGCCGGTATATCGGCACCCCCTGCCGGTCCAGAACCGGCACCCCCTGCCGGTCCTGGACCGGCACCTATTAACGACACTTCTCTAACGACCCCTGTTAACGTCGAGAGAGAGCGTGCGCGGGAAGAGGAAAAACAGATCGAGCGCTGGCTGAAGAAGACGCATCCGGCCTGGCCGAGCTACATCAGCGACAGCGGGCCGAAAGCGCTGGCCGAGGCGCGCAAGCTGACCGATGAGGAGCGCGATGCCGCCGCCGACCGCATGGCCGATTACGTGGCCAGCGCCAAGGTGGCCGGGCGCACGGTGATCTGCACCTTCGCGGTCTATCTGTCCGAAAAGCGCTGGGAAAAGCTGCCAGCGAAGGCACAGGCGGCGGCGAGGGCCGACGACTATGCGCCGCCTTTCGGGCCGGTGTGGATGGCGTGGGTGATGGGGCATGTGCTGAAAGGCCCGACCAATCCGGAGGCGACGGCTTTCGCCGAGCGCTGGCCGCAACTGTTCTTCCTGTTCGCCAATGCGCGCCAAGGTCGTGGCCATCGCTTCGGCGAGCGCTTCCATGCGCTCAAGAGCCGGATGGTGGCCGTACCGGTCGATACCTCGCAGTGGGATGACTGGAAGGCACATTTCCAGCAGCAGGGATGGCCGTGGCTCCCGGATCCGGGACGCGTGGCTTACTTCCCGGCAGGCGGGCCAGCTGGATTGGCGGAATTCGAACAGGCGGTGCGAGGAAACAATGATGCGGGCGGACGTGAAGCGGCTGAGTGAGCGTGAACACGTCTGGGTGGATCGCTCTACAGGCGAGGTTATCAACGTCGACCGCGCCTGGCAGAAGAGCGACAAGCGAATCGCACTATCGCGCCGTGAGCAGGCGATGCTCGCCGCGGCTGGTCAGGACGGTCCGGAGGCGCGTTGGTACGTGCTCCGGGTCGAGGACCGCGCCGACATTGCTGTGGATAAGTTGCTTGGCGAGGCCAACGTCGAGCGCGTCATGCTGCACACGGAATGCGAGGCGAAGCGTCGCGGCAGGCGCAAACACCAGTCTTTGGAGCCTGTTCGGGTGCCATCCTTTCCGGGCTACATCTTCGTCAAAGTGGTGTCGTGTGCAGCAACATGGGCCGGCCTGCGGACGGTCTCAGGCGTGCTCGGTCCCATCGGTGGCTGTGATGGTCCAAGCCCTGTCAGCGAACAGGAAATCCTTAAATTCCAAGCACGTATCGAGAATGATCCTGAAGCCATAGCCGTGCTGACAAATGCGCTGAAGGCCGGTGACAAGGTGTCGATCGATAGCGGTCCGTTCGCCGGCTTCGAGGCTGTGGTGCTGATGCTGGGCGACAAGCACAAGGTGCACGTCGAGGTCGATATATTCGGTCGCAAGACGCCGATCGGCTTCGCTCTTGCGGAAGTCACCAAACTGGATTAGCGAGTCCGACCTAGGACGAGCTGAAAGAGTCGCACGCCGAACAGGTGGACCGCGCCATCAGCCCCAGGGGAAGCAACCCAGCTTCCCCGCGATGGATAAGATTCCAGACATCATGGCGAAGATTAAGACGATGGCTCCGGCCATTCGCTCGATCGACACACGAACGGTGAAGGTGGCACCCAAGGTCGCCGACGCCGAGCTGCAATCGGCTGAGTACAGGCAGTGGCGCAATGCTGTGTATCGCCGTGCCGGCTACCGATGCGAAGCGATAGACAATGGACGTCGCTGCACCAAGGCAGCACCGGCGCACCGCCTGTTCGCCGACCATATCGTCGAGCGTCGCGATGGTGGCGCTCTCCTCGACGCAGCCAACGGGCAATGCCTCTGCGGCTCGCACCACACCCGCAAGACCGTCGCGGCCAGAGCGGCACGCCTCTCATCACGATCAAGGGGGGGCGGGTCAAATCTCTAGACCGCCATGGGGCCTCCAACCGCATGGGGCTCATCTGGAGATTTTTTCTTTTGGCTCAGGATTTTGACCTGTTCGGCAACCCGTTCGACTTTGCCCCGCGAAGGGCAGGGCGGCCGGAGCATGAGCCGACAGAAGAAAACATCATAAATATCATGGTGTTGCTGGCATCTGGCATGACCAATCGGGAAGTTGCGAAGACGCTCGGGATTTCCGTGCCGACTTTGCGCAAACATTATTTGCACCTGACGCGGAACAGGGACGTTCTGCTGTCCAGGCTCCGGACGAAGCTGCGCACCGCTCAAATCCAGCAGGGCCTTGCAGGCAATGCCGCTGCACTCTCGGCTTCTCTCCGAATGCTCGATTCCGTCAGCGCCGAACGCGTGTCGCGCGACCTTCAAGGCAAGGCGGCAAATCAGCCTGCCGCTCGCGGCTACGTCTCGAAGAAGGATCAGCGGCTGGAAAGCGCCCAAGCCATCGGCGGAAAGTATGCCGTGCCCGCCGCACCTCGGCTTGTGGCCAGCAATGGGCAGGCCGTAGCGGTCGACGACGGCGAGTAATCTCATGCCGCGGTTCAGTACAGCGTGTCTCGACTGGGAAAGCCGCATCGTCAACCGCGAAAGCCTGATCCCATTTGCCCCGCTGTTTCCGACCGAGGCCGAAGCGGCGCTCGATGTCTTCAAGTCGCTGCAGATTACGGACCTGCCGCAAGTCTACGACCGCAAGCTGGGCCGCCACCGGCACCCGACATTCGGCGAATCCTGCGAACAGTATGTGTTCGATTTCGTCTCCGCGATCTTCGGCGCCTATGACGAGGAATCTGCCAAGCGCGTGATCGAAGAGTTCTTTCTGCTGATCAGCAAGAAGAACATCAAGTCGACGCTCGCGGCTGGGATCATGCTGACGGCCCTGATCAGGAACTGGCGCCATAATCAGGAGCTGTTGATCCTCGCGCCTACTCAAGAGGTCGCCGGCAATTCCTTCAACCCCGCCGCGTCGATGGTCGCGGCGGACCCCGATCTGACGATCCTGCTGCACGTCAACAAGAACACCAAGGAAATCACCCACACGCTGACCAAGGCGGTGCTGAAAATCGTCAGCGCCGATTCCAACACTGCCGCGGGAAAGAAGGCGGCGTTCGTCCTGATCGAAGAATTGTGGCTGTTCGGGAAGAAGGCCAATGCGGCGGCCATGCTGCAGGAGGCCACCGGCGGCCTGATCTCGCGGCCGGAAGGTTTCGTGATCTACATCACGACGCAGTCGGATGAGCCGCCGGCGGGCGTGTTCAAGGAAAAGCTCGACTATTTCCGCGATGTTCGCGACGGCAAGATTGACGATCCGACCAGCCTCGGCGTTCTCTACGAATTCCCCGATCCCATGATCGACAACGAGGCTTATCTCGACCCGGCAAACTGGTACGTCACCAATCCGAACATGGGCCGTTCGGTCCGCAAGGATTGGCTTGAGCGCAAGCTGCTAAAGATCCAGAGCGGCGAGGATGAGGAAGGCGACACCTGGCAGAGCTTCCTCGCCAAGCATCTCAATGTCGAGATCGGCATGCGCCAGCGCGGCAATCGCTGGCCTGGGGCGAATTACTGGGAGCGTGCAGCAGATCCGGAGCTCGCCGTCCTGGACCACTTTGCAGCACTGGATCGGTTTTTGGAGCGTTCCGAGGTTGTTGTGGTCGGTGTCGACGGCGGCGGCCTCGACGATCTCTTCGGCCTGACGCTGGTCGGCCGCGAACCTGACGAGATCGAAATCCCTGTGATGGTCAACGGCAGGGAGTCGCTGGTGAAGATGAAGCGCTGGCTGACCTGGTCGCATGCCTGGTGTCATCGTGACGTTCTGAAGCGGCGCAAGAAGATCGCGCCCGTCCTCACCGACTTCGACAAGGCCGGACATCTGACGATCGTCGATGCCGCCCTCGAGGATTTGGCGTCGATCGTCGACATCATCGGTACCGTCAAAGCTTCGGGCCTGCTGTCATCCGTGGCAGTCGATCCGGCCGGCCTCGGCGAGTTCGTCGATGCCTTGGCCTCGCCCGAGATCGACATCACTCAGGAAAACGGCCTGCTGGTCGGCGTGCCGCAGGGTTTTGCCCTGATGAACGCCATCAAGACGGCTGAACGGCGCCTGTCGAATGGCATGCTGCGTCACGCCGGCGGCCCGTTGATGCCGTGGTGTGTCGCCAACCTCAAGATCGAGCCGACCGCCACCGCCATCCGTGCCACCAAACAGACCGCCGGCGACGCCAAGATCGACCCGGCAATGGCGCTCTTCGATGCGGTGACGATGATGGTGAAGAATCCGGAAGCGCCAATAGCATCGGTCTATGCCGAGCGCGGAATCAGGGTCGTTTGACGATGGGATTGATTGATCGGCTGCTTGGACGGAACGCCGCGCCGGTCGCGTTGCCGGTGCATGTCGAGCCGACGATGGGCGAGCCGCGTGCATCAGCAATTCAGTCGGCCGGCGCCGGTCAATTGATCATAACGCCGGAGGATCTGGAGCGCGCGATTCGCGCCGGCGATATGTCGACCTCGGGGCAGTCTGTCACGCCCGATCGCGCGCTGCGCGTGGCGTCCGTTTTTGCCTGTGTCCGTATCCTGTCTGGACCGCCCGCGACAATGCCGCTCGACCTGAAGCGCCGCATCAGTGCCAAGGTCAGGGAAGATGCCGACGATCACCAGCTCTCGCGTGTCTTGAAGCGCCGCCCGAACCGCTGGCAGACGCCCAGCCAGTTCAAGCGGATGATGCAGGCACATAAACTGCTTCGCGGTCATGGCGTGGCGCAGATTGTTCGCTCGCTCGGCCAGGTGGTCGCTCTGATCCCCCTTCATCCGGATCGTGTCGAGGTGCGTCAACGCAACGACATGGCCCTGGAGTTCGTCTACCGCAAGCCGGGCGGCGGAGAAGTTGTCTTCCAGCACCGTGACATTTTCTACCTGATCGGCCTGACGCTCGACGGAATCCACGGCGTCACGCCGTTGACCTATGCGCGTGAAACGATCGGCACCGCGCTGTCGCAGGAGCAGTATTCCGGTTCAGCTGCCCGCAATGGCAATCGGGCCAGCGGCGCGTTCAAGATGCCGCCCGGCAAATCGCTGTCGGATCCTGCCTATCAGCGGCTGAAAGCCTCACTTGAAGCCTATCGCAGCGGCGGCGACAGCGAAGGCACGACAATGCTCCTCGAAGAGGGGCTTGAATACCAGCAGATCGCCCTCAGCGCTGTCGACGCCCAGTGGATTGAAAGCCGGAAATTCTCGCGCAGCGAAATCGCCATGTTTTACGGTGTGCCACCGCACATGATCGGCGACATCGAAAAGCAGACGAGCTTCGGCACCGGGCTTGAGCAGCAGACGCAGGGTTTTGTCACTTTCTCCCTCGAGGATGAGCTGACGCCTTGGGAAGAAACCATCAATCGCATCCTCGACGACGACAACGAGCCGACGCTCTACGCGCGCTTCAACCGATCTGCGCTCGTTCGCGGCGATCTGAAGGCGCGCAAGGAATACTACCAGGCCGCGTTGCAGTGGGGCTGGCTCAATCCTGACGAGGTTCGCGGCCTCGAAGACATCAATCCGCGTTCCGATGGCAATGGCGAGCGCTTTTACGACCCGCCGAATACCGCCGGAAATTCCTCCAATCAACCGGAGCCGAACCCATGAGCTTGCGCCAACTGCCCGAGGCGAAGAGCATCAAGCGCCCGCAGAACTTCCAGTGGGATGCGCCCTCCGACGTGCTGGCCAAATGGAGCGAGCAGCCGCTCGCGGCCGACAACCAGGATGCGAACACGATCACCGTCTTCGACGTGATCGGCGAGGATTTCTGGAGCGGCGGAGGTTTTACCGCCAAGCGCATGGCCAATGCCCTGCGCTCGATCGGCACGAACGACATCGTGGTCAAGATCAATTCGCCTGGCGGTGACATGTTCGAAGGCATCGCCATCTACAACCTTTTGCGCGAACACAAGGCCAAGGTGTCTGTGCAGGTCATGGGCTGGGCCGCTTCCGCCGCGTCGATCATTGCCATGGCCGGCGATGAGATCAGCATGGGTCTTGGGACTTTCATGATGGTCCACAACGCCTGGGGCATGGTTGTCGGAAACCGGCACGATATGCGCGATGCGGCGACGCTCTTTGACGGTTTCGATTCCGCCATCGCCGATATCTATCAGGCCCGCACCGGTCTCGCCCGTGCAGACATCGAAAAACTCATGGATGCCGAGACTTTCATGGGTCCGACCGACGCCGTCGCCAAGGGCTTCGCCGACAAGGTTGACAACGACCTGGTCGCCGAGCCCGCGTCGACCAAGAACGCGGCGGACAACCAGATACTGGCGCGCCGCCGCACCGAAGCAGCCCTTGCCAAAGCGGGAATACCCCGCGGCGAGCGTACCTCAATGATCAATTCCCTGTCGGGCCAGCGCGATGCAACCCGACCAGCCCCGCGAGATGCAGGCTTCGACCCACTGGCCGTCCAACGGCTGATCCAAACCATCAAATCCTGAGAAGGAATCCTGTCATGAACGTGAATCGCACCCTCTTTTGGGGCGCGGCGCTTGCCGTTGCCTGCCTCTGCGCCGTCGTCGCGCTGAGCCCCGACATGCTCTCGCATTTTTCCGGCCATGCGCTCGACCACGGCTATGGTCTGGCGATGACCTGCGCGCCGGCGCTGAACAAACGCGCTCGCGGCCTTGTCGGCGTCCGTCTCGATGCCAGCGATGCCACCAAGATCCTGGCCGAACTGCAGAAAACCTTCGAATCCTTCAAGGCGGAGAATGAAGCCGAGTTGAAGGCGCTGAAAAAGGACGTCGTGCAGACGGAAAAGGTCGACAAGATCAATGCCGAGATCACCAAGCTGACGACTGCCCTGGCCGAAATCGACCAGACGATCGCGGCGCTGAAACTCGGCGGCGGCTCGGCTGCGCCGGATCCGACCAACGGTGAGCATGCCAAGGCCTTCAACCGCTATTTCCGCAAGGGCGATGCCGGCAATCTTGGCGAACTGCAGGTCAAGGCGGCGCTCACCACCCAGTCGGATCCGGACGGCGGCTATCTCGTGCCGACCGAGACCGAAAAGACCATCGATCGCATCATGGGCGTCACGTCCACGATGCGCCAGCTCGCAACCATCCTTCCCATCGGCACCAGCGAATACAAGAAGCTGGTGAACATGGGTGGTGCCGGTTCCGGCTGGGTCGGCGAGGAAGAGGCCCGTCCGCAGACGGGCACGCCGACCTTGCGCGAGCTGATCTTCACGGTGATGGAACTCTACGCCAATCCCGCCACGACCCGCACCATGCTCGATGACGGGATCATCGACATCGGCGCGTGGCTTGCCGACGAGGTCAACATCACCTTCGCCGAGCAAGAGGGGGCGGCCTTCGTCACGGGTAACGGCCTCAAGCGTCCGCGCGGCATCCTTGCCTATCCTACTGTCGCCAACGCCAACTATTCGTGGGGCAATGTCGGCTATGTGGTGACCGGTGCCGCCAGCGATTTCCTGGCGCCGACCAGCACTGTTAGCCCGGCCGATGCCTTGCTCGACCTGCTCTATGGCCTGAAGCAGGGGTATCGGAACAATGCAAGTTACTTGTCGACCGATGCCACCATGGCCAAGATCCGCAAGTTCAAGGACGGCCAGGGCAACTACGTCTGGGCGCCGCCGTCGGCCAACGAAAAGGTGCCGACGATCTTCGGCAAGCCTGCCTACACCGACGACAATATGAACGAGATCGGCACCAACACCTTCCCGGTAGCGGTCGGCGATTTCAAGCGTGCCTATCTGATCGTCGATCGCCAGGGCGTCCGCGTCCTGCGCGATGAGCTGACCAACAAACCTTACGTGCACTTCTACACCACCAAGCGCGTTGGCGGCGGCATCTCGAACTTCGAGGCGATCAAGCTGCTGAAGTGCAGCACCTGATCTGGCTGAGAGCCTGACGGTATCCGTGCGCCGCCCTGGCGGCGCACGTCACCCTTCCCATCATTCCAGAAGAGGATTCAGTCCGATGAAGGACCTTCACTCCAAACTCTCGATTATCAACGCATTCGGTCCTGCCGTCCTGGCTGCCGACAATACCCCTGCGGCCATCGATCTCCAGGGGTTCAATGCCGCTGAAATCGAACTCGCCATCGGTGTTGGCGGCATCACCTTCGACGCCACCAACAAGATCGAGGTCAAGGTCACGCATTCCGATGACAATGCCAGCTATGTGCCGGTGACGGATGCGGACATGCTCGGCATTTCCGGCATTTCTGGCGGCATCATCAAGTCGCTTGTCGCTGCCCACGCTGCCGTTGAAACCTGCCGCTATGGCTACAAGGGCGGCAAGCGCTACCTGAAGATCCTGGCCGACTTCAGCGGCACTCACGGCACTGGTACGCCGCTCTATGCTTCGGTCATCAAGAGCCGCGGCTACAACAATCCCCAGCCGAACGCCGCCTGATCACTGAAACCCGAACGCCCTGAGGCCGCCAGAATGGCGGTCTCATCGCCATGGAGACAATCATGAAAGCCATTGTGACAAAATCATTCATCGGCCGGCGTGACGATCGCGCCGAATCCGAGACCTTTGCTGTCGGTTCCGAGATCGATGGTGAACTCGCGGAATCCGCCGTCAACCAGAAGAATGCGGAATTCGCGGGCAAGAAGCAGGGTGGAAAGGGCAGAAAGTCCGATCTGTCGAAGCTCTCGCGCCCCGACCTTGAAAAGCTCGCGGCAGAACAGGAAATCGACGTTCCGGAGGCCGCAACGGACGCTGATATCGTCGCCCTGCTCGAAGCCGGCAAATAGGTACCTGCTTCATGCGCTCCTTCCTGACTGTCACCACTGCAGCGACGTCGCTGGCCCTGCTTACGCCTGAGGAAATGCGGGTGGCGGCAGGTTTGGCGTCGACAGATGGCAGTCAGGATGCCGTCCTGTCGCCATTGGGTCTGCGCATCGCAGCCTCGATCATGGCGGAATGCAAAATCGCTTTCGCATCCGGCGGCGAGCCGACCTTGCTCAAGGAAACGCTGTCGGAAACGTTCTATGGCGTTCGCGCCGACAGTCTGGTCTTGGGGCGCCGGCACAATGTAACGATTGCCAGTGTGAACAATCGCTCGACCACGCTTGATCCGGCAGATTATGTCGTCGATCCAGAGGCGGGCATACTGACCAGGCTGTCGAACGACTGCCCTGTCCGCTGGTGCTCGACGAAGCTTGTTGTCGTCTACAATGCAGGCTTCACGGATGTTCCGGGCGACCTCAAGCAGGCTGCGCTCGATTTCTTCCGTTACGCATGGCTCGAAGGCAAGCGCGATCCTGCCCTTAAGTCCGAGGTGATCGACACCCCGGATGTCGAGCGCACCGAACGGGCCTGGTGGGTCGGATCGGTACCGGGACAGTCATTCGAAGGCGCTGTGCCCGACATTGTCGCCGGGCAGTTGAAGCGCTTCCGCAATTTCACCATCAGGTAAGACTGTGGTCGACCAATCCGACACCCCGGCTGGCATGATCGCGAGGCTTGACGACAAACTTCTTCGCCGCGGCGAGGACTGCACCCTCCGCCGCAAGGAAGGCTCGCCCTTGACCGACAAGGACGTCACCGTGCGTGCATCGGTGCGTGGCCTTCGCGCCGCCGAGATAGTCGGCACGGCGACGCAAGCCTATTCCATGGCGGTGATATCGCTGACCCAGATCCTGGCCGCAGGCTGGCCGGCCGGTCACACCGTCACGCCTGGTGCCGTCGATCCGCGCATTCCACGCGAAAACGACTTCCTAGTCGTCAAGGGCAAGGTCCGACAGATCAAGTTCGCCGACCCGATCGCCGTCAGTGGCGTCGTGGTGCGCGTCAATCTGACGGTGGCCGGCTGATGGCGACCGGCTTCGAATTCTTCGAACGCGATCTGCGTGTCGCCACGGCGGGCCTCGAACCGGATGAGATAAACCGCCAGGTTGCGGCGTTCGCCAAGGCAGAGCTCGCCCGCGTCATCGCCGAAGGCTTCGCCACGCCGAACTACACCCGCATCGTCAACGGCGTCGCCGATGCCGCCGAGGAAAGCTACCGGGCGCCGGGCGCGATCGTCTACGAATTCACCAACTGGGACCTCGTGATCAAGGCGGCTTTGGAAGAGCTGCAGAAGCGCTCGCCGCGCAAGTCCGGCCGGTTCGCCTCGTCGTTCATCGTCATTGTGGGCGGGCGCACCGTCGTCACCGATTTCACCAGGATCCGGCCTGATGCCGAGATCATCATCACCAATTTCCAGCCCTATGTCCGCAAGGCTGAAGTCGGCATGCTGGGCGTGGCGGAACGCGTCCTGTTCGCCGGCACTGCGCGGGCAATGGCCAATCGTTTTCGCGGCGCCTTCACCTTCACGTCGAAGTTTCTCGACGTGCCGGCCGGCATCCATTCCGGAATGCCATACCGGCTGAAGGGGCGTGGCAGCCATGACCGCATCAGTCGCAAATCGGGCGTGTTGAGCTATCCCTCCATCATCATGAACCCGGTGAACTGATGTCCAGCCCCGAAGCCTTCGACGCGTTCAAGGGTGTGCTCGACGACTACGCCGCCGGCGATGGCGCCTTGCCGGTCCGCTATGAAAATGAATTCGTGCAGGACCTGCTCGACGCCAACACGCCGGCATGGCTCTACGTCGAGGTCTACGGCGATACCTACAATCAGGACACGATGGGCGCGCCCGGCGCCAATGCGTGGGAAGAGCGCGGCGTCACCTATCTGCATGTCATGACGCCGAGCGGCAGCGGAAGCAGGGCAGGGCGCGTCCATGCCAACCGGTTGCTCTACCTCTTCCGCGAAAAGCCGATCGGCAACCTGTTCATGCCGGAAATGTCGATCGGCGAAGGCTCTCCCGGCCAGGACTTCCCGAACTACTATTCCACCGCGGGAACCATCTTCTGGACCCGTCGTGACATCACGTCGACCCCGACGACCTAACCCCGGCCTCGACCGGTCTTTCTGAAAACCAAAGGAGAAGCACCATGTCGTTCGCTGACGGCAGTCAAGTCCGTTTGGCCGACGTGTCGGAAGCGACGCCCGGCACCATTCCGGCCACCCCGCCATTCCAGGTGATGCGCTATCGCACGGCCAGCGTGCGCATCAACAAGCAGACCGACATTTCCGACGAGGTCCGCTCCGATCGCAACGTGCCCGGCATCACCGATGTCGGCCGCGCGGTCACCGGCACGATCGAAACCCGGTTTTCGTACAACACCTACAACACCTGGCTGGAGCGCCTGCTCTGCTCGACTTTCACGACCGGCGTGCTGAAGAACGGTATCACCCACAAGACCGGCGCGCTGGAATTCACCTACGAGCAGGGCGCGACCGACAGCTATATCAGGTACACCGGCTGCCGCTGGAACACGCTCGACCTCAATATGCGCTCCCGCGCCCCGGTGCAGGCGTCATGGGGCATCATGGGCATCGACAGCCCGACGCCAACCACGGCCATCATCGCCGGCGCCACCTATGCCGCGCCGACCACGACGGAAGACTTCAACGCCGGCCTCAATGTCGCGGCCCTGTCGATCACCTCGGCCACCATGGTGTCGCCGCCGAAGGTGCAGGCGTTGAGCCTGCGCATCACCAACAACACCTACCAGGTCGACGTCGTCGGCTCCTATGCGCCCGAGGGGCATGGGCTTGGCCGGTTCGAGGCCAGCGGCACCATGACTTTGTTGTTCAAGGATCTGGCCGCCTACACCGCCATCCTCAATCATGAGGACGTGACGATCGGCTTCACCTTGCAGGACAAGGCGGGCAACGCGCTGCAGTTCGCGCTGCCCAAGGTGAAGTTCCTCGACGGCGGCCCCGCCGCTCCCGGCAACGGCCAGCCTGTCGTCATCGAAGTGCCTTTCCAGGGCTTCTATGACGCGACCTCGGCCGCGACCATCACCATCACCAAGACGGATGCACCCTGATGCGCAAGCCATCGAGAACTGCCCCGACAGCCAGTGCGGGACCGGAAGCCATTCTTCCCCTGACCGACTTCCGCGGTGACCCGTGGAACACAGGCAACAAATGGGCCGTCGCGTTTCGCGCCGGCGTCCTGTCATCGCCGGTGCCGGCGGAGTTCGCGCAAAAGGCGCGCGACGACGGCAAGGCCGCTCCGGCTTGCGAACCTGCTCCCGAAAAGCAGGACTGATCAGTCTGCCAAGACTGGTTTCTGCGCAGAACGGCCGGAGCGTTCGGGCGCTCCGGCCACAATCCTCCCGAAAGGATAACCAATGACCATCAAGCTTTCATCGGTGAAGGCCGATCTGTCGCGTGAAGAAAAAGGCGACTGGATTCCATCACCGGATTTCCCCGGCGTCGAGTTCAACGTTTCGTCGCTGCATTTGCCCGCCTATCAGACTGCGCTTGCCCTGATGGAGCAGCGTCTGGCCCGTGCCTACAAGGGCGTCCCGGTGCCGCCGCATATCCGAACGGTCGAGGTCGGCAAGCTGCTGCACAAACATATCCTGCACGACTGGCGCGGCTTCGATGAGCCTTACAGCGAGGAGATAGCTCGTGGCATGATGTGCGAGCCGGAAGGCCGCAACTTCATTGCCGCGGTCCAGAACTGTGCCGCCATGGTTTCGCTCACCGACGTCGAGTTCGTCGAGGAAGCGGGAAAAAACTCCTCGAGGCCTTCCGCGACAGGATCTGGCGGGAAGGCCTAGACCCCGAACGGCAGGACTGGCTTGAAGAGCTGGCGGCCGAAGAGGGCGCCGAAGACTGGGTCATCAAGGCAGCGTTTCCCGCCGGGCGCATAGAGTTCGAGCCGGAGCCCTGGCATCGGCTTTATTGGCAGGCGTGGGAAGCGATCCGGTTCGACCGCTTCTATGGCGCCATGGGTGGCGAGGGTCCGATCCCGTACATGGTGATCCGGGCCTACGCCAACGACCACGGCATATCGGGCGACGACTTCAAGCTGTTCCGGGCCTTTCTCAAGATCCTCGACGACGCCTGGCTGTTGCATGTCGTTAAGCGCGACAAGCCTCCGCCAGAAAGCGTTCCTCCATCCTCATAGGTATGCGGGAATCTCATGGTCCAGCAATTGTCTTCCCTGCGGGTCGCGCCCGAGCTTGACGCCACCAAATACTCGGCTGGCGCCCAGCAGAAGGTCACGGCCGACAAGGCCATGGTGGCGTCCAACCGCGAGGTTGCCGCCACCGCCGCGCAGACGGATGCCAAGATCGTCCAGTCCGGCGACGTGCTTGCCCGCCTGTCGCGGCAGTTCGTCGACGGCTATGCCTCGGCGCAGCGCATGAATTCGGCGCTCAACTCGCTGTCGCGCGGCATCGACAGCGGCAAGATCAAGATGGAACAGGCGGGGCCGATCCTCGACGGCATCTACCGGAAATTCCAGCTTGCCGGCGACGCGTCGCTGTTCATGGCCCGTGGCCAGACCGAACTTGCCGCCGCGGTCTCTGCCGCCAATGCCAAGCTCGCCGCGCAAAAACAGATCGCGCCGGCCAACAGCAATGGCGGCAGCGATACCTTCCGCCGCACCAATCTCGGCTACCAGGCCTTCGACATCGGTCAGGGCCTCGCCGCCGGCACGCCGCTGGCGATCATCGCGGGGCAGCAGGGGCCGCAGATTGCCCAGATGTATGCCGCACAAGGTGGGCTCAACGCGCTGCTGAAGGATAGCGTCGGCATCCTTGGCGGCGTGGCGCGCGCCGCCGGGCCGTGGATAGCAGCTCTTGCCGCCATATACGGCGCCTACAGGCTCATCGCCTCGTTTTCCGCCGAGGCGTCGCTTGGCGTGGACAGTGCGACCCGTGCACTTGCCGCACAGGCTTCTTCGGTCGAGTCCATCGACGGCAAGATCAAGGATCTGGTTTCGATCCAGAGCGAGTACCAGAAGGCGATCACCACGACCGCCGACGCGCAGTCGGCCGCGTCGGCGTCGATCGTCGCCAGCACACAGCGGGAATTCGACGCCAAGAAACAGTTGCTGGAACTGGAGCTGAAGCGGCAGGAAGCGTCGATCAAGCTGCAGGAATCGGAGCTTGCGATTGCCGGCCTTCAACTGCGCAAGAGCGTCAACCAGCAGGTGTTCACGCGCAGCGACCTCGAGCGGCAGGGCTATGCCGATCCTCGCATCAATGGCGGTATCCCCTTCGTGCGTCAGCCGGACGATGTCACCGGCCTGCAGAAGACTCAGGACGTACTCGACAACAATCCGCTGTTCGACAAGATCAAGGAATTGCAGGCAAACCTACAGCTGACCGAGCTGGGCGCCGAGCGGCTGCGCGAAGCGGTCAAGAAGGTGTTCACCGATGCCGGCGGCGTCGGCGGCCCGACCTTCGCCGGCGGCAACATCCCCATCCCGCATTTCCGTGGCGTCGACGACAATCCGGCCGATCAGGATTTCATGAATGATTTCGGCAAGTCGTCGTCGCGCCAGATATCAGACCTGCAGAACCAGGCGACGGCGCTCGGCCTGACGGGTGCGGCGCTGGAGGCCTTCACGTTCAAGCAGCAGGCGCTGAATGCCGCGCTTGCGCAGAACATCGAACTCGGCCCCGACCAGGTCGCCATCATCGACAAGCAGGCCAAGGCCTATGGCGCGGTCGCCGAGGCCCTGGCACGCGCGCGCCTTGACAAGGACCTTGCCTTTGAGCGCGACCAGATGTTCCGTTCGGCGCAGGATCAGCAGATCGCATCGCGCCAGCAGGGTGCCGGTCTCGCCGTCGACCTCAATTCGCCGGCGGTGCAGCAGATGCGCGATATCGCCAAATTCAGCGATGCCAAGGAATTGGCAACCGGCTTCCTGACCGATTTCAAATCCGAGCTGCTGCGCAATGGCGGCGATGTCGGCAAGGCGCTCGGCACGTCGATCCTCAACGCGCTGACCAAGTCGATGGACGATCAGCTGGGCAAGATCTTCGACACCATCGCGTCCTGGCTTGCATCGGCGATCACCGGACAGCGGCCGGGTGCGGGCGGCGCGGCCTTCGGGACCGCCGGCGGCTTCGCCGACATGATCTTCGGATCGACCGCCAACGACAACTATGCGGCCGGCGCGGTCACGCGTGCGCCTCTCTCCGCCGTCGGCAACATGGCATCCTATGCCGCGGCGATCCGCTCGATCGAGAGCGCAGGCAGCGGCGGCTATTCGGCGCTCGGTCCTGTGCTGAAAAATGGCAACCAGGCGCTCGGCGCCTACCAGGTCATGAAGAGCAACCTGCCGTCCTGGTCGAAAGAGACCTTCGGCGAGGTGATGTCGCCAAAAGACTTCCTGTCCAATCCAGGCGCACAGGACGCGATCTTCGAAAAGCAGTTCGGCAAATACCTGTCCAAGTATGGCAATCCGCAGGACGCCGCGTCGGCATGGTTCACTGGCGGACCTCTGTCCACCGGCGCCAATTCCAAGGATGTTTTGGGCACGTCGGGATCGGTCTATGTCGACAAATTCAACGCCGCCGTCGCCAAGGCGTCTGACAGTCTCGGCGGTCTCGACAGTACCGTCACCAACACGGTGAAGAGCCTTGCCAGCGGCATTGACGGCAAGGGCGGTCTTGCCTCCATCCTGGATGGGCTCAAGCCGCAGAATTTCCAGGCCAACACCACGCTGTCCGACATCCTCGGCTATACCGGCGGGGGCGCGGCATCAGGATCTTCCGGTGGCGGCTTTCTCGGCTCGCTGCTCGGCTTCATCCCGAAACTCTTCGGTTTCGCCGGCGGCACGGATTTTGCGCCTGGCGGCCTGGCGCGGATCAACGAGCAGGGCGGCGAGATCGTCGACCTGCCGCGCGGCTCGCGTGTCATCCCGCATGATGTTTCGATGCGCATGGCGGCCAATGCCAATCGGCCGGCACAAGCCCAACCGACAAAGATAGAACTCCACACGCACATCTATGGCGCCAGCGGCGATGACCATATCCGCACGCTGTCGCGGCAGGGCGCGCAAGAGGCGATCAGCGAGTATCACCAGGGCCAGGTCAGCGGCGGCTTTGGCGAGACGCAGCGGCGCTACACGTCGCAGAAGGGTTGAGCGATGGGGCGCTATACGGATCTCCCCACGCTCGACATCGACTTCCTGAAACCCGCCCGTCTGTCCTTCGACACCAAGGGCGGCGGGCTGGAGGGCGGACGCAACGGTCTTGGGGAATCGGTCACCATCGAAACCAGTGGCGGTGGCATGCTTGTCGGCTCCTATGAAAGCTGCTTCGTGCAGGCGCGCGAAGAGCACGAATATATCAATTGGGTTGCTGCCCGGATGAACAGCGGTGTGCGGTTCATGAATGTGCCGATCAAGTCGGACTGGATGGGGCCTTTTCCAGTCGATTCCGGCAACATCCCGCGTCCCATCATCGGCGGCATTCCTCATTCCGATGGCGCCCTGTTCGCCGATGGCGCCGGTTACAGCCAGACGACGGTGATTGCCAATATGGATGCCGCAGCGCTCAATGCCGGAAAGGTCACGCTTCGAATCTATGGTGCCGCCCGCAATCTGCGCTGGTCCGACTGGTTTTCGATCTACCATCCAAACAAGGGTTGGCGCGCCTATCGAAATTGGGATCATACCGACCCTGTTCCAGCCTTTGAGACGATCGATGGCGTGGCGCGCGCCGGCCAGCGCTACACGCTCTCGCTCGATCGTCCGCTGCGCGAGGCGGTGATCCAGGGAACCCGGGTCGAATTCGCGCGGCCGCGCTGCGTCATGAAGTTTCCGTCCGGCTTCACGCTGCCCTGGGAGGTGCAGGGGTTCTGGCGGTCGTCGCCGACACTGCAATTCGTCGAGGGCTTCTGAACCATGGCCTGGCAGGACCTTTTCGGCTCATACAGCCTGCAATATGTGCCGCAATCCGTTCTCGACCGGATGGCGTCGAGCCATATGCTCGGCATCTTCTTTCGCCTGGATACGGATCCCGGCCTGCATATCTGGGCCGGCGTCAACGACATCCCGGCCGGCTTCGACAGCCTCGACGATAACGGCACGGTCTATCTCGGCGGCGGCCGGCTGCTCAACGTCCCGACGCTTGAGGTGCTGGTCAACGGGCAGAGCTCCAGTGTCGAATTCGGCATCTCCGGCATCGATCCGGATACCGCCGCCAAAGTCCTCGACACCATGCCCGATGTTCGCGGCAAGGACCTGAAGATCGGCATCACCACGCTCGACGACTATTACCAGCCGACAAGCCCGATCATCGCGCTCTGGACGGGAACCGCATCGCATCCGACGGAATCGAGCCCGGCGGTGTCCGGCACCGAAAACCCGACGACGACGATCACGCTTGCCACGGTATCGGGCAACAACACCAGGTCGCGGGCCTCGCTGGTGCTCTGGTCCGGCCCGCACCAGAAGGCGATGTATCCGACCGACAAATTCTGCGACGGCACCGCTCGCCTGGCGCGCGGCGTCGCGCCGGCTTGGCCGAATTACTGATTACGGCGCTCAGGCGGGCGATTGAGGTCGGACGCCTTGATCTCTGGATGCAAATCGTAAAACTTCAAGATCGTGCGGACCCGAGTGGGCGACACTCCGATCGTTCGAGCAATCTCTACCGCATTCTTGCCGGACGCCTTCATCGACAGGATTTCTGCGTTCCGCTGCACCTTCCTGAGCGACATCTCGCTTCTCCTTGGCAACCTGAAAGCATAGCGCATGACGCTGGAAGAATACATCCGCCTGCCGCACCGGTGGCAGTGGGGTTACACCGACTGCACGCTGTTCGCGGCCGACTGGGTTATCGCCGCGACGGGTAAGGATCCGGGTGCCGAATTGCGCGGCACCTATTTCGACGCTGATGCCGCTGCCGCCATCCTGCTCGCCTCTGGCGGCGCGGAACGGCTTGTCGGCGCGAAACTCTCCGCTCTGGGCTTCCATCGCGTCCAGACAGCGCGTGACGGCGATATCGGCATGGTCCTGGCCATGACCGGATTCGACGCCGCCCGCGCCATGCTGAAGGAAATACCGGCCATCCGCTTCGGCCCGCTCTGGGCCGTCATGTCGGCGCGCGGCGTCATGGTCAAGCATCTAGATTGGACTGGCGTGGCATGGCGCATAGCGTGAACCCGTTCGACGATGCGCTGCGCCAGGCGCTGGCGACGGCGTCGCGCAAGGGCACTTACAATCCCGGCATCGGCGCCTTCGAGACGGCGACGACGCAGGAGATTGTCGCCCAAGGCTGGAGCGGCGAATATCGCTGGCCCGTTCACCGCGACCCGATCTTCACGCCGATCTTCACCGCCATTCTCGGCAGCGGCGGTTTCTCGCTCTTCGGCGCGACCATCTCCTATGCTGCGATCGCGTCGGCGATCGTCACCACGGCGATCGTCGCCGGCGTGCAATATCTGCTGACGCCGAAGCCGCCAAAACCGGAGGACGGCCGTGCGCCGCTGACGCAACCGATCCCCTATCGCTTCTGGGGTGTTGGCGAGGCCAGGCTGGCCGGCGCGATGATGCTGTGGGAAGCGCTCGACAACCGCATGTTCTCGGTGCAGGCCATCGTCGGACATCGCATCAATGCCTACACTGGCTTCTATCTGAACGATGACAAGGTTGACGTCATCGGCGGTCACGTTCAATCGCCCGGCGGCGGTCGCTACGTCGACGACGACAGAGATCTTGTCTTTGTCTACCCCGCCCTTGGGCTGGTGCCTGAGACGCCGATCGCCGATTTTGTTACGATCTTAAGCGGCCAAGGCATCTGGACGAACAATCATCGTGGCGACGGACAGGCCTCCATCGGCATGCTCTGTGTCGGCCCCGGGGCCGACAATTTCCTGAAGTCGTTCCCCTATGGCAAGCCGGCGCTGTCCGTTGTTGCCGAGATGGCCTTGGTCTGGGATTTCCGCAACCCGTCGCAAAGTCCGGAAGACCCATCAACCTGGGCGTTCTCCCGCAATCCGATCCTCCATCTCGCCTGGCACGAATGCTTCAATCCGTTCGGCACCAAGCGCGATTTCCGCAAGGCGCTGCTGCCCGTGCTCGATATGTGGCAGGAGGAAGCCGATATCTGCGACGAGGACGTGCCAAGGGCTTCCGGCGGCACGGAAAAGCGCTATGAGTGCGGCGGCTTTGATACCACTGAGCATGATCCGAAAAGCGGCACCAACGCCATCTTGGCGACGTGCGACGGCTGGATGTGCGAGCGCGGCGATGGCGCCTTGCTTGTCGTCGCCGGCAAGTTCCGCGAAAAATACGTCGCCACGCTGACCGATGCCGACATCGTCGGCCACACCGTGCAGCATGACGTGTTGCCGGAAGAAGAGGTCAATCAGTTCATCCCGAAATTCACCTATCCGGCGACGGATTATACCACGACAGATACCGACTATTTCGAGGATACCGCAGCGCAGGTCGCGGCCGGTCGCGTGTTGCCGCAGGACGGCAATTACATCTGGTGCCAGCAATGGCGCCAGGCCCGCCGGCTGGGCAAGCGCGAGTTCGCCCGCGCGCGTGCCAAGAAGCGCGGCACGCTCGACGTCAGGTTCACCGGCATCAATGCCATCTACGCTCCGTGGGTTCGGCTGAACACGCCGCGTCGGATGCCGTCGCTCAACGGCAAGCTGATCAACAACCGCCGGTCCGTCCTGTCGGTATCGCGCGGCGGCTTCCAGATGACTTTCGTGATGATGCCCGACGATATCGACTCCTGGGACCCGGCCGTCGATGAGGGATCGGCGCCGCCTGTGCCGCCAAAGCCGGTTTCGGATGGCATTCCGATCCCGATCATCGACACGGCAGTGGCTGTCTCCGGGGGCGGCAGCGTTTACATCCGCGTCGCGCTGATCGATCCAAACCGGATCGATGTCACGCCGGTTGTTCACTATAGGATATCGGATGTCGGCGGTGGCGTTCCCGGTGCCTGGGTGGAACAGAAGTTCCCTGGCGCGACGCCGGCGGCTGGCCTGATCGTCCTCAACACAAATCCGGTGCCGGCCAACAATTCGATCGACGTCCAGGCCGCCTATATCGGTGCCGACAATAGCTACGGCACCTGGACTAGCACCGTGACGCTGGTCTCGACGGTCGATACGACGCCGCCCGGGGCGGTCACCAGTGTTGTCGCCACGGGCGGCGTCGGCCAGGTCGCACTGACCTGGAACACTCCGAATTCCGGCAACTACGTCGCCACCAACATCAGGCGCAACACCGTCAACAATGAGGGCACCGCAACCCTCGTTCGCACCGAATACGGCGCACCGTCATCCGCCGATGCCTGGACGGACACCGGGCGCGCGGCCGGCACCTATTACTATTGGCTGCGCTCGGCGAACGCATCCGGCGTCGAGAGCACCACAAGCGTCGCCACCGGCCCCAAAGTCGTCACTTAAAAAGGAAAGCATCCATGGCAGTCGTACCCTTCAACGCGCTTTTCGCTGACGGCCCTGCCGGCAATCCGTATCAGCCGCCGAAGCAAGATCTTCGCGATACTTTCAATGATCTGAATGGTCGGATCAGCACTGTCAGTGAGTCCGTGCATTACTCGACTGAATTCGGGTTTGTCGATGACGGCGTGGCTGGCGTTGATACTGGCACCGACAACGATGCTGCTTGGGCTGCGGCAAAGGCAGCGCTGACGAATGGCGAAACCCTTGTCATGGTTCGGCAGAACACAGGCGTGTTCTACTTCGCGACGACGAGCGATTTCACCGGCATCCCTATCGACGCAACGAGCAATCCGACTTTCAATGGACCGAACGTCTACAATGACAGGACGTCAGCGGAAGTCGCTGCCGGCGGACCCCCCATTACCATTGTAGGGGCGGGTAGGCTTACGTCGATCAGCACATCCCTCAACGTCACCTACCGTCGCCATGCGGAACCGGTGGCAAAGGCGGATTTCCTCACCGATGGCGACGTTGCCTATGATGAGCCGACCGTTGTCGACATGTCCGGGGCGGCGGTCACCATGCTCAAATACGCATGGCCGAACGGCAACACGACTTCGGCGACATCAACCGGCATCACCAAGACGACCAACGACATTCAGATCAACAGGGCGACGGCAGACAATTCCGTTCTTATGTTTGCCGGCGTAGTGCCCGAGGCCACATGTCAATACTCATGGGTGGTTGGTCCTAACGTCAATGACGTTCCGTTTGCAGTGATCGCTTTTGATGGCGGCTACCATGCTGTCTATGCGGCCCTCAACTCGCGTGCCATCCACAAGAAGCTAACGGCGCCAAGCATTTTCACCGAGGTCAATATTCCGGATTTCGGCGCGAGAATAACGCCAGAGACGTCGTACACCTTCGCCCAAGGGTCGATCACGATAGACCTTATTACGCCAACGAAATACCAGGTTGGCCTAAACGGCGTGGTGTTCGCGGAAGGGGACCTTCCTTCGCCTGCATTGTATGTCGGGCCAGGCCTGTTTTTTGGGCCAGGTCAGACGGGCACGTCTCATTTTTTCAACATGGTGAAGGTGAAAAACCCCAGCCGCCTGGCGCCCCGCCCAATCCGCGCGTTGTTCGTTGGCGACAGCAAAATGGACCCGGTTTTCCAGGGGTGGCCAGACGACATTGCGCGCATCATGCAGGGCTCAATGGGCGTGCAGTGGGAATACACAAGGAACATCGCCGTAGCTGGCGAGACCTTGGCCCAGCAGCTTACTCGCATCCTTGCTCTAGACATGACGGGTTACACCGATGTGTTCATTGGCCTTGGCACCAACGATGCACAAGGTCTCACATCGCAAACCACGTTCGCCACAAACTTGGGTTTGATGCTCAACCAGGCTTTGAGCCTGGGGGCTCGCGTAACGCTTTTGCTAACGCCAGCATTCTATACCAGAGCCGACGGTTATGCGGTCACAGGATTTGTCAATCAGGGCCAGGCTTCAGTCAACGGCGCAGCTGTCCCTGCGTATCGAGAGATCATCCGACGCGTCGTCGCCACGTACCGGGACGCGGGAAGCAAGGTTGCCCTTGTGGACGCCGGAAAGATATGCGGTCCCACTCTTGCGCAGTATCTGACTTGGGCTTCGTCGTGGAGTGGGAGTCGCGTCGACACCAACGTCTTTGACAACATCCACGAGGGGCGCACTGCCCGCACCAAGATAGCTCAGGCGTGCGCAAGAGCCGCCTTTGGGCTCGCAACGCCGGCAAGGACGAAGAAATATCCTAGCCTTTTAACGTCGGCCGTCCCGGCTTCCTGGTACGCAAACAGTTGGACAGCTTCGTCTCCTGCGGCGGTCTTTTGGATTGATGAGCGCGGCTATAAGCACCTTGACGGAGTGATCCAGGCGAATGCTGGCCCTCTCGCAGACGCTACGGTGGTTATGACCCTGCCGACCTACATGCGCCCGGCGCGAAATATCCAGCTAGCCGCGGTCGGCTCAAAAGTGGCCACGGCGGGGCAGGCTAACCAGACGTGGGTGGAGATCCTGGCTACTGGCGACGTCCGGGTGTACGGGGTCGATACCACCAACAAGTTCGTCCGCCTCTCTGACGCGCACTGGGAGTGACGAGCGCGTTTAATCCTTGCCGCGTGGGCACCGCGGCGCATTGCGGGAAAGAGCCTTGGGCCGTCGGCCGCTAAGCTCAAGGCCAAGATGGTGTAGGCATCGGTGGGCCACCGACAAAATCGTTGAAGGCGAATTTCTCATCTTGGGTCATCGTCCGGTACTCCCAAGCGATGCCGTTCCATAGACTCATGATGGGACGTCCGGCAACCTCTGTGCCGTCACTTAGCACGACGCGATCAGACGGCGTGTAGAAATGCCATTTACCGTCCTTGATGTCGGTCTCGCCCAAAACCCGCAGGAGCGATCCCACAATGACCAAAAAAGCCAGCGCGCCGGCAAAACGGGCAACAGGCTGTTCTGTTTCGGTCAGGCTGAACATGGCTTTAAAGTCCATCCGAGTCCGTTCGATTTGGTGCGCGCGTTCCGCAGCGCCTCGCGCATCACTCGGAGATCCACTGCCAAAATGGCGGCGTTCGTAGTCTGGGCGATGTCAGAATTAATTGTTAGGCGTTTGCCGATGCTCTCACCTAGGCGGCGGATATGAGCTTGATATCCTCGGCGAGCAACCGGACGCCGCTGTCCAGCACAATGCCGGAATGATCCGCCGCTTTCACTACGCCTACTTGCGGGAGAAGGTGGGGCTTGCCGCCCATGTCAGAGATGTCAGACGCGCACACATAGCGAATACTACGACCCACCAATGCGGCGCGGTCTTCATCGGTGCTAAAAGGCAAGTGGCCATCGTTCATCGGGTGCCCGAGTAAATCCATACTATCTATCTCCATTTTGGCCACTCGTAGCAAAGCGGGTTCTTGAAAGCCATAGTAGTAGCCGTGCAATTTGGTCAACAAGAAAACCAACTCGTCCTGCCGCTGGCAAAATGCGTAACTCGAATCCATTCGCCAGATATCGGCTCCCGGCCTAGACCATCCTTCACCTGTCCCCTGGTTTTAGCGGCTTCGACATCACTGCCGGCCTGCACCTCGGCGCGCTTCACGGCTTTGCCTTCTCGCATCCATTCGACTGTGTAGCTAGCCATCTGTGCGCCCTCCGGCGCTGATCATAACCAATCATCATCTGAAAGGAACATATCATGGCTGTTTCCCGTGAAAGGGAATCGCTTGCTCGCGTGCTTGCGCATGAGGGCGGCTATTCGAACCATCCCAACGACCCTGGTGGCCCGACGATGAAGGGCGTCACGCAACGCGTCTATGACGGCTTTCGGAAGGGCAAAGGCCTTGCCACCCGCTCAGTCAAAAGCATCACCACCGCCGAATTGAATGAAATCTATGATCGTCAGTATTGGGACGCGGTGCAGGGCGACGCGTTGCCGGCCGGCGTCGACTACGTGGTTTTTGACGGCGCGGTGAATTCCGGTCCCGGTCGCTCGATCATGTGGCTTCAGCAGGCGTTACGGCCTGCCTATACCGGCCGCATTGACGGCGTCCTCGGCATGGGCACGCTTGCGGCGCTGAAGGCGGACAAGAACAACGACGCGCTGATCGACCGCATTTGTAGCGCCCGCATGGCCTTCCTGAAGCACCTCAGCACGTTCGGAACCTTCGGCCGGGGCTGGACGGCTCGCGTTGCTGAAGTCCGAGCAATCGGCCAGGCATGGGCAACCGGTCAGGTGCCACAGGCGGCTAACTTCGTCGACGGCGGCCAAGCGAAAGCCTTTGTCGATGATGCCAACGCCGCACCGTCGACCGCGCCGGCGGACTTGGCAACTGGCGCCGGCACCGGTGGCCTCGGTCTGTCTGGTTACCTCTATGATCTGCAGAACCAGCTGTCGCCGCTGTCTTACACCAGCGAGTGGATCGGCAAGGTGGTCGTGGTCGTGGCACTCGCAAGCGCGGTGCTGGCGATCGGCGGGCTCGGTTATCGCTGGTACGCCAACCGCAAGGCCAAGCACCTCGCCGCCGCGCTCGGGACGGCGCCGGCATGAGCTTCCTCATCACATTGCTTGTCGGCCGGCTCAGCGTCTCGCGCTTGGCCGGCGGCATCATCCTGTGGGCGGTCATCGCCTTGATGGCCTCGGGCGCAGCGCTCGCGGTCTACGAATTGATAAAACACAAGGGCGCCGACGAGGCCCGTGCCAAGATCGAGAAGGGAAATCAGGATGCGATACGCAAGGGCATCGACGCTCGTATGTCTCTCGACGAGTGCATTGACGCTGGCGGCGTGTACGACTTCGGACGTCAGCGGTGTAACGCCGCTACGCTCGGCCCTCGGTAGCAGCCTTCCGGGAGCGCAGGGCAAGACGGTGGCCGATCAGAACAAGATCGACCGCACCGTAGCGCCAGGTTGCGCCGTGAAGCTCTACACCCGCGCAGAATGCGATCTCCACACCAAGGCCAGCACCGCGCGCCGCGCCGAACTGAAATCATAGCAGGGCAGGGATGATGCCGACGTCGGGAACGAAGAGCCTTGAGATGATGATCGGCGGCCTGCTGCAAGCCACGCAGGACATGCAGCGCGACATCACCGAGATCCGGCGTGATATCAAGGACAGCGATGCGCGAGCCGCGCTGAGCTACGAGCAATCGGAACAGCGCGCCGCCTCCAGTCGTGCGAAAATGTATCAAAAGACCGACGAACTGGTCGATCGCGTGACCGCCACCGAAAGCGCGGTCAGCAAGCTCAATGCCGACATGACCAGCGTTAAGGAAGTGACGGCCGAGGTGACGCGCTGGAAGCTCATGGGGCTTGGTGCACTCGGCGTCACCGGCATGGCCGCCGCTGCCCTTGCGTCGCTCGTTACCGCCTATTGGGGCGACATCTGGCGGGTGCTGCGCGGCGGATGAGAAAGGTAGCTCGCTCCGTCGGTCGCTGCTCTTCCGCCGCCACTTGAACGGTCCTTAGCTGTGTCACTTGGCAGTGCGCATTGCCTGCATTTCGGAGCCGAGCCACCATGAGACTGTTGCGTGACGTCTGCGAAAGTAGCCGCAGTATAAATGCATTAAGTTCCTTCGCCAATTTCATGAGCGATGAGGCATTGTTTGTTTAGTGTTGACTAATCCGCCGGACAGTGCTCGCTCCGGTCGGCCTTTATTTTGTTATCGCGCTGCGCCGCGCTACGAATGACGCTTTTGAAGCGTCCGCTGTACTTTTCCGGGTCAATGGAGTAGCTGGCAATTTTCGCAGCGAGATCGAGCGTAATGGTTGCAAAATGTCTGGTCCTTGGCGGCGGCGGCTTCATCGGCTCGAATATATGCCGGCGCCTGAGCGCTGAGGGTCTGTCGGTGACTGCCTTTGGGCGCCGAAAAGGTATTGCACCACTGCCACGTGAAATCGCTTGGTTCGAAGGAGACTTCAGAGACAATTTGGCGGTGACGAAGGCTCTGCAAAGTCACGACACCGTAATCCACCTTGTCCATTCCACTTGGCCATCGACTGCGGATGCGGACATGGCAGCCGATATTCGCGACAGCGTCATTCCCTCAGTCGAGCTGCTCGATGCCTGCGTCAGGTCTGGAGTAAAGCGAATAATCTATTTCTCCTCGGGAGGGACTGTCTACGGAGAGGTCGACGAGATTCCCATTAGGGAAGATAGTCCTACCAACCCCGTTGGGGCCTACGGTGTTTCGAAACTAATGATTGAGCACTACGTTCGATTGTACGAGCGCAAATACGGCCTCAACAGTTTCATTGTGCGGTTGGCCAATCCATTCGGTCCATGGCAGGTTGAGGCGCACAATCAGGGTCTGGTTGCGTTTGCCGGGCACCTGATTCAGAGCGATCGGCAAGTCACTGTTTACGGCGATGGCAGCGCTCGCCGCGACTATGTTTATGTCGAGGATGTCGCCAATTTCGTCGCCCGGCTCATCAACTACAACGGCGCCAAGCGCACTTTTAATGTCGGCGGAGGCGGCAATGGTCAATCGATCCTCGACGTCATCCATGCGATTGAAACATCGTTAGGCAAGAGGGCCATGATCAAACGTGAGCCATCAAGACCATTTGATGTACCATCCAACGTCCTGTCCATCGAGCGCGCCGAAAAGGAACTGGGGTGGAGGCCGGCGACATCGTTCCCCGACGGGATTGATTACACCCTATCCTGGCAGCGAGAATTTTATGCTAGGCCGTGAATCTCCTGATGTGACACCGGCCAACGAGGGCTACGGAATCATCGGCGTTTGCTAGGCGCGCCACTGGGCAACTGAAGCGGTCGCTTGCGGCAGGTATACGGCGAACGTCAGCTGCCATCCACCTTCAGTTTGTCTTTCCCAAAGTATTTCATGAAAAGGTCGGCAGCCCACGCTGATGGCAGCTTGCGATCCCCTTTCTCGTACAGACCCTCCTGGAAATAAAGCTCACCCCCGCCGGTGATTTCGCCAGGCTGGTATTTTTTCAGGACGATGGTTGAACCGGCGTCGAACCGATGATCCCATATGTAATCATTTTTCGTCCTGATCTCGACGAATCTGGAGTAGTTAATGGCCAGCGGCCGAGCCGTCAGCAATATGGACGGCACGACCGAGAGCAATGCGGCCACACATATTGCCCGATACCTCGCGTTGGTGGCCGGACTGAAGCTAAAAAAAGTTGCCAGAAATCTCCCAGCGGCGAGGATCGCTACCCACAGTAAAGCCTGCTCCATTGTTGCATGCCGACTGCAACATCCACCACCGAACTGGTAGTAGGTGATGAACAGCACAAAAAATGCGGCGCCGGCAGACGAAAGAAACAAGACGGCGGCCAACATCCGATCGCCAGGAGCGGCACGAAGCGTTCTAAAATAAAGGAAAGAACACGTAAGGAACGCTAACTTAGGCAATATCCCAATGTAAATAAGCTTGTTATGAGATCTCTGGCCAAGAGAGCTGACAACGTTATTTCCATAAAATAAGGAATCGACTACGAACTGCTTCACTGTCGCAAGCACCGAGCTGGAGAAAACCCTTGCCGTCGCGGACCCTGCCGAGGCTTCGGCAGACATGCTCAACCTTCCCATCATCAAATAATAGAAAACGAGCCCGGAAACGATCAATGCAGGGACGAATATCGCTGCCACCGAGCCGGTTACTGGAATAAAACGACGCCTATATAAGGCCCAGTACGAAATCATGAGGAAGCTCATTATCCAGGCAAATGTCGCACCAATCTCGGAAGAAAGAGCGCCAATTATGAGTGCGCCGACGGCCAGCCAAGCTTTTTGGTAAATGGGGCGGTCGGTGAACAAGAACACCGACGCTACAAAGAAAACGGCAGCGAGAGTTGGCATGTTTGGCAGCGCGGCTTGAACCCAGTAGAAGACCTCTGAATTATCCCGACCGACAACGCTCAACAGCACGAGTGCCGACGCGAGCAACAGGGGGACGGTTCTGTCAGAGGATGTTCTTTGAAAAAGTATTGGACCCAGCGCCGCCGCTATCATCGCTAACCAGTGCGTGATCAGCAGGGCGCCGATGTGCCTTTTCCCAGTTACCTCAACCGTGTGGTGATAGAGGTAGGAGATCAGCTCGGAGAACGGCCGCGGCGCCCAACCTGTAAGCTCCTGAAGCAGCGCATTTACGCCGTCAGTCCTGTAGACGTATCCGAAGTGAAACTCATCGGCCTGCCAATGCCCGAGGGGCGTAAGGAGAAAAAAGGAAATAATCGACAAGGCGATCAATGTGATGGTGAAGCCATACGCCATCTTACTGGTCAGACTATGCTGCATTTCGTGTTCCATCTCGCCTTGTAACCGCACGTCCCAATCCAAGCTTTGGTGGCGCTTGTAGACGATTGACTGCAGCACCGAAAGGCGCTGCTCGACTTTTTTGCCTTGGCAGGTTGAACGCGACATCACCGTTGCATAAGTATCGTTTCCTATTGCGCACGCCAGGTGCATGCCCTAGTCGGATAGCCTGCTGGACAATGCCGACACAGGTCGGGCGGATCGGCCGGGACGTGACAAAAAAAGGTTTGGAAATGGCCGGCAGCGAGTTCGATGCCTACAGGAATACCTACGCAGACACGGTCAACAGCGCGATCTCGTTTTCTGGCCTCGACGTCGACTTCTTCACGCGCGCGAAAGCGGTTCGGCTGATCGATATCCTGACAAGAGAAGTCGGTGCGCCGGGTGGGCTGTCCGTCCTCGACGTAGGCTGTGGAATAGGAAACTACCACGGCCTCTTGAGTGGAAAGGTCGGCCGTTTAACAGGGGTCGATCCTTCTTCCGAATGCATCGCAGAGGCCGAGATAAGGAACCCGGGTGTTGCCTATGCCGTGTCGGACGGCAACGTTCTTCCCTTCCCGGACAACGAATTTGATGCGGCGTACGCAATATGCGTCATGCATCATGTCCCCCCAGCCAAGTGGAAGCTCTTCGCTCAAGAACTGGCCCGTGTCACTCGTCCAGGTGGGATGGTGGTCATATTTGAACATAATCCTTACAACCCTGTGACGAGGCGAATTGTCTCCAACTGCGCCTTTGATGTAGACGCTGTTCTACTCTCGAAAAGGCAGGTCATGAGGCACCTGGAAAATGCCGGCCTTCGCGATATCGGCGGGCAATATATCCTCAATGTTCCGTCGATAGACGGCGCCTTGAGGCGGATAGACGATGCGATGGGATTTGTTCCCTTAGGGGCGCAATATTACGCGTCGGGCCGCCGTTGAACATTGCATTCGAGAGAGCCAGGCGGATCTCGACTTTCGCCATGGTGGGGTTCTTCAACACGGCCATGTATTTCGCGCTGGCCAACATCCTTGTAAAAATTGGTGTCAGCGAAACGATTGCGGCGTACGCCGCCTACGGAGCCCTTATGCCGGTTTCGTTCATTGGCCATCGCAAGCTAACCTTCCTCTCAAAAGGTCGGCTCGGTGTCGAATGGCTCAGATTCTGCGTCGTGCAAACCACAAACATAACGATCATTTTTGTCGTAACGAACCTGTCACGATCCGGCCATTTCTCGGGATGGCTGACATTTGCAATCATCAGCGTCCTTATCCCTATGCTAAACTTCCTCTTATTTCAGCTTTGGGTTTTTGCGGTACCGCGCCAAAAATCCGAGGACCGCTAGACTCTTTGTGTAGGCAACCGCACCTGGGCTTTTGCTACTTTTTCCGGGTTTGAAAAATAGCGCTCTATGGCCTCATCTGACGACCGATCGATGAGGAAAAATAGCGGCTTTCCATGTGCCCGAAGTACCAATACCGAGAGAAATTCCAGCACGACAGCGATGAGCATCATTGTCAAGCCGCCGAAGAGGACGATGGCCAGGATGAGGGAGGTCCATCCCTTCGCCTCCACAGCAGCTGGGAAGATGAAGTGAACCAATACCAGGGCCGCACCGCCAACGAGTGCGGCGGCGCTGAATAAGACCCCAAAAAAGCCGGCGAGGCGGAGAGGTTTTGCTCCAGCCGACATAATCATGCGTCTGGCATGGGAGACTAATTTGCTGAATCGGTACCCGCTGACCTTACCTTGAATGAACCGCTCGTCCTTTAGGCGCATCGAAACAATATCGACGCGCTGTGTGAACCACGAGAGTGCCATATCGAAATATGTATCGTGGCCACACGCGGCAGCGGCAGCCCTGGCGATCTCCCCTCGCAATAATCGAAAACTGTTGAACATTCGGATGTTCGGATTGCCGCTGGCTCTTTCAACGAAGGCTTTATATCCCCTCGACCCAAGGTCCCGTATCAGGCTCTGATGAACGGCACTTTCCGCGTTCGCATACACGATGTCGCTTCCACGCTCTGCGACCATTCGGAAAAGTTCGTTTACCGAACTTGGTGGATGCTGAAGGTCTTCATCGAGCGTGACGATCCAGTCCCCACTCGATCGTATGATACCCGCTATTGTAGCCGGGTGTTGGCCGAAATTTCGCGACAGATGAAAAGCACGCACCAGCGGATTTTCGGCAGCAAGGGTGTCGATCAGCTCTCCGGATCCGTCGATAGCATTGTCGTCGACCAGGCAGATCTCCCTGATTTCAAACGGAGCATTGGAGGCACTCCATTGAGCGCCAAGGGACTCGATTTCTGCCACGAGGCTCCGAAGATATTTCTGGCCGGAATAGACCGGGACAACAAACGACACAGATATCGGCGTAGCGATCACAATTTTTCCCATTCTTCGACGTCGAGGGCGACCGTGATAGCCTTAAGTTCATCAGGGTCATAGGAGGAAATCTCCTAAACACCGGAATTGGACTGGCCTTCTCCTATTTCTCGCACCCGATCCCGTCATGATCGCGATCCAATCCGTTGGGATCGGCGCCGGTGATCTTTACGGGGCCGACAACAACCGGATTGTTCCCTTTGCCGCCAGCGCAGTCCAGATCGCCTCCACTGCGAGAGCTTACGCGCCGGTAGCTGTTGACAACGGCGACAGCGCGGGCGCCATCGCCCTCTATGTGAGTGTTCTGACTGTTCGGACTGAACGGATCGACCGTCTGCAAAAGCATGTTGGTGTGGTTAGCGTCTCCAGCAGCTAAAGTGACGCCATCGTAATGGTTCAAGTAGTCGGCCGAGCACCCCGTCAAAAATACGACAGACAAACTCAATGTCCTAAGATGAAAGCGCATGAAGTTCCCCCTCATACGGAAAATATGCACTCTTTCTAATTTGTTGTCGAATCTGCCTGTGCTAAACCATCCAGGAAACGAAGGAGATCAAGCAACTGCGGCGCACGCGGCCCACGGTCCAAGTGACCTCCACTTCTGCCGCTCGTTTGACCTAGGCTGGTTGATCCCAGCCCCCGACTTGCCCGCTGCTCTCCCCAAGGGACAGCGGGCCTTTTCTACGTATAAGCGGAACCTGATATTCAACGGCTTGTTCCTGTGACGGCAGCATAACGCTGCTGGCCAAGACCCGCATCCTTGGCCGGGCCCGCTTCTTCCGCCATTGAGGCGGGCCCACTGTACTACTCCGTATTAGTTGCCCGCTACCGAAAGGCGGCGGGCTTTTTTCGTATGAGGGTGGAACATCGGTCTTTACCGCTTATTTGACTAGAGGCGGCCGGCTCTTCAGCAGTCTGCCGCTGACCAAAGACCCAAATCTTGGTCGGCCCGCGCATCCCCAAGGTGTCGCGGGCCACTAGGGCTGGTGAGGCGCCAACATGAGAGCACCCGCGGCAATAGGGAAGCCTGTCCTTGGGATGCTTTTAGGCTGGTGTTGCTTGCTGTGATCGGCTGGGGCATAGGCAGACAGGATGACGAAGAAGCCATGCCTCACGATTCTGCCGCTTTTGTCCCCCAGCTGTCTGGAACCAATTAGCGCCCACGAGGTTCATTATCTGCTCGGAAGACCCCTCGACCGAGCGGACAAACAAGAGCCCGTCACTGCTTCGTCAGTGGCGGGCTTTTCCTGTGCACAAGGGCGACGATGGAATCCTACGTCAGACAGCGGCTAGCAGAAATTAAGGCCAATTCTGCATCGCGACGCAAACGAGCGAAACCCCTCAGCTTCCGCAACAAAGCGGCTGAGGTGGCACGATGGCTCGCCGTTCTCGGCAACCGCAACCGTTTCTTGGTCGTCGTCCATTTGATCGACGGCGAAAAACCGGTGGGGGAATTGGCCGCGCTGATTGGTCTCTCCCCTTCGGCCTCATCACAGCATCTCGCGATTCTAACAGAGGAAGGGATCGTGGAATCGTGCGCAGATGGAGCTAGGCGCTACTATTCCTGCAAATCAGAAGCGGCGAAGGCTGTAGTCTTGCTTTTTGATGATCTGGCCGAGGATTCGAAGCTTCCCAAAGCACCACGAAAATGAAGAAGACCTCAAAACCTTCCCTGAAACAGACCAGATCTCTGCTGTTACGACAGGTCCCACCGCATCAATCATCTCGCCGCGTCTGCGGCTGGTGCTATTCGCGTTTGTGGTCCTGTTTTTCATGGGCGCCGGCTTGTGGCTGGCCGCTGAGTTGATACTTTCCACCTCGCAACCGGTCGTTATTTTCGTACACCCGGGAACACAATGATTGTCGCGCCGTCTTCAGGGTCCAGCGGTTTATGCCCAGGCTCTTCGTGCCAGAGAACCTGGCGCAAATCCCGCTGGTCGACCATCTGACCGCAGATCGGGCAGGGATAGAAGTTGTCTTCCTCCAGGGTCGGTTCGGTGCCATGGCGCTTCCCGGGGATAGGCGGGCCAAGGTCTGATAGCTTCGTCATGCCGCAGGAATTAGCCGATGGGGTCGGCGTTCTGGCGCCCTGCCGCTGCCAGGCTTTTGCCGGCCTTTCAGGTAGCTCGCAAAGATAGACAGCTTCTCTTCGTAGCCTATGCGCACCATCGCGTTGCACCCGACGCATCTGAAGCTTCCAATTGTGCGGAGCCAGGAACCGAATCTGACGATAGGTTGTGAACAGGCCGGGCAGTTGAATTCCATCAACACGTCGCACAGTTCGTCGTTTAAAGCCATTTCGTGATCCTCCCGACCCGGCGCGCCCCACCGGCCCGATTCAAGTAAAAAGGTCGGAATATGTTCCAGGGCGGGACTTATGGCCGACAGTGAGCGGACTTAGGTCCTACTTCAAGCCAAACGCTGGAGGACGGGAACTGTCTGGAGAGTTGGAAATTGTACCCAAAATCCAGGATGGCGAGGTTCCACGTGTTCAAACATAACGAATTGCTGATGATCGAGGGCGCCTTGGCGGCGATCCTGCCTGTTGCCCTTGGTTTGCTTCTCCTCTCGTGGGCTTTGTGATCGTGTCGTCCTGAGCACTTGCCCAAGCGCCTCATGATCCACAAGCCGATGAAGGTCGACGGCAAAATCACCTTGTACACGGAACGGTTTCGTGGATAGCGAACGCCTCACAGTCCGATCCGCCTATCGGCGCGGCTGGCAGGTTGTGGAGAACAACCACGCGATCGAGACCTTCGACAGCAAGGTCGAGGCCTTCAACTTCGTCCATGCCAGGGGTGCCCGCGTCCGGCTCACATGGGATCGGACCGTCATCGGTGGACAGACAGCTCATTACGATTTCGCTGCAAGCTTCGGCGACACAGGTGTCGGGCGCATCATGAAGGAACAGCATGGACCCTCGGCAGGCACCTGGTTTTGGACATGCTACGACGGTGGCGCTCGTGGCACGGTCGCCACCAAGGATGAGGAAGTAGTCGGCGTCGAGGTCGCCTACGCGCGCCGCGTCGCAGGGGCGGATTTGCCCCGATAGGCCACGTTCCAAAATGAACCTCCCTTGCCGCACCGTGCATGTCTAAGTACGCTGATCTTTTTGACGTGGCGAGGGAAGAGACATGGCTACAGCTCACGAAGCAATTTCGGGAGCCCAAGCTAGGCTGAAGGCAGCCTATTTCGGCTTAAAGGACATGGATGAACAGCCCACACGCTACCAATCCGGTCTGATGAATGCAGTAGTGTTCGGACGCATGGTCACACTATCATTGCAAAACATGCGCAATGACGTTGAGAGCTTTGACGCGTGGTATGAACCTCACAAGACCAAGATGAAGGACGATCCTGTGATGCGGTTCTTTATCGAATTGCGAAACAAGATTGAAAAACAAGTTGGTCAGCACACAAGTACGGCACTCCGTGTCTCGAGTTTTTCAGCAGGCGACATACCGCGGCCGGCGCCACCCTACGCGGTCGGGTTCATAGTGGGACATAGCGAATATGGCGGGGCGAGCGGGTGGAAAGTACGATTCCCGGATGGGCAGGAGGACTTTTACCCCGTCAGCCTTCCCGCTGAACTCGTGAAGATCGTCAATGTGTTCAGAGAGGCTCCGCCGGAGGTAAGAGGCGTGGATGCCAAGGCACTGATTGCGCATTACTTGCGCACTCTTTCCACGTTGGTGGAGGACGCACGCAAGCAGTTTCTGGGTTAACGGCCGGGCTCTCCGGGAGCTCGGTAAAATTCCTATATGTGCGCGCCCAGAAAGCGCCCAGATAACCCTCGCAAGCGCCCGGTTTCGGCAGGAATATCCGGGCGCAAACGGCATAAAAAAGCCCGGAAATGCGAGGTTTCTGCGGTTCGAACGCTCGTTTACACCGAAGATGTCGGCGGTTCGAGCCCGTCATCGCCCACCATCCCACGTCGTCTTGAAAATGCGATTTGGTCCTTCCGGGAGGCAGGACGATGGGCGCCTGATGCTTCCGAGCATTGAACCTAGATCCGTTTGAAGTCGGCAAGCCCCAAGCGTATCCGCTGGTCTTCTGCGAAGGCGAGGGCGAAAGACTCCAGATCGAACGATCGGGTTAGTTCCTCGTCGCCGTCGACCACGCGGACGAGCCATTCTCCGCAGGCTTTTCGCAGGTTGCGATTTCGCCGATGGGAACGTTAGCAGGGCTTCAAAGTTTCTTGACCGCTAAGGCGACCTTGCGCGGAGGTGGCAAATGAAGACGACAGTTGGACCGGATACCGTCGACGTGGCCAAGGCGGTCGAAACGATGCTCACGGAGCATGACGACCCTGCCTTTCTATCGATGGCCGAATTTATCGAAGTGCTTCGTCAAAAAACGGGGACTGACCGTTCTGACGCGGATCTGAAAGCCCTCGTCACGAAGAAGGCGGCGGTGCTTGGTATCGTTATGGAGTGAGGATGGCCAAGCCCGGCTGCATAGCCCGTGCCCGGATGCTGTTTGCGTATCGGCGCGCCTGCATGAGCCATTTTAGCGCGCTTGTTTGCGGGGCGTGCAACCCACGTTCAACGCTGCGCGCAAGATCGACTGAACAAGACCGGCGCGCTACATTTTGTTCTGCCGCTTTTCGACAGCATAGGATGTCCAGCGGCAGCACATGCCCGCGATCGATGTCGCGGCGCCACCAAACAGGCATGCCGCAAGCACCGGGTCTTGCGAGGCACTTTTCCAGCTGACCACCGCCAGCAATATGACGCTTACCGTCGAGACCACATAGCCGATACCTTTGAGCGTATGCGGCGAAACCTTGGCCATCACACTCTCCCTTTCCACGCCAGTGTTGAACTTTTGTATCGGCGCCAGGTTCCGTTCGTCGGTTGGCCATGCGGGAACCTTTTGCCTGTTCACGCGTGCTACTGTGATCTGGGCACTGGATGCATGAGCCATGACAAACTTTCTGAAACTCCCTGCGAAGTCTGAGAACCTGTTTCGCGTTGTCGTCGAAACGCCGCGAGGAGCAGCCGCCAAGCTCGCCTACGACCCCAAGACGGGCGTCTTTCAATATTCAAGACCGCTGCCGATCGGCAACACATACCCTTATGACTGGGGGTTTGTACCCTCCACCGTCGGGGAGGATGGTGATCCGCTCGACGGGATGGTGATCCACCAGGCCGCCACAGCACCCGGCGTGGTGATCAAATGCGATCTGCTCGGTGCATTGCGGGTGAAGCAGAAAGACCCCGATGGGACGGTCATCCGCAACGATCGTTATATTTTCTGCCCGCGCAAGGAGGATGCGCCGGACAAGCCCATGGCCGCCGACCATTTGCCGCGGGATTTGCGCCAGGAGATCGAGCAGTTCTTTTTGTCCTCCGTGCTGGGCACGGGCAAGACGATCAAGCTGAAAGGCTGGCAGGACGCCGACGAGGCCGCCAAGTCGCTTGGCAAGGGCGCGAGGGCTTTTCGGCGCAATCGCAAGTGATGGCCTTGTCTTCCGCGATCACACCATAGGCTAACACGGTCACGCGGTTCACAATACAATTGCAAGCGGTCGATTCCTCCGGGATGTAGCCACTCCAAAAGCCCGCCGCGGGTCGCTCCCGTGGCGGGTTTTTCGTTGGTCAGGGGTTGCAGGCCGCAGAGGGGCGAGCTTCCTGACGCCTCTGCCGGCCGGATCGCTCCTGCGCCGTGCGAAAGACTTGGGCGATCAAGGCGGCACCATCCGAAAATCATTGCCCTCGGGCAGCAATTGCCCGCCGTCGACGACAATGGTCGTCCCGGTGATATAGCCGGCGTCGTCCGAGGCCAGGAAAAGGAAGGCATTGGCGACGTCGCGCGGGCTGCCGAGCCGGCCGAGCGGGATGGAATCCTCCATGTTCTTGATGTAGGCGGCACCGCGATGCTGCTGGATGGCTTCGGTCAGGATGTTGCCGGGTTCGACACCGTTGACGGTGATGCCGTAGCCGGAGAACTCCAGCGCCGCTGCCCGGATGAAGCCGTTGATGCCTGCCTTTGTCGCCGAATAATGGCCGTGGCCGGGGCTCGTGACATGCGGTCCGGTGATGGAGGAGGTGTAGAGCATGCGTCCGGAGCGCTGCGCCTTCATCGGCACCAGGGCTGCGCGGGTGGCATTGAAGGTGCCGCGCAGATTGACGGCCATGACGCGATCCCAGTCGTCGGTGCTGGTGTTCTCGATCAATTGCCAGGGATAGATGCCGGCATTCTGCACGATGATGTCGAGCCGGCCGTGACGCTTCAGCGCCAGTGCCACCGAGGCCTCGGCGTCGCGCATTTGCGAGATGTCGGTGCCGATGAAAGGGACACCGAGCTCATCCGCGGTCGCTTGCCCGGCCTCGGCCTCGCTGTCGGCCAGAACCAGCCGTGCGCCTTCTTCGGCAAAGCGCAATGCGATGCCCTTGCCGATGCCGCGCGCGCTGCCGATGATCAGCGCCACCTTGTCTTTCAATCGTCCGGTCATGCGAGCCGTCCTGTCATGCCAGTCTTTGGCGAATGGTTTGCTTGAAGGCGTCGAGGAGCACGGCCGCAAGCACCAGCAGGCCGTGGATGACCTGGGTGAAATTGGCCGGCAGCCCCATCAGATTGATCGCCGTGTTGATGGCCGAGAGCAGGAGCACGCCGGCATAGACGCCGGGCAGGGTGCCGACGCCGCCCTTCAGACTGACGCCGCCGATGACGACCGCGGCAAAGGCGTTGAACAACAGGCCGACGCCGAGATTGGCGGTGGCGCCCGAGGTGCGGATCGCCAGCAGCCAGCCGGCAAGGCCGGCAATGGCGCCGGCAAGCACGAAAGCGATGATGAGATTGCGGTTCACCCGGATGCCGGCGCGGAAGGTCGCCGTCTCGTTGCCGCCGATCATCACCAGGTGCCGCCCAAACGGCGTCTTGGCCATGATCAGCGAGAAGACGACGAAACAGGCGATGGCGATCCAGGCGGTGAGCGGCAGGCCGATCAGCCGCTGGATGCCGAACCAGCGGATCGCCGGTGCCAAATCCTGCGCCGAACGGCCGCCCGAAATGACCAGCACCAGGCCGCGCACCCAGATGTAGGACGCCAGCGTGATGATGAAGGCGCTCATCTTGACCCTGACGACCAGAAACCCGTTGAAGGCTCCGATCAGGCCGCCCACGGTCAGCGCCAGCAGCAGCGACACCGGGACCATCAGCCATTCCGGATGCAGTTGAACGCCAAGGCCGATGCCCGACGAGCAGAACAGGATACCGACCGCCATGGCGCTGAGTGCGGCGACGGATTCGACCGACAGGTCCATGTGGCCGGCGATGATGACCAGCGCCAGGCCGATCGACATGACGCCGAGCACGCTCGATGCCTCGATGATGTTGGCGAAGATGCCGAGCTGGAAATAGTTCGGGATGAAGATGGAAAAGACCACCAGCACGAAGACCAGCATGAACCAGACGAGGTTGTCGAGGACGAACTCCAGGGTTTGGCGGGTGCGGGGGTTCATGGGCTGATCCGGTTGGCGCATGACCCCGAAAACGCGATTTTCGGTGACGATCTTGCGCGGATTGGAATTGCGGAGGAGTGGCTCCGGACCAGAGTGGCCCGGAGCGGCTTATGCGGTGTGCCTATTCGACTGACTTGACGGTGTCCGTTGGCGGCTTCTGGTTGCCCCAGAAGGCCGGATTGTCGACGTTTTCCTTGGTGATGGCCGCACCCGGGATCTTGATGTTCGGACCCCAGGCTTCCTTGGTCACGGTCGATTTCAGGCCGAGCACGTCATAGTCGCCGGGCTTGATCTCCTGCTTCTTGACGACCTTGTCCATGAACATGGCGACGGCCGCGGCCTGCGCGTAGAGCGGCTGTTCGACTTCGACGTTGAGCCAGCCCTTGCGGATCAGGTCGAGGCCGACCGGAGCGCCGTTCGAGCTCATCAGCATGACATCGCCCGGCTTCTTGCCGGCGGCCTCGAGCGAGGCGACGGCGGCGACCGACAGATGCGCGGCATGGCTGAAGATCAGGTCGATGTCGGGGTTTGCCAGCATCTGGTCGGCAACGATGGTGCCGGCATTGCTGGCTTCCCACTGCATGGCCGGCAGCGAGATGATCTTGACATCCGGGAACGCCTTCATCTTCTCCTCGAAACCTTTCTGGATGTCGAGCGTGTAGGGATCGCCGGGGTCACCCAGCACCTGCAGCACCTTGCCCTTCACCGACCCGTTCTTGGCTTTCAGCAGCTTTTCCGCCTGATCGGCGGCGATGTGGCCGATCTCGACGGTGCCCGCCACCGAGGTGAAGTCGGAAGGCGTCGAGGTGATCTGGCGGTCGAACTCGACCACCGGGATGCCGGCGGCGCGCGCCGCCTCGATCGACGGCTTCAGCGCATTGAAATCGACCGCCGCCAGGATGATCGCCGCCGGCTTCAGCGCGATGACGTCGTTCATCTGCGACTGCTGCGCGTCGGTCTTGTTGTCGGCGTTCAGCGTCTTTATGTCGTAGCCGACCTGCTTCAGGAACAGCTCCAGCGCGGTGACCGAACCGGTCTGGAATTCATCGAGCAATGTCGGCACCAGATAGTAGACGGTCCCCTTGGACTGGGCGAATGCCGGCGTGAGCGTGGCAACGGCCAGTGCCAGGATACCGAAGACAGCAAGAAGTATTCGCTTCATGTCGTTCGCTCCTGTTGAGCCGGACCCCTCTTGTGTCCCTCAGCCCGCCGGTCCGGCACCGGCGAGCGTCTCCCCGGTGATCATGTTGATCACCGCATCGGGACTTGTTTTGTTGCGTGCGACATCGCCGGCCACGACGCCCTGCCGGATCACCACGATCCGGTCGGCGACCTGAAAAGCCTGCTGCATGATGTGGGTGATGATGACGACGCCGATGCCCTGGCTCGCCACCTGGCGGATCATGTCGAGACCGCGCCGCGTCTGCTCGACGCCCAGCGCCGCGAACGGTTCGTCGAGCAGCACCAGCTTGCCGCCCCAATGCACGAAGCGGTTGAGCTCGATGGCTTGCCGCTGGCCGCCCGAAAGATGTTCGACATTGGTGCGCAGCGAAGGAATACGGGTACCGGCACTGGCCAGCGCCTTGCCAACGACGGCTTCCATGGCGCGCTCGTCGAGCACGGGAATGCCGAACACCTTCCTGGTGATCTCGCGGCCCATGAAGAAATTGGCCACCACGTCGACATTGGTGCAGAGCGACAGGTCCTGGTAGACCGTTTCGATGCCCGCCGCCTTGGCTTCGGCCGGCGATCTCGCCAGGAACTCCCTGCCCTCGAACAGCATGCGGCCGGAAGTCGGCTCCAACCCGCCTGCGATGATCTTGACCAGCGTTGATTTGCCGGCGCCGTTGTCGCCGAGCAACGCCACCACTTCGCCCTTGCCGATGGAGAAGCTGATCCCCTTCAGCGCTTCGATCGCGCCGTAATTCTTGGTGACGTTGTCAAGCACCAGCAGCGGTTCGCTCATGCCGCAATCTCCTTGGCCGTCAGAAGATCGCGGCCGCGTTCGCGCTCGGCGGCGAACATCTGGCCGAAGCGCGGCGACAGCACTCCCGAAACCGCAAGGGCGGCGGCGCCGCGCAACACCGAATGTTGCCCGCCGCGCGCGACCATCAGCCGGGGCGCGATGCGGTCCTTGCGCGCCGAGACGGAGTTGTGCAGGCCGCCGGTCGAACCAGCCAGCCGTTCGAGCAGGTCGGTGGACGCCAGCCCGCCGAGGATGACCGTTTCAGGGTCGAACAGGTTTTCGATGACAGCGACGGCATTGTGAAAGATCGGCGCGACTTCCGCGACCCAGTCGGCCTCCGTGCCGTTCCAGCGCCGGAGCGCCTCGAGCGAGAGGTATCTTTCAAGACAACCCCGGTTCCCGCAGGGGCAGGCCTCGCCGCCGGGAACGACAGGGATGTGCCCGACCTCGCCGGCATTGCCCCAAGCGCCGCGCTGCACGCTGCCCTCATGAACCATGACGCCGCCAAGGCCGACACCGAAATAGAGATAGTAGTACTCGGAAAATTGGGCGCCGAGGCCGTAGAGCCGCTCGCCCATGGCGGCGGCCGCCATGTCGGTCTCGAAGAAGGCAGGCAGTCCGGTCGAGGCCGCCAGCCGCTCGCGCAGCGCCACATCCTGCCAGCCGGTCATGGTGGTCGGGCCGACGAAACTCATGGATTCGACTCCGAACGGTCCGGGCAGGGCCAGGCCGACCCCAAGCACCCGACCGCCGGCTCGCAATCCGGTCAATTCAATCACCATCGCGCCGATCATCTCGAAGGCATGGTCGGGCGTTGCGTTCGGGGCTTCTCGGTAGGTGCTCTCGATCACGTCGCCGCTCAGATTGATCAAAGCGGCATTGATGCCGAGCGGGGTGATGTGGATGCCGACGGCATAGCCGCCCTCGGGATTGATGCGCAGCGTCGCCGGCGGCAGGCCGCGCCCCCTGGGTTCTTCACGCACCGAAAGGATGTAGCCCTGCTCCTCCAATTCGCGAACGATGGTGGAGACGGTCTGGACGGTCAGCCCGACACGGCTGGCGATCTCGCCGCGGGCGATCGGTCCATGCAGGCGGATGGACTCTAGCACGATGCGCCGGTTGTACGGCCGCCCGAACTCCTGATTGGTCCCCCGCAATGCCATGACTTGCGCCCTCGGTTGACGCAAGGTTCGCACCAAAGATTTATTCAGTCAAATGGAATTCAAAAATAGATCGAGAGCGACATCCCACCTAGGACGGCCGCAAGCCGTACCGGGCTTAGGACCTGTTCACCTGCCGCCCTTGGCCGATTGCCGCTATGGCGAAACCGCTTCAATGGTGGGCGAGGCCCGCAATCGTTGAAAAAAGCATGGAGCAAAGATGATCGAATTGCCGTTTGCCCGTGACGAGTACCAGGAGCGGCTTCGCAACATCCGCGCCGAGATGGCGAAGCGCGGTCTCGAACTCCTTGTCGTCAACGACGTTGCCAACCAGCACTACGTCACCGGCTATGATGGCTGGTCATTCTACACGCCCCAGGTGGTGCTGGTCCCCTTGGAGGAGGTCGAGCCGGTCTGGATCGGCCGCGCCATGGATGCGGCCGGTGGACTGCTGACGGCCTGGATGAAGCCCGAGAATGTCGTTGGCTTTCCGGAGGACCACGTCCAGCGTGCCGATCGCCATCCCATGGACTGGATCGCGCGCTGGATCGTCGCCAAGGGGTGGGGGAACAGGCATATCGGCATCGAGCTCGAAGCCTATTATTTCTCGCCAAAGGGGCACGCCCGCCTCGTCGCCGGCCTTCCCAACGCGAAATGGCACGACGCCGATCTGCTGGTGAATTGGATCCGAGCGGTCAAGTCGGCACCAGAAATCGCCTATCTGCGCAAGGCGTCGACCCTGGCCGAGGCGGCCGTGGCGCGGGCCTTCGAGGTGATCGCGCCAGGGGTGCGCGAATGCGATGCCATCGCCGCCATCCAGGCGGCGCAGATCGCCGGCAGCCCTGACTTTGCCGGCGATATCACGGCGCTCCCACCGACCATCCTCGGCGGTGAGAACGCTTCAGCCCCGCATATCATGTGGAGCGACCGGCGGTTTGGAGAGAACGAGACGATTGCGCTGGAACTCGCCGGTGTCTGCCGCCGCTACGCCGCCGGGTTGGCAAGAACCATGCAGCTCGGCAAGACGCCAACGCGTGTCGCGGACACGGCAAAGGCGGTGATCGAGGGCATGGACGCAGTGCTCGATGCGGTGAGGCCGAGAACGACCGCCGAAGCGGTCGAGGCTGCATGGCGCAAGGTCATCCAGCGTTACGGACTGAAGAAGGAGTCGCGCATCGGCTATTCCATCGGCGTCGCCTATCCGCCGGATTGGGGCGAACACACGATCAGCCTCAGGCCGGGCGACAAGACGGTGCTTCAACCCGGCAATGTCGTCCATTCCATCCTCGGCATGTGGATGGATGGCTGGGGCATCGAGATCAGCGAGACCATTTTGGTGACCGAAACCGGCCATGAGACCCTGACCAGGTTCCCGCGAGAGATCCATGTCATATCCTGAGGGGACGGCCAGCCGCAAAACTCCGACTGATCAAGGCGGTGCAAAGGTCGGCTCGTGCAAGGCTTGCACGAGCCGGTGAAAAGCTCAGAACAGTTCACCGTTTCAGGGAAACGGCGAACTGCTCTAACTCTTTGTTTTGACGCCATTCCCGACGGAAAATCCTTCACACTTTTCCTGGGATTGCTCTGCTCAGTATTTGATGACCCGGCGTTCGACCAGCACCACGGCGCAGAACAGCACGATCGACAGGCACGATGACAGCACGATCGCCGCGTAGAGCCGGTCCGACTGGTAGTTGAAGCTCGCCTGGATGATCAGCGCGCCGAGGCCCTTGTCCGAGCCGATCCATTCGCCGACGATGGCGCCGATGACTGCCGTCGCCGAGGCGATGCGGAGCGAGGAAAACAGCATCGGCAGCGCGCGGGGCAGGCGCAGGCTCCAGAAAATCTCGGCACGTGTCGCTGACAGCACCCGGAACAGTTCGTGCTCGTTGTCGCTGGCCGAATCCAGGCCACGGATCATGTTCACCAGCGTCGGGAAGAAGCAGATCACCGCCGCGATGACTATCTTGGGCGTCATCCCGAGCCCGAAGATCAGGATGATGATCGGCGACAGCGCCAGGATCGGAATGGTGTTGAAAAACAGCACGATCGGAAAGTAGGTGGCCTGCAGGATGCGGTTGTGGACGAACAGGACCGCCAGCAGCACGGCGGCCAGATTGCCGATGACGAAGCCGGCCAACGCCTCGATCAGCGTCGGCCTGAGATTGTCCATGAGCAGCGCGAAATTTCTCTGGAAGACGCCCGATATGGCAGTCGGCGTCGGCACGATATAGGCCGGCACGCCGAGAAGCGGCAGCAGATACTGCCAGGCGAGCAGCAGCGACGCAGCGCCAAAAACGGGCAGGGCGATCGACAATTGCGGCGAGAGCGGCACCGGCCTCATGATGCCTGCTCCAGCGCGGTCCGCAGTTCCGCCATGGCGGCGACGATTGCCGGGTCTTCCCGCGAACAGCGATTGCCGTCCTGCTTGAGCGGCCGCAGGTCCAGATCCTTGACTAGCCGTCCCGGATTGGCGGCGAGGACAATGACACGCTCGCCGAGATAGGCGGCTTCGGCGATCGAATGGGTGACGAACAGGATCGTCGTGCCCGTGCGCCGCCACAGGTTGAGAAGCTCGTCGTTGAGCCGGTCGCGAGTGATTTCGTCCAGCGCCCCGAAGGGTTCGTCCATGAGCAGCAGCTTCGGCTGGCCAAGCAAGGCGCGAGCGATCGCCACACGCTGGCGTTGGCCGCCGGACAGCTGGTGCGGCAGGCGTTCGCCAAACCCGGCAAGCCCCATCAACTCCAGCAATTCTTCGCTGCGATCCTCGATCTTGCGCGTCAGGCTGCCTTGCCCGATGCCAAGCGGGAGGCGCACATTGTCGCGCACGGTGCGCCAGGGCAGCAGCGTCGAGTCCTGGAAGACGAAGCCGACGTCGCGGCGCGAGCGCACCGCATGCGGCGTGTCGCCGAGCACGCTGATCGTGCCGCCGAGGGGGTCGAGAAGGTCGGCGACCACTCTGAGCAAGGTCGACTTGCCGCAGCCGGACGGTCCGAGGATCGACAGGAAGGAGCCGGCCTCGACGCTGAGGTCGAGGCCGGAAAGCACCTTGACGGCCGTCTGGCGGCCGCCATAGCCGACGTCCAGCCGGCTGGCTTCGATCGCGTTCGCCATCAGGCGGCGGGCGCGTCGAGCTTCGGCCGGTCGGCAGCCGAAAGTTCGAGGATCTTGGTGGTGTAGACGTCGGCGGCCTTCGGGCGCCCGTTCGGGTACTGGCCGACCTTGTCGAGCAGCGCCAGCTGCTCTTCGATAGAGGCGGGGTCGAACGTGCCCCAGCCGTCCTTGGCCGTCGCACCGTCGAACGATAGCTTCAGCACGAGGTTAACGGTCTTCTCTTCCCAGCCGAGGTCCATTTCGGGATAAGCGGCGACCATCTTCTTCACCGCCTCCTGCGGGTTGGCATGCACCCAGCCCCAGCCCTTGGCGACCGCGCCGATGAACTTGGCCAGCGTGTCCGGATCTTTTTCGATCGCGGCGTCTGTGGCGAAATAGACATCGGCATAGGAATTCAAGCCGAGATCGCGCACCAGAAGATCGATGCGATCCTCGCCGACGACGCTGAGCGCCTGCGTGTTGGTGATCCAGCCGCCAATGGCGTCGACATCACCGCGCACCAGCGGTCCCTTGTCGAAGCCGACATTGATGACGGTGAGGTCGGATGCGCTCATGCCGTTCTTGGCGAGGATCTCGTCCATGACGAAACGCGCCGTCGGCTGGATGCCGATCTTCTTGCCCTTGAGGTCGGCCACGCCCTTGATCGGATTCGACGCCTTTGAGGTGAGCGCGTAGGGGCCGGTGCGGAATCCGCAAGCGATGATCTTCACCGGCACGCCGCTGGCACGCGCCGCAAACAGCTGGGGCGTCTCTGAGAATTGGCCAAGCTGTGCCGCGCCCGATATCACCGGCGGCACGGTCGATGCGTTCGGGCCGCCCGGGCTGAATTCCACGTCGAGCCCGGCATCCTTGAAGTAGCCATTGGCGACGGCGGCGATGTCGCCGATCTGTCCGTTGGACATCAGCCAGTCATATTGGATGACGACCTTGCCGGCGGCCTTCGCGCCCGGAGTCAGCACCAGCTGCATGCCGCTCGATGCCATGGCAACGGCCGCCAGGCCGGATTTCATGAAGCCGCGGCGGTTCATGTCGTGATTCCCATTCATTTTTCGCTCCTGTTGCAAGACTGTCTCGTCTCTTCATTGCGCGCCGTTCCCTTGGCGCGGGTGGTCTACGGCTGTTCGTCGTGGTAGTCGCCGGGGCCGCCGTCGAGCCAGGCGTAGAGTTCCCAAAGCGTGTCGTCCGGGTCGGTGAAATAGGCGCAGCGCGCGTTCCAGACATAGTTTTCGGGCGGGCCATAGAACGGCACGCCCTTTGCCGTCAGCTCGGCGTGCAGCCGGTCGATCTCGTCAGGCGCATCGAGCTGGACGGCGACGCAGACCTTGTGCGCATGGCGCGGCGACCGCAGTTTCGAGACGCCGGCATGCTGGCCGATATGGTCGATCTCCCAGGCGGCCAGTGTCACGCCCTCGCCATGGAAGTCGGCGAAGCCCTCGGCGCGGCGGCGCAGGCGAAAGCCGAGCTTGTCGACATAGAACGCCACCGTTCGCTCGATATCCTCGACCAGAAGGCAGACGTCGGAAATCCGGCTCATGCTTGCCACAGCCATGCTCATTTCCCTCCGCCGGTGCGTTCGCCTCTGGCGGACGGCAGCTTCACGCCGACACGGTTGGCAGCGCCGATAATATGCGCGCGCATGGCGGCCTCGGCTGCCGCCGGATCGCCGGCGACCAACGCCTCGTAGATGCGCACATGCTCGCCGACATTGACCTCCACCAGATCGTGCAAGGGATTGGTCTGCCGCGCGTAATAGATCGAGCGGCGGATCTGTTCGCAGACGAAGGAAATGAAGGTGTGGATGTAGCTGTTGCCGGTCGCGCGGGCGATTTCGCGATGAAACAGCAGATCGGCGTCGATGCTGCCGTCTTCCCAGCGCTCCTCGCCGCTCATGCGGTCTAGTGCGGCCTTGATCGCGTCGAGATGCTCCTGCTCGCGCCGTTCGGCGGCAAGCGCCGCCGATTCCGCCTCGAGGATGCAACGCAGCTCGAAGAGCCGCTCCATGTTCTGCCCCTCCTTCAGCGTCTCGCGGTCGATACGGATCGCCGCGCGCTGTTCCGGCGCCAGGACGAAGGAGCCGATGCCTTGCCGCGCCTCCACCATGCCGTCGGCACGCAACTGCGCGATCGCCTCGCGCACGACGTTGCGGCTGACGCCGAATTTCTCTGAAAGCTGTTGCTCGGTCGGCAGCAGGCTGCCCGGATTGAGATCGCCGGACTCGATCTCGCGGCTGAGGAACGCCGCGACCCGGTGCGGCAGCGCCTCGACAGTGCCGATGGCGGCCAGTCTTTGTTTCATGAAAAAGTCTCCGTCGCGGGAAAGAGGCAGCCAGGGTTCATCAGCCCGCCCGGATCGAGCGCATCTTTGAGCGTGCTGACGAGCCGGCGCTGGACTGCCGACATTCCCGCCCAATAGACACGCTGGCGGGTGCGTCCGATGCCATGCTCGGCGCTGATCGAGCCGCCGAGGGCGTTGGTGATGTCATACAGGCCGGTGGTGATGGTGGCGCCTCTGGCGCGGGCGTCGGGATCGGCAAGGTCAAGCGGCGGCAGGACGTTGAAATGGATGTTGCCGTCGCCGGCGTGGCCGTAGGCCTGGGAGATCCAGCCCGGATGCTGCAGTTCGATAAACTGGCGGGCCTGGGCGATGAGCGTGGGGATGTCGGAGATGCGCACCGAAAGGTCGGTGCGCACATGGTAGCCGCGCTTGGCCTGGCCCTCGACCAGCCCCTCGCGAATGCCCCAGAATGCCCTGGCCTGCGCGCCGCTCTCGGCCAGGACGGCGTCGGTGACGATTTCTTCTTCCATTGTATCAGCAAGGAAATTCATCAGCAGGGCGCGCAAATCGATCTCGGCACTCGATGACAATTCGATCAGCACATGGACTGGCCCGGTGACCGGCGTGACGATGTTCGGGTCGGCGAGGCGCGCAAGCTCCATGCATTCCGCGCCGATGATCTCGAAGGCGGATATCAGGTCGCAGCATTGACGTCGGGCGCGCCTGAACAGCGATATAGCCGCTTCGAATGAGGGCAGCCCCAGATAGGCGGTCTCGACGCGGCCGGGTTTCGGAAAGAGCTTCATCTCGACACCGGTGATGATGCCCAGCGTGCCCTCGGCGCCGATGAAGAGCTGCTTCAGATCATAGCCGCGATTGTCTTTGCGCAGGCCGGAAAAGCCGTTCCACAATTCGCCGTCCGGCAGCACCGCTTCCAGGCCGACGATGAGGTCGCGGGCCATGCCGTAGCGCAGCACGTTGACGCCGCCGGCATTGCTGGCGGCGTTGCCGCCGATCTGGCAGCTGCCTTGCGCGCCGAGCGCCAGCGGAAACAGGCAGTCCCGCTCGTCAGCGGCATCCTTGATGTGCTGCAGGATGCAGCCGGCATCGGCCTGCAGGATGAAATTGTCGGCGTCGACGGAGCGGATCCTGTTCAGCCGCTCCAGGCTGATCACCACCGCGCCTCCGGCTGTGCCGATGTCGATCGCACCTGCCACAAGTCCGGTGTTGCCGCCTTGCGGGATCATCGCCAGCCCTAGCGTGCCGCACAGCCGGACCGCGGCCTGAACCTCGGCGACCGACGCGGGCTTCAGCACGGCAAGCGCGCCGCCATGATGATCGCCAGACCAGTCCACGAGGTATTTCGCCATGTCGGCCGTATCGGCAGCCACGCCGCTCTGCCCCAGCACATGCTCAAGGGCGGCGAGAACGTCAGGCGAGATGCCGTGGATGGTCATTGTCGGGTCGGCGCTGATGTTGTGGTGTATGGTTATACATATCATCCTACAACTGGAACTGTGTCAACAGCAGCAGGCCGAACGTCCGTGGACAAGTCACCTGCCGGCGCGTTGGGAATGAGGCGTTAGCCGGGAGGCAAAAGAGGCGAAACGGCTGGCCGGAAGCCGGCAAGGCCCGCACGGATGGCGATCACTCACCCTGAAATCAAAGCGGGAAGGTTTTATTCGAGAGGTAGGGCCAATCAGCTCAGGACTGGCGCGCCTCAGAGATACTGGGCGACCTTCTTGCCGACGGTTAGGAAGCGCAAGGGATCGATCGCTTCGCCATTGTGGCGCACTTCATAGTGCAGATGCGGGCCGGTCGAGCGGCCGCTGCTGCCGGTCTTGCCGATGATGGCGCCGGCGTCCAGCTTTTCGCCCACGGTCACGTCGATTTCGCTGAGATGCCCGTAGCGGGTCGCAAAGCCATTGCCGTGGTCGACCTCCACCATGCGGCCATAGCCGCCGTTCCAGCCGGCCTTGGTGACGATGCCGGGCGCCGTGACCTTAGCCGCCATGCCGATGGGCGCCCTGAAATCCATGCCCGAATGCAGTGCCGCAGTGCCGAGGATGGGATCGGTCCGCACGCCGAACGGGCTGGTGACGGAGTGGCCGGGGGCGGGATTGGAAAGCGGCAGCTGGCGCGCTTCCTTCTTCAACTGGTCGAGCGTATCCAGGGCTTCGTCCAGCTCCTTGACCTTGCTGTCGAAGATCATCGAACTGTCGAGTGGGATCAGCGGGCCGCCGACATCGCTTTCGTTCTTGCCGAAATCGCTGTCGACCGGCAGTCCGGCCGCCTGCAGCGCCTGCTGGATGGCATCGGCGCTCTTGTAGGCATTGTCAGCAAGCGTGCTGATGCGGGTGAGTTGTTCGTTCTCGATGGATTTCAGCGACTGGTTGATCGAGACGAACAGCTTGTCGGCACGATCCGCGGCTGAATCGCTGGGCAGCGGATCGGTGCGGGTCGACCACAGGGAGAACGGCCTGGTATCGGCAGCACCCAGGTCGGCACCCAGGCTCGCGACCGCATAATTCTGCGCGGGCTGGCTGATGTTGCCGGTCACCTCGGCGTGCTTGTCCGGTTTGACGGCCGCAGCCGGATCCTCGGCGGGCGCTGCTCCCACCTCGTTCTCGGCGCGCTCGAGCAGCGGTCCGAGGCGGCCGTGGCGCTGGCTGAGCTGCGTCTGGCGTTCAATCAGTTCGCTGACCTTGTTCTCCATCAATTGCTGGTCGAGCAACTGGCGGCTGGTGATGCGGTCGACCTGGGCGCGAAGCGCCGAGATGCGGTCTTCGTAGGCCTGCTGCATGCGCGCCTGGCGTGCGGTGGTGGCGCCGATCAGGTCGTCGCGCAGCACGAGATAGGAGGTGGCCAGGAGGTAGCCGATGGCGATGGCGGCGAGTGCTGAGCCGATGAATGCCGCGAGCCAGGGCCGGATCGTGAAATGCCTGATCTCGTTGCCGCGGGCGATGATGACCGTGTGGGGTTCCTTGCGCCTGCCGAAGACTGCGGACTGACCGGTTGCGTTCACGGGACCAAGCTTTCGTTTACGACACCACGACAGCCTGATTACACATTATTAGGGTTAACAAAGGCTTGCCGCACCGATCGCCCGGCGCCGACTGCACGCGACGCGCGCAGAGGATTGCATGAAAACGGCCGAGGGCGTGGCCATAATGCCGTGAAATCATTGGCGATGAGCGCCAATCTGCTGCCAGCAGAGCGGCCCGTCGGTCGCGGATCAGGGTGTAGGG